>NZ_FQXS01000023.1 GCF_900130015.1 Desulfofustis glycolicus DSM 9705 | reverse complement strand
TGTGCCGTGCGGCTTATCCATATCAGTTTGACAGAGGACGGAAGACAGAGGACAGTATCCCCTGCCCTCTTCTTCCGGACCTTGCTCTTATCCTGATTAGACAGCTGCTGTTGTTGCTCTACTATTCAATTATCGCTGTTTTATACCCACTTTTTCGGTGGTCATAGCGAAGAGGCTCCACCCGTTCCCATTCCGCACACGGTCGTTAAGCTCTTCTGCGCCAATGGTACTGCACGGGCAACTGTGTGGGAGAGTAGGTCGCCGCCGAATTCTTTATAAAAAAAGGGACAGTCCCCACAAAAGGGACTGTCCCTTTTTTTTGGCGACTGTCCCTTTTTCCGACTGTTGACTTACTTGCGGCAGGTGGGGCATTCGGTCCATACGAATCGGGAGTCTATCTTCTGGTTGAGATAGTCGTCCCGCTCATGCCAAACTCCGTCTTCGCCTTCGATCATCTGGCAAACATTGCAAACGGCAATCGATCCCTGCAGGGTATCGACCAGGTCGAGCGCCTGGCGCAACTCCAGCAGTGTCTGTGATAATGTCGACTGGATTCTGACGATTCTCTCGCCGACCCTGATCCGCGCCCGGAGTTCATCGTCGTTAAACGGTTTGGTGATATAATCATCGGCACCGGCGTCAAACCCTTGCAAGATATCGCTGTGACTGTCACGGGCGGTGACCATGATCACGTGGATCGGATTATCCCTGGGCAGCTCCTTGATTTTCCGGCACAACTCGACACCATCGATTTCCGGCATTTCCCAGTCGAGTAAGGCTATTTCGGGTGCATCGGGTTTTTCAAGCAACTGCCAGGCGGCCTTGCCGTCGGCAACGCTCTCCACCTGGTAGCCCCATTTCTCCAGACAAACCTGAATCATCAACCGTGTTGTGTATTCGTCTTCGGCAATCAAGATTTTCAAAACATTTCCCCTCTTGTGTGAAGCTAGAAAAAATCGAAATTTCGCTCAAGATCGAGGTACGCAAGAAAATTCTATCGCTGGCATTATATGATATTTCGCGGATGAAATTCGATTGCGTAACGATAAAATTGAATGAACCAACAATTTTTCAAGGTTCCCTTGTTATGCTCGTGCGGATCGTCTATCGGGGAGTTTGAAAAGTTAGAAATTTCGTTCCAAATCGAGGCGCTCACGAAAATTTTACCGCAGACATATAGATGATCTTCCGAGGATAAAATCTGATTGCGCAACGATGAGATTGGGCGAAATGGCAATTTTTCAAGCTTCCCTATCGTCTGGTCACCAAGCGTTACCAGTATTATTTCCGATTTTCCGGCGGATTGTCTACTTGAATTGCATTAAAATTACATTTTGCCAACGATGGCGACCACCTGCTCTTCAGCTTCAGACCACTCCATGAATCTAAAACAGGCACTGCAAGACATTCTCCCCGCTGACGAATTGTCCCTTCTCGTCCGATCCTACGACATGATCGGAGACATCGCCGTCATCATCATTCCACCGCCACTGCTTCACCATGAACGGTTGATTGGCGATACAATCCTGTCGATGAACAAACGCATTCGGGTGGTCGCCCGTCGGGCCGGACACCACGGAGGCGAATACCGCACCCTGCCCCTCACCGTAATTGCCGGAGAGCAGCGATTGACAACGATGCACCGGGAATTTGGTGTCAGTCTCGAGCTCGACCTGAGCGAGATCTACTTTTCACCGCGAAGCGGCAACGAACGGAAACGGATCGTCGATCAGGTCATAAGGCCGGAACAGGTTCTGGTCATGTTCTCCGGCGCCGCGCCCTACCCGTTACAACTTGCCCGACACAGTCCAGCCGCCACCGTTGTCGGTGTGGAAAAAAATATCGCAGCCCATCGATATGGCCTCATCAACGTGAGAAAAAATAAAGCTCAGGCCGTCGTCTCCCTGATATGCGGAGACGTCATCCACGTCATACCCGAACTTGATCACAGTTTCGACCGGGTTATCATGCCGCTGCCCGGCACAGCACGACAGTTTCTTGATCTGGCCATCGAGTACCTGCGGCCGTCCGGCCGACTCCATCTCTATGAATTCCAACCTCGTGGGCAGTTTGCCGAGAGCGAGGCATTCATCAGAAAAGCCGCTCGTTTAAAGGGACGCAGCATTCTGGACAGCGTAGTCACCGTATGCGGCCATAACAGTCCGTCCTCCTATCGCATCTGCGTCGATGCGACCATTTCCTGAAGATTTCAGCTCATCGCTATTGAACGCACCTGTAAACATCAGTGCTAAACCGTCCGTCCACCGCACCGATTTTCATCATTTGCTGTGACGTTCGCGCATGGCTGTCACACCGTGTATCCACACGCACTCATTTCATCTGCACAGATATCCAAAAACGTCTGCTTCATCTCTTCACTCCACTGCGGCCACGGTGGAAGCAGATGGGCATCGGTACGATTGGTCGGTCGTTCAACCGCCTGTAGCCAGCGTTCTTTGCCAATGTCTAGGTTCAGATAACATTCGACTTTGTTGTAAAAATAGCTGTAATCACGTACCAATTTTTCAAAATGCAGCAGCCTGCCGACATCATGCCGTAGCCGCCGGTTGGCGTCAACCCAGAGCCAGCAAAGCCGGGCCAAACGTGACATTTCATGCCAGTTGCCGGCTAGCGGATCGTCACTGCGCGGTGACAGCAGATGATGGTCCTTGCCTTGTGCGGTGTAATGTTTGCGTGAATAAAGCGAACGCACCACGTCCCGCGGGTCGCGAACCAGGTGCAACAATTTGGCATGCGGGAAACTCCGTTGAAGCGCATCGCCATGGTAGCGGAGCGCTGAATTCACCTCGCCATAGATAGTGATCTTCCGGTGCCGGACCAGCAGATACATCATTTTCTTGCGAAACGAGTCAAGATACTGGCGGGCCGCCAACGCTGATTTGTGGGCCTGGACAAACGCCTTGAAATCATCTGAAATCGGTTCATGAAAAACGGCTGCGGCAGGTTCGGCATCGAGGAGTCGGGCGAGCAGCGTCGTGCCGGAACGGCCGACCCCGAGGATAAAAAACAGATCGATCGTATCGAAAAAACCATCGACCTGCTTGTCTGAAATCCAGAAGGAACAGGTCGTCTTCAAGACATTCTTGCTGAGGTGCATCTCTTTCCTCTCTCGCGGGGCACTCGACAACGCTGTCACGGTAAAGACAGCGGACTGCGGCACGGCGTTCTCGGCATAAACGAGTTTTTGCCGTACGTTTGTCCATTCGTTTACCTGTTTTCCCGGACATTAACAATGGTTGATTGACCTGCCGGCGGCAGGCGAAAACGAGTGGCGCCGTACGAGCGATATATCACAGGACAGAGATCGAGATAGCAATCCGGTTCATCTTCGGTATAATACGGCTCGCCGGTCATCATGGCAGTGATCGGTCAGAGCGGTTATCACGATCCCCCAGAAACCAATGGCACGTTATGAATGATGTACTCAAGCTGCTCACTGGTCACCGTTCCATCAGAAAATTCACCGACCGTGCCGTCGATCAGTCCATTGTCGAGGAATTGATTCGCGCCGGCCAATGCGCCGCAACGTCCTCGTTTATTCAGGCGTGTACCGTCATTCAGGTCAACGACCGACAATCGCGCCAGGCCCTCTGCGAGTACACGGCCGGCCAGAAATATGTGTTGGAAGCCCCCGTCTTCCTCGTCTTTTGCGCCGATATGCAGCGTCACCGGCTGGCCTGCTCAATGCACGGGTCAACGATGTTGTCGGGCTATACCGAGCAATTCCTGACAGCCTCACTGGACTGCGCGCTGTTTGCTCAAAACGTGATGGTCGGCGCAGAATCTCTCGGACTTGGCGGCTGCTATATCGGCGCTATCAGAAATCGCATCGGTGACGCGGACAGCTTGCTTGGACTACCGGAATTGGTCTATCCGGTTTTCGGCATGTGCCTCGGTTACCCGGCCCAGGATCCGGAAACCAAGCCACGCCTGCCGCTCGATGTCGTTCTCAAGCAGGAGCGCTACGAGGATGCCGGCGACGACGCCGCTATCGAGACCTACGATGAGCGAGTCCGGGTCTATTACCGAACGAGGACCGGCGGCACCAAGGACAATTCATGGAGTGAGCAGATCGCCGACATGCTGGTTAAGGAAGCACGTCCGCATATGTTTGCCTTCCTGCAATCGAAAGGCTTTCTGCTCAAATAGATCCGCAGATGAAGCTGCCGGACCTGTCGACCACCATCACCGATGGGAACCTGATACCGGGGAACATCATGGCCCGTTGTTTTATTGACGGCAACGAAGCGATCAGCCGTGCCGCTGTCGATGCCGGCTGCCGCTTCTTTGCCGGTTATCCGATCACCCCGGCGACAACGATCTTTCATCAGATGGTCAAAATGCTGCCACCCGTCGGCGGCATCTGCCTGCAAGGCGAGGACGAGATTGCCTCGATCGGTTTCTGCATCGGCGCGTCCATGGCCGGTATGAAAGCAATGACCGCCACCTCAGGGCCGGGGATCAGCCTGTATAGTGAGCAAATCTCCTTTGCCATCGGCGGCGAGATCCCACTGGTAATCGTCGATGTCCAGCGACTCGGACCGTCCACCGGATCGGCCACCAAGGGGGCCGACGGGGACATCCAGTTCCTGCGCTGGGGCAATAGCGGCGGCCTGCCGGTTATCGTGCTGGCACCGGTCGATGCCGTCGATTGCTACCAGCTTACCGGTCACGCCTTCAACCTTGCCGAGCGTTTTCGCTGTCCCGTCTTTATCGCCTCCAACAAGGAAATCGGCATGACCAGAGAGAGTGTTGAACTGGCGAAACTTCAGTTACCACCGATCATCGACAGGACAACATGCCCCGTCGACCAGCCGTTTCTCCCCTTCCAGGCGCCGGCAGGCAGTGACGTACCCTATTTCCTGCCCATAGGCGGTCAACGGCTGGTTCGGCAGACCTCTTCGACACACGGAGCGGACGGCTATATCACCGGCGATACCGAACAAATCGGCGCAACCATCCGCCGATTGGCGCAAAAGATCGACAAATATATCGACGAGTTCAGTTTTTACGAGATGGACGGCGAACCGCACTGTGCAACGCTCGTCATTACCTACGGGGTTACCGCACGGGCAGCCAGGCAGGCCGTTGCCGCGCTGCGCCTCAGCGGCCATGATATCTCACTGTTGATCGTAAAAACCCTGTTTCCGGTGCCGGTCAAAATACTCCAGGAGACCATTCGTGCCGCCGATCGCATCGTGCTGATCGAGATGAATCTTGGCCTGTATAAAACAGAAATAGAACGCCTCTGTTCGGGCAGGGAAGTGATCCATCATACCCGGATGGATGGGGAACTCATCAGTCCCGAAGAAATCTCTGCGGTACTGCGGCCATGACCAGCCTGCTCAACGCCCAACGACCGCCGGTTTTCTGCCCGGGCTGCTCCCATGAACGAACGGTCCACGCCCTTGACCAGGCACTTGGCCGGCTGGATCGTGCCGGCAACCAGGTGGCAGTGGTCAGCGATATCGGCTGCTCCGGACTGTTCGATACCTTTTTTGATACCCACGCGCTGCACGGCCTGCATGGTCGAGCTCTGACTTACGCCACCGGGTTGAAGATGGCCTGCCCGGAACTCACCGTCATCGTCGTCATGGGCGACGGCGGTCTCGGCATCGGCGGCGCGCATGTCCTCAGCGCCTGTCGACGTAACCTGGATATCACCCTGCTGGTGCTGAATAATTTCAATTACGGCATGACTGGCGGACAATGTTCGGCAACCACCCCGGCCGGCGCAACAACCTCGTCTGGATTTCTGAACCGGCTCGAAGCGCCCCTCGATATCTGCACGGTGGCTGGCGCCGCCGGCGCACCCTGGGTGGATCGACTGGTGGCCACGGACCGGCAACTGAGCGAGCGCCTGGCCGGGGCCATCGCTTTTAACGGCTTTGCCCTGCTTGATATTCGGGGCGTCTGTCCGGGACGGTTCAGCGCGCATAATCGCACATCCCTGCGTCAGATCGAGGCCGACATGCATGAGCTGCCGCCGGCCGACACCATTGTCGCCGCCAACCAGCGGCCTGAATACAGTGCCCATTATCGGCAGCTTGCCGCCGCAGCACCAGCCTGTCTTCCTCCGGCCCGGATCGAGATGCGCCGGCAGCACGCGTTGCCCCGTCGTTGCCGGATCCTGCTCCTCGGCGCAGCTGGTCAGCGAATCAATACCGCCGGCGAAGTGCTCTGCCTGGCGGCCATGAGCAGCGGTCTGCATGCCAGCCAGAAGAACGATTACCCGATCACCGTAATGCGCGGTCATTCGGTGAGCGAAGTCATTGTCGATTGCGAACCGATCGGCTACACCGGTATCGACAAGCCCGATGTTGTCATTGCCCTTGCCGCCGAAGGAGTGGCTCGTCGCCGGCAGATCATTGGGGCGCTGAGTGCCGATGATCTGGTGATACGCTCTGAAGGATTGGAACTGCCGCCGTCGCAGGCCCGCATTATCGATGTGCCGGCAGCAACCCTCGGCATCGGGCCCCGGGATCAGGCGCTTGCCGCGCTGGCCATCCTCTGCTCGCAAGGCCCCGCCATCACCCGTGAAGCACTGCAGGACGGTTGCAAACTCCGTTTCGGGGGCAGCATCCTTGACAAAGCACTGGACGTGATCGATCGCTGCCGATCGTGATGGACCGGCAGCGATTCTTCTACCAATCGGTTAATTTGATGCCGATCAGTTGAGCGTTTCCTGGAGAAACCTGACGAATCGCCCCCAGGACTGGCGGTCAGCCTCTTCCCGATAGCGTTCCGTGCCAAAGACCGTAAACGCATGCGGTGCACCGCTGTACGTGATCATCTCGTGAGGCACACCGACCTGCTCCAACTGGACCGCCAGATCGGCGAAATCCTGCATGCTCACTGCCGAATCGGCCGTACCGTGAAAGACCACGACCGTGCCTTTGGTCTGGCTGTAATCCTGGCCTTCCGGCGTAGTTAAACCACCGTGATAGCTGACAAATCCCTTGACATCGGCGCCCGACCGAGCCATCTCCAACACGGCGGCGCCACCGAAGCAATAGCCGAAGGCCACCGCCCGCGAACCGTCACCACCCTGTGCTTCGCCCTGCTGGAAGCCGGCGGCCAATAACGCACGCATCTTCTGGCGGTCACCATAGAGCGCCCCTGTCAGTTTTTGCTTGTCCGCAGTCTCCGTCGGCCGGACCCCGGCACCGAAGAGATCGACTGCAAAGACTGCATAACCGAGTTCAGCGAGCATTTCGGCTCGTTTGATTTCATAGTCGGTCAGCCCGTCCCAGTCGTGAACGAGCAGCAACAGAGGCCGATCGGGTGCGCCGCTGAAGTAGCCTTCATAGTCGACACCATCAACCGAATAAGACACCGCTTTGCCGGCGCCAAAAGCCGGCGTGGCGGTAAGGGCAACCAGCACTGCCCAAACAACGAGTAAACGATTCATAACAACCTCCTGCACAGCCGTCTTCGACGAGAACGACCCATGATATCTCCGTGATAAAGCTGCGTCCGCAACCGTAGCGTCGCGCAGCGTCTGGATGTACAGGGAAAACGATAGTACTACTTTGTGGAAAGGCAAGCGACCCAGCCGTTTCCCCCATCCGGCGTCGTCCGCTTCAGCTGTGGCAGCACCCGGATCTACGCCCCATACAAGCTGCAAATAATCGTAAACATTCACTCCTTCAGGGAAAAAACTGGACAGGGAATCCTTTGTTGGATTACTTTTTGCACGGCATCATTTTTCATTTTCCTATCGATATGGAGAACACCGTGAATCGTTATCACACCGTATTAACCATCGCCGGTTCCGATTCCGGTGGCGGCGCCGGTATCCAGGCCGATCTCAAGACTATCGGGGCCTGCGGCTGCTACGGCACGAGTGCCATAACCGCTCTGACTGCTCAAAACACCGTCGGGGTCACTGCCATCCACCCAGTGCCGGTTCCCTTTCTTGAGCAGCAGATTCGTGCAGTTCTCGATGATATCGGCGCTGATGCCGTCAAGATCGGCATGCTGCACGCACCCGAGGTCATCGCCTGTGTCGCCGGTCTGCTCGCCGAATACCGGATCCCCTCTGTCGTTCTCGATCCGGTCATGGTCGCCACCAGCGGTGATCGCCTGATCCAAGATGATGCCGTCACGGCCATGCAAGAGCTGCTTTTCCCGCTGGTCACGCTGATCACCCCGAATATCCCTGAACTACAGATCATCCTTGGGCGGACGATCATTTCCGACGATGAACTGCATCAGGCCGCCCGGGAACTCGGCAACAGATATCAACTGTCGGTTCTGGCCAAAGCGGGCCATCTCTTCGGGGAAGAACTGACCGACGTCCTTTTCGATCAGGCGACCGCAACGATCACACCCTACTCTCATCAGCGCATTCACACGAACAATACCCACGGTACCGGCTGCACCCTGTCCTCGGCAATTGCCGCGCATCTCGCCACAGGGCTGCCGCTGACGGCGGCGATCGAACAGGCCATCACCTATCTCGCCCGGGCACTCGAAGCCGGCAGTTCGTACCGGATTGGTTCCGGGCATGGTCCGGTCCACCATTTCCAGGCCTGGTGGCGGTGAGCGCCTGCCATGAGTGTCAAAAAACGATTGATCGGTGCCTCGCTGCTGGCTGTCGCGGTCACCGCGCTTCTTGTATACCGCTTTCCCGGTGAAGACGAAAGCGATCAGACAGCGCTACGGGTCTCCGGCACCATTGAAGTCACAGAGGCCCGCCTCAGCTTTAAAATCCCCGGCCATCTGGCCGAACGCGCTTTTGACGAAGGGGAGTCGATTGCTCCCGGCCAGATGGTAGCCAGGCTCGACAATCGCGATCAACTGCTCGCTGTCGAAGCAGCCGAGACCGAGCTGGCGCTTGCCCGTGCCGTTGTCGCCGAACTGGAAGCGGGCAGCAGGCCCGAGGAAATTACCATGGCCCAGGCAGAACTGGAACTGGCACGTGCCGCCGCAGAATCCGCCGAAATTCGCCTCCGACAGAGTGAAGCGGACTTTCGACGCCACAAAGCCCTCGTCACTGAAGGCGGGGTGAGCAGGCAGGCCTTCGAAGACTACCGGGCTCGCTATCAAACCGCCCGCCAGAATCGCGAGGAGGCCGGGGCCAGGGTAAAAGTTGCTGCCGCCCGTTTGGACTTGCGGCGTGCAGGAACTCGAAGCGAACAGATCGATTAGGCCCGGGCTCGAATCGCCGGAGCCGAAAAAGCACTCGATATCGCCCGCCTGCAACTTGCCCATACAACCATAGCTGCTCCGTTCGATGGTGTCGTGTTGACCACCTCGGCCGAGATCGGCGAATTTCTCAACCCATCGACCCCGGTATTGATTATCGGCGCTCTGAACCGCCCCTGGCTGCGCGCCTACATCAACGAGACCGACCTTGGCCGGGTCAAGCTCAATCTGTCGGTTCGTGTCACCACCGATTCATACCCCCGGCATGACCTATCCCGGCAGGATCAGTTTCATCAGCGATCAGGCGGAATTCACTCCCAAGTCAGTCCAGACTTTCGAGGAACGGGTCAAACTGATGTATCGCGTCAAGATCGCCCTGACCAATCCCGACGGCGAGCTGAAACCGGGTATGCCGGCCGATGCCTGGATCGACCTAGCACCACCGTCCAGGCCATAGTTCCCCCGTGACCGGCAGACGCTGTTGACTCTGTCGCATCCTGATGGATTTGGTCAGAAATGGATAGTCATTCAGAAATTGACCGCAGCATGGCGGCAATCCAAGCCAATCAGCTGGGCAAACGCTTCGGCTCGCTGGTCGCCGTTAATTCCCTCAGTTTCGAGGTCTTCCCGGGAGAGATATTCGGCCTGGTCGGGCCGGATGGGGCCGGCAAAACGACCGCCCTGCGTCTGCTGGCAACGATCATGGCGCCGAGTAGCGGCACTGGTCGAATCGGTGGTTTTGCCATCGATACCGAAGCCGCCCGGGCAAAGGAAAAACTTGCCTACATGAGTCAGCGCTTCGCCCTTTACCCCGATCTTACCGTCGCTGAAAATATCGACTTTTATGCCGACTTGTACGGTGTCGCCCTTGCCGGTCGACGGCATCGCATCGAAGAACTGCTCGATTTCAGCGGTATGCGTCCGTTCCTGAAGCGTCAGGCGGGCAAGCTTTCCGGTGGCATGAAACAGAAGCTGCAACTCGTCTGCGCCCTGATCCATACCCCGGCCGTATTGTTGCTCGACGAGCCGACCAACGGCGTCGACCCGGTCAGCCGCCGCGATTTCTGGAGAATCTGCACCGGTTGCTGCGTGACGGTGTCACCATCCTGGTTGCCACCGCCTTCCTCGACGAGGCCGAACGGTGTGACCGGATCGCCCTGCTGAACCACGGATCGGTGATCGCCAGCGGCCGGCCCGAGGAAGTCAAGCGATTAGTTCGCGGCAGAATTCTGACCATCCGCAGCAATAATTCCCGTGTTATCGCCACGCTCCTCTCAAGGGAGCAGTCGATCGGCAGCGTTTCCATCTTCGGCGACGCGGTCCACGTCGTCTGCGACGATCTCTCCACGGCTGAGAAGCGCAGCCGGCAACTGCTCGAAAAAAACCGGATCGAATGGCAGCAGATGAGCGAGACGCCCCCCTCTTTGGAAGATGTCTTCCTCAGCGCTCTTCAGGAAAATGGTGTCGAAACCTCCTCGGGACCAACAGACCTCACCGGATCTGCGGTATCCTCTGCGGGAAACGGTACTATTGCCGTCCAGGTTCGGGACCTCACCCGACGCTTCAAGAACTTCACGGCCGTTGATACAATCTCCTTTACCGTCAATCGCGGCGAGATTTACGGTTTTCTCGGCCCCAACTGCGCCGGCAAGAGCACCACCATCCGCATGCTCTGCGGCCTGCTCCGGCCCAGTTCCGGCATCGGCACGGTAGCCGGGTTCGACATCCTGCGTCAGCCCGAATCGATCAAACAGCATATCGGCTACATGAGTCAGAGATTTTCCCTCTACGACGATCTGCGGGTCAGGGAAAATATCGAGTTTTACGGCGGCATCTACGGCCTGCACGGCGCTCACTTGCAACGCCGCAAAACATGGGCGCTGGAGATGTCGGGGCTGCGCGAACACCAGGACAGCCTTACCGCCATCCTCAGCATTGGCTGGAAACAGCGGCTGGCTCTGGCCTGCGCCATTCTGCACGAGCCGCCGGTGCTCTTTCTCGACGAACCGACCAGCGGTGTCGATCCGCTCAGCAGACGCCGCTTCTGGGAATTGATCTACGCCATGGCCGAGAGCGGCGTCACCGTCTTCGTTACCACTCACTATATGGAAGAAGCCGAATATTGCGACCGGCTGGCCCTGATCTACAACGGCAGAATCATTGCCGCCGGCTCGCCCCGTGAACTCAAGAACACGGCCATGAAGGAAACGATCCTCGATCTGCACTGCCAAAATCCCCAGGCGATGATCGATCCCCTGCTGGACCTGCCCGAGGTTCTGGACGCTGCCCTGTTCGGCGCCGCCATCCATATAACCGCCGCTGACGGCGCGGCGGCGCGCTCCACAGTCACCAGACGCCTCCGGGAACTCGGTAACCCGCCCACTTCGATACGTGTCATCTCGCCAAGCATGGAAGATGTTTTCGTCTCACTGATAGAGCGGGAAGTTCGACAATCCGGTAGCGAACCAGGACCGGTCTCGAAATGAAACTCAGGCGTCTAACGGCCATCGCCAGGAAAGAAACGCTGCATCTGCTGCGCGACTGGCGCAGCCTGATCATGGCGCTGGCCATCCCGTTGATCCTCGTTCTCCTCTACGGCTATGCACTGACTCTTGACCTGCGGTTGGTGCCGACCGTCGTCTGGGACCAGTCACGCACCGCAACCAGCCGTGAGTTGCTCAGCCTCTTCGATCATTCTCCGTACTTCCGGATTGTTGCCACCGTCGACGGCTATGAACCACTGCAGCAGCGCATTGAATCGGGCTCGGCATTGATCGGTCTCGTCGTCCCCGCCGATTTTGCCCGCCGAGTCACCGCCGGGCAGCCGGTCGATCTGCAGATTATCGGGGACGGTAGCGACGCCAACACCTCGCGGCTGGCCATGAATTACGCGACGACGATCGTCTCCATCTACGCCCGGGCGACGCTTTTCCGGCAGCTGGAACGAGAAGGCCGCGACCAGCTGCACCCGCCGGTGCAAATGATTCAGCGCTCCTGGTACAATGCTGATCTGCGCAGTCAGGATGTTCTGATCCCGGGAATTATCGCACTGGTGATGATTGTCGTCGCGGCGATGCTCACCAGTACGACCATCGCCCGGGAATGGGAGAACGGCACCATGGAACAGCTGATCAGCACACCGCTGCAAGCACCGGAGCTGATCTTTGGAAAAATCGTCCCCTATTTCGTCATCGGCCTGGTCGATGTGGCGATGGCCGTGGTGATCGGCCGCTGGGTGTTCGGGGTACCGATCGTCGGCAATGCCGGCCTGCTCTTCGCCTTGTCAGCCCTGTTTCTGACCGGCGCGCTGTTTTTCGGATTGACGCTCAGTATCGTTCTCAAGTCCCAGGTGCTGGCCAATCAGATTGCCATCGTTGCCGGTTTTCTGCCGACCCTGCTGCTCAGCGGCTTCGTCTTCGCTATCGAGAACATGCCGGAACCGTTGCAGGTGTTGACTGTTATCGTGCCGGCACGCTATTTCATCAGTATCCTGCGCGGCATTTACCTGAAAGGGATCGGTCTGGAGATCCTCTGGGCCGATGCGCTGTTTCTCCTGCTGTTTGCGGTACTGATGATGACTCTGGCACTGCGGAAATTCACCTTCAAGCTGGAGTAGGAGATGCTGCGCCGCATTTATCGCATGCTGATCAAGGAGTTTCTGCAGATGCTGCGCGATCCACGGATGCGGGTCATTGTTTTCGGCGTACCGGTAATCCAGATGACCATCATGGCCTTCGCCCTGACAACCGACGTGACATCGATCCGCACCGCTGTCTACGACATGGACAAGAGTCCGGCGTCCCGTGAGTTGCTCCGGCGTTTCACCTCCGGCGGTTATTTTCAGGTTGTCGCCACACCTGCCGTAGAAAGCGAGCTGACCGCTCTGCTCGACCGGGCATCCGTCCGCATCGTCCTTAAGATTCCGGCGGGCTTCGGCGACCACTTGTCCGCGGGACGCACGGCCGCCTTCCAACTGATCACCGACGGTACCGACAGTAACAGCTCCGCGATCGCACTGGGTTACGCCTCGATGATCGTCGATGCATACAACCATGAGAAAAGAGCCCTGCGACTCGACCGGCAGGGCGTCTCTCCACAACCGGCGCAAATCGGCACCGCTGCCCGTGCCTGGTTCAATGTCAATCAGGAGAGCCGCTTCTACTACGTACCGTCATTGATCGCGACGATGCTCTTTATCTTCAGCCTGCTGTTGACCAGCATCGGCATTGTCCGGGAAAAGGAGGTGGGCACCATCGAACAGGTAATGGTCACCCCGCTGCGCGGCATCGAGCTCATTCTCGGCAAGACCATCCCGTATATGATAACCGGTTACATCTCGATGAGCATTATGCTCATTGTCGCATATCTGCTCTTCGATATCGAAGTCAAAGGCAGTTTGCCGCTGCTCTACCTGCTCACCGGCATCTTCCTGCTGGGCAACATGGGACTGGCACTGATCATCAGCGGCAGCGCCTCGACCCAGCAGCAGGCCCTGCTCACCAGCTTCCTGGTGTTGATGCCCTCGGTGATGCTCAGCGGTTTTCTCTTTCCGATCGCCAATATGCCCGACCCGGTACGCTGGGCCACCGTTTTCAACCCGATGCGCTGGTATCTGGAGATCTTGCGCGGTATCGTCATGAAGGATATCGGTCTGGCAATACTCTGGCCTAGCATCGCCGCTCAAAGCGGACTGGCACTCGGGTTTTTGACCATTGCCGCCGGGCGGTTCCGGAAAACCCTGGGATGAGCAGATGTTCCCGGAATACACTTGTCCGCCCCCTGCAGTCATGCCCTGCCGGCTTCGGTCCGCAGGTACGGTTCGCAGGTACGGTTCGTTCCCTCTGACCTGGTATACCGAGGGACTCGGAGCTGGATCATACTGTCTCTTTATGGTACAAGAACCCGATGAACGATAGCGACAACACACTGATGACCGGCGCACTGTCTCGCGACGAGGAATTGGATGTCCTGTTCGGGGTGATCAATCGCTTCATCGGCTATTTCACCCGTCAGGCCGTACCCCGTACCGGCAATGACACCTCGGTTGAGTACCCGTTCGTCGCCATGGATACACGGCAGGCCTACGAACAGCTGCGGCTGGCGCGGTCGTACCTGCAGGATCGCGGCCTCTTTCGTCCGGGACTGAAATGTATCGATATCGGCTGCGGTATCGGCAACATCCTGCTGCTCGCCGAGTTGCTCGAATTTGACGTGTTCGGCATTGAAAAAGACCCGGCATCGTTGCAAATCGCGCGAAATCTGGTTGGGGAAAGGCAGGTCGCAGAAGTTGACATCTGGACCTTTGCCGGGCTTGCCGATTTTGACGTACTCTACTATTTTCGGCCCTTTTGCGAAAAGACAAGGCAAGTGACGTTCGAACGTCTCGTCGAACAACAGTGCAAACCAGGAGCGATCCTGATCGCCAATCGCAAAATGGATGAAGGGATCGACACCGATCCGCGTTTTCTCCGGATTGCAGAAGCGTTGCCGATCTGGTGCAAAATAGGTCGATGATCCGGCGCCGGCAAGAACGTCAGATTCGCCAGAAGAATCCAATCAACACAGTGCTCCCCGCCCAGGAAAGCTCGACACCGCCCTGCTTGTAACTCAAATCGGCATAGGTCTGCACGAAGGGAAAGAGCTTTGTGTCAAAAAGCGACAACTCTTCGTAGCCATAGACAATTCCGGCTCGATAGCCAAAACGCCAGGTGGCGTCACGCACGCTGCCCCGGTAAACGTCCCGCTGCACTCCGGCTCCCCACCCCCGATTATCGTGAGAGTTCCTGAAAGTGCCGACAAACATCCCCCTATAACACAGCCCGAGCAGTTCATGATTGGAACGATAGTCATCGTCGCTGTTGACGACATGCCGACTCCACATCCCGGCGTACACCGCCGACGGCGCTTGCTCTCCCTTGACAAAATCCCAGAGATCCTGCCGCCAGCCACGATTGATGCCGGAAGGATCCGTGTGCTGATCAGCCAGTACCGGAGTACTCAAAAGGACGGTCAGGGCGATAACCAGGCAACACATTCTGCCCTTCATCCTGCTCAATCGTATTGTTGAGGTCACATCATCAAGACGCATGGTGTCGATATCCGACTCTCTTTCTTGTTTTTCGCTCATCCGGTTCGTTCCGTTACGTCGTCGTGCATGCCGGTCACTCCCGTCTCCGAGACTATATAATGTCACCGAGCCCAAGGGCGAGAGAAAACGCATCTGTTGAGTGCAAACGGCCCGGAAGGAAAGAAAAAGGCAGAAAGGATCCGCCGGATCATTGCCCGAAACGATTCCGTCCGGTACTATACAGATCCCTCTGATTATGTGGAGTGCACCCTATCATGTCGCTTGCCCTGATTTCCATCAGCTTGTCCTCATTTGTGATCGCCCTGTCCGGAGCCATGATGCCGGGCCCGGTGATGACGGTGACTGTCAGTGAAAGCGTACGGCGCGGCGCGACAGTCGGCCCACTGATGATCCTTGGACATGGACTGCTCGAACTGCTTCTGGTCGGCGCGCTGATCACCGGCCTGGCGCCACTACTCTCCCGCGACGAGGTCTTCATCGCTATTTCTCTTGTCGGCGGCGTTATTTTGTTGTGGATGGCTGTCTCGATGTTCAAGGGGCTACCATCATTGCACCTCTGCCTGGAGGACCAGGGAAAACGCTCTAGGAATCTGATTCTGGCCGGCATTCTGCTGAGCATCGCCAACCCTTACTGGCTGCTTTGGTGGGCAACCATCGGCCTCGGCTATATCGTCTACTCCATGCAATTCGGACTGATCGGCGTCGCCGCCTTCTTCGTGGGCCACATTCTGGCCGACTTGACCTGGTACGGCTTTATCTCTTTCGGCATCGCCCGCGGTCGGCGCTTCTTTACCGACAGTAGGTATCGCCTGCTGGTCGGTATCTGCGCCTCATTTCTCGTGCTGTTCTCCGGCTATTTTATCGTCAGCGGCATTGAGCGGCTAATCTAACCCCTTCGCACCCAAACGAACGACGAACTCCGAAGAGCACCACGGAACTACAATTTCAACCAAAGATACAGGGCGGGAAGCAGGTAGAGCAGCACCAACAGCGTCCTGGAGTCGGTAAAACGTTTGAAAAAGACGATAGCGCAGAGACCGACGAACACCGCCGACCCGCGGAGCCCCATCGACAGGTAGCTCCAGGACAGGATGGTCGAATCAAGACCGGAAAAAACGAGCATTGATGCCAGCAGCAAAACGCTCAACGCGCAGCCGCGCAGCAGCCTCACCGGCTGCACCACCCGCCGCATGAGACTGCTTCCCGACAGGAAATCGTTGTAGATATTGGTGGTCACGCCAAGTACCAGCCCTGCCCCGGTGCCCAGGACGATCAGTAAGATACCGGCATTGAAAAAAGCTGCCACTATCGGTGGAAAACTGATCGCCAGAAAAAACGGCAGGGCCTGGGCGCCACTGCCGCCCAGGTCAGGGTACTCGGTGCGCAGATAGAGCCCGACGACAATGCCGAGTGCTCCGAGCGGCGGGATGGCGACGGCACTCAAGAATGCCCCGTTACGGGCGGCTCGCACGTCACGGGCGGCAAAGATGGCCTGCAGGTAGATCTGGGTGGACAGGACGCCGACCAGCATCGAGACCGTATCCACCGCCGCTGTTGCATGGCCGTAGTCGGCAAAACTCAAGAGATTCGCCTCGGGCGGCAGCTTGTCGACGATCCCCGACCAACCGCCGCCCTTCTGCAATGCAACACCGGCACTGGCCAACATGACCAGATAAAGCATGAAACACTTGATCTGTCCGATCAGGCCGGCACCGGCAATCCCCCCGGAAACGACAAAAATCCCGATCAGCGCCGTCACCAACACAACCGAGACCACATCGCCACAGGCAAACACCGCCTGGATGATGGCAATGGCGGCAAGAAACTGACCGACGACATGAATGAACATGCCGAAGGCACTGATGGCGCTGCTGTAACGACGAAAGGGCTGACCGAAGCGCCGGCCAAGATATTCGGAAACGGTCACCACCCCTTCTTCGCGCAGCGCTCTGGCGAAAAAGCAGCCGAGCAGCAAACAGGAAATACCGCTGCCGAAGGTGAAAATTCCTGCTGAAATACCGTGTGTGTAAGCGGTCTGAACAGTACCGATGGTGGCCACCCCACCGACCAGGGTGCCGATAATGATCCAGGCCACACCGGTTGCCGGCAGACTGCGCCCGGCGAGAGCAAAATCGGCATTGGTTGCTACCGATGTTGCCCGCCGAAGGGCAAGCAAGGCAACGCCGGCAAAAGTCAGAACAAAGGTAATGTGGTACTGAGATATATCCAAGGATCGCGTCCGGGCAATGAATCAACTGACGAATTAAAAGACAGCCTGCCCTTTTTTAATCCATCAGCGCGAAAGACGCATCCTTTCATTGATGAGACGACACGTGCGCTACATACCACGTTCTCTGCGGCGCGAAGCACGTTTTCAAGAACCATCCCTTGCAGATCGATTCGCATGAGCATCGGGATACAAGACATTCCATTCACACTCGGCCATCGGCATGAACCCCTTACCCTGAAGGATCATATCCAGGTGGACAAACCCGAGCGACAATAAGTCACTATTTGGATGTCGGCACATCGCCGACATCCCTGTGCTAATCAGGTATCTTCGACATTCCAAACAGATAAAGGCAGCTCCGTCTTCTTCTCCGTCAATACCGAGAAGCCGTATCCTTTGCTGATCCTCGTTCTCGCAATAGGGACAGTAAGGAGCCGAAAAACGCCATTGGTGACCACACTCAGAGCAGCAAAGCATCTTCTCTTCTTGGGTGCCGAGAACAGCCAATTGTGGATAACTGCCGCACACCGGACAATACCCTTTCGACCATACGAGATGCCTCATCTCCGATTCACAATCACGACGTTTGCTGCAGAGGATCAACCGCCACAGAAACCTGCTGAACAATTCCACCACGATCGGATTGACTTCTTGGATTCTCTCCGATGTAAAAACACAAAACCCGCTCGCTCTCTGTATGGTGACGGATAACGGGTCTATCTTGTATCGCCCGGTTTCGATTTCCTCAGAAAGGACTGACATCTCAACGCCATACTCTGGGAATCCCTGGAAAATAGCAGCAACGGCAAACAACGCTGCTTCATCCCAAGGATCTTCAGTATGAAAAAAACCACCGTGCTCGATCAGTGGTACGCCTTCAGTCAATCGATGCTTGTCGATAGCCACGGAAACTCTTTTACGTTCCCTCTCTTGAAGCCATCGTTGCTTCATCAAAATGAGCGGACCAAACGCCTTGAGCAAGTTCTCGACGTGCGGCTGGGTCACCGCCTTTTCACCCATCTCTTGAGCCAACAAATGCAAATCGCTTAGTGTTTGTAGCGTTATCATCAGCTCACGAAATTTACAGGAGGGGTTGTTCAATCAAGGCAAAAAACGATCGCAGGACGATTCCTCCGGAAACAGGGTTTCCTGCCGAAACGGAGGGAAAGAGGCATTCCCGGTGGCCCTGACGATATCTTCTTCTTTTACCGTCCGGATACGATTTTTCTTCATCAGCTCTTCGACGTATGCCTCCAGAGCGGACATATCCAGATTCAACAGAGAGAGGGCGAGCAACGGTCTTGCAAATGTCGGTGGTTGTGTATCTTCATGGTGTCCGTGTCTCATAACGCCCCCATTATCAACTCACAGGATGTTTCCGCTGGCGGGGACCTACCCTTGATGATAGTCCCACCGTGCCGTTGAAGAAGATTGATCTTTTTCGTAGTCGGTAGTCAATTTCAGCAACTTTCTTATCCCTATTCTACTTGTGGAGAATCTAACGCCAATAGATTTTCTAAAAATTACCATTTCTAACACATATGGTGTATCATCATGTAATTACTTTTATTTATCGTAAGCCAGGAGGGCAGAATTACGTAAGGACAACGAGGACACCCTGTAGGGAAAAGACGCACAAGAACTTCGAATATCGGTTGAGCCACAACCGATCAAAAGCGTTTCATCATACTCCGTGACAACGTTTTCCAGCATGGCTGGCAGGTCGAAGTGGCATCATTTGCAACCGGCACAATCCGGCATCCGTTGAGAAGCACCGTCTTGAGATTAGACTCGGTGAGCATGACGGTGGCCTTATCATCCAAACAGGTGCCGTCATCAGCAACGACACCATCGATAAAATCGTGGCCGGCCAACCATCCTGCGGTTGTAACCTCGCCAGCACGTCCCATCTGGTGCCAGCCACGATATCTGCCATCACAACCGGAGAGTCTCAAGCCCGTTGCCGCCAATGCTCCGATAACACCGATGCCGCTGCCTCCATGTTCCGACAGGTGCGCACCGAGCATTTTGGCGAGATCGTAAGCCTCTTGTTTATCGACCATGCACCGTTTTGTTTTGTAACCAAATGAAATGAGATGCTTCCGGTCAAAATGGCCATTGTCAACAACAACACTCAAACCTGGATCAGCTTCGATGACTGCATACGTTTGCAAAAATTTTTGCGCGTAGTCGATCAAATCACCCACACCACTTTCGTCGCAGATGGCAGAAAAACACATTGCGCTATTGTGAGACGTGTAGGCAATCCTGTCATCAACCAGCAATTGGTGACGGGTAATTGCGGTACACAAGGCCAATCCGTTGTCATGCAGTTCCCGGCTCAATTGATCAGCCAAAACACCTGACCCGGGGCTGTCAAGATTGTCGGTATCGTCGATACCGATAAAGAGGTTGACCATAGGTTTCTTTCACCGTACGTAGATTTTTTTCTTCTCTCATGGCATAATGATTGACCATTCGCCATGTTCATGATCAAAAATCCTTAAACTACCTTTCGCTGACACCGGATATTTTTAGTCAATCGCCATCAGGCCTGGTAGTCATTAATATCATTGAATTATTTTAATTAAATTTTAAACACCAGGATTACTCCCTATTTTTTTCCATTTTTAATCGGCACGTTAGTAATCTGGTGGCAAGGCTTTCTAATACCCCGATAATCACATAAAAAGATTACCTAATGTACGCAGTGACCGCCCCACTATTCAAAATTCTAACCTCTAATAACCAATTACTACAGCTTGTTGATCCTTGCTGTAACAGCCCTTGCAACATATAGTAGTCAGAAAGCACCATCGCCAAAACAAAACGAGGAGAACGACATGTCAGGAAAAATTTTCTTCCGGGAACGACAAAAGATCAGGGAAGGCGCTCAAACACCGAGATACCGAATCATAGCCATCAGCGGCGTCGATCTCAAGGTGTACGGCAATCATTTGCGAATGACCGAACTGGAGCAGATCGCCGGTGCCACAGGCGCCGAACTCATCGCCCTGAAACGCGGGCCAAAGCACACCTGACGACGGATTGCCCTGAAATGTGATCATAGTTGGGAAGATAAGATAAACACGACAAATCACCGACAGGAGGAGACGGAGACATGACCCTAGTCCGCGATCAAGATGGCAATCGATTGCACGTGGAAAGCAGGCTGATGGGAGAGAGTCTGGTCAGTAAAGAGTTCGTTGAGAATCTGGCCATTGCTCCGCAATCCCGTTTGTATCCGGACATTGCAGTCATGAAAATTGGAGGCCAGTCGATCTGCGACCGTGGTGTCAAAGCACTGCCAAACATCCTCAAAGAAATCGTCAGGAATCGCCGGGACCACAAGATTCTGATAACCACGGGTGGTGGAACCCGCAGTCGTCATATCTACACGATCGGGCTGGAGATGGGCATGCCGACCGGAGTTATTGCCAAATTCGGCAGCATGATCTCCGAACAAAATGCACTGATGATTGCCACTCTGTTATCGCCTTGGGGTGGGGTGAAAATTTCGCATTCTGATATCGTCAAACTACCAACCTACTTTGCGGAAGGCATCATCCCGGTCATGCATGGCATGCCGCCGTATGACTATTTTGCCATAAAGCCGAAAGTCGGCCGCATACCGATCCATCGCACCGATGTCGGTCTGGTGATCCTTGCCGATCTGATCGGTTCACGCACCATTCTCTTCATCAAGGATGAAGACGGTCTCTATACCGAAGATCCGAAGAAAAACCCGAAGGCCGAATTCATTCCGGAAATCGGCGCCCAGGACCTTCTTGATCGAGACCTCGACGATCTCGTTATAGAAAGGCCCTGTCTTGAAATTATCCAGAACAGTGAGGTTATCGAAAAGGTACAAATCGTCAACGGCTTGGTTGAAGGTTCGATTACTCGTGCCTTGCACGGTGAGCATGTGGGAACCGTCATCTACCGGCAGTAACCAAAAGAGGACTGGAACTGGCGTCCTTTATCGGTTCAGACCAATCCGTCAAAGCCGTGCTCGTTCTCCTGTTGCGGCGCACGGCGCAAGGGGAGCTTGAAAAATTCTGAATTTCGTTCAAGATTGAGGCGAGCAAGAAAATTTTACCGCAGGCATGTACATGATATTCCAAGGATAAAGTTTGATTGCGCAAAGATGGAATTGGGCGAGAGGACAATTTTTCAAGGTTCCCACAAATCTAGCAAATCAGGTGCATGGTCGTTCTGGCAATCATAGGAATAGGGCTTGTTCTTCTCTTTCTGATTGAAGTGGTGTTCGGTTCCGGGCACGACATATACCATGCAGAAATCGGCTGCGAAGCCGATTGCAGAAGACCCAGTAGGCTGTCAACCAAACAGTTCTTTCTTGAACTGCTCCCCTTTCTCGTCTGTTGTGCGCTCGGCATAACTCTCTTGGTGTCCGTTTGCTCCATTTCACTCCCATGACAAAATCGACACTGGAGAGTGAAATAGCCAGCCCTTCCGACCATGAGCCGATTTTAATTGTTCGTTGTGACCTTCGGTGACTGGGGGTTAGATCTTGATCTTCATTTTTTTTATGAACAGATCGGTACCGATGCCAATGGCAAAAGCCCAAGCCATGTTCGGTACCGCCAGGGCGATACCGGCAATCAACAGGGCGACAAAGTAATCTTCGTTCGTTTTCAGACTACGCAACAACGGACACAGCTCAAGACCGGCAAATATCAGCAGGACACCGAGAACTGACTGCGGAATGGCAGCCAATAAGGCGAAACCGGTCTCACCGAGCACCAACGCCACAACGACGAAAACCCCGCCGATCATCAGCGGAGCCCCTCCAGTCCTGGCCCCAAATCGATAATGAGCGGCAAGACCGCCGGTGCCGTGACACATGGGCACCGCTCCAAAAAAGCCGGCAATCGAATTAACCAAGCCCATTGAAAGTGCGAATATACCGGCCTTTGCTTTTGCCAGGTGTGAATTCCCGGGAAACAGCGTTGCACAGGTATCGGCGGTCCCGACGCAAGCATTACCGATAGTGAGCGGTATCTGTGGCAGAATCAGCATGATGAAGGCAGTCCAAAAATCTCCCGGATTCGGCAGAATAACCTTCACACTGGTCGGTCCGAAGGACGGTGAATGCCCCGCCAACCCACCCAGTCCGATACCGGCAACGATGCCGATAGCCATCGCTACGAGGGCAGCCGGAAACCGCTTGCTATTGAGAAGCAGCAGCACCAAGCCGAACACGACCACACCGATTACCACATTGATCGGGAAACCGGTTGAGTAAGAATCTGCTCCCGTGAGGAAAAGCTCTTTGGCGATGATAAGCTCAACACCTTTTTTCAAAAAAAGCAGTCCAAGTGCCAGTTGAATTCCCCTGACCACAGCCTGGGAAAACAGCCTGGCAATCGTATCAACCATCCCTGACAACGACAGGGCAAGCATGATCGCTCCAAACAAAATCCCGGCCGCACCGATTACTGACTCGGTAATAACCGTCGGATAGGCAATGGCAACCGCCCCGACCGCTTTCAGCGGCTGAATGGGGATCGGCAGACGATAATAGATTCCGGCCAGTAAATAGAATAGCCCAAAGGCCAAAAATACGGTGGTGGGACTCAATTGGTTGATCAGGATCATCGCCACTACTATGGGCAACAGTGTACCCATATCGCCAAAAGCCCCGGCAAGCTCCACTCTATCAAATCGATACACCGATTTCTGAGAACGATTGTCCGCTTCCTTACCCGGCACGGCCATGCCCCCCGTCGCACTATCAACTATTCATTATCGTGCTGACATCCTCCGTTTAAACACTACCTGCTATCAATAGCCTGTATCAAAGCGTCGGGCAAACCATTTTCACATGTTGAACCACGATACAAACCAGTTCTAATCTTCAACCGCAACCGCCACCGGAACCGGTGCAGGTCATTGCACCAATCGCTGTCCTCCGCCCTCTGATGAGTCCTGCCTTCCGATCTTCATAAACCGCTCGCAGACCGTCCTCTATAAAACCGGCGGCGGCGATCGGTTTGATCCCGGCGGCGTCAAGAATCACCGTCGGCGTCGGTCCGATGGCACCGGCCAGAATCGCCCGGCAGTCGGCCAGCATCGCCGCCATTTGATGCCAGCGTCGAACACCTCCGCCTGCTGCCGGAGTTTCCCGCTGTTCCACCAACTGGTAAGAGCTGCCGCTACGTTCCCAGATAGCCAGCCGACTCGCCTCACCGAGGTGCTGGTTGATCAGGACACCCTCTTCGCTGGCCACGGCCACATAGGGACGCCGCTCACCCTGGCTCGGCTTTTTCGTCGAGCAGGAATTAAGACAGCTTCTGAATTCTCCGGAACGATCGTCACCGAGCAGGCCGACTGCGTCGGCCCGGCATCGTGTACAATGCCGCATCTGCGGCAGATATCGTTCAGCCTCATCACGCAACCGTCGCATCGTTTCTTTATCCGGCTGGCGGATCGAGCCAAACGGAGTCTGTGCGGTCGGAAACAGCGCCATGCAATTGAACAGATCAACTCCTAAATCCCGCATCGCCCGAGCGACATCGACGACGTGCTGATCGTTGATCCCCGGAACAACGATGCAGTTGACCTTGATGGTGATATCGCGGCGCTTCAACTCGGAAATTGCCTGCTGCTGACGCATCAGCAGCAGTTCGGCCGCCTGTTTTCCTCGATAGACGATATTGCCGTCGCGCACCCAGGCATAGATCTGTCGGCCGACCTCCGGGGCGACGGCGCAGACGGTTATAGTCACGTGGGAGACTCCGAGCGCGGCCAACTCACCGATAGCAGGGCCGATGCCCATGCCGTTTGAGGAGAGGCAGAGCACCAGGTCGGGATACTTTCGGCGAATGGCAGCCAGCGTCACCATGGTCGTGGCCGGGCTGGCGAACGGGTCTCCGGGCCCGGCGATGCCGGCGACCGAAATTCGCGGCTCTCTGGCCAGCACCTGATCCAAATAACGCACCGCCTGGTCCGGCTTGAGTATTGAACTGGTCACGCCGGGTCGGGATTCATTGACACAATCGTAACGGCGATCACAAAAATTGCACTTGATATTGCAAGTCGGTGCCACCGGCAGGTGGACCCGGCCAAACCGTCCCTTGGCCCCCTCGTTGAAACAGGGGTGACGCAGGCTTCTGCTGTCGATTGATTCGTTCATAGTAGATCCTCTTGAGAAACGATCAGCCGGCCCGGCTACATGTAGCTATAGCCGACCGGTGAATCGTCTTGCTTTTTCTCGATCAGGGTGTTGACGATCAGGTCGAACAGTGCCTGAGCCCCCTGGTAGCCGAGATGCAGGATTCGCTGGCCGCCGATACGGTCATGAATCGGAAAGCCGATACGGATCAACGGAATCTGCTGCCGCCGGGCCCACGCATAGCCCTTGGAATTGCCGACCAGAAGATCGATTTCGGTGTCGGCGGTGGCCTGCTCGATATCGTAAAAATCTATATCCTCATACACCGCCGGCAACTCGTCGACCAGGCCGTCGAGAGCGGCACTGATCGCCTGCCGGAATCGGCCGCTCTTGCCGCCGGAACCACAAAGCACCGGACGGATTCCGATTTCGGCAAGAAAGGCGGCCATACCGACCACCAAATCCTCTTCGCCGTAAAGAACCGCCCGTTTTCCCGAACAATACTTATGGCCGTCCACCAGCGCATCGATCAGGCGTCCGCGGTCCCCACGGTGCCGAGCCGGAATCTGCCGGCCGCTCAACTCAGAGAACAGAGTGAACAACCGGTCAGTAGCACCGATGCCAATCGGCAAACCGAGACGTTCCAAACGACAATGAAACCGCTGCTGCAGGTGTGTGCCGGCAGTTTCGGCAGGCAACGTGGACCCCAATTCGACGGTGGCTCGGGCTCCACCCATGGCACGAATGGCCGGCAGTGATGTGCCTCCACTCGGCAGCATTTGATACTCTTCGGCAATCTCACCGTCGAGTGATTCGGAATAGTCGGGAAGCAACGTCGCCTCGAGGCCGAAGTCCCGGCAGACCGACGTGAGCCAGCGAAGATCGGCGGTCGACACGAAGCCTCCGAGCAGATTGATGCGCTGGTGAGGGGCACTCTCTTCGGTCAACTGTTCGACGACGGCCCGCACCGCCGCGTGAAACCCCTCCATGTGAGTGCCGCCGTAGCTCGGAGTCGATACGTGAACTATCGCAGGTCCTTCGGCACGTCCTAATTCTTCTCTATATTCCTGCAGTATCATCGGGACGTTGTCGCCGATCGTCTCCGTCAGACAGGTCGTCGCCACGCCGATCACCTCGGGCTGATACGCGGCCATCACATTTTTGAGACCGATCTTGAGGTTGGCGGCCCCGCCATAAACAGCGTGTTTTTCGCCAAGGGATGAAGAAGCGATATCGATCGGTTCATTGAAATGAGAGATGATATAGCGCCGCATGTAGGTGGCACACCCCTGGGAACCGTGCAGAAACGGTACGCAGCCGGCAACCCCGCGAAAGGCGATCGCCGCCCCGAGTGGCTTGCACAATTTGCAGGCATTCGTGGTCGAGATATACGGGAGAGGCGCAGTCATGATCGTCCCTCCTTGATCCTACACGGTATAAATTGCCAGACCGGACTGGTCAACGACGCGTGGACCTCCCGGGCAAAATTGATCATACCCTGGAAGCCGGCCAGCATCTCTTTTCGTTCATGGTTGTGATCACAGAAGGCCACTCCTAGCTTGTAGGCGATCGGTCGTTCCTTGACGCCGCCGACAAAGATGTCAACGCCCTGTTCGCGGATAAATGCCGATAATTCAAGCGGGTTGGCGTCATCGACGATAACTGTTCCCTCGTCGGTAATTTCCGCAAGTTCCTGGTAATCTTCTTTTGTGCCGGTCTGGGAGCCAACCATCACCACCTGCATATCGAGCAGACGAAAGGCCTTGATCAGAGAAAATGCCTTGAACGCGCCGCCGACATAGATGGCGGCACGTTTTCCGGCAAGGACACGACGATACTCCAGCAGTTCCGGCATCAATCGCTGCAACTCCTCTCGAACGAGTCGCTTGGCCCGCTCCATCAGCTGCTGGTCATCAAAATGGCGAGCCACCGCATAGAGCGCCTCAGCCATGTCCTCGATCCCGAAATAGGAGACTCGCAGGGAGGGAATTCCATAGCGCTCCTCCATCATCACGGCAAGATCCATGGTCGCCCCGGAACACTGTACGACGTTGAGCGCGGCACCATGTGCCCGGCAAATATCGGCAACCCGCCCGTCTCCGGTAATAGTGGCGACGACTTTGATACCGATGCGCCGGTAATAGTCGCAGATCGTCCAGATCTCGCCGGCCAGGTTGAAATCGCCGAGGATGTTGATGGAATGCCGCTCGATACCACTGCTGTCACCGGTGCCGATAAGTCGCCCCAGTGCCCGGCAGGCCGCCTCGTAGCCGGCCCGCTTGTTGCCCTTGAACCCCTCCGATTGCACCGGCAGCACCGGGATCTTGGTATCCGCTGCCACCCTGCGGCAGACCGCCTCCAGGTCGTCACCGATGATGCCGACGATACAGGTGGAATAGACGAAGGCGGCCGCCGGACGATGCCGTTCGATCAGCTCCCTCAGGGCCTGCTCGAGTTTCTTCTCACCCCCGAAAATCACATCGAGCTCCCGCAGATCGGTGGAAAAGGACAAACGGTGCAATTCCGGCCCCGACGACAGGGCGCCTCTGATATCCCAGGTATACACGGCGCAGCCGATCGGACCGTGGACCAGGTGCAGAGCATCGGCAATTGGATAGAGGACGACCCGCGAACCGCAGAAAACACAGGCCCGTTGGCTGACGGCACCGGCCAGGCTGTCTTTGTTGCAATCGATAGCAAGCGGTGCCGCGCCGGTTCGCTGAACCTGTCCGGCTCGCTCTTCGAGAAAATGACCACTGCTCATGGTTTCACGTCCAGTATTGAATGATTGATTCTTCCGCTTATCTCGGAAGTGTAAGGCGCGTAGCGACCACCCGATCCTGCGCCTCGGCCGCGATGACCATGGCGGCTGCGCATTCAGGCAATAACTCGAAGCCCCGTCATTGACGCTGTCGATCAACCGGATAGTCGATTCCCACGGCAAATAACACCTAGAGCAGCTCTCCCCGTGTGTCGATATCACGATGTTGTGCAGGTCTGAGCCGCATCACCGCATCTTGCAGTCAAGGGTTCAGCAAGAGTTCATCCGGCGGTACACCGGTTTCAATGCCGTCGAGAACCCGGTCAATGGCAGCAGTGGTGTTGATCGTCTTGAACCAGCGGTTATCCGGCTGAAGCACCATGATCGGCCCCGCTTCGCACTGCTTCAGGCAACCGGTGGCCGTAACCTGAATATCGAGGCCGCGATCGATGATTTCTTCCTCGATATAGGATAAAAAACCGTTGGTTTGTTTATGGCAGAGCCCTTTGGGTTCGCCGTTGACACGGAAACTCTGGCAGAGCAGCAGCTGCTGTTGTGGTAATGCCATACTTCCTCCCTGTTTGTTTATGGTATCTGAACGTTGAGTTCGCTCGGGCTGACCGGTTATCCCTGAGGCTGCAGAGCTACGGTTCGTTCAGCGAGGCGGTTTCCCGCCTGCGCTCCTGCCGCCCTTGTCGCCGCCGAAGATCTGTTCAACCAGTGGTTCGATCTGTCCGTCGGTCAGCATGACTCGTACCCCGTTTTCTTGCAAAACCCGCCGCGGCGTCTCACCGGCCTGAACAGTTAGTAGAGCGCAACAATCGGACAACAGGTCGGACAGGTCCTGCCATCGCTGCCGACCGCTCCCCGGTTGCGGCGCCGGCCTGGTCTCACGCAGGCACACCAGCCCGTCCTCCCGGCAGCCGTAGATCAGCAGCCGCTCTGCCCGTCCCAGATGGAGATCGACATCGAGGCCGCCGCTGCTGGCCACTGCCACCAACGGCCGGAGGAGACTCGGCCGGGGCAGCCGCGCAGCACCCTGCCGGTAATTCCCGGCATACCCGTCGTCATCGGCGAGCAGCGGGGAAACAATCGGCATCGCCGGCGGAACCGACCACCGTGCGTGTTCCAGCGGATCGACTTCCCCCGGTTCCAGGACCACCTCACCGTCGGGCTCGGCCCGATACGGGACCAAAGCAAGCGCGTCAGCGCCGAGTTCCTGCACCGCCGCAGCAATCCGGTTGACATGATGCACATTGCAGCCCGGATAGAGCGTGGTTACGACAACAACCCCGATTCCCTGGTATTTCAGGGCCGGAATCCCGTGTTTCTGCTCGGTAATCAACACGTACGCGGCTTCCTGCAGCGTCATGGTCTTCAACCCCGGTCTGATCCAGGCATAAATTTTCTCGAGGATTTCTCCGGTAACCCCGTTGACCACCATCTCGACATAATCGACACCGGCTCGCGCCAGGTCCGCCGCAAAGCGCCGGGCGCCGCAGCCAAGGGTCTTCAGGCTAATTCGTAACCGCGGGTAGCGGTCACGCACCAGGTTGATAGTCTGCAGCAGGGTATCTGGCACCGCGAGCGGATCGCCGGGACCGGTGATCGCAACCCGCACCGTCTCTTCCGGCCGCTTACCGATCGCATCGACCAGCATAGCCAGTGCTTCCTCGGGCGCCAGAAACGAAAGACGGTGCGGTGATATTGATGAAAACCGCGTTTTTGCAGTCACCTGCGGCGCTACCGGCAACTGCACGATCAACGTATCATCAGGCCGCAGAATCGTGTGCAGCCCCGGCGGTGATTGGTGCAACGGGGGCATCACAGAACCAGTTCGAACGAGGCTTCGGAGGCGTCTCGATCCTGGCGGTCGAGCAGCGCGTCAAGTATTTTTTCCAGCAAGCGTAAGCCGCCGATATAGCCGACCGTTGGAAAATGCTGGTGCCCCTGTCGATCGAGAATCGGGAAGCCCCACCGGACCAAGGGCAGATCCTCGTCCCGGGCGATATACTTGCAGTAGCTGTTGCCGATGATCAGATCAACCGGTTCGTTCTTGATCCATTGATGGAGCAGAAACATATCCCCGGCGGCCCGGACATTGACCGTATGGTCGGTGCCGGCGACCAGGTCGGTTATCCGCTTCTCGAATTTCTTCCCGGGTGTGCCGGTCACCACATGCACCGGCACCATGTCGATGGTCACGAGAAACTCGGTCATCGCGATGAGCTGATCGGGATCGCCGACCAGCGCGACTTTCCTGCCGTAAAAATACTGGTGCATATCGGAAATCAGATCCACCAGCCGCCCCCGCTCGCGGACGATTTCGTCCGGGACACTCTGGCCGGCAATGATGCGCAGCGTATCGACAAACCGATCAGTTGCCTGCAATCCGATCGGCAGATCAAGGACCGAACAGGGGACTTTGCAGCGACTGTCGAGCAGGCGGGCCGCCTCGGCCGAACACCATTCCCCGAGTGCCAGGGTGCCGATCGCGCCGCCGCTGGCCTTGATATCGTCTATGGAAGCCCCTGCCTCCGGAAACATCGAGTAGACGCCGGTCAGCGGTCCGTTCAGCACCCCGGAGGTATCAGGGAACAACGTGATCGGCACACCAACCAGAGACGCGATACGTTTCACTTCCTCCATGTCAGCGGGCTCCACCCAACCAGGTATGATATTGACTTTTCCTGTTTTTTCGCCACCTGGCTGGGCCAAGGCCGCCATCGCCTTGACCATATTGGCAAAACCGGTCACGTGTGAGCCGGCATAGCTCGGCGTCGATGCGCCGATCAGAGTCTTGCCGGCAGGCACCTTGTTTTCCTTGATCGCCTTGTCGAAGATCTGCGGCAGGTCGTCACCAATGGTTTCAGACAGACAGGTGGTATGCACTGCGATAACATCCGGTTCATAGACGGTAAAAATATTGTCGATTGCCTGGATTAAATTCGCCTGGCCGCCAAAAACCGAGGCCCCTTCGGTAAACGAGCTGGTGGCCGCCGCAACCGGCTCCTTGTAGTGCCTGGTCAGAGTACTCCGATGATAGGCGCAACACCCCTGCGAACCGTGGCTGTGCGGCAAGCATCCCTTGATCCCGAGGGCTGCGTACATGGCCCCGATCGGTTGGCAGGTCTTGGCCGGGTTGATCATCAGCGCCGACCGCTCGCTGATCATCTCTGGTGTGTGTTTCAATAACATTGGCTGCTCCTTGGTCTGCGGTTATTCCCACACATAGGTGGCCGATAGTTCCGGATGCTCCTGCCAGGGCGCTTTCAAATAGCCCCAGACCCGGCTGTTGACCAGGCGGTCGATCTCCCGGTAAAAGTTGACAGCGCCGTGGAAGCCGGCATAGGGTCCTCCCGAATCGTAGCTGTGCAACTGCTTCATCGGTACACCGAGTTTCTGAATGGAATATTTCTCCTTGATACCGGCACAAAACAGATCGGGCTTGAGCAGTTCCACCAGTTTTTCCGCCTCGTATTGGTTGAGGTCATCGATCACCAGCGTCCTCTCGTCCATATCGGCAATCAAACCGTCATATTCCTTGAAGGCCATGCCGTCTTGCTGCAGTTGCGCCAATTGTTCCGGCGATTTTCTCGGATGGTAGAGGTGGGGGTCGGGCTGCACCTCGATCTCCTCGATATTTCTGCTGTCGGCATCGACCTTGAGGCCGGGAATGACATGGCGGCCCTCATAGTCGTCGCGATGGGCGAATTCATAGCCGGCAGAGATGGTTTTCATGCCGAGTTCTTTAAACAGTTCCTGATAGTGATGGGCCCGCGAGCCGCCGACAAAGAGCATCGCCGTCTTCCCCGTAGTCCGCGGCAGGACCTGCTGTCGCTGCACCTCGACTGATGGCAGTTCTTCGGCAACAACCGACTCGATCCGGGCACTCAGCTCGGCGTCCTGGAAATAGTCGCCGATCTTGCGCAGTGATTTGGCCGTTGCCGCCGCGCCAATGAAGTTCACTTTGATCCAGGGGATGCCATATTTGGTCTCCAACATATCGGCGACGTAATTGATCGAACGATGGCACATGACACAACTCAGATCGGCCTGGTTGGCGGTGGCAAACTGGTCGTACGTCGAATTACCGGAAAACGTGGCGATATTGGTGATCCCGCATTTCGTCAGGATACGGTCGATCTCGAACCCGTCCCCACCGATGTTGTACTCGCCGAGCAGGTTGATCCTGAACTGCTCGCTCCGCTGTTTCTTGCCGGTACCGACCACATGCCTGAAGATCTGGTTGTTGGCGATATGATGGCCGGCAGACTGCGATACCCCTTTGTAGCCCTCACAGCTGAAGGCAAAAACATTGCAGTCGCCGAACTTCTCCTTCATGGTCCGGGCGACGGCATGAATATCATCGCCAATCAACCCCACCGGACAGGTGGCAAATACCGCGATACTTTTCGGATGAAACAGGTCGTAGGCTTCCTGGATAGCCGCCGCCAGCTTCTTTTCGCCGCCGAAGATAATGTCGGACTCCTGCATGTCGGTCGACAAGGCGTAGGTCATGAAATTCTCGCCGTGTTCCCCTGAAGCGCTGGTCTGGTTGCGCCGGGTCAGCCAGGCGTAGAAACTGCAACCGATCGGACCGTGGACCAGGTTGACGATATCGCTGGTCGGGCCGAGAATGACGCCCTTACAGCCGGCATATGTACAGCCGCGCATGGTGATGATACCGGGGATAGTGCGAACATTGGCGGTGATTTCCGGCGTCGTATTTTCCCGGGCCTCGTTGATCAGGATCTGCTTGGCCCGCTTGCGCGCCACCTTTGCCGGGTATTTCGCCAGCAGCTGCTCCTTGACCTGGACCGGGTCCCACTGTTTTGTTCTTTGGGCTTTTCCCATGGTAAAAACTCCTTGCCGGTATTCAACTGATTGATTTGAGACCCTTCTCGCCGGTTCTGACACGGACCGAATCGGCGACCGGCAGCACGAAAATCTTTCCGTCACCCGGTTTTCCCGTCTGGTTAACGCCGACGATCGCTTCAACCACGTCGGCCACGTCGGTATCCCTAACGACCACGGTGACCATCCGTTTCGGGTAGAGCTTGCCTTTCTCACCGAGCAATGACGCCGCTTCCTCGTAGCCGTGCTGAGTTCCTTCGATGAGCCGGCGATTGACAAAACCGACTCCCCGCCCCTGCGCTTCGTGGGCGAAGAAGGCATCGATGCCGGCACCGGTCAGGGCCCGCTTGGTCTTGTTCATCATGTCCATGCGAATAATGGCGATCACTTCTTTCATGCCGGCGCCTCCTCGGTGACCATCCCTTCCCGGATACCGGAGCTGATGGTGAAGACCTCCTCGACCTCGGAGACAAAGATCTTGCCGTCGCCAAAGGCACCTTTTGCCCCGGATCGGGCTTCATCCATGATGGTCTTAATGACAAATTCCTTGTCCTCCACGTGGACGACGCTGAGCAGCATGGTTTTAGGAATTTCGTCGTAGGTGATCTCGCCGATCTTGATGCCGCGCTGTTTACCGCGGCCGGCCACCGAATATTTGGTTACCGCCGGGAATCCCGCATCCATCAGGGCGGCCAGTACATCGTCGGCCTTTTCCGGTCGGATAATGGCTCTGATCATGATCATCATTGTTCTTCCCTCCTGTAGTTGAATCTCAAGCAACGGCACAACAGGTTGTGACCTGTTTCCCGCTGACGGTAACAATCGGCTTTGCCCGGCTGGTCGGTTCTTCCGGAGGCTGCATCGCCAAGGTTCGGCGAAGCGCAGAATCAGGTCCGAAAATGGCGGAAAGATCCGCAACCGAAAGGAGGCCGACCCACCCTGTATCGACCACGGCGATGATTTTCAGTGTTCGTTGTGCACCCCGTCATGGGGGAAAATTTGATTAGGCGGCCAGCAAGCCGTAATCGAGCAGCAATTGTTCGAGTTCTTCGATGGCCAGAGGTTTGGGAACGACAAACATCTTGTTGTCATCAATCGCCTTGGCCAGCCCCCGATATTCATCAGCCTGCGAGCAATCAGGTTGCCACTCAATAACTGTTTTTCGGTTGATCTCGGCTCGCTGCACGTCATTATGGCGTGGCACGAAATAGATCATCTGGGTACCGAGCCGCTTGGCCAACTCGATGATCATTTCTCGTTCGTTATCCACGTTGCGCGAATTGCAGATCAAGCCGCCAAGCCGGACACTGCCGGACTGCGCGTACTTCATGATCCCTTTACAAATGTTGTTGGCGGCATACATGGCCATCATTTCTCCGGAACAGACGATATAGATCTCTTCGGCCTTACCGTCGCGAATCGGCATCGCAAATCCACCGCAGACCACGTCGCCAAGTACGTCATAAAAGGCATAATCGAGGCCCTCTCGTTCATCGTACGCACCGAGCGCCTCGAGCATGTTGATCGAGGTGATGATGCCCCGTCCGGCACAGCCGACCCCGGGTTCAGGCCCACCCGATTCCACCGACCAGGAACCGCCGAAACTAGGTTTGCGGATGTCATCGAGTTCGACGTCCTCACCTTCCTCCCGAAGGGTGTCCAGTACCGATTTCTGGGCCAGGCCGCCGAGCAGGAGCCGGGTTGAGTCGGCTTTCGGGTCGCAGCCGACGACCATCACTTTCCTGCCCATCTCCGCCAAACCGGCAACGGTATTCTGGGTTGTCGTTGATTTACCGATGCCGCCTTTACCGTAAATTGCCACTTTCCTCATCGCTCCCTCCTCTTGCTGGGAATTAGTTCGCCTGAAACATTCTCATACCACTCTGGACACAACCGGCAGGGTGGCTACTGGTTGTTGCCCTCCCTTACAGCAAGCCCTGTGCCAACGACTACAGTTTCATTTTTATTGCTTATTTGTAATGCGTTAAGAAGCCTTTCAGAGAAACATGCGCGTTTCCCAAGCCCATCAGCGATTCCGACATTTCCAACAATTTTGTCGCCCATCTGACACAGCAATGAAACATTATGACGACTCGACTTGTGTCACATTTATGTAATTTTTATTTATAAATATTTACCGCTATTGTAATTTTTCTGCCTCGCGCCCATTCCTTCGATCACCACATCTTACATGTTTTCAGCTTGTTGACAGGTAATCACCATGATGGAACACCATTTGTATAAGGACCTGCAGTATTCACAGCAGCCATACGGCGCTCTGTCCAACGCATGGTAGCGTTCCGTACACATCTGCCGGCATCCGAACTCACCTATCCATGTCCAGTAAAGGAACAGGCAATGCAGTCAAACCCAAAGGGAGCGGCACCGGGAACACACGGGATTCAACACCTCGAGTTACTGGCTCTCTACAATATCACCAAACTGATCGGCAATGCGGTGGATTTGGACACGACGCTCGACAGCATCCTCGCCGTGCTCAACGATACTCTGAAGATGGAACGGGCTACGCTGCTGCTCTACGATCGATTATCCGAACGGCTGACCATCAAGGCATCATGCGGTCTGTCAAACGAAGAAGAGCAACGTGGCGTCTATCGACCTGACGAAGGGGTCTGTGGTCAGATTTTCCAGACGCGCTCACCCTTTGTCGTGCCGGACATCAGCAGCGAACCACTCTTTCTCAATCGTACCGGCGCCCGACTCGGCCTGACTCGCAGCACTATCTCCTTTCTTGGTGTGCCGGTCATTGTCCATGATCACCCCGAAGGAGTTCTCACCGTCGATCGCCTTTTTGACGAAGACGTCTCGTTCGAGGAAGACATTCACTTCCTGACCATTCTGGCAACGCTGATCGGTCAATTCCTGACCCTGCACCGCGCCATTGAGAAAAAGGAGAAAAAGCTGATCAAGGAAAACGAGACGCTCAAGGCACGCCTGCACGCACCGCATGGTCGCCATTCGATTATCGGCCACTCCAAGCCGATACAGGAAGTCTTCGGAATCATCAACAAGATCGCCGCCAGTTCCGCCACGGTTCTGTTGCTCGGTGAATCGGGCACCGGCAAGGAACTGGTCGCACGAGCTATCCACGAAAGCGGGGACCGCCGGCACAAAGCGTTCATCAAGGTCAATTGCGCGGCCTTGCCGGAGGCGCTGCTGGAGAGTGAACTGTTCGGCCATGAGCGCGGCGCCTTTACCAATGCCCACGCGACCCGGCCGGGCAGGTTCGAACTCGCCGACGGGGGCACGATTTTTCTCGACGAAATCGGCGAGATGCCGCTCACCCTGCAGGTGAAAATGCTGCGAGTTCTCCAGGAAAAGCAATTTGAGCGGGTCGGCGGCACCAAGACCTTCAGCGTCGACGTACGTATCGTCGCCGCAACCAACGCCAGCCTTGAACGTGAAGTCAATCGCGGCCGTTTCCGCGCCGATCTTTACTACCGACTGAACGTGGTGCCAATCATGCTCCCCTCTCTGCGCGAGCGAAAAGAGGACATCCCGCTGCTCTTCAACCACTTCCTCAACAAGAGCAACGAGCGTAACAACCGGCAGATCAGGATGACCGCCGACCTGCTCGACTTTCTCATTGACTACCCGTGGCCCGGGAACGTTCGCGAAATGCAGAACCTGGTCGAACGGATGGTTATTCTCACCGAAGACGACCGGCTCACTACCGCCGACCTGCCGTCCACCCTTACTTCTCCCGACACAAGATTGCCGCCCACGGCACGGCCGGCGGCACCGGCGTCGCCTCCGTCCCCATCGTCGCCGGCCGGCAAATCACTGCAAGAAATTGAACGTGCGGAAGTCGAGGCGGCCCTGCGGCGGAACGGCTGGGTGCAGGTACGCGCCGCCCGGGAACTCGGCCTGACCCAACGCCAAATCGGCTACCGCATAAAAAAATACCGCCTGAGTCGCTTCGACTCTTTTCGATCTTGAAAGCAAACGGTTCCCGCGTACCCCTCGTGCCGGCCATCCGGTGCATGCTGCCGGCAACGCTATACGTTCGAGCAACCGATACAACTCGAAACACCGACGCATGTTACATATTTGTATTTTACGCATTTTTTGTGTTCCATTATTGTCATTTTATTGCTCGGTGCTTGCCTGGAGAATCACGCCAGAACGCTTCAAATTGCTGTTACTACGCACTTATCTATTTCATCTACAAATCTGGCACAACCTTTGCGTTAAACCCGGCAACCAACAAACACTCGTTTTAAGCACCGCTTCAAGACGAATCAACTCAACAAGGAGGACCGAACGTGAACAAAAGAATGAAGCTGAAACCCAAAACCTATTGGGGCGGCGCGATCTGCCTCGCCGCGCTGGCAGTGGCGTTTCCCGCTCTGGCCGATGAGGTGCAACTCGGCAATACGGTAATCGAACTCGCTTATGCGGTCGATACGTTCTATTTTCTGATGTCGGGAGCACTGGTCATGTGGATGGGTGCCGGTTTTGCGATGCTTGAAGCCGGACTCGTCCGCGGTAAGAACACCGTGGAGATTCTCACCAAGAACGTTGCCCTCTACTCCATCGCCTCGATCATGTACCTGATTGTAGGTTACAATATCATGTACGGCGGCGGACCGAACGGGGTCATCCCCGGGTTGAGCTTTTTCCTTGGCCCCGACCATGCCGCCGGCGATGTCCTGGCCAGCGGCGGAGAAACCTATTACTCGAGCATGGCAGATTTCTTCTTCCAGGTGGTCTTCGTGGCGACCGCGATGTCGATTGTTTCCGGCGCCGTCGCCGAACGGATGAAATTATGGGCCTTTCTGCTCTTTGCTGTGGTCATGACCGGTTTTATTTACCCGGTGCAGGGCTATTGGAAATGGGGCGGCGGCTTTCTTGACGGGCTTGGCTTTCTCGATTTTGCCGGCTCGGGCGTTGTTCACCTGTGCGGCGCCTCAGCAGCTATCGCCGGTGTCCTGCTGCTCGGCCCACGGAAAGGCAAGTACAGTGGCGGTCGTATCAACGCCATCCCCGGCGCCAACCTGCCGCTGGCGACCCTGGGAACCTTTATCCTGTGGCTCGGCTGGTTCGGGTTCAACGGCGGCTCCGAACTGAAAATAAGCAATATCGAAGAAGCAAACGCCGTCTCCATGGTCTTTGTCAACACCAATACCGCCGCGGCCGGCGGCCTGGTTGCGGCCTTGCTGCTGTCCCGTGCTTGGTTCGGCAAGGCCGACCTGACCATGGCACTCAACGGCGCCCTTGCCGGCCTGGTGGCCATTACCGCCGAACCGTTGACTCCCAGTCCGTTGCTCGCTACCATCGTCGGCGCCATCGGCGGCCTGATCGTTGTTACCTCGATCATATTCATTGACAAAGCAAAAATCGACGACCCGGTCGGCGCCATCTCGGTCCATGGGGTCGTCGGCATCTGGGGCCTGATTGCCGTCTCCTTCACCAACCCCGACGGGTCGCTTATCGCCCAGTTGATCGGCGTGGTGACCATTTTTTCCTGGGTATTCGGAACCAGTTTCGTCACCTGGCTCATCATCAAAGCGATCCTCGGTATCCGGGTCAGCGAGGAAGAAGAGATGGTCGGTTGCGATATCTCGGAGTGTGGCCTCGACGCCTACCCGGAATTCACCAAAGATTGATCATCTACTAACCAGAGGAGACCCCCATGAAGAAAATCGAGGCGATTATCAAGCCATTCAAGCTTGAGGAAGTCAAAGAAGCACTGACAGAGATCGGCATCACCGGTATGACCATTTCCGAAATCAAGGGTTACGGCCGGCAGAAGGGCCATACCGAGGTCTATCGGGGCGCTGAATACAAGGTGGAGTTCAATCCGAAAATCAAAATCGAATTGATCATCGACTCACCGCTTGTCGACAAGGCCGTCGAGGCAGTGCGCAAGGCGGCCAATACCGGCAAGATTGGAGATGGCAAAATCTTTGTTCTGCCGGTGGAAAACGTGGTGCGAATCCGCACCGGAGAGCAGGGAAAAGACGCCATATAGATACCGGCAGAACCGCACACTCCTCTCCCGTTCCCCCGACGCTTAGCGACGGGGGAACGGCTCTCGTTCCATCACCGGCTCAACCCTGAACCGCCTGAATGGCGTCCGGATCGATCGCCACCCGAACAGTGTCGCCGACCATGATTCCGGAATCGACAGCCTCATCCCGTGACAGCACCGTCTTGAGCGGAATGCCGATATCCACATGGAGTTTGACGGCATCTCCTTCCAATGTCATCTGCAGCACTCTACCGCTGTGCAGGACAGAAGTAAAAGCGACGTTTTGGCGTTCGGCGGCAGAGTAGACGCGAATCCCTTCCGGTTTCACCGCGATCCTTACAGGTCCCGACGGTAACCGTTGTCTCACTTCCAGTTCAACGGTCGGGCCAAGGGTGCAGACCGAACGATCCGGCCGATGTGCGATAATGCCCGACAGCACGTTTTCTCCGCCGGGCCCGGTCACCTTGCCGGCAAACAGAAAAATCCGTCGTTCTGCCAGCCGGGCGGCTTCGAGGCGCTTGTGTGTGGCGAAAATTACCGAGACCCGCTGCTGCCGGCGAATATCCTGAATAACCGCTTCGATCAGCGCCTGGTTCTCCACGTCAACACTGGCCGTTGGTTCGTCGAAGAGCATGACGTCCGGTTCACAGGCAAGCGCCCGGGCGATAGCCACTCGCTGCGTCTCGCCTCCCGACAACCGATGGGCCTGCCGATCGGCGAAGGCGTGCAGACCGACACGCTCGAGCGCTGCTTCGGCCGCCGCCCGGCGTTTGCGGGACGGAATCCCTCGCATACGCAGCCCATATTCGACATTTTTGATGACCGTCGTCGAGAACATGATCGGATGCTGGTCGACCAGCACAACCTTTCTCCGCAACAGGTGCAGCGTTTTTTCCCGCCAGTCGACAACCCGCCCTTGGAAACGAATCTCGCCGGCAGTCGGTGGCTCGAGGAAGGCGAGGATGTTTAGCAGCGTCGATTTACCGCTGCCGTTTGGCCCCTGCAACGAATAACTGCTTGCGGCGGACAATTCCAGATGCTCGATATCGAGAACAGTCCTACCTTCGAATACCTGGCGTACGCCGGTCAGCGAGAAAAGCGTCATCGCTGGACTCCGTATCGTCCTTGAATCAACTGGAAAACGATATTCATCACAAGACTGACCGACAAGAGGACGATGCCCAGAGCGACGGCCAGCACGAACTCGCCCTTGTTATGTTCCAGCGCCATGGCGGTGGTCATCGTCCTAGTGAACCCTTTGATATTGCCGCCAAGCATCATAGCTATGCCGATTTCCGCGATAACCCTGCCAAATGCGGCAATAATGGCGGCGATGATACCGAATCTCGCCTCCCTTGCAACAACCAGCGCCGCATGCAGGCGGGTGGCTCCCAGCGTCAAAGCGGTATAACGATACCGTTCGTCAATACGACTGACCGCGGCCATAGTAAACACAGCCACCCAGGGTAGGATCAGAATTACCTGGCCAACGACAATGGCCTCCGGAGTATACAGCATACCCAGGAAACCAAGCACGCCCCGGCGGGACAGGAAAGCATAGACGAACAAACCGATAACCACGGTCGGCAGGGCCAGCAGCGTATTGAGGATGGTTATCAGAACTCGCTTACCGGAAAAGTGGTTGACAGCTATCAAAAAACCGAGCGGAACCCCGAATAGTGAGGCAATCAGCGTCGAAAAGAAGCTGACGGAAAGCGAGATATAAACGATGAAATACATCTCGTCGTCCAGAGACCAGATCATCTCTAGAGCGGCAGCGAGACTTTGGCTCAGGAAATCCATAACATGGTGCGCTCACTATATAAAATTCCGGAAGGCGCACGAGGCAACCTCCCGGAACCAGGGTATCTCCCGTTCTGATGCAGGGGCTTCCTGCTTATATCGACTCCTTCTGCTAGTTGGCGTCCGGGTAAAACAGTGGTTTGCCGAGCAATTTGTAGCTGCCGATGACTTCTTGACCGCGCGGGGAAACAAGCCATTTGGCAAACTGATCGGCCAATTCGAATTTTACATGGGGATGCTTGTCCGGATTGACCGGGATCACGCCATACGGGTTTTTCAACAGGTCGTCACCCTCGTAGACGATTTCCAGTTCGAGCGGTTCCTCACGGCCAAACTTGTAATTCAGGTAGGTGCCCCGATCGGCAAGGACATATCCCATTTTTTCCTGGGCGAAAATGAGCGCTTCGCCCATCCCTTGGCCAATGGAGAAATACCATCCGTCACTATCCTGCGGCGCGCCGGCATCGGTGACCGGCAACCCGGTGGCAGCCCAGAGCTGCTTTTCCCGGGAATGGGTGCCACTGTTGTCTCCGCGCGAGACAAACGGTGCCTCGGCTGCGGCAATCTGCTTCATCGCATCGACAACGCCCGGAGCAGACTTCAGTTTGGCCGGATCCGCCGGCGGGCCGACAAGGATGAAATCGTTGTACATCACGTAGTAGCGTTTCGTGCCGTACCCCTCGGCAACGAACGTCTTCTCTCGTTTCTGGTCGTGCACAAAGACCACATCGGCATTACCGTCCATGCCGTCTTTCAATGCCGCCCCGGTCCCCTTAGCCATCACTCGTACGGTTATACCGGTATCCTTTTGGAATTCGGGCAGCAGATAATCGAGCAACCCGGAGGCCTCGGTACTGGTTGTCGTGCTCATGGTGATAACTTTGTCTTCGGCTACAGCCATAGCGACAAAGCAGGAGAGAAGTAAGGCGATAGTACATAAAAACGTTTTCTTCATAATGATCATTCCTTTTATTGAGGTTGGGGGATCGTGCCGAAAACAATAGGAAACCTTGAAAAATTGTCATTTCGCTCAATCTCATCGTTGCGCAATCAAAGTTTATCCTCGGAATATCATATATATGCCTGCGGTAAAATTTTCATGCACGCCTCAATCTTGAACGAAATTCCGAATTTTTCAAGCTCTCCAATCCTGAGTAAAGATTACTCAGCAAAGATGAATTATTATTAAGTAGACAAGGGGCCTTCTTCAAACAAATTCGATTTTCTAACCCATAATGACCAGGAGCAACCCAGAACAACGGCATCTACCATATCCTTCCCTCGACAATTTTACTTTGCAAGCAAGGCGGTCAGCTCTTCCCTGGTCATCCCCCGTCCCAGGGAGCGTGCTCGATCACGGACTCTGCCGGCCTGTTCTGCCGAAAGACAACGCTCATCTCCTCCCTCTCCGGCCAGCATCTGCCGCATCGCCGCCCTGCCGCTCTTTGCGCCGACCTGCAGCATGCGACGAGCGCCAACCAGCTCCGGAGGATACGGTTCGTAGGTGCGGGAATCAACGAGCAATCCCTGTAAATGCAGCCCGCTTTCACAGGTGAAAATTGACGCTCCGGTCACCGGGGCCCATGGAGAGACCGGTCGGCGCGTCATTGCAGCGACTTCATGTGCCAACTCGACCAGACAGGAGATAGACAGTTCGGGGACATCGCGTACCAGCGTCAGATAACCGACTACTTCTTCGAGTCGTGCGCAGCCGCATCGCTCCCCGAGCCCAAGCACCGTTGCATCCACCCAGGTGGCGCCGGCATCGAGTGCCGCCAGGGCATTAGCGGTCGCCATCCCGAAATCGTTATGGGTGTGAACGGCAATTTGCGCGCTATGCAACGCTCGTCCTAATTCACCGACCAAGCCGGCCATCGCCAGGGGCGAGACAATGCCAACCGTATCAGCCAGACGTATCCGCCAGGCACCTGCCTCCTCAACCCGGGACGACAATTCCAACAGAAAAGTCCGATCGGCGCGGGTAGCGTCCTCAAAACCGATGGCGGCGGACAAGCCCAGTTCTCGAACCCGATGGATCGCGTCACAGGCCGTTCGTTCCGCCCACCGGCGATTTCTGCCGAGCTTGGTTGCCAGCAATAGATCGGAGACCGGAATGGACAACGAAACCGTATCGACTCCGGCTACGGCAGCCTGCTCGATGTCTTCGGCAAGGCATCGGCTCCACAACGAAAGTTGCAAGGAAGGATAGCGCTCACGACAAAAACGTACCAGCGATGCTTGACATGGCGCCAGCGGGGCGGCAAAGCCAAGCTCAACCTCACTGATTCCGATCCCGGACAACCATCCGATAATGAGACGTTTCTGTTCGGAGGTAAAGACCACACCGGGAGCCTGTTCGCCTTCTCGCAGGGTAGTGTCGATAATCTGATAACGTGTATTCATGGCTGCTCCGTTAATGATGGTTTTCCTTAATTGAGCAAGAACCGTGCCACTAAACAACGGTGTCCTGCCGGGCTGCAAAAATCAATCGCATAGCCACACAGCAGGGGATAGCTTTATAGCTCTGGGGATCTTGAAAATTCGGAATTTCGTTCAATATCGAGGCGCCAATCATTTTCCCGGCCAGCCCGGGGAAATGATTTTCGTATAACCCCCATGACGGGACGTCACAACGAACGATGAAAATCAGCGCCGTGGTCGGAATTGCTGGTTGGTTTTTGAAATTGAGCGGTGGACAGGTTAAAACCTGTCCCGCCGATTTTCATATAAAAAAAATCACGATGTGTATGGAACTTTGGTAAAGGCTGTCTGATCGTCTATAATGATTACCTGATAACGGCGAAGATCTTCTGCCGACGAAAAAGTGAAATACGGTCCACCAGATCCCGCCTAACGCTTGCTTTGTCAGCAATGGCCGCCACCGCGGCAAAGGTTTCCCGATGAAATCCATAGACAGACAGAGCTACCCCGACAGTGAGCTGACGATCTTCACCGCCCATGGAGTGATCAGCGCCGACACCATCCTCGAGGAATTGCACGATTACTACGGTGGTCAACCAACCCTGCATTCTCTCTGGGACTTTTCCACAGCAGACGTGACCTCCATCTCAAGCGACGATATCTCCTCGCTGGCCCACTATATAAGGCCACAAATCGCCAATCGCCGCGGCGGCAAATCCGCCCTGGTATTCGCCAAGGATCTTGACTTCGGTCTCGGCCGGATGATCGACGCACAGCTGGAAATCGAGGGCTCGCCAGTGGCGATGAGCAGCTTCAAGAGCAAAGCTGATGCCCTGGGGTGGCTGGATATTTCTCTTCCCGAAAGAGAACCTAAAGGATGATAGAAGGGGCTCCTGAAACGATACGTTTCTGCGGTCCGTTTCTCTGATTCTACCCTGGCTTCAATCACCATGCACATCTTCACGTACGGTTCACTGATGTTCCGGGAGGTCTGGTCCCGCGTTGTCCACGGTAATTACCGCTGCCGACCGGCGACGCTGCCCGGCTATCGACGCAAGGCCGTCAAGGGAGAAGTGTATCCGGTGGCGCTGAACGCTCTTCCGGAAGATCGGATAGACGGTATGGTCTATCTCGATATCGCAGCTGACGATATCGACAGACTCGATACCTTTGAAGGGGACTATTACCGTCGCCGGATCGAAGTGGTGTCAATCTCTGCCGACACAACGACCAAGGCCGGCGTCTACGTACTCAACCCGGACCATCGCTCCATCGTCGCAGAAGAGGATTGGGATGCAGAGCTGTTTCGGCGGAGCAGCTTGCCGTATTTTCTCAGCTCGTATCTCGGTTTTCACAGGGGGGCGTCAATCGGTGAGCAATAACCGTCGCTACATGGTGCTCAAAACGACCCCATCGTGCGCAGTTCCCGCCAGGTGTCACCCGAGAGAAAACTCTCTTCGAGATTGTTCTCCATTTCCCGAAACAGTTTCAGCGGTACCGCAAAACTGAGGACGTCGTCGCGAAGCAGCCGCTTCAGGTATACCCGGGCGGACAGATCGTTAAGACCCAGCACTGCCCGCGGCAGATCACGCCGCGCCTCGGCCAGCGGATAAATGCCGATCGACTGACAGCCGGCGGCATACGGAAAAATCACATTTTCATTATGGCCGCGACCATAATTGACCAACACGGTCAGCGCGGCAATCTGGTCCATGTTCCCGAAGAAGACGATGACCTCCGGTTGTTCCTCTTCCTCGATCACCTCGACGAGCGGTTTGAATACCACATAGGGAGCGGGTACCGTGGTGATCGGCAGGCTCTGGATAAATTGGCCGACCAGCTCCGGCGACTTGAAGTACCGCTCTCCATGGGTGAAATGTTTGAACGCCGCCGGCCGCATGAACGGCTTGACCTGCTCGGCCGCCTCCCGGCCATGGGACCACTGGTCGTTGCCGACCGACAAGAAATACTGAAAGCAGCCCTTGCCGCCGGGAAAATTTTCGTACTGATCGCCGAAACCGAGACCGGTCCCGCCGCCAAAGCAGCCAAAGCTGGAACGATCAAACACCGCGGTCTCCCCTTTCAAGACCGCCGCCACCATGAACATCACGCAGCCCCACTTGCCTTCTTTAAACTGCCTGGCCTGTTCGGGTTTGCTGTCGGCAAACAGCACGACCAGCGGCTCGTATTTCAGACCGATGGCATCGGCAACACTGCTGTACATGGCTCACCTCCCATTCGATAATCGTTTCCCTATCCGGTTATTACCGGCAACTGTCCTTGTTGCCATGCGATGAAATCAATCCCAGGGCTGGTCGGTTCTACCGGATGCTTTATCGCGAAGGTCCGGTGGTCGCCCCTAGCGATACAGACGTCCGTTATGCCTGATCCAACCATCCACATGTCTGCCCGCCGGATCATGATGGGTCCAGTGGATCACACCGCCCTGATCGTTATATTCATAGATCCCGAAGAACTCGACCTGGTCACCGATACGCAGCGTATCGATCCGTGGCGCCAGATCGATATTGTGGCTGACGAGCAGTGTCTGTCCGGTCGGCAACTCGAGAATAAAACGCTGATGCCGACTCCCCTGACGATCGTCTTTGAGAACCTTGATAATGGTTCCCCGCCCTTCGACCTGAATCGAACTGCGCCGATCACGAAAGGCCTGCTGCAGTTGCTCTGCGGAGGAGACGATCTCGCCGGACGGCTCGTCGAAAAACCAGTGATAACGCTGCTGCAGCACGACCAGCCCGAGCAGCAGCAGCAGAACCAGGACAATCCGCTGTCTCATGCCCGTTTTTCCCGCTTATTCGTGCTGCGCCGGATCACCTCGCGCCGCTCGTTTTCCGGCAATTCGGCTAGATAGCGGCGCCAACCGGGACAAAATCTGGTATGAAACAACCAGAGCCGGCCGAGCAATGAGCTCGGGTTGGTTTCATTTTTTTTCCGGAACGAACAACTGTCACAACGGTGCCGGGCCATTGATCTCCTCCCGCGGATATCCCCGCCAATCTCTCTTGCGTTGCCATCACTTCGTTACTATGATGGCGCCATCCCGGTTCACCGGAATGACCTGCGAACCATACCATAAACATGCCTGCTTTCACGTTTGAAAATGACCGTCCCGGCAACCCATCATCTGACTATCGCTGCATGGCTCGGCATAACCGGCCGACAGGTTGCGGCCGCCGCCGAACTGTTTGACGGTGGCGCCACCGTCCCGTTTATCGCTCGCTACCGCAAGGAGGTTACCGGATGCCTTGACGAAGTCGCCTTGACCACCATCAAGGATCAACTCAGTCGGCATCATGAGCTGGTCAAGCGCCGGGCCGCCGTCATTTCTTCCCTGCAAGAGCGCCAATTGCTCACCGAGCAGCTGGCTGCCAATCTGAACGGGGCCACCACCCTGACCGAACTCGAGGATATCTACCTGCCGTTTCGCCCAAAACGCAGGACCCGAGCCGCCATCGCCCGGGAACGAGGGCTGGAACCGCTGGCCAAGCTGTTACTGGAGCAGGGTCAGGAGGAACTGGTACTCTCCAGGTTCATCAATCCCGACCAACAGGTACCGGACGCGGCGGCGGCCCTTGCCGGAGCGCGAGACATCATCGCCGAACGGGTTACCGAAGATCCGGCCACGAGAAGCGCCATGCGAGAGTTTTTTCGCCGCCGGGCGAGCGTCGTCTCGCGAGTGGTCGAGAAAAACCGCGAGGCCGCTGCGAAGTACCGCGACTATTTCCAGTGGCAGGAACCGATCACCCGGATCGCCGGACATCGGCTGCTGGCCCTGCTACGCGGCGAGACGGAAAAAATGCTGTCTGTATCGATCAGGCCCGATGAACAGGCGGCCCTCGCCGAGTTGACCAAGCGCTGGCTCAAACCTTCCCCACACCGCGATCAGGTGCTCGCCGCCATCGAAGACGGTTACAAACGACTGCTCGCTCCATCGCTGGAAAATGAGATCAGGCAGGAGTTCAAGGACAAGGCCGACCGCGAGGCCATCACCGTTTTTGCCGACAACCTGCGCCACCTGCTGCTCGCCCCGCCGCTCGGCCAGAAACGTGTCATGGCACTTGACCCGGGCTTTCGCACCGGCGCCAAGCTGGTCTGTCTCGACGGCCAGGGACGCCTCTTGCATACCACCACCATTTACCCGACCCAAGGGGAGAAACAGCGGTCGGCGGCAGCACAGACGGTCAAAGAACTGGCCGACACCTACCGAATCGAAGCCATCGCCGTCGGCAGCGGCACGGCCGGCCGGGAGACTGAAACCTTCATCAGAGAAGTGGGGCTCGACCAGCGAATCATGATCACCATGGTCAACGAGGACGGTGCTTCCATATATTCCGCTTCGGAGATCGCCCGACGCGAATTCCCCGACCTGGATCTTACCGTTCGTGGCGCGGTGTCCATCGGCAGACGGTTGCAGGACCCACTCGCAGAACTCGTCAAGATCGACCCGAAATCGATCGGGGTCGGACAATACCAGCACGATGTCAACCAGGCGCTGTTGAAAGCGAGCCTGGCGGAGGTCGTTGCCAGTTGCGTGAACAGCGTCGGCGTCGAGGTGAATTCCGCCAGCGGTGAACTGCTCACCCATGTGTCGGGCATCGGCGAGGCGCTGGCCGTAGCGATCGTCCACTATCGCGATCAACACGGACCGTTTCGCTCGCGCCGGGAACTCCTCAAGGTGCCACGACTCGGGGCCAAGGTCTTTGAACAGGCCGCCGGCTTTCTCAGGATCTCCGACGGCAGCCACCCGCTCGACGCCAGTGCGGTTCACCCGGAACGATACGGACTCGTGGAGCAGATGGCCGCCGACCTCGGCGCCACGGTTGCGGACGTACTCGCCTCACCATCCCTCCGCGAATCAATCGATGTCTCCGCCTATTGCAGCGAATCGATCGGCCTGCCGACGCTGACCGATATCATGGAAGAGTTGGCTCGACCGGGACGCGATCCGCGCCAACAATTTCAGTCCTTTCGCTTTGCCGAGGGTATCAACCAGCCTGCCGACCTGCAACCGGGCATGATCGTACCGGCGATCATCACCAACGTCACCACGTTCGGGGCCTTTGCCGATATCGGCGTGCATCGCGACGGCCTGATCCATATCAGCCAACTCGCCGATACCTTCGTGTCGGACCCGGCCGCCGTGGTCAGGGTTCGTCAGCAGGTACAGGTGCGGGTCCTGGAAGTGGACCTCGACAGACAACGCATCAGCCTGTCTATGAAAGGACTGGCCTGATCAAAACGGCGGGCTTGATCAGCTGCAATTGCGATCAGCCTGCTCGGCGGTTTTGGTCAAGACGGACATCGCCGGCCGACCGAGCAGTGTCGCCACGGGTATAATAGCCAGTCCTCGCTGTTCGATCCCGCTGATAAGTCGTTCAATCTCGGCCAGCAGGAGCGACAGATCGACGACCCGTCTTGGAGCCGTATCGTGGAGCAGCACGATATCTCCCGGCCGGAGTCGCCGCAAAATCCGTCCGGACAGACCATGAATCTTTCGATTTCCCCTGTCACCGGCTCGCCGACTGAAGGTCACGGCCGTCAACCCGCTTTGCCGCAACGGTTCGACATACCGGGGTGTATTGATGCCCACCGGTGGCCGAAAAAAATGCGGGCGAATACCGTGTGCGCCAAGCACCCGCTGTGTCAACTCGATCTCGGCGCTCAGCCTGGCTTCGCTGCGAAACATGATGAAGTTGTCATGGCTGTAAGAGTGATTGCCGATGCTGTGCCCATCGGCCAACAACGCATCGATCAGGTGCGGATAACGCTCAGCCCGCTCGCCGGTAACAAAAAAAACAGCCTGCAACCGGTGCTGCCGAAGCAGTGCCAAGACGGCAGGCGTCGCGACGGGATCGGGGCCGTCGTCAAAGCTCAGGCAGATACCGGCCGAGGCGTCCGGTCCCCGGCCGATTACCGGAAAAAAAAAGGAGACCCCGGGGAAAAACGGAATTATGGCACATACCAGCACAAAAATAGCCAGAACACCAATGACAAGTTGGGATGAAATGAAGGCCAGCGGAACGCTCAGTGCAAACACGGCGATACCGAGCCGCTCGGCCGGCGACCAGTATCGCAGTCCGGACCCCGATTCTCCAGGTGGCTGTCGACGTATCATAGAATCGCCTGGAAGCAAGCCAGACCGATCACCAGCAGGGCGAGCAGATGAGCGGCGATGATCGTTCGTTTGTGCCGCTGATAAAATTCATTGGCGCGCTGGATCTGTTTCAGTCCGCCGCAGAACCGGCGAAACCGATCGAGCGGCAGATAGCGGTCATTGTCGGAAGCGGCGTTGCTTTGGAAGGCAACGGACGGGTAGAGCGCATACATCTGCTTGCTCTGCATATCCCGCAGCATCGCATCGAAGGCAATGCCGCTCCACGGGTGATGCTCGACCAGTTCGCGGGCACATGCGGCGGTTACGGCATAGGCATGAGCAAGGCTGCGATACTCGATTCTGACCACTGACTGGAACGCGGTCTTTTCGCTCCGATTCACCAGACAGCCGAGAAAAAAGAATTGCCAGTCGTCGTTGGCCTCCAAGAAGCTGATCATGTCCTCGATGAGGGCCGGCGAAACGCGGTGAAAGACGGCATCGTCCTCGAAGATAAGCATTCGTCGCGCACCCGCGGCCAGACCCATTTTCATGCACAACCGGTGCGATTCATAAATTCCCCGTTCACTATCGCCGAGATCTTTGTCAACCAGCACGAATTGAACTGCATCGGCCAGACCGACGCGGGAAAAATGGGCCTGGGCGGTCGCTCTTCGGTCCGTTCTGTTTTTCAATGAGATGCAATAGATACGGTCAAAAAAGGACCACGCCCCGGTGGTGGCGGCCGTGACACTATGATCTTCACCTTTGGTTGTTGCGGAGTTCCAATCCATTTTGCTAGTATGCACGGGCGGAAAAACCTTAAGGGAACCCTGAAAAATTGTCATTTCGCCCAATCTCATCGTTGCGCAAGCAAATTTATCCTCGGAATATCGTGTTGTATATGCCTGCGGTAAAATTTTCTTGCGCGCCTCGATCTTGAACGAAATTCCGAATTTTTCAAGCTCCCCTAAAGCGGCGGAAACAGCGACAGACCGGAACACTAACCTGGCAAACAGCCTTGTTATTTACCTTCCCACAGCGCAAAATTCAAGCGGATTAATACGTTAGACAAGGAGTGCCAGCATGCGAATCGTTCTCGTTCACCCCGCCGGCTCAAACTGGGTGCCGGGGAAAAAGGACGTCAGCGCCACCGCCAATCGCATGGCTCCGCTCGGTCTGCTCTGCATCGCCGCCTATCTGGAACGGCAGGGATATGCGGTGGCTATCGAAGACTGCCTCGGCCCGCGGCCGGCCGCCACCCCGGAAGAAACGGTACGACGGATCCTTGCCCACCGGCCCGATCTGGTCGGGTTCTCCACCACCACCTCGGGTTTTCTCGACGCCTGCGACCTCGCCGCACTGATCAAGCAAGACCATCCGGACATCAGCACCGTATTCGGCGGGGTACACGTCTCGGCCCTGGGGGGCGTGCTGCTCGAGAGATTCGCACCGATCGATTATCTCTGTCTCGGTGAAGGAGAACAGACCCTCGCAGAGCTGGCGGCCGGCGTGGCGCCTGCCGAAATTACCGGCCTGGCCTGGCGGGACAACGGCGCGGTACGGGTCAATGAGAAACGGGAGCCGATCGGAGATCTGGACAGCCTGCCCTTCCCGGCCTACGAAAAGCTGGCCGGTTTTCCAAAACAGTATCATCTGCCGCTGTTCAGCTACATCGAGCCACCCGGCGCGACAATGGTCACCAGCCGGGGGTGTCCGTATCAATGCTCCTATTGCGATCGATCGGTATTCAAGCGCGGTTACCGTTACAACTCGGCACCGTATATCTACGAGCACATGAGCTACCTGCGCCGTCGCTTCGGTATACGGCACATCAACATTTACGACGATCTGTTCACACTGCAGCGCCAGCGTGTCGAATCGCTGTGCCGACTGCTGATCGACAAACCGTTGGGACTACACTTCAACTGCGCAGTGCGGGTCGGTCATGCCGATGAGGAGCTGCTCAAGCTACTCAAGAGGGCCGGCTGTCTGATGGTTTCCGTCGGTATTGAAAGTGGTGACCCAGATCTGCTGGAGACGCATAAGCCGGGTGTCTACCTGGAGGAAGTGCGGACGACCGTCAGGCGAATCCACGATGTCGGCCTGCGAGTCAAGGGGTTGTTCATGATGGGGCTACCCGGCGAAACCGAGGAATCGATCAAGACGACCAGCGACTTCGTCGTCTCCCTCGACCTTGATGACATGAATATGGCTAAATTCACACCGTTTCACGGCGCTCCCGTCTGGCAGACCATATCCGGGCAGGGACAGGTCGCTGAGGACTGGCGGAAAATGAACTGCCTCAACTTCGTTTTCCTGCCGCGGGATATCGAATCCTGGGAGCGGCTCGACTATCTCTACAACACCCACGTCAAACGTTTTTATTCAGATCCCGGCTGGCGCAAGCGGTTTCGCTCCCGCTTGTGGCAGCACCGTCACAGCCTGTACCGCCTGGTCCGCGACCTGCCCGATTTCCTGTCGGCGATGCGAACCTTTGAGCCGGGGCAAGGCCACTGATTGGCGTCGTGGCCGGAAGGGCTGGCCGGTCCTGCCGGAGGCTGCATCGCGAAGGCCCGGCGGGCCGGAGAATCAGGCCCGTAGGGCGGCGGACAGGACATCCGCCGCCGGCGGCCAGGCCATGGATGGCCTGTCTGCCGGCCTCGAAGGCCAGCCGATCAGGCCGCAGCGCAGCAGCCGGAGGCAGGACCGGCCAGCCCAGTGAGATTGACGTTCAAACAAGGCGATTGTCCTCCGTTCTCAGTTCAAGCCATTTTCACGGAACCAGAAAGCGCGCCAGCGCACGTTCATAGTGCGGCGAAGAACCGATGGTGTTGTGGCCCGCTCCTTCGATGGTTTCAACGCTCGTCTTCTCCGCGGGCAATGCCGTAACGAGCGACGCGCTGACCGCAGCGGGAACCACTTCGTCCTGCTCGGCAATCAGCACCAGGGTCGGCATCGTCAGAGTCCCGGCTCGGGACCGGGAGTCGAACCGATCCCGGAGCAGGAGCTTCACCGGCACCCACGGATAGTAGGTGGCGGCGAGGTGGGCCATGCTGTCAAACGGAGTCACCAGAACCAGCCGGTCCACCTCTCTTTGTGCAGCCAGGAAAACGGCGACGCCGCTGCCCAGGCTCCTGCCCATGACGGCAACGGCAGCATGGTGTTGCCGTACATGATCGTAGAGCGCCAGGGCGTCGGCAAAGAGCCCCCGTTCGCCCGGGGTACCGCTGCTGCCGCCGTAGCCGCGGTAATTCGGCAAATAGACGGTCCAACCGGGAAACAGCTGCTTGAACGACGCGCAGTTGAGGGCCACGTCCTCGGCGTTACCGCCGAAATAGATCAGGGCCCGTTCACCGCTTTCACCGACCCGCCAGACTCGCAAAGTCTCACCATCGCTCTGCAAGCGCAGCAGGTGCGCATCTACCGAGGCAGGGGAACGGGCCGGCGTCGGGTAAAAGAGCATATCGCGTTGACGCAGGAAGAGCAGCAGGCAAACAAGGCCATAGCCGATCGCCGCGATCAGGAAGACGGAACCGATCAGTTTCATCTCTTTGCTGTGGATCGCAAGATTTGCACGACAGCGACAGACACGAAAGGACGTCCGTCACCAACGGATATCGGCTAGCGATTGCCGAATCTGTCGTAATGGACGAACTCCCTGATTTCCCGCCGTTTTGGCGGCGACGGGGCGTGATCGGGATACCCCATAGGCAGCAACGAGACGACTTCGAAACCATCCGGTAGCTGCAGCATAGCCTTGACCTGAAGATGATCGAACAGACCGACGACAACCGTCCCCAAACCAAGGCTATGTGCCGTCAGACAGATGGTCTGCGTCAGCAGCCCAAGGTCGTACATCAGCCAATCGCCTAGTCGGGTGGACTGCTCCCCTTTATAGAATCCGGATTTCTTCTCCTCGGCACAGAGCGCCAACGTTACCGGGGCATTGGCCACGGCCAGGGTCGCCGGGTTCTTCGGGGACAAGAGCTTCGACAGACCGATTTGCAGTTCCGGATCCTTGACGACGATGATTTCCCAGCACTGGGTGTTGGCCCAAGACGGCGTCCAGCGAGCCGCTTCCAGAATCGTCTCCAGGGTTTCCTGCTCCACTGACTGGGTCGTAAAACGCCTGATGCTTCTTCTTGCTTTGACGAGTTCGAGAACTGCTTCCATAACGCCTCCCTTCCGGTCTCTGTGGACGTATCGCCCAGCCGAACCATACTACCGGCTCGACCGCCGACACTGTTTCACTGAATTTGCTGCAGCTGCTACTGCCGCATTACCCCTTCAGTCGACAATCAACCGTTTACCAAGTCTGAGCACCTCGTCCGGGCTAAACCCAAGATGGTGATAGAAATCGAGCACCGCCGTATTGGCGCTGCGCAACAGTTGCCGATCACCACGTCAGCTTTTTTTGATCCGGCGCGCTGTCAAGGCCTCCACCGTATGCTGCACCTCGACGGACGAGCCGCGTTTACGCAGGCCGCCGCGCAGCTGCATGACGCAGCCGGGACAATCGGTCAGCAACAAATCGGCCCCGGTCGCCTCGACATGATCGAGTTTTCGCTTCAGCAGCTGTTCGGAAAGCTCCGGAAATTTGGCGGAATACGTACCGCCAAAGCCGCAACAGACCTCTTCCTCGAACGCCTCACGATAATCGAGCCCGGCGCTGCGCATCAGGTTGCGTGGCGCCTCATGGACGCCAAGCCCGCGGCAGAGATGGCACGGGGCGTGATAGGTGGTAATGCGACCGTCGCCGTCAAAGTCATCGGGCGTCACCTGGAGGACGTCATGCACGAAGGAGGACAGATCGATCACCTTGGCGGTAAAGGCCTGCACTTTCTCGTTCAGGGACGGATCGTCCTTGAGCAGTTCCGGATAGTTATGCTTCAAGTGAGAAGCGCAGGAGGCGCAGAGGGTGACAATATAGTCGACATCGGTACCGGCAAAAGCGCTGATATTCTGCAACGCCACTTCACGAGACGCCTTCATCTCGCCCATCATCTGCACCGGCAATCCACAACAGGATTGCTGCATCGGAAAACTCATAGCGACACCATGATCAGCAAACAACTCGACGGCGGCAACCATTTGCTCAGGGTAGACGAAATCCTGCACACAACCGGAAAACAGACCGACCCGATGGCGCGGATTGGCCACCTCCGGTTTGATCTTCGGCCACAAATCGCGAAACGGCTTCTCGGCAATGGTTGGTAACGATTTGAAATCATGGGATTTAAAAAAGACCATCGGCAGGTGGCGCATGAAGCCGTCGCCGCCGGCCACCGGTTTCTGAGCCCACTTGGCGGTGCGCAATAACGTGTGGAACAGCTTACGGTTTTTCAAGACCTGACCGAGCAGCAGACTGGGCAGCGGGTGTCCCTCCTCGTCCTGGATCCGGGCATGCACCGCCTTGATCAGGCGGGGTAGGTCGATGCCGCCGGCGCAAATATCCTTGCAGGCTTCACAATTGATACAGTTCTGCACCAGATTTCGGGCCTTGTCCCGACCATGGAAGAAATAGGTGAGAATCAGGCCGATGGCGCCGATATAGATATGCCCCATCTTGTGTCCGCCGACCAGCCGGTAAACCGGACAGACATTGGCGCAGGCGCCGCAGCGTACGCAACGGAAGACTTGAGAGAAAAGCGGGTCTTTGGCCAATTCGCGTCGCCCGTTGTCGAGCACGACGAAGTGGATTTCCTTTTTGCCGTCCGGACTGGCGGCGCACTCGTTGGCCCCGGTCACCCAGGTGATATAGGAGGTGATCTGTTGGCCGGTGGCGTTCCTCGGTAGCACCCGCAGGATCTTCAGAGCATCGCCGATGGTCGGTACCAGTTTGTCGATCCCGAAGAGCGCCACGTGTACCCGCGGCAGTGTCGTGCAGAGGCGCGCGTTGCCCTCGTTGGTGACGGTACCGATGGTGCCGGTCTGAGCCACCGCAAAATTGGCTCCGGTAACGGCCATGTCGGCCTCGACGAATTTCTGGCGCAATTCACGTCGGGCCACCTTGACCAGCTTTTCGATATCGCCCTCTTGCTGGGCGCCGGTCACCTCGGTAAACAGGTCCCGCACCTGGTAGCGCGACAGATGGATAGCCGGCATGACCATGTGGGACGGGCCCTCGTGGCGGAGCTGAATAATCCACTCACCGAGATCCGATTCAACCACTTCCAGGCCATGTTCTTCCAGCGCATGGCTGAGCAGCGTCTCCTCGGCGGTCATCGATTTGGTCTTAAGCAGTTTTCTTGACCCGGTCTCCTGGGCGATACGGACGATGATCTCGTTCGCCTCGGCGGCGTCCCTGGCCAGATGCACTTTCACTCCGGCCGCTTCTGACACCGCCTTGAACTGTTCGTAGAGCTCGTCGAGACGCGTCAGCACATCGTCTTTCATCACGGCAACTTCGTCGATCAATGCCTGAATATCAAACTCGGCGAAGGCATTGGCCCGGCTGGTCCGGTAAGCGACGGCAAAGGTATCGAGAGCGGTTCTGAGAAAGTCGTTATCGAGTGATTCACGGCATTGTTTCCGGTAGCCGGCTAGGTTTTTGGCATCCTGCATGATCAGTCCTCCAACAGCAAAAGGTGAAGCTCAAGCGGACCATGCACGCCGATGGCCAATACCCGTTCGATATCGGCGGTCCTGCTCGGCCCGGTAATAAAGGCCGTATAATTCGGGCCATGCCCCATATAACGCAGCAACTGCTCTTCGGCGACAAACGCATCGGCAACGATTCTCGATGTCGGCACCACACAGACATGATACTCGCAGATCATCGTCGCCAGCCGCAGCTCCTCGTTAGGGCAATTCAACACGATCGTACCGGTTTCGGCGATACCGAGATCGGCAAAGGTGAAGCCGATATCGACTCCGGCCAGTTGCGAGCGCAGCCCCGAGTCGATACAGGAAAAACCGCTCTCCCGACTGCGGCTGCTAAGCAGGTCGTATGTCTCGGCCGGCAGCGTCGGAGCGGCAATGATCTTTTCTTCCTTGGCCAGACAGAGCCCTTCGGCCGAATCGGACAACGGCTCATCGCAGCCGGAGACTTTGATCCGGCAGGCCCCGCGACTGCCGCAGAGGTCGAGGGTATATTCGATGGCCGCCTCAATATCGGCGACGTTGCTGACCTGAGCGGCGGCGAGTCGCGCCTTATCGACGAAACGCTCCAGGACACTCTGTTGTTGTTGGGGTACTTGACTGCTGCTCATCGACGTTTCATCTCCTTGTTGTTTCCTGCTTCCACCACGCCGATCGTCTCACGGGCAATGGCCAGTTCTTCATTGGTTGGAATCACCCAGACCGCTATGCTGCTTAATTGGCTGCTGATACGCAGCGGCCCGTCAATACGCTGCTGATTGCGCTGCGGATCGATTTGTATCCCGAAGCACTCAAGCCCCTCGACGGAGCGGCTGCGGACGACGGCGTCGTTTTCGCCGATACCGGCGGTAAAGACAAGGCTGTCCACCCGGCCAAGCACCGCCATGAACGCCCCGATATATTTTCGATTACGATAGGTCTGTATGTCCAGGGCCAAAGCGGCTCGGCGATCACCGTCTGCGATTGCGGCATGAATGTCGCGCATGTCGTTATGCCCGCAGATTCCTTTCAGACCGGACTCCGTGTTCAGCAATCTGTCAATCTCTTCAATGCCCAGACCGGCGTTGCGATGCAGGAAGACAAGCAGGGCCGGATCGATGTCACCGCTGCGGGTGCCCATCACCAAGCCTTCAAGCGGTGTCATGCCGAGGGTCGTGTCAATACTCCGGCCGTTTTCGATCGCGGTCATCGAGCAGCCGTTGCCGAGATGGATGGTAATCAGATTGCAGGCGCTCAGTGGTTTGTCGAGCAGGCGCGCACATTCGCCGGCAACGTATTTATGCGACGTGCCATGGAATCCGTAGCGCCGGATCCGATACCGTTCATAGAGTTCATACGGCAAGGCGTAGATATGGGCTCGCGGCGGAATGGTCTGGTGAAACGCCGTATCGAATACCGCCACCTGGGCAATTCCCGGAAACAGCCCCAAGGCCACATGGATACCGTCGAGGTTTGCCGGATTGTGCAACGGAGCTAGCGGAATATTTTTTTCGATCGCCGCCACCACCGCTGCATCGATCATCGTCGGCTGGTGAAAATCTTCGCCGCCATGTACGACCCGGTGGCCAATCGCTCCGATATCGATGCGCGAGCGGACAACGCCGCGTTGCTCATCGGTAAGCAGTTCAACGGCCTGGTGCATGCCGGACTGATGATCCTCAATTTGCATCTCACGTTTGAGCAGCACCTCGCCGTCTCGACCGGGGTGCATCGCACATTTCACCAGGGAGACCGGCTCGCCGATCCGCTCGACCAGACCGGACGCGAGTACCGTCTCGTCGGCCATGTCGAGCAGCTGAAATTTTATCGACGAGCTGCCGGAGTTGATAACCAGTACCTTCATTGGCGCATCCGTTTTTCAGCTTGTGCCTGCACTGCGGTAATCGCCACGGTGTTGACGATATCGTCGACGGTACAACCGCGCGACAGATCGTTGACCGGCTTGTTCAGCCCCTGCAGGACCGGACCGATGGCCACCGCGCTGGCGGAGCGTTGTACCGCCTTATAGGTATTGTTGCCGGTATTCAGGTCAGGGAAAATAAAGACAGTCGCCCGGCCGGCCACCTTCGAGCCGGGCAGCTTGGCCCGGGCCACCTCCGGGTCGATGGCCGCATCGTATTGCAGCGGCCCCTCGAGAATGAAGTCAAGATTGCGCTCCTCAATCAGCCTCTGCGCAATTTCCGTCGCTTCGGCAACCTTGTCGACATCCTCGCCCTTGCCTGATCGTCCGGTGGAATAGCTGAGCATGGCCACCCGCGGTTCGATACCGAAAATCTTGGCCGTCTCCGCCGAGCTGAGTGCGATCTCGGCCAGCTGGGAAGCATTTGGGTTGGGATTGACCGCGCAATCCCCGTAAACCAGGATGCGATCGCGCAGACACATCAAAAAAACCGAGGAAACGATAGTGAACCCGGGTTTCGCCTTGATGAATTCGAAGGCCGGCCGCACCGTGTGGGCCGTGGTGTTTAATGCCCCGGACACCATGCCGTCGGCATACCCTTTGTAGACCATCATCGTGCCGAAATAGGTCGGGTCCGACATCCGGTCCCGTGCCATATCCTCGATCACACCTTTATGCTGGCGCAAGTGCAGGTACTCCTTGACAAACGGTTCGAGCATCGGGCTGACCTGCGGATCGATAACTTCGACAAAGGTCAGATCCAGGCCGTTGGCCGCCGCCAGAGCTCGCACCTGCTGTTCGCGACCGAGTATGGTCAGATCGGCAACACCGCGGCGCAGCAAAATATCGGCTGCCCGCAGGATTCTCTCACATGTCCCTTCCGGCAATACGATACGCTGTCGGTCTTCGGCGGCCCGTTCCATCATCGCATACTCGAACATTTTCGGAGTAATCCGGTTCGGCTTGGACGAGATCACGTGCTCACTGAGCTCCTGAATTTTGACATACTTGGAGAAAAAACCGAGTGCTGTCGCGATCCGTTGCGAATCGTTCGGCTCGATATGGGCGTAGAGTTCATTCAACTGCTGGACGACCAGATACGTATGCCCCTGCACGCAGAGGATAGGGATTGGCGCCCCGGACCAGCCTTCAATCAGTTTCCTGACGCTCTCGTACGGCACCAACCCGCCGGTGAGCACGAGCCCGGACACCTCTGGATAAGACGTGGAAGAACGTGCCGACAGGCAGGCAAGAATGATATCGGACCGATCTCCGGGCGTTATCACCAGGCAGCCGGGCTTCATGTACTCCAGAAAATGCTCGACCCGCATCGCCGCCACGATATAGTCGCCGATCTTCGCATTCATGCCGGACGCCCCATACATGATGCTGGCATTGAGCCAACGCTTGACGTCGCCGATGGTCGGGTTGGCCAGGTCGCTGTTCTCCGGCATCACATAGAACGGCAACCCTTCATCCGGGTGGACCTGCTTTCTGATTTCACTGATGGTCTCGGCGGTAACGCCTTCCGGAGCCCGGTTGATGATCGAGGCGACCAGGGTCAGCCCCTTTTCCTTATGGGCATCGATCGAGGCCTGCACCTGGCGGATCATTTCATCCGCGGTTTTCTTACGGCCCGACGAGATCAGGATTACCGGCGCCCCGAGGTTAGCGGCGATGTCAGCGTTGATCTCAAGCTCGAATGTGGTATCGTTCCCCCGATAGTCAGTCCCCTCGATGAGCACGAAATCATAGTTATCTTCGAGTTTTTTGTATTTTTTCAGGATCAGGTCGTGAAGGTCGTCTTCCCGGCCGGTATTGATCAAATGGTAGGCATCGCGAAGTGTACAGCCGAAACTGTCTTCGTAGTTGATCTGCAGCTTGAAGTACCCGCTCACCAGCGAGATATCCGGATCATCCTGTTTCCCGGTCGGATCGCTGATAATCGGCCGAAAGAAAGCGACCCGATGCACCTCTTTTTTGAGCATCTGCATGATGCCGAGCACGACGACCGATTTACCGCTACGCTCTTCGGTGGCGGTGATATACAGATTATTTGGCATGGCAGTTGTTTCCTATAATTGGCTATCTGAAAACGGCCGGTCTGGAGCAGCGGTCCACCGGCAAAAGCAGTTCCAACGTAAGAGGATAGTCATAAATTCATAAACTGTCAGCGTATAGTTCGATGACATGCCGGACTTTGATGCCGCTCTTTCGATGGGACAGCAGATCGGTGATCTGCATCATGCAGGCCGGGCAGCTGGTGGCCACGGTTTTGGCTGTCGAGGATTCGATATGATCGGCTTTACGGCCACCGATCTTCCTGGACATTTCGTAGTGAAAAAGGTTGAAGGTTCCACCGCAGCCGCAGCAGACACCAGCCTCCTGCATCTCGATTAGCGGCACGTTCGAGGCTTTGATAACCGTTCTCGGCTGAGCGGTAATACCGAGGCTGTTCTTCAGGTGACAGGGATCATGGTAGGTAACTGCGGCCGTTCCCCTGTCCGGCTGTTCGCCGCTTGCTGCAACGCCGCAGTGATCGACGAGAAACTGGCTGATATCCATCGTCTTGTCACCAATTAGCCGGATAGCCTCAGTGTTGACCTTCCCACCGTCGTAGAGCCGCGGCCAGAGTTCTTTGATGGTTGAGGTACAGGAGGCGCATGGAGTAACGAGTGCATCAAAGGCGGCCCCGGCAAACCGGTCGATATTGATCTCAACAAGTCGGTTGAAGCCCTGACGATCGCCGCTTGACAACACCGGGATGCCGCAGCAGGCCTGGTTTTCCGGCAGAAAAACGCCGACGCCGTGATGCTTGAGCACTTTCAGGGTGGCATCACCGATGGCAGGATACATCTTGTCGACCACGCAGCCCGGAAAAAAGGCAACGCGCAGGCCGCTCGATCCCGCTGCCGTGTCCAGGCTGGCAACATGTTTACGAAACGGCGTCGTGGCCAGTGAATTGAAGTGCCGGTCAGCAATCAACGGTGCATTGAATCGGGCACAGGAAGAGCCGAGCAGGTCGTCAACCTTTTTCGTGAACAGCCCCTGAAAACGCGAACCAATCGCGGTCAGTGCATTGAACAGTCGCGGATTGGCCAGCATGCCGCGAAAAATCGCCCGCTTGGCCGGGTGCAGGCCATAATAGCCGGTCATAATCGCGCGGGCCTTCAGAAAAATATCGAGCACCTTGACCCCGCTCGGGCAATTGGCCTCACAAGTGCCGCAGAGCAGGCAACGGCTGAGCGTGGCGTTGACTCCGTCGGCATCGCGGAGCAACTCATCGGCCAGACAGTCGAGCAGGGCCAGCTTGCCCCGGGTTACATCGACCTCCCGGCCGGTTTCGCTGAACACTGGGCAGACCGCCTGGCACATGCCGCAACGCATGCAGTTGACCAATTGGTCGTCGAGTTCCTTGAATTGCTGAGCTAATTGGTGAATATCGGCCATCGCCTGGTCCTCGCCTTAGACCATTTTACCGGGATTAAGAATATTCTTCGGATCGACAGCCATCTTCAACCGGCGGCTGTAGGCCAGCGTGCCAGCACCGACTTCCCGTTCCATGAAGCGGGCCTTGGCAATGCCGATGCCGTGTTCGCCGGACAGGGTGCCGTCCAATTGCACGGCTCGTTCGAAAATGGCGGTGATGGCCTGCTCGACCCGCTGCCATTCCACCTTGTCACGGCGGTCCGTCAGAATGGTCGGGTGCAGGTTGCCGTCACCGGCATGCCCGAAGGTGCCGATCGGCAGGTTATACTCTTTACTGATCTCGGTCAGCGCCTCGATCATCGCCGGAATCTTGGACCGCGGCACGGTGGCATCCTCAAGAACACAGGACGGCTTGAGCTTGGCCAGAGCCGGCAGCGCATCACGTCGGGCCTGCCAGATGATGTCCCGCTCGGCGCTGTCGCGCGCCACGGTCAGATCTTCCGCCCCGTTTTCCCGGCAAATCCGTTCGACCTGGACGGCTTCATCTTCAACCTGGGCGGGGTGACCGTCCACCTCGATGAGCAACAGGGCGGCTGCTTCGGTGGGCAGGCCGGCCTTGCGGAAACTCTCGACGGTGCGAATCGTAAAATTATCCATCAGCTCCAATGTGGCCGGTACGATCTTGGCGGCGATAATCGCCGCCACCGTCTCCGAGGCGGCCTTGATCGTCCCGAAAACGGCCATCATCGAGCGGGCTGCCCGAGGCGGCGGGATCAGCTTCAGGATAATCTTGCTGAACACCCCAAGCGTCCCCTCGGAGCCGACCATAAGACCGGGCAGATTGAGACCGGTCACGCACTTGACCGTTCTCGATCCGCCTTTGACCAGGGTGCCGTCCACATCGAAAAACTCGATTCCCATCACATAGTCTTTGGTAACACCATACTTGAGACCGCGCAGACCGCCGGCATTCTCGGCGACGTTGCCGCCGAGGGTAGAGACGGTCTGACTGCCGGGATCGGGGGGATAGAACAGCCCGCGAGATGCCACCTCGGCAGCCAATCGGGACGTGATCACGCCCGGTTCCACGACGGCGTAGAGATCCTCTTCATTGATCTCCAGGATGCGATTGAGTCTGTTAGTAAGAACCACCACACCGCCGGGATGGGGAATGGTGCCGCCGGACAGGTTGGTGCCGGCACCGCGTACCGTCAGCGGCAACCCGTTCTCGTTGCACAGTCGCACGATCTGGCCGAGAGCCTCCGTGGTCTGCGGCCGCACGACGTAGGAGGGAACCACCGGATCGAGCACCGCCGCATCATAGGAGTAGGCGTGCAGGTCGGTTTCACCGGTCATCACTTCGTCATCACCGACGATTGCAGCAAACTCCCGGGCCAAATTTTGTTTCGTTTCGTGCGCCACGTGATGCTCCTTTTCTCGCAGATGGTGGTTGAGCAACCGAAAACATCAATCTGACATTGTACCACAAAATATCAATTTTGAGACCGATCATTATGTCGAAAATTCACTATCTGCCGCGATATTTTCTGCCGTTTGCAGACAATTAGCCGAATCGAATAGATAAATGTCACGGGGATTCAACCGGAATCAGAACCTGGCCTGATCTTGTCCCGCCGGTGTCTGGCAAGAGCGTCGAATACTCTTGACTGCACGTTGCCTGAGATGCTTATATCTCAATCGTGCTACCGCTTCTCTGGCTTAAACAACAATCGTATCGGAAAAGGAGAGAGACATGCATAGGATCACCTTCACCTTCTGCTGCGCCGCGCTGCTGCTCATGTTCGGCACGCAGCCCTGTTCAGCCGAAAAAGTTCTGCGCTTGACCTTGCAGTTGCCGGAAAGTCACCACCTCGGCAAAAACGTTGCCGCCTTCGCCGACGAAGTAGCGCAGGCGACCGACGGCGAGATCAAAGTGGAGATCTACCCGTCCGCCCAACTGTACAAAGATAAAGAAGTACCGCAGGCGGTAGCTTCCGGCGCCGTCGAAATGGGCGTCGTGCCGCTGACCCAGTTTGCCGGCACGATCCCTGCCGTTGAACTGTTTTATGTGCCGTTTCTCTTCGCCAGCGAGAAAGCGCTGCAGAAGGCGGTGCAGAAAGGCAGCCCGGTGCGACAGCCGATCGACGACGCAGTCCTGCAGACCGGCGCCCGGATCCTCTGGTGGCAAGCCTACGGCGGGGCGGTCATCATCAACAATGACGACCCGATCCGCCTGCCTTCCGACCTGACCGGCAAAAAAGTCCGGATCTTCAGCAAGACTCTCGGCTCTCTGGTCGAGGCTGCCGGTGGTGCCCCGACCGCCATTTCCGGCTCCGAACAATTCCTCGCCTACCAGCGCGGTACTGTCGATGTCGGCCTGACCGGCGTTACCGCGGTCAAAGAGCGCAAGATGTTCGAAGTCATGAGTTCCCTGACCGCTACCAAAAGCATGGTCGACATCGAATTCGTCGTGTTGATCAACGAAAAGACCTGGCAGGGACTGTCCGACGAGCATCGTCAGGTCGTGGAAACCGCGGCAGCCAAAGTGGAACAACAGTTGCGCGACCAGATGAACCAACTGGAAGCCGATGCCTTTGCCTTTGTCAGCGATAAAATGAATATCGTCGAGCTGACCGACGAGGAATTGCAGGAATGGCAGAAACTAGCCGAACCGGTAATTGCCGACTATATCAAGAACGCCGGACCGCTTGGCCGGCAACTCGTTGACGCGGCCCGTCAGCTTTAATCGCCACCGGGACGGGGGACCGATCGTCTCCTGTCCCGCCTCGCAGATCAATGCTCGCACCAATCGATAAGATCAGTGATGCAGCCGGCCGATTAGCTGGCTGGATGTTTTTTGTGATCGGCATCTTCATCGTATATGAAGTGGTCGCCCGCTATGTCTTTCTCTCGCCGACCGTCTGGAGCGAGGAACTGTCACGTTTCCTTCAGATCTGGGCGACCTATCTGGCCGCCGCCCATGTCCTGAGAAGACGACAGCTGATCGCCATTGATATCATCGTTCGCGCCAGCGGGCCGAGGCTGCGGCGCTGGTGCGAATCACTGGCCCTGCTGGTGATCATTATCTTCTGCCTGGTTGCCGTCTATTTCGGCGCCGGGATCGCCATCGATTCGATCCGCATCGGTCGGGCCAGTTCGTCCATGCTGGCCGTGCCGTCCTGGCTGACCGAACTTGCCATCCCGATCGGATTCGGCCTCCTGCTCCTGCAGGCCGTGACCGAATTGATCAGGACGCTCGGTGGCAGCACCGATATTTCTGCTTCTCATCACTGATTACCCGCACATGACTGCCGCACTGATTCTTCTTTCCCTGCTGCTGCTCCTGTTTATCCGGGTGCCGGTGGCCTTTGCCCTCGGCGGTCTCGGTCTGCTGCTGCTCTGGCTCAAAGACATCAGCGTCGTCATGGTACCGCAGGCCCTGTACAGTGCGGCCGACAGTTTCGTGCTGCTGGCCGTACCGCTCTTCCTGCTGATGTCAAATATCCTGCTCAAGGGGGGTGTCGGCAAAGACCTGTTCAACGCCGTCCAGTCCTGGGTCGGTCATTTACCGGGCGGACTCGGTATTGCGACGATTCTCAGCTGCGCGCTGTTCTCCGCCATCTCCGGCTCATCGGTGGCCACGGCGGCAACGATTGCCACGGTGGCCATTCCGGAAATGATTCAACGCGGCTACAGCCGGCCGTTCGTCCTCGGTCTGCTCGCTGCCGGCGGCACCCTCGGCATTCTCATCCCACCGTCCATACCGCTGATCCTCTATGGAGTCATCACCGAGGAATCGATCGTTAAATTGTTCATGGCCGGAGTCGGGCCCGGCCTGCTGCTAACCGCACTGTTCATTCTGTTCAGCATCGGCTACTCGCTGTTTGACAAAAACTATCAGCCGAGTCCCAAGGCTACCTGGTCGCAGCGCTGGCAAACCAGTTTTCGCGCGCTGCCGACGCTGCTGCTGGCAGTCGTCGTCATCGGCGGCATCTACCTCGGTGTTTTTACTCCGACCGAATCCGCCGGCGTCGGCTTTGCGCTGGCATTGGTCATCGTCTTCGCGCTGCGCACCATGACCTGGCAGAAACTAAAGCTGGCCGTCTCGGAATCGATGGTCACCACGGTTACCATCTTTTTGATCATCGCCGGGGCCAAGCTTTTCGGCAAGGCCATCACCCTCTACCGCATTCCGCAGGAGATCTCGACGGCGATCACCACCAATATCAATGAACCTGCCCTGTTCATCCTGGTGGTCTGCCTGGTGCTGTTGGTCATCGGTTTCTTTCTCGAGTCGATTTCCATGCTGCTGATCATGGTTCCGGTCCTCTTTCCGGCCCTGAACGCGATGATGATCGATCCGATCTGGTTCGGCATCCTCTTTGTAGTGATGATCGAATGTGCGCTGATTACCCCGCCGGTCGGCATGAATCTCTTCATTATCCAGGCGGTCGCCCAGGTTCCGCTGGCCGAAGTGCTCAGAGGAGTCTGGCCGTTCATGCTGATCATGTTCGGTACGGTCGTCGCGCTTTACCTGATCCCCGATATCGTTCTCTATATCCCGTTCAAGCTCTGAGGCGACCATGACATCTCCTGCCGCCGCGCTACGCACCCTGCTCGCCAACCGAGAATTGCTCGTCATGCCCTGCTGTCATGACGCACTGTCCGCACGGCTCATCGAACGTGCCGCCTTTCCGGCCACCTTCATGAGCGGTTTTGCGGTGTCCGCCGCCCGTCTGGCGATGCCGGATACCGGTCTGATCTCCTTTGGCGAAATGCTCGACCAGGCACGAACCATCTGCCACGCGGTGACCATTCCGGTACTTGGCGATGGGGACACCGGGTACGGCAATGCGCTGAATATCAAGCGGACGGTCCGCGACTACGCAGCCGCCGGCCTGGCCTGTATCATGATCGAAGATCAGCTTTCACCGAAACGATGCGGTCACACGAAAGGCAAACAGATCGTCTCCTTCGACGAAGCTTGTCTGCGCATCCGGGCAGCGGTCGATGCCCGCAATGAAGGGGCCGACATCCTGATTATGGCCCGCACCGATGCCCGCGGCCCGGCCGGCCTCGACGAGGCCTTGCGTCGGATGCGAACCTTTCACGATCTCGGGGCCGATCTGCTCTTTCTCGAGGCCCCGCAGTCAATCGAGGAGATGCAGCTGTTCTGCGACACCGTTCCGGGCTTGAAAATGGCCAATCAGATCGAGCACGGTCTCACCCCGCTGCTGCCTAAAGGTGAATTGCAGCGACTCGGCTTTGCCATCGCCGCCTACCCTCTGACGCTGCTTCAGGCCATGGTCAGCGCGGTTGAAGCGGCCCTGGTCGATCTCGCCGGCGGCAGTCATCCGTCGGGCCTGGCCGATTTCGAACATGTCAAAGACGTTCTCGGTTTCCCCGAATACTACCGGGAGGAAGCACGGTATGCCAAGCGATGCGAAACCGACTGAGCACCTGTCCGCACCGACTCCCGTCCGAGTACCCTATGGCGGCGACGGTCTCACGCTGACCCTGCCGACAGGCACCATGCTCTTGCGGCCTGACGACCCGCAGCCGCTGATGACTCCGGACCGCTATCGCCGACTACTAACCGACGGCATTAACCAGGCCGGCCTTGATCTGTCCCAGCCGATACTGGTGGTAACCGATAGGACAAGGCTCTGCGCCTATCCCAATTATCTACCGATCACCGTCGCGGTGATCAATGAGATCCGCGGCCTCAATAAGCCCTTTCCGATTGTCATCGCCTACGGCACCCATTCCCGGCAAAACGACGAGGAAAGCCTGCAGTGCTACGGCAGCCTGTTTCGAGACTGGCAGTTCACCCATCACGATTGCGACGATATCGACCTATTCACCGAATGCGGCACGACCGGCCGGGGCACGCCGATCCGGTTGCGCAGCGATCTGCTGCAGGCATCGGCGGTGATTACCATGGGGCCGATCTGCCACCACTATTTCGCCGGTTACGGCGGCGGCCGGAAACTGATCTTCCCCGGTTGCGGCGAGCGAGCGGCCATTTACCGCAACCACGGCCTCTTTCTCGATCACCGGCAGCGACAACTCGCATCCCGCTGTCACCCCGGAATCATAGAGGGCAATCCGATCGCAGACGACCTCTTTAACATCGAAGACCATCTGCCGGCCGCACTTGCCATCCATGGCCTGCAGGACAGCCACGGCAACATCTGTGACTTTCTCATCGGTCCGGGCAGAGATCTCTACCACCAAGCCTGCAGCCATCATGCCCGTGCCTTTGAAGTCGACATCCCGCCACAGGATATCGTCATCGCCTCCTGCGGCGGGTTTCCGAAGGACATCAACTTTATCCAGGCTCACAAGGCCCTGCATAACAGTGCCGCCTTTGTTCGTGACGGCGGTCTCCTGGTTGCCTTTGCCCAATGTCGGGACGGTATCGGCTCGCAGACCTTTCTGCCGTGGTTCACCACCGACGGCTTCGCCGGCGCTTTTGACCGGTTATCTGCCCATTACGAAGGTAATGGCGGTACGGCACTGGCCATGCAGAGCAAGACTCGGCGTATTCGCATCGCGCTGGTCACCGCGCTTGACGAGCAGACCTGCCGCCTGATCGGTGTGGAAAAGTTGGACATCACCGACATCGAAAAGCTCCTCCACCAACCGAATGATCATATTGCCTGGCTGGAGAATGCCAGCCTACTGGTCAACGCTCGACCGGCTGCCGCCTGAAGCCGCTCCCCTCACAATCCTGTTGAAATTCTGTCCGTATTGCAGCATAGTAAACAGCCAAGCCGCAGCTTCTTCGCGGCGTTCACCCTCTTGAGAAAAGCGAGGTCCTGACTTGTAGACGAACAATCTGCCGTTTGTCTACAAGTCACGCCTGACCCCGCTTCCTCGAAACTACTTCTGCAAAGGAGCGTGCCATGAACCTGAAAAAATCCTTGTGTCGACTTGCCGTCGCCGCTCTGACGCTCGGCGTCTTCTCGGCAATCGCTGTTCAGGCGGCCGACGAACGTAGCTACTTAATGGCTACCGCCAGCACCGGCGGGACCTATTATCCGGTAGGCGTTGCTATCGCCACACTGACCAAAGTCAAACTGCAACCGAAGCAGAATATCGGCATTTCCGCCATTACTTCAGCCGGCTCCGGAGAAAACATCAAGCTGCTCCGTGACAACGAAGTCCAATTCGCCATCCTGCAGGGACTTTACGGCTACTATGCCTGGAACGGCAAAGGCGATTTCGAAAAAGAAGGCCCGCAGAAAGAGCTGCGCTCGGTCACCATGCTCTGGCAAAACGTCGAGCACTTCGTCGTTCGAGCGGACAAAGCGGCCACCGGCACCATCGAAGATATGGTATCGCTGAAAGGTGAGCGCATGGCCCTCGGCACCAAGAACTCCGGAACCATCGGCTCCAACAAGTTGTTGCTGCAGAATCTCGGCGTTGATATCGACAAGGACTATGAGCTGGTCTATGTCGGCTACAGCCCGAGTGCCGAAGCACTGCAGAATGGCCAGATCGCCGGCATGAGCACTCCCGCCGGGGTTCCGGCAGGTGCCGTGACCCAGGCCTTCGCCGCCATGGGAACCGATATCAAGCAACTCGAGTTCACCGACGAACAGGTGCTTAAAGCCGACGGTGGCCTGGAGCTCTGGACGCCGTACATCATCAAAGCCGGCTCCTACCCCGGCCAGGAGAAAGATCTGCAGACCATCGCCCAGCCGAACTTCCTTGCCGTGCGGGCCGATTTAGACGAAGATGCCGTCTACCAGATCACCAAAACCATTTACGAAAACCTGCCCTTTCTCAATGCCATTCACAAGGCGACCGAGGCAATGTCGCTGGAAAGCGCACTGGCCGGCCTGCCGATGCCCCTGCACCCCGGCGCCGCCCGCTATTTCCAGGAAGCGGGGCTGACTATCCCGCCGCGCTTGTTACCTCAGTAATATTCAAAATCGGTGCCCGCCTGCTTAGACGGCGGGCACCCTCTTTTCTTTGAGAGTGGAGTTGCACGTGCAGAGCGAGCAGGAACTGCAGCGGTCAGTGACAAACAAGGAGCAGGTCATCTTTTACCTTGGCGTCCTCGTTTCGCTGCTCCATATCTATTTCAACATCTTCGCGCTGTTGCCGACTCTCTGGCAGAACGCCCTGCATTTCGCCGGCTTTGCCCTGCTCTGTGCCCTGGTCTATCCAGCCCGTCCCGACTCGGCCTCAGCACCGAAACGGATCCCGTTCTTGATTCTCGACGTAACGATCGGTATCGTGGCCGCCGTCTGTGCCGTCTACATGATCGCTATGGAAGATGCCATCTATGCCCGGGGAGTCCACCTGAGTAGGGCTGAGTGGATTGCCGGCACGTTATTGATCCTTACGGCCATCGAGTTCACCCGGCGGACCACCGGCTGGATCATCCCGGTCCTGATTGTCCTCGCTCTGACCTATGTCGGCTGGTGGGGCAGCATGATCGGCGGGGTCTTCAAGTTCAGCGGTCTGTCCCCGGAGACCATCCTGTTTCGCTCCGTTTACGGCGATGACGGGCTCTTCGGCGGGATTGCGCGTATTTCCTCATCGTTCGTCTTCATGTTCATTCTCTTCGGCGCCTTCCTGCTGCGCTCCGGCGCCGGTGAGTTTGTCATCAACTTGGCGCGGGCTGCGGCCGGACGATTGATTGGCGGACCAGGTCTGGTGGCCGTCTTCGCCTCGGGACTGACCGGAACCATCTCCGGCTCGGCGGTGGCCAATACCGCCTCCACGGGGGTCATTACCATCCCGCTCATGAAACGGGCCGGGTTCAACGGCAAATTCGCCGCCGGCATCGAAGCAGCGGCCTCAACCGGCGGCCAGCTGATGCCGCCGATCATGGGCGCCGGCGCGTTTGTTATGGCCAGCTATACCCAGATTCCCTACACCACCATCGTGCTCTATGCCGCGCTGCCAGCTATCTTGTATTTCGCCACGGTCGGCTTCTTCGTCCGGGTCGAAGCGAAACGGATTGGTCTTCAGGCTTCCCAGGATGAGGACCTGAAGGTGCTCGAGGTCATCAAGACCGGCGGCCTGCCGTTCCTGGTACCGATCTCGGTCTTGATCGGCCTGCTTATTTACGGGTTCACGCCGACCTATGCCGCTGGCATCAGCATCGTCGCCGTAATCGCCTCTTCGTGGATCACGCCGAATCGGATGGGACCGCGCGGCATCTGCGAAGCACTCGCCCTCGGCGCCCGCAACATGGTGATGACGGCCATCCTGCTCTGCAGCGTCGGGCTGGTCGTCAACGTGATCGCCACTACCGGCATCGGCAACACCTTCTCACTGATGATCACCAATTGGTCGGGCAACAGCCTGATCATCGCCATAGCCTTGATTGCCCTGGCCTCACTGGTCCTCGGCATGGGACTGCCGGTAACGGCGGCCTATATCGTACTCGGTACCCTATCAGCACCGGCCCTGTTCAACCTGATCGCCGATGCCAAGATTGTCGAGATCATCGCCGCCGGCGCACTGTCCGAAGAAGTCAAGGCCGTGCTGATGATCGCCATTCCCGACCAACTCGCGTTGCTCAGCCAGCCGATGTCAGCGGAACAGGCCCGTCATCTGCTCGACCTGGTACCGCTGGATCTGCTCGGCACCGTCAGGGAAATGGCCCTGTCACCGCAATCGGCAATGTTTGCATTGCTGTCCGCGCACATGATCATTTTCTGGCTCAGCCAGGACTCAAACGTTACACCGCCGGTCTGCCTGGCCGCCTTTACCGGGGCGGCCATCGCCGGTACTCCGCCAATGGCCACGGGTATGCAGTCTTGGAAGATCGCCAAGGGACTCTACATCATCCCACTGCTCTTTGCCTATACCCCGATTATCGGCGGCAGTTGGCCGGAAATTTTGAAGATATCGCTGTTTGCGCTGTTCGGCATGTACGCCTTTACCTGCGCGCTGCAAGGATGCATGGAAAACCGGATCTCCTGGCTGCTTCGCCCGATACTGCTGATCCTTGCCTTCCTGCTGATCATTCCGGCACCTCTCGTCGTTGAACTCAGCGCCACCGCCTGCCTGCTGCTCATCCTGGTTTTCAATATAAGGCGGGGGGAAAGAGAGCGCTGACACGATCAATTATCATCGTTCCCTGATCATGTCTAGCTGACCCGTACGCGGTTTGGCGCACGCTACGAGTGCAGATACGAACGTGCCCTGCTCGAAAAATCGCCTTTGCCAATACAAATTATCGCTGCTCCTTTACATAACAGAGGCAATTTTTATGTTAGGCAAACGCCAAATCAAGCCGCCTTTGCCGGTTTCATTTTTCGCTGCAATCATCAGGCGGACCCAGATTTTGGGCCGCGCAAACTCCCTTGCATTCTTCTTCACTATAAAATGCAAGTTCACCAGGAGCACATTTGGCAATGGCCTCTTCCAATCTGTCCTCATCAGGTCCCATACAAGGACAACCATCCGGTAAAACCTGATTGGGGTGGGAGTTGGGTGAAAAACCGTATTGTGCCAGCGTAGCGACCATCTCATCAATATAGGGTTGCTCTGTGTACGCACGCCACCAATTTTCATGAACCCACGTACCGTCTATCCATTCATAGACATCAAGCTCTACGATCTGATATAAGCCTTTTTTCGTGCTTAACGGATTAAGAAAATAATACTCTGCCGATACAAAACCTCCAATCGTGAGATTGTAGCACATCCTTGGGTTAGCAACCGGCTCAATTGTTTCAAAAAAATAATGATCCCCATAGCATGCTCCACTCGCCCCAATATGTCCCCTGCTGAAACACGTTGTAGGGAAAAAGGAGAAAATCAAAGTAATCGATAAAGATACTAATAAAAGGTATTTATACATGATTGATCTTTATTGCTGTCACCGGATCCGACATTTCTGAAACGATGGATGTTCCATGCATGCCATTGGGAACATTTGATCATAAATAGTCATTCACATATTCTTTAACCAGTTGAGGAACATTTGATGAATTTCTTTGGATCAAAAAGAAGCTATTTCTTGTGTAGGAGAATGAATCATTGGAACACAGAACTTTTTTAGTCTTTATAGATCATACTGGTTGATCGGTTCGTTATCCATATCAGCATATAGGTTTATTCCAACTGCCAAAACAATAGGATCAGCAGCAATATGCCACCCAGTCTCCAGATCACAAAAAATAGGCCAAGATATCACGATGCCCAATCTTTCCCTAAGAATTTGTTTTCCTTTGATAAGAAATCACGTCAAGATTACATTTCTGAGGAATTATAACGCAAAATTCCTTATGCGATATTCCACTTGACACACTCCAGCCTTCTCGGTCTGGCGAGTATGGCCCTTAGTCTGCGCGATGCTAGTTAGATAAAAACAAGAGAATGCCAATGGATTAGTGCTTTTCCCTTCAACAATAAAACAAAGTCTCCTAGGTAAAACCTAATTATTTGATCTTAAGACAATTACCAAAACGGCTACAAAAAGAAAAAGTGATAAGAAATGGGGAATAGCACCCCAAATGTCTCTTAGCATGTTTGAGTCATGATAGATCCTGATCATAGATGCTAAAATTCCTATCGCGGACAGAACGATAATGATCAACGTGCGAATAGCAGAGCCTTTCGTACTGAATTTAATGAAACCGAGAGAAAATGCAGCTATACACGAAGTAATGCCGCAAATATATGTTACCTTGCTCAACGTGTTAGAATACCATATCAGTCCGATAACGCTCACAAAACCAAAGGTGATCAACAATGCTCTCAGTAGATTGATATCCAGCTTATTTTTTGCATTCATTACAACCATATTTTTCTTTTGCGCTTTCATATGCATCTTTTCCAAAGTACAAGGTTGCTCCTCCGTATGGAGAATTGCTTACTCCTAATTTTAAATCGCACACTGACTTGCACCACATTCCGGAGCAATTTCTAGCACATTGATCATAGCAGTCATCGTGTTTTTGGCACGCCCGGGGAGTAATATCTGGAATCCATGTCGCTCCATATGATCCTTCTGCTCCACATCTGTTACCAAACGGACCTCTCTCGGGAATTTTGAAGTCGAGAATCGGCCCAGAATTATGTTTCTCACCTTTTGTATAATCCCAATTTGGGTCTGCGTATCCAAGAAGCCCCTCAAGATCCACCCAGTTAATCGGATCCCCCCCAACATAAGCATACACATTAATTCACCCAGTAAGCCCAATAGGATCAGCAGAGATATACCTGCCTGTTTCGGGATCGTAATATCTGTGCCAGTTATAATGCAACCCGGTTTCAACATCAAAAGACTGGCCGGGAAACCGAAAATCGTTATGCTTTGTTGATGCAGTGATCACCACTTCTCCAAAGGGAAGATACTCGCCGGCCCACACGATCTGACCATTCTCATCAACGACATGCTGCACTGTTCCCAGATGGTCCGTCAGGTAATAGTACAGCTGAACGTCGCTATTGGCGACACTTTCGGCAAGCGGTTGAATCGCATCTTCCAGACCTATGATCGTGTTTCCAGTAACATCTACCGCCAGCGAGTTCGGTTTTCCGCTTACAATCTGCAATGCAGCAATCACCTGCTGGAGATCTGCTTCGCCAGGCGAATGGTCAAAGACCGCCAAGCGTTCACCGTTCAGGTAGATGTATTCCTCGCGTATCGCGCCTGAAGAGGACAACTTTGCCAGCACATTGCCGGCGATGTCATAGATAAAGAGTTCAGTTCCGCTGGCAGTGCTTTTCACGGTGCGTAGATTGTTACCGTCAAAACCATAGGAACCGAGCTGCAGAGCGCCATCGGTAACCGCAACAAGCCGATTCTCGTCATCCCAGGTAAAGTTCAGATTCCCTTTGGTCAGCGTGTTGCCCGCATCGTCGTAGGAAAGCGGGACGGGGTCGATACCACCTATCTGTTCAAGCTGATTGCTGCCGGCACGGTAGCTATATGTCTCTGCACCGCTATCGGATGTTTTGGTCAATCGGTTGCCCATCCCGTCAAGGGTATAGGAAAGTTCACCATATCCGCCGGAGGCCGCCACCAACATGCCGAGGTCGTTGTAGGCAAATGTCTGAGAACTGACCGGGGAAATGGTGTCGGTGATGGTCTCGATTTCACCGGTCACCAGATAGGAATAGTTACGCTGCATCACTGCTCCGGCGGCAGCGCTGCTCAGCCGATAATGCAGATCATAGGCCCGGGAAACGTGCAAACTGTTTCCCAGCTCCATCGAGGTCAACGGCCCGAAGGGGGTGTGGTCAATGGCTTCGGCAATGGTTACGCTGTCTCCCCGATCGGTTGCGACAACGCTGGTGATGGCGCCGTCGTTATCCCGGATATAGGACACAACCCGGCCTCCCGGGTAGGTCAGTGAGGTCAGCTCGCCATGGTCGTTGTATCCGTAGCCGACGACTGCCGAATACCCCTGCGTGGTTCTGATCTCCTCGGTCAGTTCGCCATGGTGGTTGTAGGTATAGGAAGACGTTCCGGTGCCGTCGGTCATGCCGGTCAGTTTGCCGATACCGTTTACCCCCTGATCATAATGGTAGGTGACATTGTTTTGAGGATGGGGATAGCTTTTCGCTACCAGCCGGTTGAGAGCATCGTAGTCGTAGACGGTGGTGACCTGATTGCCGTCGGTCCTGGCAATGAGATTGTCGGCCTCGTCGTAGCTGAAGAGGATGGTGCCCCGATCCGGGCTCTGCTCCTCGACTTTCCGGCCGAAATCGTTGTAGCTGAAAACGGTTGTGATACCGTTGTCGTCAACCACTTCCCGCTCATTATCATGGACGTCATAGGCAAACCCGGTGGTTACCGCTCCCGGTCGGATCAGGGCGGTCAGCCGATCCAGCCCGTCATAGACGGAGGTCGTTTCCCTGCCCAACTCATTGATCAGACTGACGAGGTTGCCGGCCTCATCATAGCTTCGCTCGGTGAACGAACCATCACCATCCGGATGGATCTCTTTTTGCAAACGCCCGAACTCGTCGTACTGGTAGCTGATCTCGGCGGTCAGTGTATGGTCCGCGGCACGGATGGTCCGTTTGGCGATGTTTCCGCTGACCGGGTCGTATTCATACTTCAGGTAGTTGCCACCACTATCGACAATGCGGTCCAGCAGGCCGTCAGGCGTGTAGTGATACTCAAGGGCACGGCCACCCGGCAAGCTGACAAGATCGAGACGACCGGCAGCGTCATAGTGGTAGACAGTGGTCCGTGCCCCGATGGTTCGGCTGGTGACCCGGCCGAACGCATCGTACGTGAGGGTGGTCGACACCTGGTTTGCATCCCTAATGCTTTCCGGTTTTCCCAACGCGTTGTAATCACCGTAGGTAACCGTCTGGCCGAGGGCGTTTGTCACCGTCTGCAGGTGTCCCCGGTTCAGCCCGGACGCTTCCGTATTGGGATAGTAGCCAAACGTGGTGACATCGACAACATCGGTGCGAGGGCCGTCTATGGTCTCCACCCGGCCGTAACTGGTATAGGTAAAAGTGGTTGTCCTGGTGCTTGGCGAGAGACCGTCATAACCGGATTCACTCCTGGTGAGAAGATTACCATCCGTATCATAGGTCATTGATATACGGTACTGCTGACCTGGGTTGCCGACGGAATCCCGGGTTATCGTTGTCGGCAGGTTGGTCGTTTGATCGTAGGTAGTGGTGGTAAGTCGCTGCTCCGGGGTACCGACCGCTTCACTCACCACCTCTTTGTTGCCGTTGCCGTCATAGGAGTAGGTGGTTGTGTAGCCTCTGCCGTTGGTGACACTTGCCACCTGCTGGCGGCCGGTGTAGGTGTAGCTGCTGTCGGCTCCCGACGAGCCGCAGGACGAACAGCCGGGACCACTTGAGGAGGCAACGCGGGCAACACCGTTGATAATCTCCAGCTGGTAGGTCGTCAGATTGCCGCCATCGTCCGTGACGGTGCGCGACAGTTCCGACGGATACCCGATGGTAACGTGTCGATGACCGGCCAACGAGGAAGAAATCACCCGATCTTGGCTATCATAGCCGACGGAGGTAATGCGTATACCGGCTTCGTCATCAATGGTGGTCAGGTTGTGCGGATCGTTAGCATCGGTGTAGCGGTAGTGTCTGGTAGTTCCATCCGGCCGGACAACGGCAACCAGATTATCATCGAGGTATGAGTAGGTAAAACTGCCTGTGGGGCCAGTCAGGGTGTGCAGCTTGCCGTCGGCATTGTAGGCAAACCCCAGAGATTTCCCGAACGTATCGGTTATTGCCGTCAGTTGCATACCGGAGTAATGAAATTCCTGCGTATGGCCGTTTCTCTGCCGTACCTGCAGAAGACGGCCTTGCTGGTCATAGGTATGCAGCGATCTGTTCGCTTTCTGCAGTTCATAGCCGCCCGAGATACCGACAATCCTACTGGTTTCTCCGAGTTGGTTGACCCAGCCGCCGGCGCCATCGCTCTCATAAGCGATGTGCCGTCCTGTCGAGAGCACCCGTGTTATCGTGCTGCCATCGATCTTCAGTCGATCCGTAAGCGAGCAGGACCAGCCGTACCCAAGAATACCGTTCTCGGTGCTGGTGCTGTTGTAGGTCCGCTGAAAATCAAAGAGAGCGGTGGGTCCTTGAATGACAAGGTATGTCTCGACGACGTATTTATTCCCGATAGCAAAATTCACCCCATGATCGGGCAAATACGGCTGACTCGAGGCCTTGGTCTGTCCTGGGAAAAGGGCTGTCACGGTGAGAACGGCAAGAACCGGTACACACCGTTTCAGTACACGAAAACCAAGGAGCAGACACGACTTTCTCATTATCGGCTTCCTGTTAACAGGGGAAGACATCCGTTAATCAACCAGGCAAGGAGGCCCCTGATTTGATTCAAGATCCAAAACTGCAGAAGGGACCTCACAACTGCTATCGTCCATCATCTCTCTTTTATCTCCGTTGCAATAAAGGAAGGCGTAGTAGAGGTTGCCGTCAAACGTTCCCGGAACAAGCGGTCTGTTATTCTGGCAATATCCTGCTTTTTCAGCGGGAAAATTGAGAGAGGATGGGACTCTTATCTCCCCTGAAAAGGTACCGATGCCCGGTGCCTGCAAACACGCCTGGTCGATTGCATTTTCTGCACCTTGATAAAGATCGAACGTGTTGTAGAGAAAGAAGTTCTCCTGATCGTCTCCGACCAGCCAATACAGTTGTCCCTCGTGGCCGGCATACAGAAATTGGGATGAATAAAACAACAGGGTTAGCGAGATTACTATCGTCAGGTATCTTTTCATTCTGAAAGGCCCTTTTTTCCCTTCACATAACCGAGCAGCGAACCATGATCGGTTCGACGCTCAAAACAATCATCAATGGCAAAAGAAATTATCAATCCACTGATGATTCGGTCCAACAGCATACCCGGACTTTCTGACAATTTTCTGACAGGTGGATTTTTTTATGAAAAAGGATGCCCGTTGCGCACTCGCGAGGAATCACGAGGTCATGGGCAACAGAGATGCTCCTGCTAACGGCAGGCTTGATCAATGATGGGGCAATTGTCTTTGGTTTGTCGACCGCGCGCAGGAACAAATCATTGGCTACGGAAACTCATTTTTGGCAGAACCTTGCGGTTTTGTGAGAGGGAGCGAAAATTTACGGGTTCCTGATACAGAGAAGCCTCCTGTCTCGGAAACCTATCAAGGTCACGAGAAGGAGGCTTCAATGAACGACCAGGCCGGCTTATGTTTTCCCAGGCGATGCTGTTCGTACTGTACCCCTGAATGGCCAAATGTCGGCGGAAAGTTCGCTTTAAACAGCGTATTTGCCTCGCCAGACCCCGCTTTTGTTAAACATCGAAGTGCTCCGCCATGCCGGTAAAGACCGGGTGCGAGCTACCGTGCCGCTCGACCCGTCTGACGTCTTGAAGCTTTTCCAGTTGTTTGACAACCTGATCGAGACGATTTTCCGCCGCCACCTTCAACCAGATGCGGCTGAGCGTGCCGTCGCCGATCGGCAGGACGGCAATGCCTTCCAGATTGTAAGCCCGGCGGGAGAACAGACTGCAGACATGGGTCATGACGCCGGGATGGTTCTTGACCAATATTTCGAGAACCGTGATACCGGTCAACGCCGGAGAGGCCTCCTGGCTAGGCGCATTCATGTACATGGGGATCTCCTATCATCGTTGAGTTGGCGGCACCGGGCGGAACCATCGGGTAAACGTCTTCATCCATGGCAATCGGTATATTGACCAGACAGGAACCCGGCGACTGCAGGGCTCTGACCAGGGTAGCATCCAAGGCCGCAGGGTCAGTGACGTCATAGGCGGAAAGACCGAAACCGCGGGCAATGGCCGGATAGTCGACGTTATGTTCGAACACCGAAGCCATCAGATTACCGCCGTAAAACAACCCCTGCTGTTGCCGCACCAGACCAAGGGATTTGTTGTTGAGCAGGATGATCTTGACCGTGGCCCGCTGCTCAACGACGGTCGCCAGCTCCTGAATGTTCATCAGGATGGAGCCATCACCGGTAAAACAGACCACCGGCCGCTCCGGATGCGCAAGCGAGGCGCCGATCGCTGCCGGCAGGCCGAATCCCATGGTCCCGAGGCCACCGGACGTCAGCAATTGCCGGGTACGACTGAGCGGGTAGACCTGGGCCGCCCACATCTGGTGCTTGCCGACATCAGTGGTGACGATCGCTTCATCGCCGATGATTTCGGCAACGCGCATGACGATCCCGTACGGTCTCGTGAAATCAAGTTGCTCCGAACAGAAATACGGGTATTGGGCTCGCAACCGACCGATCCGCCGCACCCACTCACGCCGCTCGTTGTGGCTGATCAAGGGCAGCAGTGCCTCCAGGGAATCTTTCACATCGCCGACAAAACCAAGATTGGTGGAACGGAGTTTACTGATCTCGCAGGGATCGATATCGATGTGGATGATCTTTGCCTTGGGGCAAAATTCGGCAATCTTGCCGGTGGCCCGGTCATCGAAGCGAACACCGACGCCGATCAGCAGATCACACTCGTTCATCGCCAGGTTTGTGGAGCGCGACGCATGCATCCCGAGCATCCCGAGATAAAGGTCGTGCTCCGGCGGAATCACACCGAGACCGAGCAGGGTCATCGTCGTTGGCAGTCCCCCTTTTTCGGCAAATTCCCTGGCCACCTGGCCGGCGTTGCCGTGGGTGACCCCGCCGCCGAGATAGAGAATCGGTCGCTGCGCCGCATCGATCATACTGACGGCCTGTTCCAGTGTGCATTGCTCAAACGGTGCGACAGCCGGTTTCGGTAACACCCCGGGCAACGGTTCAGCACATTCGATCAACTCATTCTGCACATCCTTGGGAATATCGATCAAAATCGGTCCCGGCCGGCCGCTGACGGCCAGGTGAAAAGCCTCGGGGATCACTTCAAGCAGTTCGGCTGCAGAGCGCACCAGGTAATTATGCTTGGTGATCGGGATGCTCAAACCGTAGACATCGACTTCCTGGAAGGCGTCCGTACCGATCATCGACAACGGCACCTGACCGGTGATAAAGACGACCGGTATCGAATCGAGATAGGCATCGGCCATGGCCGTGATGATATTGGTCGCACCCGGCCCGGACGTGGCGAAACAGACCGCCGGACGCCCGGTGGAACGAGCCATTCCCTGGGCGATAAAACCGGCCCCCTGCTCGTGGCGGGCGAGGATGTGGCGGATTGATCCTTCGCGGTAAAGCGCGTCGTAGAGCGGCAGGATCGAGCCGCCGGGGATGCCGGTTATCGTGGTGATGCCCTGCTTGGCCAGCAGTCTGATGGTCAACTGGGCGCCGGTGAGATGTGCCATGGTTCTCCTCCTGTCTTGGCTGAATAATTCGTCGAAGACGGGGCGGGAGAAACAAAAAACCCCCGCCGGCCGGCGCCGACGGGGGTCGATACTCGTGATCGTTTACCCGTTACGGCGCCCCGCACACCATCACAATCACCACGACCACGAGTACGAGCACAGCACACTTCGTGCCGGCATCGGATATCGTAAACTGCAAGGCTGTCGTCGGGATGTGGTTCATGCAGTACAGTCCGTCAAGGGTAAAAAAAATCGTTGTTGCTGAATCAAGCTCTTAACAGACGACACGGGACGTGTCAAGACGATTTTCCATTCTTGCTCAGTCGCCCGTCTGTCCCTTCTGAACTGGCGGTGTCTGCCGGCTGCCCAAACGAGTCGATAAATCCGAGGATCTCGGCTATCGCCGTGCCGCGCACTTCATCATGCTCCATAAGCACCTCGTGCCGGGCACCTGCGAAACGTTTTACTGTGCACCGTGGCAGCCGGCGGGAAAACGACAACATCGCCGGCACTCTGACCACCGTATCGTCCAAACCAGCAAGCAGCAGAACCGGACAATTCAATTTATCATGGCTGCTCCTGGCCCGGCGCATACCTCGATACGCCTGACGCAGCCAGCCAAACGTCGGGCTGCCCAGGGCCAGCTCGCTCCTGTCGACGATCATCTGTTGGTTTCGGGCAAATCGCTCGGCATCACCGGTTAAATCGTTGCCGGCAAACGGCAGGTCCGCCCGAAACGAACCGCCGCCCCAGACGTAGCTGCCCCCACCACCGAACCGACAGATAAGAGCCGCGAGCGCCTCACCGAGCAGCGGCGGCAACAGACAGCCGGTATTGATCTGCAGCATCGGTGAGACAAGGATCAGGCCGTCGGCCAGCCCCGGCCGCTCGGCCAGTGCAAGCATGGCAATGGCACCGCCCATGGAGTGGGCGAGCACAACAACCGGTCGCTCCGGATAACGGGCAGTCATCTGCTCAATGAGCGTAATCAGATCAGAAACATAGAAAGAAAAGTCGTCGATATGCCCCTTCTGCGGGTCGGGCAGCGGCCGATCGGAACCACCCTGGCCGAAATGGTCATAGAGACAGACGGCAAACTCGCTTTTTTGCAGGTCACGCGCCACTTCCAGATATTTTTCAAGCCATTCCGATCGACCGGTGACGACTACAACGACTCCCAGAGCCACTTCTCTGTTCTGCAGCGCATAACGGACCCGTCCCCCGGCGGCGCCGGAAAAAAAGTCGACGGTAAACGCTGCCTGAAACCATTCAGACAACTCCTGCATCCGCAAATCTATCATGCATGCGCCTCTCTGTGGTAACCAGCATCAATTGCAGTGTTATTGCTACTTTTGAAAGAATGATTTTCAAGTATCGCATGAAATATCAAACGATTTGAGCCTTTTGCAAAACTTAGATTTTCGTTCAAAATCAAGGCATGCGAAAAATTTTACCGCAGGCATATACATGATATTCCGAGGATAAAATTTTGAGCATAACGCAGAGTTTGGGCGAAAAGATTGTTTTGCTAATGGCTCGATTTATATGGCTTATCCGGATTGCGCGTACTTTTTTTGAGTTTCAGGCCAAAGATCTGGCTAAGGGCATCGCTTGCAAACGCTGCTTTTCGGTCTGATCACCGTCACCCCGCAGTTGGCAGACAGGACGTTCGCCGCCTATCGGTCCAGCTTGATGAACCAAATAGGTCAAACCAACGTAGCACATGGCAGTAGCTGGGTGTCACAAGGCATAATTACTCAGCTTAACTCACTTTCCCGCGTAATGAAATTCTGGAGAAGAATGTTTCTTAACTGCAACGAGGTTTATCTTACCGAAGTATCAGAGTTCTTCAAAGCACAGTATCCCGTTCCCAACATTTTTTCTATCTATATATCCAGTATAATTCATTAATATTCTACGATACCGCATAAAATATCTTTTCTTCTTGACAGCCCTAACACCTTCTGGCATACAATGGAATAAATGTCGACATTCGACAGTCGTCAGATTTTTAATCAGAAGATAGCTGCAGCAAATTAAGCTATTACAAGTGACATGGAGGTAAAATGACGAATAAAAAAGCGATTAAAACAGACAGTGCTCCGGACGCGGTCGGCCCATATTCTCAAGCAATCAAGGTAGGCAACCTGCTTTTCACATCGGGGCAATTGCCTATCGATCCATCAACAGGACAAATACCTCAAGGAACCATTTCAGTTCGTGCCCACCAAACTATCAAGAACCTTGCAGCGGTTATAGAAGCAGCGGGGGCAGGACTTGAAGACGTAGTTAAAACGACAGTATTCCTTACCGATATTAGTGACTTCCAGGAAATCAACAAAGTTTACGAGCAATATTTCGCAAGACCCTTCCCGGCACGAAGCGCGTTTCAAGTAGCGGCTTTGCCCTTGGCAGCAGACATTGAAATTGAGGCGATCGTATTTATCAACTAAATCCACGCGAGGACTGACAATGAATCTCACCCAATTCCCCAGAAGAAACTATGTGCAGGACCCCACACCAATCGAGGCCGTACCAACTTTTTCAAAAGCTCTCGGAGGCAAAATAAACCTCTTCATCAAACGTGACGACTTGCTCCCGGGCTGTGCCGGTGGCAACAAGACAAGGAAACTCGACTATTGCATCGCCGATGCCCTGGAAAAAGGGGCAGATACCATAATCACCTGCGGTGCCGTACAGTCAAACCATTGTCGCCTCACCCTTGCATGGGCGGTTAAAGAGGGGATGGATTGCCACCTTGTCCTGGAAGAACGTGTCCCCGGCAGCTACAAGGAAAACGGTTCCGGAAACCATTTTCTGTTTCAGTTGATGGGAGTCAAGAGCATTACCGTTGTACCAGGTGGCTCAGATATGCTTGGTGAAATGGAGCAGGTCTCTGAAAAAGTAAAATCTACTGGTAAAAAACCGTATATCATTCCTGGCGGTGCATCAAATGCAATAGGAGCAACCGGTTATGCCGCCTGTGCTCTGGAGATTCAACACCAGCTTTTTTCTCAAAATCTCTCCATCGACCACCTGGTTGTTCCAAGCGGCAGCGCTGGGACACACGCAGGTATGGTGGTAGGCATGTACGGATCCAACGCGAACATACCAATTGCAGGCATCAACGTCAGCAGAAAGAAACAAGTACAAGAGGAAATCGTTCACAATCTGGCTGTAGAGACAGCAAAGCGACTCGGCGTCAGGGAAAAGATACCTGCGGATCAGATTACCTGCTTCGACAATTATGTCGGTGCCGGCTATTCGCTGCCTACTGACAGCATGATTGAGGCAGTGAAATTGCTGGCCCGGACCGAATCCATTCTGCTTGATCCTGTTTACTCAGGCAAAGCTATGGCAGGAATGATTGACCTGGTTCGCAATGATTATTTTTCGCCAGGAACAAACGTAATGTTTTTGCATACAGGCGGTTCTCCGGCTCTGTACGCATATCTCGACACGTTTAGGTAGCAACGATGGCACTGTTGTTCATACTACGGTGCCATCGTTTTATTAGTGCAAAAAGTGAAATCACGTTCATCACCACATTGCAAAAATGGAGGTAATACACGGTGAAGCTTTATCACAAGATACTGATAGGTCTGGTCCTTGGCGTACTAGCCGGTCTAATCCTTGGGGAAAAAGCAGCGTATTTGAAGCCTGTTGGTGACATTTTCATTCGCTGTCTCAGATTAATTGTAGTCCCTCTCATTCTCTCAACACTAATAACAGGCGTAGTCAGCACAGGGAATATCAAGAATCTGGGAATGACAGGTATAAGTACGCTTGTCTATTTTATGGTGACAACCACCTTGGCAGTGTGCGTAGGGTTACTCGTTGCCAATATCCTCCAACCCGGAACGTCACTTTCATTGGGCGAACTCAATACCTTCCAGGCGCCAGAATCAGTTGGTCCAGCGGAGATGATTGTCAGCATGTTTCCGATGAACCCAATGGAAGCACTCGCAAATGGAAATGTATTGCAGATCATCATTTTCGCACTGTTTTTCGGGGCAGGCCTGTCCATGGCCGGAGATCAGGGCAAACCGGTAGCGAATTTCTTCCAGAGTCTCGCGGAAGTGATGTTCAAGGTTTCCGATATCGTTATCAGTTTCGCACCTTATGGAGTGTTTGCTCTTATCGCTTGGACAACAGGAAAATTTGGATTGGATATCCTGATGCCAATGGCAAAACTTATTGTGGCCGCACTGATCGCCAGTCTGATTCACATTTTCGTTTCCTACACATTGATAGTTACATTTATCGCTCGCATTTCTCCGCTCGTTTTCTTGAAGAAAACCTTGGAACCGGCATTGGTTGGATTATCCACCTGCAGCGCCGCTGCCGCATTCCCTTTTTCTATGCGGGCGCAAAAACACCTCGGCGTCTCACCCAAAGTTTCAGGTTTCACCCTTCCTATGGCACTGACCATAAATATGGATGGAACCGCCCTGTACCAGGCAGTTGCTGCCATGTTTGTCGCCAATGCCTATGGCATTGATCTATCACTTACTCAGCAGGGAACAATCGTTGCAACTGCTGTTTTAGTATAGTGGACCCCAGTTTTAAGACAGTAGTTTAAGCTAGACGCAATCCCGAGGAACAGGAAAAGATGAGTGAAGGAAAGAAGAGAAAGTTCC
>NZ_FQXS01000021.1 GCF_900130015.1 Desulfofustis glycolicus DSM 9705 | reverse complement strand
ACTTTATTGTTCATCATGACGTATCCTCTTATTGTTGGAATTTTGTTTTGGCGAACTGATTCCAACAGGATACGTCATTTCTTTTTTATGTCTCCTTCAAACACCACTTTTGAGCATAACTCTTTCCGAGAAGGATTGAGTGCTTTGTAAGAGGATCAGGTTGCCGGTTCCTCCCAGCCACCACCCAGCGACAGATAGAGGGAGATAAGGGTCAGCCGGCGGTCCAGTCTCGCCTGCACCAGGTCCGTTTCGGCGGCAAAGAGCTGGCGCTGGGCGTCGAGTACTTCGATATAGCTGATTACGCCGGCCTGGTAGCGGGATTCTGCAAGCCTGAGGGCCTCCCGGGCTGAGGCGGTACGTTGCTGTTGGATGGTGAGGATATCGCCAGAATAGCGGTAATTGGTCAGCGCGTTGGCTACTTCGGCAAGGGCTGTGAGGATGGTTTTGCGATACGTTATCACGGATTGGTCGAGCCGGGTGCGGGTTGCCTCGTGGTTGTAGAGTAGTCGTTTACCGGCAAACAGCGGCTGCAGGGCATCGGCGCCCAGCGAGGCGACCGAGGCGGCGCTGCCGGTCAGCACGTCGCTGGCGGACGTGCTGACCTGGCCGAAAAGGCCGGTCAGCGACAAGGATGGGAAAAACCGGGCCTTGGCCTCGCCGATTCGTGCGTTGGCGGCGATCAGTTGCTGTTCGGCGGCCATGATATCGGGGCGTTTTTCGAGTAGCTGACTGGGCAGGCCGGCGGGGATATCGGCCGGCAGGTCTGGCTCGGTGCCGGTTTTGATCAGGACCGAACCGGGGGAGCGGCCAAGCAGGATGGACAGGGCATTCTCAGCGTTGGCGATGCGCCGTTTTTGTGCGGGGATGGTGGCTTCTGTCACTGCCAGGGCGACTTCCTGCTGGCGGATTTCCGCATCGGTGGCGATACCGGCTGTTGACAGCCGCTCGATCAGGCGCAGGGACTCTCGCTGGTTAGTGGCGGTTCGGGTGGCAACGGCCAGCAGGTCGTGTTCGGCGAGCAACCGGTAATAACCGGTAGCCACCTGGGAGATAAGCGTGATATAGACTCCCCGGCCGGTTTCTTCCCTGGCCAGCAGATCGGCCCGGGCGGCTTCGTCGGCGCGGCGCATCCTGCCCCATAGATCGATTTCCCAGCTGATGGCGGCACCGCCGAGAAAGGTGGAGGTGAGATCATCGCCGGGTTGCCGGGCCGTGGGGCTGGTGGCAAAACTGAGGCTGAGTTGCGGCAGGCGATCGGCGTGGGTGATCCCGGCTACCGCTTCGGCTTCCCGGATCCTGGCTTCGGCTAATAGCAGATCAGGGGCAGCGGTGAGTGCTTCCTCGATCAACGCTTGCAGGGTCGGGTCCGAGTAAACGGTGCGCCAGTTCCGATCACCAAAGGAGGTGTCGGACAGGGAGACGTCGCTGCCGCGAAAGGTTGCCGGCAGCTCGAGGTCCGGGCGTACATAGTCAGGCCCGAAGCTGCAGCCGGAGAGTATCGCTGTGGCCAGCAGCAGGAGGAGACATCTGAGTATGGTTGGCGGGTTTGTCAGCATGGCGCCTCGCTGGGAGGTGGGGCAGGTTCTTGTTTTTTTCGGCCCCCGGTCAGTCGGCTGATGGCCACAAACAGCACCGGCACCAGAAAAACGGCGATAAAGGTGGCGGTCAGCATCCCGGAAAAGACGGTGATGCCCATGGCCTTTTGGGCGGCGGCACCGGCGCCGCCTTTGATAATCAGCGGGACGACCCCGAGCAGAAAGGCCATGGAGGTCATGATGATCGGCCGCAGCCGCAGTTTGCTCGCCTCCAGCGCGGCGGCTTCCGGTGACTGCCCCTCATCGTGTTTCATTTTGGCGAATTCGACGATCAGGATGGCGTTCTTGGCCGCAAGGCCGATGAGCAGGATCAGGCCGATCTGGGCGTAGATGCTGTTGGTCTGGCCGGTCAGCCACAATCCGGACATGGCGCCGAAGACGCCGATCGGTACAGCCAGGAGTACGGCAAAGGGGATCGACCAGCTCTCGTAAAGCGCGGCTAGGAAAAGGAAGACAAAGACGAGGGCCAGGGCAAAAATGATCGGCGCCTGCCCTGCCGATTCTTTTTCCTGCAGACTGATGCCCGACCATTCGTAGCCGTAGCCCTGCGGCAATACCTGGGCGGCTGTCTCTTCCATGGCCTTGATGGCCTCGCCGGAGCTGAATCCCGGGGCCGGTTCGCCGCTGAGCTCGGCGGAGCGGAACATGTTATAGCGCTCGAGGGTATTGGCCGCGGCGATCGATACCGGTACGACCAGGTTGGACAGCGGAATCATCTCGCCGTTCGCATTACGGACATGAAAGAGCCGGATGCCATCGATGTCACTACGAAATTGCGGTTCGGCCTGGAGGGTAACTTTGTAGGTGCGGCCAAAGCGGGTGAAGTCGTTGACATTCAAACCGCCAAGGAAGGTCTGCAAGGCGAGCGTGATGTCACTGATGGCGACACCGAGTTTTTTCGCCCGGTCTCGGTCGAGTTCCAGGCGATAGGCCGGGGTGCCGGGATTGAATTTACTGTACACCTGGCCGATTTCCGGTCGTTTCTTTGCTTCGGCTACCAATTGCCCGGCAACGGTTGCCAACTCCATCGGGCTTGCTCCGGTCTGGTCCTGTAATTTGAAGGAAAAGCCGCCAGTGGCACCGAGTCCCGGAATCGGCGGCGGGTTGAAGGCAAGGATCACCGCCTCTGGAATCGCGCCCGCTTCGGCCAACACCGCCTGCATGGTGGCAGCAAGTCCCAGCTCCGGCTGCTTCCGCTCCGCCCACGGTTTGAGAACGGCGACAAAAAGAGCAGCATCTGACTGGATGGAACCGGTCAGGATACTGAAACCGCTGATCACCAGGGAACGGGCGATGGCCGGTTGGGCCATAAGCACCTGTTGGACCTGGTCGCCGACACCGATGGTGCGGTTGAGTGATGAGGCATCGGGCATGATCACCGAACCGATGAAATACCCCTGGTCTTCGGCCGGTACAAAGGCACCCGGCACCTGGCGCATGATGGCGAATGCGGCCAGGATAATAATAGCCAGCATGGTACAACTGATAACGATCCGCTTGATCGCCACCTGCACCGTTCGGCCGTACCTGACGGTCATCGCGTCGAACAGCCGGTTGAAGAGACCGAAAAACCGGTTGAATCCCCGCCCCCGTTTGCTCGGGTCCGCGGGCCGTAGCAGCAGTGAGCAGAGGGCCGGGGTCAGCGTCAGGGCGACGAAGGCGGAGAGCAGAGTGGAGACGGCAACGGTCACCGCAAACTGTTTGTACATGACGCCGGCCATGCCGCCGAGAAACGCGACCGGAACAAAGACCGCAGCTAGGATCAGGGCCGTGGCGATGACCGGTCCACTCACCTCCTCCATCGCCTGCACCGTTGCCTGGCGCGGGGTGAGGCCGTGGGCCATGTGGTGCTCAACGGCCTCTACGACGATGATCGCGTCGTCGACGACGATGCCGATGGCCAGCACCATGGCGAACATGGTCATGGTGTTGATGGTAAAGCCGAGCAGCACGAAGGCGGCAAACGTGCCGACGAGGGAGACAGGTACAGCCAGCATCGGGATCAATGTTGCCCGAAAACTCTGGAGAAAGAGAAAGACGACGAGCAGAACGAGCAGCAGCGCCTCGAAAAAGGTGTGGGCCACCGACTCCAGCGAAGCCTTGATAAAGACCGTGTTGTCGTTGACGATCTCGTAGTCGACATCATCGGGAAAGGATATGGCAAGTTCATCGAGCTTCTTTCTGATCAACTGCGACGTCTCGATGGCGCTACCGTCCGGCGTCAGGTTGATAGAAAAGGCCACCGCCGGTTTGCCGTTGTAGCGGGCGGCATAATTGTAGTCCTTGGCACCGAGTTCGACCCGAGCGACATCCTTAATGCGGATCGCCGAGCCGTCGGCCTGGGCGCGGACGATGATGTTTTCGAACTCTTCCGGGTCCGACAGCCTGCCCCGAACCTGGACGCTGTACTGAAACTGCTGCTCATCGGGTGCCGGCAACTGACCGACCTTGCCTGCCGGCGCCTGGGCGTTCTGTTCCTTGATCGCCTGGTAGATATCGCCCGGCGTCAACCCCCGGGTGGCCATGCGCTCCGGGTGCAGCCAGACCCGCATGCCGAATTCCGCGCCGAAGAGCTGGACATTGCCAACCCCCTTGACCCGCTTGATGCTCTCGACGATATTGATGGCCGTATAATTTGCCAGGAATAGTTCGTCGTAGGTCTGCTGCGGCGAGTACAGAGCGATGTACATCAGAGTGTCCGGCGTCGTCTTCTTGGTGGTCACCCCACTGGCGAGGACATCGGAGGGCAGTTGCGCGTTGGCCTGGGCCACGCGGTTCTGCACCTGGACCGAGGCAATATCCGGATCGGCTTCCAGTCCGAACGTCACGTTGAGGCTGTAATAGCCGCTGCCGGAAGCGGTCGACGACATATAGGACATGCCCTCGACCCCGTTGATCTGGGTTTCGATGGGCAGTGCGACACTCTCTTCCACGACGCCGGCATCGGCTCCGGGATAGATGGCCGATACCTGGATGGTCGGCAGAGTTATCTGGGGAAACTGCGCGATCGGTAGGGTCAACCCGGCGATACCGCCGGCGAGCAGGAGAATCAGCGAGGTGACGATGGCAAAGACCGGCCGGTTGATGAAAAATTTTGCCACGATCGCCTCCGTCAGTTGGTGGCGGCCGGCAGCAGGACCGGGTTGACTTTGGCGCCAGGCCGCGCCTTCTGAACACCGTCAACGACGATGATCTCCCCGGCGGCAAGCCCTTCTTCAACCAACCATTGATCGCCCATCCGGGGGCCAAGGCGGACCGGACGCCGGGCCGCCACCTGCTCCCCATCGATCACCGTGACGAAATAGTTGCCCAGCGTTTCCGTAACCGCTCGCTGCGGTATAACAATGGCCTGCTCGAGTTGCGCGTAGTAGATTCGCACCCGGCTGTTCATACCGGGCCGCAGCAGTCCGTCCGGGTTGGGGAAGATGGCCCGAACACCGAGGGTGCCGGATGTTGGGTTGATTTCCGGGTCGATATAGTCGATGGCACCCTCTTCCCGGTAGATACCCCCGTCGGCGAGGATGAGCTGCAACGGCAGATCACCGGTTTCCCGTTCCTGCCCCCGCTGCGCATCCGGACCACTCATTCGTCTGACGTGCTGCAGGTAGTCGTTCTCGGCCAGTGCGAAATGAACCGCAACCGGATCAAGTGTGGAAACAGTGGCCAGCGAGGTTTGGCCGGCGGAAACGAGCCCGCCGACCTCGATTTTCTGCAGGCCGATCCGCCCATCAAACGGGGCGCGTACCGTGGTATATTCCAGTTCGAGCTGCGCCCGCTCCACCTCGGACTGGCGGATGGCCACCACCGCCTCCTCCTGCTCGGCCTGCGACACCGTCTGGTCATAGACCTGGCGCGGGATGGCGTTGTCCGGTAGCAGTAGCTTGTAGCGCTCGACGTCCTGCCTGACCCGGGCCAGCGAGGCGGACGCCTGCGCGAGGGCGGCCCGGGAGGACGCGAGCGCCGTTTCGTAGGCGCCGGGATCGATGACAAACAGCACGTCACCCTTTTTTACCTTCTGTCCCGGCTGAAACCGGATCTCGGTGAGATTGCCGGTCACCCGGGCCCGGAGATCGACTTCCCGATAGGCCCTGATCTCACCGACGATGTCGGTCGACAAGGAGACCGGCTTGGGGGTGATCTCCACTACCCGCACCTCCGGGGCCGGCGGCGCAGCAGGATCGTTGTTGGCCCCGGCTACGGTGACAGGCTGCAGTGTCTGCATCCACAGAAAACAGAGAGAGAAGAGAGCGATCAGGTGTAAGCGTGACATGAAGACTCCACGGCCGGAAAAGGTGAAAAAATTATTTACCCAAGGTACGCGACCTTGCCGACAAATTCACGAAGATCTTGCACATGCGAAAGGAGAATCGTGTAAATCAAATCCTCGTCAACTTCCCAGTAAACATGAACCAGGAGGTTACGAAATCGGGCCATCTTTTGCAGCTTATCGGCTAAATCGGGAGGGATGAGAGCTGACTCACCGAGAAGACGAAAACAATCAGCGTAGTTTTCAGGAACTTTCTTTAATTTTTTCGAACATATATGGTAGCAGATATTGAGAGCGCCCTCAATTGCGAGCAACAGACGATAACTGGCAATGTCTTTGGCATCCTGATCGCTGAGAAACGCGTCTTTTGAAAGCCGAGCAATCTTGTCGAGGCGGTCGCATGATTCGATGATTTCCTGACAACGAGTGCGGAGCAGATCCTTGTTCAGACTCATGGGGCAAACGCCTCTCTGGCGGCACGATCAAGGATTGGTTTAATGTCGAAATACGCTCTCATCGTATCTTCCATAAAACGGCAGCAGAGTTCATCGTCTTTGTTGTCAAGCAACGTGCCTCTGATGACGTGATAGCAAAACGTCAACGGGGCGTCATTGAGAACTTTAACATCAACGGGAAGAGCCGTTTTGGCGCTGAGTAATTGGGATAAACGGGCGGCGTAATCGACCCGTTGCAGTTTGTCCGGCTCATAAAGAAAAACGCCCAGATCGATATCGTGAAATGGCAGGTCCGTCTCGAGGAAACTGCCGTGAAGGAAAGCAAAGAGTACCTGTGGGTCACCATTGATGGCATCAGTGATCGTGGTGCACAACTGCTGTTTCGTGGCGGCATCTGCCCGGTGAAGCGGTCGATCCATCAACGGCCCTTGCGCAAGGAGGTCTGGTTTTGGGACGTGGCTGTTAGCCAACTGTCGGTTATTCAAACAAGACAATTCTATTCTATTTCAGGGCATAACAACAGAGGAAAAGAGGTTTGTCCGCGTTGGTTCAGACGGCTTCGGAACTATCGGAAGATCCTGCCTTGCCAAAGGAGGACTCTGAAATGTTTGGCCGAGAGGTCTAAATATTAGCCTCGATGGCAATTACCATATCATTGATGATGAAATCCATTTCTGTTCCACCGGCCAATCGCCAATAGCTGAGATCAGCGAAACATTCCCGATATGAATTATACGCGCACCGCTCATGAAAACACCAGCTTTCAAACGCCTTCCCGTATAGCTCGGAACCCGGTTCAAGGTTGCCTGTTTTGCCATAAATTTCACGCTGTGTCGAACCGAAGCGATTCAGATTGACGGTTGACCTGTTTAAGGACTATATTTAGTCATCAAAGGAGGACGGATATGAAGCTATCGAGTCAGATCAAACCGATCAGTTACCTGAAGGCCCATGCCGCAGAAATCGTGCGTAACCTGTCGGGGCAAAGCGATCCCCTGATTATCACCCAGAATGGCGAAGCCAAGGTCGTTGTGCAGGACATCGAAAGTTATGAGCAGACCCATGAGACCATGGCTCTTCTGAAGATTCTTGCGCTCGGTATGCGTCAGATCGAGGAAGGCAAGGTCCAGCCCGCCGGTGATGTCGTACAGAGACTTCGAGAGCGGAACAAGATTCGCTGATGGCTTTCCAGGTATTTCTGACCGACGATGCGTCCCGCGATCTCGAGGAGTTATACGACTATATCGAGTCTCACGACGTGCCGGGAAAAGCGGATTACGTTCTCGATCAAGTAGAGAATGTCTTTTCAAGCCTCTCTGAAAACCCGGAACGAGGGGCCTATCCGAAGGAACTGCTGGCCGTCGGCCTTCGCGAGTACCGTGAGATATTTTTCAAACCCTACCGCATCATCTACCGGGTCATGGCCGAAAATGTCTATGTCATGGTGATTGCCGACGGTCGCCGCGACATGCAGGCTTTGCTGCAACGGCGTCTATTGCAAGCATAGCTCATAGTGACCGGTTCGCGAAGTTCGTCGGTCATTTCGCTTGCACCGATGTAGGAAAATCGACGCTGTCTATTACTCGATCTCTTCGAGACGCAGGTCTTTAAGCATTTTCACCAGCAAGGGTTTAATGGTTGGAATATCATCCTTTGTAGTCTGCCAAACGATGTCCACACTTACGCCGGCATAGTCGTGAATCAATTTATCTCTCATCCCCGCCAAACTACGCCATGGGATGGATTTGTATCGTTTCCGGTGTTCCGATAGAATTTTCTTGGCCGCCTCACCGATTATTTCCAGGCAACGGACAACTGCAAGACACTTTTCAAATCCCGGGCAAATTCATCATATCCTGAATTTCCGATAAACTCTTCAGCCCTGTCCATTGCATCTATAATGTCCTGAACATAATCACTGCTGAGAAGATTTTTCTTCATATCGGCACGGCATGCTGAAGGACTCTTTTTCCGATAGCTGGTTTCAGCGCCTTTTTGTGAACCAAATCGACTGGCACGCCGAGCAACTTCGAAAGATCGTGTTCGAGGTCCATGAACTTCAGCATTCCCGGAGTTTTTGAAAACTCTACGAGAATATCAAGATCGCTTTTTGGGCTTTGTTCTCCCCGCACATAGGATCCGAACAACGACAGGGACTGAACGCCGTAATCTCTGCTCAGCCTCGGCATTTCCGATCGGAGTCTGGCGATTGCTTCCTGGAGATCGAGGTGCTTTCGCTTCATGGTTGTCACATCCGGTCGGCGTTGCTGACCAGTTCACAGAGTTCGTCGGCCATGTCGTTGATCAGCTCTTCATCCTGGCCTTCGACCATGACACGGATGACCGGTTCGGTGCCCGACGGGCGGACCAGGATGCGGCCGGTGGTATTGAGCTTTTCTTCGAGTTTTCTGAGTGTTGAGGTGAAGTGCGGGATCTCGTCGATGCTCATGCGGGTTTTGGTGCGGACGTTTTTCAGGACCTGGGGGAAGCTCTCCATGACGGTGGCTAGCTCGGAGAGGGGGCGATCCTGTTTCTTCATCACCGACAGGAGTTGCAGGCCGGCCAGGATGCCGTCGCCGGTGGTGATGTCGTCGAGAAAGATCAGGTGGCCGGATTGCTCGCCGCCGAAGCTGTATCCGTTCTGGCGCATGCACTCGACCACGTAGCGGTCGCCGACCGCGGTGCGCACCAGGGTGCCGCCCATACCCTCAATGGCCACTTCCAGACCGAGGTTGGACATGACGGTGGCCACCAGCGTCTTCTTTTTCAGCTTGCGCTGCTTGAGCAGATCCTTGGCACAGATCGCCATGATGTGGTCGCCATCGACGATCTGGCCACGCTCGTCGCAGACGATGAGGCGGTCGCCGTCGCCGTCGAAGGCCAGGCCGATATCTGCCTTTTCGGCGCGCACCGCCTCAGCCATCAGCTCCGGGTGCAGCGCGCCGCAGCGGCGGTTGATATTGGTGCCGTCCGGCTTGACGGCCAGGGCAGTAACCTTGGCGCCGAGTTCCTCGAAGACATGGGGAGCAACGCCATAAGTGGCGCCGTTAGCGCAATCGAGCACGATGTGAAAGTCATCGAGCACGTATTGCTTCGGGAAGGTGCTTTTCAGAAAGACGATATAGCGGCCTTTGGCGTCATCGATGCGCTCGGCCTTACCAACCTCGGCAGCAACGGGGCGCAGCGCCTCCATCTTCTGGGAGAAGATCAGGTCCTCGATCTCTTCTTCCACGTCGTCTGGTAGTTTGAAGCCGTCGTGGGTGAAGATCTTGATGCCGTTGTCCTGAAACGGGTTGTGGGAGGCGGAGATCACCACGCCGGCATCGGCACGCATCGAGGTGGTGATAAAGGAGATGCCCGGGGTCGGCAGCGGACCGACCAGCATCACGTCGACACCCATCGAACAGATACCGGCAGCCAGCGCATTTTCCAGCATATAGCAGGAGAGCCGGGTGTCCTTGCCGATAACAATGCCGTGGCCGCGCGAGCGGTCCTTGACGATAAAGGCGATGGCCCGGCCCACCTGCATGGCGATCTCGGTTGTCATCGGGTGGGTGTTGGCCTCGCCGCGGATGCCGTCGGTTCCAAAGAGTCTTCTCATGGGTAGTGCTGCCGGTTAGGGGTTCTCGGGTGGTTTGGCTTTGCCGGGCGCCTGGGGTGTCCCGGTCGGCGCCGGGGCAGCCGGTTTCGCTTCACCGGCAGGCGGCCTGGTCTGAGGTTGCGGGATCTGCACTTTCGGCAGCTCAACCACCGCCGGCTCGACCCGGATGACCTCCACCGGGTGGCTCAGATCCGGGGCCTGGATGATACGGACGATACCGATACCGTTGACCTCATCGATGGCCAGCCGGGCGGAGAGCATGTCGGTCAGTTTGATGTCCTGGTCGAGCAGCAGTTTCGGTACATCGGCGAGCACCTTGACCCGCTTGACCGGCACTTCAAGCCCGTCCGCATCGAGCGGCAGGGAGTATTCGTGTTGCTCCTTGTCGAGCCGCACGACAATCTCGGCGGTAATCGTCGTCTCGCCGATCAGATCGACGATGGCCGGATCGAGATCGAGCGGCGCCTGCACCTGCATCGATTTGTTGATATTGCTCAGATCGATCTCGCGGGTCCGCAGCACCTCGTGCTTGGCCAATACCGATTCGGGACCGGTGATGGTGATCACGCTCGGCTCCATGCGCAGGCTCTCGAGCACGTAGCCCGGTAGCAGGGAGCCGATGGTCACTGGGTTGATCGGAAATTGCCTGCTGATCAGCTTGTCGAGCGACAGGATGATGGTCGATGGCTGCACGCGCAACACGGTGATACCGCGCGGCACGGTGATAGATTCAACGTCGTTGGTGATCACCGTCGTGCCCGGCGTAGCGTTGGCCAGATCGATGCGCCGGCTGATCTCCCGCTGGTCGATGCCGAGGATCAGCGAGCGCGGGCCGTTGACGGTGACCTCGAGCTGGCGTTTGAACTGGTTGGAGATAACCAGGTCGCGCGGCAGGTTGAGCACCTCGACCGGAATCATGACACTGGTGTCCACCGTTTTCTCGCCGCCGACGTTGTACCAGAGCACCGCCGACATGATCAGGGAAATGAGGATCGGCAGCCACTCCTTGGTCACCAGGCGTCGCCAGTATGAGGCGCTGAGAGGTTTCATGATCGTACGAACCAATTTTTCCAGCTGGATTTCTGTACTTCCTTGCTGCCGATAAAGATCGCCCGCAGGCTGTTGGTCAGCGAGATCTCGTCATTGACCGCGGTCATCGCGCCATGCTGCACCAGCGAGATATTCTGGGTCTCCTCGGACACCACCAGGATCACCGCATCGGTCTCCTCGGACAGGCCGATGGCCGCTCGGTGCCGGGTGCCGTAGCGTTTATCGATATAAGGATTCTGGGTCAGCGGCAGGATCGAACCAGCGGTATGGATTCGCCCTTTACTGATGATCACGCCGCCGTCGTGCAGCGGCGAGACCGGCATGAAGATCGAGATGAGCAGTTCCTTGGTCAACCGGGCGTCGATCAGAAAGCCCGACTCTACGTAATCGCGCAGCCCCATTTCCCGCTCGATGACGATCAACGCGCCGATACGCCGTTTGGACAGGTAGAAGACGGTGCGGATGATCTCTTCCAACTCCTTTTCCATCATACCCGTCGATTTCTGGAACGGCGACTGGCCGACCTGGGTCAGGGCTCGGCGGATATCGTCCTGAAAGACGATGATGACGATCAGAAACAACGAGGAGAGAAAGGTCTGCAGCAGCCAGAGAAGCGTTGCCAGCTCCAGGACCCGGGCGAGAAAATACCCGGCGACCAGCACGCCGAGGCCGATCACCATCTGCACCGACCGGGTGCCTCGGATGATCGAGATCAGCTGGTAGAAGACAAAGGCCACCACCAGGATGTCCAATCCATCCTGCCAGCGGAAAAGTTGCACGAAATCGAACATGTAGTCTGATACTTTGGGTTAACCGGGTGGCCGTTATGGCGGCGATGGGATACAGGTGGGCCGTCCATCGGAATCTTGATCAACCGTTGCCACGTTGTTTCCCCGGGCACCGGAACCACCGCCGACTCTTACAGCTTACCGGCAAACAACCGTATTTACAAACAAATATTTTTGCTATCGGTCTTTTTTCGACGAATCGCGGCCGCGGCCGCGGCCGGTAGTGGCAGAATCTGATCGCGGAAGACTGATCAAGTGTGGACATTTCCCCGATAATTTCATACATGTAACGGTACTGAAAAAGACGAGCAGCAACCAGTCATCAACCGCTCACCCTCTTGCAACCGATCTGTTTTCCATGTCTCAGCAACCTAAGGATCTCTTCGGCTCCATCACCATCGCCGGCGACGACGAGCATAAACCGGCGCCCTCCGGCACCGAGGAACGCTCCCGCAAAGCAAAGCGTTCTTCCCGGCAGGTCAAAACACCACCCTCTGCCCCGCGGCAGAAACAGCGACCGGACGCGGGGCGCGGTCTGCGATGGTGGTTTGCGGCGCTCGTTATCGGTCTGGCACTCTACAGCGGTGCCGGTTTTCTGCTGGCCCCCTGGCTGCTGCGCAGCCTGCTGCCGGGATACCTCAATGAGCAGACCGGAACGGTGCTGACCCTTGAGCAGGTCCGTTTCAACCCCTTCACCTTCCGCCTCGACCTCGCCGGCATAGCGCTGCACGAAGGGGCCGACGAGCAGCCGGCCGAACGTCTCCTCGGCATAGACCGAGTCAGCGCCGAGTTGGCGCCGATCTCACTGCTCCGCGGCGATCTGGTCTGCGGCTCGTTGACCGTCGAGCGACTCCATCTGAGTATCGTCCGCCGGCAAGACAAGACCTACAATATCGCCCCGCTGCTGCATGGCGCCAAGGCCCCGGATCCCTCGGACATCATCGACTTTGCCGAACTACCGTTTTTCTTTGCACTCAACAATATCAGCGTCAGCGATTCTCGGGTCACCGTCGAAGACCACCACGCCGGCAGCGAGCACCTGATCGATCAGATCACGCTGACCCTGCCGGCCCTGTCCAATTTTTCCTATCAGGCCAAAACCTATCTCCAGCCCCGCTTTTCGGCGGTGATCAACGGCAGTTCGATCACTCTGACCGGTGATACCGGACTGGACGGCAGTGATCCTGACGGCGCTACCGAAATCAGCGTCGACCTCAACGATATCGATATTCCCCGCTACTCCGACTACCTGCCGGTCGAACTGCCGATTCGCTTCAGCGACGGCACGGCCAACGGCACCCTGCTCATCTCCTTTGCCGAAACGGATCAGCAGGGCAACCGGCTCCAGGTCGGCTTCGATCTGACCGCCAGCGACCTGAAGGTCCAATCCCGGGACGACAAACTGGCCGTGCACATCCCGTCGGCTCGGCTTGAAGGCGCCTTCGAGCCGCTGTCACGCTCACTGCTGCTGAGCAGCGTATTGCTCCGGGAACCGGCGGTAATCAGCAGCGGCACCCTGTCGCGGGAAACCCTGGCGGCATTGGTGCCGATGACCAGGCGCCCGGCCGCTGACAGCACGCTCTATCAAGCCATCCCGGCGCTGCGCATCAAACTGTTGATCGCCGATGATGCCAGCTATGCCGTCGCCGAGCCGGGAAAAGAAAAACCGGTGGTGGCCTGGCAGGACATCCAACTGAGTATCCGCGACTTCGCCAACGAGACGCCTGCCGGCGACGGCGCCGCCGGCAGTTTTCGAATCAGTGGCCAAGACAGCCGGTCGCCGGCCTCCTTTACCTGGCAGGGCGGCTTCTTTGACGGCAACCAGCCCGGCGGCACCCTACAGCTCGGCGATATGCCGGCCGCCCGCATCGCCCCGTTTCTCGGCCGAACGCCAAACGACATCGCCGGCGCCATCGACATTAACGGCCGCCTGAGTCTCTCCCTTTCGGAGCAGAAAGACCAGGTCCTGGCCTACTCCCTCGAAGAAACGACACTGACCATCAAGGAGCTGCAGGTCAAGGAACGGGGCGTAGTCTGGTTGCGTACCCCAACCCTGCGCTGCGAGCCGGTCAGCAGGATCGACGGCGTCACCGATTTCGGCAACGTCTTTCTGCCCAACAGCACCGTGGTCATGGACCGACGGCAGGTTCCCCACCTGTTCGGCCTGTTTGCCAGCCGGCCGGACCAGTTCATCCTGCACGGTTTTGATTTCTCCGGCACGGTCAAGGTGCTCGACGATACTGAAAAAAATACCATTCTCGATCTCAAGGACGTACTCCTGCAGGCCAACAAGCTCGAACAAAAAGAGGTGAAAGACGACAATTTCGTCTTTTCCGCCCGGCAGGGTGATGCCGGCACAATCAAGGCCAAGGGGGTCCTGCGCATTGCCCCGGTGACCATCTCCGCGCAACTCGCCGCTGACGGGGTCCGCCCCCGGCAGCTGCTGTCCTGGTTTACCGATTCGGAAACGCTGCTCAACGGCGCCGCTACGCTCTCAGCCAAAGGAACCTTTCGCTATCCGGAGCAGGCATTCAGCGGTGAACTCAGCGCCCAGGATGTGGCCATCGACGGCGGCGAGGCGCCGCCATGGCGGGCAGCCGACGCCGGCTTCTCCGAGTTTAGCTGGTCGGCCGACAAACGGCGGCTGGCGATCGGCGAGATCCGGTTGTCCCGGCCGGAGTGGACATGGCAGCGCCGTGCAGGCAATGACAATCCTGCGGAACAGGCGGCCGTCTTCCTCCGCCGCCTTTTACTGCCCGAGCAGAAGAGCGACGCGGGTGGCAACAGCGCACCTGGCGACAGCTTTTCCCTGACCATCGACACCGTCAGCTGGCAGGACGGGATCATCTCCTATCAGGACGAGAGGATCTCGCCGCCGCTGCAACTCGAGTTGACCGGTGTCACCAGCCTGCTCGAAAAACTGGTCTACCCTGCCGCCGAACAAAATGGCGCCTTCCGGCTGCAGGGCATGCTCGCCGGCCATCCGTGGACCGTTGAAGGCGAGGGCCGGCTGTTGCAAAAGCCGGCCACCGTCACCGCCGGGGTCATCATCCCGTCTCTGCCGCTGAAGCTGTTTGGCCCCCAGATCAGCCAGCGGATCAGCGATCTGGCCATCGACGAAGCGACGGCGCGTCTCTCTTTTTCCGCCTCCTGGCAGGGGACGAACGGCCGAGAGCAGGCCGACATCGTCATCACCGGCCTGGCGCCGACCCGGCCGGGCACTCCGGCTGCGGTGGCACTCGCATTGATCAGCGATCGTGACGGGCAAACCGGCTTTTCTGTTGACAGCAGCGATTTATCCGGTAGCGGCGTGCTGGCGGAGGTCATCGCCCATTACGCGACCCTGTCGATCAAGGCGGCCATCGATCCGCTGCTGCTCGCCAGCGAAGAATTCAAAGATCTGGTCGGCCAGTACGATGTCCTCTTTCAGCCGGGCACGACTCAGCTGACCGGGGCCGGGCGCGAGCGCCTCAACCGCTACAGCGAATTGCTGGCGGCCCACCCGCTGATCGGCCTGAAGCTGGTCGGCTTTGCCGATCGCAACGCCGATGTTCCGGCAGTACTGGCGGAGTTGACCCGGCAGGAACAGCTCCGTATCGACAAAGAGAATCGGCGGTTGGCCGAGCAATGGCGCCGCGAGCAGGAGGAAAAGCAGGCCGCCCGTCAACAGCAGCAGCAAACCGATCCGAGCCAATCGGTCCAGGAGACGGATATCGAACCGTCCGATGAACCGTTCACGCCGCTGGCCCCCCAACCGGTCTCGGTTCATGACGATATGCTGGCCACACTGGCCGTCGACCGGGAACAAACGGTGTTGACCTATCTGCTCGACGAGTTCGGCATCGCCCCCGGCCGCGTGACCGGCGGCGATCCTGACAAACGGCGTATTATCGAAGACGGTACCGGGACCAGAGTCGATCTGCAGGTTGTTGCCGCCTCCGGACAACAAACACCATAGACCGCATCGAAAAGCGGCCGTAACCTCTCAGCCTACCGGGAGACCGTACCATGGAAGACCTGATCAAAAAAACCAGGACCTATCGACGCTTTCAGCAGGACCGTCTTATCTCCGAGCAGACCATGGCCACACTCATCGATCTGGCCCGGCTCGGCGGATCGGCCAGGAATTGCCAGCCTTGGCAGTTCATGCCGGTAACCGATGGCGGCCGCTGCCGGGCGATTTTCCCGTTTCTCGCCTGGGCCGGCTATCTCACTGACTGGCGTGGACCGGAACCGGGCGAGCAGCCGAGCGCCTACGTCCTCTGCCTGCTCAACCGCTCCCGCCTCAAAGGAAATGAGCGCGAGGCGCACTTCGACCTTGGCATCGCCAGCCAGAACCTGCTGCTCGGTGCAATGGCCGAGGGTATCGGCGGATGCCGCATCGGCGCCTTTTCGCCAAAACTCGCCGATCTTTTCGAGATGCCCGAGCACTTGGAGGTGGGACTGGTGATTGCCCTTGGTTACCCGGCAGAGAGCGTGGTGATCGAACCGGTCGAAGGTGATAATATCCGCTATTGGCGCGACGAAACAGGCGTTCATCACGTGCCGAAACGCAGCCGCACCGATGTGCTGGTCGACCTGCCCTGGCGCTCCTGAGCGGTACCCGCCGGAAAAAATGATTCAGGCGAGACCGAACGGTGGCCGTCTCAGCGAACCTTTCGGACCAGCCAGATGAGCAGCAGTACCGGCAGCCCGAGCAGCGCGGTGAGCAGGAAGAAGTGTGGATAGCCGATGGACGTGACGATGGTGCCTGAATAACCGCCGATCAGTTTGGGAAACAGGGTCATCAGCGAGGAAAAGACCGCGTACTGCACGGCGGTAAACGAGATCGAGGTCAGGCTGGAGAGAAAGGCGACAAAGGCCGCCGAGGCCATGCCCGCCGCCAGGTTGTCGGCACCGACGACGATTTTCAGCAGCAGCGGATCGGGGCCCACATTGGCCAACACCATGAACAGGACGTTAGTGGCCGCCGCCAGCACCCCGCCGACGAAAAGCATCTTTACCACCCCGTAGCGCACCGTCAGCATGCCGCCGAGAAAACCGCCAGTGATGGTCATCAGCAGGCCAAAGGTCTGGACGATGGCGGCGATCTCCATCTTGGAAAAGCCAAGATCGAGATAAAAGACCGTGGAAATCACGCCGAGTACGATGTCCGAGACACGGTAGAAACCAATCAGCAGCAGCAGACTGAGCACCATCTTGGTGCTGTAGCGGGTGAAGAAATCCTTGACCGGAGCGATATAGGTGTCGGTCAGCATCGCACCGCTGACCAGACCGAGTCCCACCAGAGCGCGGGCTGCGGCCAACCCCACCAGCAGCGAAACCGCCAGCCGCACTGTCTCGACCAGAAAGCCGACGACGATGCCGAGCAGCGGCAGCATCTGGTGCAGCTGCTCCTTGAGCGCGGCGGCCAGGGGGCCACTGAAGAAGAAAACCAGCACAAAGACCGAGGCGCCGCAGAGAAAGAGCAGAAAAAAGCGCAGGTACTGACCGGACGTATACTGCAACTGCACCGCAGCCGACCGGTTCGGCGCCGGCTCGGGGATGCTCAGCGTGGTCAGCAGGCCGACCAGCATGCAGGACGCAACGGCGATATAGGTAAGGCGCCAGGCCGTATAGGAATAGTCCGCCACCGAAGAGCCCAAGTGGGCGGCCAGGGCCAGGCTGCCGGCCCCGGCGACGAGCATGCCGATCCGGTAGCCGGCGATGTAGGAGGCGGACAGCATCGCCTGCAGTTCCTGCTCGGCACATTCGATGCGGTAGGCATCGATGACGATATCCTGAGTAGCCGCCGAAAATCCGAGCAGCACCGCCGCCCAGGCCATGGCGACCAAGTGGCCGGGGTGACCGTGGTAACCGGCCGGATCGACAAAAGCCATTATCAAGATGGCCGTCATGATCAGCACTTGGGCCGTCGCCATCCAGGCCCGGCGCCGACCGAGCAAACGCGTTAGCCAGGGGAGCGGCATGCGATCGATCAACGGCGCCCAGATGAACTTGAAGCTGTAGCCGAGCGCCGCCCAGCTGAAAAAGGTTACCGCGGAACGCTGGACGCCGGCCTCGGTCAACCAGGCAGATAGGGTGCCGAAGATGAGCAGCAGCGGCAAGCCTGCGGAAAAACCGAGAAAAAGCATGGTGACGACGCGGGGATGGAGCCAGGAACGCAGCGTCTCAGACCAGCTCCTTAGCGGTGCGGTCTCACTCATTGTTGTCTTTTCCGGCCAATAAGATTATTCTGAATATTCACCACAATCCAAGGCACGCTGTATCTCCCTGTGCAGTCGCTTCCGGTCTCGCCTCGGCGTTGCCCGGATCTGCGCATTTCTTTCTCAGCTATTTGTGCATACCATGAGCGTTCGCATCTATAACACCCTCACCCAGAAAAAAGAACCATTAAACCCGTTGGAACCGGGGCATGTCAAACTCTATGTCTGCGGTATCACCTCGTATGATTATTGTCACATCGGCCATGCCCGCTCCTCGCTGGTCTTCGACATGATCGTCAAGTACCTGCGTTATTGCGGCTACAAGGTTACCTTTGTCAGGAACTTCACCGATATCGATGACAAGATCATCAACCGCGCCAACGAGCAGGGCACGCCGCCGAGCCAACTGGCCGCCCGGTTTATCGATGAGTTCTATCGCGACATGGACTATCTCGGCCTCCAGCGGCCGGACATCGAACCAAAAGCGACCGAACACATCGACGATATGATTGGTTTGATCGAGACCCTGATTGCCAAGGATCAGGCCTACGCGGTCGACGGCGACGTCTATTTCGCCGTCGAGCATTTTCCTGCCTACGGCAAGCTGTCCCGCCGCCGGCTCGAGGACATGCAGGCTGGGGCACGCATCACCATCAACGAGAAAAAACGCCACCCGATGGATTTTGCGCTGTGGAAGCATTCCAAGGCCGGCGAACCGGCCTGGGACAGCCCCTGGGGACCGGGCCGACCCGGCTGGCATATAGAATGCTCGGCGATGAGCAAGAAGTATCTCGGCGACACGTTTGATATCCACGGCGGCGGCAAGGACCTGATCTTTCCCCATCATGAAAACGAGATAGCTCAGAGCGAAGCGGCCAACGACAAGCCATTCGTCAACATGTGGGTGCATCACGGATTTGTCACCGTCCGCAACGAGGCAACCGCCGAAAACGAAAAAATGTCGAAATCGCTCGGGAATTTCCTGACCATCAGGGAGCTTTCAGAGAAATATCACCCGGAAATCCTCAAGCTGTTCATCTTCTCGACGCAATACCGCAACCCGCTCGAATATTCGGAGCAGGCCATGCTCGATGCCGAAACCGGACTAACCCGGCTTTATGAGAGCATCGCCGGCATCGACGCGATCAAGCGAAAGCCCGCAGACATCGCCGGCACGGTCATCACGGACAAGGAAGCCGACAAGATCGACAGCCTCGAGGAGCGCTTCCGGCAGGCGATGGACAACGATTTCAACACCGCCCAGGCCATCGGCCAGCTCTTCGACGCCGCCAAGACGGTCAACAAGATCCTGCGCAAGCTCCCGGAAGAGCAGGCCCCCGCCGATCTGGCCCGGCTCGACCAGGCCCGCGAGGCCATCATTCGCCAGGGCCGTGTAATCGGCATCCTCAACGAACCGGCCCAGGTCTTCCTGGAGCGGCGCAAGCGGGAAACCATCCGGGATGCCGTCATCGATCCGGCGGCCATCGAGACATTGATCGCCCGGCGCAACGAGGCTCGTAAAAACAAGGACTGGAAGCTCAGCGACGCGATCCGCGATGAGCTGCTGGCCAAGTCCGTCGAACTCAAGGACGGACCCGACGGCACCACCTGGTCGGTAAAGAGGGATTGATTCAACAGCGGAGGAGACCATGATCCGCCAACCGGCAGTCGCCAACCGATTCTACCCCGGCTCGCCGGACGAGCTGCGCCGCGTTGTCGCGCAGCTGTTGCCGGTACAGCGCACAGACAGAAAAGAGGCCATCGCCGCGATCGCCCCCCATGCGGGCTACATCTACTCCGGCAAACTGGCGGCAGCGACCATCGGCTCGATAAAAGTACCGAAAACAACCGTTGTCCTCGGCCCCAACCACCATGGCCGGGGTGCCGGCATAGCCGTATCGACCAGTTCCTGGCAGCTGCCCGGCGGCATCGTCCCCTGCGACACTGCGCTGGCCGAGTCGATATTGGCGGCATCACCGCTGCTTACCGCCGACGAGCAGGCCCATCTGCACGAACACTCGCTCGAAGTTCAGGTCCCCTTCCTGCAAGCCATGCAGCCGAATCTGTCGCTGGTGGCGATTGCTCTCAGCCAAATCAGCTTCGACAGCTGCCGCGAGGTGGCCGCCGCACTGGCAGCAGCGATTTCGGCCCGGCAGAACCGGGTCCTGCTACTCGCATCAACCGATATGAGTCACTATGAGTCGCGTCGGGCCGCCTCGGTCAAAGATCATCGGGCCCTGGACCGGATCCTCAACCTGGACGCGGAAGGCCTCTACCGCACCGTCGTCAGCGAGAAAATCTCGATGTGCGGTTTTATCCCGGTCACCATCACCATGCTGGCCGCCAAACAACTCGGCGCCACCACAGCGGAACTGATCGGCTATACCGATTCCGGCGAGGCCTCCGGCGATACCGACCAAGTAGTCGGCTACGCCGGCCTGGTCATCAGATAAAAAGCGGGGTCAGGCTTGACAAGTTGACTTGTTGCGCACAACAAGTCAACTTGTCAAGCCTGACCCCGCTTTTCCCCTTGACACTGCCAAGTCATTCTAATATATATCTGAAGCTCATCAAAACGCCCATGCTGCTGGGGGATGGTCTAATGGTAAGACGGCGGACTCTGACTCCGCTTATCGGGGTTCGAATCCCTGTCCCCCAGCCATAGACAAGAAAGGGTTGAGGGAATTTTTCCCTCAACCCTTTCGTCGTTTCAGATGCCTACGGCAAGTCTACTGGTAACCTCATCACATTTCAATCAGACCATTTGCTCTTGAACCATCGTCGGGCCATCTGTACAATACGTTAGCTGGAGTCGTGCACCCCGAATTCTTTATACTCCCGCAAGACCCGTTTTCAACAGGCGCTTTCGTAACACATGCCGGACAGCGGCGACAATTCAACGCTCACGGACGAAGACCATGCCCAAGAAAGAAATCATCCACTACATAGAGCATGAGGGCAACAGCGACCTGCTCTATCTCGTTGCCGTTACCTGTATCGAGAGGCTGGTGAAACTCGGGAAACCTGGGGTGATAAAGGCGATCCTTGATTCCGGGACGGCTACGCTCTGCAAGATGATAACCAAGTAGGCCGACGGTGCACAGCGCCTGGCCGGTAATGCGCAGGCAAATGGAACACCCCGGGGCTCACCGCCCATGATGGAGAGACGATGACACCAATCGGGCGAGTCCTGCTGATCTATAGCGACCCGTATTACCTGGTCAAGCAGATCTACCCGTACGGCCTCGATCTCCTGGCAACGCGGCTGCGACGTGAGGGAATCGAGACCAGGATCGAACCTGCATTCCTGCCCGGCGCCGAGGCGCTGACCAATCTGACGCAGGTGACGGGCGAATTCCGGCCTGACTTGGTTGGCATTGGTATCCGCAACCTCGATACCTGCATGGCCTGCGAGGAGTATGGCCAGCTGGCCGGTGACGGCTATCGTTCGTTTTTCTTCCTGCCGCAGATCCGAGAGGTTGCCGATGCAGTCCGACAACTGCTGCCCGATGTTCCCGTCATCTGTGGTGGCGGCGGATTCACCATAGCGCCTCAAGATATCCTCGACTACCTGGCTATCGACTATGGCATAATCGGTGAAGGGGAGGCGGCTCTGGCTGCTTTCGTGCAGCATTGGCCCCACCGCAGCAGGCTTCAGCAGATCCCGGGCCTGATCATTCGCACCGAGAACGGCTTTCAAGAAACGGGGCGACAGCCCTTCGTCTTCCCGGCACCAGCACACTCAGAGCGCGACGCGGGGTTCGGCCATGCTTTCGAATCAGCCGGTCTGCCGGTTCGGGTCAAACGGGGCTGCAACCAGGCGTGCATCTTCTGCGTCGAGCCGATCATCGAAGGAAAGCGCTTCACCTACCGCGATCCCGTCGACGTGATCGGCGAATTGCAGGACTGCGCCGCCCAGGACCAGGTCCGCACCATCTTTTTCGTCGATACCGAATTCAACGTTCCGGATTTGAGCTACGCCACGCAGCTATTGGAATACCTGCTCGCCGCCGGTCTTGAGAAACGCTTTCGCTTTGCCTCGCAATTCCTGCCGCGCCCGTTTACCGATGCTTTTGCTGCACTGCTTGCAAAAGCGGGGATGTCGGTGATCTTGACGGCAACCAGTTTCGCCGACGAGGTGCTCGAGGCCGCAGGAACCTCCTATCGCCGCCGCGATATTATCGCCGCCATCGATTGCTGTGCCCGGCATGACATCGATATCACCATCGATCTGATTTTCGGGCTGCCCAGTGAAACCTGGGGGTCGGTCGAGGAAACCATCTCGGCAATGAACGGCTATCCGGAAAACGGCCGACGCCGCTACGAATACACCGTCGGAGCGCGCATCTACCCAGGCACCGCGCTGGCAGAGATGGTGCGTTCATCATCCGGAAATATTGCTGTATATGGGCGTTTGACACCGGAGCTGCTCGAGCCGTGCTTTTTCTGTACGCCTGTCGCGCCTCTGGAGCTGAAACGTTATGTCGATGCCCGACTCCCCTCACCGATGCGCTTTGCCAATGAGATATCCGAGACTCGCCGGGCGCGGCTGGCCGTTTCCTATCTGGCCGACCGTGACCGTTTTGCCGAAGCGCTCCGGACCTATCTATCACTGGAGCTGCCGGACAAGGCCGCAGCCTTCGATTATCTTTTCCGTCAAGCGGCCAATCATGGCGCCCTCGAAACAGCGCGGCAGGCCGCCGAAGACCTGAAACAGGCCATCGGCGCGGCGCACGATCCCGCTTATTACGGACAGATAGGTGTTATTAATTACTACCTTGACGTGCTGGCAAAAGCGGGGTCAGACTGAGGTAGCCGGACTCTCTGATGAGATAGGCGGCCACAGCCCGAACCCGGGCGACGGCGCGGTCCCGCCTGGTACTCGACACGGCCTGCCGGTCAAGGCTGTAAAACACGCAGACCTGCGTCAATACCTGCTCGACGGTCAACGTCTGCCGATCCTTCTCTTCCGCTTTGGCCAGCGCCTTCTCGACAAAAACGTCGCTACCGAGAATCCGGCCGTCAAACAGCCCTTCCCGGAGCGTCGTTTCCATGCTCGCAGCGGTGTCGGCCTGAAGAAAATTTCTATAGAGAGCCACGGCCCGTTTAGATTGCCCGGCAAATTGGGCCAACACCCAGTCGGTGGTTAGCCAGGACAGCGTCGCTTCCCCGAGATAAGCGCGGTGACTGCTCCAGGGGTACTCTTCCGGCCGAGTGACCAGCCCGGCACGAACCGGGTTGTTATGAATATAGCGAACCAGTTCGAGCAAATAATGGTCGGCATCGACGAGGATCGCCTTATAGCGTCCTTGAAACAGATGGCCGGTACGATTTCTCGTGCTGTTGATATAGCGGGTGTAGCGGAAGCTGAGATTCTGCACTATCCGCGACAACGGTGCCTCACCTACCTGGACAAGCAGGTGGACATGGTTGGTCATCAGGCAAAAAGCATGAATCCGGTGCTGAAACCGGGCGATACCCTTTCCCAGGAGTTGTAGGAACCGTTGCCGATCGTGATCGGCACAAAAAAGATCTTGCCCGGCATTCCCCCGCACGATGACGTGGTAGCAGGCTCCTGGAAAATGGATCCGTGGTTTGCGCGCCATGGAGCCTGCTTACCGGGAATAAGTCAACTTGTCAAGCCTGACCCCGCTTTTACTTCTTGATGTTGGTGATGACGTATTGGGTGGCCGATAGCTGCTTGATGGTGACGGTGACCTGATCGCCGGCTCCAATGCCCGTGGCCAGTTCCGGGGATTCCAGGTCGAGGCTCATCTGCATGGCCGGCCAACCCAGTTCGGGGATCGGCTGGTGATCGATTTCCACGGATTTTCCGTCGGCGGCGACGGCCATTACCTGAGCTTTGGTGTCCACCTGCTTCATCATCTGCTGGTGGCTGCCGCCGGCGGTCGCTTCACCGCCGGTGTGGGCGCTATGACCGTGGCTTGCTGCGACCGCGGTACCGGCGACAAACAAGAGCAGTGCCGTAGAGGCGATGATCGTGGCGGCGAGGGTTTGACATCGGTTCATAATCGTTTCTCCTTGATGGTTTGTTTTTTCCAGACGAAATAGATCGCCGGAATGATGACGAGGGTCAGCACCGTGGCACTGACCATGCCGCCCAGCATCGGAGCGGCGATCCGGCGCATCACCTCGGCGCCGGTCCCTTCGCTGAACATGATCGGCAGCAGGCCGACGATAACGGTGCCGACGGTCATGATCTTCGGCCGAACGCGCAACAGCGCCCCTTCGATCAGCGCCTCGCGCAATTCGAGGACGGTTACCCTGCGGGCACCCTTATGGGCGGCGTCGAGCCGCTTCTGCAGAGCCTGATCGAGATAGACGAGCATGACGATACCGGTTTCCGCGGCCACCCCGGCCAGTGCGATAAAACCGACCCCGGTGGCCACCGACAAGTTGTAGCCGAGCCAATGCAAATACCAGAATCCACCGACCAGCGACAGCGGTAGCGTCAGCAGGATCAGCAGGGTTTCGCCGATCCGGCGAAAGCTGAGGTAGAGCAACACGATGATGATGGCCAGCGTCAGCGGCACGACCAGTTGCAGCCGCTGGCTGGCCCGTTCCAGATACTCGTATTGCCCCGACCAGCTGATCGAATACCCCGGCGGCAGGTCCACATAGCGCTGCACCGCATCACGCGCCTGACGGACATAGCCGCCGAGATCGCGCCCCTGGATGTCGACGTAGGTCCAGCCGCTGAGACGGGCATTCTCGCTGCGGATCATCGGCGGACCGTCGACGACCGAGACCCGGGCCACCTGGCCCAGACTGACCCAGACCCCGCTCGGGGTCGACAGCGGCAGGAGGCGCAGCTTGTCCGGCGAATCACGCCAGTCGGAGGGATAGCGCAGATTGATCGGATAACGCTCCAGCCCTTCGATGGTCTGGTCGATATTCATGCCGCCGATAGCGGTACGCACCACCTCATGCACGTCGGCGATATTCATCCCATAGCGGGCGGCGGCACGGCGATCGACATCGATATCGATATAGCGCCCGCCGGTCACCCGCTCGGAATAGGCCGACAGGGTACCCGGCAGGTTCCGGACGGCCTGTTCCACCGCTGCGCCGATCTGCTCGATCACCGCCAGGTCCGGGCCGGCCACCTTGATACCCACCGGGGTACGGATACCGGTGGCCAGCATGTCGATGCGGGTCCTGATCGGCATCACCCAGGCATTGGTCACTCCGGGCAGCTTGACGATGCGATCAAGTTCCTCGATAATCCCGGCGGTGGTCATGCCGGGTCGCCATTGCTCGCGGGGATGGAGTTGAATGGTAGTCTCCAGCATGGTCAGCGGTGCCGGATCGGTGGCCGTCTCGGCTCGGCCGGCCTTGCCGAAGACCCTTTTGACCTCGGGCACCGTCAGGATGAGGCGATCGGTCTGCATCAGCAGTTCGGCAACCTTGCCCGGAGCGATGCCCGGCAGCGTGGTCGGCATATAGAGCAGGTCGCCCTCGTCCAGTTCCGGCATGAACTCGGAGCCGATCCGACCCAGCGGATACCAGATACTTGCCGCAGCGACCAGCGCCAACACGATAATGGTTTTCGGAAACCGCAGCGCACCAATAACCAGCGGCCGATAGATGGCAATCAGGCCGCGATTGATGGGGTTTTTCTGTTCGGCGGCGATCTTGCCCCTGATGAAATACCCCATCAGCACCGGCACCAGGGTCACCGCTAACCCGGCGGCAGCGGCCATCGCGTAGGTCTTGGTGTAGGCAAGCGGAGCGAAGAGCCGCCCCTCCTGGGCCTCCAGCGTGAAGACCGGCAGGAAACTGACGGTGATGATCAGCAGCGCGAAAAAGAGCGGCGGGCCCACCTCCACCGAGGCCGCGGAGATAATCTGCCAACGGTTGGCCGGGGTCATCTGCTGCCGCTCCAGATGCTTGTGCACGTTCTCTACCATGACGATCGACGCATCGACCATGGCGCCGATGGCCAGTGCGATGCCGCCGAGCGACATGATGTTGGCATTGATCCCCTGCCGCTCCATGATGATAAACGAGATGAGCACCCCCAGCGGCAGGCTGATGGCAATCACCAGTGAAGAGCGCAGGTGAAGCAAAAACAAGGCGCAGACGAGCACCACCACGAGCAGTTCCTTGACCACCGTGTCCCGCAAGTTGGTCACGGCCCGCTCGATCACGCCGGACCGGTCATACGTTTCCACCAGCTCGACACCATCCGGCAGACCGGGCCGCAATTCATCGAGTTTGGCCTTGACCCGCTCGATCACCGCCAACGCGTTTTCACCGGAACGCATGACGACGATACCGCCGGTGACCTCCCCTTCCCCGTCGAGTTCCGCGATACCTCGCCGCATCTGCGGTCCCCGGCCGATCTCGGCCACATCGCCGAGCAACACCGGCACGCCGTCCGCCCCCAATTTCACCGGTACCTGCCGTAGCTGGTCAGCGCTCTGCAGATAGCCCTTGGCCCGAATCATGTACTCCGCTTCGGCCATCTCAATCGATGAGCCGCCCGACTCCTGGTTGGCCCTGCGTACCGCCTCGGCGATCTGCCCGGCAGTGATGCCATAGGCCCGCATCTTCTCCGGTGAAACGACAATTTGGTATTGCCGCACCATGCCGCCGACGGTCGCCACTTCTGAAACGCCGGCCACCGTCTGCAGTTCGAATTTCAGAAACCAGTCCTGCAAGGCCCGCAGCTGGCCAAGATCGTGCCGCCCGCTGCGATCGACCAGGGCGTATTGATAGATCCAGCCGACCCCGGTCGCATCCGGGCCGAGCGACGGCGTCGCCCCTGCCGGCAGGCCGGCCGATACCTGGCTGAGGTATTCGAGGACCCGCGACCGGGCCCAGTAGAGATCGGTATCTTCTTCGAAAATAACGTAAATAAAGGAATCGCCGAACATCGAATAACCGCGCACCGCCACCGCCTTGGGCACGGCCAGCAAGGCGCTGGACAACGGATAGGTCACCTGTTGCTCGACCACCTGCGGCGCCTGGCCGGGATAGCTGGTCTTGATGATCACCTGGACGTCTGAGAGATCGGGAATGGCATCCAGCGGGGTGCGCTGCAGTGCATAGATCCCCCAGACGGTGAGCAGGACGGCGCCGATCACCACCAGCACCCGGTTGGCAATCGACCAACGGATCACCGCAGCAATCATTGCTGCTCTCCGCCCGGCTGCGGCTGAACGGCAAGAATCCGGTAGGTGATGTCATCGAGCCGTTCGAGCTGAAAACTGATCGCTGTGTCCGGCGCCAACTCACCGACCGAGACATCCGGCGCCAACGGCAGATCCATCTTCATCGCCGGCCAGCCGAATTCGGTGATCGGTTCGTGGGAAAGCGAAATGGTCCCCTCTTTGTTGCCCGGCCCGTGATAGGTGCCGCTGCTCCAGACGGCCAGGACTCCTGCCGCACCCTGCTCTTCTTGTGCTTCGTGCCCTTCTTCGGCCAGCGGCTCCATCCGGGTGAAGGCGGCCCTCAGGCTGCTTTCCGAATCGAGTAGAAACTGTGCCGAAACGACCACCGTGTCACCGTCACTGAGACCGGAGATGATTTCCACCTCGTCACCGAACTCCGGACCGCTCTCCACAAAGGCGACAGCAAAGCGTCCACCCTCACGGGCCAATATCACCCGCTGCTCATCGCCGCTGCGGATCAGTGCCTGGCGCGGGATGAGCAGCACATCTTGGCGCGGCGACAGCATGATTTGCGCCCGGCCGTACATATTGGGTTTGATCCGCTCGTCCGGATTGTCGAAACGCAGCCGGGCGCGGACGGTGCGGGTCTGCGGATCGAGTTGCGGTTCGAGGAATTCGACGCTACCCTGCAGCGGCTCGTTCGGATAACTGGCCAGGGTCAGAGTAGCCGGCTGGCCGACGGTCACCAGGGGTGCCTGATGCTCGAAGAGATCGACATAGACCCAGGCACTGGAGAGATCGGCAAGGGTCAGCAGGTCGACGGCCGGGGTAATGTACATACCGTCACGCACGCCGATCTGGGTGACGACACCGTCGGCCGGAGCATAGACCGGAATCGTCTGCAACGGCCGACCGCTGGCCGTCAGCGTCTCGATGGTAGTGGCGGCAAGGCCCAACGCCGAGAGACGGTCCAGTGCCACCTGCCGGACCCCGGGCCGGCCGATACCGGCGGCACGCAGGTACTCTTCCTGGGCGTTGACCAATTGCGGCGAATACCACTCGAACAGCAGATCGTCGCGCCGGACGCGCTCGCCGAGAGAGCGCACCGCCAATCGTTCCACCCATCCCTCGGCACGGACATGGACATGGGCGAGCAGCCGCTCATCATAAGCAGCGACTGCAAAGGCCTCGATGGTCGGAGTCACCGTTGCGGTCTTCGCCGTGGCGGTGCGTACCCCGAGGTTCTGCACCACTTCCGGAGCGATGCGCAGGTCGCTGCCGCCTGCTTCATCGGCGTCGGCATAGATGGGAATATAGTCCATCCCCATCTCGTCTTTTATCGGTTTGTCGGAGGTGATGCGCGGGCTGTGCGGGTGCCGATAGTAGATAACGCGCCGCTCGTCCTGACCGGCGGCCGCAAGCGCCGGTTGATCGGCCGATTCCCCGTCGGCCGGCGCCTGCAGCAGCAGCCAGCTGCCTGCCGCGCCGGCGACGAAGGCAAGGGTCAGCCAGACGAATAATTTCATAATTCAGACTCCTGATAATAGAGCAGCGCGGCATGGGTTGCGGCCAGGTCAGCCTGCAGCTGCGCCTGGTTCAGCTCGTTTTCCAGCTCCATGACGATGGCCCGCATCACGTTGAGGAAATCTTCGGTATTGTGCTGGTAGCCGGTTGCCGTCGCCTCGGCGGCCAGGCGGCTCTGCGGCATGATGGACTGGCGATACAGCTGAAGCCGCTCGGACAAACGGTCAAACCGTTTGAAAGCACTGTCCACTTCGCCGACCAGCGTGCGCAGGATATTGTCGCGCTCCAGCACTGTCGCTTCGGCCTGCAGACGGCCGGCAGCCTGCCGGCGATCCTGGCGCTCCCCAGGCCCGACCGGCAACGGCACCGTGAACATGACGCCGAGCCGATCTTCCTCCTGGTCATTGCGCCGGTAGAGCAGATCGACCATGAAGCCGGAATAGTATTGACCGGCCAATTCGGCCTGCTCCTGAGCCGCCTGCACCCGGGAGTGGACAACCCGCACGACCGGATGGTGCGGCAACGACGCCAACAGTTCCTGGCGCGACGGCAGCGCCGGCAGTTCCGGCAGCTCTTCGGGCAGCGGCCGGGCTGCCGGGAGGTCACCGATCAGGCGGGCCAGCTCGGCACGAGCAGTTTCCTCCCGCTCCCGTGCTGCAAGCAACCGATCCTGCTGCATCCGCTGCTCCAGTTCGAGCACGAGCAGTTGCTGTTGCGACAGAGAACCCGCCGCGTAGCGTTCTTCGGCGGCCGCTGCCAGCTCGCCAAGAACGGCACCATGGTGCCGGGAGACTTGTACGGCCCGGATCCGGTACCAGAGATCAAACCAGGCCAGCCGAACCTCGCGCAGTACCGCCCGGGCCGCCAGGTGCGAACGATACTCTTCCCCCGCCGCCAGGGACTGACCGATCGATCGGCGCAGATCGAGATTGTTCAAGCGCGGTATCTGCTGGCGAAGGCCGACCGTGTATTCCTTCATCGTATACCCGTCTTCGTAGCCGACGATGAGCTGCGGATCGGCAAACTGCGCGTCACCGGCGGCCTGCTCTCGATACCGGGCGGCCTGAAGCGCGGCGGCCTGCAGCGGCAGATCCCGTGCCACGCCGAGCTCTTCCGCCTCGGCAAGTTCAAGCACCGCTGCCGTCGCGATACCGCGAGGCAGCTGGCATGCGATAAAGAGGATGGCAGTTGTTAGCATTACAGCTGGCAGCCGTCTGCGCCTGCGTCGTCGTTCAGCGAAATAGATCAATATGGCTCCTCCTTGGCCTATAGTTACTACGTTGTGGTAGCAACAATAGATCCTCCACCAGCAAATAGCAAGCGGGCTCGAAGGTCCATAGCGGGTGGAAACGACAAAAAGGAGAAATCGACCGAAACCGGAGAAGCGGTCGGAGGTGTCGACGGGAAGTGTGGGGGTAGCGGAACCGAGATACGGTTCAGGGTCGGCTGAGCATCATTGGTCGAGCACCGAGCGGACTTTGCGCAACAGGTCGTCTCGGCCACACGGTTTCTGGAGCAGTTGCACCCCTTCGTGCAGCACGAAATCGGCGTGGATCGCATTGACGCTGTAGCCGCTGGAGAAAATGGCCCGGACCTCGGGACGGATGGCCTTGATCTGCTCATAGACGCTGAATCCGCCCAACTTCGGCATCACCACGTCAAGCAGAACCAGGTCGATGACGTCGGCATGGTCCCGAAAACGTTGCACGGCCTCTTCGCCATCACAACAGGACAGGACGCGGTAACCGGCGCCCTCGAGAATGGTCACTGTCAGCCTCAGGACCATGTCCTCATCCTCGGCCACCAGGACCGTCTCACCGCCCCCAATCACCGCCCCTTCGATCTTGTCGCCGATCTGGATCGCGGCGCGCTCGACAGCCGGCAGATAGATCTTGAAGGTGGTGCCTTTGCCGACTTCACTGTAGACATGGACCATGCCTTCGTGCTGTTTCACCAGACCGTAGACGGTAGCCAGACCAAGTCCGGTCCCATGCCCCATAGCCTTGGTGGTGAAAAACGGTTCAAAGACCCTGGTCCGCGTCTCGTCATCCATGCCGCAGCCGGTATCGGTGACGCTGAGCAGCACGTAGCGTCCGGGCCGGGCCCAGGGGTGGTCGTCCCGGAATGATTCGTCGATCCGCACGTTCTCGGTCTCGATGGTGATCAAACCGCCTTCAGGCATGGCATCGCGGGCATTGATGCAGAGGTTGATGACGACTTGTTCGAGTTGGTTGACATCGGCCCGAACCGTGGCCAACCGATGCCCGTTGAGCAAACTGAGAGAGATGTGCTCACCGATCAAGCGACGCAGCATACTCATACAATCGGTGAGAACGACGTTGAGATCGACATCCTTCATGTCGAGGACCTGGCGCCGACTGAACGCGAGTAACTGGCGAATTAGTGTCGCCGCCCGTTCCGCGGCGGTCATCATCTGCGCCAGATCCTTCTGCAGGCCGGTGTTCGGCCCCAGTTTCTCGGTCATCATCTCGCCGTGGCCGCTGATAACCTGCAACAGGTTATTGAAGTCGTGGGCAACGCCCCCGGCCAACTGGCCGATTGCCTCCATCTTCCGGGCCTGCAGCAATTGTCGCTCGAGCAGTTCGTGCTCCCGCTCGGCCTGCTTGCGTTGGGAGATATCTTCGATGAGCCCGACAATCGAGACAATGCTGCCGTCACCACCGACAACCGGTGCCGCGGACAGGCTTACCTCGGCCGGTGAGCCGTCTTTGCGACGATGCGACGCTTCCAGCCGGGAAATGGTCTCGCCGGCAAGGATCCGACGCCGCATCTCAGCAAACTCATCTTCCTGCCCCGGCGCGATAAAGGGAACAGGTCTACCGACCACATCGTCTTCCCGCCAGCCGAACACTGTCTCGGCACCGCTGTTCCAGGACAAAACCGTACCCTCGGTGTTCAGCCCGATAACCGCCATCGGTGAGGCCTGGATCAGCGCCCGCAGGTATGCCTCACGCTGCCGTACCTGCTCTTCGGCTAGGATGCGCTCGGAAATATCGTAGATCAGGGCATAGAGTAGGTCGCGCCCGCCGACGCGGATCGGACCGCTATACAAATCGACATCACGGAGCGAACCGTCGGCCAGTCTGTGCTGCAGCATTGCATGGTATCGCTGGCTCTGCCTGGCCGCGTCAAAGCCGGTCTTGATCCGATCCTCGGAGAGGGTGTCGATATGGGCAACCGGCATACCGCACAGCTGTTCCCGCGGCCAGCCATAGAAATCGACGGCGGCCGGGTTGGCATCGACGATGGTCAACCGGTCCGGATCGATAATAAGCATCGGCACCTGGTTGTACTCGAACAGGCTGCGATAATACGCTTCGCTCTCCCTGAGCCCTTTCTCGGCCTGCCGCCGGCGCTCAACTTCGAGAAAAATCTGGGCGATCAGCAAAAAGGCGAGCGGAAAAAAGATCATGACACTCGGACCGATCCGCCTGACGATCTCAGGGCCCACTCCGGGGATGAGCAGCTGCAGACCAAGCATCACCGCATGCACCACGCCCCCGAAGAGCAGCAGGGGCAACGGGCTCACCCAGCGGTCATCACGTCGGCGCAGGTAGAAGAGAGCGACGCCCAGGGCGGCCGCTTCCACGATCACCGCAATACCGGGAATCGCTCCAGGACCGCCGAGATAGAAACGATACGCCGCGCAGATCGGCGCCGCTATCGCCGCCACCACCGGACCACCGAACAACCCGGCCAGACTCAGCACGATTGATCGGCCGTCATAGATGATACCGTGCGCAAACTGCAGCGGTGTCATCATGCCAACAACGCCGACCAGGCCGAAGAGGCCGCCGGCCATGACCAGGAAAACGGCACGGCGCTGCTCGAAACGGTAGCCGAGAAACCGTAACCCGACGGCCAGGGTGACAAGCAGGGCGATATTTTTGATCAGATCAAGGATCATGGCAACATGATTGTCAGGATGCGAGCCGTTTTCAAGAGGACCAGGTAACTACCTTGGAACATTGACACATCGCAGCACTCATCTTCCCGTGTATCACAGGCACGCAGCCAGGGCAAGGGGAAAGCACACCTGTGGGCACCGGCAGACACGTTCGTTTCCGGCTCAGTCGCTCCTGCCCCAGAATGTCTTGATGGTGCGATAGTGGTCCGTCAGCAAGGCGGCAGCATCGCGGCTGCGCTGCTGCCGGAGGGCGCCAACGATCGGCGGGTGCAGTTCGTAGATGGTTTGCAGCGGCATGGCCGCTTCAACCAGGGTACCGACCACCTGGACCTGGATTTTCAGCGAATCCCACACCGAAACCATGGTCGTGTTGCCGGAAAATTCGACAATTGCCCGGTGAAACCGGTTGTCGGCCTTGGTCAACAACTGAATCTCACGCTGCGCAACGGCTGTTTGCATGTCGGTAAGACACCGTTCCAATACGGCGAGCAGCGGGGCGCACGCCTCCTCGTCGCACGTCTCCTCCAGGCCGGCAACGGCAAACACTTCAACAGCCTCACGGACCTGGTAAGCCTCTTCCAGCTCCCGGCGATTGAAATTTTTGACCATCGCCCCGACATGGGGAATATGATCGATGTAGCCCAGAGTTTCCAGGCACCGGATAGCCTCCCGCACCGGCGCCTGACTGGTGCCCAGCTCTTTTGCGACCTGCAGCTCCTTGATGCGGTCTCCCGGCACCAGGGTCCCCTCGACGATGCGCTCGATGAGGATTTTCTTGACCTGATCTTTCAGACTCTTGCGAACCACTTTTGTGGTGGCCATAACACCTCCGCAGAAAAATTATCGATAATATAGGACAACGGGTGAAAAGATGCAAGCGACCTCTGGACGACCAGACGGCACCAAACGCACCGGCGATCGAGGATCTCATTGCATCGGCGCCATGGCTCGATTATAACCTGCCTCTACGACAATTGATGGAAACCTTGAAAAATTGTTATTCCGCCCAATATCATCGTTACGCAGTCACATTTTTCCTTGGAATATTATACACATGCCCGCGGTAAAATTTTCTTGCGCGCCTTGATTTTGAACGAAATTCCTAATTTTTCAAGCTCCTCTGACGACTCCGAGCGGGGAGGGCTTGACCGGTTCTTTCCGTCGGCCCACGCCTCTGCTGCTCTGTGACGAATTGGCCTTCTTCCGGCAGCAGAGGCGCTTTTGCCGGCATAACGGCGGATGGACAGCCGGCATAGTGGTCCCCCGCCCGCGAATAACCACGCTTTGTATCAGAACGCCCGTGGAGGCAGCCATGGATCCGAAAAAAGAACGTCAGGACCGGCGAGACGCGCCGGTATCGGACGACACCGTGCTCAAGATCGCCAAGGAGATCGCCGTCAAGTTTATCGAGGTCGGCCGCTTGACCCCGGCCACCTTCGACGAGACCTTCAAGGCCATCCACACCACCATCGCCGAAACGGTGGGCAAAGGTGACTGAAACAACGCACCTGCTCGACCCGGCGTTGAACCGGTTGCCGGCAACGGTGCAATCGATCCACCTGATGGGCATCGGCGGCACCGCCATGGCCGCTTTGGCCGGCATGCTGAGCGAACGGGGCTATCGGGTCAGCGGATCGGATAATCCGCTCTACCCGCCGATGTCGGACTTGCTCGACCGGCTCGACATCGAAGTAGCTGCCGGCTACCAACCGGAAAACCTCAGCCACCGTCCGGACCTGGTCGTCGTCGGCAACGTGATCAGCCGGGACAATCCGGAAGCCCGAGCACTGGCTGATGCCGGCCTGCCCTATCTGTCCATGCCGCAGGCCGTCGCCACGCTGTTTCTCGCCTCCCGGCGGCCGCTGGTGATCGCCGGCACCCACGGCAAGACGACGACCGCTTCACTGCTCGCCGCAGCGCTGCATACGGCCGGCGCCGATCCCGGATTTTTGATCGGCGGCATCGTTCAGGACTTTGGGTCAAATTACCGGTTAGGCGGGGGGCCGGTTTTCGTCATCGAAGGTGATGAATACGACACTGCTTTTTTCGATAAAGGATCAAAGTTTCTCCACTACCGTCCGGAAGTGGCGGTGATCACCTCAATCGAATTCGATCATGCCGACATCTTTGCCGACCTCGAGGCGATCAAGCACTCATTTCACCGCTTCGTCTCCCTGCTGCCGCAACACGGTTTGCTGGTGGCCAATCTTGACGACCCGGTAGTCGCCGAGATCGCTGCCTCGGCCCGCTGCCCGGTGCAGAGCTACGGCCGGCAAGTAGGTCGTGACTGGCGGATCGGCGTCATCGATCAGAAGCCGGAAAAAACGAGCTTCCAACTCTACCGAGGAGATGCACTGTTCGCCGACATGACCATCCACCAACCGGGCCTGCACAATTGCCTCAACGCGACTGCTGCGGTGGCGGTTATGTCCCACCTCGGCCTCGACCGGACCGCGCTGCTCGCCGGCTGCAACGCCTTCAAAGGAGTCAGACGGCGCCAGGAAATCCGCGGCGTCGTCGACGATATCATCGTTATCGACGACTTTGCCCATCACCCGACGGCCGTCCGAGAGACCCTGATCGCGTTGCGACAAGCCTATGGTGACCGCCGCCTGATCGCGGTATTTGAGCCGCGCTCCAACTCATCGCGGCGCTCACTCTTTCAACAAGCGTACGCGGCCTCGTTTGGCGCAGCCCACCTGGCGATTATCAAAGAACCGCCGATCCTCAAGGAAACCGACCGGTTGGACCGACTCTCCGCGGCGCTCCTCGCCGACGAGATCGACCGGAACGGCGGTAAGGCCGTCGCCTGCGCCGACACCGATGCGATCCTGACTCGGCTCGGGGAGATCGCCCGACCGGGCGACGTGATTGCTATTCTATCGAACGGCGGCTTCGACGATATCCACCGAAGATTGCTGGCCGTGCTGGCCGAGCGGTAGCGAAGAGAGTACAGCATCGCTATCGCCAGTTCGGCGGATCAATCGAGGGTAATTCGCAGAGCTGTTTTTAAAAAGAATGAAGTTGCCCGGGCTGGTCGGTGCTGCCGGAGGCTGCATCGCGTAGGCCCGGCGGGCCGGAGAATCAGGCCGCAGCGCAGCAGCCGGAGGCAGGACCGACCAGTCCATCCGTCCACAGGCACCGATTTTTTTGTTCGTTGCGAATCCCGACCAAGGAAGTTACTGGAGATAGGGCTGCAGGGTATCGCGCAGCGTCACGAAGAGTCGTTCCAGCTCGCTGTCGCCCTGCTGCTTCTTGCCTTTCTTTTCGATCTCGTAGGCAAGATCGGCACACTCGTGGAGGCCGAGATTGAGCAGGGCGCCCTTGATAGTGTGCCCGGCTCTACCGAGTTTTTCTAGATCTCCGCCGTGAAAGGCCTCCTCGAGCTTTGCCAGATGGTCCGCCAGCGAGGTGATAAAGCCGGGAATCATGGTTTCGATCTGTTCGGCGGGAAGATTGAACTGGTTGAGCAGATAGTTCTTGATCCGTTCCTGTCTGAATCTGTCGGTCATGGCTCATTCGATAAGGTTCAGGTCACGCAGCGTGGCGATCAGCTTGGAGCGATCGATCGGTTTGGTCAGATAGGCTTCACAATGCCCTTCGGCAAAGGCCTTCATGATGCTCTGCGAATCGGTCAGCGCCGTCGTCATGATCACCTTGGTGGCTTGACGGCCGGACAGACCAAGCTGCCGCTCCATCGTCCTGATTTCGGTGAGGACTTCCTGTCCGTCCATCTCGGGCATCATAATATCGAGGCAGACCAGATCGTAGCGTTCGCCATGCTCGAACGACCGGCGCAGCACATCCATCGCCTCCCGGCCATCGACCGCAACGTGACAGATCCCGTAAGTGGCCATCATCTCGATGAGCAGGGTGCGGCTGATAAATTCGTCTTCAACGACCAGTATCTTCAACATGACTGACGATCCCGTGACAAACCAACCACGCTGAGGCGGACGAAAAGGTCTGTTGCGCCAGCGGCACCTTTTCCGTATGGTATACCAAAGATTTCGCAAAGCAAACAAAAAGCTCACCAAATCGGACTTTTTGATGCCATCAACGCCATGACGACAAGCACGCCCCTCCACGCCGCTGTCCGGCAAGCGATCAGTCACCACCGGCTGGTCACCGCCGATGCGCACCTGGTCGTTGGTGTTTCCGGCGGCAGCGACTCGGTCGCCCTGCTCCACCTGCTCGCCGACCTGTTGCCCGGCTGCCGGTTGACGGCAGTCTATGTCGACCACGGTCTACGTCCGGAAGAAACAATCCATGAGCAGCGGCTGGTCGAAGACCACTGCCGGTGGCTGGCGCAGGATTGCCGCATTGTCGCGATCGACGTGAGAAAGGAGCGGCAGCGCAGCGGCGAATCCCTCGAGGCCTGTGGCCGGCGACTTCGCTACCGGGCCCTGGAACAGGTGCGATCAGCCTGCGACGCCGAATCGATTGCCGTCGGTCATACCAGCGACGATCAGGCCGAGGAAGTGTTGATCAGATTGATCAGGGGCACCGGCCTCCAGGGACTGGCCGGCATGGCCTGGAAAAACGGCCGCATCATTCGCCCGCTGCTCGGCGTCAGCAAACAGGAACTGGCGAGCTATCTACATGCACGCGGCATCGCTTCAACCGTCGACAGCAGCAACCTCTCGACACGCTTTCTGCGTAACCGGGTGCGCCTCGAGCTGTTGCCGTTGCTGGAACGGGGGTACAACAGCGCAATCAGGAAAACCCTGCGCAGCATGGCGGCGATTTGTTCCGGTGATGACGATTATCTGCGCCTCATTGTCGACAGCCACTATGGTGATCTGGTATCCGGGACAGCTGCCGCCGGATTCACTCTTTCGCTGGCACCCTTCAACGACCTGCACCGGGCCCTGCAGCGACGGCTGCTGGAAAAGATCTGCTGGCAGAGCGGCAGCAGGCCGAGTTTCCGACACATCGAGGATCTGCTGCAGTGCATTGCCTCGGGAAAAGACGGCGCCCGCCTCGACCTGCCCGGTACCATCCGTGCCCGAAAAATTGGACAGACCATGGTCTTTTCAACACACACCAGGCAACCGGGACACGGTCACCCTGACAGCTTCGGAGCGGTGCTGACACTTGACGGCCCGGGTATCTACCCGCTCCCCCACCACGCCGCCTCGATCGAACTGGCGCTGGCACCAGCGCCGGGGACACCCGATGGTGGAACGCTGCTGATCGATGGTGATCTTGCCCCGTTTCCGCTGGTTCTCCGGGCCCCGGCCGCCGGCGAACGATTCGTGCCGATCGGAGCGCCGGGCAGCAAGAAGGTCAATCGTTTGCTCAGCGACCGCAAGATACCGCGCCACCGGCGGCACCGCTATCCGGTCCTCGCCTGCGGCCCGGACATCGTCGCCATCCCCGGGTTGGTCATTAGTGATCGAGTCAGGATAAGCGAGCAGACCAGACGAGTGTTGGCCATCGTGTGGCGAAACGAAGAATCGTAAACGGCACTGCTGCTTGATGGCCGAATCAGCCCTTCTTGCGCAGGACCCGCTTATCGCCGATCCTGATGGTCAATTTGATCCGATCCAGGTACTCGAGGATCGGGATGGAGAACTTTCTGGTCAGGCCGCTCAGCTCCTTGAAGCCGGGGGCGTCGATCTCTCCGTGTTCCCGCAGATGGGCCGTTACCTTCTCCTGCAGATCCTGCAACTGGGCGGCATCGAAGTACAGCGCCTCGCTGACCTTCATCAGGGTGCCGTCCTTGAGCAACAGATCGATCACACTCTTGACCAGCTCGGCCGGGTAGTCGGCGAAGCGCTCGTACGTTTCCTTGACGGTCGGGGTCATCAGGCCGCGTTGGCGGTACCAGGCCTGCAGGTCGCTCCGCAGCTGTTTCTCGTCGGCCTTCAGCGCCACCTGGTGGCCGGCCAGGCGAATCACCGATTCTTCCTGCACCACCACATTTTTGCGCAACAGCTCGTTTAAACAATAGTTGAACACCTTCGGGTTGACATGGCTCTTGAACCCGGAGCGCACCTCTTCCTTGGAGAGGCCGTTTTTCAACGGATGGGACTGGTGGTAGGCGGTCAGCGAAGAGACGATGGTCGCGGTCACATCGTCCGCGGCTTCCTTTGCCAGGTAGCGCTGCGCCGCCGAATCGACGACAACGATGCGTTTGGCCGACAACGGCACGCCGAGCAGTTTCGTCAGCTGCTTGCCGAATATCCCGAGCCGGACCGCCAATTGGTCAAACGTCAGTCCGATGGTCCAGGCCTCTTTCAGAAAGAGCAGCAGCCTGTCCTCAACGCTGCCGTGCTGCAGGATCTGAAACACCGATTCATTGTAGGCACGGTCTTTTTCCGCCAACCGCTTGCGTTTTTTCGGCGCCTGACTGCCGAGCACCTCGCCGCCGCCGATGGTCACCACCGGCGAATAGCTGCGGATAACGTAGCGATCGCCCGGCCAGACTGCGACCGGTTCCTCCAGCAGGAGTTGCACCGGCAGCTCCTCGCCGGGCTTAATTTCATCGGCGGTCAGCAGGGAAACCCGGCCGGTCAGCTCGGCGGTACCGAGGTGGACGCGTACCCGGGTGCGATGCTTGAGCGGTTTCTGGTTGGCCGGCAGATAGAACAATGAGCAGTCGAGCATGAAATTTGCTTCGAGACACCCCGGCGTGGCCAGCACCATGCCGCGACTGATCTCTTCCAGTTCGGTTCCCTGGAGGTTGATCGCCGTGCGATGCCCCGCCTCGACCACGTCCACCGTCCGGGAATGCACCTGGATACCGCGCACCTTGGCGCTACGGTCGCCGGGATAGAGGCGCAGTTCGTCGCCGAGCGCGGTGCGGCCGGAAATCGACGTGCCGGTTACGACGGCGCCAAAGCCCTTCATCGCAAAAACCCGGTCGATGGGTAGCCGAAACGGCCCGAAGGCCTCGGTGAACTGGTGCTGCCGGACAAACTGATCGATAATGTCGATCACCTGATCGAGCCCTTCGCCACTGACCGATGAGACCGTGACAATCGGCGCCCCTTCAAGAAAACTGCCGCGGCAGAAATCGTCAACCTCCTCGATGACCATCTCCAGCCAGTCCTCGTCGACCAGATCCTTTTTGGTGATCACCACGAATCCTTCATCAACCCCGAGCAGCCGGCAGATATCGAAATGCTCCCGGGTCTGCGGCATGATCCCTTCATCGGCCGCAATGACAAAGGCGAGCAGGTCCATGCCGGTAACCCCGGCCACCATGTTTTTGACAAAACGCTCGTGGCCCGGCACATCGACGATACCGATACGGTGTCCGCACGGCAGATCAAGGTAGGCAAAGCCCAGTTCGATGGTGATGCCCCGCTTCTTCTCCTCTTTCAGCCGATCGGTCTCGATGCCGGTCAGCGCACGGATGAAACTGGTTTTACCGTGGTCGACATGGCCGGCGGTCCCGAGAACAATTTCACGCATGGAAAAGCGGTTATCTGAGGTAGGGGTTGGAGCGGTGTTCTTCCACGATGGTCGAACGGCTACCGCCGTAACCGTGGCCCGGCCAGACAACGGTCTCGGGGGGCAGGACGAGCAATTTTTCGACGATGGAAGCGATCAGTTCGTTATGCGAGCCGCCGGGAAAATCGGTCCGCCCGATGCCGCCGACAAAGAGCGTGTCACCGGTGAGCAGATCGGGCGGGTTATAGAGACACATACCGCCGGGGGTGTGGCCCGGCGTGTGGATAACCTGCAGGGATTCTTCACCGATGGTGATCACATCGCCGTCGGTGACACGCCGATCGGCCTGCGGCGATTCCTCGAGCCCGAGCATCGAGAAATAATTCTTGATATTGGGCTGATTGAAGAAATCGTCGTCGGCCGCGTGCATGATGATTTGGGCGCCGGTCGCCTCTTTGATCCGGCGATTGCCGCAGACATGATCGGGGTGACCGTGGGTGGCAATGATCGACACGACCTCGAGCCCGGCCCGGTCGACCGCGGCCAGCACCCGGTCCTCGTCGCCGCCGGGATCGACAATGGCCGCTTTGCCGGTTTTCTCACAGCTGAGCACATAACAGCAGACCCCCATCATTCCGACAATATGCTGTTCCACTTTCATAATAATCCGATCATCATTGGGGAACCTTGAAAATTGCCATTCCGCCCGGTCTCATCGTTGCGCAATCAAATTTTATCCTCGGAATATCATCTATGCCTGCGGTAGAAATTATCTTGCGCGCCTCGATTTTGGTCGAAATTCCGATGTTTCCAAGCTCCCCATTGGTTTGCAGGTTGACACCCATCGCAGTGTGGCATCTATCATGCCATCTCCGGCGAAAAAAGGAAAGTCCCTCACGAACCTTTCTGCGAACCGCAACCACCCGATGAACAAGCACAGGCTCCGGCACCGGCCATCTTCAGCGGGGATGGGGCGGCCACCGGCGGCAGGCGCCGTTCGATGGCGGCAACGATCTCACCAAACGCCTGCACCGCCGGACTGTCCGTGGTCGTAGAGAGGTACGGCACACCATCATCCCCGGCAGCAACGACCTTCGGATCCATCGGCACCCGGCCGAGAAACGGCAGATCGAACTCTCGGGCCACTTCCTCGCCGCCGCCGGACTTGAAGATATCGACAGTCTGATTGCAGTGCGGACAGACGAAGCCGGACATGTTCTCGACCACACCGACGATCTCGACATTGACCGAGCGGCAGAAATTGATTGATTTGCGGACATCGGCCAAGGCCACTTTCTGCGGCGTCGTCACCACAATCGCCTTGACCAGCGGAATCGTCTGCGCCACCGTCAACGGCTCGTCGCCGGTGCCGGGAGGGGCATCGATAATCAGGTAATCGAGCTCGCCCCAATCCATGTCGGCGATAAACTGTCGGATCGCTTGAATCTTGAGAGGACCACGCCAGATGATCGCCTCGTCCCGATCGCGCATCATGTATTCCAGGGACACGACCTTGAGGTTGTCATTGTAGCGCAGCGGCGGGACCAGTGCGTCGGGAGCGGACGGTGCTTCGAGAGTCCCCTGCAGGTTGAGCATCCGCACTACGTCGGGTCCGTGGATGTCGACATCCATAAGGCCGACCTGATAGCCCTGCTGGGCAAGACTGAGTGCCAGATTGACGGAAACCGTGGACTTACCGACGCCGCCCTTGCCGCTCATCACCAGGATCTTGTTTTTGATCTTTCCCAGCGACCGGGTGATGGCGTTATCCTGCTGGGCCAGTGCCGCCTGTTGCGATTCCTTGGTTGCTTTGGTAGCACACGAACCGCTACTATCACATGATTGAGACATGCTGCTTCCTCCTGAAACAAAGAATAGTGTATGAATGCCGATTCAATCTGAAACGGCGACTCTACATTAATGCCGCTCACCTGAAAAGCAACTCATTTTGTGTAAATGCAAATCTGATCGCCTTCTGCGCCATGGTGCGACACGACGAGCAAACGCGCTCTTTTTGTTGCGTTCTGCACGCCAAGCCCGTAATATACAGTGTTGACTTGGTATCGACAGAGATGCCCGTTCCGCCTGTCCGGTGCCTCCAGCACCGACACAGAGGCGACCGGCAATCAACCTCTACAGGATAACATGTATGCTCGGCTGGTTTCGTAAGAAAAAAAAGAGCCCTTTCCCCGACAGTCCCGAAGATGATGCTTCGCGACAGCAACCGGCTGACGCACCCGGAGAAGAACCGGACGCAACCATCGAAGAACCGGAAATAACCGACCCGGCGGTGGCGCAAACCGCGCCTCCGACCAAGCCTCCCGCTGCTGTTGTCCCCCCGGAAAAGCCCGAAAAATCGTCCCCGTCCATCTTCAAAAAACTCTCGGAGCGGCTAGCCCGAACCAGGGAGTCGTTTACCCAGCGCATCGATGAATTGTTTCTCGGCAAAAAACAGATTGACGCCGCCCTTTTCGACGAACTCGAAGAGATCCTCGTCACCGCCGACCTCGGCATCGCCACGACGATGGAACTGCTGGAAACGGCACGCAGGCAGGTCAAGCGTGACAACCTATCCGACCCGCAGCAGCTCAAGCATATTATCAAGGACGCTCTGAAATCCTATCTCACCGCCACCAACCGCCCTGCCGAACTGGTTATGCCGCAACAGGGACCGTTCGTGATGATGGTCGTCGGCGTCAACGGCGTCGGTAAAACCACCACCATCGGCAAAATCGGGGCCAAATTCCACGCCGCCGGCAGATCCGTGCTGCTCGTTGCCGCCGACACCTTTCGGGCGGCGGCCATCTCCCAGTTGAAGATCTGGGGCGAGCGCAACGACGCCCGAGTCATCGCCCAGCATGAGGGCGCGGACCCCTCCTCGGTGGTCTTCGATGCAATGGCCATGGCCGTCAGCAAGGGCTATGACGTGGTCCTGATCGACACCGCCGGCCGCCTGCACACCCGCGCCAACCTGATGGATGAATTGAAAAAGATCAAACGCGTCATCACCAAACAATTGCCAGACGCACCGCACGAGGTGCTGCTGGTGATCGACGCGACCACCGGCCAAAACGGCATTTCCCAAGCCACCCTGTTCAACGAGGCGATCGGGGTAACCGGGATCGCTCTGACCAAACTGGACGGAACCGCCAAAGGCGGCATCGTCGCCAATATCACCCGGGAGTTGCAACTGCCGATCCGCTTCATCGGCGTCGGTGAGAAGATCGACGACCTGCGCGACTTCGATGCCGACGAATTCATCGAGGCGTTGTTCGCGACCGAAAGCGACGACGACCATTCTTCCGACCAGCTCCACACTTCTGAGTCATGATGCGTTACCAACAACGGCAACCGCCCGGCTGCGGCGGCTGCCTGCTGATTCTGCTGCTCATCGTGTTTGTCACCGGCGGCGCCCCGGCGTTGATCAACCTGCTCGGCTTTCTCTTTTTCTCCGGCTTTTTTGCGGTCCTGCTCTTTATCGCCCTGTTCTGGGGCTTTTCCTATTGGGCGCGAAACCGCATCGCCACCTACGAAGCGTCGCAGACCGAAAGTCACAACCGTTTCGTCTGGCTGCTGGTTAGAATTCTAGTCAAGATCGCTCAGCTCGACGGGCACGTCTCCCGGGACGAAGTCCAGACCATCCAGCGCTTCTTCCAGGTCAACCTGCGCTACAACCAGACCCAGATGGCCTGGGTTAAAAACCTGATCAAGGAAGCGACCGGTGCCACCGAATCCCTCGAGATGCTGCTCCAGGAATTTCGCTCCACCTTCGCCTACGAGCCGCGTCTGATCCTGCTTGAACTGATCTATCAGATCATCTTCACCAAGGATCCACCGCCGGACAACGAATTGCAGACCGCCCGGCGTATTGCTGTCTTTCTCGGGATCGCTGACTACGACCTGCGCACCATCGAGGCCAAGTACACCTATCGCCGGCAGCAGCAGACCGCCACCGCCCGGGAAAGCGACAGCCAGTATTACGCGGTCCTCGGTCTCGAACCGGGCGCCGACATGGAGACCATAAAAAAGGCCTATCGCCGACTCAGCATGAAATACCATCCCGACAAGGTGTCCCACCTCGGGGATGAATTCCGCTCCGTGGCGGAAGAAAAAATGAAGGAAATCAACAGTGCGTACGATTATTTCAAGAAAAAATTCGCCTGACCAGACGGCGCCCCCGATACCAGCCGCCGCAGGGACAGCGCCAGACAACCAGTGAGGGAATCATGGCCATATCCGAAAAAATGAAGCAGTTCTCCGCGCAATCCTCGTGGATAAGGAAGATGTTTGAAGAGGGCGCCAAGCTCAAGATCCAGTACGGCGCCGACCAAGTCTGCGACTTCAGCCTCGGCAACCCCGACGTCCCGCCGCCGCCGCAGTTTCGCGAGATCTTGCAGGAGACAGCCCGGGATACCACGCCCGGTCAGCACAGCTATATGCCCAACGGCGGTCTGCCCTGGGTCCGGGAGGCCATCGCCGCCCGGATGTCGACCGAACAGGGTGTCACCATCGATCACGGCGACTTGCTGATGGCCTGCGGCGCCGCCGGCGCCCTTAATGTGGTGATGAAGGCCCTGCTCAACCCCGGTGAGGAAGTCATCGTGCTGGCGCCCTATTTTGTCGAATACGGGTTTTATATCGACAATCACGGCGGCTCGGCCGTGGTCGTCCACACTGACGGGGAGTTCAACCTCGATCTCCCGGCCATTGCCGCGGCCATCACCGAGAAGACCCGGGCGATCATCATCAACTCGCCGAACAACCCCACCGGCCAAGTCTATGATGGTGCGGCGATCAGCGCGCTCGGCGATCTGCTCGAGGAAGTCGGCAACCGTTTCGGCTCGACCATCTACCTGATCTCCGATGAACCGTATCGCAAGATCGTCTTCGATGGTTGCGTGGTGCCGCCGATTTTTCAGCTTGTTCGTAACAGTATCGTGTTGTCCTCTTTCTCCAAAGACCTGTCCCTGCCCGGCGAGCGAATCGGCTATCTGGCCGTTCACCCACAGGCCGACGATAAAACCGCACTGCTCGACGCGATGACCCTGGCCACCAGGATCCTCGGCTTCGTCAATGCACCCGCTTTCATGCAGCGGGTGGTCGCCGAATTGCAGGATGTTTCCAGCGACACATCGATTTACGCCCGGCGGCGAGAACTATTCTGCTCGCTGCTGGCCGATATCGGCTACCAGTTTCTCGCGCCCAAAGGCGCCTTTTATCTCTTCCCGAAAACGCCGATCGACGATGACGTCCGCTTCTGTGCGCTGCTGCAGGAGGAAAAAATCCTGGCCGTACCGGGGCGGGGCTTCGGCTCACCCGGCCATATGCGACTCGCCTTCTGCACCGACGACCAGGTCATCGCCCGCTCGGCAGCCGGCTTCAAGACAGCCTTCGACCGGGCCCGCGAGTAAGATCAGATCAACCAATTCAGATTCGACCCGGCAGCCGCAGGATACAACCGCATGGTTCGCATTGCCGGAGGATGCATCGCGGAGGCCCGGCGGGCTGGAGAATCAGGCCCGTAGGGCTGCGGACAGGACGTCCGCAGCCGGCGGCCAGGCCATGGATGGCCTGTCTGCCGGCCTCGGAAGCCAGCCGATCAGGCCGCAGCGCAGCAGCCGGAGGTAATGGGAACCATGCGCAGGGCGACCAGTCTATAAAACAGAGTTACGCCCTGGCTGCTTGCTGGCTGAACTACAGCGCAGGAGAGGAGTTTAGAAGTTAGCGGTAGGCAAGAGTTGGCGAAGGACAGAAGTTAGCGGAGGACAGGTTAAAACCTGTCCCGCCGATGGTTGAGATTTGTCCCGCCGTTGGTTAAGACCGCCGGCTGCGCTGTTGCGATTTATCTTTGAAGATCAGGCGGATCGGCACTCGGTCGAGTCCGAGCCCTTCCCGGAAGCGATTCGTCAAGTACCGCTCGTAGGAAAAATGCACGCCCTTGGAGCTATTGCTCATGATGACGAATGTCGGCGGGGCTGTGCCGATTTGGGTGGTGTAATAAAACTTAAGCCGCTTGTTTTTGTAGATCGGCGGCGAATGGTGCTCGACTGCATCGCCGAGCAGCCGGTTCAGTGCCGCAGTCGGAAAGGTGGCGGTAAACTGCCGGTGCACCGAACCAGCCGTCGGAAACAGACGCTTGAAACCGTAACCGGTTTTGGCCGAGACGCTGAGCAGCGGGGCAAAGCCGACAAAGGGTACGGCTCGGCCGATCTCTTCGAGCATCTGCTGCTGCCGTTTCCGGTCGTCCGCCACCAGGTCCCATTTATTGAGCAGCAGGATGAGTGCCCGGCCATGGTCCTGGGTATAGCCGATGATCTTGGCATCCTGCTCGGTAATCCCCTCCTCCGCGTCCAACAGCACCACCGCGATATCGCATCGGCCAAGGGCCGCCAGCGCCTTCAGGATGCTGAATTTTTCCAGTTTCTCGGTAGTCTTGCCTTTTCTTCTGATTCCGGCTGTATCGATCAACAGGTAGTTTCTCTCCTTGTGGCTGAGCAGGGTGTCCACCGAATCGCGGGTGGTACCGGAAACGGGCGACACGACCATCCGATCCTCGCCGAGCAGCAGGTTGATCATTGACGATTTTCCGACATTGGGCCGCCCGAGAAAGGCGAGCCGAATGGTGTTTTCCGGCAAGTCGAGGGGGGCAGTCTCCTCCGGCAGGGCGTCCACCAGACCATCCATCAGGGTCGGAAAACCATATTTGTGCTCCGCCGAAACGACCCAGAGCGGCTCCACTCCAAGCTCGTAAAACGGGGCCAGCAATTCCTGCTCCTGCTCCGGCCCGTCGATCTTATTGATCACATAAAGGACTTTTTTGCTGACCCGGCGCAGCAGTTCGATCACCTCGAAATCGGCCGGTAGCAACCCCTGCTTGCCGTCCATCAGGAAGAGAATGACATCGGCCTCGTCGATGGCGGCCAGCGCCTGTCCGCGGATGGTGGTGACCATCTCGTCGTTCGGGTTGTCATCGATACCGCCGGTATCGACCAGGATAAAGGGCCGGTCCTTCCATAGGACCCGTTCATAGTGACGGTCCCTGGTGACGCCCGGCGTCGGGTCGACAATGGCTTTGCGCGATCGGGTGATCCGGTTAAACAGAGTCGACTTGCCGACATTGGGTCTGCCGATCAAAGCGACAATTGCAGGTGCTTGATGGTCCATGATTTCGTTTCTCCGCGCGCGTAGTGAAAGGGTGTCGGCAAGGGGAATTCAACCCCTGATCGATTGTCGATAGCCGGAAATAGCCGCCGAGACGGTGCGGCGCAGCAGCACAAAATCTTCAAACATCTGCTCGGTCAGCCGGTTTTGCAGCATGATCAGCGACGGCATGATATAGCGACGGAAAAAAGGTTTCTTGCGCCGCCCCGACAGATAGGCAAACGCGCCGATGATCTGCAGGTTGCGTTGCACCGCCAGCAGCGGATAGGAGGCGCTTATCTTGTCCACATCGACGCCGCCGAGTTGCCTCATTTCCGCCAGATAGCCCTCCAGCAGTTCGTCCTGGAGGGTCCCGGACAACGCCGCGTACGGGTCGATGAGCAAGGAAGCGACATCGTAGCCGGGCGGACCGAGTCGCCCGGCCTGAAAATCGATAATACGCACCCTGCCGTCGCTGATCATGATATTACGGCTCTGAAAATCCCGGTGCAGAAACAGCAATTCGAAATCGGCGGCAGCTCGCCTGGCCAGCTCCGCGAATTCCTCGCGAAGCCCCGTCACCTCATCGCCAAAGAGCGTATCGCGCCAGAAGGCGGTGGCAAAATAGAGCGACTCCCGTTCGATCATCACCTGCTCATCATACACCGGTGCATCGAAACACCAATCAGCCCGGAAACCCGCCGCACCCCGCACCTGCATCCGGGCCAGGTGCCGGACGACCTCCGGATACCAGGCCAGGGCCGCCGATCGATCGCGCAGCAGCAGATCGTGCAGCCGGCAGTCTCCGAGGTCCTCGAAGAGCAGAATGGTGCGCTGCTCATCGACACCGAGCAGCCGCGGCACCGGCACCCCGGCCTGATCAAGATGGTCGGCAAGGGTTGCCGCAGAACGAGATTCGGCCAGCTCGCGTTCGCTGTTGCCGGCCGGCAACACCGCCAGACACAGCGGCCGAGCACCGCAAAAGACCCGGAAGAAGCGGCGGCTGGAGCCGTCACCGTGCAGCGGCTGCAGCGCCACTTCCCGGTCGCCGTTCGCCGAACATTCAACCAGACCGCTGTTGATCAGCAGCCGGCCGATCTCGCCGCGCAGCGTGGTGGTCATCGCTCGGCCGGGGACGCCGTGCGGTGTGCCCAGTAATGGCGGCGCCACCAGACAATCGATCAGCGGACGGTCATCGGTAACGACGGCGCCGTCCCATACCACCGACCGGGCAATAACCGTCCCGGATTCGATGCGGGCCGCACCGATGCAGGCCCACGGCTCGATCCGGCAGTCCGGATGAAGCTCGGCAGCGGTATCGATCAACACCCCGTCGCCGGTCGGGTGAACCAGTTCCGGCCAGAGCGGTGTACGACCGGTCAGCAGATCGCCATGCAGTCGCAGATACTCCTCGACGGTACCGATATCGGTCCACTGGGGATCGGAGAAGACCAGACAATTGATCGCGGTTCCGGCACCGATCAAGCTCCGGTAATGCTCGATGATGCATAGCGGTCGCCGCTCGTCCATAGTGGCTAGGACCCGCGGATCGATCACCTGCACCCCGGTAAAGGCGAGCGCGCCCGGCGTGCCGATCGCTGTCGCTGTGCCGAAACCAGTCACCCGATCCCCCCGGGTCTGCACCGTGTTGAAGCGCGGGCAGTCATGCAAGGCCATGGTGACCAGGTGGTCCTGGCGGACATGATATTCGTAGAGCTGCCGAAAATCGATGGTGTGGTAGATATCGCCGTTGCTCACCAGCAGCGGCTCGTCTGCCAGTCGCTCGGCGGCCTCGGCCAGACTGCCGCCGGTGCCGAGGATGGCCGGCTCAAGCTGCAACTCGACCCCTTCCAGACCGGCAACCGCCGCGGCGATCTGCTCGCCGAGATGATGGCAGTTGACGACGATCCGGCGACAGCCGGCAGCCTGCAGCCGCTCGATAGTGGCCAGCAGCAGCGGCCGGTTCAGGACCGGGAACAACGGTTTAGGCCTGACCAGGCTATAGGGCTGCAGCCGGGTACCAAACCCGGCCGCAAGAATCATCGCCTGCATCGGATAGCCACCTTTCCTGCGGCAATCAAGATAGTAACGCCGCGGTTAATAATCGAGCGTCCCGTCGGCACGTTCTTCAACGCCGACGACGACGATACCGGCCGCATCGGCGGCATCGATCATCTGGTCGCGATCGAAGAGCAGGGATTGACCGGCCTCGACGGCGAGCACCGCGGCGCGCACCTGACGCATCGAGGTTATGGTTCCGACCCCGGTGGCCGGCAGGTCGAAGCGGAAGTCCTGGCGCGGCTTGCGCAGCTTAACTACCACCGCCTGCTCCCGCGCCAGCGCGCCGCCACGCAGAATCGCGGCATCAGTCCCTTCTATCGCTTCCACCGCCATCACCGAGCAGTCGCGCACGACAACGCATTGGCCGATATCGAGTTCACCGATGGACCGGGCGTTGCGCCAGCCGAACTCGATATCTCGGCGCTGCCCGGCCGACGGCTTTTTCCTGGTCAGCACCCCTTTCGGGAACAGCAGATGACGCAGGAACAGTGTCGATTCAAGCACCCGAATCTGCTCTTTTTCGAGCGCATCGGCCACCGCCCGGAGAATCGCATCGTCCTGCCTGCTGTCGATCTTGTTCCACAGCGTCAACCCTTTCAAGTCCGGCAGGACGTCTCGAAAGATCCGGGTCTTGGTGATCGTGCCGAGAAACACGGTCTCGCTGACCCCATGCTCCTTGAAAAAGGAGATGATTTTACCGAGCTGTCCGAGTTTAACCCAGCAGGCTCGGTCGGCCGCATCGGCTACCGACTCGTCGGTTTCGCTACGATGGGCGGCGACAAACACCTGCCGTCCGGCGGCCCGGGCGGCCTCGATGAAAAGCAGCGGGAATTGGCCGCCACCGGCGATAATGCCGATCGGCTCACCTGCATGCTGACCCGTCACCGCGCTCAATCCTCTTCCGTGCGTCGCACCACGCCGCGTTTGGAGGTCTCGAAGAACTCGACCATCCGAGCTACCTCTGGACACGTTGGAAAGTCTTTACGGGCCAGTTCCAGGGCGTCTTTCAGCAGCAGGTTCGGGGAGCGGTAGATGATGCGAAAGACCGCTTCGAGATTGCCGATGGTCTCCCGGCTGAAGCCGTTGCGCCGCAGACCGACCTTGTTGATGCCGGAGACCCTGGTCCGGTCGCGGATACCGGCGACGATCACGTATGGTGGCACATCGAGACTGAGGCCGGAAACCCCGCCGATATAGGAGTAGGCGCCGATCCGGCAAAACTGGTGCACGGCGACCAGGCCGCCTATCGAAGCCCGTTCGCCGACCTGGACGTGGCCGGCCAGCGTGGCGACGTTGGCCATGATCACATTGTCGCCGATCCGGCAGTCATGGGCGATATGGATATAAGCCATCAGCAAGCAATTGTTGCCGATCTCCGTCTTGCCCCGGCCGCCGGGAGTGCCCCGGTGGATCGAGGCGTATTCCCTGATCTGGTTGTCATTGCCGACGATCAGTTCGGTCGGCTCACCCCGGTAGCTCATGTCCTGTGGGGCGCCGCCGACGGTGGCAAAGGAACCGATCATGTTACGCTCGCCGATGGTGCTCGGGCCGCTGACCACCGCATGGGGTTCAATGCGCGTGCCGGCCCCGATTTTGACGTCGGCCCCGATTACTGCATAGGGGCCGACGATCACCGAGGAATCAAGCTCGGCCGTCGGATCGACAACCGCTGTTTCGTGGATGCTCATAGAACGTGTATTCCGTTTATATCTCGTAATTTATCTTTCGGGTTGCCACCGTATTCCAGCCGTCTAGCCAAAACTGGCCATCAACCGCGCCTCGGCAACGAGCTGTCCATCGACAAAAGCCTGCCCGTCCATAACCATAACCATACGCTTCATCTTTATCAGCTCGAGCTGAAAGACTACCTGATCACCGGGAACGACCGGCCGGCGGAACCGCGCCTGGTCGATGCCGGCAAAATAGATCAGTTTCTCACCGATAGTGTCGGGCAGCGAATGATAGGCCATGCAACCGCCGACCTGGGCCATCCCCTCCAGGATGAGCACCCCCGGCATTACCGGTCTCGACGGGAAATGCCCCTGGAAAAACGGCTCGTTCATCGTCACATTCTTGATGCCGGTCACCGTCTTGCCGGGCACCAACGAGGTGATACGGTCCACCAGCAGAAACGGATAACGATGCGGCAGCAGGCGCATGATGCCCATGATATCTATGGGTTCTTTCACAGCGATATCTTCCATCAACTTTTCCTCATGACGATGATCTTTAGGGAACCTTGAAAAATTGTCATTCCGTCCAACCTCATCGTTTCGCAATCAAATTTTATCCTCTGAATATCAAGCATATGACTGCGGTAAAATTTTCTTGCGCCTCGATTTTGAACGAAATTTTGAGTTTTTCAAGCTCCCCTTTAACGGCATCGAATAAACCGGCCCGGATGACGCCGGGTCGACTGCCATGACCTCACGAAGCGACCGTGTTTTGCGCGTTTATCGGTGCTCGTTTTCTTGCAATCGGGCCAGCTGTTTTTTCAGCTGCCTGATATCCCTGACGATCTCCGGCAACCTACCAAACGCGCTGGCGGCCTTGAACCATTGTTTGGCGGGGATGGCTGGTGTCCCGGCCAGCTGCGAATCGGGCGGATGATCGCCGTGGACCGCGGCCTTGCCGGCTACCATGGAGCGATCGCCGATGTGCTGGTGCCCCGCCGCACCAGCCTTGCCGCCAAAGACCACATTGCGGCCGAGGGTGGTCGAACCTGCCAGGCCGACCTGAGAGACGAGCAGGCTGTTTTCACCGACGATAACGTTGTGGGCAATCTGTACCAGATTATCGATTTTTGTGCCAGACTTGATCCAGGTCACCCCGAAGGTCGCCCGATCGACACAAGTGTTGGCACCGATCTCGACATCGTCACCGATGCGCACGATACCGAGCTGCGGTCGTTTGACATGGCATCCCCGGCGATCGGTGGCATAGCCGTAGCCGTCGCTGCCGATCACCGTGCCGGGATGGATGGTTACCCGACTGCCGATCTCGCAGCGCGGTTCGATGGTCACGTTCGGCCGGATCATGCAATCGTCGCCGATACTGACGTCGTCGCCGATCACCGCGCCGGCCCCGATGGTGACCCGCTCGCCGATTCTCACCCGATCGCCGATCACCGCCAGCGCATCGACGCTGACCTCGGGCGAAATTCGGCAATCGGTCCCGATCACCGCCCGCTCGTGGATGCCGGCAGCGACGAACGGGCGCTGCAGCAACGCATTCTGGATGATCGCCGCGGCCAGATAGGGGTCGGCAACCCTGATCAGGGTCGTGCCGGCCGCCGTGAAGTCGGCCGGCACGATAAAAGCCGCCGCCGCCGACTGCTCGAGAAGGGCGCGACCGGCCGCCTTGGCCAGAAAACTGAGTTGGCCGGGACCGGCCGCATCGAGCGGGCCGAAGCCGGAGATGGGCAGCTGCGCATCACCGACGACCTCGCCGTCGACCAGCGCCGCCAGCCGGCCGACTGTCTGTTTCTCCTTCATCAGGTATCTCCTTCCTGGAATCAATACAGAAAATAACCGCGCCGCAATGCATCGAAGGCGGCCAGTCCATCCTGCCAGTCGCGCTCGATGGCAGCAATCGGTTCGCCCGCCTCGAGGCGCCTGCGAACCCGATCGTCACCGAGAATCAGGTCCATCGGCAGGGTGTCGTACTCGTATTCATAGGGCGGCTGTTTGTAGACAAAGTCTTCCGGATAGCGGTGCATTACCGCCTGGAGCAGGGCCAGCGAGGTGCGGTACGGCAGAAATTGCCGGCGATCGGTGACGTGCAGCTGAAAGCCGAAACAGCTCTGTCCCGCCCACTTGCCGGACGTCGGCTCAAAGGCCAGCGGCCGCAGCAGACACCCCGGCAACTCCGTCTTCTTGACTGCGGCCAGTATCTCACCGGACCGCCAATAGGGCGCCCCGACCAGCTCGAACGGCAGCGTCGTACCGCGTCCTTCCGAAACGTTGGTCCCCTCCCAGATCACCTGACCCGGGTAGACGACGGCGCTCTGGACAGTGGGCATATTCGGTGACGGAAAGACCCAGTGCAGGCCGGTTTCGTCGAAATACTGAGCGCGGTGCCATCCCTGCATGGTTACCACGGCCACGTCGGCGCCGATGTCGAACTCACCGTTGACAAGCAGCGCCAACTCCCCGATGGTGAGGCCGTGACGCATCGGCAACGGGTAGAGGCCGACAAACGAGGTGAATCGATCGGTCAACAGGTTTCCCTCGATTGCCTCGCCGCCGATCGGGTTGGGCCGGTCCAGCACCACCACCTTCTTGCCCCAGCGGGCCGCCGCCTCGAGGCAATAGGCCATGGTGTAGATAAAGGTATAGACCCGGGTGCCGACATCCTGCAGATCGACCAGCAGCACATCGATGCGTTCGAACATCGACTCGGTCGGTCGCCGGGTCTCGCCGTAGAGGCTGAATATCGGCAACCCGGTGACCGGGTCGGTCAGGTGCTCCGATTCGACCATGTTGTCCTGTTTTTCGGCAAAAAAACCGTGCTGCGGAGAAAACAGGCACCGCATCTCGCCGCCGAACCGGCCGGCCAGCAGCAGCCGCGAATGCTCCAGACTCGCGCCGACCGAGGCATGGTTGCAGAGCAGGCCGAGCCGGGCGCCGCGCCGCCAGGGCGGCTCCTCGGCGAGCAGACGATCTATGCCCAAGCGCACGTTCATCTCTTCGCGCCGTCTGTCAACGGGTTATTCAACGGTTACGCTCTTGGCCAGATTGCGCGGCTGGTCGACGTCGCACCCCCGCCGCACGGCGATCTCGTAGGAGAGGAGCTGGGCCGGTATGGTATAGATGATCGGATTGAGATCTTCATGGACCGCCGGCAGATAAATGACATCCTCGGTGATCTTCTCCAATTGCGTGTCCCCTTCGGTGCCGATCAGGATCAAGCGCCCCTGACGGGCCTTGATCTCTTCGATGTTGGAGATCGTTTTCTGATAGACCGAATCTTTCGGGGTAATGGCCAGCACCGGCATATCCTTGTCGATCAGTGCGATCGGCCCGTGTTTCAGTTCACCGGCGGCATAGCCCTCGGCGTGGATATAGGAAATCTCCTTGAGTTTGAGCGCTCCCTCCAGTGCGATCGGGTAATTAAGCCCCCGACCGACAAAAAGAAAATCGCGGCACTGGTAGAACGATTCGATCATCGTCCCGATCTGTTCCCGGATTTTCGGCAGCAGCTCCTGCACGACACGGGCACTATCGATCAAGTGCTGGCCGAGCCGGCGCCGGTGCTCCACCGGTATCGAGCGCTTCAACTGCGACAAATAGAGGGTAAAGAGAAACAGCGCGGCCAGCTGGGCGATAAAGGCCTTGGTCGAGGCCACCCCGATCTCGGGACCGGCATGGGTGTAGATGGTGCCGTCCGCCTCCCGGGTCATCGTCGAACCAACCACGTTACAGATGGTGATCACTTTCGAGCCGAGTCTTGCCGCCCGCCGGATGCCGGCCAGCGTATCGGCGGTCTCACCCGACTGGGAGATGGCCAGCGTCAACACCCGCTCGTTGACCAGCAAGCTCCGGTACCTGAACTCAGAGGCGATATCGACTTCGACCGGAATCGCCGCATACTTTTCGATCCAGTACTTGGCGACCAGCGCGGCATGCCAGGAGGTGCCGCAGGCGACCAGGTAGATTCGCTCGATGGCCCGCAGGTCCTCTTCGCCGAGTGTGATCTCCGGCAGCACCACCTCGCCGGTCTCCAGGTTGATTCGTCCGCGCACCGTATTGGTGATGGCCTGCGGCTGCTCGAAGATCTCCTTGAGCATGAAATGCTTATAGCCGGCTTTTTCGGCCATCGCCGCACTCCAGTCGATGACGCTGATCTCCCGCTCGATCTCCCGGCCGCTGGCCAGCGAATAGAGCCGCCGCCCGCCGTCGGTGAGAACCGCCATCTCCTCGTCATTGAGGAAGATGACCTGTTTCGTATAGGGCAGCAGGGCCGGGATGTCAGAGGCCATAAAGGACGAGCCGTCTTCGTCGACGCCGAGCACCAGCGGGCTGTGGTTCCGGGCCGCAACGAGTATACCGGGATGATCGGCGGACATGACACCGATGGCATAGGATCCCTCGACCCGGCGCAGTGCGGTCTTGACCGCCTCGGCCAGGTCGTCGTGCAGGTGTTGCTCGATCAGGTGAGCAAGCACCTCGGTGTCGGTCTCCGAGGTAAAGACATGGCCCTTTTCGCGCAGCTCCTCGCGCAGCGAGTGGTAGTTTTCGATGATGCCGTTATGCACCACCACCAACCGACCGCTGCAGTCGGTATGCGGATGGGCGTTCTGCTCGGTCGGCGCCCCGTGAGTGGCCCAGCGGGTATGGCCGAGACCGGTATGGGATCCCACCCCGAGAACCGCCTCGACCACCGTCTCCAGACCGGACAGCTTGCCCTGACAGCGATATCTGACCAGGTTGCCGTCGAGCAGGTAGACCACGCCGGCCGAATCATAGCCGCGATACTCGAGACGCTTCAGTCCTTCCATCAATACCGGGACGACCCGCCGCTTTCCGGTATAGCCAACAATTCCGCACATAGTCTGTCCCTCGATCAAGCGCTGAGATGGACAACGGCGCCGGCGTAATGCCGCCCCGTTGTGGAGATCCTTCCGGCTGCTCAGGATACCATTAGCTTTTTTTGTTTGGCGAGTTTTTTCTTTGCCTTCGCGGCAAAAAAGAGTACCATCACGTTTTGTCAACCCGCTGAAAAAAAAGACCAAATACCCGGAAACAGGCATGGACGAGAGACAACGGCTGCAAACGATTCTGCTGGAAAAATCATATCGCCGGGGCAACTTTACACTGACCTCCGGCAAAACGTCCGACTTTTACATCGACGGCAAGCAGACGACACTCAGTGCCGAGGGCGGCTACCTCTGCGGTCGCCTGCTCTTTGACCTGATCCGCAGTGGTGATGAGCCGATTGGTGCGGTCGGCGGCATGACGCTGGGCGCCGATCCGCTGGTCACCGCGGTCTCCATCGTCAGTTATCTGGAAAACATGCCGATACCAGCCTTTATCGTCCGCAAGGAAGCCAAGGGGCACGGCACCGGCTCATCCATCGAAGGCCTGAAAAACCTGCCGGCCGGGTGCCGCGTCGCGCTGATCGAGGACGTGGTGACCACCGGCGGTACCCTGCTGACCGTTATCGATCGGGTCGAGGCGGCCGGGTTTACGGTCGGCCTCGTGGTCACCGTCGTCGATCGCCAGGAAGGTGGTGGCGAAACGCTCGCGGCCCGCGGCTATCCGCTCAAAGCCCTGTTTACCAGGGAAGAGTTGCAAGCCCTGCCATGAAATGCACCCACTGCCAGACCGATCTTGAAGTACTGCGCAGCTGTCGCCGGATCCGCATGCGCTGCACCTTCTGCGGCCGGCAGTACGCCCTCCACGAAGTCGCCGACCAGCTTGACGAAGAAACAGAGCTGATTCTCGAGAAATACAACGCCGGCATCTACGACTGATCGACCGACCGGCCTGGACAATAATGGGCCTGACAGACAATTAAGGCGCATTTTCTTTGACCTGCAGCCCAAAATCACTATCATAGATAGAAACATAAAAATCAGGGGAAAACGTTCTGTCTGTCAGCACTTCTATGGTAAAAATTTCAGAAAGAAACTACGTCTCCGATGACGGGCGGGCGACCATAACCTGTCCCCATTGCGGATTGACGCGACAGGCACGGGTCGACCAGTATCGCGGCCGCAAACACACCATCAAGGTCAATTGTTCCTGTGGCCTCTCGTTCCCGGTCCACCTCGAGTTTCGACGGATGTACCGGAAACAGACGGACCTGAAGGGCACCTACCGCATCCTGTCCAGTGGCGGCGGTGGCGGCCAGGTTGCGATTAAAGATCTGTCGAGAAGCGGCATCGGCTTTACCGTGTCCGGCGTCCACTCGATCAAGATCGGCCAGCGGGCATTGATCGATTTCACGCTGGATAATCGCAAACAGAGCCGGTTACAGAAAGAGGTGGTCGTCCGCTCGGTGGACAACAACCTGATCGGCTGCGAATTCAACAGCCACCAGGCCTTTGAGAAGGATCTCGGCTTTTACCTGCAGCCCTGAAGATTTAGTCCAAAATGGTGGTCACCACGGTCAGGAACGACCGGCGATTGCCTTTTTCATCAGCCGCTGCGCCTCACTCAGAAACGGCGCCAGCGTGCGCGTATCCAGGGCGCTGACCGCGACCCCCTCACCATTGACCTGTGCCCATTTCTCCTTGGTCATCGATACCCGGTCGATTTTATTGAATACCTGCAGACAGGGCAGCTGATCGAGTTCCAGTTCACAAAGCAGATTCTGCACCACCGCCATCTGCCTCCGGTAGGCCGGATTGGAATAATCGATCACATGGACCAGCAGGTCCGCCTCCGCCAGTTCCTCCAGGGTTGCCTTAAAGGCCTGCAGCAGGTCTTCGGGCAGATTATCGATGAAGCCGACGGTATCGGTGATAATGACCTCCGTCTCTTCCGGAAACCGCAGTCTTCGACTGGTCGGATCGAGGGTGGCGAAGAGTTTGTCCTCGGCAACGATGGCGCTGTCGGTCAGCGTATTGAGCAGGGTCGACTTGCCGGCATTGGTATAGCCGACCAGCGAGATCACCGGCAGGTCTTTCTTGCGTCGCCGAGCCCGGCGACGATAGCGCTCCCGCCCGACCGCCTTGAGTTCCTTGGCGAGCCGGGCCAGCCGATCGTTGATGCGCCGCCGGTCGATCTCCAGTTTCGTCTCACCCGGCCCGCGAGCGCCGATACCACCGGTCAGCCGGGACAATGCGTCGTCACGGGAGGAGAGACGCGGCAGCAGATATTTGAGCTGGGCCATCTCGACCTGGAGCTTGCCTTCCCGGCTCATCGCCCGGTGGGCGAAGATATCGAGGATCAGCTGGGTACGGTCGATGACCCGCAGATCGGTAAAATCGGTGATCGAACGGATCTGCGACGGGTTGAGTTCCTGGTTGAAAAGCAGCAGGTTGGCGTCGAGCCGCAGGGCCTGAATAATAATATCGCTCAGGCGCCCTTTACCGAGGATGAGCCGCGGGTTGATCCGGGAGCGCCGTTGCAGAATCTGGTCGAGCACGATAATTCCGTCACTGCGGGCCAGTTCGGCAAGCTCGTGCAACGACGCCTCGGCCTGGTGCCGGGGCTCGGTAGAGACACTGATCAGCAGCGCTCGATCCCGGCCGCGGTCAACTTCGGCGGTGTGCTGCCGGCGGCTGAACTCCTGTTCCAGCGCCTCGACGAGATCACCAAACGAATCTTGCTGGGCCGCCGGGTGAACCGGTTCGAGAAAGCGCCACATCTTCTCGTCCCCGCCGGCGGGCACCAAATGGGCGCTGTAGAGCCGTTCGGGCAGACCGTCCCGGGTGATCTTCAACACCGCCACCAGATCGAGCCGCAGAAAGAGCAGATCCATCAGGTCGTCGTCGGTGATATCTTCGCCGCCGGGATGGGTGTGGACCAGCCGCAGGCCACGCAGTCGCCCTTCGGTGGCGCGCACCTGGGAAAGGGCCGGGATCATCAGCGAACTGTGGTCGCCGACGATGACCATCTCGATCTTGCCGGACCGATGGATCAAAACGCCGATCTGGCGATTGAGCTCAAAAGAGAGTTCACAGATCGTCCGCGCCATCTCTGGAGTGATGATCAGGTCCCGGGGCACCCGGCGGCTGCCGATCCGCTCGAGGAGGCGCCGCTGGCTCTTCTTCAAGCCTTCAATATGTCCGCAGATCGTGCTTATGGCCGAACCTCCCGGTTGAGCGGGCCACTGCCGCTCTCGGCCGGCTCCGGCCAGCGGGCCCGGGCCAGGGCATTATCGGCCCCGGGGCGGGGGCAGATCGTCTGGTCGGTATAATCCTGCCAGAGCGGATCTTCATAGCTGTCATGACAGCTGACACAAAGCCCGACACGCAGGATTTTGCGCAGTTCATCACCGTTGAACGGCCGCAGGTCGGCCCGGGAACCGTGCTGCAGCGGCGTGCCGTCAAGTTCGACAAAGACATCGAAGCCGACGGTCACCCCGGACACGGTCTGCACGCCCTGATCGAGCGGTGTAAAGCGGACCTGGCCGTCGACCACAGCCAGGGTCCCCTCGCCGAGCCCGACGGTTTTCGTCGAAGCGTGGCAGTCGACGCAGCTCCGCCCCTGCTCCTGGGTGGTATGCGGGTTGATGGCCGCCATCGTAAAACGGTTGAATCCGCCCGTCAGCTCACCGCCCTCGTCGAACAGGCTGACGATATCCTGGCAACCGGGCGTCACGATGACCACTTCCTCGCCCCAGACGGCGAGCATCGGTTTCTGGTAGCGGATATAGGACCGCCCTTCTTCCCAGCGGCCCGGGGTCTCTTCCAGGCTCAGTTTGTCCAGGTGCGTCTTGGACTCATCGCGGCGGACATGGCAGCCGTAACATTGCGGTACCCAGGTCGAATGGCAGGCCTCACAGGTCACCCGTCGGTGGGCCGGCAACTCGCAGGCCTGACGATTCGGCCGGCGCAGTTCGTAGAGCCGCTCGTTGTTCTTGCCGACCAGCTTATAGCCGCCGTCACGCTCTACGACATTGGTCAGCAGGTTGTTCTTCCTGGTCAATCCCGGCTCGTCGCGGTGGCAGACCTCGCAGGAGATCTCCAGCTGCTGCTCATAGTGGGCATAGCTGGTACCGTCACCCATGACCTCGTCGCGGGTATGGCAATCGATGCAGGACATGTCCCGGCGATGGTGGATATCGTCGGCCAGCTCCAGGTAAAATCGTTCCCCGGGCATGCGCTGCGACGACAATCCTCCCTTTTCATAAGGGGTCCCGTAGCCTTCTGATTCGAAAACGCCGATATAGGCCAAACCGATCCGGCCGGATCGGTTGTGGCAGCGGATGCAGTTGTCGTCGGGCACCGTATTGGTTATCAGCGGGTGGATATATTCCTCGTCATCGCCGTTACCGCCGGTGGTGCCAAGCGAATCGTCGGCCTCGGTAACCGACGGCCGTTCGTGTCCGGCCGGCATAATGAAATGACAGGCCGAACAGCCGCCGCCCTTCTCGTTGAAAAAGCCGGCCACGCCGGGCAGGTCGTTTTTCTGCTTCCACAGGTGGCAGGTAGCGCAGAGCTTGCGAAAATAATCGATGGCAAGCGAGGTGCGATCGCTGTCGAGCAGATCCTCGACGGTCAGTTCGGTATCCTGGGAATCGCTTTCTCCCCAATAATAGAGCAGCGTTCCGAGGATACCGCGATTGGTGGCCATCAGCGAGTTGACCACCTTGTTCGGGTCGGTCGGGTGACACCCTTCTACACCGCAGGTCCGCTCGACAATACGCAGATCACCGGGATTGTTGACGATGCCCCGGTGCGCCCGTTCTTTGTCGATGGCCAGCGGATCACCGAGGTGACAGGGGGTGCAGCCGATAACGCTGCCGTCGTGGGCCGCATCGAGCTTTTCCGTGGTATGGCAGAACAGACACATGTCGACCCGGCCCGAGGCGGTAATAGCGATCTCGCTCGGTCGTTTGACCTGCAGCTCGCGATAGATGCCGATCACCAGCACGACCAGGAATACGGCCACGGCGCCGAAGCCGACCCAGCGCCGCCAGGATGGTTTTCTCTTCTCGATCGCCATACCCGGTCGCATCACCCCCGGTAGTTCTGGACATTGGGCAGCCGTCTGCCGAAGCCGAAGGCCTTGCTAGTGACCTTCAGTCCGATGGGCGCCTGCTTGCGTTTGTATTCGTTGAGCCTGATCCGCCGGACGATATCGTCGACCACCGCCACCTCGTAGCCCCGCTCGATAATCTCCGTTCGACCATAGCCCTGTTCGAGATAGAGTTCGAGAATCGCGTCGAGAATCGCATACGGCGGCAGGTCGTCCTGGTCCAGCTGGTCGGGCCGCAATTCGGCGGTCGGCGGCCGGGAAATGATGGATTCCGGAATGATCTCCCGATCGCGGTTGATATAGCCGGCCAGATCGTAGACCAGTTGCTTGGGCACATCTGCGATGACCGCCAGCCCGCCGCTCATATCGCCGTAAAGGGTGCAGTAACCGACCGCCATCTCGCTCTTGTTGCCGGTGGTCAGCAGCAGGTGGTTGAACTTGTTGGACAGGGCCATCAACAGGTTGCCGCGGATCCGAGCCTGGATGTTCTGCTCGGTAACGTCTTCCGGCAGATCGCCGAACAACGGTGCCAGCGCGGCACGATAATCGTCGAACAAGTCGCTGATCGGCAGCACCTCGAAACGGCAGCCGCAGCGCCGGGCAAGCTCGGCCGCATCGCGCAGCGAGTCGTCCGCAGAGTAGGGGGACGGCAAGGCCACTCCGAGCACCTGCCGGGCGCCGAGCGCCTCGACGGCAAGCGCCGCGGTCAGCGCCGAATCGATGCCCCCGGACAGTCCGAGCACCACCTGGGAAAAACCGCACTTGCGCACGTAATCACGCAGGCCCATGACCAGTGCGTCGTGGACTGCGGCCACCTCTGACACCGGGCCCGGTTGATGGACCTCACCCCGGCTCAGATCGCTGTCGACGACTACCAGGTCCTCGGCAAAGGACTTGGCCCGGGCAACCACTGCACCATCACGGTCACAAGCCAGCGAGCCGCCGTCAAAAAGGAGCGAGTCCTGGCCGCCGACCTGGTTGACATAAAGAAACGGCGTACGATACTGGTGGCAGAGCCGTTTGAATATTGCTTGGCGGATCGATTCCTTGCCCCGGTGGTACGGCGATGCCGAGACGTTGACAATCAGGTCGACCGACCGGTGTTCCGCCGCGGCTCGCTCGAACAGACGTGCCAACGGCTGGACGCGATAATCGTCGACCGCGTAATGCCAGATATCCTCACAGACGGTGACGGAGATGGTCAGACCTTCGAAGGTCAGCAACTCACCAGGCGGGCCTGGCTCGAAATACCGGGTCTCGTCAAACACGTCGTAGGTGGGCAACAATTGTTTGCGGAAGCGCTGCACGATGACGCCGTTTTTCGCGAGTACGACGCTATTGTAGAGCGGCTTGCCCGGCCGCTCCGGCCGCGGCTCGAAACAACCGAAGAGCACGCCGATTGGCGGCAGCGCACAGACCAGTTCACGCACCGCCTGCTCGTGATCGGCGACGAAGGAGCTCCGCTCCAACAAATCCAGTGGTGGGTAACCGGAAACGACCATCTCCGGAAAAATCGCCAGGGAGCAGCCCCGCTCGGCGGCCTGCTCAGCGTAATCGATAATTTTTCGGCAATTGTCGGCAAAGGAGCCGATCACCGGATTGAGTTGAATAAGCGCTATCTTCATGAAATCGCGTTCGCCGACGCTGCGATGATTAATAGGTGCGGATGGTTCCGTAGTTCATCACCATGACCATAGCAGACTTGAGAAAAAGTTGCAGCTTTTCTCCTAGTAAAACCGACCACTCAAACGCTTTGACCAGATACTTCCAGCAAGCCAATATTATTGGCTATTACCGGTATACTGTGCATTACGCGCGCCGTAGCGATTTAACAGGACACTCCGGCTAAAATATCGTCCTGTTTTATCTTGTTTTGTTCAAAGACGGCAGGTCCGGGCTGGTCAGCTGTACCTCCGGCTGCTGCTCTTCTGCCTGATCGGCTGACTCTCAAGCAACGGAGGGACTGGTTTTAACCTGTCCTCCGCTCACTACCAGCAATGAAAATCGGCGTTATGGTCGGAAGGGCTGACCGGTCCTGCCTCCGGCTGCTGCGCTGCGGACGTCCTGTCCGCAGCCCTTCGGGCCTGATTCTGCTGCCCGCCGGGCCTTCGCGATGCAGCCTCCGGCAGAACCAACCAGCCCGGGGAGTTCAGCCTGTGGAACTGATTTAATATAAACTTTCCAGCGAAAAGGGACGTGCAAAGCGACAGAGCTACCCTAATTGTCCCGTTGATAACGGCGCACCGCCCGGTTGTGTTCACGGAGGTTCTTGGAGAAATGATGGGATCCGTCGTTTTTGGCGACGAAATAGAGATAGTCGGTTTCCTCGGGGCGCAGCACCGACTGCAGCGCGGCCTCGCCGGGGCTGCAGATCGGGCCCGGGGGCAAACCGGTTATGACATACGTATTGTACGGCGTCGGGGTGCGCAGATCGCTGCGGGTCAGGATGCCGCTGAAATTGGGCAGATCATAGCTCACGGTCGGATCGGACTGCAGCCGCATGCCTCTGGCCAGACGATTGAGAAAGACGCCGGCGATCAGGGGCCGCTCGTCGGCCCGGGCCGCTTCTTTTTCGACGATGGAGGCCAGGGTGAAGAGCTGGTGCCGATCGAAATCAGCCGGCAGGTCATTCTCTGCGGCCAAGCGTTCCCATACCGACAGGGCACGACCGACCAGTCGCTCGATCAACTGCCGCTCATCGGGCGGTGGTCGCGTCAGCCGGTAGGTATCGGGAAACAGGTACCCCTCCAGGGTCGGCACAGCACCGAGGCCCAGCGCTTCGGCCATGGCCGGATCGCTGGCGATCTCAAGGAACCGCTGCCGGTCGATCCAACCGTCGGGTACTAAAAGAGACGCAATCTCCTGGAGATTGAACCCTTCGGGGATGGTGATGGTATACTCGAGCGGCTGGGCGGCGGCCAACTCGCGAATCAGATCGACGGGGCGCACCCCGGTAGGCAGCAGAAACTCTCCGGCCGGCAGTCGGGGGGCCACCCCCAGCAACCTGGTCAGCACCGCGAAGCGCCAGTCTTCATGCAGCAGGCCGGCCTCGGCCAGGACATGGCCAATCTCAGTCACTGAAGAACCGCGTTCGATGACAACCACCGCCGTGGGCTCCTCGCTCGGCGGTCCGGGCTCCAGGACGTAGATCAGCAACCAGCCGGCCCCAGCCGCCGTCGCCAGCAGCACACCAGCCAGCAGGCTGAGCAGGATACGTTTCACCATAATGATACGGTCTGGAGGAGGGACGGCCGGCTGCTACGCGGGGAGGCCCCCCAACCGGCAACGGTCTTTCAGGACCGCCGTTTCCCCTTACCTACCCGGGAGAAGGCCAGATCGATGACCTCGCTCATATCCTTGACCGGGTGAAAGGTCATCTTCTTCCTGATGTCCTCCGGAATCTCGACCAACTCCTTGGAATTGAGATGCGGGATGATGACGTTGAAAATATTGGCCCGCAGGGCCGCCAGCGCCTTTTCCTTCAGGCCGCCGATGGGCAGGACCCGGCCGCGCAGCGTTACCTCGCCGGTCATCGCCAGACTCTTGTTGACCTTTTTCCCGGAAATCGCCGAATAGAGGGCCGTGGCGATGGTGATGCCGGCCGACGGTCCGTCTTTGGGAATGGCCCCGGCCGGGACATGGATATGAATATCGGTCTTGTCGAAATACCCCTCTTCGACACCGAGATCCTCGGTACGACTACGGCAATAGGTCAGCGCCGCCTGCGCCGATTCCTTCATCACATCACCGAGCTGACCGGTCATGATCAGCTTGCCTTTGCCCGGCATCAGGTTGACCTCGATATGCAGGATCTCACCGCCGACCTCGGTCCAGGCCAGACCGGTCACCAGACCCGGCTGGTCGATGCTCTCCATCTCGGATTCCGGGATGTTTTTCGGCGGCCCCAGGTAGCTGTCGAGATTACGCACCGATACGCTGTACGGGCCCTTGCCGCCCTCGGCTATCTTGCGGGCCACCTTGCGGCAGATCTTGCCGATCTCCCGCTCCAGGTTACGCAATCCCGCCTCGCTGGTGTAGTGGGTAATGATCCGGGTAATCGTTTCGGAGCTCAGCTTGAGCTGCTGCTTTTTGATCCCGTTTTCCTTGATCTGCCGGGGCAGCAGGTAGCGGTTGGCGATCACCAGCTTTTCCTCCAGCGTGTAACCGGACAGGCGGATCACCTCCATCCGGTCGAGCAGCGGACCGGGGATGGTATCCGACATGTTGGCGGTGGTGATGAACATCACCCGCGACAGATCGAACGGCATGTTCAGATAATGATCGGTGAACTCGATATTCTGTTCCGGATCGAGCACCTCGAGCAGCGCCGAGGAGGGGTCGCCGCGATAATCGGCGCCGACCTTGTCGATCTCGTCCATCATGAAGACCGGGTTGTTCGACTTGACCGACTTCAGGCCCTGGATGATCCTGCCGGGCATCGCGCCGATATAGGTGCGGCGATGACCGCGGATCTCCGCCTCGTCCTTCATGCCGCCCAGAGACATGCGGTGGAATTTGCGGCCCATGGCCCGGGCGATCGACTGGCCGAGTGAGGTCTTGCCGACGCCCGGGGGACCGACGAAACAGAGGATCGGCCCCTTGGTGCTGTCATTGAGTTTGCGGACCGCGAGAAACTCGAGGATCCGCTCCTTGACCCGCTCCAGACCGTAGTGATCCTCGTCGAGCACCTGCTTGGCGACGATCAGGTCGAGCTGGTCCTTGGTCCCCTTTTTCCACGGCACGTCGAGGATCCAATCGATGTAGGTCCTGATGATGGTCGCCTCGGATGAATCGGGATGCATCATCTCCATGCGGCTGAGCTGTTTCAATGCCTCCTTGCGCACCGATTTGGGCATCTTCATCTTGCGGATCTTGTGCTCGAGCTCCTCGATCTCCTGGGTCCGCTCGTCGCTGTCGCCCAGCTCTTTTTGCAGCGCGTGCAACTGCTCGCGGAGGATATACTCGCGCTGGGACTTGCTCATCTCCTCCTTGGCATCATTCTGGATCTTGGCCTGGACGGTGGAGACCTCGAGTTCCTTGCTGAGCAGGGTGTTGACCAGGCGGAGTCGCTTGACCGGATTGACCTCCTCGAGGATCGACTGGGATTCGGGAATCTTCAGGCGCAGGTTGGAGCCGATCAGATCGGCCAGACGGCCGGGATCCTCGATGTTGTTGATGATCATCATCAGGTCGGCGGAGAGGATGCCGCGCAGCGACATGATCTTTTCCGTCTGCTCCCGCACCGTGCGCATCAACGCCTCGATTTCGACGGTGATCTCGCCGGGTTCCTTGTCCTCGACCACCGCAATCGACACCCGGTAGCTCGGCTCGGTCCGCAGATATTTTTTGATGCGCGCCTTGGACATCGCCTGGACGAGCACTTTAAGGCGGCCGTCGGGCAATTTCAGCGTGCGCATGATCATGCAGACCATGCCCACCGAATAGAGGTCATCGGGCGACGGGTCATCTTTGGTTGCATCACGCTGGGTGACGAGCATCAGTAGCTTATCCGCAGCAAGCGCCTCGTTGACGGCCTCGACCGACCCGGGGCGACCGACGAAGAGCGGGATGATCATATAATTGAAGACGACAACATCCCGGACTGCCATCATCGGCAATTCGTCGGGGATCTGCAAGTCATCGTTGCGGGACAGATCGTCCATGCCGATACTCAGAGAATCGTTAAATTCCACAAAGACCTCCACGGCCACGCGACAGCGGCCATATAAGAAAAGAGATACCCGGAACGGTTGGTGCCGGGTACCGGAATCGATAGCGCACGGTTGGCGGAACCATGTGCAAAAAAATCACTTGATCATGGTATTTCAGCATGTTGCGGCCCCGCCTGGCGAACAAAACGAAATCGTGCCAAGTCCCCCCGCAAAGACGGGACCGGCACGGCATCGTCCACCTCATTCAAATCGTCCACAAGCTAAACACTGCAAAACGTGAAGTCAAGACGGTTCCATACGGTGTGGCACCGGCCGCAAAAAATCTTGATCAATTCTATCATTTCTACGATAGTAGCGTGGTATCAGCGATCATCAAAATTTTGCAAAGGACCCCACCATGCTGACCGCGTCCAGCCTGTTCGATTATCACGCGTTCGCCCATGCCGCTCTGTTCACCTCGGACGAGCCGGTCTGGTCGGCCCTGAAGCGCTTGCGTCCCTATATGGAGAACTATCACTATCCGCTGCGACTGCCGGCCGAATTGACCACCGGTGTTCCGGTACCGGTATCGGTCGTCGTCCACCAGGGAGATATTCTGCCGATGACGCAACTGGCCATCGACTGGGGCGACACGACCAAGGGCGGGCTGATCATCCGGCGCGGCGACACCGTTCTCGAAGATGCGGTAGTAATCATGGCCGGTGCCATCCTGTTGGGCAACCGGATCGAGGTCGGGGCCGGCTCGCTGATCGAGGGCGGGGCGACCATCAAGTCGCCGACCATTGTCGGAGCCCGCACCGAGGTCCGCCAGGGCGCCTATCTGCGCGGCCACTGCCTGATCGGTGACCGCTGCGTCGTCGGCCATGCCACCGAGGTCAAGCATTCCATCTTCCTCGACGATGCCAAAGCCGGTCACTTCGCCTATCTCGGCGACTCAATCCTCGGCAACGACACCAACCTCGGGGCCGGCACCAAATGCGCCAATCTCAAGTTCCTGCCGGGCACCATCCAACTGGTGATGGACAGCGAACTGGTCGATACCGGCCTGCGCAAACTCGGCGCCATCCTCGGGGACAGAACCCAGACCGGTTGCAATTCGGTCACCAACCCCGGCACCATCATCGGCCGGCAGAGCGTCCTGATGCCCAACACCACCGCCCCGTCCGGTTTTCATCCGGCAGGCCAACGCATCCGCACCGGTCTGCGCAACGTCATTTCACACAATGTCAATTTTAGCAAGGAGTGATCATGGCACCTATTAAAGCAGAGGACTTCATCGGCTCGATCGCCGACAGCTTGCAGTACATCAGCTACTATCACCCGGTCGACTTCATCCGGGCCATGGCCCGCGCCTACGAGCAAGAGAAGAGCCAGGCAGCCCGCGACGCCATCGGCCAGATTCTGCAGAACTCGAAGATGTGCGCCATCGGCCGGCGGCCGATCTGCCAGGATACCGGGATCGTCACCGTCTTCGTCAGGCTCGGCATGAATTGCCGCTTCGAGAGCACGATGACGCTGCAGGAGATGATCGACGAAGGCGTCACCCGTGCCTATGGCGATCCGAGCAACCCGCTGCGTAAATCCATCGTCGCCGACCCGGCCGGCAGCCGGAAGAATACCGGCACCAATGCCCCGGCGGTGGTCCACGTCGAAATGGTCCCCGGCGAGAACGTCGAGGTGCAGATCGCCGCCAAGGGCGGCGGCTCGGAAAACAAGAGCAAGATGGCAATGCTCACTCCGACCGATTCGATCGTCGACTGGGTGACCAAGACCCTGCCGACCATGGGTGCCGGCTGGTGCCCGCCCGGCATCCTCGGCATCGGTATCGGCGGGACCATCGACAAGGCGATGTGTCTGGCCAAACAGTCCCTGATGGACCCGATCGACATCCAGGACCTGCAGGCCCGCGGCCCGGCCAACCGACTCGAGGAACTGCGTCTGCAGATCTACGACGCGGCCAACGCGCTCGGTATCGGCGCCCAGGGTCTCGGCGGCCTGCACACCGTGCTCGACGTAAAGATTCTCGACTACCCGACCCATGCCGCCTCCCTGCCGGTGGCGATGATCCCCAATTGCGCGGCAACCCGCCACATCCATTTTACCCTGGACGGCTCCGGCCCGGCGACCTTCGCCCCTCCCGATCTCGACCAATGGCCGGAAATCACCGGCGACGGCGGCAGCGACGCCCGCCGGGTCAATCTCGATGCCATCACCAAGAAAGAGATCGCTACCTGGCAGGCCGGCGAAACGCTGCTGTTGAGCGGTAAGATCCTGACCGGCCGCGATGCCGCTCATCGCCGCATCCAGCAGTTGCTCGAGGCCGGTAAACCGCTGCCGGAGGGTGTCGACTTCAACGGCCGTTTCATCTACTACGTCGGACCGGTCGACCCGGTCGGCGACGAGGTCGTCGGTCCGGCCGGGCCAACCACCTCGACCAGGATGGACAAATACACCTCCATGATGCTCGGCCAGACCGGTCTCTACGGCATGATCGGCAAGGCCGAACGAGGCGACGCCACCATCGAGCTGATCAAACGACACGGCGCCGTCTACCTGATGGCCGTCGGCGGCGCCGCCTACCTGGTGGCCAAGGCGATCAAAACCTCGCGTATCGTCGCCTTTGGTGATCTCGGAATGGAAGCGATCTACGAATTCGAGGTCAAAGATATGCCGGTGACCGTCGCCGTCGATGCTGCGGGCCAGGCGGTGCACAAGACCGGACCGGCTTTCTGGCAGCAGGAGATCGCCAAACTCGCTCGTTAAGCGTAATAAACTAGAGTCACAACGAACAGCGGAAATCGGCGTGGTGGTCGGATGGGCTGGCCGATTCAGCCTCCGGCTGCTGCGCTGCGGCCTGATCGGCTGGCCTTCGGGCCTGATTCTCCGGCCCGCCGGGCCTTCGCGATGCAGCCTCCGGCAGGACCGGCCAGCCCGGGGAACCGGATTCCAACGAAGATCATGTTCAAGTGGTGGCTAGCTCGCCCGGGGCGGTAAGCCGGCGCCTTAGCAGCGAGTGCACCGCTATACCGGGCACCGGTTCGATCAGCGACAGGTAGACCCGGTTGCCCGGGTTGGCCCGCTGCAGCGGCTGCCACCGCTCGTCGAACAAAGCGCTGACCGTTGCCGGACTGTTTCGGCCGTTGCGGTGCATGTATTCAATGCGCTCACCGACACTGAGCGCATTTCTGATCTCCACCAGGGGCAGCGACGCCACCGCCCTGACCACCGCCACCGGTTCGCTCTGCACCACACAGCGAGACGAGTCGTAAAGCATATCGGAACCACCGGGCGGCTCGTCGATAAAATTCATGGTCAGATCCCGCGTGCCGGTCAGCGCAATCTCGTCCAGCAGCTCTTTGGGCAGCACGATCTCCTCCGGCCGGCGCCAGTCATCGGGGTCAAGGCCCCGCAGAAAATCAAGCGCCGCCCGGTAGGCCCGGACCACGGAACCGACATAAAACAGCGACTTCATCCGCCCCTCGATCTTCAACGAATCGACCCCGGCGGCAACCAGTTCCGGCAGACGTCCGAGTAGGCAGAGATCCTTGGCGTTAAAAATATAGGCCCCCCGTTCATCTTCTTCTATCGGGTACCACTGACCGGGCCGTTGTTCTTCCATCAGTGCATAGCGATAGCGGCACGGCTGAGCACACTGCCCGCGGTTGGCATCCCGGCCGGTCAGGTAGTGCGAGAGCAGACAGCGTCCGGAATATGATATGCAGAGTGCACCGTGGACGAAGATCTCGATCTCGGCCGAGCAGCGCTGCCTGATCGACCGGATCTCGGCAAGGGACAGCTCCCGCGCCAGATTGATGCGGCGCACACCTTGGCTCTGCCAGAATTCGGCCGCCGCCGCGTTGGTGACATTGGCCTGGGTGGACAGGTGCAGGGGCAGCTCGGGTGCCACCGATGCGGCCAGCGCGACGATACCGGGATCGGCGACGATGGCCGCATCGACGCCGATTTCCTGCAACAGGCGCAGATAGTCGGGTAATCCGGCAAAATCCCGGTTATGAGCGATGATATTAACGGTCACGTAGACCGCCACCCCTGCCAGGTGGGCCAACGCGGCCGCCTGGCGCAGGCCCGCTTCGTCGAAGGTGCCGGCTCGGGCCCGCAGACCATAATCGGGTCCGCCAAGGTAGACGGCATCGGCGCCGTAATGACCGGCGATAACCAATTTTTCCAGACTGCCGGCCGGCGCCAGCAATTCCGGCAGCACCGGCGGGCCAGCTTTCTTGCTTTGTTTTTCTATCATGCTGCAGTAAAGTAAGGGTTGACGGTCCTTGTTTCTACACCATTGATGCGCCGATCGGCAAGGCGTATCACGACCATCGAGCACTCAACCCGAATAATCCACCCTGCCCCGCAGATGATCACCATTCCCGTATATCAACCGCCCTCCTCCGACCGGCACCTGCGGCCGGCCATACGCCGGCAAAGCGCTTCGCCATGAACGAGACGCCGATTGGCATTGCCCTCAGCGGCGGTGTCGATTCCACCGCCGCTGCACTGCTGCTGAGCCGGGAACACCGGGTCCGGGGCTTTCTGATGAATATCGGCCAGCCGGGCTTTGATCGGCAGCTTGAGCAGGTCGAAACAATTGCCCGGCGCCTCGCCATCGATCTACGGGTCGTCGATCTCAGGCAGGACTTCAATCGACTCGTACTCGATTACTTTGCCTCCACCTATCGCGCCGGTATGACCCCGAACCCATGCATGATCTGCAACCGGAGCGTCAAGTTCGGGTTGTTCCTGAACCATATCCGCGCCGACGGCTGCGCCGTCATGGCCACCGGACATTACGCCCGGATCGCCCGGATCGATGGAGAAATCGCCCTGCTGCGCGGCCTGGATCAAACCAAGGACCAGTCTTATTTTCTGGCCCGACTGCGTCCGGAACAACTGGAGCAGATCAGGTTCCCGCTCGGCTCGATGGCCAAGGAGGACACCTATCGTTTTGTCGAGCAGCACGGTTTTCATGGTTTTCACGGGAACGAAAGCCAGGACGTCTGCTTTCTCCACGACACGACCATCTCCGAATATCTGGCAGCTACCAGCATTCACCCGGCCCGGCCCGGTCCGATCGTCACCCCGACCGGCGAGCGAATCGGCAGCCATCACGGCCTGCTGCATTATACTATCGGCCAGCGGCGGGGCATCGGCCTGCCGGACCAGTCGCCGTGGTATGTGACGGCCATCAAGCCGGCAACCAACACACTGGTGGTCGGCAAGGCCGACGACCTGCTGCAGACCAGGCTGCTGGCCTGCCGGGCCAATTGGCTGAGTGGCTCGCCGCCGCAGACGGGACAACGCTTCCTGGTCCGTATCCGCTCCACCCACCGCGGCAGTAACGGTGTTATCGACGACCTTGACGGCGACTCGTTCACGCTGCGCTTCAGCGAGCCGCAGCGGGCCGTGGCCCCCGGCCAGTTCGCGGTATTGTATGATGGCGAACGGGTCATCGGCTCCGGAGAAATCTGCCCGCAACCGTCGGCCCACCCCACTACGCTCCAATGAAACGTGTCTATTTTCATACCCTGGGTTGTAAGGTCAATCAATTCGAGACCGCCTCTTTCGCCAGCGATTTTATCGCCGCCGGATTCACGGTGTCCGCTGATCCGGCGCACGCCGACGTCATCGTTATCAACACCTGCGCGGTGACCGCCAAGGCCAGTTCACAGTCGCGCCGCGATCTAGGCCGGCTGGCCCGCAATAACCCCGGCGCACTGCTCGTCGTGACCGGCTGTCAGGCACAATTCGGTGCCGACGAGTTGCGCCGGCTGCCGGGCATGGACTCCGATCGATTGCTGCTGATCGGCAACGACGCCAAGGACTCGCTCCTCTCCCGGCTCACCGCACGCCGGCACTATCAGGCCGATCCTCGTCTGGTCGACATGAACGAGACTCGGACGATCAGCCGGCTGGCCGTCGGCCAGTTCACCGGGCGAACCCGTGCCCTGCTCAGGGTTCAAGACGGCTGCAACAATTTTTGCAGTTATTGCATCGTGCCGCTGACCCGCGGACGCAGCCGCAGCCTGCCGCTTGAGGAGGTAATCGCCCAAACCGCCAGCTACGCAGGCCACGGTCACCACGAGGTAGTCGTGACCGGTATCCATGTCGGCCAATACGGCACCGATTTCGGCACGGATTTCGGCACGGATCTCGACATCGCAGACTTAATGACCGCTCTCTGCGAGAGATTTCCCCGGCTCAGATTCCGATTGTCATCGATCGAACCAACGGAAATCAGCATGAAATTATTGACGCTGATGCAGCAAAGGGACAACTTTATGCCGCACCTGCACATTCCGCTGCAAAGCGGCGACAACCAGATCCTGGCCCGAATGAACCGGCACTACACGAGAGAGCAGTTCATCGAAAAGCTGGCCCTCTGTCGCCAGATCGTCCCCGACGCCGCCATCGGCATCGACGTGCTGGTCGGTTTTCCCGGCGAACAGGAGACGCACTTCAACAATACCATGGCCGTGCTTGAACAGACCGACTGCACCTACCTGCATGCCTTTCCCTATTCGCCACGGCCGGGCACACGGGCGACCGATTTCGCCGGCCAGGTCGAACAGACCGAGAAGCAGCACCGGGTACGACTGGTCCGCACCTTTGGCGAGCAGCGGAAGGCCTCGTTCTATAGCCGTTTTCTCGGTTCCCGCCGCAGCGCCGTGATCGAGGCCGAGCGAGACCATCAGGGACTGCTACGCGGCTATACCGACAACTACATCCCCATCCACTTGGCGGGCGACGATGCGCTCATCAATTCCGTCGTCACCGTCGAGTTGGAACAACTTGCGGAGTCCGGCGTGACGGCCCACCTCGGCGGGAGCGTGACATGATCGGGGAGATCATCGCCATCGGCGACGAACTGACATCCGGCAGAATTCTCAACACCACCAGCGGTTATGCGGCCCGCAAACTGTTCGAAGCGGGGCACACCATCCATGCCATGAGCACCATCGGCGACGCGCCGGCGCTGATCGGCGAGGCACTGCTACAGGCGATCACCCGCGTTGATTTCATCATCGTCACCGGCGGGCTCGGCTCCACCGATGACGATCTGACCAACGAAGCGGTCTCCCGGGCGTTAAACCGGCCAACCATGCCTAACCTGGACATCCTCGCCCAGATCAGAACGCACCTGCACGGACGCAGCGCCGCCCCTGACGATCCTTTGGAAAAACTCGCCTGGTTGCCGAGCGGCGCTGAAGCGTTCGACCCTTCAGCAGCGATCGCCGGCTACCAACTCGTACACGATGACACCCCGATTTTCTTTCTGCCCGGCGTCCCCGAGGAGATGATCGACCTGCTCAACCGGATCGTGCTGCCGAAGCTGGCCGCCTGGCAACCGGAGAGCGGTCTGGTGACCTGTCAGCGAATCTACAAGATCTTCGGCGTCGCAGAGTCGGAGGTCAACCGCTGTATCAGCACCCTGAACCTGGCACCGCCGATCCGGATCGGCTACTATCCGGTCTTTCCCGATGTCCATCTCAGTGTCCTGATCCGAGCAACCGAAAAGGACGACTCCCGCACCCGTTTCGAAACAGCCTGTCGCCGGGTCGAGACCGCACTCGGCAGCGCCATCTATGGCCGCGACAACGACGAACTGGAAGCGATCGTCGGTGCACTGTTGAAAAAGAGCGGCCGCTGGCTGGCAACCGCCGAATCGTGCAGCGGCGGCCTGCTCGCCCATCGCGTCACCCGGGTAGCCGGCAGCTCAAGCTATTTCGTCGGCGGTGCCGTCGTCTATGCCAACCGCCTCAAGTCCGAACTGCTCGGCGTTGACCCGGACCTGATCGAGCGGTGCGGCGCCGTCAGCAGCGACGTGGCCGCCGCTATGGCGAGCGGCATCAGGGAGCGCTGCCGCACCGATATCGGTGTCGCCATCACCGGCATTGCCGGCCCGGACGGAGGCACTGACGCCAAGCCGATCGGCACCGTCTTTATCGGAATGGCCGATGGCGACAACTGTCGGGTTACTCGCTGCCGTTTCAGCGGCGATCGTCACCGTATCCAGAATCTGGCCGTACATACCGGTCTGAACCTGCTCCGGTTGCACCTGCAAGGGGCGAGTGAAGGAGAAACGGAGACGACCGCCGATCGCTCTTGATGTTTATCTCACTTCCTTTTATGCTAGCAGGCCGGTACACCAATTTTTCTTTTGGGAACCTTGAAAAATTGCCATTCCGCCCAACCTCATTGTTACGCAATCAAATTTTATCCTTGGAATATCGAATAAATGCCTGCGGTAAAATTTTCTTGCGCGCCTTGATTTTGAACGAAATTTCGAATTTTTCAAGCTCCCCTAATGAAATCAACTAATGGACACGAGGAGCAATCGATGTCAGCGGACAATAAAAACAAAATGAGCAGCGTTGAAAGCGCGCTGAGCCAGATCCAGCGGCAATACGGTAAAGGGTCGATTATGCGTCTGGGATCCCGGGAAACCGAAAACATCCCCGCCGTGCCGACCGGCTCGCTGAGCCTGGACATTGCCCTCGGGGTCGGTGGTTTGCCACGAGGCAGAATCGTCGAAATCTATGGTCCGGAATCGAGCGGCAAGACCACACTGGCCCTGCATGCCATTGCCGAAGTACAGAAACGAGGCGGCACGGCAGCCTTCATCGATGCCGAACACGCCCTTGACACCAACTACGCCCAACGGCTCGGCGTGGATATCGACAACCTGCTCGTCTCCCAGCCGGATTTCGGCGAGCAGGCCCTGGAAATCGCCGAGATTCTGATCCGTTCCAACGGCGTCGAAATTATCGTCATCGATTCGGTGGCCGCCCTGGTGCCCCGTGCTGAAATCGACGGCAACGTCGGCGACGCCCATGTCGGTTTGCAGGCCAGGCTGATGTCACAGGCCATGCGCAAATTTACCGGTGTGCTTAACCGCAGCCATTGCATTCTCGTCTTCATCAACCAGATCAGGATGAAAATCGGCGTGATGTTCGGCAACCCGGAGACGACCACCGGCGGCAATGCGCTGAAATTCTATTCCTCACTGCGCCTGGATATCAGAAGGATCAGTCAGATCAAGGACGGCCAGGAAGTGATCGGCAACCGTACCAAGGTCAAGGTGGTCAAAAACAAAGTCGCCCCACCCTTCAAGAGCTGCGAATTCGACATCATCTACGGCGAGGGCATCTCCCGGGCCGGCGACATCCTCGATCTTGCCGTGGAGCAGGAAATCGTCGACAAGAGCGGCGCCTGGTATTCCTATCTCGACGAGCGGATCGGCCAAGGCCGGGAAAACGCCAAACAATTCCTCGTCGACCATCCGGAGATGATCCGGGAAATCGAAAACAAGGTTCGACTCGGCTACGGCCTCGCCGTCAACGAAAACGCCGTGGAAGACAAACTCGCTCAATAATCCTGGGAGCTTGTTGACATGTTGCAGAGGACAGGGTGCCGTCTGCTCGCCGTTGGGAGTTTGAAGCCATTATTTTTTTATATGAAAATCAGTTCCACAGGCTGAACTCCCCGGGCTGGTTGGTTCTCTCGGAGGCCAGCCGATCAGGCCGCAGCACAGCAGCCGAAGGGAGGACCAACCAGTCCTACCGACCATGACACCGGTTTTAATTGTTCATTGTGACTTCCTGTCACAGAGGGTAGCGAAGGACAGGTTGGAAGCGTCCCGCCGTTGGAGATAGCATGAAACGATCTATGGATAAGCGCTCCTTCGACGTGATCATCGTCGGCGGCGGACCGGCCGGACTATTCGGCGCCTATTATTTGGCGGAGCATTCGAAGCTCCGCGTTCTGGTGATCGACAAGGGCCGGGCACCGCACAACCGCAGCTGCCCGATCAAGGACAAGGGCTGCATTCATTGTCAACCCTGCAACATCCTCTGTGGCATCGGCGGTGCCGGCCTGTTCTCCGACGGCAAACTCAACTTCATTCACAAACTCGGCAAGACCGACCTTACCCAGTTTCTGCCCGAAGCCGCCGCCTGTGCGCTGATCGACGAGACGGAATTGATTTTTAACCGCTTCGGCATGGACGGACCGATCTTCCCCACGGATCTGGAAAGGGCCCACAGAATCAGGCTCGAGGCACGGAAGCGCGGTATCGACCTGCTGATCATCAAACAGAAACATCTGGGCAGCAACAACCTGCCCAACCATATCGCCGGGATGGCCGACTATATCGAATCGCACGGGGTGGTCTTCCACCATCTCGAAGAAGCCTGCGATATCATCGTTGACAACGGCCGGGTCTCCGGGCTGGTCACCAACCAAGCCACCTACTACGCCCCGTATATCATCATGGCGCCAGGCCGGGTCGGCGCCGAATGGATCGGCATGCTGGCCAGAAAGAACGGCATCGCCGTTTCCCAGCGCGGCATCGAGGTCGGTGTCCGGGTCGAGGTGCATAATGAGATCATGCAGGATCTCTGCTCGATCATCTACGATCCGACTTTTTTTATCAGGACCAGCCGCTACGACGATCAGACCCGGACTTTCTGCACCAATTTCGGCGGCTTCGTCGCCCTGGAAAACTACCAGCATTTCGTCTGCGTCAACGGTCATGCCTACACCGACCGAAAAAGCGACAATAGTAATTTCGCCTTTCTCTCGAAAGTCGTGCTGACTGATCCGGTGGAGGACAACCAGGCCTACGGCGAGTCGATCGGCAAACTGGCGACGCTGATCGGCGGCGGCAAACCGATCCTGCAACGCTACGGGGATCTGAAACGGGGCCGACGCTCGACCTGGAACCGGATCCGCAACAGCTACATCGACCCGACCCTGAAGAACGTGACGTGCGGCGATATAGCGATGGCCCTGCCGGAGCGGATCCTGTCAAACATCATTGACGGCCTGGAACAACTCAACCAGGTGGTTCCCGGTGTCGCCAACGACGAGACCATGCTCTATGCGCCGGAAATCAAATTTTTCGCCACCCAGGTTGAAACGGACAACAATCTGGAAACGGCGATCAGCGGTCTCTTCATGGCCGGTGACGGTCCGGGCGTAGCCGGCAATATCGTGTCGGCCACTGCGACGGCGCTCATCCCGGCAAAGGAAATCATTCGACGCAACCTCGGCTAGCCCCACGAGAGAGGCCGCAACGAACAATGAGAAAAGATGGCGGATAAGGGCGAGTTGGTATTGACAGTGCGAGACAATAAGCTATACTGATTCCCAACAGAGAATTGTTCTCACATAAATACCCCCCGATTAATTCAACAATGGAGGCTCTTATGCAGAAATGGGAATGCCCGTGCGGTTATATTTACGATCCGGCCGAGGGAGACGTTGCCAACGGTGTCGATCCGGATACCCCGTGGGAAAAACTGCCCGATGATTGGGTCTGTCCGGTCTGCGGTGCGGAAAAAGACGCATTCTGGAAATACGACGGCTAAATCCGCCGCTCTCACCCCGCCGCTTCCCGTTGTCCGGGAGCGGCGGGAATCATCTCCTGCAGCCCCCCCCACCACCGCCAACCGGAGCCGACCGGTTTGTCGCCTGTTTTTCTCCTCTCCTCACAACAGATGTTGTTCCGAGCCTAAGAACGTGGTACCAGTAGCTGTTACCCGCCCCCGTGAGCCTGGCCGTGGGCGAGACCATGCGTGATATTCCGGACACCACCGTTTGGTAATCAATCTGCCAGTAGTAGCAAATCGTGTATCACCCTGTCGATCCGCCCCGGGTCCTAATCGTTTATTTCAGCCTCAGCGGCCAGAGTCGCGGCCTGATCAATCTTTTTGCTGCCGGGCTGCGCAGCCAGGGAGTTGTCGTCGTTATCGAACAGCTCCAGCCGCTAAGCCGGATCGGCTGGCCGTTTGGCACCATTCTCCGCACATTGTGGATGATGCTCGTCACCTTTTTGCGACGGCGGACCCCAATCCAGCCTGTCTCAAAGGCTTGCTTCCGATCGTATGACATGGTGGTTCTGGCCGGTCCGACCTGGTCATACAACCCGAGCGGCCCGATCCTCAGTCTGCTCGACCGCTATGGTCAACGCATCTTCAGTGGGCAACGGGTGCTGCCATTGATATCCTGCCGCGGTTACTACCGTTACCATCAGTGGATCCTGAAACACATGCTGAACCGATTCACCGACCGCGTCGAAAACGCGCTGGTCTTCACTCATCCGGTCCCTGAACCGTGGAGCACCCTTGGAGTTTTCCTGAAATCGGCCGGCTTTAGGCCCGAGAAGATAGCCCTGCTTGCTTCCCGCTATCATCGCTTCGGTCATACCCGGCAGCAGTTGCTGTCGGCCAAGGCCCAGGGCAAAACGCTCGGGGAGAGCCTGCGAAAAAGCCTTGCGAGCGGCCGCTGAGCGGTCACTTCTTTTTCTTTTTACCCTTCTTCTTTTTCTTATCGCCGGTTTTGCAACCCTTGCAATAATCCTTGTCGGGTTTACACTTTTTCGTGTCCCCGACTAACGGACAGCCGCCGCAATGTTTTCCTTTCTTCTCGTATTTGCCGCAACATTTCTTTTTGCCATCACCCATGCGACCACCTCGTTATGATCATGGGAAGCTTGAAAAATTCGGATTCCACCCCATCTCATCGGTGCGCAATCAAATTTTATCCTCGGACTATCTTATATGTGCCTGCGGACAAATGTTCTTGCGTTTCTCGATCGTGAACGATGTTCCCCATTTTCAAGTCCCCCTCATGTCACCGGCCAAGACTGCCGAAGGAAAACAACGCCATTACCAGCAGGAGAAAACCGTTCATCAGCGCAAAGAGCACCCGGTAACCGGGTGTTCGGGATCCAAGCAGCGCATAGCCGGAAATCGCCGCCAGTGCCAGCGACAGAGCCGAGATCGGCACCGGCAGCCATACCGGTGACAACGGCCGGACAAGCAGCAGAGAGTGCACGGCCGACACCAGAGCCAATATCCAGATCAGCGCGATCAGACGGAGTTTGTCCTCCGGCATTGTTCTGACCAGGGCCGGCAACGACAACTGCCGATAATCATCTCGATAATTGAGCGTGACCAACCAAAAATGGGGCACCTGCCAGAGGGCCAACACCGACATGGCAATGAAAATTTCGGCGGTCGCGAACGGCCCGCCGCCAGCCAGCCATCCAAGGTAGGGGGGCAGCGCACCACAGACTGCGCCGGGCAGTACCGCCCAACTGGTGCGAAGCTTGAGCGGCGTGTAGATACCGTTATAGAGCAGGACAACGGTCAATGCCACCAACAACGGTGCCTGCGGCTCGGGCAGGAGCAATAGCAAGAGCACCCCGGCAGCAAACAGGAGTACTGCTTGCCAGAGTGCCACCCGCAGCGGCAACTCGCCGCTGGCCAGCGGCCGGTCGCGCGTGCGCCGCAGCAGCCGGTCCCAACGGTGGTCCTGATAGCTGTTGAGTGACGCGGCACCACAGGCCAGCAGAAAGACCGAGGCAAACAACACCATCGCCCTGCCATCCAGTACAGGCCGGGCCAGCAGCAACCCGAAGATCGCTGAAGCTGCCACGGCAACGCAGAGCGGCGCCTTAGCAGTTCGAATCAACCGGATCGACACAGTCCCGACAGCGCGCCGCTCGGTGCCGGCATGCGCTGTAGTACAGCGATTCATTCGTCTTCCTCGAGCCAGGCAAGATATTGCTCCTCCGGCACGATTCGCAGCTTGGCAACCATCTGGGAATGGCCGAGACCGCAGAATTCGGTGCAGAGAATGTCATACTCGCCGGCCTTGTCGGCGCGAAACCAGGCGTAGGTATCCATGCCGCGAACGGCGTCCACCTTGATGCGATAGGACGGGATATAGAAACTGTGCAGGACGTCCCAGGAAGAGATATTGAGTTTGACCGCTCGGCCGAGTGGCACAACAAGCTGGTTCTCGGTCTCCTTGTCATTGGGATAGACAAAAATCCAGGAGAACATCTGCCCGGCCACATCGATCTCCAAGGCATCCTCCGGGACATTGCGCAGTCCAAGATAGGACTGCCAGCCGACCCAGAACATGGTCAAAGCGATCAGGGTCGGCAATACCGTCCAGACCACTTCCAGGTTCAGGTTGTCCCGGATATCGACCGGCACCGGGTGTTTACTACGCCGATATTTGATGACGAAGACAATCATCACCACGGTGATGCCGATCAGCAGAATGATCGAGATACCGAGAATATACCAGAACGCCAGGTCAACGCCTCTTACAGGATCCATACTCCCCCGCTCTCTCCAAGATGGTTACCGGAACGCCACATCCCAAAAGGTAAAACTGATCATGATGGCCAGGAAGATAACCGTACTGATAAAAGATACTTTGATCGCCAGCCCCTCGTACTTGATATGCATGAAAAAGAGCAGCACCAGGGTCGCCTTGCAGGAGGCAACGAAGAGACTGATCGGCACATTCAAAAAACCCCAGTCGACATAGGAGACCCCGACAGTCACTGCAGTCAGGACGACCAGCCCGCCGAGAATGAGTGCGAGAAAACGGTAACTGAGTTGGTGTTCTTGCTCTTCTTCCATTATCCGCTCCTTCGTTACCATCATAGCACCAGGTAAAACAGGGGAAAGACGTATATCCAGATCAGATCGACCAGGTGCCAGTACAACCCGCTGTTCTCCAGCATCGCAAAGCGCTGGGCGGTAACCCGCCCCCTGATCACCAGGACCAGCGAGATTGACAGCAGGATCATGCCGATAATGACGTGCAAACCGTGTAGTCCGGTTATCGTGTAGTACAGACCGAAAAAGATATTGAAGCCCGGTCCCTCTTCATACAGGCGATCGGAATTCGGATAGAGCCCGTGCGCGAATTTGGCCCCCCACTCAAAATACTTGTTGACCAGAAAGAGCAACCCGCATCCCAGTGAGAAGAGAATCAAGGCGATGGCCTGACCGGTCTTTTGGCGCTGGACGGCCGTGATTGAGGCAGCCACGGTAAAACTGCTGATCAGCAGGACCAGGGTGTTGATGGTACCGATGATCCGGTTGAGCTCTTTGCCGCCGGTCGCAAAATCCTCCGGAAAATTATGAAAATAAACGGCATAGAGGACAAAGAGGCCGCCGAAAAGGATGATCTCCGAGTAGAGAAAGATCCACATGCCGATGCGCACGCCGGTTTTGTCGATCGCCTTTTCCATGGCTCAATTCCCTTTTTCCCGTTCTGCGGCGCGCCTCAGGACCTCCGAGAAATCATACGGATAATCGAGGATTCTCGGTACGTCGATAAAGTTATGGACCGGCGGGGGAGACGGCACGGCCCATTCCAGCGTCGTGCCACCCCATGGGTCGCCCTCGGCCCGCTCCCGGCTGACAAAGCTGAGCCACAGGTTGACAAACATCAGCAAGATGCCGGCCACCAGCAGAATACCGCCGAAACCGGCCAGGAAGTTGCCGGTCTCGAACTGCGGCAGGTAATCGAAATAGCGCCGGGGCATTCCCTGCATCCCGAGGATGAACATCGGCACGTAATGGAAGATAAAACCGACGGTCGCCAGAATCGCGCCGAGATAGGCCCGCTTGAAGTTATACATCAGGCCGAACATTTTCGGCCACCAGAAGTGCAACGCGGCAAAGAAGGCGAAACCGGTACCGCCGAACATCGTGAAATGGAAGTGGGCCACGATGAAATGCGTGTCATGAACGTGGATATTGGTTCCGGCCGCGCCGATAACCAGGCCGGTCAGGCCACCCACCGTAAAGAGATAGATGAAGACCAGAGCGAGCAGCAGCGGCGGGGTCATCAGAATGGAGCCCTTGTACATGGTCGACACCCAGGAAAACACCTTGATCGCACTCGGGATGGCCACCAGGAAGGTGAGCAGCGAGAAAACGAAGACCGACACGTCGCTCATGCCGCTGGTATACATGTGATGCGCCCAGACAAGTGATCCGGCAATGGCGATGGCCAGTGAAGAGACGACGATCCCTTTGTAGCCGAAAATCGCTTTACGGGAGAATACCGGGATAATTTCAGAAATCACCCCCATACCGGGCAGGATCATGATATAGACCGCCGGGTGTGAATACATCCAGAACAAATGCTGGTAGAGCAGCGGATCGCCGCCCCGGTCCGGATCGAACAGGCCGATATTGAGAAAGCGCTCCAGTACCACAAGCACCAGTGTGATCGACACCACCGGCGTGGCCAGAATCTGCACCCAGGCGGTGGCATAGAGCGACCAGGTGAACAGCGGAATCTGTAACCATCCCATGTCTTTGACCCGCATGCGGTGCACCGTGGTCACGAAATTGAGTCCGGTCAACAGCGACGACATACCGAGAATAAACGCGGCGGACACGGTCAGCGAAACGTTGGTCTCGGTGGTGACGCTGAACGGCACATAGAAAGTCCAGCCGGTATCGGCAAAACCGTCGCCGGTAAAGAGCGAGACGATGGCCACCGCCCCGCCGAGCATATACAGATACCAGGACAGCAGGTTCAACCGCGGGAAGAACACGTCGTCGGCGCCGATCTGGATGGGCAGCATGAAATTTCCAAAAATAGCCGGAATCGCCGGGATCACGAAGAGAAAGATCATGATCACGCCATGCAGCGTAAAGACCGCGTTATAAACGTCGGCCGGCATGATCGTCTCGCCGATGGCCATCAATTCCACCCGCAATGCCAGACCGAGCAGCAGGGCAAGCGTCAGCCAGAAAAAGACCGCCCAGAGATACATCAGGGCGAGCCGTTTATGGTCGTGGGTCAGCAGCCAGGCCCAAATTCCTTTTTGCCCCGGAGGCGACGTCGTAGCGAAAAATGACGCGTGTTCAGCCGGAAAGTGTTGAGAATCACGATGTTCAGTCACGGTGCTCACCTACCCCCTTTTTTTTCTCAGAATACGAATGAAAAAGAACGCCAGACCAAGGATGAACGTTCCGAGGATCAGCAGTTTGACCGTCTCGAAAACCGCATTGGTCGCGGTCGGGTCGTAATTGAAGCAATAATCGAGGAATCGTTTGATCGATGTGGCCGGCCGCCCTCGCTGCGCCTCAGTCAGCGCGATCTCGATATCGCCGGGGATGAAGGTCCCGTAGACATACTTGATAATCATGCCGCTGTCGGCGAGAACGACCAGCATCGACGGATGGATAAAAGTACCGTCGGCCAGCTTTTTGTAGGAAAAGCCGACACTGTCAAGCACCGCATCGATGGCGGTCCGGCTACCGGTAAGAAAGCGCCATTGATCCGCGGGAAAATCATCGTCAAGGAGATTGAGGTAATTCGCCTTGGCACTGCGGGCGGTTTCCGGCGTCTCCTCATCATCGAAACTGAGTGCGATAGCGCGATAGTCACGGCCGGCTTGCAGCTTCATCCGGTCCATGGCGATTGCCAGGTTGGCCAGATTGGTGCTGCAGCTGTTCGGGCAGGTAAAATAGATCGGCAGCAGGATCGTCGGCTTGTCGATAAGGCTGCCAATGGTCACCGAGGCGCCGTCCTCGTCAAGAAACCGGGACTCCAGCGGCAGCGTCGCCCCGGTTTGCTCGTCAACGCTGATGGTTCGGGGCGGTTCCGGCGGGCCGGCCGAGTCGGCAGCCGGAACCACCGCCGGCAGTAGCAACAGGGCCGGCAGCAGTGCCAGTACCAGATATCTCGCCCGGCTCATCGACATCGGTATCCCCCCGGGCTATTTCTCGGCGCCGGTGGCCAGGTTGACCGTCTTCGTTCCACGATAGCTGTGTCGCGGCCGGAAACTATCGCGATCCGGGCCGTAGGCCAGCAGCAGCACGGTGTCGCCATCGGCGGTCAAAGCGGAGTCATAAGCGTCACCGGACGCCATCGGCAGCGTGAACTCGATGGTCGTCATGCCGTCTTCCTCACTGGCGCTGACCAGGGTAACGTCATTGGTGCCGCCCAAGTCCGTATCGTCGGAGTGCCCCGTCGCCTTGTCGCCGAAATGATCGGCAACGGTACCGGTGCCATCCTTGACGTAACCGATGACGATGTTGGCATCTTTCATTTTATTGCTCGGATTAAATCCCACCGCTACCCAGCCGCCGGTTTTGGCTGACATTTTGCCCTTAAGCGTATCGCCGTCAACCGTCCAGGAAAAACTCATACCCCGAGCCGTAACTTCATGGTCATACGCGTCGGCGTAGAGCGGTGCGGCAACGAGGAAGAAACTGGCGAGCAACGCCGTCATCAGTTTTTTGTGCAACATAGTAATCCCTCCTGTAACAATTGTGATTTGTGCAGGCTTTGGCACTGCATTCCCTATTGTGCTAATCTATCAGACACGACCGCAGCAAAGTCAATGCCGAGTCGCTGAGGATCCTGTCGAAAATCAACGTCCTATTGGTAATTCAAGTAATTGTTGCCCTCTTCAGATAACCATTGTTTCACAATCAGTTCAATAACTTGTTGACAGAAAATTTTAATTTGCTACAATAATAAGAGTAATAATAACCATTCGCCTTACAGACAAGGCATCCCGTTCCATTTCCCGTGAGTCATGCCGACCGACGGTCCCGATACATATTCAACCCGTCGTTGTAACCTGTCGGGTGGCTCGTTATCGTAAACAATGAAGGAGGAACCATCATGGCAAAACGACTCGAAGTTTATAAGTGTAAAGTCTGCGGCAATATCGTCGAAGTGATGACCGGTGGAGACGGGGCTCTCGTCTGCTGCGGCCAGGATATGGTATTGATGAGTGAAAACACCGTCGATGCCGCGCAGGAAAAGCATGTACCGGTGGCCACCAAAGTATCCGGCGGCTGGGAAGTCGTCGTCGGCTCGGTACCGCATCCGATGGAAGAAAAGCATTATATCGAGTGGATCGAACTCAACACCAACGGTACCAGCTACAAAGTCTTTCTCAAGCCCGGCCAGGAACCGAAGGCCTTTTTCCCGGTTGAAGCCGACACGGTCACCGTACGCGAATACTGTAACCTGCACGGTCTCTGGAAGAGCTGATACATATCTTTCCCATATCCCGTCAGGCGAGCGCTGCCGCCCGCCTGACGGCCCGTCCCACGTCCTGCCCCTGCCCCGCACATCAGAGATAATCGCAGATAACCCGCCAGGCGTCACGTTTGTCGTGATAGCGTAGCGATGCCATGGCCGGACTGGTCGACGGCAGACACACCAGTTCCGGAATCGACGGCAGCGCCAAGTGAATCGGCCTGACCGCTTTGACATATTCCACCTCAGCCCGCCTGCCGTTGAAACATACGGCATGCAAGAAACGGTGCGTCTTAAACAAACCGTCGAAATCATTGACTCGAACCGATGCCGGATCGATCGCCGCATCGAGGCTGCCGACCCGCTCGCAGCAGTGCAGCACATCCCACAAGGCCACTCCTCGATCGAGTAACGCCTGCAGACGCTCACCATAAGGGGCGTGTGGATCAAAGCCGAGCAGGTCACCCATGATCGGCCAGAACGCGTTTCTCGGGTGGGCGTAATACTCTTGCTGCGCCAGCGAACGTACCCCGGGAAACGATCCGAGAATCAAGACCCGAGAGCGCTCATCGGCCACCGGTGGAAAGCAACGCGGCGATTCGGTCTTTTTGTTCACACTCGCTGCTTCTGCCGACACCGACACCTCCCCACCATCCGCGAGCGGTTGTCACCACGGCCGGGCTCCTTCCGCACTTTTTCCGTCTGCAGCGAATTGTCCGCTGAAAATCGCCAGATTCTGGTTATTATATAACCTTCATGGCTCGTAGTCACAACGAAGCATGAAAATCGGCATAGTGTTCGGATGGGCTGGTTGATTCTCTCGGAGGCTGCCTCGTGAAAGCCCGGCGGGGCGGACAGGACCTCCGCCACCGGCGGCCAGGCCATCCATGGCCTGTCTGCCGGTCTCGGAGCCCAGCCGATCAGGGCCTAGCGCAGCAGCCGGAGGGAGGATCAACCAGCCCGGGGAGTTCAGCCTGTGGAACTGGTTTTCATATAAAAAAACTCTCATGGCTGGCAGTCATGGGGATTCGTTGAGACGAGAATCAATCTATAACGATCCGGATGAACACCATGAAAACCAGAACGGAAACCGATTCGATGGGATCGGTCGAAGTACCGGCCGGCGCATTGTATGGTGCCCAGACTCAGCGGGCGCTGAACAATTTCACGATATCCGCAAAGCCGCTGCCGCCCCGGTTTCTCCGGGCCCTGCTGCGGATCAAGCAGGCCGCGGCAGCGGCCAATCGCGACTTGGGTCTGCTCGATGCAGAGACGGCCGACGCCATCATAGGCGCGGTCGAGACCCTGCTCGCCGGCGACCTGACACCCCATTTCCCGGTGCCGATCCTGCAAACCGGCTCCGGCACCAGCAGTAACATGAACGCCAACGAGGTGCTCGCGACCATCGTCCGCCGCAGCGGCAGGGACTGCTCCGCGAACGATCAGATCAACATGAGCCAGAGTTCCAACGACGTGATCCCGGCAACACTCCACGTCGCCGCCGCCCAGGCTATCACCGAGCAGGCCCTGCCGGCATTGACCGAGCTGGCCGCAACCATCCGCGCCAAGGGCCGACAATACCAGCACGTCGTCAAGACCGGCCGTACCCACCTGATGGACGCGCTGCCGATCAGGTTAGAGCAGGAACTCGGCGGCTGGGCCGCACAAATCGACGACAACATCGTCCGCCTGCAGGCATCTTTGCAGCATTTACTACGGCTGCCCCTCGGCGGGACGGCCGTCGGCAGCGGCGTCAATTGCCATCCCCGCTTTGCCGAGCGGGCCCGTTTTCACCTCGCCCACCTGACCGGCCTCGACGTGCAGGCGATGACATCGAACTATCTGGGACTGAGCTGCCTCGACACGGTCCTGGAGACCTCGGGCCAGTTGAAGACCTGCGCCGCAACCCTGATGAAAATCGCCAATGACCTGCGTTGGATGAATTCCGGCCCCGGCAGCGGCCTCGGTGAAATCTCTTTGCCGGCCCTGCAACCCGGCTCATCGATCATGCCGGACAAGGTCAACCCGGTCATTGCCGAAGCGGTCTGCATGGCCGCCGCCCGGGTCATCGGCAACGACGCCTCAATCACCATCGCCGCCCAGTCCGGCAATTTTCAGCTCAACACCATGTTGCCGTTGGCCGCCGCCGATGTACTCGAAAGCGTCGCACTGATCGGCGGCGCGGCCCGCGACCTCGGTGAAAAGGCCATTGCCGACTTAACGGTGCGGGAGGAGCGGCTTCTCGAACCTCTGGCGAAAAACCCGATCCTGGTCACCGCGCTGGCTCCCTATATCGGCTATCTGCCCGCAGCCGCCATTGCCAAAACGGCCAGACAGCAGCAGCGCACCATCCTCGATGTAGCCCGGGAAATGACCGACCTCGCCCCGGAACTGCTCGAGCGGCTGCTCGACCCGGTCTTGCTCGCCGACGGCGGCGCCCCGCCGACCGACGACAGCGCGAAGCGTCGCGAAAGATGATGCCGGGCAACCGGTACAGAGGCCCAATGGCCCGTTGCCACAACGGCAACGAAAGACTCTGCCGTCTTCTGGCCGGCATCCTGCTCGCCGCCGGACTGATACTGACATCCCTTCCGGTTGCCGGCGTGGACGGATCGCTCTTTTGGCAGGATCTGACGGTCCGGGCCCGGCTCGACAATGACGGCCGGTTGCATGTCAGGGAGACCCATACGATGGTCTTCACCGGTGACTGGAACGGAGGCGAACGTATCTTCGCGGTGCGGCCCGGACAAAGCTTGCAACTCAACGGGCTCTATCGACTCGACGCCACGGGTACCCTCGTCCCGCTCAAAAAAGGCTCCCTGGACCGGGTCAACCACTACAACTGGCAGGGCGACCGGCGACTCAGGTGGCGCAGCAGATTACCCGACGACCCGCCGTTTAACGGCCAACGCCTGACCTACCTGATCGATTACACGCTATCCGGCGTCATCATGGCAGCTGGAGATCGTCGTTTTCTGCTCAACCATGATTACGCTTTTTCCGACCGTTCCGGCCGTATCGTTACATTTTCACTGGAACTCAACGCAGACGACGGCTGGGAGCAAGAAGGACTGCCGCTCGTTATGAACCGCCGTGATCTGGCTCCCGGGCAGAGCGTTATCGTTCGCACCGAACTCCGTTATCGCACCGGCACTCCAGCAGCGGCCTTTCGGCCGGCCACCTCTTCCCGGCCCGATGCCGACACGGCTGCACCCGCCCCGGCTTGGCTCCGCTTCGGCTCTACTCTGTTCCTGCTGCTCCTGCTGGCCGGCGCAACCCGTTCGTTTCTCCGCCATGAATCAGCGAGGGATCGCTTCACCCCGCTTCCCGACCAAACGAAAATCGATCAGGCCTGGCTCGAACGCCACGTCTTCCACCTGCTCCCGGAAACTGTCGGGGCAGCCTGGGACAAGAGCACCGCCACCGCCGAAGTGGCAGCCATACTTGCCCGGTTGGTGCTGGCAAACAAACTGAGCAGCCGCCTGGAGCCGGTCAGACTGCCGCTTATTGGCTGGCGCATTCCCGGCCAGAACACGCTTCACTTGACGTTGCTCCAGCCGCGATCGACATTGCACGGCTACGAACGGACCTTGATCGACTCCCTGTTCATCAACGGCGACAAAACGGACAGTCGGCAGATCCGTGCCCATTACCGGCAACAGGGCCAGGCGTTCAAACCGGTGGAAACGATCCGCGACCGGCTGGAACAACGGGTCAAGCGGCTGACCCAAAGCGGAAAAGAGCAGTCCGGCTACCGCTGGCTCCTTCCCCTGGCGGCGATGCTGTCGGCACTACTGCTGCTCCTGGTCAATGGAATCATACATCGCAACGAGCTTGGCACCACCGTCATCGGGACAGTCGCCGGGGTCGGCACACTAATTATCGGCCTGGCCGCGGCCACAACCTATCGCAACCGCTCTGACCGGTTGCCCTGGCGGGCTCTGCTGCTCATCGCGACGCTGCTGCTGCCGCCTGCCGCGTATCTGCTGCTTGGCCGGCAACCGATCTCCAGTCTGCTGACCGTCGCCCTGGCACTGCTCTACGGCGGCCTGATCGACATGGTCCTGCTGATGGCCAGAAATCGGGACAGTCACGACGGCATCGAGTTGTGCCGTAACCTTGCCGCCGCGCGCCTCTTCTTTCAACGCCAACTGCGGACAACAGCACCGGCGCTGCGCGATGAATGGTTTCCGTACCTGGTTGCCTTCGGGCTTGCCCCGGAGGTCGATCGTTGGGTCAGATCATTCTCGGCAACCGCGCCGTCAACGGTTTCCGCGGCCGACAATGCGGCATCAGCGGCCACCGGCTTCAGCGGCGGCGGCGGCCGCTTCGGCGGCGCCGGTGCGAGTGGTTCCTGGGCCGCGGCGGCCACTGCTCTGGGCAGCGCATCCTCATCATCCTCCGGTGGCGGCAGTGGCGGCGGCTCATCAGGCGGCGGTGGCGGCGGCGGCTGGTAACACTCCGGTGGCCGGGCGCGATCCTTCTGCCCGCCACCTATAGTGCCTGAATCTCCACCCCACCGACCCTGCGGACGCAGTCCCCACCTCCACCTCAGCCGACCAACGCCGGGGAAGTGATTCTCGTCACCGAAACCTCAGCGAGAAGACGTAACAACGCTATCCGGCGCTAACCGATTTGACTTTTTCCGGAAAATAATCGTAGAATCATATCACTTTGTGCGACCTTCCCGGAAAACGCGCACCCATGCGTTCTCCATCAACGGTAACGACTGCCGGTATCATTTTGCCTGCCGGTCGTCTTTGACGGGAGTTTAACGGCATGAACAATCTCAGTCTAGTGGTCAAGATCGGCGGCGGTTTCGGCCTGGTGCTGCTTCTCTTAGTGGTTGTTAGTTTCACCAGCTGGCAGGGACTGACCTCGATTCTCTCCGGGCTTCAGCAATATCGGCTTTTTACCGAGGAAACGACGCTGACCGCGCAATTGCGCCAGGAATTGAGCCAGGCCGATGCAACGATCAAGGATTTCATCATTTCCGGCAGTGATACGGCAACGCAGGCGCACCGGGAAGCGGCCACGGCCATCACTGCGGCCCTCGACCGGGCCCTGCAGTCAGCCCAGGACCAGGCCGAACGTGAACGGTTGCAGTCGCTGCAACAAAATACCGCCCAGTATCGTGAGACTACCGACCAACTGATTGCCCTGAGAGCCGGCTACATCGAGCTGGTCGACGACCGTCTCCATGTCCTCGGCCCGGAGATGGCGGAAAACCTTGCCGCAATGATGGATCAGGGCCGCCGCGACCGTGACGATGTTGCCACCTATCTGGCCGGCATGGCCCTGCGCAACCTACTCAACGGCCAGATCGACGCTCTGAATTTTCTTCAATACAGCAGGGACGAGGATGCCCAAAGCTGCCGCGACCACTTTGCCCAACTTGCCGAAGAAACAAGAAAGATCAGTAAACTGGTATTTGACGAGTCGATGCTGGCCCGCAACCGTGCTGTGACGGAACGTGCCGCCGCCTACCTCGCCGCCTTCGACGAGGTAGCTGCTCTCGTCCAGCATCGCGACGACCTGGTCGCCGATCTGCTCGGCAGGCTGACTCCGGCCATTGGTGGTCAACTCGATGATATCCGCAGCACTGCAACAAAACGGCAGGACGAACTCGGCGGGAATCTCTTCAGCCAGGGCCGCCGAGCCCGTTTGACCGTCCTGATGATCGCCGGAGCGGCGCTGATCTTCGGTGCCGGCTGCGCCTTTCTGCTCACCAAGGCGATAACCGGACCTATTCTGCGCACCGCTCGTTTTGCCGGGACCATGGCCACCGGTGATTTCACCCAATCGCTGTCCATCGCGCAGCGCGACGAAATCGGTGCCATGGCCGAGGCGCTCAACTCCATGGTCGCTGACCTGAGGACCATGCTTACCGATATCATCAATGACACCGGAGTGTTAGCTCAATCATCGGAGGGCCTTAAAGAAACGGCCAGGCAGCTGACCGGCGGCGCCGAGGAGACCTCGGCAAAAGCAGGTACCGTGGCCGCCGCCGCCGAAGAAATGAGTACCAATATGCAATCCGTTGCCGGTTCCATGGAGCAGTCGGCCCAGAATACCCATCTGGTCGCCGCCGCAACGGAACAGTTGAGCGGTACCGTGCAGCACATCTCCGATAACGCCGAATCGGCCAGAGATATTGCCGAAACTGCGGTTGCCGCCGCCGAGCAGACCAGCCGGCGGATGGATTCTCTCAACAGCGCCGCCGTTCAGATCGGTAAGGTAACAGAAACCATCACCGAGATATCGGAGCAGACCAACCTGCTGGCACTCAACGCCACCATCGAGGCCGCCCGTGCCGGCGAGGCGGGCAAGGGATTTGCCGTGGTTGCCAACGAGATCAAGGAACTGGCCGGGCAGACCGCTGCAGCAACCGTCGATATCAAGCGACAAATCGAGACCATGCAGCAGACAACCGGTGAGACCGTTGCCGATATTTCTCAGATATCCGATATCATACACAAGATAAATGACGTCATCAACACGATCAGCACCGCCGTCAACGAACAGCAGGCAGCGACTACGGAGATCGCCGGCAAAGTGGCGGAGACCTCCGCCGGCATCTCCGAAATCAACGAGCATGTTGCCCAAAGTTCTCAGGTGTCTGCTGAAATAACAAAGGATATCAGCGAGGTGAACAACGCATCCCAGATGATGTCGAGTCAGTGTGAAGTGGTCGAAACAAGTGCCGAGCAACTGAGCCAACTGTCGGCGCGGCTTACCCGGATGGTCGAGCGTTTTACCGTCTGATCAACCGTTCAAGCAGGCGCTGTCGATCGGACAAACACATCGGACACGACGATGCAACCTCAGAGCTCCAGACGGTACCCCTGGAGCAGCCGGTAATACATGGTACGCAGAACTTGCCCGTCCTTGGTTACCGGCAGTTCGTGGATGGCTCCCATGCCGACCATACGGTTGCGAAAATAGGGAAATTCAACCCTGATCCGGCTCGAAGCCACCACCAGAATATCCCGACCGACCGCCTCCTGCGGATCGGTCCAATATTCGTACATCAACCCGTCCCAGGTAAATAGATGCCAGCCGACCGTCTCCTCAACGAGCCGCCTTCGGCTGCTGTCCGTCGTCCCCGCCGCGTTTTTGCTGCGATAGAAAGCGAGACCGCTACTGATCTGATAGGGATCCATACCGACCACTAAAGGTCTTCTGCCGGTTTCCGCTGCAACCGTATCAACGATTTCTTCTATCTGGCGGGCGAATTCCTGCCAGCCGCTGAGAAACGGTCGTGATGGGTGCGGTAGTGACGGTAAACCAAGAACGACGTAGTGCAAACCAATCGCGTACACCACGACCAAGACCATCGCCGTATAATGCCAGAGCCGCTGCAAACCGGTCATGAAGCGGCCAGTGGCACCTACAGGCGAAGGGGCGGCAACGATGGCCCCGAGCAACGGGAGCACGGCCAGCCACAACGGAGAAGTCCAGTTCAGCTTGACCTCCCGGGTCAAGCTGAAAAAGAGAAAGACGACAAACGGCAGCGTGACCATAAGCCAGAGAAACAGGTAACGGCTGCGCATCGCTCCCTGGCCGTCCGACCGTGCAGTTTCCGGTTCATCGACCGCAGCCAGCAGGAGCCTGCCCCTGGTCCAGAACAAAAAGAGCCCGACCAAGCCGGCCGGGGTCAAGTTGACCGCGACATAACCGAGCAGACGGTCGGTGGTGAAAAACGGTTTGTCGGCCAGCCGGTCGTGGCTCTGGAACAGGAAGGACGCCCAGTCGTGCTGGTAGTTCCACAGCAAAACCGGCAGAAAAAGGACGAGGGCGAGCAACAAGGCACCAAGCGGTTCGCCCCGGACGAACCAGCGCCGGGCCCGTCGATCGATGAGCATAAAGCAGCAGGCCGCCGGTCCGAGCAACACGACGGTATATTTGGACAATAGTCCGAGGCCGAGACTGAAACCGACGCCCAGCCACGCATCAGAGCGGTTTTCGACAAGGACCCGGTAAAGGAAATAGAGCAGTGCCGCCCAGGCCGCATGCAACGGTGCATCAGGCGTCATCGTCAAGCCGATGCCGAAATAAAACGGCAGGATGCCGACGAGCAGCAGGGCGCCGAGGGCGGCCCTTCTGCCGCAGATGCGCGAAGTCAGACGATGGACGAAAAACGCGGTGACAAACCAGCAGACAAAAGCTCCGATCCTCACCCCGAACTCCGAGGTACCGAACAGCGCGGTGCCCAGCCAGATCAGCAGGGTGACCAGAGGCGGGTGATCAAGATAACTCAGAGACGGATGCTGTGCGTAAACCCAATAGTAGGCCTCCTGCTCCATCAGTTCCGGCAGACCGAGATAGACGAGCCGCAACAGAAGCACTGCCGACACTGCGCCGACAATGCCGAACCGCAGGCGCACCCCTTGTGCCATCCGACCAATCCCTGCTGACCAGACGATCGACATCGGCAGCACAAAACAGATGCTGCCGATAACCGCGGCCGGAAGAAAAGCGGTAAGCGGGCCGGCCCAAATACGGGGCTCGACATGCTCGAACACCGCCCCCTGCATGCCGATCGCCCAGATCATAGACACCAGCGCGACGGGCAGCCATCGCCCCGCCGACACAGCAACATGACTGCCGTTGGCCCGAAGTAGAGCCAATCCGGTCATTGTCGCCACAGAGGCTCCGGCCAACGCCACCAGGTGTGCCGTTTCCGGTTTCAGGCCGAGATGGAGCAATACGGCAAAGATCAGCCAGTCGAGGGCGGCACTACAGCCGACCGTCAGGCCGAATCGCCAGCTCATGGAGCGCGGGGTGCCACCCCCCGCCAGGTGCACCAGTTGTTTGAGATAATCGAAGATGATCTGTTTGTTCATCTTGGAAAATCCCTCGAAGCGATCGCGAAAAACGATCGGCACCTCACAGACCCGAACCTCGTCTTCAGCGGTGGCCAACAGCTCGAAACCGATCTTGAAGCCAGGCACATCGGGCCTGGTCCGGGCCAAACGCTGGCGAGAGACCGCAAAAAATCCGGCCATCGGGTCATTGACCGCGGTAAACAGTCGGGCCGGCAGACCGGCCAGCCGCGATGCGATCTTGCGTGCCAGAGGCCACTGCGGAATACTGCCGCCCTCGACATAGCGGCTGCCGATCACCATCTCATGGGTCCCGTCCAGCAGCGGTTGCAGCAGATCGGGGATGCTTTCTGGGGGGTGGCTCAGGTCGGCATCCATCACCACGGCCAGCTCATGGGCCGCCGCGCCGGCACCAGCCACCACGGCACTTGCAAGACAACCGTCATTGTCACGGCAGATCAAGCGAACCGCCGCCCGACCGCTCCAGGCGCGTATCCGCTCTCTGGTCGCATCGCTCGAACTGTCGTCGATAAAAACGATTTCCCGCTCGACATCGACAGGCAGCACGACACGGAGCAGCCGCTGCATCAGCGGGTCGATATTGTCTGCTTCATTCCTGGTGGGAATGATGATGGAGATTCCGACCATTTTTTATATAGTATCTCACGTGCGCGTGATGTCTCGGCCCGTACCGCGCATCGACAGCTGGATGATTCGTTGCAGGCGACAAAGTGATTGCCGCACGTTTCGCCAATACGGCGCTGCGCAGGAGCCTGAATATTTTGCGGCGGCCCCTCGTGGCGCCGCCATAATGTCCGAACTATGTCACCCGAAAGACATGAACAGAACCCAGCTTCAATAACAGAAAGACGGCCGTGACGCAAGCATAGTATAGTGGACCCCAGTTTTAAGACAGTAGTTTAAGCTAGACGCAATCCCGAGGAACAGGAAAAGATGAGTGAAGGAAAGAAGAGAAAGTT
>NZ_FQXS01000025.1 GCF_900130015.1 Desulfofustis glycolicus DSM 9705 | reverse complement strand
AGGGCCAGTTCAATCGCCGAGATAACCGACTCGGGATATTTAGTCAGGTTGAGCAGGGTCCGTTTCTTGACTTTGGAGCCGTGCTCTCCGCGCTCCCGGTACGATTCGCGAAGCAAAATCTGGGTATAGACCTTGTCGCCGCGCTTTGATTTGACTCGGTGGATATGCATGATGCCTGCTTTTTACCATACATAACACACTATGTCAAATATATAGAGTAAAATTTGATGCCTACATAATTCTCTCTAAAATCGCTACTTTAAAACAGCAAATCAAGGTGTTACTTCATTTTGTGTCTGGAACATCCGTTCAAACGGATATCGGCGAGCGTCTCGATGCGGCGGCGGGGAGCGGGGATCTGCGGCCACTGCGCAATGCGTTTCGCATCGGCTTTGAGTCCCTGGTCGGTTCGGCGGTTGGTGAGATGTGGGCAAATCACGAAATTACAGCAATTACGTTTCAGGCCTACAACCTTCTGCTGGAGGCGGAAATTGCCAGGTCCCCGGAGAAAGTCACGGATCTGCAGTATTCCTATGAACAATTGGCCCCGGTGTTCGAACGGTTGCAGCTGGTTTTGGCGCCGATCACCCCGGAACGGGACCGAGTGCTTCAGGCGGCGCTGGATCTTTATCAACTCGGCTTCGGCCCGGCATCGATATTCTCCCTGCGCGGCGCAGAGCTTAGCGATCGCGCCGCTGCAGCCCGGCTCTCCACGGAATCGCATGCGCTGGCGCAATAATTGTTAGCTAGTCCCGCTCATACCCTGACCGTGCGCCTGCGGGAGGCCGCAGCGGCCGATTCCCAAGCTCTGCAGGCGACGCTGGCGCTGGCCGGTTATTACATCAGAATCGATATCGCCGACCAGGGGCACGGAATAGCCAGGGAGCATTTGAAGCGGGTGTTCGACCCGTAGTTTACCACCAAAGAGATGGATAGCGCCAAAGGGAGCGGGCTCGGATTGGCCATCGTCCACTCGATCATTCGTAAGCACAGCGGGGCGATCGACGTTGAATCATCCCCCGGTGGCGGGACCACCTTCACGCTTTATATTCCGGCCCGGTCCGGCGAAACAGCAGCGGTGTCACCGTCGTCGCCGGCCTTGACGGTGCCGCAGGATGATACCGTTTCGTCGGGGCTGGTCCTCGTCATGGATGATGAGGCGATGGTTTGCGATGTGGCGGGATCAATGCTCGAACATCTTGGCTATGAGGTGCTCATGGTCGGCGACGGTGGCCAGGCGATCGATATTTATCGCCGACGTCTGTCCGGGGCACCCCATCTCGATCAACGGCAGGACAGGTTTTAACCTGTCATCCGGTAGCATTCAACCCGTTCGGTCCTGATTTTTCAGCCCGAAGGATCGTGAGCAGGACGTCCGCAGCCGGCGGCCAACCGATTAGGTCGCAGTGCAGCGGCCGCAGACAGGAGCGGCCAGCCCTGCCGGTCATGGCGATGATTGTCACTGCTGGTTGTGACTTCCAGTCAGGGGGTACACGCAGGAGACGGTATCGGCTGACTGATCGCCCGGTTTGTTGGCCGTAGCAGCGCGACTGCCCGCTGGCGTCAGCCGGTACGATTCCAGCGGCAGATTCTTCTCTCCAGCCGATCCAGGATCAGGTAGAGCGTAAAACCGAGCAGCGCCATGCTGCAGATACCGGTATAGAGGGCGACGTAATCGGCCCGTCCCCAGGAATCCATAATGCGATAGCCGAGACCTCTGGTGGTGGCGAAGGATTCGACGAAGAACAGGATGGCCACCGAGGTGCCGACCGAGATGCGTAATGCCGTCAGGATCTTCGGCAAGCACGCCGGCAGGATGACGTGGCGATAGACCTGCAGGCGTGATGCCCCCAAGGTCTGCATCGAGTAGTAGTAGTTGCGGTTGATATTCGTTGCGGCGTCCCGTGTGGTGACCAGGATCTGGAAAAAGACGATCAGGGCAATCAGAAATATTTTCGACAGATTGCCGATGCCAAACAAAATGATGATCAAGGGCAGCAGTACCACATGCGGTATCGGGTAAAGCAGATAGATAAACGGCGATAACCGTTTGCGCAGCGGTTTTTCGGCACCAATTGCCAGACCGAGCGGGACCGCAGCCGCCACCGCCAGCAACAGGCCGAGCAGGGCCCGGACCGCCGAAATCGCCAGATCGTCGAGCAGATTGCCGCCGGCAAGGGCGGCAATGATATCCAGCAGGACGATCCACGGTTCGGGCAAGGCCATCGAGTCGAGCAGCAGGGCGCAGATCTCCCACAGGCCGACCAGGACCAGCAGGGCAAAAAAGGTATCACGCGTGCGGTCCATCGACCTCTCCTGCCAGGATTTGTCGGACAGCGATACAGCGTTGGAAAAACGTGTCGCTCTGCCGGAAATTGTCGGTGTCTGCGTCGGGATTGTCGATGATTTGCAGGACCCGCCCCGGTCTTCCGGACAACACGATGATCGTGCGTCCGAGAAAGACCGCCTCTTCGATGGAGTGGGTTACCAAAACCGTGCTGATTCCCTTGGCTTGCCGGATGTCGACGATCAGATTCTGCAGCCGTTCCCGGGTCAGCGCGTCGAGCGAGGAGAGTGGTTCGTCCATGAACAGGATGTCCGGTTCGATGGCCAGGGCTCGGGCCAGGGCCACTCGTTGCTGCATGCCGCCGGAGAGTTGGCCGGGAAAGTGCTCGCCGAAACCGGACAGCCCCATTTCTTCGAGAAGGGAATCTACCCGGCGGCGCACTTCATGTGGTGGTCTCTTCTGCAAGACGAGTCCCAAGGCGATGTTCTGGGAGACTGTTTTCCATGGAAACAGGCCGAAGTTTTGTAAAATAGTGCCACTCCGGGGACTGCCGGTGATGTCGATGGTGCCGGAATCGGGCTGCAGCAGGCCGGCCAGCAGGAACAGTAGGGATGTCTTGCCGCACCCCGATGGACCGATAATGGCGCAGTAATCTTCACTCTCGAGGTGAAACGAGATATCCCGCAGTACCGGCAGGGTCGCGCCATTGTGGGCGAAACTGAGATTGACCGAGTGGACCGTGATCATTGAGGCGCGCTGTCACCGAGAAAATCAGAGGCTACCATGGTTTCGTAGGGGAGCGCTTCGACCAGACCGCGACTCGACAGCCAGTCCATGACCGGTTGGTACAGTTCGCGGGGGAACGGCTGTGGCAGCGGATAGGTGGGAATCGGATAATGGGGCGCCAGATTGGGCGGGATACGGCCGACTTGTACCACTAGATCCCGATAGCTTTCGGGCCGGTCGTTGAGCGCTTCAACACCGCTGGCATAGGCCCGGAAAAAGGAGGCAACATCTTCAGGTCGCTCCGTCAGCACCGCGGTGCGGAAAACGAGTACCGTCTGGGAGAGACTCTCGTCGGCTTGATCGTCGCTGATCAGTATCCTGGCGCCGTTATCGACGGCGATGGAGGCCAGTGGTTCCGGCAGGGTAGCCGCCTGGACCGCGCCGGAAAGCAGCATCTGCATGCGGATTGGCATCTTCTTGACGTCGATAGTGTGGATTTCACCGGCGGCCAGACCGCTGCCGATCAGCAGCCGCTCGGTAACATAGTCGATGATGGTGGCGGAGGAAACGGCGATCTCGACGCGTTTCAGATCGTCGATCCGGTGGATGGTGGAGCCAGGGGCGGCGAGAATGGCGAAGATACCTTCGGCCGGTGTCCGGCCCAGACCCAGCGAGGTGATCCGCACCAGTCCCCGGCCCTGGTCGAACAGGATGGCTCCGATCGGATCGTTAATGGCGCCGTCGATGGCGCCGGCAGCCAGGGCGCTGTCCCGCTCCAATGCGCTGAGAAACGGGACCAGTGAGACCTCCACGCCTTCCACGCGGAAATATTCATTCTGCCGGGCGACGTACAAGGGGACAACGTCTTCGATCTGCAGCACGCCGATTTTCAGCGGTCCGGCACCATGGCAGGGAACGGCGCTGAAGAGCGTCCAGTGGGCCGGTATTGCCGCGGCCAGGAGGGCAACGAATGTCCTGATAGAACGAAGATTGGCCATGGTGTTTCCTCGGCAATCACCTGGAGAAGATCGGCGGCGGAGATCGACCGCCCAGAAGAAGCTACCGAATATATCGATGATGCGCAAGCAGGGAATGAGCTGACGTCGGTTAAGCCGGAGCGGCAGTCTCTGCCGGTGTCCTGGGCATGGCCGGCAAAGATGACTATTGTTTGCACCATTGGCGGGACTGTCTGTTCGATGACGATATCGGTCGTCGCCGGGCAGTACGGCAAGGATGCCACGAAGAAACCAACAAAAGGAGAAACCAATGGGAAAGGCGATCGTTATCCACCGGACCGGCGGCCCGGACGTATTATCCTGGGAGTCCCATGATCCGGGCAGTCCGGGACCGGAAGAAGTGCGGATCGTGCATGAGGCGATCGGACTCAACTATATCGATGTCTACCACCGCAGCGGTCTCTATCCGCTCCCTTCCCTGCCGGCGGTACTCGGGTTGGAGGGGGCCGGCCGGGTGGAAGCAATCGGTGCGGCGGTGACCGGCCTGGCCGTGGGTGACCGGGTCGCCTATGCCGGCGTGCCGGCCGGGGCCTATGCCGAGGCCAGGTGCATCCCGGCTCATCGGCTGATCAAGCTCCCCGAGCAGATCACCAGCAGACAGGCCGCGGCGATGATGCTGCAGGGGATGACCGCCCGTTACCTGCTGCACGGGTGCTACCGGGTCGAGCGTGGCAGCACGATTCTCGTTCACGCCGCCGCCGGCGGGGTCGGCTCGATTCTCAGCCAGTGGGCCGCCCATCGGGGGGCGACGGTTATCGGCACCGCCGGTTCCGAGGAGAAAGCCGAGTTTGCTCGCAGCAACGGTTGTTCAACGGTGATCCTTTACCGCGACCAGGATGTTGCCGAGACGGTGCGAGAGGTAACTGCCGGCCGGGGAGTCGATGCGGTTTATGATTCGGTTGGTCGGGATACCTTCCTGAATTCGCTTGATTGTCTTCGGCCGATGGGCACGATGGTTTCCTTCGGCCAATCGTCGGGTCCCGTTGATCCGTTCGATCTGAGCCTGCTCGCGGCCAAGGGGTCGCTGTTTTTGACCAGACCGAGCCTGATGCACTATACGGCCAAACGTGAAGATCTGGAAGCGCACGCCGCCGATCTGTTCGACGTGGTTCTTTCCGGAGCGGTGCGGATTACCATCGCTCAAGAATACCCGCTGCACGAGACGGCACGGGCCCACCAGGATCTGGAGGCGCGGCGGACCAGCGGCAGCTCGGTGCTGATCCCCTGAACCTGCGAAGCCGGGTGGAATAGTTGCGCCTGATCAGTGCCGGGGCAAGCGTCAGGTGTCGCCGTGCCGGTGCGGCAGTTCGCCGTGCCGGTGGATGTGGTAGTGAGTGTGCAGGCTCGACGGTTCGCCGGTCAGCACCTTGCCGTCCGCCATGATATTGGTGTCCCGGCAGGTTTCGGCCAGAAAATCGTAGTCGTGGGAAATGATGATCGCCGCAAGATCGAGTCCGGCCAGGATGGCGATCAATCGGTCACGGGTCACCGGATCGAGATTGTTGGTCGGTTCGTCGAGCAGGAGTGCGGCCGGTTCCATAACGAGAATGGTCGCCAGCGCCACCAGTTTCTTCTCGCCGCCTGAGAGCTGGTGGGTGATTCGCTGCGCCAAGTGACCGAGCCCGAGGCTATCGAGGGTGGCCAGGGCGCGGCTGCGGGCCTCGTCGATCGAAGCGCCGAGGTTGAGTGGGCCGAAGGCGATGTCTTCGAGAACGGTGGGGGAAAACAGTTGGTCGTCGGCATCCTGAAAGAGCAGGCCGACTTCTCGGCGCAACCCCTTGAATTCATCTTCGCTGTTGGTCGGTCGCCCGCGAAAGAGGATGGTCCCGGCCGTTGGTTTGATCAGCCCCATGATCAGGTAAAACAAGGTGGTCTTGCCGCTGCCATTGGCTCCGATCAGACCGATTCGCTGGTTGGCGGCCAACGTCAAGTCGACCTGGTTGAGGATCGGACTCCTGTCTGCGTAGCCGAAACAGACGGCCTTCAATTCGATGAGCGGAGTTTCGGGCATGGTAACCGGTTTGCTGATGAGACAGGGATAATGGCGGCCGGACCCGGCGACTCAGAGCCGGTTGAGCAGCGTCTCGCCGGTGGCGAGCATGATGGCCAGCGCTACCATTACACCAAGAAAGAGCAGATCTCCACGTTTAATTGAAAAATGGTTGATGCTGTGGAATTGCCCCTGGAAGCCGCGAAGCAGCATGGCCTGCCGGACTCGTTCGGCCCGCTGCCAGCTTTTCAGCAGCGTCATGGCAAACAGGTAGCCGAAGGTGCGATAGGTGTGCAGATTGGTGCCGGGCTGGAAACTGCGCAGCCGGGCGGCGCGGGCCAATCGTTGGTATTCCTGGTGGATGACGAAGATATAGCGATAGGAGAAGAGCAGCAGCAGACAGAGTTTTCGGGGGAGTTTAAGGCGTTCCAGGCCGTAGCCGATGTCGGCCACCGTCGAGGTAGCCAGCAGGGCGATGAGCAGCAGTACGATGGTATTGGCCTTTAGGGTGATCAGCAAAGCCAGTGCCACACCCGGTCCGCTGATAGCGAGCGGGCCGAGCGTAGCGATGGCTTGACCGGGATAGGTTAGGGGCAGGGTCAGCCAGAGAAAGAGGACAAAGCCGTTGACTACCAGCAGTCGCCTGAGCAGGTGCCGGGCATCGAGTCGGGCCGCAGAAACCAGCATCAGACCAAGAGCCAGGCCGGCCAGTACGGTCCAGGGACTGCGGCTCAGGGCGAGTACCGGCACCAGAACCAGCACGCTGACGATCTTGATGCGCACATCGCTGCGGTGCAGCAGCGATGTGCCCTGGCTGAACTGCTCGAACATCATGGTTGCCGATACTCGTCCAGATGAATCCACAGAACGGCGCCAAGTTCCACGCCCTTTTCTGCACCATCCTCTGTCTTCAACCGGTAATCGCCTTCGTTGAGGGCGGCAAAGCCCCACCAGCCGGCGCGGGGACAGGTAAAGGAAAAGATGCCGTTGGCGTCGGCCTTGACCACTTGGGTGACATGATAATCGCTCGGGGCGGTCACCGCCTGCTCGCTGTTGAAGAATTCGACCTCGACCTCGGCATGGGCGACCGGAGCCCCGTCCATCAGTACCTGGCCGACGAAACTGTTACCGGCGAAGTTGCCGAACGGCCGGAGCAGCGGTACGATCTCGGTCGGCAGGCCGAGCGGTTCATCCCAGCCGGTATCGGCGCCGAACGCGGCGACGATGGTTTTGGTGTAATGGATAATAAACAGATCCTCGGCCGGTTCCCAATAGGGCTGCGGTTCCATGGCAAACTGGTAGACACCGGGGCGCTTGCAAGTGTAGCTGGTCTGCCAGCCGGTGTGGCCCATTACCTCTGTCTGCTCAAGACCGTTGAGCAGATCGGTCTGCGAGCCGTCGGTGGCAACGAAAAAGCGTGCCGGTTTTTCGAGCTCCATGCCGACCATTTCGAAGGGGTGCGAAAAAGACAGGGTCAGGTCGATCGTCTTGTTCTGCTGGTCGGCGATCGGGCTCGAAGGGATGAGCATGCCGAAATGGGCCGGGGCCTCGCCGGCGCCGGCCGTCAGGAAAAGGGTTAAACAGCCGAAGATGGTCACGATTCGGTTCATCACTTCTCTCCTTTCTGAGATTTGATCAGGGCGATTACCCCAAAAATGCCGACAATGTAGCCGATTCCTCCGAGGATATCGCGGAGTCCCGGGCCCGACTGGCGTGTTTCCAGCATGAGTCGTTTCAACGGAGCAACCTGCTTCTCAACGGCCGTTTCGATGATCTGCTGTAATTGATCTTCCGGCCAGGGCGGTGGTAGTGCGATTTGTTGCGGAGGCAGCTCGATAGCAACGGGAGATTGCCGTTCGGAAGCCGCGTGAGACTGATCGTCGGGAGCAGTGTCAGTTTCTACGGGTAAATAGTCTTCGGCCGTCAGCAGCCATTCGTTGCGGTGACCCTCGCCGGCACGCACGACGATGAGCAGGTCGAGTCGTTCGTCGCGCGCCCTGTCCGGTACCGAAAAAGAAAATGTCCCTTGGCTGTCGCTGCGGGTCTGCAGCAAAACGGCGCCGGTCGCCCGGTCCTGAACCAAGATCTCGGCATTTTGTGCCGGTCGCCCGCCGCTGAACGAGGTCTCGCCGATGATCGTTCCCGCCTCGACGTAGGCAAAAACGTTAACCTTGTGCGCGTTGACAGGCGTAGTGATGACGAGACAGAGAAGCAGGATGGATAGGAAAATCGATAGTTGTTTCATGGTCGGCTCCCGGTGATGAGATCGGGGGTCACTTTGGCAAGAAAGGTGATGGCAAACATTGTGACGATCCCCTCGATCAACATAATCGGCAGGTTGGCGATCACGACGAGTTTTGCGGTGGCGAGAAAGCCGCTGTCGGACAAGGCGAGCGACAGAGCCATGCAGAGCGCGGCCAGAAAAATCGCCAACGCCCCGCCGGCAAAACCGGCCACACCGCGGGTTTTGGGTCTGGCCAGCAGCGGACGGACCAGGTAGTAACAGAGCAGGGCCGGGGCCGCCATGTTGAAGGTATTGACGCCGAGGACGAGCAGTCCGCCGAATTGGAAGAAGACGGCCTGCAGCAGCAGGGCGACCAGGATCGCCGGGAAACAGGCCCAGCCGAGAATGATGCCGAGCAGCCCGTTGAGCACCAGATGAATACTGCCCGGTCCGATCGGGACATGAACCAGGGAGGCGACGAAAAAGGCGGAGGTCAGGATGGCGGTATTCATGATCCGGTCGTAGTCGAGCCGGTGCAGACCGATCCCAGTTCCAATGACCGTGAGAACACCGCCGCCGATCAATACCGGTGCGGATAGAACACCTTCTGATATGTGCATCGTGCTGGACCGCGCCGGAATTACAACAGAACGGATCGCCGGCTGCGAAACGCTCCAGTAGTAATACTAAAAAAAAATATGTAACACCTTGACCATCTTCATGCCACGCTGTCAAGAGAAACTTTTCCTGTTGATGCTTACGAAGATGAAAGATCGTCCACGTCCGGTGCGGGTACGTTGAAAGCCGTCAAACTATCGGGATTGACCATGGAACAGATCGGCCTTACCGTTTTACTCGCGGTGGCGCGAACTGGTCGCGTCCTCCCGCAGGGCCCCGACATACAAGTGGAAACCTTGAAAAATTGTCATTTCACCAAATCTCATCGTTGCGCAGTCAAATTTTATCCTCTTCAGTATCATGTATATACCTACGGTAAAATTTTCTTGCGCGCCTCGATCTTGAACGAAATTCCGAATTTTTCAAGCTCCCCATGTGTTTGCATCGTGGGCGCTGTTTAGACACTAGTGTGCAGAGGATATCTGTTATGGAACATAATCTACCTTCATTACCGTATAATTATGATGCCCTGGAACCGTACATCGACGCGCGTACCATGGAGATTCACCACACCAAGCATCACCAGGCCTACATCAACAATCTCAACGGTGCCCTGCGCGGGCACGATGCGCTCCAGGAATGGGAGCCAGAACGGTTGATCGCCAATCTGGACCAGGTGCCGGAGGCGATTCGAACAACAGTGAGGAATCATGGCGGCGGCCATGTCAACCACTCGCTATTCTGGCCGTTGTTAAAAAAAGATGTTGCTCCGGTGGGTCCGGCGGTGGCAGCCATCGCCAAGACATTTTCCAGCATTGATGGGTTCAAGAAGGCCTTTTCCGAGGCCGCCGTCAAACTCTTCGGCAGCGGCTGGACATGGTTGGCGCTGCATGACGGCGAATTGGAGATTGTGACCACGGCCAACCAGGATAATCCGCTATCGCAGGGGAAACAGCCGATTCTCGGGATCGATGTCTGGGAGCACGCTTACTATCTGCTGTATCAGAACCGACGTCCCGACTACGTCGAGGCCTTTTTCAACGTGATCAACTGGGAACGGGTCAACGAGTTGTATCTCGCTGCGACCAGATAACGTCCGGTTGCGGCCGGACCCCCCCATCACGCCGCTTCTGCCGATCCACCGCCCGGTCTGTGCCACCGTCTCAGGACCGGGCGGTCTGCCATATTACCCTTTTTGTTGCAGCATCCCTTGAGTTGCCGTCGGCCACGCGGTTTTTTTCGTTGTTCCGATAAGAAAACGAAGCAGCCGGAGGTAGGAGCGACCAGTCCTTCCGACCAGACACCGACTTTCATTGTTCGTCATGACGTCCCGTCATGGGATTTAGCTGGAATTCGATTTTTTCGAAGCAGCCGTATGCGATCCTTATGGAAATAGAGCGGCGCAATGATTACCATGGAGCTGACAATCATTTCCATAGGAGGTGCATCCATGCGAATCCTGCTTTATCTGGCTACCAACCTGGCGATCCTGGTCCTGCTCGGAACAGTCATGAGCATTCTCGGGATCGACACCCGCTCCACTTCCGGGCTGCTGGTCTTTGCCGCATTGTTCGGCATGGGCGGGTCGTTCATCTCACTGGCCATGTCAAAATGGATCGCCAAGAAGGCGACCCGGGCTCAGGTCATCGAACGGCCGAGCAATCCGACCGAACAGTGGCTGGTCGACACCGTTCGTCGCCATGCACAACAGGCCGGCATCGGCATGCCCGAGGTGGCGGTATTTCAGGCGGCCGATATGAATGCCTTTGCCACCGGCATGAAGCGTGACGATGCCCTCGTTGCCGTCAGTACCGGGTTGCTGCAGAACATGGGCAAGGATGAGGTCGAGGCGGTACTGGCCCACGAGATCAGTCACGTCGCCAACGGCGATATGGTCACCATGGCGCTTATTCAAGGCGTCCTGAACACCTTTGTCATCTTTCTCTCCCGGGTTGCGGCAACCATCATCGACAATTTCCTACGCCAGGACGAGGAGGGTGGGGGGCTCGGTTTTCTCGGGTACATGGCGGTGACCATCGTCCTTGAACTGGTCTTCGGCCTGTTCGCTTCGATCATTGCCATGTGGTTCTCCCGGCGACGGGAATTTCGCGCCGACAGCGGTGCCGCCCAATTGGCCGGCCGCCAGAAGATGATCGATGCGTTGCGCCGTTTGCAGGCCCACCATGAACCGTCCCATTTGCCAGACCAGATGGCGGCCTTCGGCATCAGACCCAAGGAAGGGGGGCTGGCCTCCCTGTTTCGCAGCCATCCACCGCTTGAGGCCCGTATCCAAGCACTGCAGGGCGGTCAATAACAGCACCGGATTCGTTTGTCGGCCAAGAGGCGAGGGTCGGGAGCACACGGCATGACGTGCCCGCCTCGCCTGTCAGCTGTTGACACCGGTGTGGCACTATGCTTCAGGAACGTAATCTTATGGAGCAGAATATTCACCAGACGCTGAAAAGCGTCTTCGGCTACGACCAGTTCCGCAGTGCGCAACAGGAGATCATCGAGCGGCTGCTGGCCGGTCGGGATTGCTTCGTGCTGATGCCGACCGGCGGCGGCAAGTCACTGTGCTATCAGCTGCCGGCCCTGCATCGAGACGGCGTTGGCCTGGTCGTATCGCCGCTGATTTCACTGATGAAAGACCAGGTCGATGCCCTGGTCGCCAATGGCGTGCAGGCGGCGTTCTATAATTCCTCGCTCAGCGGTGTGCAGGCTCGCCGGGTTTTGGCCGAGCTTCACGCCGGCCAGCTTGATCTGCTCTATGTGGCCCCGGAGCGATTGATGAGCGATGATTTCCTGGCCCGCCTGGCCGATATCCCGGTCGCCCTGATCGCCATCGACGAGGCGCACTGCATTTCCCAATGGGGGCACGACTTTCGTCCCGAGTACCGAAAACTGGGCGGCCTGCGGCAGCATTTCCCGCAGGTCCCGATTGTGGCGTTGACGGCGACCGCCGAACCGCATACCCGCCGCGATATCATCGAGCGGCTGCAGCTGCAGGAAGCGCAGTCCTTCATCACCGGCTATGACCGGCCCAATATCCGTTACACCGTCCTGGAGAAGCAGAAACCTTTCAGCCAGCTTCGCACCTTTCTGGCCGGACGTCCCGACGAGGCCGGCATCGTTTATTGCCTGAGTCGAAAACGGGTCGACAAACTCTGTCAGCAGCTTGTTGATGCCGGATTTGCCGCGGCGCCGTATCACGCCGGGCTGACCGACCAGCAGCGCCGTGAGGCGCAGGAACGGTTTCTCTACGATGAGGTGCGCATTATCGTCGCCACGGTGGCCTTCGGCATGGGCATCGACAAATCCAACATCCGCTTTGTCGTTCATTATGATATTCCCAAAAATATCGAGAGCTTTTACCAGGAGACCGGACGCTCGGGACGGGACGGACTGCCAGCCGAGGCGCTGCTGCTCTTCGGCTACGGCGACATTCAGGTGGCCCGCGGTTTGATTGAGAAAACGATGAATCCGGAGTATCGGCGCATCGAGCTGCATAAACTCAATGCGATGATCGGCTTTGCCGAAGCGCTCGGTTGCCGGCGGCGGGTGCTGCTCGGCTATTTCGGCGAGCAGCCCGATCGGGACTGTGGTAATTGCGATATCTGCCTCAATCCACCGGAAATGATCGACATTACCGAGGACAGCCGCAAGGCGTTGTCCTGTGTTTATCGCGTCGGTCAGCGATTCGGAGCCGGTCATGTGATCGCCGTGTTGCGCGGCTCGAGCGGGGAGAGGATTGTACGGCTCGGCCATGATCGATTATCGACCTATGGCATTGGTGCAGACCTCAGTCAGGACTATTGGGGCAGCATCATCCGGCATCTGGTGCATCGTGGCTATCTCAGCCAGGATGTCGGCGATTATTCGGTACTGCGGCTGACCGAGGCCTCTTGGCCGCTGTTACGCGGTGAGCAGCGACTGGAAATGGCGCGCCCCCGGATTCGGGCGGAACAGGTCGGCAGGAAAACGAAAGCAGCTCGTCTCCCGGACGGAGTTGTTGCCGATGAGCAGCTTTTTGACCGGTTGCGTCGGTTGCGGAAGGAACTTGCCGATCGCAGCGGCGTGCCGCCGTTCGTTATCTTTCACGACCGGACGCTCATGGAGATGGCCGGTCGGCAACCGCTCACCGAAGAGGAGTTGCTGTCGATCGGTGGCGTCGGCGAGGCCAAATGTCGGCGATACGGTTCGGATTTTCTTGAGGTGATCGAAACCTATCGCGGCGAAGATCACTGATTGCGGGAGGCTACCCCTTGAGTCTTCAGCACCACTTCGGTTGCGACACCTCGTCGACCAGGTAGAGAATCGAGCGATAGGGTATGCCGGCGTGTAGAGACAGGCCGATTTCGCAGGTTTTACTGGTTGAATAGCCCGCTTCGCAGCTGCATACCTGTTCGGCCAGGCCGTGCAGCGCCGATTCGTTGAGTTCCGGAAAACTGAGACCGCGATCGCCGGCAAAACCGCAGCAGTGAATATCCTGAGGCCAGATGACCCGAGTCGCGCAGGCGCGGGCCAACTCGAGCAGTTTCGTCTCCAGTCCCATCTTTCTCGTGCTGCAGGTCGGGTGGATGGCGATCGTTGTTTCCTTCTGTTTGAAGGTTAGACGATCCATCAGAAAGGTCAGCACGAATTCGATCGGTTCGTAGAGCTTTAATCGGCTGTCTAGGGTGAGGCGCATTCGCTGCAGACAGGGGCTGGTGTCGCAGAGGACCGGCAGGGCGCCATCGTTGGAAGCGGCCAGCAGGGCCGTCGACAACTCCTTGGCTTTGCGGTCCGACTCGTCGGCAAAGCCCTTGCTCTCGAAGGCCTGGCCGCAGCAGAGACGATCGAGGTCATCGGGATAGAGGATCTGGTAGCCGGCCTTGTGCAGTAATGAGGCGGTTTTTTCCGGAAGTGTCTCGCGCTCGTTCTCCGACCTGGACGGCCCGCCCATGGCCCGACTGGCGCAGCTGGGAAAATAAACCACCTGGAGTGGCTGAGCGCTTCCGCCGGATTGCGGCGATATCTTCCGGGCACCGGTCGGCATCTCCCGATTCCAGAGTGGCAGCCGGTTCAGCGTGGCCGTGCGGGCCAGGGAGGAGGCCCGCTCCATGAATGGTGTGCCGGTATAGCGATGAACAAGATCGACCGCGTCCAGGCTCCGGCTGATGGTCCGGGATACCGGTGCGAACCGGGAGCCGACCGCGGCGGCGATTTTATTGGCCAGCGGGCCATGGGCTTCCTGGCGCAGGGCCTTGACCATCTTGCCGGTATCGATACCGACCGGGCAACGGGTCGCGCAGAGACCGTCCGCGGCGCAGGTGTCGATGCCCGGGTATTGATAGCTGCCGGTCAGCCGTTTCAGCGCCGCCGTGCCGGCGCCGGCGGCCAGGCGCCGGCTGATTTCCCGGCGGCCGGCGATCCTCTGGCGCGGGGTGAAACTGAGATCACGCGACGGGCAGACCGGCTCACAGAAACCGCATTCGATGCAGGTGTCGGCAATCGCATGGGTGGCCGGTAACGGTTTGAGATTGTGGATATGCGCTTCGGCGTCGTCATTGAGGATAACGCCGGGATTGAGCAGATTGTCCGGGTCGAAGAGCTCTTTGATTCGTTTCATCAGCGCAAAGGCGGTCGGTCCCCATTCCTTCTCGACAAACGGCGCCATGTTCCGGCCGGTACCATGTTCAGCCTTCAGCGAGCCGTCGTACGTGGTGACTACCATGTCGACGACGTCGGCCATGAAGTCGCGATAGCGGGCAACCTCGGCGGGGCTGGAGAAATCCTGGGTGAAGACGAAATGTAGGTTGCCCTCGAAGGCATGGCCGAAGATGATTGCTTCGTGGTAGCGGTATTTGGTGAACAATGCCTGTAATTCAAGTGCCGCAGCGGCCAGTCGCTCGGTCGGGAAGGCGACGTCCTCGATGATCACCGTGGTCCCGGTCTGGCGAACCGCACCGACCGCCGGAAAGAGCCCTTTGCGGATCTTCCACAGGGCCTGGTACTCGGCCGGGATCGATGTGAAGCTGATCGGCATTACCGTTGTAAAATCCGCCAGACTTTCGCTGATTCGTGCCACCTCGCTGGCCAACTCGCCTTCCTCGTTGGTCCGGGTCTCGACCAGCAAGGCGGTAACCGCCGAATTGAGCCCTTTGAGAAATGGGGGCATGCCCGGCTGCTCTTCAACCGAGGTCAGGCTGGCCCGATCCATTAACTCTGCTGCCGCTACCGGCTGGCCACGGAGGATGGGAATGGCCCGGCAGGCATCTTCCATGGAGGTAAAGAGGATCAGTGCGGTGGCCTTGTAACGGTGCTCGACGACGGTTTTGAACACGGAATCGGCAATAAAGGCCAGGGTGCCCTCCGAACCGATCATCAGGTGCGTCATGATATCGACGGGATCTTCGAAATCGACCAGTGCATTGAGGCTGTAGCCGGTGGTATTCTTGATCTTGAATTTTCGGCGGATCTTTTCGGCCAGCGGCTGGTCTGCCAGGATGGTGCTGCGTAGTTCGGCCAATTGTCCGAGCAGGCCGGCATGACTGAGCCGGAAATCGGCAACGCTTCTCGCATCGCCGGTATCGACGATGGTCCCGTCGACCAGGATCAGGCGGATGCTGTCGATGGTCTGATAGCTGTTCTGTTCGACGCCGCAGCACATGCCGCTGGCGTTGTTGGCAAGGATGCCGCCGATCTTGGCGGTGTCGATGGAGGCTGGATCCGGGCCGATCTTCCGGTCGAAGGGGGCCAGCTGCCGGTTGGCAAGGCCGCCGATGATGCCGGGCTGCAGGCGGATGCGTCCGGCGTCACCGGAGATATGGCAGCGATCCCAGCCGCGGCCGAGCCGCACAAGGATGCTATCGGTGATTGATTGTCCGGACAAACTGGTTCCCGCTGCCCGAAAGGTGACAGGCAGCCGGCGCTGCCGCGCTTCGCGCAGCACGATCTGAACCTCACGTTCGGATTCGACATCGACGATTATCTGCGGGATCAAGCGATAAAAGCTGGCATCGACCCCGATGGCCACCTTGCGCAGTGGATCGGTTATGATGTTTTTTTTTGCTATGCTCCGCGAAATGGCGCGGCGAAAATCGCGATAGGCGGTTACTGATGGCATCAATGTGCTCCCTGGTGCTATTAATAATGAGTATCACTATCTGATCATCTCTTTCTTGTACCATGTTTCCGGCGTTCAGGGAAGATCAAAGGTCCGACCAACCGTTTCGAGCACGCTACCGAGTTGCATCGTTTGTTTTGATGTACGGAAAGGGGGTTATGCACGGAAATCATTGAAAAAGAGGTGACGGTGCGGTAGAAAGGGAGGCCGAATCTTGTTTCGGAGGTATGAGTCGTATGCCAGAGCAGACTGATCGGCAGCACGTTGTCCAATCAAAAGAGCAGACCGGATGTCGCCGTGTCCTGCCCGACCGCCGGATTCAGGGTGAACGCCGCTCCGATCCCCGTGGTGATTGCAGCGGTCGGAAGCGTTCGATAATGGCCTGGGTGCGAACCCTGGCAAACCCGCGCATCGGTGTTGATCGGCGCAAGGGAGTGGATCGTCGCCGCGCTGAACCGGAGCGGACTATTCGCATCAAGTCGCTGCTGACCCAGGAAGAGCTGTCCGAACTATTGAAATAATTTCGTTGACGTGAAGTCACAACGAACGATCAAAATCAGCGCCGTGGTCGGATGGGCTGGTTGATCCTCCCTTCGGCTGCTGCGCTGCGGCCTGGTCGGCCGGGATCCGAGGCCGGCAGACAGGCCATCCATGGCCTGGCCGCCGGTGGCGGACGTCCTGTCCGCCACCCTTCGGGCCAGATTCTCCGCCCGGTCGGGCCTACGCGATGCAGCCTCCAAGAGAACCAACCAGCCCGGGAAGTTCAGCCTGTGAAACTTATATTCATGTACCCCCTCCCCTGACGGGACGTCACAGCGAACGGTGAAAATCGGCGTCGTGGTCGGAAGATCCGGCGGATGTAAGCAACCTTGCCGATAGTGGCGATAGTTTTTATTATTAACTGTGAGGTTCCGTCAACGGGGGCGGCATGACGGTTGCTTTGACCTGCTTTTGCATATTTTGAGGCGAGTGGCCTGGGCACAAGGTACAATCGACAGCAGGACAGATTTTCTCCTATTCATCCCTTCCGAGCAGGTGCCGGAAAAAAGATCGGGGAAGTATTGAGAGTGCGGAAAGGAGCTGGGTATGCGCAACGGGGGTAGTAGCGGTGACGGTCATAGATTCCAGCCGACGGCACCGGTGGCGGCTGTCGCGGTTATTCGCTGTGTTGAACAGGGAGAACGGATTTTGCTGGTACGCCGGGCGAGAAACAGCAAAGATCCCTGGTCCGGGCATTTCGCATTTCCCGGCGGCCGGCGGGAAGAACAAGACCCCTCTATCTTTGCAACCTGTGTCCGGGAAGTCGATGAGGAGACCGGTATCAGGTTGACACCCGAAAAACTGGTCAAAACGTTACCGGCAACTGTTGCCGGAGGCGGGTTGCTGGCACCGGTCCTGGTTCAGCCGTATCTGTTTGAAGTGAGCGCCCGCCCGACGGTGCGTCCTGCCGTCCTGGAAATCGAATCCTATCTCTGGTTGGAGACGAAACGTTTTCGGGACCGTACCAACCACGCCGTTACCGAAGTCATGCCGGGTACGGCGCGGGCGGTGTTTCCGATCGACGACTATTATATCTGGGGGTTCACCTATAAGATACTTCATTCCCTGTTTGTCTGCGACGATCCTGCCACAGGGAGCGTTTGACGAGGCTATCTGTCGGTATGGTCGGCGGCGTGCGACAACCGGTTGTCGAGGCAGCGGCGGATCGCGTGGGCGAGTTGCTTCGGGCCCACCGGTTTCTGCAAAAAATTGATGTCACTGCCGAGGACGCCGTGGCGCACAATGGCATCTTCCGTATAACCGGACATAAACAGGATCTGCAACCCGGACTGCATGGTACTGAGGATGGCTGCCGCTTCAGGACCGCTCATCTCGGGCATGACCACATCGGTGAGCAACAGGTCGATCTGCCCATGAAAGTGCTTGACTGTTTCGACGGCCTCCTTGCCGTTACCCGCTTCCAGAACGGTATACCCGAGATCTGTAAGGATGGTGACGCAGAGCCCTCGCACGGCGTGATCGTCCTCTACCAGCAGAATCGTCTCGACGCCCCGAGGCAATACCGCCGAGTCTTCGCCGGGGTGGTGGGGGCGGATCTGTGCGTCCGTGCCGTGACAGCGGGGCAGCAGCAGCGTGAAGACCGCGCCGTTGCCTTCTTCGCTGGCAACTGATATGAAGCCGTTATTCTGCTTGATAATGCCGTAGACGGTTGAGAGGCCGAACCCGGTGCCGACACCTTTGGGTTTGGTCGTGAAGAAGGGTTCGAAGATCCGGGCCTGAACCTCCGGGTTCATGCCCGAACCGGTATCGCAGCAGGCGAGTTGTACGTAATCGCCGGCGGCAACATCGTAGCGCCCGGAGCGGTATTGTTCCGCAATCGTCCGGTTGCTGATCCTGATGGTCAGTTTGCCGCTTTCGTCCATTGCATCACGGGCGTTGACCGCCAGGTTGAGAATAACCTGCTCGAATTGGGAGCGATCCATTTTGACAAACCAGAGTTGCTCGTCGACAACGGTGCGCAGTTTGATTCCTTCCCCGAGCAGGCGGGTGAGCATTCGGTTGAGCACCTTGATCTCCTCGGCAAGATCGAGCAGTTGCGGTTGGATGATCTGTTTTCTGCTGAAACCGAGTAATTGCTGAGTCAACCTGGCGGCACGATTGCCTGCCTCGTTGATCTGTTCGATTTTGCTACGGTAGGGATTGTCCGAGGCCATTTCGAACAGGCAGATATCTGAATAGCCGTTGATAATGCTGAGAATATTGTTGAAATCATGGGCGATGCCACCGGCCAGCCGGCCGATGGCTTCCATCTTCTGCGACTGTTGTAATTGGTTTTCCAACCGTTTGGCCCTGGTGTTGTCGTGTACCTTGGTGACGAGGCCGACCACTTTTTCCGTGTCGTTGAATACCGGATAGTAGGTGTAGTGGATATGGCGCTCCCCGGAGCCGGGAAAGACGCGCCAGCCCTCGAAGTGGGTAAGATTACCGGCCAGTGCCTGGTCGATCCGCTCCTTCATCGTGGTTTCGAATAACTCCTCGCCGATCAACTCACGAACGTGCATGCCGACCAACTCATCGCGGGAGCGGGCATATGCGGCACAATAAGCATCGTTGACGGCGAGGAACCGGTATTCGGGGCTGATGATCGCCAGCAGGTCGTCGACGGTGGAGGCCATCACCTCGTAATGGCGCAGCCGCTTTTCGATGCCGATTTGCTCGGTAATATTCTCGGCGATGCCGAGTACTCCGATGACGCTGCCGGTTTCATCATGGAGCGGCATTTTGTTGGTTCTCAGCCAGACGCGCTGATCATCGCAGCATTGCAATGTCTCGACGAAATTGTACTCTGCACGGTCGCACTCGATGATCCGTTCATCGCAGAACCGGTAAAAATCAGCGTCTTTTTTCGGGACCGGCAGATCGTAATCGGTCTTGCCGATGATGTCGTTCGGTTCGTTCAGGCCGACAAGAGTAGCAAATTGCCGGTTGCAGCCCTGGAAGACGAAGTGCTCATCCTTCCAGAACACGCAATGCGGTACCGTGTCGAGCAGCTGCTGCAGGAGGTGTTCGTTGCGTTGTGCCAGGGGTTGGTAGCCAGTTGGCTCGGAGACCGGCGGGCCGGATGAATTATCTCCCTTGTTTGCCGGGGAGGCCCGTAATTTTGGCGCTTTTTGGTTCATCGTCGGCACCGGTCTCGTCTGACTTTTTGTCTGAAGGTTAGTGGTGTCTGGTACAGAATTTATTTTTGGAAATATGTTTTTAATTTCAGATAAATGTATAGATCCTGTCAAGAAAATACTTCCCGCTTGTAGCTATGAACACTGCTGGAATTGTAACGGGTCCGCTCACCGATCGTGCCATGCAGATGTCGGTATCATCAGCAGCCACACGTCCTTCTTCTCAGGAGATGAAGATGCAGGTAAACCAGGTATCCGGGTTGGATCCTGGATATCAAAAGATGTCATAGAAAATAATGTGTCTCACCCTAAATGTCCGTTTGTCGAATAAAGACCAGCTATTCTAGATAACCTGAATATGATCAATTGACAAGATTGCTTGTAATTTCAGAAAACCGGTGGCAATATGGCGCTGTTGCCTGAAAAGTGGAGTTACACCGGATAGATCGAACCACATGTCCTGTGCCGATATTACGTGTAGGGGTGGTGTCGGTGAAGGAAGCTGTCAATGTTCACCCATGGGGGAGTAAAGAATGGCGCAAAGAATTGCCTCGTTTTCGTTGGTTTTTATATTGATCGGCTTGCTCTTTTCCTTCGTGACGGCAAGCCGGGGGTGTGCTGCTGATGCAACCGAACAATCAGTTCGCGCAGAGTTGATATGGAGCCAGAGCGACGGTCTGCGACATGAAATATTTTCAAGTTCATTCTGTGCGGGTGAGTGGGCGGAGCCCCAGCAAATAACGGACGACAATGCCGACAATCTGCATCCATCGATTGATATTGGTCCGGACGGGAGAAAGTGGGCGGCCTGGACAGCTCTCGAGGAAAGCGGCATGGAGCTACGTTACAGCCAGAATGATGGTGATCGTTGGCAACCCTCCGCCTTGATTCCTAGTGATCTGGCCAGCAATATCAAACCATCGATCATGGTGGCGGAAGACGGTGTCGTGTGGGTTGCCTGGTCCGCAAATGATGGCGGTCTTGATGACATCTATTATTCCCGTTTCCTGAACGGGGAGTGGGATGATGCCCAGCCGATTCATGACCCGAATCAAGTGCCTGACATTTTGCCGGTTCTCAGTCTGGACGAAACGGGATCCCCTTTAGTCACGTGGCAACGGTATCAGAACGGCGGTTATGTGCAGGTTGAAAGTATTTGGGAAGGTTCAGCGTGGGGAGAACCGACCGAGTTTCCAGAGGAGGACGAGCTGACCGACGATCAGGATGTACTGGTGCAAGCGCTGACGCTTCCAGATTTTGTCTCTGATACCAGACAGGTATTTGTCAAATTTATTGAGGAATCCCCGGAAGAACCGGATTGCACAGTGATTACGAGATAACAAGGGGTTGGTGATGATTCAGGTTATGAAAAGGCGGTTTCTGGTCAGCACGATGGTGTTGGTTTTGGGGATTTTCAGCATGATGTGGTGTGATGTCGAAGATCAGGTTTTCGCTGCAAGTGGCAGCTTCTCTTTTCAGACTGACGGTAGCGAGGATGATTCGACAGCAGGTACCGGGACGATTTCACCGCCGACATCCGACTTGAGTAATAACATTTCAGCATTCGGTGACTCGGTTACTGAGGGAAGGGGAGGATTTTTACCTTATTCCGCCTATTTGCAGGAAATCATCGGTGGTTGTGCGAACGTCGTCAACTCAGGCCTCGGCGGTGAACAAACAAGCGGCGGAGTGAACCGCATCAGCAATGTGCTGACCAACGTAAGGCCCTCTCAGATCCTGATCATGGAGGGAGCGAACGATGCTTTTTGGGGGGTGTCACCATCTACTGTCAAATTCAATCTTGGCGTAATGATCGACAAGGCGCGGTCGATAGGGAGCGTCGCCGTCATTTCAACGATTACCCCGAACACGCAAAATAACGGTATCGGGGCCACGATAGCATCTTCCTACAATCCTTCAATTCGTGCCCTGGCCGCTGAAAAAGGAGTTGTCCTCGTTGATTCCTACGCACAGGTGGCGGCAGATTGGCCGGCATTGAACTATGATGGAATTCATCCCAATGAAGCGGGCGCGATACGACTTGCCCAAGGTTTCAGTGCTGCTGTGTCGTGCAAGGGTGGATCTAGTGGCGGTGGTGGCGGCGGCGGTGGTGGCGGATGTTTTATCGCTACAGCCGCCTATGGGTCGGCCTTTGGCCCGCAGGTATCCTTGCTGAGAGCATTTCGAGATCACTATCTGCTGACGAATGCTCCTGGACGATGGTTTGTTCAGCAATATTACCGGTATTCACCGAAATATGCCGAGTTCATCGCCGAAAATCGGGTGCTGAAGGCAATTGTCAGAGCGCTCCTTTATCCCCTTGTTGTCTTTGCCTATATCTTGGTCGAGATGGATCGACTCCAGCAATTGATTGTGCTCTTGTCTGCAGTAGGAGGGGGGCTGATTTGTTTTCGGCGGCTTTACGCTCGTCATCCTGCCTCAAGATACTGAGTATCACGAGGCTCAAAAAAACTTCATCAGGGCAGGTGCCGACGGTTACTTCCAGGTTCATGGTGCTCCTGGATCCTGCCTGGTCTGGCGAAAGAAGAGAGATGATCGCGCTGGTGCTTGACAGCCCTGATACTCTCGGTTAGAAACAGCTTTCCGGTTGCGTCCAGCACGGTTGTTTGTTCATTCAGGCATGAGGATCTGCTCTTCTTCTCGCGTCAGGAGCGTTTTTCTTCGCCTATATTATGCCGATATTGAAGGATTAAATCGTAATTTACCAGTGAGCCCGATCAGGCTCGTTGAAGGCTGATCTCTGCGTTCCCCATATGGTCTTTAGCTCGACGATTTTTCTTTTTGTTTTCCTGCCGTTAGTTCTTCTGAGCTATCTTGTCGTCAGCCGGAAGTTCAGGAACCTGCTCCTGTTGACAGCCAGTCTGATCTTTTATGCCTGGGGCGAAAATATCTATGTGCTGTTGATGCTGGTATCGATAGCACTGAATTATAGTTTCGGCCTTTTGATAGATCGCGCCAAGCAGCGGGGCTGGTCTGCCAGGGTTCCTCTGGGGTGCGCGCTGGTGGCAAACCTTGGTTTGCTTGGTTTTTTCAAATACGCCAATTTTCTTGTCGATAACCTCAACACGGTACTTGTCAATATCGATCTGGCGACTGTCGAGTTGCAGACGGTTCATTTGCCGATCGGGATTTCTTTTTTTACCTTTCAAGCATTGTCCTATGTTGTTGACGTGTATAGAGGCCATGCATCCGTGCAAAAAAATCCTGTTCACGTCGCCCTTTATATCTCTCTTTTCCCACAATTAATCGCCGGCCCCATCGTGCGCTATCACGACGTTGCCGAACAGATCGTCCGGCGGATGACACGATTTGATGATTTTGCGTACGGTATTCGGAGGTTTATTATTGGGCTCGGGAAAAAGGTATTGGTGGCAAATGTCCTTGGCAGGACTGCCGACTACATTTTCTCATTACCGGCGGAAACCATTCCTGCAGGTCTTGCCTGGATTGGGGCAATCTCTTATACATTGCAGATTTATTACGACTTCTCTGGGTATTCCGATATGGCTATCGGGCTGGGAAGGATGTTCGGTTTCCGATTTTTGGAAAATTTTAATTATCCCTATGCCGCGCAGTCAATGAGAGAATTCTGGCGCCGGTGGCATATTTCACTTTCCTCGTGGTTTCGCGATTATCTCTATATCCCGCTTGGCGGCAATCGGCATGGGGGGCTCCGGACACATTTCAACCTGTTAATCGTTTTTTTTCTCTGCGGCTTATGGCATGGTGCCAGTTGGACGTTTGTCGTGTGGGGACTCTACCACGGTGGATTTCTTGTTCTTGAGCGATTGCGACCGATCAACACCGTACTCGAGGCACTGCCTAGAGTTCTCAGGCATGCGTATGTGGTGTTGGCTGTTGTCGTCGGGTGGGTCTTTTTCCGAGCAGAGACCTTCTCCTATGCGATCGGGTACCTTCAAGCGATGGTAACCTTTACCACCCCACCATTCTACAACTCCCAACTGTTCTTGATTATCAATAATGAATTCTGGTTGACACTCGTGGTGGCGATTATCTGTTCCGCTCCGGTCATGCGCGGTTTGGCAAGAACCTATTCCATTTTGGAAGGAAAGGCCGTCTCGTCTGGGATGATATATGGTTACGTCCTGTCGATTGGTGCGGTGGTCTTTTTTGGCTTCGTTTTGTCATATTCCGTCGCCAGTTTGATGGGCGGTGCCTATAACCCGTTCCTCTATTTCAGGTTTTGATGAAGGTTCCTTTTCTTAAAGGGATGGGTGACAGGAACTTCCATGTCACCCTTCTCTATGCTTCATTCGCGGGTCTGTTTCTGCTCTTGTGCGTGGAAGAGAAATTGGTTGCTGATTTTGCCGATGGCAAATGGCAAAGCCTGCTGACCCGAATTGCTCTTATCAGCCTGGTCGGCCTGTTGATTGTCTGGCGGATTGAGGTCCCGAATCAGTTCAGGTTGGCGAAAGAGCAACAGAATCAACGGAATTTGCTCATCGTAGTGCTGTTTCTCGGCACGCTTTCCTACCCGTTTGCTGCCAATATTTCGTTTCTGACGAAAAGTGTCAGCGATGTTGTTGAGGAAATAACGAAGAACCGGGAGAGCAGATTCGATAAATTGGCTGCTTTGCTACACGAGTTTCCGTCCATGTACGAAGCCCATATAGAACACTGGCTTCCATTGCCACAAAACTATATTCATCTCAATGCTCTCGTTAAAATATATGGACTGGGGGTGTCACCTAACAAGAATGTCGCTTATGGCAAGAACGGGTTTTTCTTTGAAGGATGGGGAGCCCGACGGGTAGAGAAAGGTGTTACCGAAGATTTTGATAATATCGCCGATTATATGGGGCAAATACCGTTCTCTTCTGAAGAACTTCGGCAGTGGAAACGTATTCTTGAAGAACGCTATTATTGGTTACGAGAGCGGGAAATCGATTATGTGTTCGTCTTGGCACCAACCAAGGCGATGGTCTACCCGGAAAACCTTCCCGATAATCTTCAGAAGGTTGAAAAAGGGCTCACTCGCTACGAACAACTATCCGGTTTTCTCAAGTCTTCATCCCGACTCCCGTTTATTGACCTCCTTCCAGCGCTGCTCGCCGCTAAAGAACGGCAGGCTTATCCATTGCTGTTTTACAAGACGGATTTTCATTGGAATTTTTATGGAGCATTCATTGCCTATCAAACGATCATCGATCAGATGCTCGATATTTTTCCGGCGAACTCATTCACCCATCCCCAATTGTCGGAATTTGAGTTGTCCATTGATCGAAAATGGGCGCATCATCGCTTCATGGACATGGTAGGGTTGCCTTTATGGCTCCACAGAAATGAACATTATATCAAAATGATACCCAAACTTGGGGGGCGATACGACTCGGCGCTTGATGTGCCTCCTAGTGGAATTCATGATGTATATCCTCCGCAAAAGATGTTGACCGCCGAGGACGGGAGTACGCTTCAGATAAGGTTGATCAGAAACCCTGATGCACCACTTCGCTCCCTCTTGCTGCTCGGTGATTCCTTTCTTGAAAAATGCGTTTACTTTTTCAGTGCCGACGCCCAGCGTGTCCTGAATGCACGTACGGTGGTCAATTTTCCTGAGCATATTTTCAATTATGAAAAACCCGATATTGTCATCCAGGAAATCCTCAATATGTTCATTCTTCGCGAGGTCCCGGAGAACCCTGCCGGTTTTCATTCCAGCTATCTGCGCGGTAAATTTCTTGATCATCAAGCGCATCGTACGGTCCGGCCAAAACAATTCACGCGCCTGCACCAGATAAGCGACCAAGAGGTTACGTGGGAAGTGAAACTGTCCGACCTTCCGCCACCGGCAACGGGCGAGGTCCGGGTGGCTCGTATCACGTTCGCCGCTGAAGATCAATGTGGGGCTGATATTCGCCTCTATGACACGAACGATCAATCCTTTGATTTAGCAGCAAACGATATTCATGCCGAAGGGCGACAGCTTTTTCTTGAGTTGCCCGCTGTGGAGAGCACGGGAAGAGTGGTCGTCGCGGTTCCAACACCTCGGGGAAAACGCTGCGCACCTGAAAAACTTGAGATACGCTCCGATCTGCCTTTGGTAAAAAACTCGCAATGAGTGTCAATTTGTCAGCATCAAGCCCTGTGGCCATGCGGCTGTCCGTTATTTCTTGCCTGATAGATGGTGATACGTTAAGTATGTTGCTCTTGGTAAAGGCCGTATGAGAGCGGGGGGCTGCCGTAATCAAAAAGGCTGGGGGGGACCTGAGATATACGCAATTTCTCCTGCGGCCTGTTAACGAGTTGATTGGAATGCCAGACTTGGCATATAGAAGATATTTATCGAGGTAGTCTTACATGCTGAAAATCAGTATCGGTCTATTCTGTGTCGCTTTGACGACACTCATGCTCGAGCTCAATCTCGTCAGAGTGTTTGATGTTATCTGGTATTCCAACATGGCCTATATGGTTATCACCCTCGCCATGTTCTGTTTTGGGCTTTCGGGGATATACAGTTCGTTACGCCCTCGCCCGATCGACAAGAATGTCCATGGATATCTGTCGGTACTCGCCCTGATCTTCGCCCTGTTCAGCCTTGCCGTATTACCGGCCATGAATTGGATTCCCTTCGATTTTAACACGCTCTATACCTCGCCGGTAAAAGCAGGGGCGCTGTTTCTCGTGATGTATCTGTTCCTGATCATCCCTTTTTTCCTGGCCGGTTTGATTTTTACGACCGTTTTTTCGTTTTACGCAGACAAAATTCAGAGCCTCTACTGTTGGGATCTCAGTGGGGCGGCCCTGGGCTGTTTGATCCTTATTCCCTTTCTCCCGTCGATTGGTCCCGGGGGAATTATGTTTCTTGCATGCGCATTCGGTTTGATTGCTTCAGCGTGTTTTTCTGAGAGAAGAACCTGGTCGTTGATTGCCGTCGTGGTGGCTCTTGGTGTGGCCGTTATTCCGTTCGCCAAGGACGGCTATTTTGAATTCAAGGATCACATTGACAAGCGAGGAGTGAAGGGTGCTCGTGAACGCAATCTTATCGAGGATGAACACTGGGATCCAATTTCCAAGATCGAGGTTATCGATTATGGCAAGATGAAGCACATTGCCTACGATGGCGGTTCGCAATCGAGCTTTATTATTCCTTTTGACGGTGACTATGAAAAATTGCGGGAAGATGTCAGGACCGGCACGGGATATCATTTTTACGGAAGCAGCGTTTATATCTCCCACGCCATGAAAAAGGATACCGGTCACGAGGCGCTGGTGATCGGTGCGGCCGGTGGTTCAGAGACCAAAGCTGCATTGATGTTCGGTGCGTCCCATGTCGATGCTGTTGAGCTGGTTGGGTACGTCATCGAAATCGGCAAAAACAAATACGCCGATTACAATGGAAACATCTTTAATCATCCAAACGTCAACGCCCTTAAAGGTGAGGGCCGCAGTTTCCTGAGATCGATTGATAAGAAGTACGATATCATCCAGATGTACAGCAACCACACAAGCTCGAGTATTGCCGCAGGTACGGGCGCGATGGCAACGACCTACCTGCAGACGGTTGAAGCATATAAAGAATATTTCACGCACCTGAAGGGCGACGGAATTCTCCACATTAACCATCACGTTTATCCCAAGATGGTGACCACGGCAGCCCAGGCGTGGCACGAGTTGGGGAAAACAGATTTTCTCAGGCACATCCTTGTCCTGGAAGCCGTCAAGGAAGGATTCCAGGATAACCTTCCGACCTTGATGGTGAAAATGCAACCGTGGACGGAGGCTGAAATTGCTGAGGTGCGATCGTATTTTCATCCGGTAATAGAGATGGTGGTACACCCCCTCAAGCCGGAAAGCAACATGCTTCCCGCGGAATTTTTCTCCGGTACCCTGGCTCACCAGACCATTGATCAAGTCAACTATCGCGTAGCCGCTTCGACGGATGATCGACCGTATTTCAATTTCTTGCGAAAGTCATTTGTCGAACTTGATGCGGATCCTTCGAAGTATCTTAATTTCTCAACGGCCTCATTGCTCAATTCCCAGTTGAAAAGCGGCTGGATTGCAACCGATGTCATCCATCTGATAGTCACTGGTGGAGCTTCGCTCTTTTTCATTGTCCTCTTTGTGTTCGTCCCGATGTATTTCTCCCGGGCTGGGAGAGAAAAATGGGAAGGCAAGATTGCGAGTTTGATCTATTTTTCCTGCCTGGGTGCTGGTTTTATCATCTTTGAGCTGGTCTTTATCCAGATTTTTATGAAGTTGATCGGTTATCCACTTTATACCTATTCGACAATTGTTTTCGCTATGTTGATCTCGGCAGGTTTTGGCAGCGTCATGTCCGAGAAGATGAGTATTTCACCGAATCAGAGATGGTTTGTACCATTCGCCGGCGCCCTGGTGTTTAGCGTACTGATCCTCATTGGCTACGAAGCTTATTTTGAACTGTTCATGCAGTTGCCGACGATCGCGCGGGTGATCGCGGCTACCGTATTGATTTTCCCGCTTGGTTTTTTTCTTGGAATGCCCTTCCCGCTCGGTATTCTTGCAATCGCCCGGCAACCACGCGGATCAATAGCCTGGGCCTGGGCTATGAACGGTCTTTTTACAGTAGTCGGGGGCCTGAGTAGCGTTCTCTTGTCGATCTATCTCGGATTCCGATTTACCGTGATCGTGGCGATTCTGATCTACGCTGTCGCTTTCCTGATGTTTAGTAGATTGAGACATGCAGCGCGGTAGTTTGTATCGACTGAGCTACATGAATCGGTTGCGATTTGTGAAGCCGGAAACACCAACGTCTTGAACTATGAACAGTTTACCAGAAGAGCACGAAAGACAGCGCGGCCGACTGCTGATTTTTATCGTTGCTTACAATGCTGAAAAAACCATTGAGGCGGTGATCAAACGAATCCCGATAGGCTTGTCGAGGTCCTACGATGTTGAGATTCTGATCATCGACGATTCGTCACAGGATGAGACCTTTGCCAAGAGCGAGCTGATCAAGCGAAGTGGTGATGTGCCATTTACCATGACCGTCCTGTTTAATCCGGTGAATCAGGGCTATGGCGGAAACCAGAAAATCGGGTTTCACTACGCCTTGCGCAACCGATTTGATTGGGTGGCTCTGGTGCACGGAGACGGACAATATGCTCCAGAGTGTCTGCCCGATCTCGCCGGATCTCTGGCGAACGATGGGGTTGATGCCGTATTCGGTTCACGGATGATGCAGGGAACCTCGGCGCTCAAAGGAGGCATGCCACTCTATAAATTTGTCGGCAACAAGATTCTCACGACGGTCCAAAACGCGCTGCTGGGATCCAAACTCAGCGAATTCCACAGTGGTTACCGTCTCTATTCAGCTGCGGCGCTTGCTCAGGTCCCCTTTGATTTGAACAGCAATGATTTTCACTTTGATACTGAAATAATTATCCAATTTATTACTGCTGGATTGAAGATCAAAGAATTGCCCATTCCTACATTTTACGGTGACGAGATTTGCCACGTCAACGGTCTCAAGTATGCCTGGGATGTTTGTCGAACAACAATTCAGGCCAAGATACAAAAGTTTCACATATTTTATGATAGGAAATTTGATTGTGCTCGGACGGATGACAGCGACAAACCAGATGGTTCTCCAGGACGATTTATCCAGTCTATCGTTCAGGAGAAGATAAAGCCCGGTACCGGAGTGGTTATTCTGGGAGGCGCGAGCGATGATTTCGTGGCCGCGCTCGTTGAGAACGGGTGTTCTGTTCGCCATGAGCAGGCGGACTATCTTAAGACGCCCCCAGAGATTAGCGATACGCTCGATTACCTCATTATTTTTGATGATCGGGAAATTTCCAGTCGGCCGGAGTTGTATATGGAACAGCTGCAGAAATTCTGCCGTTACCTGCCGACGCTAACCATTATAGTGGCGGTCGGTAATATCGGTTTCTGCGTGACCAGAATTCTTCTTTTACTGGGGCGGTTTTCCTACTCTAGAAAAGGCATTATCAGTTTCGGTCACTCCCGTTTTTTTACTTTGCGCTCATTGAAAGGCTTGTTCTCCCAATATCTGTTTGAATGCCTTGAAGAAACAGGGGTTCCGATTCAATATGACAAGATCTTTCGAACTCGTTTCATAAGTACCGCTCTTTTGTCATTCCATCGCGGTTTGATCTTCATCCGGCCATCCTTCTTCGGGTACCAGCTATTATGCTCATTCCGACCGAAGCCTTCGCTTGATTATCTTCTCGAACATGCCATGAGCGTCTCACAGGAAAAGAGCCAGCTCGTCTGAGCTCTAACCTGTCACATCTCGTAAAAAAGGGCTTCCGTTCATTGCAAGGGATGGCAAAACCGCTGTTCTTCCGGATAAGCAATAATTATTTAACGATAAATTCCTTCCCTGACTCAAGTTCTATATCCTTTGGTCCCAGTCGTCTGGCACCCGGGTGTTGACTGCCGACCCTAACCATGGGAGGCATGTATTCCGGCATGACATTGTCCGTCTTGATGATCACATAGGTATTCTCTTCCTCCAGGTTCAACTGTTCAACCCGGTGAATCGTTTGTACAAAAGCGGGAATAGACGTCATGATCTTTTCCTGTCGTTTCGCTGGGTGCTGCAGGTTGTCAACCCAAACAAGGCTGAAAAGGAGCAGACTGACGAGAATCTGAACTTTAAACGAACCATTACAGTGCTCGAGGATCTTGTCAACGGTCAGTAGAAGGAAAAGAAGCCAGAAGAAAACTGAAATATACAAATGGCATGGAAAGACCATTTGGTAGAGCTGGAATTTGATACTGAGAAAAAGTGGGGCAAGTCCGGCGAGAATGATGGTGAATAGGATAGCGCTGATTTTAAGGTAATAAACGTTCTTCCTCAAAACGTATAACGCCGCGATGAGCAAGAAAGAAAATATGATTAGTTTCAAGAAGGATAGTTTTCCGAAGAGATCGAGAAAAAAAACCTGTTCAAAGAGTACATGAGTAGCGATTCGACGAGTACCGGCATCGAAGATGTTCATGATTTGGATAGTGCTTTCTTTGACCGATAGGCTGTAAAGCAAAACGTTGATGATCACAACGGTGAAGAGAATGCTCTTTGATCCGTTGCGAAAGAAAAGCAGGAACAAAAGCGATACCGGAAAAGCAACGACCGAATATGGTCCGGACCAGACGAGCAGGGAGGCGGCCAGGCAGAGAGCGGCAAGAGTGATTTTTGATTTTGGGGCTGGGAAGAATAAAAGACACAACAGCAGTACTACCACATTGTACATCTGAAACGTGAGAGTATTGTAGTAGTAAATATGGTTCATGCCGGAAAGGCCGAGAACAATGGGTGCGGCCAGTAAAATAGAGCGATGCTGCAATAAACCGGAAAAAATCAGGTTGGTTGCCGTGATAACACCCAATGTCATAGCGAAGAGATGGTAGGTTAGCGGTTGTATCCGGACATCGAGATAGGAGGCTAGCCAGGCAACTAGGTTGTTGATAATGTTGTAGTAACCGTTGGGATGTTGGAGAATGAAGCTGAATTCGCGTTTCAGTCCGTAATAGAGATTAAAATAGTGGGTAGCATCTTCCCAGTAGAGGCCGGGATTAATCACGTTCGGCCACGATCTCAGGAGAAATACGGCACTGAAGAGTATCAGGGAAACAACGATGATCGACTTTTTCTCCCGAAGAGCTATCCGTGATTGCTCTGCATATGGTTTCCGTATAAACAGCGGCAGTGTTGCAGACAGCGCGGCGGTCCAGTACTTGATCATTCGGTGTATTCGCGAGATGGTAATAGGGGCCCGTTGGCTGCGAGCAGACAATCAGGTTACGAGTTCTCTGCCACTACCGATTTAAGTCAAAAATGGTAGGTGAGCATCGCCGAGGCGACCGGATAGAATTCGAACCAGTCAAGCTCGTCTTCGATCTCTTGCTCCTGTTCCGCCAGAAAGCGCTGCACGTCATCGAAGCCGTTGACGTCTATGGGCGCATTAACTCTGAGGTTTTTGACATCGGGGGCGCCCTGGTACAATACGCCGAGTTCGATGGCAAAGCCCCAACCGGAGGTATCGCTGTTGCTGCGCCAACCGATGCCGGCATACGGAGCAACGGGGTTGAATTCGACATCGCCGCTGATCGATACCAGATCGGCGAGGAACGCATAACGATAGTAATCTGCCGGGATGATGCCGCTATCGATGGTTCCGGTAACCCCAACGTTGTTATTGTTGAAGTATGCCCCGCCGCTGATGAAAAATGCACCGCCGAATGGGTGAACATCAAGTACCAGTGAGGCTGAATTGTGCTCCGGTTCGAATTCGTAATCGATATCTGAAATGGTCGATTCGAATTCATACTTCAGATAATTGACACCGCCACGTAATCTGGTGTTGGGGAGAAGCGGCGTGCTGAGCTCGGCACCGACACCCAACGTCCCGGCTTTAACGGCGATTCCGAGACCTTCAGCGGCGGAGCTGAGGTGTGGTGTGCTGATCAGCAGAAGACAGGTCAGTGCCGGCGCGATAAGATTTGCTGTGCGTTGCATGATCTTCATTCCTCTTCAGAGAAGTGATAAGGGTGGGCCTGATACAACCTGACTGATGATTGTTTTTCAGACTTCGCAGTTCTGCAATAATACCTGAAGGCGAACGAATTTCAATGTTTGCGGTAAACCAACCGAGTATTTTCTGTTTTTTTTTCATATGAAAATCGGCGGGACAAGTTTTAACCTGTCCCCCGCTCACTTTCAAAAACCAACCAGATCTTCCGGCCACGGCGCTGATTTTCATTGTTCGTTGTGACGCCCCGTCATGGAGGTTATAGGAAAACCAAAAAACCGGTCAGAGCGGCGGCAGCAGTTCAACGCGAAACCGGGTACCCCGATAGCTGAGGAGCACGCCGGTCTCGGTTATTTCCTCGAGCCTGACATCCGGCGCAAGCAGATCCTGTTCCCGGACGATTGTCTGGTTTGCCATGATCATGCGCAGGGAGGGCACAGGGGAGAAAACGTGCCCGCTGAACCGGATTTCCGGGATTGCCGCCTGCATGGCCGGCGAGAGGTCGACAAGCAGCGGAACGTTCGTGGGAGCTTCTGGCGGTGCCGGCCGCCCGGGCGGTTCTGCGGACACTTCCTGAGTTCTTGTGGTTTGCGCTGTCGTCGTGGCCGGCAGGGCGGTCGCCTGTCTGCCGACGGAGGCGGCCTGGCCGTTTTCCGTTCGGTTACGAATTACGGTGTCGGCCGGGGACTCGCCATCGGGCAACGGTCGCGCACCCAACCAATACCAACCAGCACCGGTCGCCAGTGACAAACAGAGCAGCAGGGCCGCCAGCACCGGCAGCAGGCCCTGTGATACTTGCCGGTCGGCGGTGGAGTAAACAGGCGGCTGGCCCAGAAGCGGGTCTGACTGTTGCACGCGCCGTCGTTCATCGGCGGATTTCTTTAGTGCATCAAGGATGTACGACATGAGCGCCCGTATCACGCCGGTTCGACGAAGTATCGCGAACGGTTATCGGCCCGATATTGATTTGATTTTCTCCCTTTTTGCCGGCACTGTACAACAGTGGATCGGCCGCATCGTCAGCAGATGCCGAGGCTTCGTTTCCCGGGGGGGCGTCGGCTGTGTCGTCCTCGACCCCCGTCGATTTGGCCGTGTCCGGTGGGGAGTGGTCAGAGGTAAAGCTGCCGAGCCACATGCCGACCGCCAGCGCTGCGGCCAGCAGGCCGGCGAGTGGAACGAGCAGGCGGCGGGCCGGCCTCTGGCGCGGCGGCTGCCGGTCGCCGAACAGTTCACGGGCGGCACGCTTGACGGTGCGCTGATCGACCTGCTCTTTCCCCTCGCTGTAAGCGCCGAGCAGCGAGCGATCACAGAGATTGTTGATCAGGCGGGGAATACCGCCGGTGAGTTCGTAGATGGCTCTGCAGGCCCGTTTGCCGAACAGGGGCGAACGACCACCGCCGGCAACGGTAACGCGGTGCCTGATATAGCCGCTGAGATCGCTTCGTTGCAGGCCGCCCAGGTGGTATCTGCTGGTGATGCGTTGATTGATCTGGCTCAGGTCCGGTCGGGCGAGCATCAAGGCCAACTCCGATTGACCGAGCAGGATGATCTTCAGCAGTTTGTGCCGGTCGGTTTCCAGGTTGGTCAGCAGGCGCAGCATCTCGAGAACATCGCGATCGAGATGCTGCGCCTCATCGATGACCAGCAAGGCTTGCCGGTTGCGGGCATGGGCCTGTAGCAGGTAGTCGTTGAGCAGGTTGATCCGTTGCCTGGTCGTCCGGATGGCATCGGTCCGGTCGATTTCGAACTCATCGCAGATGGCCCCGAGCAATTCGTCGGCGGTCAGTTTCGGGTTGATGATAATGGCAACGTCAGTGTTTTCGTCGAGTTCGTCGAGAAACCGTCGGCAGATCGTGGTCTTGCCGGTGCCGACCTCGCCGGTCAGCAAGATGATGCACCCGTCCGAGACCGCTCCGAAGCAAAGATGAGCCAGGGCCTCCTGGTGCCGCTCGCTCATGTACAGATATCGGGGATCCGGAGCGATGGAAAAAGGATTTTCGTTGAGGCCGAAATAGTGTTTGTACATAGAGAGCGTGTGGGACGGTGATCCGGGTGGTTTGCCCTGCTGCCGGACATTGCGCCATTATAGGACAAATCGGCGGCCATTGCCATTTTTCTTTGTATCCTGTTGTGGTTGTCGGCTATCATGCAGAGCATGACGACAGCGGCACGAGACCGGCATGCCGATAACGGCGCCGGGATGCCGCGTTGCAGCGTTGAATTGTGGTCGGTACGCCCTGATGGTTAAAAAATTTTTCTTTGTCACGCTCCTTTTCTGCTACGCCATCGCGTTGACCCTGGTACTGCTGGTTATTCGCTTTCCCAAGGAAGATCTGCTTGCGGCCGCTGCCGCCAGGCTGGAAACGGTGGTGCCCGGAGTGGAATGCACTATTGCCGATGCCGGCTATCATCATCCGCTGGGGCTTGTCCTCGACACCATCAGTATTGAAGCGGCACCGTTGGGGGAACCGTTGGTCATCGATACAGCGGAAATTCGTTTTGTTATGCGCCATCCCCTGAGCCGGTTCCACACTCGACTCGAGGTGTTGGGAGCGGCGGTGACCGGCGAGGTGGTGCTCGATCGTTCCCGGGAGACGCTGGCTCTGCCGGCCGTCTCGGTGCAGGGATTTGATCTGGCTGTGGCGCCGGTGAGTCGGCGCCTTGATCGACAACTGAGCGGCGTTGCCGGTTTTTCCGGCAACTATCAGGCACCGCTGGCCGATCCGGTTGCCGGAACCCTGCATGGGATGATCCGGATAGAGGATCTGCGGCTTTCTCTGAAACGTCAGATTCTCAGGGAAACGGAGATGCAATTCGACTCGGTTTCGGCCGAGATCGATATTACCGATGCAACGATCGCCCTGTCCCAGGGGGAGGCGGCCGGCCAGAACTATGAGGCGATGTTTACCGGGCTCGTGCGTTTGGCAACCAACTGGCGTGACAGCGAGGTTGCCGTGGCCGGCCAGTTGCAGCCGTCATCCGGCTACCTCGCCGCCAACCCTCAAGCGGCCCGGGCTGTTGCCCTGCTCAACCGGACGTACGGCCCCGGTCCGATTCCGTTTCACGTTGCGGGCAGTGTGCTGGAGCCGGTGTTTCAATTCGGACCGGTTCGCCGGCCGTGAGCGGTGAGAGCGACGGGATGATCGGATTCCGGAAAAGAGCTCATCTGACGGAGTGACAGAGTGGTGATGAACGATACCGTGGGCAGGTTGCTCGTCGAGCGGGCGGGGGTGCCGGAAGAGGCGCTGCAGCAGGCCTATGCCGTCCAGAAAAAGGGCGGCGGCAAACTCGGCGAAATTCTCGTTCGGCAGAAGGTATTGCGGGAAATGGATCTGCTCCAGGTCCTGGCCGAACAGTTCCGGATGACGGTGATCCCGCTGCTGCCGACCACGATCGATACCGGGTTTACGAAGAAGTTGTCGATCGGTTTTTTGAAAAAGAATCTGCTCGTTCCGGTGATCACCGAAGACGAAGTGTATATCGCCGTGCACGACCCATTTGATTTCCAGGCGCTCGACGAGGTGCGCCTGCAGCTCGATCTGCCGTCCTGTCCGGCGGCATTGAGTCCGCACAGCGAGATCATCCGGACCATTAACTCTGCCTATGACCTGACGCTGGATACCGCTGAAGAAGTGCTTCAGGATATCGACGAAGAAGACCCCGATGTCCTCTTTTCGAAAATAGAGGAGGTCGGCGATCTGCTTGATGATACCTCGCATTCACCGGTCATTCGGCTGGTCAACCTGATGCTCTCCCAGGCCGTCCGGCACAATGTCTCCGATATCCATATCGAACCGTACCAGAACAGCCTGAAGATCAGGCAGCGGCTCGACGGCCTGCTCTACGACATGTTCACGCCGCCGAAACACGTGCAGTCCGCGCTGACGTCGCGAATCAAATTGATGGCCCGGATGAATATCGCCGAAAAACGGTTGCCCCAGGACGGGCGGATCGAGATCAAGGTCGGCAACAAGGACATCGATATCCGGGTCTCGACTCTGCCGACCGCATTTGGCGAACGGGTGGTGCTGCGTCTGCTTGACAAGTCGACGGTGCGCATGTCGCTCACCGATCTCGGCATGTCACCGGAGCGGTTGACCCTTTTCTCCCGGATCATCAAGGCGCCCAACGGCATCGTGCTGGTCACCGGGCCGACCGGTTCGGGCAAGACAACGACGCTGTATGCGGCGCTGTCGGCAATCAACCGGGTCGACATCAATATCATCACGGTGGAAGACCCGATCGAATATCGGATTCCGGGAATCGGCCAGGTGCAGGTCAACCCGAAGATCGACCTGACCTTCGCCTCGGGACTGCGCTCGATCGTCCGCCAGGATCCCGATGTCATTCTGATCGGCGAAATCCGTGACCTGGAGACGGCGGAAATAGCCATTCAATCCGCCCTGACCGGCCATCTGGTCTTTTCCACCCTGCATACCAACGATGCCCCGAGTACGGTTACCCGGTTGCGTGATATGGGGGTCGAGTCCTTTCTGATCGCCTCATCGATCAATGCCATTCTGGCCCAGCGGCTGGTCCGCATCATCTGCCCCGCTTGCCGTGAATCCTATGAGCCGGACGCGCAGGAGATCGCCGGTATCGGCCTGACCAGGGAGATGCTAAAGGATACCCCGGTCTATCGTGGGCGGGGGTGCGAGGAGTGCCGTAATACCGGTTATCGCGGTCGAACCGGTATCCACGAATTCATGATCATGAATGACGAACTGAAACGGTCGATCCTGAAGACCTCGGACTCCTCCGCGTTGCGCCGCCAGGCCCAGGCCGGGGGAATGACGACGTTGCTCCAGGACGGTGCGGCAAAAGTGCTGGCCGGCGTCACCACCATCGAGGAGGTGTTCCGGGTGGCCCAGGCCCAGTGAGCGGCCGGGGTCAGCCTTTTTTCATCTCGGCCATCTTTTTTTTGAGCTGTTCCTCCATGTCGTTGAACAGGCTCTGGCGCTTTTTTTCCATGTCGGCCTGAATCGATTCGACCTTCTTGTTCATCTCTTTTTTCTTGGCCATGAACTGCTCCAGCTCCCTGGTCAAACCGTCTTCCTTTTTCGCCTCGCGAGGCAGGGCCTCAATGGCCAGGTGGTCGCCGACGACGACTTTGACGGTAAAGGGGTCGTCGATAAATTCGACGATCTGCTGGCGCTGTAGCCGCCGGCAAACGGCCAGTGCCGACTCGACGGAGACGTCGAGCAATTGACTGACGTCCTCTATGGACGGGGCGCCGTGTTTCCGGTGTTGCGTGATCCTGATGGCGGCGATGTAGAGATGGGCTTCGGTGTATTGATCCATGGCTGACCTCGCAGAGAGATAACTGTTATCCGGGATCAACAGGCGATCCCACAGACCTTAGCATACCCGTCGGCAGCACTTTTGTCACCAGCCTCCGCCGACCTAACCAATCCTCGTAACTGGGAGTTACAACAATCACTGAAAATCGACTCCTGGTCGGAAGGGTCGGCCGGTCCTGCCTCCGGCTGCTGCGCTGCGGCCTGATCGGCTGGCCTCCGAGGCCGGCAGACAGGCCATCCATGGCCTGGCCGCCGGGAGCGGACGTCCTGTCCGCTCCCCTTCGGGCCTGATTCTCCGGCCGGCCGGGCCTTCACGATGCAGCCTCCGGCAGAACCGGCCGACCCGGGGAACTGATTTTCATATAAAAAAAAGGAGCATGAAAGAATCGAAATTTCGTTCAAGATCGAGGCGCGCAAGAAAATTTTCCCGCAGTCATATATATGATATTCCGAGGATAAAATTTGATTGCGCAACGACGAGATTGGACGAAATGGCCCGTGGCGTTCACGCCGCCCGTCGCGGCCGGGAAGGTGTACCCAGCGGCTTTTGCGGGGGCAGGTCGGTCGAGGCCGGTTCGAGGTGAGCCGAGGCGAGTTCGATGACCAGGCCGACCTTCAGCAGGGCTTCGCTGATGGCGATATTGATCGGTCGGCGGGCGGTGCCGAGATCCGGGTGCAGCGCGGTGATGGCCATGCCGAAGTCATGGAAGAGCGGCAGGTCTCCGGTCCCGGCACCATTGGCGCCGGCGCGTGTCGTCGTCGTTCGTTGCCGCATGATCCGGCAGAACGCCAGCCGTGGCTGACCTCTGCGATCGTTGCAACCAGCAAAACCAAACAATCGGCAGACCAGGGCTCGGCAGTGATATTCGCTGCAGGCGCCGCTGTTCGGACTCCCCCGATCCGGCCTGAAGAGGATACAACGGTTGGAATCGACCTGTCGCTCTATTCGTTTGAGTACCAGTTCCGCCTGTCTGGTGCGAAACAGGTGGAAGGCCAGCGGCAGCATCTCCAACACCGTCGCCTCAACCTTCTCCGACAGGCAGCAGGTACAGCAGCCGGACGGGCAGTCCAGACCCGATGCCAATTTAAACCGAAGCGTCGCCTCGTCCGCCTGGGCATACAGGTCAAGAACCCGGGTCGACAAATCCTGGAGCATGGTTGTATATGGAGAAGAAAGAGGAGTTCAGCGGTTTTCCCGGACGGGAAGGACCGGTTCCTGAACGATGTCTCGATACTTACCGGAAAGATCCGGAAAAGGCAATACGGATCAAGTCCTCGCCGTTTGTTTCAGGTAGTCGAGAAAAACCTGGTAGTGATTGGGCATGCTTCGTTTCGGTGTGGTAACGATATAAAATGAACGGCGCATCGCAAGTCCGGTGATCCGTGTCTCTGTCAAGACACCGGTGTGTAATTCATCACGAATGGCCGTTCGGGAGATGATCGCCAGCCCGAGACCGGCCTTGACGGCCTCCTTGATGGCGGTGCTCGAGCCGAGCCGTGCCCTGACCTTGAGTTGCGCCGGGGGGAGTCCCGCCTGACTGAGAAAGTGTTCGACGTTTCTGCCGGTTCCCGAACCCTCTTCGCGGAGCAGGAAATCGTAGCCGGTTAAACTCCGGGCGTCAATCTCGGCGGGTAGCCGCTGTTCTTGTCGCGCTGCCAGGACTAACTCGTCTTCGCCGAATTCCGTATAATCGAGACGGCCGCCGGCGATTTTGGCGCCGACGACGCCGAGATGGAGTCGATGCTCAGAGACTGCGGTGACGATCTGGGCCGAGTCGTTGATGGCGATTTCAAACGATACGTCCGGATACACTTGTTTGAAAGCGGCGGCATGCTCGGGCAGCAAATAGGCGCCGGGGATCGTGCTGGCGCCGATGACCAGATCGCCGGCCACTTTGTTGGTCGCCACGGCCAGAGTTTCCTTGAGCTTGTCGAGTTCGTCGAGGATGGCCATCGCTTTCGGGAAGAGGATCTGCGCCTCGGGGGTCGGCGAGATGGAGCGACCGAGTCGATCGAACAACCGGCAACCGAGGCGATCCTCGAGGTTATGCATGTGTTCGCTGACGGTGGGTTGGCTGGTGAACAGCTGCTCTGCCGCCTTGGTGAAGCTTCCTGTCGTATAAACCGCGACAAATACCCGAAGATGACGTGTTTCCATAGTTGATCCGACTTGAAAAATGGCTCGGCAGACACCGTGTCTGCCGGAAAAATGGGCAATGAATATGAATATACATTACTTCGGCCTGACGGCAAACAACACAGTGCCGGCAGCATGGCCAACGGTGGTCAAACCGGTCCGGGACCGGCAGGTTCCGGTCCGACTGGGGAAGCCGGCGCTCCGGTCACTGGCTGGAGCGCCGGTGAGACCTGGAGCATACTGAAATTTCATCATAATTGATTGCCGGGTCAGTGTTCCGTATGCTAGGGTTGACCTCGGTTCCGAAATTCTCTCCGCAGCTGTACATAAGCACTGTTCTGGTGAGGGTGATATGGATAAAGGCTTAGACCCATTTTCCAGCAAGGCTCTGGCCACGCTAGCCGGCGCCGTGACGGTCCAGGGATTGCTGCAGCGCACCCGCGAACTGCTCCGTACAACGTGTCCGGTTTCCCTGACGGCGCTTTATTGCGTTGATCCCGACAGCGCGGTCGTGCGTCTGGGCGGGTTGGCCGATCAGGATGGCGGCCGACGAGATGAGCGCGAACTGGGTGATACGCCGGACATCATCAGAGCAGTGCAGACCATCGGGGCGCCGATTCAGCTGGCACGTCGTGCGTCACTGTCGGCGGCGGCGAAACCGCTGGTGCAACACGGCCTGATTGCCGGAGATGCATCGCTGATCATCATCCGGCTCATTATCGATGAATCGCTGTTCTCATTGCTGTTTGTCTCGGCCGAACCGGGAAAAGAGTTTACCGCCGAGCATGGTCGGGTCTGCAAATCGTTGCGACTGCCGTTGGCGATCAGCCTGGGCCATTGTCTGAAGCATGATCGCCTGCGCGATCGGTGTCGCTGTTTCGAGGCAGATATCGATTACCTAGGTCGCTCCCGCTTTGAAGGCGAGGGCGTCGAAGTGATCGGCGCAGACCTGGGATTGCGCACGGTGATGAACGAGATCCGGCGGGTGGCCGGCAGCGACTGTCCGCTACTGATCCGTGGTGAGCCAGGTGTCGGCAAGGGATTGCTGGCCAAGACCAGTCATTTTTTATCGGCGCGCCAGCGACGACCCTATCTGGAGTGCCAGCTCAGGTTGGTTCCGGAGGGGCAGCGCGGGGGGACACTTTTCGGCGGCCCTGAACCTGCGGGTAGCGGCGGGCCGGATCGGCGAGCTGGCCTGTTTCCCCGGGCAACCGGAGGGACGGTGGCGCTGCGCGGTGTCGAGTCACTGGCCGCTCCGCTCCGGCAGCGGCTGCGCGGTATCATCGAAGGCGGCGCGGACCTCCAGGTCCGGACCGGGGTGCGCTGTATGCTACTTGACGATCGGTGTGGCGAGCGATCGGAGGGTTTGCCGGTGCTGTCCGGTACATCGTCGATCGTGACCATCGACGTGCCGCCGTTGCGCGAGCGACGGGAGGACATCCCGCGGCTGCTCCACTATTTCCTGGAACGGGTCTGCCTCGGCAGCAACCGGCAGCTGCCGGTCATCGACCAGGCTTCGCTGCAGCGCTGTCTCGACTATCATTGGCCCGGCAACGTCGGGGAACTGCGCGCCGTTGTTGAGCGAGCTTTATTACTGACGACTGAAGAGGTGCTGCGGCTGCCCATAGGAGTGGAGCAAGAGGCCAGGCAGGGCGGATCGGCTAAATTGGTTCACCTCGATCGTCTGGTTGCCGATCACATCAGGCGGGCGCTGCAGGCGACCGGGGGGAAAATCGCCGGGCCGGATGGTGCCGCAGCCCTGCTCGGGGTCAATCCATCGACGCTGCGCAAGCGGATGCGAAAATTGCAGATTCCCTTCGGGCGTGGCGTTACGTACTGACTTTTGGACTGCCGGTATGTGCCGGCCGTCCGGAGGATATCGGCAGGGGGCGATTGCGGCACGACCCGAGCTGCCGATCTCGGTTACTCGCGTTGTTCGTCGATCTTCTGTATTCCGTCCATGACCATGCCCATGAAGCTGCCAATCGGGGGGCGCGATGTTAACTCTTTCGGAATCCCTTTCGTGTAGCTGAAGTGACCGTTTGTTGTGTCGAGCAGGGCATAAACGGCCTGTTTGTCGCGAGCGTCGCGAAAGCGTGCGTGGACGATTTCGCCCTCTTGAAAATAGACGGCTGCCTTCCCCTGATCGAGCACGAGAATCACCGTTCCGGTCTTTCGGGAGGAGTTGATCAGCTGAAACAGGTCGACGGCCGATATCTCCGCCAATTCCCCGGTCATGCCGGAGGTGATCTGGCCGGATCGCAGGCTCTTCGACTGGGCCCGGTCCACCAGTAGTTTGAAGAGGAACAGCTGCAGGACCGGGTATTTTTTCAACACATGCTTGAAATTTTTGGCACTGAGCATTGCCACCTGGGTGACGGACAGGGTGTGTACCGAGTTGCTGGCCGGTTCACCGGACAGCAGGCTCATCTCGCCGAAGATCTTGCCCTCGCCCATCTCGGCGATTCGTTTGCCGTCGTCGGCGATAACCGCCACCTGGCCCTGCAGCACGATATAAAGAGAACTGCCGGGATCGCCCTTGCGGATGATCATCTTGCCGAGCGGGATCGTACGGAGCTCAAGGAGCAGGGTCAGATCGCTCAGTGCGTCGTCGTCGAGCGGTTCGAAGATATCGAGATTGCGCAGAATGCCGAAGAACTGATCGAGATGTTGCCGCCGTCGCCGCTCTTCCGTTTCGTTGAGCAGCTTCATTTGAAGCGTAGCGAAATCACGTTCCTTTTTGAACTCGAAGCTGATCAGGCCGTCGCATCCCCCGCAGGTAAAGCGGGATTTTTGGCCGCCCATCGTCTGAAATCCACCGAAGGCATCCCGTGAGGAGATGATGCGCGCGATTTCTTGGGAGAGGTAGAGGCATCCCGGCTTGAAGGAAGGGAGCGACAGACAGAATTGCTCGACCTTGATCTCCTCGCCCACGTTATAGACGGGGCATGACTGCTCCTCGGTGACGATGAAGATCGCATCGCGAAATTTTCTGCCGGCCTTGTTCATGCCCTGCTCCCGCGGTCCGGATTCGGCTGGGACCGATGTGCATTATTATGCTAAGTCAACAGGTTATCGGGGTCATGGTGAAACAATACGTTGATTCCGTCAAGATAAAGTTGTCAGGGGTCGAGAGTTTTTCGGTCCAGCCGAAGATTATTGTGTCTTTCCCGGATGCTTCAACCGCCCGGATAGTTGGGGTGTTGCTGCCGGAAACGGTGATGAGGTTTCCGACAAAGCTGTGCGGGCGGACAAGTACGGAATTTTACTGTTTCTGCTCGATCTTCCGGAAGCACGGAATGCAGAGCGTCTGGCCCCCGAGACGGCGGGTACGGGATTCCATCGTCGTTTCCGAACAGGCGGCGCAGGTCAGGCTCTGCAGGATCCGCGCCGGCCGGGGCGGGCTCTGCTCGAGGTGCTCGACGCTAAACAGCTCGGACAGCGGCAGGTTCATGATCTGTTCCTCGCTGCGCTGCCGCATCTCGCTGAGCCGCAGCTGGTCGGTGCTAGACAATTCCCCGGTCAGGCTGTCGGCCATCAGCCGGGTCATTTCCTGCCGCTCGTCCTCCGTCTGGTAGTCCATCAGGACCAGGCGGATACCGCGATCGTTCGTTCGGTCAAAAAATGAAAAAGCCATCTTGCCGTAGTCGCGATGGATCAGGTTGCCTTTGCCGAAGGTGCAGCCGGTCAGAAACTGGATGGCATCGACACCGCACATGTCGGTTTCCGTGATGCAGACCAGCGAGGCACCCGGGGTGTCCGGAAACTCACGGGTGGTCAGCTCGGCGGCACGGATGCCGATGGCCAGGCCGGGACAGCGATGACCGTGAAAGCTGACGACCTGGTCGATGGTCGAAGCGGAATAGCTGCAGTTCATGGAGACCTCCTGGAGGGTGTTCAGTGATTGGTGTGGTGCGGCAGAATAACCGTTTGCTGGTCGAGACGGTGAATGGTTACCGGGACGCCATAGACATCTTCGATGATTTTCTCGGTCAGCTCGGCGCTGCTGCCGACGCTGTGGATCCTGCCGTCTTTCAGAAAACAGAAGCGATCGCCGTAGCGCAGGGCACTGTTCAGATCGTGCATGGTCATCACCGCGGCGATCCGGTGTTCGGTGACGATCCGCCGGATGATCGAGAGGATGGTCACCTGGTTTTTCAGATCGAGCGATGCGGTCGGCTCATCGAGCAGGAGCAGGCGGGGTTCCTGGACGAGGGCCCGGGCGATGGCGACCTTCTGCAACTCGCCGCCGCTCAGTTCATCGATGAAGCGCAGTGCCAGGCGATCCATGGCCAGCAGCGACAATGCCCCGTCGACGATCTTCAAGTCCCGCCTGGCGACCCGCCACCCCATGTGCGGTTTGCGGCCCATCAGCACGGCGTCGAAGACGGTGAGACGGGCCGTTTCGGTGCGCTGGGCGACATAGCCGATATGGCGTCCGATTTCTTCGGTTTTCATGGTCAGCACATTTCGGTTTTCGACGAGTACCGTGCCGGCGGTCGGGCGGTGGATGGTGTTGAGGCATTTGATCAAGGTGGTTTTACCGACCCCGTTGGGTCCGAGGATGGCGAGCAGTTCACCCGGTGCCACCGCCAGATCGATCTGCCGGAGAATCGGGGAACCGTTGTAGGCAAAGGCCAGATTGTTGATGGCGAGACTCATCGATGATTACTCCTGCGGATAATTAACCAGAAAAATGCCGGCGCGCCAAGAAAAGCGGTGAGTACCGAGACCGGCAGTACATGCGGCATCAGGATCAGCCGGGCCATAGTATCGGAGAGAAGCAGCAGCAACGCACCGACAAGCAGGGAGGCGGGCAGCAGAAACCGGTGATCGGAGCCGATGAACCGCCGGACCAAGTGAGGGACGATCAGGCCGATAAAGCCGATGATCCCGAGAAAAGCGATAATGACAGCGGTGAGCAGTGAAGCGAGCAGCATCCCGAGCAGACGCAATCGATCGACACGCACGCCAAGCCCCTTGGCGGTTTCGTCACCGGTGTCGATGGCATTGTAGTTCCAGCAGTTAAGCAAAAAATAGACACTGCAGCCGGCCAGGACTACGGTGATGAACAGGAGTTCCGGCCAGCTGCCCCGGGCGGTATCGCCAAAAGTCCAGAAGACCATGGCGGCCAGTTGGACATCGTCGGCAAAGAATTGCAGGAACATGGTGCCGGCGGTAAACAGGGCGCCGAGCGCGACGCCGGTCAGTACCATGATCTCCGGAGTGGCGCCGCGTAGTCGGGCGATGGCGATGATCAGCGCCGCTGCCAGCAGACTGAAAACAAACGCAGAGCCGGTGGTCAGATAGGGATTGGTGATCGAGACGGCACCGGCGCTGGTCGAGCTCATCGTGCCGCTGCCGAGCAGCATGACCGACAGGGCGGCGCCGAAAGCGGCGGCATGGGAGATGCCGAGCGTAAACGGGGAACCGAGCGGGTTGCGCAGAATCGATTGCATCACCGCGCCGGCGACGGCCAGTCCGGCGCCGCTGGCCATTGCCGCCAATGCCTGCGGCAGTCTGATATGCCAGACGATCGCTTCGACTTGGTGCGATGTCTCCGCCCCAACCAGAGCGCGGGCCACATCGGCGATGGGCAGCCGGGCCGCGCCCAGTGAGACGGCAACCAGCAAGGCCGCCAATAGCACGATGGCGAGGAGCAGGATCAGGCCGATCTTCCTGCCGATATAAGCCTGATAAGCGTCCGGAACGGTGCCGTGATCAAGATGCATGGGCGGTTTAGCGAAGTGGGATTGCGGCAAATGCCAGGTCGCCGAACAGACGGTTCATCTCGTCAAAGACCGGACGGCCGACCAGAAAGCTATAGATGTCGTCCGCTGTGCGGCGCGGGTCGATGTCGGCAAAACGTTCGGGATAGAGCACACTGCCGACATAATAGGCGTTTGCCAGGATCGATCCGTGATTACTGGTGTACCAGTTATACGGCAGAACACCGTAGACCCGGTCTTCCCTGACGGCGGTCAGGGTCCGGTAGGCGGGATCGTTTTGCAACTCATAGAGACCGCCGGCCTCATCGCCCATTTGCAGGGTGGACAGGTCGAGGAAGAGGATATCGGGGTCCCAGACCACGATCTGCTCTTTGGCGATGGTGGTATTGCTCAACTCTTTTGCTGTCATTGCTTCATCATAGGCCAGGTTGTAGGCGTTGACGAATTGGAAGGGGGGATAGGTCGGCTCGGTGGAGTTGAACCCGTGCGGCCCCTTGAAGGCGACACCGCCGAGCAGTACTGACGGACGTTGGTCTGCGGGAACGGTGGCTGTTCGCTGCTGCAGATCAGTGATGGTGGCATCAAAAAAATCGATCAGCTCCTCGGCTCGCTGCTCTCTGCCGAGTACGATGCCCATCAGCTGCAGTGTTTGATAGAATTGGTTGCGCAGCGAACTCAGGTTGCCGTAATTCAACACGACAACCGGGATGCCGGTTTTCTGCTGCAGTTCGACCGGGTCGTGGCCCATGGTCGAGTAGGTCTTGAAAATGACCTGGGGTCCCGGAGACAGCGACAGAATCAATTCCGGATTGTCATGACCGCGAAACTGGCCGAAGATCGGCAGCGTTTGGTATCGGGAGATTGCGAGCGCATACGGGCGGGCGTCAAAGGTGTTTCGTTTGGACTCGATGTCATCGACGGCTACCACCAATTCTTCGGCCTGCAGAAAGGTGAGCAGGCGCAGACAGCCAGGTCCTGAGCAGATAACACGCTCTACCCGGTCTGGAACGGTCACCTTGCGGTCCAGCGCATCGATGACGGTTCGTGCCGATGCAGATGCTACCAACACGATGAAAAGGAAAAAAATAATGATTGAATTCGAGTAATAATGCATAATCTTTCCGTAGTGTGAAGATAATTAATATGTTATTATGCGTATTCGCTCATAACATGGGAGGCCGTTGCCGGTCAAGGTAAATCATATTTTCTGAAGATCCGTGTTACCGAGAGCGTCGACCACTGTCTTTTGCCGCTTGCTATTGATGATCCCGATGCGTCAGCAACTATTCATCGGCAACATCTATTGGCGCACGGTGTCGACATGTGCTAGTAATTTGAACAAGAAAGAAACCAAACTGCGGTTGGAACGATGAGCGAAGAACAAACCAGACTGACCAGGACCGTCAAAGGCGCCGGTTGAGCATCTAAACTGGCGCCAGGGGACCTGGACCAGGCATTGTGTGGACTGGAGATACCGACCGACGAGCGGGTTCTGATCGGCATCGGTACTGCCGATGATGCCGGCGTGTATAAAGTTTCCGAAGAACTGGCCCTGATACAGACCGTGGATTTTTTTACCCCGATTGTTGACGATCCATACGCCTTTGGCCGGATCGCGGCGGCTAACGCCCTGTCTGACGTCTATGCCATGGGCGGCCAGCCGAAAACAGCGATGAACATCGTCGCCTTTCCGGCGCAGAAACTGCCGATGGAGGTATTGCGCCAGACCCTGGCCGGTGGCATGGAGACACTGAAACGGGCTGGCGTTGCCCTGATCGGCGGCCACAGTATCGAGGACGACGAGTTTAAATACGGTCTCTCGGTTACCGGCTTTATCCACCCGGAGCGGATTCTGGCCAACCGTGGTCTGCGCCTCGGTGATCGGCTGATCCTGACCAAACCGCTCGGCACCGGCATCATCAATACCGCGATAAAAGGCGGTCTTGCCTCGGAACAGACGGTGGCCGAGGTTACCGAGCAGATGGCTGCCCTGAACGACACGGCGGCCCGGATCATGGCCGGCTGCAACGTTTCCGCATGTACCGATATCACCGGTTTCGGCCTGCTCGGTCATCTGGCCGAGATGATCGACACCACCGGAGCGGCCGTGCGTATCGACAGCGCCCAGGTACCGCTGCTGGCCGAGGCCCTTGAATTCGCTCGCATCGGCTTCGTGCCTGCGGGCGCCTATCGTAACAAGACCTTCCGCGGTCATCTGGTCGACCTGCAGCCGGGCGTCGATCCGATTCTGCTTGATGTCTTTTTTGACCCACAGACGTCCGGCGGCCTGCTCTTCGGCTGCCCTGCCGAGGCGGTTGAGCGAGTCCTCGACCAATTGCGAGCAGCCGGCATCGTTCGCGCGGCGGCTATCGGTGAAGTGATCGATGCCGGCCGGGAAGCACTCATTATTGCCTGAGAAAATAGAACATGGCCACACAAAAGAATCTCGATGCCCGGGGGCTGACCTGCCCGTCTCCGGTGTTGCTCGTCAAGGATGCCCTGGAAGCGGAAACGGTGCCCCAGTCGCTGAGTGTGCAGGTCGATAACGAGGCTGCCCGGGAAAACGTCACGCGCTTCCTGCAATCCCGTGGCTTTACTGTCAATTCGACCGCCGACGGGGACGACTGGGTTATTACCGCCACCGGCGGTGCTGCAGGCGCCCCTGCCCCCGAAGCGGTACCTCGGCCGGCACCGGCCGCTGGCACCCGGAAAATCATGGTGGTGGTCGCCGCAACGGCGATGGGGCGCGGCGATGACGTGCTTGGCGAAAAACTGTTGATCAGCTATCTCAAAACGCTTGAAGAGATGGGCCCCGAACTCTGGCGGCTGGTCTTCATCAATGGCGGTGTCAAACTGACCGTGACCGGTTCCCCGGTACTTGAGGAACTGCAGGCCTATGAGAGAAACGGCCTGCTCATCCTCGCCTGCGGTACCTGCCTGGAACATTTCAAGCTGACAGCTGACAAACAGGTGGGCCAGACTACCAATATGCTTGATATCGTCACCGCGATGCAGCTGGCCGACTCGGTCATCACCCTCGGATAAGACTCAGCCAACGGCATCGTCTCATTCAACGGCGAAATCTCATTAAACGGTAGGACAGGTATTAACCTGTCCTCCGCTCACATCCAGGTCCACTCCCCTGTTGGGGCCTCCCTGCGATGCAGCCTTGCGGCACAGTCAACAATCGAGCCGGTTATAACGACCATTTTCATTGTCTGTTGTGACCTCCAGCCACCGGAGTTAGACAAAAACTGGCAAAACCGCTCCGACATCCTTACAGTAACAGGGAGTTGCCGACAAGTTGCCAAACACGAACGGTCCCCAGGTCAGTAACGATGCAACGCGCCGACGAGCGCGCTATCGATGCCGGGAGCCGGGTGAACCAGGTTATAGGAGCTGCATCGTTTCGGGGCGAGGGAAGAAGAGAGCTGAATCATGGAGGAAGACAAGAATACGTCCGCTCGACACGACGCCTTTCACACAATGGCGGTAAAGCAAGCGCTGGAGAGACTGCACAGCGACAGGGAAGGCTTATCCTCGGAAACAGCGTCTGAGCGTTTGGCCGCTACCGGCCCGAACCGCCTTTCTGAACCGTCGCCTGAACCGCTGTTGAAGCGGTTTTTTAAACACTTTCACGATATGTTGATCTACGTGCTGCTGGTCTCAGCGGTAATCACCGCGTTGCTTAAACACTGGATCGATACCGGGGTCATCCTTGGGGTCGTGCTGATCAACGCGGTTATCGGTTTTATCCAGGAAGGCAAGGCCGAGCAGGCGCTGGCCGGCATCCGGAAAATGTTGTCGCCCAAGGCCCGGGTGCGGCGCGACGGCACCTGGCAGGAGTTGGCGGCAGACCAATTGGTGCCCGGCGATGTCGTACGACTCCGCTCCGGTGATCGAGTCCCGGCCGATCTGCGTCTATTTGAGACGATAAATCTACGTATCGAGGAATCGGCATTGACCGGTGAGTCGGAGCCGAGCGAAAAACAGGTCGAACCGGTCGACGACCATGCCGGTATCGGGGATCGCTCCTGCATGGCCTATTCCGGTACCTTGGTGGCCGGCGGGCGGGGCGTCGGTGTGGTGACCGCCACCGGCGGAGCTACCGAGATCGGCCGGATTACCGACATGATTGCCGATGTGGAAAAGCTGACCACGCCGTTGACCCGGCAGATGAATCGGTTCGGCACGGTCCTCTCGGGAGCGATTGTCGCCTTGGCTTTGGTGCTGATGCTCGTCGGCCGGTTGCTGCATGGTTTCGAACTTACCGACTTGCTGTTTGCCGCCATCGGTTTTGCCGTGGCTGCCATTCCTGAAGGATTGCCGGCCGTTCTGACGATCACCCTGGCTCTCGGTGTCCAGCGTATGGCCAAACACCAGGCGATCACCAGAAAACTCAACGCCATCGAGACACTCGGCGCGGTCACCGTAATCTGTTCCGACAAGACCGGTACCCTGACGAAAAATGAGATGACCGTTCGTGAGGTCGTGACGGCGGCAAGCGCTTATGAGGTTACCGGCACTGGTTATGCCCCGGACGGTACGATCGAGGTGGACGACGAGCAGGTATCGTTGTCTGTGCGCACCGATCTGCAGCCGCTGGTGACGGCCATGGCCGTCTGTAACGACAGCGAATTGATCGAGGAAGACGGGCAGTGGCGAGTCCTTGGGGAGCCGACCGAAGGTGCCTTGCACGCTCTTGCCGGCAAGGCCGGTTTTGCGGACGAAGGCTATCGACGGGTCGATGTTATTCCATTCGAGTCGGAGAACAAGTTCATGGCCACCTTGAACCGGTTCCCCGACGAATCGTTGCAGATCCTGGTCAAAGGCGCGTCGGACCGATTGCTCGATCGTAGCCGGCAGCAGCTATCGGCCGAAGGCACCACGGAACCGCTTGACCGGTCGTTCTGGGAAGAGCAGATCGAGGAGCTGAGCGGCCAAGGGTTGCGGGTTCTGGCCGCTGCCGGCCGTCCGGCACCGGATTCGGTGAGTGATCGTCTGACGATGGACGATATCGATCAGGAACTGGTCTTCTACGGCTTGGTTGGCATCATTGATCCACCCCGACCCGAGGCGATTGAAGCGATTCGGATCTGCCGGCAGGCCGGCATCAGGGTCAAGATGATTACCGGTGACCATGCCGGCACGGCAGTGGCCATCGGCAGGGAAATGGGGTTGCTCGACGGCGACGGCCGGGCTGTCGAGGGCGGTGAGCTGGAAGAGGCATCCGACGAGACGATGCGTACCCTGGCTGCCGAGTACGATATCTTCGCCCGCACCAGTCCGGAGCACAAACTGCGCCTGGTCAAGGCGCTGCAGGCTAACAGTGAGGTGGTCGCGATGACCGGTGACGGGGTTAACGACGCCCCGGCGCTGAAACGGGCCGATGTCGGGGTGGCCATGGGTATCAAGGGGACCGAGGCCACCAAGGAAGCCGCCGATATCGTGTTGGCCGACGATAACTTTCTCTCCATCGAGCGGGCCGTGGAAGAGGGCCGCACCATTTACGATAACCTGCGCAAGGCGATTCTTTTCATACTGCCCACCAACGGCGCCGAAGGGCTGGTCATCCTGGCGGCGGTCCTGTTCGGCCTGGTCTTGCCGTTGACCCCGGTGCAGATTCTCTGGGTCAATATGGTGACTGCGGTTACCCTGGCCCTGGCGCTGGCCTTCGAGCCGACGGAACCGGGGGTGATGGACCGACCGCCGCGCCAGGCCGACGAGCCGATTCTCGGCCCGTTGCTGATCTGGCGCATTGCCTTCGTCTCGCTGGTGATCGGCAGTGCTACCATTGCCGTCTTCCTGCTGGCCGGCCGCTGGCAGATGCCGATTGAGCAGGCGCGGACCATGGCGGTCAACACCCTGGTCTTCGGGCAGGTATTCTACCTGTTCAATGCACGGTTTATCGAGCAGTCGAGTCTGCGGCTGACGTTATGGTTCGCCAATCCGGTGGTCTGGCTGGCGGTCGGTCTGCTGCTCGGTTTTCAGGTGCTCTTCACCCACGCACCATTGATGCAGCTGTGGTTCGGCTCAGCCGATCTGACACTTCGCGACTGGTTGATCACCGTGGCCATCGGTTGCGGGGTATTTCTGCTGGTGGAAGGACAGAAGACAGTCAGCCGGCATTTTCAACGGAGGCGTGCGACGGCCTGACGAGTTGGCCTGTAACTTGCTTTTTTGGGGGACAGAGTAGAATAAGCTCTCTGTCCCCGAGCCCCGCTCCTTTACTCCGGAACCTTGCTTGCCCGCAGGAGCTTGAGATAGTCGTGCATCTCCTGGAGGTTTTTATTCTGGGTCCAGCGGCCATCGGCAAATACACCGTAATCGGCCCCGCCCATGGCGGTGGCAAAGCGTACCGAATTGCCAAAGAAGAGCCACTGTTCAACCCACTTGAGTTCGATCGCCTCGTCAAAGGGGTTAGCTCCTTGCGGGATTCCCGTGGCAAGTCCTTCTTCCCAAGCCTCGCTGAGAATTTTTGTTGCCTGCAGGGTCATATGGTTAGCGGTTTCGATGGACTTATCCAGGCGGAGGAAGTGACCGTCAACCCATTGCCTGCTATGACAACCGAGACAAACCGCCTCCATCGTCGCCTGGCGACCGGCCATCTCTTCTTCATCAATGAGAAACTCGCTCACGGGAGTGCCGTCCAACTCGGTGGGTAGATTGAGCCCCGCAGAGTTGACGATTATCGTGGTATCAGCCGATATCGGGTGGGGATGGGCGTAGGGCAGGCCGAAAATCCGCCAGGGGAGCCGGTCATTCATGCGATGGCTCCGCTTGGCAAGGAGTTCACCTTGCTCATCGATCACTTCGCTGGCGTGGCAGGTGGCACAGGTCGGCGCGGTAAAATCCTTGCCGATTGTCCAGGGGACTGCTTGATAATCCCAGTAGGTGTCCATTGCTTTCTGGATATTGCCGTGAACACTGACTGAATAGACTTTATAGGCGGGGACGTCCGGCCCTTTGTGACACTGGCCGCAGGTGTAGGGTTTGCGTGCCATTTCGATGGAGAACTGGTGCCGGGTGTGGCAGGAAGAGCAGGCGCCGCTGCTGCCGTCGGGGTTGAGTCTGCCGACCCCGGTATTGGGCCAGTTGGAAAGGGTGGGGAAATCCATTTCACCCATCTCTGTGTCACGAGTCTCTGAGCCGATCACTTTGACATCGGTGCCATGACAGGCGAGACACGAGTCGGCATCGCTGATCGGGTCGGAACCGTGGAAGGCCATCACCCCCTGCTCATAGACATGCATGCCGTTGGTGCTGTCGACCATCATCTGATAAACCGGGTTGTTGACCAGATTACCATAGGCCTGTCCCATCAGGTTATCGGCAAACTCCTCGACTTCCACCGGGTGACAACCTGCGCAGTCGGCCGGAGAAACCACCGTGTGGATGGTGAAACCGTTGTGCTCGAAACTGTCCGGATGCCCCTCGGCATTCAGCGTATGGCATTCGGCGCAGCCGACCACCGTGTCTGCCAATCCGTCGGGCACCGTTTCCGTCGAGATCCGGCGTTGTTGCGGTTCCTGCGTCAGCGCCTCGGCGGGAATCACCCGGGCATGGCGGCTGCCCCGCCAGTCGCCGACAATTCCTGGCGTCACAATCGCATGACAATCGATACAGGCCTCGCTGTCAGCACTTAACTCGGCAGCCGACAAGCCGGCCGGGATTGCCGACAGTGCGCTGATCAGCAGAAAATGAACTACGGTCTTAGAGAATGGTTTGATCGACATTTTTTCTTCCTCGGGTTATTGGACAAACGGGGCAGGCGTTTCTTCTTCTCTTTGTTTTGTAGTATAGCAAATCGACCACTCCTTCTCCAATAAATCAAAAAAATCGTTAACCAGTGCGATAGTTGGGGTTAAGGAAAACAGAGATAGGGTCCATGACACATCCGTGATATCGGTGGACTTGTCTTGGCAGCGGTGCTGCACAGTTCGATACATCCTTCCGGGATATCCGACGATCATTCAAAAATATTTAGAATCATTGGAATAATCGTGTATGAGACAGGTAGATGTCACTTTTATCTTGCTACTATAAAGATAGCATGCTATTTAATACGTAGCGCGCGCTGATTTTACCAGTGTCTCAGCCTGACGTGTCTCATCTCGCGGTGCTGGGGCAGGGAGTGAATGATTCTAAAAAAGGAGAAACAGACATGCCTATCATTTCAGTGGCACTTGGCGAGGGTCAGACCTCGACAAAGCAGAGAGAAGAACTCATCCGTCGTTTGACCTCGGTCGCCATCGACATTACCAAGCTGCCTGCACAAGCTTTCACCGTGTTGATCAATGAATTGCCGAACGACAACATCGGCGTGGCTGGAAAGACGTTGGCCGAATTGAGGGGAAGCGGAGCATTATAGCGCGGAAATGCCCTTTCATTTTTCCTGCCGGAGCGCTATTTTTATCGTAGCGTTGCACGATCAATAGTTGACTGCCGGAGGACAGAGAAATGGCAATTCCACGGCCGGGTAAACCGGTGCGGGGCTCCCAATCGGGAGCCCCGATCATGGCAGCTTTCGATTTGCTGGGCAGGAGGTGGGCCATGGGCATTATCTGGAATCTCAGCAGCGGACCTGCTACGTTCAGGGGTCTGCAGGCTGCCTGTGAAACGATTTCCCCTTCGATCCTGAACCGACGCCTCAAGGATTTGCGTGAGGCCCGCCTGGTTGAACGAACGCTGGACGGCTATCAATTGACGGAGAGCGGCTCTGCGTTGTTCCGTCATTTGCATCCCCTCGGTGATTGGGCGATCGGTTGGGCCAGATTGGTTGCCGACGAGGAAGAGTGAGGACGAAGGCCCGCCCGGGTATGGATAGTCATCAAAACAAAGAGGAAACGAGCAGCGCACGCCGCTGATTAAAAAGCTCATGCCATCTCCTTGGAATCTGCAAGATCCTTTTATGCCGTACTTCGGACCCGTGCCGGCGGATCACGGGCCGGTATACTGGTTTGTTTTCAGCAACTCGCAGCTTTTGCTGGCCAGAAACGCTGCGGGACAGCCAGTCATCCCGTATGGCGAGAACCTACCGATCCCTGAAGCATGTACCGGCTATGCGCGGCGTATTGGCACCTATCGCCAATCCGATTGCATCGTCGTTGATTGTGCCGGAGATTGTGCGTGTCAGCAATATGGCTTGGAGCCGATCGGTCTACGCCAGGCGGCCGATCTGCTCGGCAACGAGTTATGGTTGATCGCCGGACGTGCCGATCAGATCCTGACCTGGCACCGGAGTCATGTATTTTGCGGGAGTTGCGGCACGCGGCTCACCGAAAAGAGCGGGGAGGCGGTAAAAGTCTGCAGCGCCTGCGCGGCAACGGCTTACCCCCGATTGGCGCCGGCGGTGATCATGGCCGTTATCCGCGATGATGCGATTCTGCTTGGCAGGGCACCTCGGTTCCCCGCCGGCATGTACAGCACCCTGGCCGGATTCGTCGAACCGGGGGAGACCCTTGAGGGGGCAGTCGCCCGGGAAATTGGTGAAGAGGTGGGCATCGAAGTGAACGGCATCACCTATGTCGCCAGTCAGCCCTGGCCGTTTCCCTACTCCCTGATGGTCGGCTTCACCTGCCGCTATCTGCGCGGCGAGATCCGGGTGAATCGGGACGAACTCGAGGACGCCGCCTGGTTCACCGCCGATCGGCTGCCCCGGCTGCCGCCGCGGATCAGCATTGCCCGGTTTCTTATTGAACAGTTCCTGGCAGAGCAAAGAAAAACTGGTATTTGACAATCGCAATCACTGCTGGTGCGCTGGTGATACCTTCGAGGCAGCAAGGGATGAGGTGCCCTTCCGTCTGCCACGCTCCAACAAATCGCTGCAGCAAATGAAGATCGTGAGATACATTCTTGTCCTACTTCATGTGTTGTTGTGGTCGGTTGGCCTTCACGCCGAGCCGGGTGTCGATATCGTGCCGGTTCGGAAAGGTGAACGGAAGCGATCTGGCAACTGGTGGAGATGAATACGCCAATTATCATCGATCCCTAACAACGTCTCATTTCGCTTCGGAACGTCCCGCCACAGAACTTCTTTTCAAAATCCGTATCTTTTTTCAGGAAAAACGAGAGAGTGAGGTGGTCTGTCAGAAAATTGTCAGATCCTCTTGGTAAGCTGAATACTTTTTGAGGTCAAGTAATCACATTCAGTTGCACCGAGGGGAAGAGTGATGCCGCGCCGCATTCGTGTGATCATACCGGGGATAACCGTCCATGTTATTCATCGGGGGCGCTTGCGGCAGCCGTGCTTCTGGGCCGCTGACGATTATCTCCTCTATCTCGATTTGCTCAAAGAATATGCTCTTCCATCCGGGTGCCTGATTCACGCCTATGCACTGCTGCCGACCCATGTTCATCTCTTGTTTACCCCGTTGGCGAAGACCAGCCCCTCAACCATGATGAAACAGGTCGGGCAGCGATATACCAATCATGTCAACAGCACTTATCGGCGGCAGGGACCGCTTTGGGAAAGCCGGTTTCGCTCCTGCCTGGTGCAGGGTGGAAACCATGTCCTGCTCTGTCAGAGGTATATAGAAAGCAACCCCCTCCGTAACGGCCTGGTCACCGATCCGGCAGAATACCGGTGGACCAGCTATCGTGCCAACAGATGCGGTGAACGCTCGAATGTCATTGTGCCGCATCCTGATTATCGGCATCTCGGGACCACGGATGACACGCGGCAGAAAACCTATGGCGATCTTTTTCGAGACGCTTTGGCCCCAAAGCTGGAGCAACAGATCACCAGGTTTACCAATGGTTGTTACCTTTTCGGGGATGAGTCGTTTGTCTCCGACTTCTCATACTTGTTTGATAGCCAATGACCGATAACGCAGCGTTGTTCTACGTCCCTGACGGGTATGACACCTCCGGCAGCAAGCTCATGGGCCGCCAGGCGGCGGGGGAAGCCTTCCTGCGTGGTTTTGCCGGTTTTGCCGATATCGACCGGCTGGTATGCTGCAGTCACGATGCCACTTGTTACGACAGGTTCCGCCAACAGCTGGCTTTCTTTCGGCAGGATACCCTCACTGAGGTTTTGCGGCCACCGTTGCCGACCCAATATGTTTCCAGCAGCGACCATGTATCATTGAGCAAAATCGGTTGCCTCTTTTATCCTTCGCCGGCACTCGCTCCGCTGGCGTGGGGGCGGCGGGGTGTTCAGTCTGCCGCCTACAGTTTATGCGGCATCACCCACACGACGGCATCGCTTGCCATCATGGATGCGCTGGCAGAGTTGATTGTCGCGCCGCTGGAACCATGGGATGCAGTCATTTGCACGTCACACGCGGTGAAGAAAATGGTGGAGCATTTCTTCCAAGGATACGCTGCGGATCTGCAGCAGCGTTTTGGCTCCAGCGTTTGCTTTCGTGGTCAGCTCCCGGTCATTCCGCTGGGGGTGGATTGCCGGCAGTTCGACCGGAGAAGAGAGGAATATAAGAAGGGATTGCCTGCGACCGGCATCACGGCGTTTGATGAGTTGCTGTCATCGAGAAACGAAGAGGAGGTCCGGGTTCTGTTCGTCGGCCGGCTCGCGTTCCATGCCAAGGCGCATCCGTTGCCGATGTATCTGGCCCTGGAGGAGGTCGCTCGTCGTTCGACAAAGAACATTCATCTCATTTTGGCCGGATGGTTTGCCAACGACTCGATCCGTCAAACCTTTGTTGACGGTGCCGAACGATTCTGTCCTTCAGTTACCCTTACCCTTCTCGACGGCCGGCTAAAGCTGGTACGCGAGTATGTCTGGTATACGGCCGATATCTTTTGCTCGTTGTCCGACAATATTCAGGAAACCTTCGGCATCACGCCGCTCGAGGCGATGGCGGCAACCCTTCCGGTGGTAGTTACCGATTGGAACGGGTATCGGGAAACCGTCAAAGACGGTCAGGACGGCTTTCGCATCCCCACAGCACAGCCGCCGTCGGGGTGCGCTGAGCATATCGCCCAGGCATACGCCAACCGATCGCTCAATTATGATCGCTATATCGGTTATTTGTAGCAGACCGTGGCGGTGGATATCGATGCGTTGACGGAAAAACTTCTGATCCTGGTTGAGTCCGCCGACCTGAGAGAGAAGATGGGCCGGGCAGGGGCGCAGCACGTGGCCCAGAATTTCGACTGGCGCCATATCGTTCGACACTATCAAGACCTGTGGCACGAGCTTGGCCATATCAGGCAGGGCAACAATCAACGCCTGCAGAGACCGACCGTACCTACCGCCAACAGCAGTTCATGCATGCCCGTCAATGCAACCTCCTTCGACAAGACCAACTATATCTCACAGAATCCCTCGCGTCCTGATCCCCTTGCCCTGTTTTCCCATTACCCGACATTGACCTTAACCCCTGATACATCTGTGGAAATACGAAAGAGCGAGGCACGAAAAGAATGGTCGACACGTTGTTCACACCCTCTGTTCAGTTTTGCCCGCCCGGTCATGTGCGATGATCGGACCATCGGACAGATACTTGAAAAACTCGAAACACAAAAGAGCATTTCAGTTGGCGAACTTGTTCATAAATTGCAACCGGTCCAAAAAACCAGGGTGGTATTAACCGTCATGTGGCTGATGAAAATGGGAGTGATTTTGTTCCCGGAAACGAGGGAAGCAGGAACGAAAACGGGAAAGCACCGATGCTGATCAGCCAGTGAATAAATATGTCTGGCAGAGACCAGTCACCTATCAATATATAGCAGTATTTACAATTTTCCGGCAAGCGCAGTAAGGGATTGCGGCGGAAAAGGAGGGGGCAGACCTCGAATCTCCATATAACGAACTGAAACCAAATAGAATTTTTTTTTGGTGAGCGGATAATAATAAAAAATGGAGCAAAGCCTTTACTGGTAAGGGAAGATGGCCAGATGGTGTTCGACATACCGGAATCATGTGGTTTTTTGCTGTTGACCGGGTGTTCTTTTGTATGGTAGGCAAAATGAAGTTTCCCAGCGTCGGAAGACGAACGAAGAGTCGGGCATATATGACTGCCTTAAAAATCCAGGTGCCGTTTCAGGAGAAAGTGAACGGGAATCGCAGGCAAATATATGACTGTTACCACAAAGTGGAATCCCATTAACCCTGGATGAAGTTTTCTTCTGACCTCATTAACCGTGGGTTTTGTCAAAGGTGCGGGACTAGGAGCAAGTGAAAACATTGCACGACATGGCCGTTATTCGGAGCTCGTATTTTAAATATTAAATCAAAATAGGTAATTATGCAATTTTCTCTTCATTTGTTTGGAGGGTTATTTTTTCTCCTCTGCACCATAGCGCTTCTCTTTTTCTACTTTGTTGTTCCATATGTTTTAGTGGCAGGATTGAACCATTTTCGCAAGATAAGTAAAATGAAGAAAGCCGGAGATTCTTTGGAAGGATTTCGCTTTAAATGGCAAAGACATAGGAGGATTCTTTTTCTTATAGTAATTATTCTCATAGCCTTTAACTCGTCGCTGTATCTTCGACAGCGCTCTGAATGGATTGGAGCGGATAACGCCAATCTTGAAGCCAAAGAATATTTTGTTGCCGGGCAGGTAGTTTTTTTCCACAGGAAGTTGGCCAGTGTTTTTTTTGGCCATCCAGATAGATTTAACATCTTGGTTCCTCTCAACCTTTTGCAAAGAACTATATATAACTTGGGAGTCAGCAAGCTTCCTGAAGAAGATGGAGAAAAAGGTGTTTGGGCGGACTTGTGGTTTGTCTATATCTACTCAAAAAACAACGAACTACCTCATAATATATTCAGCGATAGAGAACTGGGGTACGAACAGTTCAAGGGCATAAATGGCGAGATTGTAACGGATGAAGATGCTTTGCTTGGCAAAACTCCACTGTTGCCCAAAAAAAACAAATATATGGATCTTGTCTGGTTTTGCTTGGAAACGATGGCAACTAAACACTTTGCCGATCCGAAAATAGAGGAGTTCCATTATTTGAGGAATTTTGCTGGAGAGGCACAGTACTATGCCTATAACGCCCCTCGTAGCTATACGAAAATGTATAAAAACTCGAGACGTTTCTATGCACAGATGCCGGAGTTGACAGCCAGGGATGAAAAGTTGGCAGTTTGGCTCCGCGATTTGCCGGATAAGTGGCAACAATCAAATAAAGTAACAGCTTTCATTCAAAAAAAACCAAAAGTCGATGCCATGCGGCAGATGGGATTGATAATGACCCTTGTCAATGTTTTTGATGCCCGAATATGGGCACGTCATTTTGACTGTAGTGATAAATATCTTGGTTACCTGCGCGATGCCAGGAGAGAGTTTGTTGACGGCAGGGGAAATAGCCCTCCTTCATGGGATCAGATGCAGAATAAACAAACGGCGAAGATGTTCTATGAAATTGCCATTAATTCTGACATTGCCAGATTCACCAACTTCATAACAGAAAAGAAATGTGGTGATCCGTTACCTGGGGAAGAAGATATGAGAGAATTCCAGGGAGAATCAATATCACCAAGAGACGCAAGAAAGATGGTTTTACGGAATTTATTTCCATATGAATTGCGGTTGATGGGGATGACGGATGTTTTGGAAGAAAAATATTGGACAAAAACTGTTCATGGATATGAGTGGCGCTGATTTTTAGAATAATCTCATAAAGGGTGGAGTTAAATGGAAGCTAAAAATAGCAATGATCTTTGGGTAGCATTTCGACAAAAAGTCGGAGAAAAGCTTGATGAGATGGGTGTGGATCAGACATCCAAAGATACTATTCTAGCTACGTTGTCAACAGATACTCCGGATTTGATAATTGATTTTACAAATTGGTTCAATGGTGTGGCAACCACTGCAGCTGGCGCACCAAATCTGGGTGTTTTTGTAATAGTCGCAGAAGGAGTTCTTGCTTCTACGACTCTTGATTTGAGCGGGTATGAAGAAGGGCAACCCCGCAATTCCGTATATGAGGTTATTTTTGCTGAAAATTTTGGTGCCATTGTAAGCTATTTTACAGCTAAAGCTGTGCAGGCTTTAGGTGTAGGTGGAAGTGTAATATTACCAGAGTTTTCACCTGCATTGATTGCGTTAGCAGCAGGAGGAAATACACTAGGGTATTTTTTTGGCAACGGAGCCACTGCCCTTTTCCATGAAGGCTGGGATCATGTATTCGGCACCGAGTATACTGCCAGATACAATAGTGATGATGATCATCTTGAGTTAAATGTAAATAATTTGGAACTTGCTTTAGAACAGTATTGGCAAGATAGAGTAGTTACTGTTAAGCATTTGGATACTCAAGGTAATGAGACGGAGACCGAGCATACATTGAAGGATTCAGCTCAATGGACAGTGAGGTTATGGAATGATCAGGTGGGTGGGGATGAGAGCAAGATGCTCAGATTGGAGTACCGAGGGAATGAGGATAGACTTGTAATAAAAAATTCTTCCTCCACAAATAATGGATCAGATTTAACATCTTTTTTCTGGGCAAATAGGGAGGCAACAATTCAACTGCTGAAAAATTTGGTCGATGATTTCACTCTGGATTTTGAAGGTACAAGCAGCAATCTGAAAAACTACATTAATAGTTCCCTACCTTCTCTCACTAGTGCCGCTTTAAGTGGTGACACAGACACAATAGCCGCCCTGCTAAATCTGACTCCTTTCCATGAAGAAAGGGCGGGTTCACCAGCAAACCCAGACGGCCGGTCAGAAAAATATCTCGAAGACCGAGCCGCCTTCCTCTACTACAGCATCCATCCTCTTGAAGCCATTGATTATTTTCAAGATCTGGGGATTCCTTTCACTCTTGAACAACAGCCTGGTCTTCCTGCTCCAAGAAGGAGTATAATTTTCGGCAGTGAAGGCGATGATAGTAGTATCGAGGGCACCAACATTCCAGGTCGTGGCGACAAATTCGATGATCATCTGTACGGCATGGGCGGCAACGATACGATCTATGGCCATGGCGGTAACGATTATCTTGAAGGCGGCAAAGGCCAGGACACGCTGTATGGTGGCTCGGGAAACGATATCTTCTTTATCATGGGTGAAGATGAAGACTACGATATTTTTATCGGTGGCGACGACGAGGACACCATCCAAGGAAGCGCCGGTAACGATACCATCCGACTCCATGAGTTTTTCGGGGAGAAGACGGTTGAATTTATCAACGGTGGTGGCGGGGAGGATATCATCGCCGGTACCGACCTCAATGATACCATCGACCTGTCCGGCACAACACTCATCGGCACCAAGCATATTGAAGGGGGCGATAAGGTCGACACGATCACCGGATCCGCCGGCGACGATACCATCTATGGCGGGGCTGGGGGCGACATCCTTAATGGCGGACTGGGCGATGATACCATCTATGGAGAAGATGATAAGGACACGCTGAGCGGTGGCGGCGGAGTAAACCATCTGCATGGCGGCAGTGGTCTCGATATCTATATCGTCGGTGCGGCAGCGGCGGCGATTGGTGAGACCGACTATATCTCCGATGAAGATAATGACGGCATCATTCGACTTGATGATGGCACGATATTAGGTGGTGTCTGGGAGCAGATTGCCGAGGGCCGCTACCGTCACGAGGGAACCGGGCTTGAAGGAACGACCGGCGGCGGGCGATTTACCATCGAACTGAGCAGCAATAAAACCGCTATTATCGAGAACTGGGAGGACGGACGGTTCGGGATAACGCTGCAGGAGCCTGAAGGGGAGCCAGAGGCCCCGGAACCAGGCAGTTATACCGCTGTGGGGGATTATGAGTGGAAGGTGTTTCATAACGATGATGGCGACCCCTATTATGACTGGGATGATTGGGGGAACTATATCCTTGATTACGAAGCACCGGCCCCTGATAAGGAAGACACCCTCTACGATACCCCGGACAATGATGAACTCTATGGCTATGGTGGTGTCGACTGGTTGTACGCCTATCGCGGCGGAAATGACATCGTCGACGGCGGCGCGGGTGACGACTGGATCGAGAAAGGCGGAGGATGGGGCATCCTCATCGGCGGCGAGGGAAGCGATGCGGTGTTTGGCGACACCGGCAACGATATCCTCTATGCCGACGTCAGGATGAGCGTCGAAGAGATACACGAGGCCTATGCCGATGGGACGGGTACCGGTGCAAGAGGTGACCTGCTGAGCGGGCAGGAAGGAGACGACACCCTGTACGGCTGGCATGGCGACGATATCCTTGCCGGCGGTATCGGCAACGATACAATCTATGGTGGTGCAGGCAACGACACGATAGAAGGTGATGCTCACATGGGCTGGTGGTATGCGCTCGATCCCTGGGAGGTGACCCGGGAGATTGAACCGGGCGACGTAACCATTTACCGGCGTACGTATGGCGGTGGTATTACCTGGTCCTGGGGTGACCCCGCTGATCACGGAAATGATATCATTGATGCCGGTGCGGGTGATGACTGGATCTTTGCCGGTGGCGGGAATGATATTGTCGATGCTGGGACCGGTAACGATGTTGTGTTTGGAGAGCGCGGGAACGATACCATTATGGGGGGCGAGGGAGCGGATAATCTAAATGGTGATGAAGAGGTGGCCCCGGAAATTTGGACAAGCCGTTAAGTGGAAGATCTGCTACCATTTTGACTGGCCAAATGGCTATAACAATGGAGCAGAAACATGGCAAAGAAAAGACGAAGAAAACATTCCGGGGCCTTCAAGGCAAAAGTGGCATTGGCAGCTCTCGCCGGAGACAAGACTCTTGCTGAGCTGGCACAACAGTTCGAGGTTCACCCGAACCAAATTACCCAGTGGAAAAAGCAGTTGAGCGAACATGCCGCCGATGTTTTCGATACCGGCAAGAAAGAAGAGCAACCGATTGATATCAAGGCGT
>NZ_FQXS01000028.1 GCF_900130015.1 Desulfofustis glycolicus DSM 9705 | reverse complement strand
ACCGCCCGACTGCTGGATTGTGCTCACTGAGAGATTCCTGATGTACTTGGCGTACAAATATTCAACGGCCAGATCAGCGCCAGGAAGTTTGCTGGCCGCCAGACGTGAGCACCATCGGTGGGTTGTATAGCGCTTAAGTTCGGCGCTGCTATTGTGGTAATGGGCGGTTTTGCTGCCAGAATGATAGGTGAATCCGGTTTTTTGATCAAAAACGGACGTTTTTACCAGACTGAGTTCTTCGGTCATCATCGCCTCCTTTTTCTTTTTCAGAAAAAACAGAACGTTAATGACCTCAGTATATCATTTATGGGGTCTGAATTTTGTTACGTATAGACAGGAATAGTGTAAATTTGCAGAATTTCTTAAATGGTTAATATTGCCAATGCGAGCCTCTGTGATCCTGACAAAATGTGGTCCTTCAACTGATCATGGATTATCTCTAATAGGGTATTGCCTTTTTATTTCTAGGCTTTCAGACTGTTTTGTTGTTTGGATACAGTGGTAAGGTTAGTACGAATTCCAATGAAACGATATTGAGATTAGGAGTGGCAGGTTACTACTCGGTGTTTCCAAACTGCATCCGGTCTTCAAAATAGCACATCATGCCATTCCTTCATTAGGCATCTCTCTTAATTTTTTGATATCCCGCAATGGTGGAGCACCAAACAAGCGGCTGTATTCACGGTTGAATTGTGACGGGCTTTCATAGCCAACCAGGAAGGATACGGTAGCTGCATCTGTCGGTTCGGCAAGCATTAATCTTCGTGCTTCATTCAATCTTAAATTTTTCTGAAATTGCAGCGGGGTCATTGCAGTAATTGATTTGAAATGATGATGGAACGTGGAGATACTCATATTGACCTGTTTTGCTAGATCTTCGATACGGATTGGTTCAGCATAATTACTTTTTATCCAATCGATTGTTTGTGCTATTTGACGTCCCTGGCTGAATACGGCAGCTATTTGTCGTAAACGTTTTCCTTGATCCCCTGTAAGCAAACGGTACGTAATCTCTCTCGTTATTACCGGGGCCAAAACAGGAATATCTTCCTCTTCTTCAAGGAGATCAATCAACCTGCCAAAACATGAGAGGAGTGGTAAAGTAACTTTTCCGGTTGCTATTCCTCGCGGTGATTGTTGAACACGTGGTGGGGGTAGTTTACTGTCTGCCATCAACTGGGAAAGGTCCTGGAGGTCAAATTTTAACCGAAGCCCGAGGTATGGTTTATCCTTACTTGCGGAAGTGACTTCTGCTATCGTTGGGAGATGTACCGCTGTAATCAAATAATGATCAGCATCATACACGTAGGTTTCATTTCCAAGTAAAACACGCTTTTCTCCTTGGGCGATTATACAGATACCAGGCTCGTACATGCCACCCATGGGATCGGTCGGCTCATATCTTTTAAAGAGGGCAAGTCCAGGAACCAGTGTCTCTATCCGCTCCATTCCATCGGTCCACTTGGCAATGCTTGTCCCCAATGAGACCAATGCGTTTTTTATATTCTCGTTTACGATTTTCTCTTTCATTGGCTCCACCTGTTTTACAATTCGCTTAATGTGATTGATACCATAAACATTTTCAATCTGTTGTCATATCAGACGTTGAATCGCTAACATGGTCAGATCGTCTGAGCGTGAAGTATTCCCTTCAAAAGAGAATACCTGCTGCCTGATCTTATCAAGCAACTCTCTTGAGGAATTAATGGGCTGACCAAGGATTTCCTGCACGCGCGACCGGCTAAACAGCTCATCTCTTGAATTCATGGCTTCTGTCACTCCATCTGTAAAGCCGAAAAGGGTGTCGCCAGGGGCCAATTGGAGTTTACCGGCTTTATAATTTATATCGGCCATCACTCCCACGGCAGGTCCTGTCGGAGCGAGTTCCTGTTTTATACCATTCCTGCCGATTATATAGAGTGGCTCATGTCCTCCGTTGATATAGACGAGATCACCACTCTCTACTTCCAGTACACCGAAAAACAGCGTGGCAAACATCCCCTCTTGCCCGTGGTGGCGCACAAAATATTCGTTTGTCATTTGCACAACCCTTTGCTCTTTGCTTTGGAGTTCTCTATATTTCTGCCCAGAGCGAGGCCCGATTTGTAAAACATCTGTAGCCTTCGCGGTAAAAAACTGTTCGGAATACACCCGTATCAGACTTCGAATGAGAGCCATATAAAGCCCCGGTCCAATACCTTTGTCTGCCACATCAGCGATGACAAGTCCCAGTCTTTTGCCCGGCAGCTCAAAAACATCGTAGAAATCTCCGGATACTTTCTTGGCAGGATCAAAACAGGTAGCGATATCCCAATTCGCAAGGTTTGGAATTTCTCTGGGAAGAAAATTCTGCTGAAACTCCCTGGCTCTTTCAACATCAACCTCTAATTGTCTCATTCGGTGTATATCTCTTAACCCAATGATCATTTTATTGAAATTTTCCCTGAGTTCTCCTATTTCAGAATCACCTACCGGAGGAACCTGAAAGCTGAAATCTCCTTCTGCCACTCTGGTGGCAGCCTCGGACAGTTGTGTCACTGGCCTGACAAGCCTGCCGGCAAAAAAATGTGCTACTATTCGGAAAACGATTAATGCTCCCAACGAGATGAAAATGAAATTTAGAACCCCGTTCTTCAAGAGACATGAGATTCCCTGTTTATCAATAGTAACTTTATAAAGGTATTCTCCCCTGTCTGACGGAGATGTGATATTGACAAACAAGGCGATTTTGTGGGAGCTCAAAAACAAATTCGAATCCGAACCTACAAGTCGCTTTTCATAATGTGAGGAAAGGTCCTTGACCTTTGCCTGATCGATGGGGGCCACTCTCACAGTATCATCTTCATCAAGATGTAATCTCTGCCAGGGCTGATTATTGGCGGCACGTCCATAGATCGAGGTATCCAGAATAGTGTGAGCACTCGAGGTAAGATTGGCCAATGTCCGTGAAAGGGCTCTCAGTTCATGATGTTCTTTGTTGATCAAATTCCACCACACATCACCAGATTCATCGACATTCATTTCCGAAATTTCCGTTCGAACAATACGGGTAATTGAATCCGCAAGGTTTTTTTGTGATACGAAAATCCATGCAATAGAAGTTAAATAGAAAATCAGCAGGCCGAAAACTGCGAAATAGAGTGTAATCCTGCTTGATAGCGAGAGCTTGCTGAAGCGAAAGATCTCCGGTATAAAATGTATTGCTTTCATATAATTTGACCTGTTCTTCCCCTAGTGGTGTCTACTCAAACCCTTATAACCGGCAAAAAACCGGAGTATCGATTTACCTACTATTCCAATATATGCCTTTTCGTAAACCAGTGGTAGACTAATACTCTTGTATTATTGCCTGATTCTCCGAAAGGTGAAATTTAAAGTCTCCCTTTCTCTCCGTCTATCTGTCCAAACTTTAGTTCCCCCATCGCCCCCTAGAATTTTCATTCCTGTTTTTCTAAATGCCCCGGCATATTTCGCCGCCTTCATATTATCAGGCAATAATTGAGCAGGATTGATCTACCGGTTCTTGTCCGCACAGCATTAGTATATCCGACATCAACCCCCCATGTGTACAGCGTGAGGGCTACAAATTGCCGGACCATATTTCCGACGATGCAATACAAGACAATTGAAAGGAGAACAAAATGCAAAAACGCAAACTTGGAAACAGTGATTTGGAGGTCTCAGCCATCGGACTGGGTTGCATGGGCATGAGCCACGGTTATGGTCCTCCTGCAGATAAAAAAGAAATGATTGAGCTGATAACCAAAGCAGTTGATGAAGGAGTTACATTTTTCGATACAGCTGAAGTATATGGCCCATACACAAATGAAGAGCTGGTTGGTGAGGCCCTGGCCCCATTCAAGGGCAAAGTGGCCATAGCCACAAAATTTGGGATACAGATTGAAAACTGGAAGCAGGTTTTGGATAGTAAACCCTCAACTATAAGACAAACGGTTGAAGGCTCCCTTAAGCGTCTGCAAGTGGATGTTCTAGACCTTTACTACCTTCATCGTGTCGATCCACAGGTGGAAATTGAGGAAGTAGCGGGTACGATTCAAGACTTAATCAAAGAAGGTAAGGTCGGAAGTTGGGGACTTTCCGAGGCGGGCGTACAGACCATACGTCGCGCTCATGCTGTGCAACCGGTTTCTGCAGTTCAAAGCGAATACTCAATGATGTGGCGTCAACCTGAAGAAGAGCTGTTGCCGACCCTAGAAGAACTTGGCATTGGTTTTGTACCGTTTAGCCCCCTCGGGAAAGGATTTCTGACCGGTAGATTTGACAGGAGCACAACCTTTGACAACTCCGACTTCCGCAGTATTGTCCCACGTTTTTCGGCAGAAAACCTTGATGCCAATCAGGTGCTGGTGAATCTGGTGAAACGAATTGCTGCTGACAAAAACGCAACCCCCGCCCAAATAGCCCTATCCTGGGTATTGGCCCAAAAACCGTGGATTGTACCCATCCCAGGAACCCGTAAGCTCCATCGTCTTATGGACAATCTGGGAGCGGCTGATATTGCGCTGACAAAAGATGAGCTGAGTGAAATCAATACAGCGCTTACCAGTATAGAGATAGCTGGAGATCGATACCCCGCTGAATACGCCGAACGAGTAGGAAAATAACGAGGAATATAAATGAGCAATAATATAGAAGGCAAAGTCATTGTCATAACAGGTGCAAGCAGCGGACTCGGTGAAGCAGCAGCCCGCCGTTTAAATAACGAAGGTGCAACCATAGTCCTGGCTGCCCGCCGCTCGGAGCGCATTGCCGCACTGGCTGAAGAATTGAAAGCCAGCGGCGGCCAGGCCCTTGCGGTGACAACGGATGTTACCATTGCCGAGCAGGTTCAGACCCTTGTTGATGCTGCAGTCACGGAATTCGGGCGAATTGATGTCATGATCAATAATGCAGGTCTGATGCCCCACTCGCCACTTGAACGTCTCAAGCTCGATGACTGGAACAACATGATCGATGTGAATCTCCGAGGAGTACTGCATGGCATCGCTGCAGCACTACCCTACATGAAAGAACAGAAGTCGGGGCATTTCATTAATGTTTCCTCTGTTGCAGGTCATAAGGTTCGTCCAGGTGCTGCAGTGTATGCCGCGACGAAATTTGCTGTTCGTGCATTATCTGAGGGGCTTCGGCAGGAGGTCAAACCATATAACATCCGTACAACAATTATCTCTCCGGGAGCGGTTGCAACAGAACTGCCAAACAGTATTACCGAAGGGGATGTACAGGAAGTTATGCAGGGGTTTTACGAAGAATACGCAATACCAGCCGATTCCTTCGCCCGGGTTGTCGCTTTTGCCATAAGCCAACCGGAAGAGGTCGATATCAATGAAATCCTTTTCCGCCCAACAGCGCAGGAAGCATAGATGTCATTGCCATTACGCATAAAATCCTCAAAGAATAGGGTGATAACAGAACCTATTCCTTTAAAACCTGGATGGTATATTCTCTCAGTCCTGAGTCTACTGATGGGGTTTGCTTCAATCTCCACGGACCTGTACCTGCCGGCTATGCCGCTCATGGGCAGGTCGCTTGGTGCGGATGCGGGGATGATCGAGTTAACCATTTCCGGCTATCTCATAGGCTTCAGTCTCGGGCAGCTTTTTTGGGGACCGATCAGTGACCGCTACGGACGTCGTCCTTCGGTGGCTGTCGGGCTGATTATGTTTGTCATCGGGTCGGCAGGCTGTGCCCTGGCCGACAGTACAAATCAACTGATTATATGGCGGATCGTTCAGGCTATAGGTGCATGTGCAGGCGTTGCCTTGTCCCGCGCAATGGTCCGTGATCTCTATGAAGGCAATCGTGCTGCCCAGATGCTGTCCACTTTGATAACCGTAATGGCCATCGCGCCACTCATAGGGCCGTCTGTCGGTGGGCAGATTTTAGCATTTTCCGGATGGCGGGCAATTTTCTGGGTGTTGGTCGGAGTCGGGGTGATAACTCTCGCCGCTCTGCTGACGATTCCCGAAACCCTGCCTGCCGCCAGACGCAATCATGAACCGCTTGGCCGGGCAATGCTACGCTATATTACAATCCTGCGCGACAAACGTGTGCTCGGTTATATCGGAACAGGTGCGTTTCTATATGCCGGAATGTATGCCTATGTTGCGGGAACCCCTTTCGCCTACATCAGCTACTATCACGTACCTGCAGAGAATTACGGTTTGCTGTTTGGTCTTGGTATTGTCGGTATCATGCTTGCCAATATTCTCAATTCGCGACTGGTTCTGCGGTATGGCTACGACAAGGTGTTGCTGGCTGGTTGTTTCGTCTGCGCCCTTGCGGCTATCGTCACTGCGATTGCAGCCGGCAGCGGTTGGGGAGGACTCTGGGGACTGGTTGTACCGCTCTTGGTATTTGCCTCCACCACCGGTCTGATTGTGGCTAACTCCATCACCGGTGCCATGGCTCTTTTCCCTGAGCGGGCAGGTGCCGTTTCTGCGCTGACAGGTGCTCTTCAATACGGTAGCGGCATCTTCGGCTCCGGCCTTCTCGGTGTTTTCGCAGACGGCACCCCCTGTCCCATGGGATGGATTATTGCGTTTTGTGGAATTGGTTGCCTCCTCTCCACTACATTGCTTTTACCTGCAAAGTTCAGGAAACCTGGACTAACTGCAAATACTGAGGCTCACAATACAAAAAAATATTGAAAGGAGTACATATCATGGAAAAAATTGTTTTAAATAATGACGTGCAAATGCCAGTTCTGGGATTTGGCGTCTTTCAGATTTCCGACCACAAAGAATGCGAGCGAGTTGTTATTGGTGCCCTGGAGACAGGGTATCGCTTGCTTGACACGGCAGCGTCCTATCTGAATGAGGAGGCAGTTGGTGATGGTATAAAAAACAGTGGAATCCCACGTGAAGAGCTGTTTGTGACAACAAAGCTATGGCTACAGGATGCCGGCTACGAGAAGACTAAAAAGGCTTTTGATAAATCGCTTAAAAAACTACAGCTGGATTACCTGGATCTTTATCTCATCCATCAGCCTTATGGTGACGTCCATGGTGCCTGGCGAGCAATGGAAGAACTCTATAAAGACGGCAAAGTCAAGGCCATTGGTGTGAGCAATTTTCATCCGGACAGAGTTATGGACTTGATGATTCATAATGAAATAGCCCCGGCAATCAACCAGATCGAGACCCATCCGTTCTGTCAGCAGATCAAATCCCAACAATTCCTCGTTGAAAACAATATCCAGATTGAGTCCTGGGGGCCTTTTGCCGAGGGGAAAAACAATCTATTTACCAACGCATTACTGCAATCCATCGGTGATAAATATAATAAATCCATTGCACAGGTTGTCTTGCGCTGGCTCGTTCAGCGAAAAATTGTGGCCATCCCGAAATCGGTGCGCAAAGAGAGAATGGTAGAGAACCTGAGCATCTTTGATTTTACCCTCAGCACAGAAGATATGGAGGCCATTACCAGCCTTGATCAGGGTAGTAGCAGTTTCTTTGATCATCGTGATCCGGCAATGGTGAAGTGGCTCGGGGAAAGAAAACTTGATCTATAGCAAAAAACTATCACGACATAGAGTCTTGAGAAGGAAAAAGTGACGTTTCTCGCATTATTGGGCAATTATTCCATAGTATCATTCTACCGCTGTCAGCACTCCAGGCACTATAATAGTTCATCATAAGAGAGCCTTCCAACTTGGCTGAATACTACAGATTGAATCTCTGGAACACCCTGTAACAGGAGCTCCATGTTCACCTTCTATCGTTAAAATACCTCTGAAACAAATTCTATGGAAGAAACACATATCATGCAACCATCACGTCGTACTTTTCTAAAAACCATGGCACTGGGCATTGCCGCCTATGGTGTGCCTGCAAGCGTAAACCATGCATTGGCCGCAGTATCCGGCAGTGGGAAAACCCTGGTTGTCTACTTCTCATGGCCTGAGACCTTGACTCCACAGAACATGAGCAATGACGAGGCAAACAGCACAGTGGTCATTAACGGCAAAGTGCTGGGGAATACCCAGTATGTGGCCATGATTATCGCCGAGACAACTGGTGCTGAGATCTTCCGCATTGAACCAGTGAAACCATGGCCCCAGAATCATAAGCCACTCATAGCCCAGGCCAAAATCGAGCAAATGCGGGATTATCGCCCTGCAATAGCAAAACCGTTGAAAAATTTTCAGGATTACGACACCATTTTCCTCGGCTATCCTAATTGGTGGGCAGATCTGCCAATGATTCTCTATACCTTTCTGGAAACATATGATTTCTCTGGCAAGCGAATAATTCCGTTCAGCACTCATGGTGGCAGCGGCTTCTCCGGTACCATTCGCACCATTGCCGATCTGCAGCCAAAGGCAGAAGTAGTGCGAAATGGGTATACTGTCAGCCGGGACGTGGTGGCAGAGGCTGCACCAGAAGTCACCCGCTGGGTTAAAGAGACAGCATAGATGGTCAATCAAGTTCTTCTCTGGAGATTGTAATGAGGGTTACAATAGTACCCCGCCTGATTGTTGATCTGATTTTGCTTATCACTTTTGTACTCTCCCAGGCCAATCTCTATACAGGTAACCGTTTTCATGAGTGGAATGGAACCATCATGCTGCTTTGTATTGCCATTCACATTGGCATTAACCGGCACTGGTTTTTTGCGCTTTTTAAAGGGCATTACTCTTTCAGGCGTTGGCTTAATCTTTTTATAAAACTTGCTCTTGTTGGAATCTTGATAGCCTTGCTGTGGTGCGCATTTTTTATCTCCCGCACTGTGTTTATCTTTGACAGCATTGAGGGAACTAAGCGCTTATTGTTCATCCATGCCACTCTCTCCTACTGGCTCCTAGTGATGGCAGGCATGCATGTTGGCCTGTTTTGGAAGCGTATCCAGAACTGGCTTTGTCGCCTGATACCAACGATGTGCTGGGACAAGTATATAAGAATAAAAGCTATTTCGATGATATTGCTTGTCGGAGGTGGGGTCTACGCATCTTTTTCGCGAGAAATGGCTTCCAAGCTCTTTATGCTGCCAAGTGAGAACTACTATCTGCCGAATCAGGCAGTGGTAACCTTTTGTCTACTGAATCTGTCGATTTTTACCCTTTATGCCATTCTGACCCATTGGCTAATGCGTCTGGTTAAATAGCAGTTTTTTCGATCATTATGATCCAGCAATAGTCAAATGGCTTGGTCAAAGAAAACTTGATCTATAGCAAAAAACCATCACGACATAGGGTCTTGAGAAGGAAAAAGTGACATTGCTCGCATTATTGGGCAATTATTCCATAGTATCAATCTACCGGTGTCAGCACTCCAGGCACTATAATAGTTCATTATAAAGAGAGCTTTCTCACTTGGTTGGACGCTGCAATTTCCAGCTAACTAACGATGAAATCAATCATTGAATTAACAGGAGTGCAGATATGAAACTGAACGAACCCAGGATGTTTTATGCTCAAGTACTGATTCTCATCTGTTTGCTTGCGTCCTCATGCGCTATGAACGGTGGGAGTACACAGAATGGAACACTTACAATCAAAGAGCAGGGAAGTTTTGCAGCAGGTGGAACAGTCATCACCAGTCCAGGGGAATTTGACCCAAAAAATCTCTCTGCAACAGGAGGGCAAACCCTTCATGGTGACCATCTCTACACCTTTTACCAGATCCCAGAAGACGCCCGTCAACTGCCCCTTGTATTCTGGCATGGCTATGGTCAGTTCTCCAGGACCTGGGAAACAACCCCCGATGGACGCGAGGGATTTCAGAATATTTTTCTTCGTCGGAACTTTCCTGTTTATCTGATTGACCAACCTCGTCGAGGCAACGCAGGACGAAGCACTCAACCAGGTACCATAGCTGCTGTACCGGATGAACAGAAGTGGTTCAATATTTTCCGGGTCGGTATTTGGCCTGATTTTTTCCCTGGGGTTCAATTCTCTCAAGAACCAGAGAGTCTCAATCAATACTTCCGACAAATGACACCTGATACCGCACCAATCAATATCAATGTTAATGCTGAAGCCGTAGCAGCACTGTTTGACAAGATCGGCCCTGGTGTTCTTATTACGCATTCGCATAGCGGTGGAATGGGTTGGGTGACAGTTCTGAAAAGCGACAAGATACGCGGTGTCGTGTCATATGAGCCGGGCTCGGGTTTTATTTTCCCGGAAGGGGAAGTTCCTCCTTCTATGCCAAGCTCCGGCGGAACGCTTAAAGCCGAAAGCGTTCCTCTGGTGGATTTCATGAAGCTCACCAAAATCCCCATCATTATCTATTACGGTGACAATATCCCCGCAGAACCCATGGACAACCCGGGGCAGGACCAGTGGCGAATCCGTCTTGATATGGCAAAACTGTGGGTGGAAGCTGTCAACCGTCACGGTGGCGATGCCACGGTTGTTCATTTGCCTGAAATCGGGATTCACGGCAATACCCACTTCCCGTTTTCGGATCTGAACAATCTTGAAATCGCTGATTTGATGAGCGATTTCCTGAAAGAAAAAGGATTGGATTAAAAGAGATTTTCTTGCAGCATTTCATGTCGAAGAGATGCTGCAAAACAGTATCACTATCGGAGATATCATGAAAAAGTATTTGTTTCGAATCTTAACGACCATATTCTTAACCTCTCTCGGCATGAGTACTATAGCTATCGCAGAAAACAGCACGTCGAAGGAGTTGAGTAAGAAAGAAAAGGCACTTGTTCCCATTGCTTCTTTTACTGCAAGTGGCAATATCACTAAACTGAAAGAGTCTCTGAATCAGGGTCTTGATGACGGCTTGACCGTAAACGAGATCAAGGAAGCCCTTGTCCATATCTATGCCTATGCAGGTTTCCCCAGGGCTCTGATCGGAATCAATACGTTCATAGACGTTATGGATGAACGCCAGGCACAGGGTAAGGTCGATGAAGCTGGTAAAGAAGCATCACCCCTGCCTGCTAATTTTGACCGGAACGCATACGGGAATAAGGTCAGGAATACACTTGTCGGCAGGGATATATCGCACCGAACCAGCGGGTATCCTGTGTTCACACCGATTATCGACAAGTTTCTCGTGGAGCATCTCTTTGCAGACGTCTTTGTTCGAGATGTCTTAAGCCACAATCAGCGAGAACTTGTGACAATCAGTACATTGGCTGCTCTCCCGGGAACAGAACCAATGCTAAAAGGGCATCTTGGAATAGCGAAGCGAATAGGCTACAGCGAAGCGCAGCTTTATGACTTTATTAAGGTCCTAAGAGATAGAGTCAGTGGGCACGTTGCTGACAGGAGCGTCCTGATTCTAGCAGAAGCACTTGGAACCACAGATCCCCAAGCAAGCCCAAAGGCACTTAAAGTTACCAGAAAAGCATCTCCTGTAGTTGCCTCATCCGACTATTTCACCGGCAAAGCGACAGTTGAATCAAGGTTTTCCTCAGAAGCAACAGGCAGCTATGGCGGCGGTACCGTCAATTTTGAAGCAGGTGCTCGGACGGCCTGGCATACACACCCTGTTGGACAAACTCTTATTGTGACTTCCGGACGCGGTCTGGTTCAGTCCGAAGGAGAGTCTGTTCAGGAGATACTGCCCGGTGATGTCGTCTGGATTCCAGCAAATGAACGTCACTGGCACGGTGCCGCTCCTGACAGTGCGATGTCTCATGTGGCTGTTTCTGAACCTTTGAATGGGCTGAGGGTTCAGTGGATGGAACATGTTAGTGATGAACAATATAACAAATAGGATGTGATCAAGAATCTGGCATCATGGATACTGATAAATGATAACTTGCTGAAAAAAAAGGAATAATAATATGAATAACAAACAAAAAGACCCCGCTAAAAAAAACAGCATTACAGCACTGGATAGACGCACATTTATCGCAGCAGGGGCAAGTGTGGCAGGTGTGGTAGCAGCCTCAATGTTGCCCGGTCTTGCTACCGCTTCGGCCAAAGGGGAAGAACAGAGCTCCACGGGCTGTGCAAAACCGGGGAAACGTATGCTTGGTTTACTTGAGGTGTCAAGCATTGGCCTCGGCGTCCAGAACATGCACCGCAAGTACACAACCACAGTACCGTACCGTCCGGAAATGATAAACATCATCCGCGAAGCATACAATCGTGGTGTCACCTTCTTCGACTGTGCAGAGGCATACGGGCCTTTCGAAAACGAGCGTATCCTCGGTGAGGCCATCGAACCGTTTCGCGATAAGGTGAGGATCACAACCAAGTTCGGCTGGAACATAAACCCGGAGACCGGCGAACGCGGCCCTGGACTCAATAGCCGACCCGAAAGTATCAAGCGTGCAGTTGAAGGGTCGCTCAAGCGGCTGCGGACCGACCACATTGACCTCCTCTATCAACACCGTGTCGACCCACAGGTGCCGATTGAAGATGTCGCCGGAGCAGTCAAGGAGCTTATGGATGAAGGTAAGGTTCTGCATTGGGGTCTTTCCGAGCCAGGAATACAGACGATCCGTCGCGCTCATGCAGTATTGCCGCTGACGGCGATTCAAAACGAGTACTCGATGGCGACCCGAGACCCGGAAAAGGAGGTGATACCGCTCTGCGAAGAGTTGGAAATCGGCTTTGTGCCCTGGTGGCCTCTGGACTGCCAATTACTCACCGGCTGGATCGATGCGAACACACGCTTCGCACCCGGCGATTTTCGGGCCATCACGCCGAGATTCTCGCCGGAAAATCTCGCTCACAATATGCAATTGGTTGATCTGATAAAGACCTGGGCAATCCGCAAGCAGGCATCTCCTGTTCAGATCTCCCTTGCCTGGCTGATCGCGCAGAAACCCTGGATAGTGCCAATCCCTGGAACGACGGTGATGACGCACATGATCGAAAATATCGGCGCGGCTGAGGTTCAATTCACACAGGGGGAGATCGCTGAACTGACTGCTGCGGTGAAGACCATCGAAGTGCGTGGCCAACGTCTGCCCGATAGGGTGCTAGCCTTTTCTGGTGTAGAAGCGCCCACGAAAGGGTGAAAGCTCCAAGGTCACACCCAATTTCCGAGCGGCTTAGTAGCTCAACAGTAACCTGATGGACTATGTCACCAAAGAGAGATATGGCAAATAATCAACCTATGAAAAAGGAAAGAATGTCTGGATGTTATGCAACAGTACTGCTCTTTATGGTTGCCTTTACGGTTGGTATTTTCTCCAGTTATGCAATTGGAAACCAAAATGTGCCGGATCACCATAACGGTGGAGCAACGGGCGTGAATACACCTTCGAATTATCTGCATGTCACTACCGGAGACTCTGTTCGATCTGTTGTGGAACATCCAGCGTTTAGAGGGTTTGGTGAATACCTTCTCCCTTGGGATAACAGGCCACAGCAGCTCGATGCAATCTTGGGTGATGTCGGGTCACTTCTTCCGTATCATAGCCATGTGAACCCCGATATAGTTGTCGGAGCACTCAATCACATGATCGACGAAGTAGCCTCTGGTCGTGAAATCTTTTACGACTTCTACAACGAGCGACAAAAGAGGCAAGATCCTGGCAAACATTCTGCCGGTCTCTTTTTTTTCAGGGGTGAGCCGGGGGCGCCTTTTGCGGTGATTTGTCCGGGAGGCGGTTTCTCCTATGTCGGATCATTGCACGAAGGGTTTCCGCATGCAGTTGAAATCAGCAAAAATGGACTGAACGCATTTGTCCTGAAATACAGGGCAGGAAGCGGTCTGAAAGCTTCTGAAGATCTGGCTGCAGCGATTTCCTTTATTGTCGATCAGGCAGACACACTAGGCGTGTCAAAAGAAGGGTACTCACTGTGGGGAAGCTCTGCTGGAGCACGGATGGTAGGTGATATCGCTTTAAACGGTACAGCTTATTATGGTGGCCGTGATTTGCCCAAACCAGGGGCCGTGATCATTGCCTACACTGGGCACTCAATTTATTCCCCAGGCTTTCCACCGACATTCATCACGGTAAGTGCGGATGATCCCATCGCCAGTGCATCAGTCGTAGACAGACGTGTTCATAACCTGAAAGATGCAGGAGTCACAGTTAAGTATCACAGGTTCAAGCATGCCGGGCATGGTTTTGGAACTGGTGTTGGTACTGATGCAGCCGGTTGGGTGAATGATGCGATCAGGTTTTGGATAAACAATTCCAATTAAAAAGAAGATCAATAAATTGCATTTATTTGGAGAAGTTAAAAGATGAAAATGAGTATTTTAGGTGCAGCACTAATGGTTGCTGTAACAATCAATTCAATAGGAACCGCTGCTCTGGCAGCAGATTATAAAAAGAACCCATATACATTGACGTACCTCGGTGCTATCACTGAAAATGTAGAGGGTAAAGTAAATATCCATCCTGTCTCTTATCAACTCCATGGCCTGGAAATTGCCGCTAATGTCTATACACCTGCCGGTTATAATCCTGACGATAGATACCCTGCGGTTGTCGTTGCCCACCCGAACGGTGGAGTGAAAGAGCAAGTCGCCGGATTATATGCTCAAAGGCTAGCGGAAAAAGGATATATTACCATCGCTGCTGACGCTGCCTATCAAGGAGCAAGTGGCGGTACGCCTCGTAATATTGACAAACCTGCTAATCGAATTGAAGATATTCATGGTATGGCAGATTATATCACCCAGTATCCTGGAGTTGATGCAAACAGATTAGGATTGCTCGGTATCTGCGGAGGTGGCGGGTATTCATTGAAAGCGGCTCAAACCGACAAACGTTTTATAACCATTGCAACGTTGAGCATGTTCGATTCCGGACTGGTACGTCGTAACGGGTATATGGATTCCCAGGTATCAACCATACAGGAAAGGTTGAAAGCCGCGTCCGATGCAAGGGCGCAGGAAGCAGCAGGTGGCGAAATCATTTATGCCGCAGATGCAAAACTTACCGATGAGCAAATAGCCAAATTGCCTTTTGAACTCTATCGAGAGGGATTTGTGTACTACGGCAAGACACACGCACACCCGAATTCGACATTCAGGTACACGATGAGCAGCCTGCTTGACCTGATGAGTTTTGATGCTGCAAGCAACATGGATCTGATCAGTCAGCCGTTGTTGATGATGGCGGGAAGCAACGCTGATTCATTATATATGACTGAAAAAGCGTACAAACTGGCTACCAATACCAAAGATAAAGAATTGTTTCTAATTGACGGTGCAACCCATATCCAAACCTATTGGAAACCGGAATATGTGAATGAGGCTATGAGTAAACTTGAGCAGTTCTTTGGTAAAAATCTTGATTGATAGAACAGATTGAGGATGTTTTGCTCTATCGAGTAGAATCAATGTGGGATTAAGGCTATCACTGGTAATATCAATGTATTACCAGTGATTATTAAGTTGAGGAGTTTCATGAGAGGATAGAAATTCAAACTTCTCTAGAATTGCCAGGATGGAGCAACTGCAGCGTAAACATTACCAAAGACACTGTAATTACTCTAACTTTTCATTGAAGTTAACATTGCCAAATCGAAGGTAATGAGTTTTGTCATCTTCCCAAACGAGAGACTATTCCTGTGCATTTTGGGAGCGTTGAATCGTGATGGCTGTCGGGTCAAATTGAAACTTGACGTTCTTTTTTGTCAGATCAAGTTCAGATTTATACACATTAAAATATCGAGACAGAATTACACAGGATCTACACAGAAACAAAAAATGCTCTTGAAAAACTCAAACATAATTACCCGAAATCATTGGTGCCCCCGGCAGGAATCGAACCTGCGACACCAGGATTAGGAATCCTGTGCTCTATCCACTGAGCTACGAGGGCGAGGTGGCGGGAAAAGCTGGTCTGCTGCGAGCGTGATTTGCTCGGAGCAACACTTTATATCATCAGGCGTTGATTGTGTCAACGCCTGTCTGGGCGACGGTTTGACGGCGATTGGGGGCGTCTCGATCGTTGATTGGTTGTCGTCGATGTCGTCGCGATACACTCCTGTTCAGATCGATTCGCCGTCCTGCAGCATCGGCACGGTAAACATCTTTTTGGTGGCATTGCAACTGACGATGCAGTTGCGGCCGATGCGCATGTTCTCCGGTATTCTGGCAAACTCGCCGATCAGGGTAATGCCGGTGTAGAGATGCTTCGGGTAGAGGCGGTTGGCGATATCGTGATGCTCGCCGACACCAACGGCGCACCCGGCACAGAACCTGGTTAGCTTGTCGGAGATGACGAGGTCGAGCTGGGCGTTATTTTTCACGACGCAATCCCGGAACAGGATCGAATCGCGCACCACGGCTCCTTCTTCGATGATCACTCCCGGCGACAGCACCGAGTTGATGACCGTGCCGTTGATGATGCAGCCGGCGGAAATGAGGGAGTTGCGAACGTCGGCGTGCTCCAGGAAGCGGGTGGCCGGCCGGTCGGCGCGCCGTCCCTCGGTCTCGACATTGGTGAAAATCTGCCATCTTTCCGGTGAAATACCGCTCTCCGGACGGAGCAGGTCCATATTTGCTTCCCAATAGGCCTGGATGGTACCGACATCCCGCCAATATCCATAGAAAGGATAGGCAAAGACATTGTCGTTTTCGATCGCCCAGGGCAGGATGTGCATGCCGAAATCGATCTCGTTTTTCTCCCGCGCCAGCGTTTTGAGCAGATACTTCCGGTCGAACACGTAAATACCCATCGAGGCCAGGTTGGTGCGCGGTACCTGCGGTTTTTCCTCCCAATCGACAATACGGTTATCTTCGTTGACGATACCTGCCCCGAACTGATGGATCTGGCTTTCCGGAACCACCATCATACCCACGGTTATGTCTGCCTTTTTGAACCGGTGGTACTCGATCATCGCGGCGAAATCCATGTTGTAGATATGATCGCCCGACAACACGAGGACCTCATCGGTCGGATTGGACTCGATGAAATCGACATTTCTCCGGACCGCATCGGCAGTCCCCTGGTACCAGTCGGAATCTTTCATACCGGTGCGCGGCGGCAGGATCTTGACGCCACGGCTGCGACCCGAGAAATCCCACGGTTCACCGGTACCGATATGCCCCATCAGTGACAGCGGTTTGTATTGGGTGAGCACGCCGACTCGCGTCAGACCGGAGTTCATCACGTTGCTCAGACTGAAATCGATGATGCGGTAGATGCCGCCGAAGGTCACCGCCGGTTTGGCCCTGGTCTCCACCAGCTGGTTCAGCCGGCTGCCGACGCCGCCGGCGAGAAGCAGAACGAGTGCATCAGCCGGCCTTCTCATGACAGTACCTCCCCAGGCTTGACCACCGCCGGCCACTTGCCCGCATCCAGATAGGGTGAGATGGTGACACCGGAACCGATATTCGTGCCCGCCGGAACCTTGTTGTTCCAGCCGACCACGGTCAGCTCTTCGGTGCCGTCGCCTGCCTCCGTGCCGATACGCACGCCAGCGCCATAAGCCGTGTTGACATCGGCGATGGTCTTGCGCAGGTGGCAGTCGGCGCCGATATGGTTGTCAAAGAAAACGACCGAATCTTCAACGACAGCGCCCGGGCCGACCCGAACACCGGGGAAGAGAATGGAATTTTTGACCGTCCCTTCGACCAAACAGCCGTTATAGACCAGGCTGTTGGACACCTTGGCTGCACTGCCAAGCAGTGCCGGCTGATGTCCACGCAGGTTGCGGTGATCGAGGTTGGTGCGAATGCCCCAGCGTTCCATGTTAATGAGCGGCTCCGAGCCGAGCAGATCCATGTTGGCCTGCCAGTATTCGGCGATCGTCCGGGTGTACCCCCAATAGCCGTGGAATTTGTAGCCGTAGATGCGTTTGCCCTGACTCATCAGCCGAGGAATGATGTCCCGGCCGAATTCAAAGGAGTTGTCCGCCTGATTCTCCTCCAAGACCCGGTAGAGCGCCTCGGGCCGAAAGCAAAGAACGGTCAGCGACGACCACTCGCCCTCAGGATTCTCAGATTTTTCCTGGTAGTTGACGACCTTGCCGCCGCGTCGGCCGTCTTCATCATCAATGGCTGCCATACCGAACCGCGAAGCCCGTTTGCGCGCCACGCGCTTGCAGACCACAGTCAGGTCGGCCTGTTTTTCATGATGGTACTGGATGACCTCCTGATAATCCATCTGGTAGATATGGTCACCGGACAGGATCAGGATCTCTTCCGGGTCATGGTAGCGGATGAAATCGAGGTTCTTGTAGACCGCGTCGGCCGAGCCGCGATACCAGTCGTTCTGCTGGGAATCGATAAAGGGCGGCAGGATGGAGACGCCGCGGAAGCGACCGATCATGTCCCAGGCGGCACCGGTACCGATATGGTTGATCAGGGAATAGCTGCGGTACTGGCTGAGGATGGCAACGTTATCGATGCCGGAGTTCATCAGGTTGGACAACGCGAAATCGATAACCCGGGCGAAGCCGCCGAATGGCACGGCGGCCTTGGGACGATAGTAGGTGAGTACGTTCAGCTCGTCGGCCCGTCCCCCGGCCAGAATCATCGCCAAAGTCGTTGGTTTGAGCATCGGAGCACCCCGCTCTGATCGTGTTCAGACCGGAGACCCGGTCGTTCGTGCTACGCGAGATCCTGTATGTCAGCCTGAAAACCGTCAGGCGCCGGTCCATGCGAATGCTATTTCAAATGGCGCATGGTCAAACGCTTCAAGGTCTGGGTGTTAATGTCATACTCCGTCATTTCCAGTGCCTTGAGAGGCACCTCCGCCCGAGCCGCACCCTTGTGCCCACCGGCTGAACCGATCTGGCCGAACACCTGGGCGGCCAGTTTGCCGGCACTTTTCCGGTAGCCGTCACAGCGGAAAATGACCACCAGCTTGTCGTTGTGAATGCCGGAGACCAGAACCCAATCGATATCAGAGACATGGTTGAGGAAATCGGCGATGATGACCAGCACGTCGGGACTGCGTACCTTGCCGATATGAGCGTAGAGCTTGCCTTTCGAGTATTGCAGTTCGTTGAGGGCAATACTGAAATATTTCAGTTCGCTGCGTCGCAAATCGGTCAATTCGAATTTCCTTACCAGGTTGCGGTTTGCCAGATCGAATAAATAGCGAAACGAGATCCCGTCAGCCAACCTCGCCTCTTTCTCGAAATCCTGGGTATCGACCTTGATGCCGTAAAAAAGAGCGGTGGCCAGTGCCGTCGATGGTTTCATGTTGGCGGCACGCAGATATTCCACCAGCATCGACGAGGCGGCTCCATAATCGGGCCTGATGTCGACGTACGGGACATCCCAGTCTTTGGTAACCGGGTGGTGATCGATGATCACGTCGAATTTGATTTTTTCAAATACCGGCAAGTGGTTCGGCTGGGAATCAACCAGGATCTTTTTCGTATAATCGGATACTTTGACATTGCCGAGCCGCTCCAGCGAAATGCGCAGCCGCTCAACCATCTCGACATTGTTGAGCCTGCTGATCTCGTTGGGATGAGCGACCGTTATGCTTTTGACGCGGTAACGAAGCAATCGCTTGATGGCCAGCGCGCAGGCCAGGGCATCGGGGTCGGCATTGATACAGATGAGGACGGTGTCGTCCTTGGCAAAGACACTCCAGAATTCTTGGAGCCGGATTTTCGCTGTTTTTTTGTAGGACTGCTCACAGACTTGCAGACCGTTCGGTTTGCGCTTTTTCGGCATGAATGGTAACTGTTGACCATACCTGTCAAGCCGCTGCAACGCGAGACTCCTGCTCTTCCCCGTCGCCGGCTTCACCTGCAATCGACCCGAAATGTTTGAGCAATTCCCGGGTCAAGTGAAAAGGTATCAGTCAGCCACCTCCTGTTGGTTTTCGCCTCGCCAGGTTCCGTGCCGACAACGAGACAGAAAAGCTGCCCAACACAGTGAAAAAACGAGAAGTGTCGGACAGCCGCTGCACATCAGCATGTATGATAGTGCAAATATCGACTCGAATCAAGGGCAAAGCGATTAACTAATTGTTATTATAGAGATATCAAAGTTTACTAAAATGCTCTTGCAGTGTCCATTCATTGCGCGCCGGGCACTGTCTCTTTTGTGCCGGTTTCCCACGCAAGACGGCGCTTTATCTTGACGGAACCGGCGGCAAAATGGTAGGTAGTTGAGCTGATTAACGCACGACCGAGCTAACCAACGTCCAGTCCGCAGCACGAACACTCCGGCAGCTATTTACACCATGACAAAACGATCCACAGCGGCGTCATGTTCCTGCTGACCCGCTATCTCCTGGCGCAGTTCTCCCGGCATTTTCTGACGCTGACCGTCGGGTTCGCCGCACTCTACCTGCTCATTGACTTTTTCGAGAAATTCGATCATTTTGCCGACGCCGGCAAACCGATGTCACTGGTCGCTCAGTTCTTCCTGCTGAACATCCCGTACATCATCGACCAACTCAGCCCGATTCTGATCCTGCTCTCCGGCGTCGTCACCCTCGGGTTGCTCAACCACAACAACGAACTGCTCGCCCTGAAGGCCACCGGCATCCCGCTGCGGCGGATTATCCGGCCGATCCTGATCGGCTCGCTGATCCTTACCGGGCTGTTCATCACCGCCGCCCAGACCATCCTGCCCAAGACCATCGCCACGACAAACGATATCTGGTACGAACAGATTCGCGGTAAAGTGCCGCTCGGCATTTTCCGCAACGGTCGTTATTACTATAAAGGGACGGAAGGCTTCTACTCTTTTCAGTGGCCGAACAAGGAAAAATTGGTATTCAAGGACTTCTCGTATTCGACCTGGGACGAAAACTACAACGTCAAAACGATGGTCGTCGCCGCATTTGCCGACTGGGAAGAGCCCGAATGGAAACTGATTCGCGGCCAGATCACCCGACAGGACCACGGCGATTTCCACGTCGAGCACTTCAGGACTTTGATCCAGACCCTTCCGGAATCGCCGGAAGATTTTCTCGTTCCGGAATACGAGTCGGCGGAAATGTCTCTGACCGAGTTGTTTTTCGAGATCGGCAAACAGGAAACACGGACCGAACGGCTCGAGGCACGGGTCGATTTCTACGGCCGTCTCTCCTACCTGCTCCTCGGCCTGCCGCTCTTGCTCCTCGGTTTGCCGATCCTTATCTTGTCTTATCAGAAATGGGGAAAAGACCTGTCCATCGCCATTCCCATCAGCTGCTTCATGGCATTTGCCGCGTGGGGGAGCTGGGGCGCGCTGCAGACCTTTGCCAAGGCCGGCTACATGCCGCCACTGGCGGCGGCGGTGATCGTCCACGTCCTTTTTTCCGCGATCGGCATATATCTCCTGAAAGAACTCGACAGCTGACAACAACCTCATGGATAACGGAGCCAGCCGGAAACGGACCGGCATCGTCGGTATCCCGCCGCTCGACGTCATCAAAAAACTGAGGCGGAATAACGCGCTGATCTTCGATCTGGACGAACCGATCGTACAGAGCAGTATCGAGGCCGCCTCACCGTTTCTGCCCTCGGTCTATTGCGCCATCCTGCGTACCGTGATGATCAATGCGGTGTCGCTCGATCTCGACGAGATCTATATCGATGTCGGGCCGGGAAAGTGCGACAGCGCCATGCATACCGCCACCATTCTCGAGGACTCGCTGCCGCGAACCCGGATTGTCAGGACCAAAAACCAGGACCGGATCGACTTTGGCACGCCCATCTGCCGCACCCGCATGGGTCTGTTGGAAAAACTGGCGGCAATCACCGCTTCGGTGACCGTTCCCGAACCCCACCAGGAACTGGCGCCCTGCCCACCGACAGCCGGCTTCTGGGGCGTGCCGCCGCGCGATTTCTCCCTGCTCTCACTCTTCCCGGAAACAACGCACGTCTACGGCTGGAGCCGCTGCATGGAGAATAAGACACCCGACAATATCGAACTTGAAGAACATTTCAACCCGGCGATCCCTACCGTCTTTTTCGCCCAGTCGTTCTGTGCCAAGACCGCCCTGGCACGGCACCTGGCCGGCCGCCACCCGCACGCTCTCTACGTCGACTGCGATGTCAGCGCCGGCAGCAGCGTCAAGGCGAAGATCCAGGCGTTTCTCGAACTGTCGGAGGTCTTCAATGCTGCTGGCTGATTTCGGCACCTCCTATTGCAAACTTCTCGACTCACGCGATGCGACCCCGCGGGTGGTGCCGACCAAGGACATCGATCGCAGCCTGCGGGTAGATCTGGCCACCGGTCATAACGGCAAGCGATTTGCCGCTCACTACGTTAATGAATTGACGGCGCTGGCCCGGGGCGGCCGACACCTGATCGCCGATGACAGTTTTACGCTGCTGGACTGCGGCAGCCGCGATATCAAGTTCGTCCGTTATGATAAGGGAGTGGTCAAAGACATGGGGTGGAACGCCGAATGCGGCGCCTCGATGGGCTTTACCATCGAACTGCTGGAACGCTACTACGATCTTGACTTTGCCGCTCTGCGCGTGCCGCCGACCTCATTTTCGGTCACCTGCGGCGTACTCGGTATGAGCCATATCTTCGATGCGGTGATCGCCGGCATGAGCGAAGCCGAGGCCGTCGCCCGCTTCGTCAAGGGGATCGCGCTGAACGCCTACCAGTTCGCCGGACGGCCGCGCCACCTCTATCTCTCCGGCGGTCTGTGCAACAACCCGTTGTTCACCTCATCGTTCCCCTGCCGCCTGGAACCGCTCGGACGCTGGGTCCTGCTGGAGGGTCTGAAACAGTCGCTGCCGCACCCGACAGCTGCCGCGGAAGGCAGATGATGGACACGAGGACAGGGATCGTCTGGAGCGGGCCGTCCGGTCGCTGGCACGACGTGCTGCCGCCGTTGCTCGACGATGCCGGGCTGATCGACGCTCTGGCCGGATATCGACAGGTCCTGATCAAGCCGAATCTGGTGGAGGCGCTGGAGCCGCCGATTACCACACCGGCCGAACTCGTCTGCGCCCTGATCGATTACCTGCAGGACAGACGGGATGATTTCGACATCATCGTCGGAGAAGGGACCGGCTCACTCGATTACGAGACCGGCCACTGTTTCGATCGTCTTGGCTATACCCCGCTGGGCGGTCGTCGGCAGGTCGAGTTGCTGGATCTGAACAACGCACCCTGCCGCCGGCTGACCAACCAGGACTGCACCCGCTGGCCGGAGATCCACCTGCCCCGAATCCTGTTCGAGACATTCCTCATCTCGGTACCGGTGCTCAAGGCACATTCCATGTCAGGGGTCACGCTGACCATGAAAAACATGATGGGCTGCGCCCCGCCGGCCCACTACCAGGCCGGTGGCTGGGGCAAGTCTGCATTCCACCGACAGCTGGACCAGGCTGTTTTCGACCTGAACCGCTACCGCACCCCGGATTTCACGGTCCTCGACGCGTCGGTCGGCATGGCCCGGGCCCACCTCTGGGGACCAACCTGCTCCCCGCCGGTCGGCAAGCTGGCGGTCGGCCACGATCCGGTCGCTATCGATGCTTACGGGACCTCATTACTGCAGCGATCGTGGCGCGATATCGATCACATCCGCCGAGCCCACCAGGTGCTCGGCAGTGCCGAACACCTGGATATCCGCAGCCCGGCATTGCCGGTGCTGCGATAAGCACGGACCGGATTACTCTTCGATGCCGAGCAGATCGATCTCGAAGACCAGTACCGAGTTCGGCTCGATGACCGGTGAGGCCCCCTTCTCGCCGTAGGCGAGTTCGGGCGGAATCACCACCCGGTATTTGGAGCCGACACTCATCAACTGCAATGCCTCACTCCAGCCCGGAATCACCTGGTTGACGGTAAACACCGCCGGTTCGCCGCGCTTGATGGAACTGTCGAATTCATCACCGCTGATCAGCGTCCCGACATAATCGACCTTCACTTTGTCGGTGGCCGCCGGTTTCTTGCCGTCACCCTCTTTCAGTACCTCATATTGCAGACCACTCTCGGTGACCGTTACGCCGTCGCTTTTCTTGTTCGCTTCAAGAAACGCCTGACCGGCAGCAGTATTTTTCTGCTGCATCTCGGCCAGCATCGCTTCCTGCTCCGCCTTCATCGCCGCGGCAAACTCCTGCTGAGCCGCCTCGATCTCTTCAGTGGAGAGTTTCGGCTCGGCCCCGGTGAAGCCGTCATCCATGCCCTGTTTGATTATCGCCAGGTCAATTTTGTCACCCAACCCGTTCAGATAATTTCCCAGGTCAAGACCCATGCTGTAGCTGATTTTGTCTTTTTGCGTCTCCAGGCTTGCATCGGCCGCGACAGCGGCGCCGGTGATGGTGACCGGTACGAGAAAGAGCCCAAGCGCCAGGCCCGCCATAATATTCTTCATGATATCTCCTTGGCATGGCAATGCAATGATTGCCGTTGATTCAGCTCCCGCCTGATGCGGGAACCATGAAACATCCGGTTCTACCGTGTATTTGCTAAAACGGCCGACGCTTCAGCGCGCCGCCGCTACAGCACGGCAACGGTGACTCCCGGATTGTTGAAAACCGTCGCGCAGTCTTCCGCCAGACGCGGAAAGCGGCGCAACAGCATTTTGCCGGCTCCGGTTCGCCGGTGCAACTCCTCCCCAGCGATAACGGCCCGCAGGCGTCGATGGTGAACCATCTCATCGAGCACCTTCCGGCATTCATCACGAATCCGGCCGCCCTTTCCGGACGAGCCGTAACCGTGAATAAAAATGAGGACCCTGATCCCCAGCGCTTCGGCCAAGGCCAACTCGCCGTTCATCCGCTGCAATGCGACATCAACCACCGGCAACCCCTGCTTGAGGTTGACGGTGCGGGACAACGGTGCCAACTTCTTGCCGTTCCCGGTTTCCCGACAGACCGTCGCCCCACAGAACGGACAGGTCGCAGCATCGATTGCTACCTCATTCCCGCAGACGGGGCATACCTCCATGTTCTGCTCCTCTGGTGCGGTCCTGCCGCTCGATCACACCCGCCGCGCCGAGATAACCGATTCCATCTGACGCAAGTGCTTGAGCAACACTTGCAGGTGCTCCAGATCCCTGATTTCCAGCGCGATGGAAAATTCAACGGTGTCGGCCGGCGTCTTGTGCGCGGAAATTTCGACGATGGTCGCCATATCCGCCGCAACAGCCGAACTGATATCGACGAAAATCCCTTTGCTGTTGTCCGTGATCACCTGAATTTCAGCCCGGTATTGTTGACTTTCCGGGTTGTTCCAGTACACCTCGATCCAGCGCTGCGGATCTGAACTGAGCAGGTTCGGGCAGTCCGCCTTGTGTACCGAGACCCCGCGGCCGGTGGTAATGAAGCCGACGATCGGATCACCGGGAACCGGATGGCAGCAGAGACTGACCTTGGCCAGCATATCGTCGATACCGTCGATGCTGATCGCCGATCCGCTACGACTACCGTTGCCCCGCTGTTGGCTGACCATCGAAGCCGCCAGTTCCTCCGGGCTCAGCTGCTGAGCCGTGGCCTCATTATCCTGGCGCATCTCTGGCGGGTCAAGGGCCTTGAGCAGGTTCTGGATGGTGATCGCGCCGCTGCCGACCTTGATGAGCATGTCATCGAGACTGTTGCAGCGCAGGGTCTTGAGAAGCAGCTTGATGTGACCGCTTTTGACCATCCGCTTCAAGGTCATGTCGTGCTTTTTCAGCTCCCGCTCGCAAATCTCACGGCCGAGCAGCAGGGCCTTCTCGTTCTCCTCGCGCCGCAGCCAGGATCTGATCCGAGCCCGAGCCCGGCTGGTCTTGACCATGTCAAGCCAGCCCCGGCGCGGTCGCTGGTTCGGCGAGGTGATGATCTCGACAATGTCGCCGTTCTGCAGTTCGTACTTGAGCGGCACGAGGCGGCCGTTGACCTTGGCTCCGGCACAATGGTTGCCAACCTCGGTATGAATCGCGTAAGCAAAGTCGATCGGGCAACTCTGGGCCGGAAATTCGCGGACTTCGCCGTTTGGCGTCAGCGCGAATACCTCAGGGTCGTGCAACTCGCCGCGCAGACTCTCCAGGAACTCGCGTGAATCCTCGACATCCTGCAAAGAGGTTACAAGCTTTTTCAACTCCCTGAACAGCCGGGCATCGCGATCGTCGACCTTTTGTCCTTCCTTATAGGCCCAATGGGCGGCAATCCCCTCCTGGGCGACCCGGTCCATCTCTTCGGTGCGGATCTGGATCTCGATAAAGTGTTCGTGCGGTCCGACGACGGTGGTGTGCATCGATTGGTAATTGTTGGCCTTGGGTACCGAGATGAAATCCTTGATCCGGCCGGGCACCGGCGCCCAGTTGGCATGAATGATACCGAGGGCCTCGTAGCACCCCTTGACGTTGGCGACAATGATGCGGAAGGCAACCTTGTCGTAGACCCGTTCCAGTGGAATATTCTGGACGACCAGCTTCTTGTAGATCGAATAGAGGTGTTTCGGCCGGCCGAGGATCCGGGTCGGGCTGACATTGCCCTCACGCAGCTTGGCGTAGAGAATGGAAATCGTCTCGTCAACGTAACGCTGCCGCTCCTCCAGCGAACTCTCCAGCCGCTCGTTGAGATCGTCGAATTCGGCGGGATAGAGATATTTGAACGAGAAATCCTCGAGCTGTCGCTTCAGCCAGTCGATCCCCAGTCTGCCGGCCAGCGGGGCGAACAGGTCCATGGTCTCACGCGCCACCTCCAGCTGCCGGGGTCGATCGACCAGATCGAGCAGCAGCATATCCTGCAGACGGTCTATCAGGCGCACCAACAAGACCCTGATGTCCTTGGCCATGGCCAGCAACATGCGGCGGACGTTTTCCGCCTGGCTGGTCAACTTGTTGTTGTACTGGACGCTGGTGATCTTCGTGGTACCGCTGACGATGTAGGCGACATCGCTGCCGAACTGTTTTTCCAGGTCGGCAAAGCTGACGCCGTTTTTCAGCGCGCCGTGCAACAGGCCGGCCAGAATGGTGTCGAGGTCGAGGTGCATCGAGGCCAGCGTCGAGGCCACCTCGAGGACATGGATCAGGTACGGTTCACCGGAAAAATGCTTGCCCCCCTGGTGGACCTGGACGGCAAGTTCCCAAGCCTTATCGATCGGCGAGAGGTCGACGTCGTGCAGATAATTGGCGGCCAGCAGTTTCAGCCCGCCCGGATGGATAACCGAACCGTACGACATAACTCAAATCAGTCCTTGCTGACGTCCTCGTCGAGGCGAGCCCGCAGCATATCGACGACAGCCACCGCCTCGACTTCCTCGGTAAAACCGTCACGACGGCGGCGAACTTCGATGAGCCCACTTTCCGCAAATCGCTTGCCGACTGTGATACGGTAGGGAAAGCCTAGCAGGTCGGCATCTTTGAACTTGCTGCCGGGCCGTTCGTCACGATCATCGAGGAAAGCGTCGATGCCGGCCGCACCAAGTTCGGCGTAGAGGCGCTCCGCCATCGCGGTAATCGCCTCGTCTTTGATGCCCAGATTCAAAATGACCACCTGGAAGGGCGCCAGCGGTACCGGAAAGATGATGCCCGCATCGTCATGGTTCTGCTCAATGGCCGCTGCCACCACGCGGCTCACGCCAATGCCGTAACAGCCCATGACCAGCGGCAGATCGTTACCCTCTTGGTCCTGAAACCGGGCGTTCATCGCCTCCGAGTAGGCGGTGCCGAGTTTGAAGATGTGGCCCACCTCAATGCCCTCCACCAGACGCAGGGTGCCACCGCAGGCGGGACACGGGTCACTCTCGCAGATCTGGCGCAGGTCGAGCACCTCGTCGGTTTGAAAGTCGCGCCCGGGCACGACATTGCGCAAATGGGCGTTCTTTTCGTTGGCTCCAACGACAACCGGGCCCAGCCCCATGACTTCCTGATCGGCCAGCAGCCTGATCTTCAAGCCGACCGGCCCGAGATAACCGACCGGCGCACCGGTGGCATCGTATACTTCCTGGTCCTCGGCCAGCCGGATGTCCTTGGCGCCGAGATGATTTTTCAACTTGACCTCCTCCAGCGTCCGATCGCCCCGGAGCAGGACCGCAACCGGAACCCCATCGGCAATGTAGACCATGGTCTTGAGCAACTGCTGCGGGGCGATGCCGAGAAACTCACAGACCGTCTTGACGGTGCGCTGGCCCGGCGTCTCAGCTCGTTCCATGGCCGGAACCCGATCACCCGCCACCTCGGTCTGCGTCCCTGTAGGCCGAATCGCCGCTTTTTCCAGGTTCGCCGCCCAACTGCAGTCGTTGCAGACGGCAATGGTATCTTCCCCGGTCGCAGCCAACACCATGAACTCGTGGGAGAAACTGCCGCCGATTGCACCGGAGTCGGCTTCGACACAGCGAAACTCGAGGCCGCAGCGGGTAAAAATGCGGTTATAGGCATCGTACATCTTGCGGTACGATTCCTCGGCCGCCTTGTCGCTGACATCGAAGGAATAGGCATCCTTCATGATGAACTCACGGCCGCGCATCAGGCCGAAACGCGGCCTGATCTCGTCGCGGAACTTGGTCTGGATCTGGTAGAGATTGACCGGCAAGTCCCGATAGGAGTGGAACTCACGGCGGGCGATATCGGTGATCACCTCTTCGTGGGTCGGTCCGAGGCACGACTCCCGATCATGGCGATCGCGAAAACGCAGCAGTTCCGGACCGTATTTCTCGTGACGTCCCGACTCCTGCCAGAGATCGGCGGGCTGGACCATCGGCATCAACAGCTCCTGTGCGCCGGCCCGGTTCATCTCCTCCCGGACGATGGTCTCGACCCGGCGGATAGCCGCCAAGCCGTAAGGCATGTAGGTGTAGATACCGGCCGTCAATTTCCGGATACATCCGGCGCGAAGCAGCAGCCGGTGACTGATCACCTCCGCTTCGGCGGGCACCTCTTTCAAGGTTGGTATGAGCATCTGTGAGTAGCGCATCGTCTCCTCTGTCCCGGTGTACGGCGCATCACTGCGCCTGTTTCGGCTCACGCCTGAGCCAGCCGTTCCTGTTCCAGCTTCTGTAATTCCTCGAGAAAGACCTTGAGCAGCTCCGCTTCGGGTACTTTCTTATAGATCTCGCCCTTTTTGAAAATAATGCCGACCCCGTTGCCGCCGGCCACCCCGATATCGGCTTCGCGTGCCTCTCCCGGACCGTTGACGACGCAGCCCATCACCGCAATCTTGACCGGTGCCTGCATGGTCTGGGCATATCGTTCCACCGCCTCGGCCAGGCTGAAAAGGTCGATCCGAGTCCGCCCACAGGTCGGACAGGAAATCAGTTCCGGACCCCGTTGCCTGATCTGCAATGAACGCAGCAGTGCGTAGCCGACCTGCACCTCCTCGACCGGGTCCCGCGTCAAGGATATCCGGAAGGTATCGCCGATCCCTTCGGAAAGCAGGATGCCGAGGGCGACGCTGGACTTGACCGTACCGGCAATCAAACCGCCCGCCTCGGTGACCCCGAGATGGAGCGGGTAATCGGTCCGCTCGGAAAGCAGTCGGTAAGCGCTGATCGTGGTCAGCACATCGGCGGACTTGATAGAGATTTTGATTTCGCCAAAGCCCTGCACCTCGAGCAGTTTGACGTTGCGCAGCGCACTCTCGATCAGTGCGGTCGGCCGATCAGGGGTGGGGTAACCATACTGGCGCAACAGATCCTTCTCGATGGAGCCGCTGTTGACGCCGACCCGGATCGGGACCCGATGGTGCTTCGCCGCATCGACGGTGCGGGCCAGTTTCTCCGGGCCGCCGAGGTTGCCGGGGTTGATCCGGATGGCTTGGGCCCCGTGCTCCATGGCCGCCACCGCGAGTCGCCAGTCAAAGTGGATATCGGCGATCAGCGGAATGGTGCTGGCTTCACGAATGGCGCGTATCGCCCGGGCCGCGGCCATGTCCGGCACCGCCACCCGGATGATCTCGCAGCCGGCCTGTTCGAGCCGCTTGATCTGTGCGACCGTTGCGTCGATGTCGGCGGTATCGGTATTGGTCATCGACTGTACGCTGATCGGGGCACTGCCGCCGACCGGCACCGTACCGACCATGATTTGTCTGGTTGAGCGTCGTTTGATCATCGTCATTTTGTTTTTCGCGCTGCCGTCGTCGCCGGAAGGACCGCCCCGGCCGGCTGGACCAGGCTCAGTTCGGCATCGGAGGACCTGACATAGAGCGGTGTCGCCAGATCGAGATCGAGGACATCCCCGGCGACCAGCGGGGCCGCGGCGAGCATCCCGATCATTGCCGCACTCGGATAGCGATAGCGGGCCCCCGCCTCACGCATCCGTCCACCGAGCAGTTTCCGCCAGATCGGAGCATAGGCGGCGACACCATCACCGGCCATGACTACGGAACCCGAAATGGCCCGGGCCACCGTCTCCGGCGGACCGACCGCATAGTCGCCGCAGCGGGTCACCCGTCCATCCTGGCCACGCCGATAGAAACCGCTGTAGACTTCTTGTTTGCGGGCATCGAGCACGACGCAGATCAACTCATCGGACTCGACTCCACAACCGATCGCATCGAGTGACGGGATTCCGACCAGTGGTTTGCCGGCACCGTGACAGAGGCCTTTAGCTGTCGCCATGCCGATCCGCAGCCCGGTAAAACTCCCCGGTCCGAGGCCGAAAGCAACCGCCGCAACAGCGTCAATGTTCACCCCCGCCTCGCGCAGCAGCAGGTCGATCGAGTCGAGCAGCCGCCGGGAATGGGTGATCTCCACCGCCAGACTCAACGAGACGAGCACCTCTCCATCGATAGGGCCGCCCCTCGTCAGCGCGACCGAGCAGGAGCGCGTCGCGGTGTCGAAAGCCAGGATCAGCGGTACATCGCTTGCTGCTATCATCAACTGAACAACCTTATGATGTCGTTATAAAAAACGAAAATCATCAAGGTCCCGAGCAGGGCGATACCCACCTGCTGGGCAACGATCTGCAACCGCTCGCTGATCGGCTTGCGTCTGATACCCTCAATGGTCAAGAAGACCAGGTGACCGCCATCCAGCACCGGGATCGGCAGTAGATTGAGGATGCCGAGGTTGACACTGAGCAAGCCCATGAAATGAGCGAGATTGAGCAGCCCGGCCCGCGCCTGTTCACCTGCCAGCTGGGCGATCAGGATCGGCCCACCCAACTCCGAGGCGGGAATCACTTTCTGGATGATCTTGACCACCCCCATAAACGTCAGGTAGATAAACATCCAGGTCTGCCAGACGGCGGCCTGCAGTGCTTCAAACAGACCGGCCGGCCGATACTCGATCTCATCGAGTTTGACGATGCCGATCATATAGCGCCGCTCCTGTTCCTCGCCAAAGATATTCTTGACGCTGTCCAGTTGCGGTGTCACCGTCACCGCTACCTCCCGTCCGTCGCGCTCGACGAGAAATTCGAGCGAACGACCGTCGCTGTTTTTTACAGCATTCAGGACATCCAGCCAAACGTTAACCGGACGCCCGTCGATGGCCAGAATCCTGTCACTCACTGCAACCCCCGCCTGTTCGGCCGGGGAGGACGCGTTCACTTCACCAACCACCGTGCTTTCCCGGCTCTCGGGCATGCCCATGGAGAGGAAAATGGCGAAGAAGAGGACGACGGAGAACAACAGGTTGAACAGCGGTCCGGCGAGCACGATGCAAAAGCGCTGCCAGACCGGTTTACCGGCAAACGAGCGGTCCTCGTCCTGGCCCGCCTGCCGGTCATCGGGAGACTCGCCGAGCATCTTGACGTAACCGCCGAGCGGAACCGCCGAAATCAGGTACTCGGTCTCACCCAGCACCCTGCCGACGACTTTCGGCCCGAAGCCGAGGGAAAAACGCAGAACTTTTACCCGGAATAATTTGGCGAACAGGAAGTGCCCTAACTCATGAACAAAAATCAGGATGCCAAGGACAATGATAAAAGAGATGAGTGTATTCATAATCTGACAACATCTTTAAAAATCAGGCCGGCGAGCCGGCAATGAGTGCTTCGGCACACTGCCGGGCCGCCCGGTCGGCGGCAAGCAGATCGGAAAGATCGGTATCGCTACCGCCGGTTTCCTGGGCAAGGGTCTGCTCCACAATAGCAGAAATACGCAGAAAAGAAATCCTTCGCGCAAGAAAGGCAGCTACCGCCACTTCATTGGCGCCATTGAGAACCGCAGGTGCAGTTCCACCCCGCCCCAGAGCCTCGTACGCCAGCCGCAGTGCCGGAAATCGCTGAAAGTCCGGTTCGCGAAAGACCAGGTTATCGCACTGCCAGAGATTGAGCTGTTTGAGCTGCAGGGCCATCCGCTCAGGATATGACAGTGCGTAGGCGATCGGGATCTTCATGTCCGGGATGCCAAGCTGCGCCAACACGGAACCGTCACGAAACTCGACGAGTGAATGGACGATCGACTGCGGATGAACGACAACGTTAATCGCCTCCGGGTCCATGTCAAACAGCCAGCGGGCCTCGATCACCTCGAGTCCTTTATTCATCAGCGTCGCCGAATCGATGCTGATCTTTTTGCCCATACTCCAATTCGGGTGATTCAACGCTTCATCACAGGAGACATGCTGCAACTGCTCCACGCTCCTCTCGAGGAACGGGCCACCCGATGCGGTCAGGATTATCCGCGCCACGTCTTCTCGGCGGCCGGCTTCCAGCGCCTGAAAAATGGCGCTGTGTTCGGAGTCGATCGGCAACAGCTGCACCCTGTTTTGCCGCACCTTGTTCATCACCAGTCGACCGGCCAGTACCAGGGTCTCTTTGTTGGCCAGACCGATATCCTTGCCCGCTTCAATGGCGGCGATGGTCGGCAGCAGCCCGGCCGCACCGACAACCGCGGAGATGGTCATATCGGCGCTCTCGCAGGCAGCCACCTGCGTCGCGCCTTCCACTCCGTACACTATTCGTCCGCACCAGTCTTCAGGCAAGAGGGCGGCGAGTTTTTCCGCATGATACTCATCGATAACCGACACCAGGTCGGGCTGAAAGGCAACGACCTGCTCGGCAAGCAGGGAGACATTGGTCCCGGCGGCCAGCCCGACGATGCGAAACCGCTCGGGAAACTGACGAACGATGGACAGCACGTTCACCCCGATGGACCCGGTGGAGCCGAGCACCGCTAAATGTTTCATCAATAACCTGAGAAAATGAGCAGGTAATAGAGCACCGGGGCGGACAGGAACAGGGAATCGATGCGATCGAGTACCCCGCCGTGCCCGGCGAGCAGGTGGCCGGAGTCCTTACTGCCGGTGCCTCGTTTGATCGCCGACTCGAGCAGATCGCCGGCCATCCCGACCAGCGACAGGCCGACGGCCAGCACCAGGATAAGCGGCCAACCCCAGGAGACCGGGAAGAAGAGAGACAACAACAAGGCGCCGACGACAGCACCGGCGATTCCGCCCAACGCCCCTTCGACGGTCTTTTTCGGGCTGATCTGCGGGCAGAGTTTACGCTTCCCCCAACGGCTGCCGACCAGGTAGGCGGCAGTGTCCGAACCGGCGGTAACCGCAGTCAGGATGGCAAGCCACTGCACACCGTCCGGCAGGGCGTGCAGCAATACCAGATGAGATGCGAGAAAGCCGATGAAAACCACCCCGAGCACACAGCGGTAGAGAATCTGCAATGGGTTGGAAAACCTTCCGAAATGATAGAAGATAAAGCCGATCAGCCCGCAGAATCCGAGAAACAGGCCGAAGGATTGTTCAAAAGCGGGGTGCCGGGCAAAAGCGGCCGCCAGAATCGGCAAACTCATCAAAACGATGAGCACGATACGATCACTCTCAAAGAGATCGGTTGGCATCGTCATCCGGCAATATTCCCGCGCCCCGATCAGACCGATCACCACCACCGCCGCCCAGAACAGCAGGAACGAACCGGTCATCAGTAACAGCAGCCAACCGGCGGCCAACAAGAGTCCTGGAATGATCCGTTTCACGAGTCCTGCCTCCGGAGCTGCTCCGTGGTCCGGCCGAACCGCCGCTCTCGCTGCTGATAATCGCGGATTGCCTCGATAAAGGCCGCACGACGAAAGTCGGGCCACATGGTTTCGGTAAAATAAATCTCGCTATAGGATGCCTGCCACAACAGAAAATTGGAGAGCCGGCATTCGCCGCCGGTACGAATCAACAGGTCCGGGTCCGGCAGTCCGGCGGTATAGAGGTTATCGGCAATTACCTGGTGATCGACCTGATCGGGATCAAGCGTACCGGCACGGCACTGCCCGGCGATCAACCGCACGGCCCGGCAGATTTCATCACGCGCGCCATAGCTGAGTGCCAGGTTGAGGGTAAGCTTGGTGTTGGCTGCGGTGCGCTGAATGGAGGTGTGCAGTACATCACGAACAGAGTCGGGCAGACGGGATATCTCGCCGAGACAACGCAGTCGGATCTGGTTTTTTTCCATCCGGTCTAACTCGGAGACCAAGTAAGACTTCAATATGTTCATCAGGCCGGAAACCTCCTGATGCGGCCGCTTCCAGTTCTCGGCCGAAAAAGCATACAGCGTCAGACAGGAGATGCCGATTTCACCGCAGGTCTCAACGATATCGCGAACCGAATCGGCACCTATCTTGTGCCCGTAAATCCGGGGTTTTTTCCGTTTTCTCGCCCAGCGGCCGTTGCCGTCCATGACGATCGCCACGTGAGCGGGCAACCTCTGCGGATCGAGTTCTTCGGGAACAGTCATAAAAAGACCCGTGGTTCAACATTTCAAGAAACGAAGAGGTGTAATCTCAGACGTCGAGCATCTCTTTTTCTTTCGCCGCGGTAATCTCGTCGATCTGGGCGATATAGGTATCGGTTTCGCTCTGAGCTTCGTCCTGAAGTTTGAACAGGTCGTCTTCGGAGATATCCTTATCTTTTTTTTGTTTTTTCAAGGTATCTATCGCCTCCCGGCGGACGTTTCTGATCGCCACCCGGAATTCCTCGGCAATCTTCTTGACATGCCGAACCAGTTCCTTGCGCCGTTCTTCGGTAAGTTGCGGGATATTGAGGCGGATGATCTTGCCGTCGCTGACCGGCGTCAGGCCTACATCTGATTTCAGAATCGCCTTCTCGATTGCCGGCAGAACCTGTGGGTCCCATGGCTGGATGGCAATCGTACGACTTTCCGGAATGGTCAGAGAACCGACCTGATTGAGCGGCATGATGCTGCCGTAGGCGTTGACCTTGATATCGTCGAGCAACGCCAGCGAGGCGCGGCCGGTACGGACCTTCCCCAGTTCGATTTTGAACGTCTCGACGGTTTTCTCCATTTTTTCGGCCATTTCTAGTATCACTTCGCTCATGCTTGTCACCTATTCCTGTTGGGAACCTTGAAAAATTGCCATTTCTCCCAATCTCGTCGTTGCGCAATCAAGTTTTATCATCGGAATATTATGTACATGCCTGCGATAAAAAATTTTCTTGCGCGCCTCGATCTTGAGCGAAATTCCAAATTCCTCAAACTCCCCTTTTGTTTGGCAATGCTCCAGTGACCGGTCAGCTATGGATCACGGTGCCGACTTCCTCACCGAGCACGGCCTTTCTGATATTTCCGGCAACCGTCATATTCATGACCAGGATCGGCTTCTCATCTTCCTTGGCCAAGGCGATACCGGCGGCATCCATGACCCTGAGCCCCTTGCTCAGCACATCTTCGTAGGTGAGGCGCTGGTATTTAATGGCATCGGCATTGTTGACCGGGTCCTTATCGTAGACGCCATCGACCTTGGTGGCTTTGATAATCACATCGGCGTCAATTTCAAGGGCGCGCAGTACGCCGGCGGAATCGGTGGTAAAATAGGGGTTGCCGGTCCCGGCGGCAAAAATGACCGTGCGCCCTTTTTCCAGGTGTCTGACCGCCCGTCTGCGGATATACGGTTCGCAGATCGATTGCATCGGAATAGCCGACTGGACACGGGTATCGACCTCGATACGTTCCAGCGCATCCTGCATAGCCAAGCTGTTCATCACCGTAGCGAGCATCCCCATGTTGTCGGCGGTGGCCCGATCCATGCCCTTGCTGGCTCCGGCAACACCCCGGAAAATATTGCCGGCGCCGATCACCAGGCCGACCTGCACTCCGAGACGAACGACTTCTTTGATTTCGCCGGCAACGAAATCGAGAACGGTGGTATTGATCCCGTAGGCGTCGTTTCCCATCAGAGCTTCCCCGCTCACCTTCAATAAGACACGCTGATAGACAAGCTCCATGATGCAGTTACTCCCCTGGTTGACGGGACGGTTACCGGATCAGCGACGAGACGGCGCGAGCCGGCCGATGACGATGGGCAATCGTTTTTAAGAAACGATCCGCAAAACCACGGTTACTCGACACCGATCTGGAAACGGGAGAAGCGCTTGATAGAGATATTCTCTCCCATTTTACCGACACAGTCGGTCAGGAGATCTTGAATGCTCAGATCCGGATTCTTCACATACTTCTGTTCCAGCAAGCAAATCTCGGCGAGAAATTTGTCGACCTTGCCGGCCACGATTTTTTCGACAATGTTCTCGGGCTTACCGGATTCAAGGGCCTGCTGGACGTAAATCGCCTTTTCCCTGGCCAAAACATCTTCCGGAACACTCTCGCGGTCGATGGAGACCGGATTGGTAGCCGCAATATGCATGGCCAGATCGCGAGCCAGTTCCTTGAACTGGTCGGTTTTGGCGACGAAATCGGTTTCGCAGTTGAGTTCGATCATCACGCCAAGTTTTCCGCCGGCATGAATGTATGTTTCGATTACCCCTTCCGATGTAGCTCGGCCGGCGCGCTTGGCGGCCACTGCCAATCCTTTCTGGCGCAACAGATCGACGGCTTTTTCCATGTCACCGTCGGTTTCATTGAGCGCTTTCTTGCAGTCCATCATGCCGGCGCTCGTTTTGTCCCGCAATTCTTTCACCATCTGGCTGGTAACTTTCATATTATTCCTCCGTTGAGAATTCGCTGGTCATTGGGATTTTCGGCCCGGACGTCGGCAACCACTGTTGCCGACGCTTCCCGGACAGCCGGCTCGGGGCGGTCATCTGTTCGCCAAATTCCGTCCCCGCTAAACCGTTTGCCGCTTTGTCTATAGTGAAAAGGGGCTGTCAGATGACCGCCCCTTTGTCAAAACTCATGCTCGCGCCGCCGTTGAACGACGCATTGAGGTGCGTAAATTATTCGGCGTTTTGCTCCACCGTATCTTCGCTTTTCTCAAGCTCGCCGGACGCATCGGCCATTGCCGCTTCCATGGCCGCATCACTGGCTTGGTCGCCGTCACGCATGGCCTGACCTTGCAGCACTGCCTCGGCAATATAGTTATTGACTAGTTTGATCGCCTTGATCGCATCATCATTACCGGGAATTAAGTAATCGATACCGTCGGGATCGCAGTTGGTATCGGTAATGGCGATGATCGGAATGTGCAGTTTTCGCGCCTCGTTGACGGCGATGGTCTCGGCCTTCGGGTCAACGACGAACAGGGCACTGGGCAGTCCGCGCATGTCTTTGATACCGCCGACGTTACGCTCCAGTTTGACCCGTTCTTTTTCCATCTTCAGAATCTCTTTTTTCGGGAATTTGTTGATCGAGCCGTCGGCCTGCATCGATTCGATACTTTTGAGGCGCTCGATGCTCGTCTTGATCGTCTGGAAATTGGTAAGCATGCCGCCGAGCCAGCGATGGTCGACGTAGTACATGCCGCACCGACGCGCTTCCTCCCGAATGATGGCCTGGGCCTGGCGCTTGGTACCAACAAAGAGCAGGGTGCCACCCTTGGCCACCTCGTTCTGGACAAAATCGCAGGCTCGTTCGAACAACCGCCTGGTCAGGTCGAGATTGATGATATAGATGCCATTTCGCGGACCGTAGATGTACGGTTTCATCTTCGGGTTCCAGCGCCTGGTCTGATGGCCAAAATGCAGGCCGGCCTGCAACATCTCTTTTACGCTTGCTCGTGCCATGAATGGTCTCCTTTCTGGTTGTTTCCTCCATCTCCATTGATCAGCAGATCGACACAGTCGCACGCTGACACCAGAACTGTCGGAGATGTGTGTTTTGAACTACGGTTGCCAAAGCGCGCGGGTGATCACTCGAAGCGACGTATTATCAACCCGGCGCAAAACATTTTCTTTTACCACGACCACTGATAATTTGCAAGCACCTCGTCGGCCTGACCTCCGTGTCGGCAAATGGGTCGTCACCGGCGAATCCGCCAATCCGAGCGACCATTCCCACCAGGCATATCAGAGAATGGCGGACTGCAGCCACTCAAAGGCGAACTTCAACAATTCCTCATCGCTGCGCCTGATCCGGCGACGTCGATCACGATCCAGCGGATAGCCCTCGAGCAGACGGTTCTGATCGGCGTAGCGTCGAAAGCCATCCATGTCGTAGCAGGCCTGAAAGGTGAGTTGCTGTCGCGGACCACCGCTCCCTTCTCCTTTGAACGGGTTGCTGGCGAGCAGGGTATCGATCCCGGCCCAGAGGTCATTCATCATGTTGTACGGCTCGAGGCGCTGGCTTCGCAGCCAGTGCTGTACGGTCTGCTCGTCCTCTTCGCGATGCCCGAGACAGTAATCATGATGCTTGATAAAATACCAGTCACGCCGCCCCCCCCTGCGCTGCTGCGTCCGCGCTACCGCTCGTTCCAGCGGATAGGTGCGACAGCCGGTCGGTCGGTCGCGATAAACGCTACATCCCTGCTGGGAGAGAAACGGGCAGACCCACTCCGACCCGGCGGCGACGAGTTGCAACTTAACGGTTGGAAAATAATTATTATCACCCTGATGCAGGCGGGTGTGGGTCTCGAGAAAGCTGAGGGAATCCAGCCCGAGTGAATTCTTTAAACGGACGATATCGTATGGGTAGAGGTCGAGATCGACGTTACGACAGCACATAGTGAAACAGGCGACACCGGGATGACAGCGAAACCTGAACGGTTGATCCTCAAGCGGCACCATGCCGTCGGGAAAGGATGTTTCTTCAGTCACGGCAAATCACTCTGGTTGTGGGGCCGACCAGCGTCGACCAACCGGGGATAGAGCGCTGGTTAAACGCAAAAAGCTGACACAAACCAGGGTTCATGTCAGCTTTTCTCCATCTCTGCGGTACCGGTCAGTTTTGCGCTTCGGCCTCTCCGAGGTCCTCCTGGTAACCGACCAGTTCGATGATTGCCATCGGCGCGGCATCACCGGCTCGGACACCGGTACGGATGATTCGGGTATAGCCGCCGTTCCGGTCGGCAAACTGGTCTTTGATCTGATCGAAGAGCTTGGCCACCACATTTTTACTGCGCATGTAACTCAGTGCCTGACGCCTGGCATGCAGGTCACCGCGTTTGGCCAACGTGATCATCTTTTCGGCGATCGGCCGCAACTCTTTCGCCTTGTGCTCGGTGGTAACGATCCGTTCATGTTCGAACAGCGACGTCACCATATTCCGGAACATGGCTTCTCGATGCGAACTGGTCCGTCCCAGTTTTCTGCCGGATTTTGCGTGTCTCATAATGTGTACCTCAACTGATTATCGTGCGAAACCACTATGCGGCCAGCCGCTTGCTTTCCTCTTCACCCGCATGATACCGGGCAAGTTCAATCCTTTTTCTTCTCGGGGATGGACGGTCGAACCCAGTTATCGAATTTCATACCGAGCGTCAGTCCCATTTCCGCCAGCAGGGTTTTGATCTCATTGAGCGATTTGCGCCCGAAATTCTTGGTCTTGAGCATTTCCTGATCGGTCTTCTGGGCGAGATCTCCGATAAAATAGATTTCGGCATTTTTCAGACAATTGGCTGAACGAACGGAAAGCTCGAGGTCCTCTACCGGTTTATCGAGATATGGGTTGAGCGGTTCATCCGTTTTCTCGCTGCTCGGATCGATATCCGGTTCGGCGACATCCTCGTTGAAATTGATGAAGATGCTCATCTGATCCTTCATGATCTTGGCGGCAAACGCCAAGGCATCCTCAGGTGTCACACTACCGTCCGTCTCGATCTCCATGGTCAGCTTGTCATAGTCGGTCTGTTGACCAACCCTGGCCTTGGCGACGGTATATTGGATCCGGCGGATCGGTGAAAAAATGGCATCGATCGGTATCTGACCGATGACCAACTCCTCCTTGTCCTGCCGCTCGGCCGGCTGGTATCCCTTGCCCCAGGAGACCGTCATTTCGGCTCTGAAGGCGGTGTCCCCGTTCAACGTGCAAATCAATTGCTCCGGGTTCATGATATCGATATACGGCGACGGTTTGATGTCTCCGGCTTTGACTTCGCCGGGTCCCTGCTTTTCGATAACGATTTTCCGCGCCTGGTCGGAATTGAGTTTCAGTCTGATCTGCTTGATATTGAGGATGATTTCGCTGACATCTTCCATCACGTCTTTGAGCGTGGTGAATTCGTGCAGCGCACCGTCTATCTTTACCGTGGTTATCGCCGCACCCTGGATCGAGGAAAGCAGGATGCGCCTCAGGGAATTGCCGATGGTCGTCGCAAATCCGCGCTCGAGAGGCTGGCAGACAATCTTGGCGAACGAGTTCGTGCGACTGTCTTTCTCTATTTCAAGCTTTTCAGGCTTAATAAGCTCGTGCCAGTTCCGGTAGAAAGGTATGTTCTCGTCGGCAGCGTGAGTCATATCATCCCTTATTTATAGTGTTAAGCGGCAAAAACCAGACGGCAGATCAACGGTGAGAGATGTTCTTTCACAAGATGAAATGCCGTTTGCTCCCCGCTCGATGACAACGGACTGCCCGTCGGAATAATCCCCGCCCGGCAGTCCGTCATAACGATCAGTCTGTGCCTGTTACTTGGAGTACAGCTCGACGATGAGTTGCTCCTGAATCGGCATGGTCAGTTCTTCCCTGTTCGGCATGGCCTTAATCGTCGACTTGTAGGCTGCTCGATCGATTTCGATCCAACTCGGGACGCCGCGCCGCTCTACCGCATCGAGGCTCTCGTTGATCAATGGATTGGCCCGGCTCTTTTCTTTGATGCTGATTTCGTCGCCGACAGAGATTTGAAAAGACGGAATGTTGACTTTTTTACCGTTTACCAGAATATGCTTGTGGCGCACCAGTTGCCTGGCCTGGTTCCGGGAAGAGGCAAAGCCCATCCGGAAAATGGCATTGTCCAACCGTCTCTCCAGCATGATGAGAAGGTTTTCACCGGTAACACCTTTTTGCTGATCAGCTTTCTTGAAGTACTGGCGAAACTGCCCTTCAAGCATGCCGTACATGCTCTTGACTTTCTGCTTTTCACGCAGCTGCCCGGCGTAATCGGATTGCTTTTTGAAACGAGCCTGTCCGTGCTGCCCGGGCGCATAAGCCCGACGCTCGAAAGAACATTTGTCGGAATAGCAGCGGTCTCCCTTCAGGAAGAGCTTGATTCCTTCGCGCCTGCAGCGTCGACATGCCGCACCTGTATCTCTAGCCAACTTTCGCCTCCGTTGATTAAGCTATCTCTACCCGCTCCAATAAACTCCCGCAGCCCTAGACGCGGCGTCGTTTGGGAGGTTTGCAGCCATTATGGGGAATAGGCGTGACGTCGTAAATACGTGTCACTTCGAGTCCGGCATTGACGAGCGCGCGCAGAGCCGCTTCTCGCCCGGGTCCGGGCCCTTTCACTTTCACCTCAACTTTTCTCATGCCCTGATCGGTCGCCTTCTTGGTGGCGTCGGACACGGCATTCTGGGCGGCAAACGGAGTGCTCTTGCGCGACCCTTTGAAGCCAAGCACACCGGCGCTGCACCAGGATACCACGTTCCCCTGCTTGTCGGAGATGGTAACGATGGTATTGTTGAATGTCGAGTAAATGTGAACGACTCCTTCCGGAACGTTCTTTTTAACTTTACGCTTGGTCCGAGCCTCAGTCTTTTTTGCAGCTGCCATTCTTTCGTACCTATCTGGTTATGAAGACTATTTGCGACGTGCGGCACCGCGACGGGGCCCTTTTCGTGTCCTGGCATTGGTCTTGGTTTTCTGACCGCGAACCGGCAACCCGAGCCGGTGACGCCGTCCGCGATAGCAGCCAAGGTCCATCAACCGCTTGATATCCATCGATATTTCACGACGTCGATCACCTTCTACAACGAAATCACTCTCAATCACCTTGCGGATACGATTGACATCTTCTCCACTCAGATCGTCACTGTTCATCGTATAGGGCAAATCGACCGCATCGAGAATTTTGCGTGCCGTAGTCAGACCGATCCCGTAAATATAGGTGAGCGCCCGATCCATATGTTTGTTTTTCGGAAGGTCAACTCCTGCTATACGTGCCAAGGCATATCTCCTTTACTGTAGTTGACAGGCCCGAAGTCCCTCTGTCCCCGTATCGATTCGATGGGGCTACTTACGGCCATGGGCCGTCTGCGGAGCGACTCCGGGTATATCATAAATTCCTGGATAGACGGCTATCCCTGCTTTTGATTGTGTTTTTTAGTCTTACAGGAGACACGGACGATGCCGTTTCTCTTAAAGACTTTGCAGTCACTGCAGATTTTTTTTACCGATGAGCGCACTTTCATGATCCTGCCCCTATTTCTTCCTGGCGTTTTTCGCCCTGAATGTTACCCGGCCGCGTGTCAAGTCATACGGTGAAAGCTCAATTGTCACTCGATCACCGGGCAATATCTTGATAAAATGCATGCGCATCTTCCCGGAAATATGAGCCAGCACCCGATGGCCATTGTCCAGTTCTACCCGGAACATGGCATTCGGCAACGGTTCAATAATCGTTCCCTCTACCTCGATCGCTTCTTCCTTGGCCATAAAGTGTCCTGAATGTCAGTGTGCATTCAAAAGCTGTCTACTATAATACAAAAATACGATATTGAGAAGCACTATTTACTTAAATCAGCTCAATTCCTCCCGGGAACTGAGAACCAACGGACCGTCCGCCGTTACCGCAATCGAGTGCTCAAAATGCGCCGATGCCTTATGATCGGCGGTGATCACGGTCCAGCCGTCGCGCAACACCTTGACCTGGTGGGTGCCGATGTTGACCATCGGCTCGATAGCCAGCACCATCCCTTCCAACAAACGTGGCGTTGCCCCGTTTTGCAGAAAGTTCGGGATTTCCGGACCCTCATGGAGTTCGCTGCCGATGCCGTGGCCGACAAACTGCCTGACAACGGAAAAACCGTGCCGTTCGACCCAATCCTGAACGGCGGCGGAAATATCGGCGATTCGGTTGCCGACCTGCACCTTCTCAATCGCCTTGCTCAGCGATTCCTCGGTTACCTGCAGCAGCTTGCTTTTTAACGCATCAATGCGGCCGACAGGGATAGTAACCGCCGAGTCTCCATAATAACCTTTGTAAAACGTGCCGAAATCAACGGAAATGATATCGCCTTTCTTCAGTTTCCGTTTCCGCGACGGGATGCCATGCACCACTTCTTCGTTGATCGATACGCACAAACTTCCGGGAAACCCGCGGTAGCCTTTAAAAGCCGGCACCGCCTGCCGTTTGGAGCATAATTCCTCAGCCATTTGGTCAAGTTCCCAGGTGCTGATACCCGGTTCAACCGACTTTTGCATCATCACCAGTACTTCGGCAACGATCCGGTTGGCCTCCGCCATGATCTCGATCTCGTCACGGCTCTTCAGGGTAATCGATTTGCCGGCCGGAGCTTGCGCGCGGGAGAACACCGATTATCTCCTGCCCTTGATCCTGCCCTGTTTCATGAATCCTTCATAATTTCTCATGACCAGGTGCGATTCGATCTGGGAGATGGTGTCGATGGCCACACCGACAATGATCAGCAAGGCGGTACCGCCGAAGTAAAAGGGCAGGCTCAACCGCTCAATCAGAATAGTCGGCATGACGCAGACCGCGCTGAGATAAATAGCGCCAAGGACGGTCAGTCTGGTCAACGCCTTGTCGATGAACTCAGCAGTGCGTTTGCCCGGCCGGATACCAGGGATGAAACCACCGTTCTTGCGCAGGTTCTCGGCCACGTCTTCCGGTTTGAACTGTACGGCAGCGTAGAAGAAGCAGAAGAATACGATCAGCACGATAAAGCAGATATAGTAATAAACCGTTCCCGGAGACATGGCCGCCGAAGCGCGCTGGACCCAGTCAACCTGGACGAAGCTGCCGATGGTTGCCGGAAACATCATGATCGAAGAGGCAAAAATCGGTGGGATAACGCCGGATACGTTGATCTTCAGCGGCAGGTGCGAACTCTGACCGCCATAAACCCGCCGGCCGACGACCCGCTTGGCGTACTGGATCGGAATCCGTCGCTGGGCGGTTTCTACAAAGACGATCAGTCCGACAACGGCGAGCATCATGGCGATGATGAATGGCACGAAGAACAGTTGGATCTCACCGGCCCGCACCAGTTCAACGAAGTTGATCAGGGCAGACGGTCCACTGGCCACGATACCGGCGAAAATGATCAGCGATATACCGTTGCCGACGCCGCGCTCGGTCATCTGCTCACCGAGCCACATCAGGAACGCGGTGCCGGACGTCAGCGTAATAATGGTCATCAGCTTGAACTGGACCCCCGGATCGAGAACGATCATCTCGCCGTTGACCCCGGTCATTCCCTCGAGTCCCGCGGCGATGAACGAGCCCTGGATGACAGAAAGCACCACCGTGCCATAACGCGTATACTGGGTGATCTTTCGCCTGCCGGCCTCACCTTCCTTTTTCAGCGTCTCCAGCTGCGGGATAACCACCGTCAGCAGCTGCATGATAATCGATGCGCTGATATAGGGCATGATTCCCAACGCGAAAATGGAGAAATTCTCCAACGCCCCGCCGGAAAACATATTGAACATACCGAACAGGGTGCCGGCATGCTGCTGGAAAAAGGCGCTCAGGGCTTCACTGTTGATGCCCGGCGTAGGCACCTGGACGCCGATCCGATATACCGCCAGCATGATCAGCGTGAACAGCAGTCTCCTTCTCAGTTCGGGAATTTGCGCCGCTCTTTGAAATCCACTCATGGGCACGTCCTTGGCGTTACAATCGATTCGGCCCGAGCAGAGCCGGTCAATCTATATGAATCCGAAACAGCCGTTTTCCCGTCCTTCCGGCCGGTCGGCCGTTCCAGCGGCTGCGCCGGCAATGACTGAGGACGGGAAAAATACGGACTGACGGTCAATCGCAAATAAAGTTCAGCCTTGTTGCCCCGATACGGCAGTTTCGACAACAGTGCCACCGGCCTTTTCGATCAGTTCGCGAGCGGTGCCGCTCACCTTTTCAACTTTCACCGTCAGTGCCTTGCTGATTTCACCGTTGGCAAGAATCTTCACACCATTGCCGGCTTTGGCCAGACCGGCGGCAACCAGCGTCTCGGTGCTGATTTCCTGTCCTGCCTCGAAGGCATCGAGCTGACCCAGGCCGATGATTTCATATTGTTTGCGGAAAATATTGTTGAAGCCTCGTTTCGGCAGCCGCCGCTGCAGCGGCATCTGACCGCCTTCGAAGCCCGGTTTCGATTGATAACCGGAACGGGCCTTGGCTCCTTTGTGTCCTCGGCCAGAGGTCTTGCCATGACCGGACCCGGGGCCGCGTCCAACGCGTTTCTTCGGTTTTCGGGAACCTTCCTGCGGGGCAAGGTTTGCAAGAGTCAACATTTAAGCCTCCTCGACACGGACAAGATGCGCTACTTTGGCGAGCATCCCCCGAATCTCCGGGGTATCCTTGCGCGTGATGGTTTTATTCAGTTTGGTCAAGCCGAGTCCGGTCAGTGTCGCGCGAATCTTCTGCGTACTGCCGATCTCACTCTTGACCAATGTGAAGGTAATTGTGTCAGCCATGGGACTTCACCGTTTCTCGTTTGAAAATAATGATCTCATACCGCTCAGCGAGGCGCTGACCGTCTGGGGCCTGTTCAGGACAATGCCAGTTCCTCGACGGTTTTCCCGCGCAATTCGGCAATGACCCGCGGGCTTCTCAGCCGCCGCAAACCGTCCAGCGTCGCCTTGACCATATTGTGCGGATTATGTGATCCCAGGCACTTGGTCAGAATGTTGCCGACACCGGCAGCCTCGAGAACGGCTCGTACCGGTCCGCCGGCGATCACACCGGTACCTTCCGAAGCGGGCTTGAGCAATACCTTGCCGGCTCCGTATTTGCCGACGATCTCATGCGGGATCGACACGTCACTCAGTGCGATCGTTTCCATGTCCCGACGAGCCTTTTCTATTCCCTTACGAATCGCTTCGGGGACCTGGTTGGCTTTGCCCAGACCGTAACCGACTTTGCCGTTTCCGTCACCGACGACCACGATGGCACTGAAACTAAAGCGCCGCCCGCCTTTGACAACTTTGGCAACTCGGTTGATATAAACTATTTTTTCAATCAGTTCCTCAGCCATTTCACCTTTGGAACGCTTAAACTCAGACAAGGAACACCCCCTATGTTACGAGTTAAAAATCCAATCCGCCTTCACGGGCGCCATCGGACAGAGCCTTGATACGACCGTGGTAGATATAGCCGCCGCGGTCGAACACCACCTTGCTGATACCGGCGGCTTTGGCCCGTTCGGCAATGATCACGCCCACTTTTTTGGCGGCTGCGATTTTCCCTTTTTCTTCAGCTGGTTCGAACGATTTTTCCTTTGTCGACATGGAAACCAATGTCGTTCCGGCGCTATCGTCGATGATCTGGGCATAAATATGCTTGCTGCTCTTGAAAACGCTGAGGCGCGGCCGTTCGCTCGTGCCGACCACCTTGGTGCGAATCCGTTTTGCCCGCTTCAAGCGCGCTACCGTACTGGGATTTGTCTTAGCCATCGTGATTGTCTCAACCAGTAAAAATGATCTGTCAGATACTACCCTTATTTCGCTCCGGTCTTGCCGGCCTTGCGAACGATCCGTTCGTCTTCGTAACGGATCCCCTTACCCTTGTAAGGCTCCGGTTTCCGAATTGCACGAATCTTGGCGGCAGTCAAGCCGAGCGTTTCTTTGTCAATCGATTCGAGGACAATTTTCGTATTACCTTCAATGTTGCCGGTTACACCTTCCGGCAGAGCAAATTCGACCGGGTTGGAATAGCCAACGCTGAGCGACAGATTATTCCCGGCCATGCTGGCCCGATAACCGACGCCCTCGACGACGAGCACTTTCTTGAACCCTTCGGCGACGCCAACCACCATATTATTGACCAGCGACCGAGTCAACCCGCGAAACGCCGAGATGTTTCTGCTTTTCTGTTTGCCGTCGACGAGTATGGCCCCATCCTCCAGAACCAGCGATACTTCCGGGTGAACGGTCCGATTCAAGGTGCCTTTTTTGCCGGATACCGAGATATCCTGCCCCTTGATCTCAACCGTGACACCCGCAGGCACCGGTATCGGCATTTTTCCAATTCGAGACATTTCTTCCTCCGTTACGAACCGGTGTTACCACACCTGGCACAGTATCTCACCACCGGTGTTCAATTTACGTGCGGCCCGGTCGGTAATTATTCCCTTTGAGGTGGAGACGATGGCAACCCCCAGACCGTTCATGACGGTCGGGACATCGCCGGCCTTGGCGTACTGGCGCAAACCGGGTTTGCTGACACGCTTGAGGCCGGTGATAACCGGTTCACCGTTCGGCCCGTACTTCAGATTGATGGTCAACGTGCCCTGCGGGCCCTCGTCGGAGACTTGGTACCCGACGATATAACCCTCATCTTCGAGCACTTTGGCCACATTAACCTTGATGTTTGACTTCGGCATCCGCACCGTGTCATACTTCACCATTACTGCATTTCGTATCCTGGTCAGCATGTCTGCCAGGGGATCGCTCATCGACATAGCGAAAACTCCTTCTATGAATCAATCGTTTGACTAATCAGCGGTATAGTCTTCGCTGCTACCAGCTCGATTTGGTCACACCTGTAATTTCGCCCTTCGAGGCCAACGACCTGAAGCAGAGCCGGCAGACGCCGAACTTCCTGATAAACGCTCGTGGCCGGCCACAAAGAGGGCATCGGTTATGTTGCCGAACCTTGAACTTGGGTTTTCGTTGCGCCCTCGCAATCATCGATTTCTTAGCCAAACCAACCTCCACTCATCCGATATGAATACGCTGTTGTCTCATTGATAGTCCGACGCATCCGCCAGTCCTCCGCTGCATTACATCCTGCCTCGCCGACGATTCTTCGGAAAAAGCCGCTAACCGGAGACCTTGCGGGGCGCTCATTATTTCCTGAACGGCATGCCCATCAGGGTCAGCAGGGAGCGTCCTTCTTCGTTGCTCTCGGCGCTGGTCACGATGGATATGTTCAACCCTTTGATCTTATCGATTTTGTCGTAATCGATCTCGGGGAAGATGATCTCTTCCTTGACTCCCAGTGAATAGTTGCCGCGACCGTCGAACCCTTTCGGCGATACGCCGCGAAAGTCACGAACCCGGGGCAGTGCGATATTGACCAGTTTACTGAAAAAATCGTACATCCGGTCACCACGCAAGGTCACCCGGCAACCGATCGGCATCCCTTCTCTCAACTTGAAGCCGGCAATCGATCGTTTCGCCTTGGTAATAACCGCCTTCTGTCCGGCGATCATGCTCAATTCCTGCGCCGCACTTTCCACGATTTTCGGGTTCTGGACCGCTTCACCCAGCCCCATGTTCAGTACGATCTTCTCTAGTTTCGGCACCTGCAGCAGGTTCGTATAACCGAACTGTTCTTTCAGTGCCGGAACGCATTCCGTATTATAAAAGTCCTTAAGTGCACCCATGTGTAACTCCTGACGTGACCCTCGTTGGCGACCTGTTATTTGCTTTCGATCGATTCACCGCATTTCTTGCAGTAACGAACCTTTGTGCCATCTTCCAGTATCTTCTTGCCGATCCGACCGGTCTGCGTGCATTCGGGACAGATCATCTGTAGATTGGATACATGTATCGGGGCCTCACGCTCGACAATCTGCCCTTGCTGACTGGCATCACGGGGTTTGGTATGTCGCTTGATCATGTTGATCCGCTCCACCGTGGCCTTGTCGCTGGCAGGAAACACTTTGAGCACCTTGCCAACCCGTCCCTTGTCTTTTCCGGCGATCACTTCCACCTGATCGTTCGCCTTCAGGTATGTTCTGCCTTTTCTCATTGTTGTACCTATCCTTGCTGTGTCATGCGGCGAATTATCATCAAAGCACTTCTGGAGCGAGGGAGACGATCTTCATGAATCCCCGGTTTCTCAGCTCCCGAGCAACCGGTCCGAAGATACGAGTACCAATCGGTTCACCGGCGTTGGAAAGCAAGACCGCCGCGTTCTCATCAAACTTCACCCAGGTATCGTCCATTCGGTTCATCTCTTTTTTGGTACGAACGATAACCGCTGTCATCACATCGCCCTTCTTCACCTTCGCATGGGGAATCGCTTCCTTCACCGATACGACGATGACATCGCCGATGCCGGCATATCTCTTCTTCGTGCCGCCGAGAACCCTGATGCACAAGACCTTCCGCGCGCCGGAGTTGTCGGCAACATTGAGTATTGTTTCGGTTTGTATCATAATGTCACCTGATCTCTATCAGCCCTGGCTCGTCTCAGCCACCAACGAGCCGCAAACGTTATTCCGCCTGTTGAAGTATGGTTTTAACCCGCCAACGCTTCTTTTTGCTCAACGGGCGACATTCCTCTATGAGGACGAGATCCCCGATATTGCATTGATTCCCCGGGTCGTCGGCAAGGTACTTGACGCTTGTTTTGACATATTTGCCGTAGAGCTTATGCCGAAATTTGCGTTCAACGCGGACTACCACTGTCTTTTCCATGCCATTGCTGACAACGGAACCGGTCCTGGTTTTTCGTGCTTTGTTTTGTTCGCTCATAATGTCAATTAAAGAGGTTGAGGCGCGAAATCATCATTTGTATAAATGTCCCAAACGTTCCGTCAATTCGCTTGTTTTTGGTTGCTAATCGTCATGATACGGGCAATGTCTTTTTTAACTTTCCGCAGGCGCGACGTATCTTCCAGAGGACGGAGCTTGTGCTGGAAAGCCAGGTTGCCGAGTTCCTCTCGCAGCTCCTTTTCCTTCTTGGCGCGTTCCTCGACGGACATTTTTCGTACATCTTCGGCTTTCATACGAGACTCCTCTTGGAAATAACCTTGGTGGCAAACGGCAGTTTATTGCCGGCCAGCGTCAGGGCACGCACCGCCAGTTCTTCGGTAACGCCGGACAATTCATAAAGGATCTTGCCGGGTTTGACAGGTGCAACCCAGAATTCCGGGCTTCCCTTACCTTTACCCATCCTGGTCTCGGCCGGCTTCTTGGTTACCGGCTTATCGGGGAAAACCCTGATCCAGACCTTTCCGCCACGTTTGATTTTTCGGTTGATGGCGATACGGGCTGCCTCGATCTGCTGGGCGGTCATCCGACCGCTGCTGACTGCCTTCAAGGCATACTCGCCAAAAGCGATGGTCGCGCCCCGCTGGGCGGTACCTCGCAGTTTGCCTGTGAAAACCTTTCTATGTTTTACCTTCTTCGGACTTAACATATCTTACTCCACGTGTAGTTCTTCTCTGAAAACTCAGTACAGCATGGTCACAATCAATTGCTCGCCTGTTCCCGTTCTTCGAGAACCTCTCCATGGAAAATCCAGACTTTGACGCCAATGATTCCATAGGTGGTATTGGCCTCGGCCAATGCATAATCAACGTCGGCACGAAGGGTGTGCAGCGGCACCCGGCCTTCCCGAACCCATTCACAGCGCGACATTTCGGCGCCGCCGAGCCTGCCGGAACAGGATATCTTGATCCCCTGAACGCCGAAGCGCAGGGCTGAATTGACAGCCTTTTTCATAGCCCGACGAAAAGCGACGCGCCGTTCGAGCTGGGAGGCGATGCTTTCAGCGATCAGCTGGGCATCGGCTTCCGGTCGCCGAACCTCCTGGATGTCGAGGGTCACCGGACGCTTGACAAACTTTTCGAGATCTTTTTTCAAGGTCTCGATCTCCGCTCCCTTCTTGCCGATGACAATGCCCGGCCGTGCGGTGTAGAGCTTGATCCGGATTTTCTCTCCGGTACGTTCTATCGTCACCTTGGACAGTCCGGCATGGTAAAGACGTTTTTTCAGGTACTTCCGTATCTTCTGATCTTCAATGAGATACGTGCTGTACTCTTTGTCCGCGTACCAGATAGAATCCCACGAACGGGTGATATTCAGTCTTAGTCCTATTGGATTAACCTTCTGGCCCAAAATAACCCTCCAACTGAGTAGTTGATTAATGAGAAAGTGTCGTGTGCAACAGCAGCGTTGCTCGTCATCAGGACGCTCCTCAACTCTCGTCAAGAACCACCGTGATGTGGCTGGTACGCTTGATAATTCTGGTAGCCCTACCCTGGGCCCGCGGCATGATCCGCTTCAATGACGGCCCACCGTCGATATCGATCTTTTTGACAAACAAACTATCGACATCAACCCGATCGTCCTGGGTGGCATTGGCCACGGCGGATTCAATCACCTGCCGGATAATGGCCGCCCCTTTTTTCGGCATGAACTTCAAGGTCGTGATTGCCTTGTCGACGTTCATACCGCGGACGACATCGGCCACCAGACGTGCTTTCTGTGGCGATATCCGGATATATTTTCCAACGGCTCGTGCTTCCATCTTGTCTACTCCCAATACGTGGTGTCACCAACAGTGTCGTTATTTTTTCTTCCTGTCCGCTGCGTGACCATAGAACGTTCTGGTGGGGGAAAACTCTCCGAGCTTGTGTCCGACCATGTTCTCGGTGACGAATACCGGCACGAATTTCTTGCCGTTGTGAACGGCGAAGGTGAGTCCGACCATCTCCGGCACAATGTCCGACCGCCGCGACCAGGTCTTGATCACCTTTCGGGAACCGGACTCAACGGCGCTTTCCACCTTTTTTGACAGATGATCATCGATAAATGGTCCTTTTTTAACTGAGCGAGACATTATCTACTCCTTGTTATGATCTCCGTTTGACAATCATCTTGTCAGACGCTTTCTTCACTCTCGTCTTATAGCCTTTGGTCGGCTGACCCCATGGCGTACAAGGATGACGTCCGCCGGAACTCTTTCCTTCGCCACCGCCCATCGGATGGTCGACCGGGTTCATCGCGACACCACGAACGGAAGGTCGCCGGCCGAGCCACCGGGAGCGTCCGGCCTTACCCAGCTTCTGGCTTTCGTGCTCGCGATTACCGACCTGGCCGATGCAGGCACGGCACAAGTTGTGGAATTTACGCACCTCACCGGACGGCAACCGGACTAGCACGTAATTGCCCTCTTTGGCCATCAACTGCGCCGAAGCGCCGGCACTGCGTACCAGTTGGGCACCTTTACCGATTTTCATCTCGATGTTGTGAATCACCGTACCCAGCGGGATATTGGCCATCGGCAGACAATTGCCCGGCTGAATATCTACCTTGTCGCCGGCCACCACCTGATCGCCGACGGCAATCCCGTCCGGGGCAAGGATGTACTGCTTCTCACCGTCGAGATAGCTGAGCAGGGCAATATTGGCGGAACGGTTCGGGTCGTACTCGATCGACACCACCCTGGCAACGATATCGGTCTTGTTGCGTTTGAAGTCGATGATCCGGTACTTTCGCTTGTGTCCGCCACCCTGGTGCCGCGTGGTAATCCGCCCGTAATTGTTACGTCCGCCGCTTCGATTCAGGCTCACCACCAGGCTTCGTTCAGGCTCGCTATTCGACAGATCCGGATTCCTGGTCGACACGTGGTGTCGCTTGCCGGCTGATGTTGGTTTATAAGTCTTTATTGCCATGATTTCCCAATCGCTCCATCATATTTGCGTTGGCTAGCTCGTTTCAACGATCGCCGCATGTTTCGGCGAAGCGTCCTGACTACAGTTCGTCAACAAAGTTGATCTCGCCCTCGGCCAAGGTGACGTAGGCTTTTTTCCAGTCCTGGGTACGGCCGAAATGCTTGCCGACCCGTTTCTGCTTGCCGGGCATGGAGACAGTTTTTACGTCCCGGACCTTCACCTTGAACATGCTCTCGACGGCTTTCCTGATCTCGATCTTATTGGCGTCGGGATGTACCTTGAACACGACCTTGTTGCCCATTTCCTGCTGCAGGTTGGCCTTTTCCGTCAGACATGGCCCCTGCAGGACACTGTACATGTTTTTCATGCCGTAAACCTCTCTTCCAGGCTCGGGATGGCGGGCTGCAGGAGCACCAACTTCTCGTGCAGGAGAATATCGTATACGTTCAGCCCCTCGGTTTTCATAACCTTGTAGCCCGGCACGTTGCGTGACGATTTACTGAGGACCTCGTTATCGCCGTCAATAATGATCAGGGCGTTATTGAGCTGCAGCACGTCCATGATCGTCACGAAATCCTTGGTCTTGATCGCTTCCATGGTAAAATCGTCGAGCACGACCAGATTACCTTCCTGGAGGCGGGCAGAAATCGCCATCGATATGGCCTGCTGCCGCACCTTGCGGTTTAGTTTAAAGTTGAAATCACGCGGTTTGGGACCGAAGACGACGCCACCGCCGCGCCACAGCGGCGACCGCTTGTTGCCGGCCCGGGCGCGCCCGGTGCCTTTCTGGCGCCACGGTTTGGCACTGCTCCCTTTCACTTCACCGCGTCCTTTGGTACTGGCAGTACCGGCACGCTTGGCGGCACGTTGCTGACGAACCACATCGTGGAGCAGATATGGCTTGACCTCTCGATTGAAGATCTGGTCGTTCAACTCGATCTCGCCAACCTTTTCATTCTTGATATTTTTTACTTCTACCGTCGACATTATCTTCTCCTTGAGCCGGTCGCTGCTGCCTTATCTCGAAAATATCTTCAACAGACCATTTTTGGCTCCGGGCACTGACCCCTTGAGCAGGACAACATGATCTTCCGGCCGAACGTCCACTACTTTGAGGCTCTTCTTCAGGACCGTCTCGTTGCCCATGCGTCCCGGCAACCGTTTGCCCTTGATGACCCGGCTCGGCCAGGCACTGCAGCCGATGGATCCCGGAGCACGGTGAAACATCGAACCGTGGGTATCACGGCCGCCTTTGAAGCCATACCGTTTGACGACCCCCTGAAAACCGCGCCCCTTACTTTTGCCCTGGACATCGACCAGATCGCCGATCTTGACGACATCGTCCAGCGAGAGCTGCTGACCGACCTGGTAGTCACCCGGGTTATCCACGTGAAATTCGCGGATATGATAAAACCCGTCGGCTCCGGCCGCTTTGCAGTGTCCCGCTTCCGGTTTGGTTACCCGATTCGGCCGTTTCGGATCGAAGCCGACCTGGATGGCGTTGTAGCCTTCCTTGTCGGCCGTCTTGACCTGCAGAACCGTGCAGGGGCCGGCCTGTATCACCGTCACCGGAATGACCACTCCCAACTCGTTATAGATGCGGGTCATCCCGAGTTTTTTGCCCAAAATCCCCATAGTCTTTGGCATAATCGTACCCGATGCTTCTCTGTGCTTAACGTTTACTGCTGATTACGGAAGCTTGATCTCAACGTCTACGCCGGCTGAGAGTTCCAGTTTCATCAACAGATCGATAGTCTGCTGGGTCGGTTCGAGGATATCGAGAAGCCGGCGGTGGGTTCTCATCTCGAACTGCTCCCGAGATTTCTTGTCCACGTGCGGTGAACGAAGGATACAGAATTTCTTGGTCGATGTCGGCAGCGGAATCGGTCCAACCACGGCGGAACCGGTACGACGTGCAGTATCGACGATCTCGTGCGTTGATTGGTCGAGCAGCTTATGGTCGTATGCTTTGAGTCGTATACGAATTTTCTCGGTAGGTATCATCGGAGGTGACCTTAGGCTATGATTTCACTGATAACGCCGGCGCCGACCGTACGGCCGCCTTCACGGATCGCAAAGCGCAGTCCGGTGTCCATGGCGATCGGGGTGATCAACTCCGCATCGATCGACACGTTGTCGCCCGGCATCACCATCTCCACTCCCTCGGACAACGTCACTACTCCCGTCACGTCGGTCGTCCGGAAATAAAACTGCGGCCGGTATCCGTTGAAAAACGGCGTGTGGCGACCACCCTCATCCTTGCTCAAGATATAGCACTCCGCCTTGAACTTGGTGTGCGGGGTAATCGAGCCCGGCTTCGCCAACACCTGGCCGCGCTCAATCTCGTCACGCTTCACGCCGCGCAGCAGCGCACCGATATTGTCGCCCGCCTGGCCCTGGTCGAGCAGCTTGCGGAACATCTCGACGCCCGTCACGACCGTCTTCTGCGTCTTGCGGATACCGACAACCTCAACTTCCTCACCGACTTTGATGACGCCCCGCTCGACACGGCCCGTCGCTACCGTTCCGCGACCGGAGATCGAGAACACATCCTCAACCGGCATCAGAAACGGCTGGTCGATATCACGCTCCGGCTCAGGAATATAGGAGT
>NZ_FQXS01000094.1 GCF_900130015.1 Desulfofustis glycolicus DSM 9705 | reverse complement strand
CCCCGTTCAATCGCTTCGCCGCCCATCTCGAGATGATCCGTGCCGCACCGGCCGATCTGGACGATCACTTCCGCACGGAAGTTCGACGCCGGGTCGGCAAGGACCGGGTGGTTACCATTGACGGCACACTCTTCGAGGCGCCCACCCAGCTGATCGGTGAGCAGGTCGCGTTGCTCTTCCATAAGCAGCAGCCGCAACGCGTCGAGGTCTTCTTCAAGGGCCGGTCTTACGGGCTGCTCCGGTCGCTCGATCCCGTTATCAACACCCGTGTCGCCCGAGACCTCGCTGCCGACGAACAACCCCTCGCTGAGAAGCGGGCCTGGCGGCCGGGACTGTTGCCGCTGGGCTCCTCTTCATCAGGAGAGACGTCATGAGTTACCGTGCCTTCTTCGGGCTTGCCAAAGAACCGTTCATCGCCGACCTGCCGCTGGACAGTGTTCTTACCACCCCGGAGTTGCTCGGCGTTCAGCAGCGCCTTGATTACACCCTGCGGCTCGGCGCCATCTGTCTGGTTACCGGCGAGGTCGGCGCCGGTAAATCAACCGCGCTCAGGTGGAGTTGCGGCCAGTTGCATTCCTCTCGTTACAAAACCCTCTGGATCACCGCGTCCGCCGGCTCCATCCTCGAAGTCTACCGTCAGCTGCTCGCCGAGCTTGATCTTGCCACCGCCGCTTCGTCGCGGGCCGTACTCACCCGGCTGATCAGGAGCCGGATCGACAATCTCGTCTCCGTCAAAAAGCAGCAGCCCCTGGTGGTGATCGACGAGGCGTCGCTGCTCCGCTTCGATGTCTTTGCCGAGTTGCACACCATCACCCAGTTCAACGGCGACTCCAAGCCCTGGTTGCCCATGGTGCTGGCCGGCCAGAACAACCTGGCGGAAAATCTGCTGCACCGCACCGCTATCCCGCTGGCCTCCCGCATCGTCGCCCGCAGTCATCTGCCGGCGGTCGACCGGCAGGGCATGCTGGATTATCTCAACCATCATCTGCGCATTGCCGGCCTGAAAAACTCACCTTTTACCGAGCAGGCCGTTACTGCCGTGCATCAAGGCTCCGGCGGCTTGTTCCGCAAAGCCAACCACCTTGCCCGCGGCGCCTTGATCGCCGCTGCGGCAGAAAAATCACAAGAGGTCAGTGCCGAGCATGTCCGTCTGGCCGACTCGGAACTCTTCTAATCACCTCTCACCGAAGGAGCATCCCAATGAAAGCCGAACAAACTATCCACTTCCTCTCCGAACTACTCGAACTGACCGAATACCTTGGGGCACTCGTCAGAGATCAGTGCCGACTCATGGCCGCCGACCAGGATGGTCATCTGATCGAAGATCCCGAGCAGGAACGGGACGTGCCGTTCTGATCTGATAAACGAACTGCCCATCAGT
>NZ_FQXS01000042.1 GCF_900130015.1 Desulfofustis glycolicus DSM 9705 | reverse complement strand
AATCAGATCGAAGACTCGGAGCCGTGTTGAACATGTCTTTGGCGTCATGGCGATGCGCACCGGCAGCACCCTCATGCGTGGCATTGGCATAATCAGGCTCAAGGCCAAGATCGGGTTGCGTAACATGGCCTACAACCTGTCCCGATTTGCCCTGCTGGCGACCACCTAGCAGGTGACGTGCGTCCAACGCACGGAATGGCTGATAAAAAGGCCATAGCGAGAGGAGAATGAGCGTCTTCAGAGACATGAAATAGGCAATATTTTCAATTTTTCGTTTTTCCGAAGAAATAGATTGCTCTTCGGAGGAGTTTTCAAGCTGTCAAATTTGATTTTTCAAGGATCCCTTATGAACTATTCACTTGGAATCTGAATCAGTCATAATTTCTTTACAGGTTAAAAACCTCTGTTGCGAATTAGCATTGATAAACAAGTGCAACTTATGTCTAGTTGATTTCATATTAATATAATGTCTAAAATGAAATGATAGCTTAAGGTTGTTGACTCGTGGCTGTTTATCATCGATCTCCCACGGGTGTATATAGAAAGTATAACACTTATTGCTTTTCAAAATATGCCTGACACCCATAAGGAACAAAGTAATTGGCAGTAATCGGAAATAACCACCGCCACCCCAGGGGACGACTCGTTTGCCAAGGGTGAGGTTGCTGACCGGGATCTCGTAAAACCCCGGGGCCATCTGGTAGATATGCCGGTCGCAGTTGTCAGTTTCTGGGAATTGGAGGGTGCCGTACCTGCCGTGCCCCTCGTAGGAGTTATAGCTGGAGTCGTAACGGTAACCGGCAGCCTGCACCATGCCGAGTGTTTCGTTGGATACGGAGAAGCTGGGAGCCCGATATCCCCATATCTCTTTACCGATCAGCTCTCCGAGGATCTTCCTGCTGCGCCGCAGATCTTCTTGCAGTTTATCGGCAGACATGCTGTAGCACAATTCATGATTGCAGCCGTGCGACGCCACTTCGTGGCCACGACGGTCGATCTCTCGAATCAGATCCGGGCAGCGTTGGGCTATCCAAGCCAGTACAAAAAAGGTCGCTTTGACGTTGGGCTCAACGGTGTCGAACAGGTCGAGCAACGCATGGGTGTTGGCCTCCACTCTCAGTTCGCGGGAAGCCCATGAGTCGTAGGAGATGTGTGCCTTGAAGTTTTCGACCTGGAACCAGTCTTCAACATCGATGGTCAGCAGGATCGTCTTGTCTGTGTGCATGCAGTAATAGTATGACAGCGTGGTATGTTAAGCAAGACGTCCAAACAACCATCAGACAACAATCAGCGTTGTAGAATTGGCCGGTGATTTTTTTGGCATAAACATAAACGACGGGGAATACAAGGAGCGGAAGCGTGTCTGCTCACCAGCGAAGTAATTCACTCTCCCACGACAGGGTGAGCAGAATGCGATGATCATCATATTCTTCATCTATCCGGTCAGATTCCTGTTTGGTAAAAGTGTAATCAACGCTCGCCGTGTAATACTGCATGAAGGTGTAGCCCAGCCCGATGTTTGCTTCGTAGCGGTCGTTGTGATAGGTGTCCAATTCGAAACTATCAATCGCCTCGATGGTTTCATCTGGCGATTCGAGAGGTACAGTGATCACATCTTCTCGATCTTCATAGAGATACGAGAGGCGTCCAGTCATCGTGAGATATTGAGACAATCGATAACTGAAGGAGAAACGACTCTCCCAATAATCGACCAGCCCTCGCTCGGAGGTACCGTCAAAATCTTCGGTGTCGTACCCCTTTTCCACGGCAACATTGAGATTGCCACGCTGCAAGGCGTAGTTCCACTCGGCCAACCCGGTACCTTCCCAGGATTCGTCATCACCGCTGACAACATAGGCAGGACCGATGCCGATACTGGTGTAGGTCCCGGGAGAGTAATCCCTTCTCCAGGTAAACCGCACCTGATGGATATCGATATCCTCTTCTATCTCCGTCTCGTCATACCGGGTGCCAATGAATGAATATGAGGCGGAGAGCGGATTGCGGGGAATCGAGTGGTTCCGAAGCTCCATGAACAAACGATACTCATCGAGATCGCTGGTCGTTTCTATCGGCGCGGGTTCATCCTCGGCGACTGCAGCGATTTCCGCTGGTTGAAAATCGCCTATGATATAGCGCAGATCGAGCAGTGTGCTCCAACGCGGGTTGAAACGGTGCTCATCAGCCAAGATGAATTCGTAGCGGTCGAAATCTTCCACATCGGAAAAATCGTCGTCGTCGTTGCGTAGGACGATGTAGTTGAACCCGAGCCTGATCAAACTTTCCTGGCTGTAGGTGTGTTCCGAGAAGAGTTCAAGGGTGTTGCGCCAATATCGGGTCCGCCTCGTGTCCGGGGACAACTCCGGCAGTGTTGGATCACCGGTTGCGGCAGCTTCCGGCGGTGCTGCGGGGTCGAGCACGTCACCGCTCGTTCGGTAGTAGTCAGAGCGCAGAATTTCGTTGGACACTCCGACCTGCCAGGCCCGTGTAATATATCGATCAGCGACGACCCGGAAGCTACCGTCAAAATCGCTCTCCGATGCGTACAGATCATAGCGCAGTTCCGGTCGGACATGGAATTCAAGATTATCCCGGGGGGTAGTACTGGTCAGAATGAAATAGGGAGAGAGGGCCAAGGCCTTATAATCGTCTTCTTCCCGTTCGATCCGTGATTCATCTATCTCGGTGTCGGGGTCGTCGAAATACGACTCATCACGATCCTCGTAATCATAGGAGATGCTCACCCCGCCCGTTAGAATGTTGCTGCGGGCCTGAGAGAGGTGTGGGATGGCGAGCACCAAGGGAAGGGAGACGAGTGCGGTGATGACGGCTGTTTTTTGGATCTGCGCTACCATAGATCTCTTGAACCCCATGTTGTATTAGTGGACGATGACGATGTCGCCGGAGCGGATGGTGATGTTTTTTTGCAGATTTTTCCCGGAGACGAAGTCGTCATAATCAAATGACAGGGTGTTTCCCTTGAACAGGTCCTGCTCCGCTTCCTTGATTGTCTCCCTGACGATGGTGACGTCTCGGTTTGCCCATTCGGTAAAGCCACCGCTGCGGGCAACGGCCTGGACGATGGTGAGGGGGTAGTCGAGGAAAAACACGCCTGGTCCGGTAACATTGCCCATCACGGTGTAGCGCAAGCTGTTGCTTTGCACCAGCGTCGTCGTGACAATGGGGTCTTCGTAAACCGTTGCATACAGCTGTTTCAGATAGTCGGCCAGCTGGGTCAGGGTGAGGCCGACCACCTCGACATCACCGATATGGAGCAGGGAAACGCGGCCGTCCATCATGACCATCACACCGGCTCCACTGACGCGCGGCGCATCGCCCGCTTCCGCCGGCCGCGCAGCGCCAACCGCCGTCGACGGCGCCATGTCTCCTTCGCCGTAGACGCTGACGCTGATGATGTCGCCATGGCCGATCACGTATTCGTCTTGGCTCTGGTTTTGGCCTGTCTGATCTCCGAGGATTTGGGTACGCAGCGATTGTTTCATCTCCGCGGTGGCCGGCACGTCCGCCGTCGACTGGGCGGAAAAAACGGACTGGGCGCCGAGAAAAATGACGGTGCTCACGGCCGCCAGCATGAACAGTACGGTTCTCATAACATCCTCCCCATCTGTTTGATCGATTTGCCTTATTTTGATTTACTAAGCACATTTTGTCAGGTTTGTCACCCTTAGAGGCGGCTGGTTGCCGAAAATGTGGCCTGTCTATCCCGTTTTCACTTTTTTTCTGGTAAATGACCGTATTTTCACATAAGATTAGCAGCACTATTATCTGTAGGCCACCAGTTCACCCGGGCCGTTATCTTCTTCAAAGAAATCGGTTCATACTCCATTTCATCATCACTCTTATGCGACGCACAAAAACACTCATCACACTGGCCATCTACCTGGGTACCTGCCTGCTGCTGCTATCTTCCTGCTCATCCCCGGAAGATAAGAAAGAGCGACACTACCTCCGGGCTCTGGAATACATCAAGACGGATGAACCGAAAGCCGCCATCATCGAACTGCGCAATGCCATCCAGATCGACCCGGAGTTTGCCGATGCCCGGTATCAGCTTGGGCTTCTTCATCTCGAACAGGGCGACGGGCAAAATGCGTTCAATGAACTGGTCCGTGCCGCAGACCTGGATCGAAACAATCTCGATGCCTCGTTGAAGGCGGCGGAAATGTATCTGCTGGCGCGCAACACCGAAGAGAGCAAGAAATTTATCGAACGTATCCTCGAGCGGGACGCCACCCACACCGATGCTCTGGCTCTGCTGGCACATCTCGAGCTGATCGACGGGAAACCGGAGCTGGCTAAAGAGACGCTCGACAGGCTTGGCGATGCGGTGGATCGTTCGGGGCGGCTGCTTAATCTCAAAGGGCGCGTTTTTGCCGCCGGAAAAGAATTCGACGATGCCGAGCAGGCCTTTCGGCAGGCAATTGAGCTGGAACCCGATAATTTCAACCACTATCAGGCGTTGCTGTTGTTCTACCAAAGCCGGCAGGATGTCGATAACATCAAGAAAACCCTCGACACCCTGGCGACGAAATTTCCCGATAACCCGCAAACCCACCTACTGCTTGCCGGGCGCTATCGCGCCGAAGGCAACCGTGAGCAAACAGAGGCCGCGCTCAGAAAAGCGATCGAGGTCGACCCGGAGACGGTGGAACACCGCCTGACGCTGAGCAACTTCTATCGTGAGTCCGGGGCGCTTGCGGATGCGGAGAGTGCGCTCCAAGCTGCCATGGAAGATTTTCCAGATAACAGAGCGGTGCAGGCACAGCTTGCCGAACTCTTCTTCGAGCAGGGAAAATTTACGGAAGCACAGGCCCTGACGGATGCAATCCTGGAAGCTGAGCCGGGGCAACGCGAAGCGAAATTGCTCAGAGCGAGACAGCTTCTCCATGACGGCAATGCGAGGGAGAGTATTGATCTTTTGAACCAGCTCACCAAGGATTACGCAAATTGGGCGGAACCGTTCTTTTTCCTCGGCTTGGCGCACTTCAGCCGCGGTTCCATGGACTTTGCCATGCAGGAACTCGACAACGCCATCAAAATTGACGATAACGAGGCGAAATATCACCAGCTGCTGGCCCAGGTGTACCTGAGCCAGGGTTACTATGAGGATGCCGCCAAAGAGGCGACCGCTGCATTGCGAATCGATCCGCGGAGCAGCCGTACAGCGCTCCTGCTCGGCCAGGCCTATGTCGGCGGCAAGCAGTACGAAAAAGCCATTGAGCTGCTGACCAGGATGAACGAGAAGATGCCGGACAATCCCGAGATCATGCTGAATCTGGCCCTTGGCTATGTCGGCGCGGATCAGAGAGCCACGGCAGAGCAGCTACTGGAACAGCTGCTGGCCATTCGGCCGGGCATGGATCGCGCCGTCTTGTTACTGATCGGCCTGAGGTATCCAGGCGACCCGGATGGCGCTGCAGCCTTTATTAAAGAGCAGATCGACAGAACGCCGGACAGCAGTTCCTTGTATCTGATTTTGGCAGATCTGCTCGAGCGGCAAAACCTCTACGAGCAGAGCCTTGCCGCCCTTGATCAGGCCCAGAAACTGAATCCGGACAACAACCGGGCCTTTCTCTCCTCGGCTCGCCTGCTCGCCAGGATGGGGAGAACCGATGAGGCACTCAGCAGCTATCGCGGGCTGGTTGAACGCCAGCCAAACTCGATTCCCGGGCTCATGGGCCTCGCCACAGTACTGCAAACAGCCGGCAATACTCAGGAGGCACAGGAGTACTATCAAAAAATACTGGCTATCAAAGCCGATTATGCACCGGCTGCCAATAACCTCGCGTTTCTGATTGCATCCGAACCAAACGGCGACCTGGGCGAAGCGCTGCGCCTGGCGATGCTGGCCAAACGGGCACATCCCGATGACCCGTACATCGCCGATACCCTGGGCTGGGTACACTACCAGAGGAAAAACTACTCACTGGCCATCACCCAGTTCGAACAGGCACTGCTCACCCTGCCGGCTGAACCGACGGTCACCTACCACCTGGCACGAGCTTATGCCGGTGATGAAAAGGCAGAAAAGGCAGCCGCTTTGCTGGAATCATTTCTTGGCACGGATAAAGATTTTCCTCAAAAATCGGAAGCGCAGGCGTTCCTGGCCGAACTGCAGTCAGGTGTGAGCAACAAGTGACGATCTGTCCCCACCGAGCGACAACGTCCCCTTCCCCTGAGGAAACGACAAGGGACAAGCAGTGTGAGCAGGGCAGCGCGGCCGGACAACCATCGTTTTGCCGCGTTTAGAGATGAGCGTCTTTTGCCGAAAAATAAAATAACAAAACAACGACGAGCACATAGACTAACCAGAGCCACCTGAAAAGAAGATCCTCACTTCAGCCTTCACTCCCCTTCTGGAGTTGTTCCAAATTGGCGACACCACCTGATTCTCGCCGAAGCACACCTTCCACACCCCATCCTACTATTTTCATCTAACATCTTTTAATCAATGATTAAATCTGAAGCTGGCTGGGAACCATCCACTGATGAGGTTTTTGATCAGCCGTTAAGAATGTGTACAAACAACTACTCACCAAACTGATATTAAAGGGAAAAATAAAAATAATGCAGAGCAGGAATGCTTTCGCTAAACAGCGACACATGGGGTGAGGGGTATCACGGAAACGACGTTTCTGTAAACACGGTTTGCATTTTATTGGTTTTATATTTAAATCAATAATTCAAGATTGTTAACAGATATTATCTCGTCGGAAACCACGTTTCTTTCGGTGGTTCTCGTCTTTTTCTAGTGACAACAAAGGTTACAAAATCAGTTTTTCCCCCCGCCCTTCTTGCCGCTCAATCCCGGTCAATTGCTACAACTGTCTGTACTAAATGGGTTTATTATCTGTGGCATGCATATTGCTTCACTGTTCACGAACCACAAGATTAACCTGTTGAACAGCTGATTGAAGCCTTATGAAAAGCCACGTTGCCGCACAGAAAACCTCGTACAAAAACACATTTGCCCTCCTGGTCGCCTTTGCTCTTCTCATCGTGCCAGCTCTTGCCGGCGCCGCGATCAAAGATCACACCATTCAGATCGAGTTCATTTTTGACTACCAGGCAATCACCGATAAAACAGTGACCGGATATCGTTTATACAAGGATGGGGATTTGGTCTGCGAGACATCTTCACCTGACGCACAATATTTCGATTGCGTCGTGACCAGCAGCACCGGTGTGTTCGATTTCACGCTCACAGCTCGTTATGATAACGGTACCGAAAGCCCACCGTCGACCCCCTTTCCCCTCACCATTTTCGATGAGACATCACCTGTCCTCGCCCTCCTTGCCCTCACCGGCCAGTTACCCAACGGCATTGAAGGGCTCGGAGCTGTGGCCGGCAATTCTGCCGTTGATCTGGCTGATGTCATTCATCTCTTACGGCAAGGCACCGTTCAATAAGACGGGCACAAGCCGCAATTGATGATGCCCCCGGCGTTGGTTCTTCGCCGTGTGTGCGCTGCTTTCTCCCCTTAATATGACTGCTGGTAATAGCCGTACCCTTTCATAAGGGAGCGCTCGACGATGTTGGTCGTATAGGCATTGAAGACGACGCCGATAATCCGCTCTTCGCCAACGGTATCCAGCATCATTTGAATTTGCGGTTTGCCGGCCCCGCCGGAACGGACAACGAGCAACACGCCATCGACTTGCCTCGACAGGACGGTTGCCTCGGATGCGACATAAAACGGTGGACTGTCGAAGATGATCAGGCGATCATCGTAGCGTGTTGCGAGTTCTTCCACCAGACTGCTCATCTTGGCCGAGCTGAGCAATTCAGCAGGGTTTACCGGCGGATCGCCACTGGGCAGAATCGAGAGTTTGTCAACCGACGATCTGACGATCAACTCGCTGAGGTCAATGTCGTCCCTGAGGTAGTCAGCCAAGCCGGGGCTCTTGTTCAGACCGAACATCGGTGCCAACGAGGGGCGACGGAGATCACAATCGACCAGTAACGCGTACTGGTCCATCCCCTGCGCCAGCGTGATGCCGAGGTTGGCCGTGACGAAGCTTTTGCCCTCTTTTGGAATGGCTGACGTTACCATGATCGTTTTCGGCACTTTTTGCCCTTCGAGGGGGTGCAGAATATGGGACCGCAGTGTTTTGAAAATCTCGGGGATATATGCGTCGCTATTCACCGCTTTGAAAAGACGCTCATCCCATTTCCCGCTGTTATCGTTTGAGCGAACCAGCTTCGTTCGAGGAGCCGGCGCAGCCCGTTCAACTGGTTTTGCGCTGCGATTCTTCGGCTGCTCGCTTTGGCTCGGTTTTTGTTTTTCGGTGCCCTCCGTGCCATAACCCGCTTTTTCAAGGACATCCGCTAATTTACCCATAGCTCCTCACTGTATCTGTAAAAATCATGTGGATCACCTGGTGATCAAATCAAGGCCCGGTTCGATCCAACCCAAGAAGTAGAACCCGGCACCGGCAATAGTCAGGGTCAGCAGAATCAAAAGAACGGGGAGATATCTCGAGTGGTTGCTCCTCGTTCCTCCCACGCCGACGCTGTTGTCTACCGCTTCTCCTGCCTCTCCTGAAATCGTCAGGCTTGTTTCACCTGGTAGTTTGATATCCTGCAGGCATTCCTCAATGATGTCCCGGTCTATGTGATTAATGCCTTTGGCAAAGCCGCTAATCAACGCGTGATCACAAATGATGTTGATCAAACGTGGATTGCCGCTGCTCGCCTGATGAATACAATCTATTGCCTGGTCGGTAAACAATGCCGGATTCGCGGCACCTGCCTCGTTGAGCCGATAGGCTATATAGTGCGCGGTGTCCTCCCGCTCGAGTTCCTTGAGGTGATATTTGATGCCGATCCGTTGCCGCAGCGGCCGTAATCTGGGATGAGCAAGCGTTTCCTGAAGTTCCGGTTGCCCGATGAGAAAGATGCTGAGCACATTGCGGGCACCTGCTTGGTTGGACAACAAGCGCACCTCTTCCATGAGGTCCAACGGAACCACTTGAGCCTCATCGATGATTATCAGGATTTTCTCCTTTCGTTGATGAACTTTTTCCAGGAGTCTTGAAAATTTCAGTATAAAATCACTTTTGTTGCCCGAATACTGCAGGTTAAGCTTTTTGGCTACGTAGTGGAGAAATTCCCGGCGATTCAAGGTCGGGTTGTTCAGGTAACAGACGCGAACCTTCGTCTTGAGCATTTTTAGCAGACTATTGACCAGCGTCGTCTTACCGGTACCGATGCCGCCGGTCAACATCACGAACCCTTTATTGGAAATAATCCCGTAACGAAGGGTAGCAAGCGCCTCCTGATGAGCATCGCTCATATAAACCAACTCACTGGTGGGAGTCAGCTCGAACGGTTTATTTCGAATAGCGTAAAATGTTCGATACATTGCTCTAATGACCGCCTGAGAAAGAGGACGGGAACAGTATCACCCCGTTACACGATGATATGACCCTGTTTCCAGGTATAAAAGATAACAGCAACGATGGCTGCCCCGTAAACGACGAAGAATAAAGCCCCGGCGATACTCCACAGGTGTTCTCTTCTCGTCTCTCTCTTTAAAGGGAGATACGGTATCGAGCAAATGACTTCCTGTTGAAACAGGTTCTCGAAATCAGCCGGACTGCGCAGAGAGGTATCCAGCATGTTGAGGCCAAAGGCCAGTACTCCGCCGACGCCGGCACCGGCCAACAACGCGAGCGCCATGATTTTTACAAATACGGGGCTGACCGGTTTTTCCGGAACTCGTGCCGAATCCTCTATTCTGAACTGGCTGCCCTTCTGCTTCCTCTCCAGATTGAGTGATGATTGAGCCTGCAGGTTTTGCGAAACCAGTTCATCATAGTGCCTCCGCAATTCAGCATACTCTCTCGTCAACGCTGACCACTCGGCTTCCCGTTCCGGAACGGCTGCTATCCACTGCTCATACTGTTCTATGGCAGCCTTCAGTTCGACCCTTTCTTTGTTCAGCTCCTCGATGTTAAGCCCGATGTCTTTTAACTGGATCTGCAGGTCAAACAACTCCTGATCAAATTGCCGGCCGCCGCTCGGCTGTCTTTGCGAGGCGCTCGCCGTGCTGTCAGCAGCCTCGCCCAGATTTTGTTCAATGGACTGCTCGAGCGAGCTGATTTCCCGGCGAATCTGTTTGACTTCAGGGTGTCGTTCGGTATACCTGCCGAGCAGCTGCTGGAGGGTCGTCTGCAAACGGGCCAGCCGCTCCTGCTGGGTTTCCGGCTGCGCGGTCACCGGCGTTTGTGGTTGCAGCTGATTCTGCCTGAGCCGGGCATTTTCCGCCAAGAGCTGCCGGCGAACATTGATCTGTTCCTGGAGCATGACCCTGGTCCGCTCCAGATCCTGGATGGAATCCTGCCTGCCCTGATACTGCTCCTGCAACGAATTCAACCTGGTCAGGTTCCCTTCTCGCTGTTCCGGCATTTCATTGAAGTGCGCGAGTTTATAGTCACGCATCTTCGCCTCCAACTGGTCGAGCATTTCTTTGGCCATATTCAGCTCGTCCTGGGTGTACAAAGAGGTTTCTTGAGCACGTTCTTCGCGATACTGCAGGTTCTCCTCAATAAAGCGGGCGGCCAGTGAATTGGTGACCAAGGCTACCTGCGAGGGGTTCCTGCCACTAAATGAAATGCTGAACGTGTCGTCACGACTGGACCTCTGGACGTTGATGTTCTGCCGCAGGGCCTGTACCTGCGCTTCCACAGATGGAGGGTTTTCCGATTCTTTGAACAAGCCGAGATCGGCAATGATTTTTTCCAGAGACGATCTGCTGAGAATTATCTGGGTTGTCGTGTTCACCGTTTCTTGAATCCGCGAGACGACATCGGGCGACATTTCAGATGGGTTGATTCGTTGCTGCTGATAGCTCAGCAAGGCTGTGCTTTGAAAGATCTTTGGCTGGGTGAGGTAATAGGCCAGGCCAAGAGATACCCCCAACAAGGTGCAAAAAAGTATCAAGGCCTTCCGGCGAAGGGCGACATCGACTAAGCGCCGTATCTGTTGCATCTGATCATTTTCCATAAAGTACGCCTATCAAAGAAATCACATGAGCCGGTACATCGCGTTTGAAGGTGGTCGCAGCAGTGAACGCTCCCTTTAATCTCTCACACAATGCCGGTGATTACATGTAGCTGATGAGAGACAAGAAGAAATCGTGATAGTTGGTGTCATGCATTCAACTGGTTTCTTCGACCGCCGTGTTCTTTCTCATATCGTTACAAGAGTATATAAATTTTTCCGGCCAGGGCAAGCAGCCAATTGAAGATGGTTACCAAGCGAATTGACGGGCTGCCCGTGTCTGCCGAATTTGGCCTTACAATTCAGCTTAAGCTATTGATAATAGATAAGCTCTCTTTACGAAAAAGCACCCCTGTTGCCCCGATAATTACCGGGGAGCCTATCAAAGGTGTCGAGCTGGCATGCTGATCGCTGCAGGCGTAGTTAATCAAAAAAAACAGAAGATTAAAAGACTATTTAAAATCAGCTCATTACTGTCGGCAAAAAGAAACATTGCGGGCTGTTTTTTCCAAAAAAGCGGAAAATAGGTATTTCTACCTATTTCATTTATCCCATCAATGCATTATTTTTAAGCCAACGTACACGGCGATTGGCGATTGGATCTTCTCGTAGTACCCCAGCAACAGGTTGTAACATGCAGACTGACACCGAGCGACTTGCCGGCAATCAGAGGGCATTGCTTCTGGCCATGCCGGAGATGGTTCTTCTGGTTAACAGCAACGGAACCATTGAATTCATGAACCAAAGCGCCCTCAAATTCTTTGGGGGCCTCCAGTCAAATGTGAGCGCAGACTCATCCGAGAAACGTGCGCTTCACCCTGATTTATTAGGGATCGTTCAAGACTCCGTCGGAAATAAAGGCAAGCCAAACCTTGGGACCAGCATTATCAACGGGTTTCATCTTGAATACAGCATTGCCCCCTTTTCCGGTTACAAGGGCGACAAGCTCTTTTGGATAATCATCAAAAATCTGACGGAAGAAAAAAAATACCAAAAAGAGTTGACTCGATTCCACCAAAATATCGAATCGATACTCGTCAATAAAATCAGTGAGTTGAAAGAGAGTGAACGCGTACGAAAAAATCTTTCGAGCCAGCTTGATACCCTCAAAAACCACTTCGAACACCATCCTTCCCGGGGGGTCATGGTCGGCTCCAGCGATGCCTTGCGCCGGGTACGGGACACCGTCTTTCAAATTGCAAAAACCGACACAACGGTGCTTATAACCGGCGAGTCCGGTACCGGGAAGGAACTGGTCGTCAACATGATACATGGGACCAGCAACCGAAAGGACAAACCGCTGCTCAAAATCAATTGCAATGCCATAAATGATTCCTTGCTCGAGAGCGATCTGTTCGGTTATGAAAAAGGCGCTTTTACCGGTGCCGATTCGCGTCGAAAGGGCAAGTTTGAAGTGGTTGACGGCGGGACCATTTTTCTCGATGAGATCGGCGATATCAGCCCTCGCATGCAAGCCGCTTTGTTGAGAGTACTGCAGGATGGGCAAATAATACGCGTTGGCGGCAATGCACCAATCAAAACCGATGTAAGAATTCTGGCCGCCACCAATGTCGATCTTTCCGAAGCAGTCCAGCAGGGATCGTTTCGCTTAGACCTCTTCTATAGACTCAGTATCATTAATATTAATATTCCCTCATTGCGAGAACGAAGAGAAGACATCCTGGATCTGGCTTTTCACTTTCTCAACAAATACTGTGATGCGTTCAATAAAAAAATAGATTTGATCGCCGAGCCCATATCGCAAAAACTGCTTAATCACGACTGGCCCGGAAATGTCCGCGAACTTGAGAACGTTATCCAACGAGCGGTGTTGATGAGCAAAGAGAACATGCTGTCCGGCCAGGATATCGTTTTCGACAATACGGCGCACAGCCAGCAGAACTGCACCGTTTCATCCATACTTGAAGGATTCAACGGGACTTCTCTGAAGGGCATCGTCTCGCAGATCGAAAAAGAGATAATCCTGCATAAACTGGAAATGTTCCAGGGCAATGTGGCGATGGCCGCAGATGTTCTTCAGATTGGCAAAACGGCGCTCTACGAAAAGATGAAACGCTACGATATATCCCCGAAAACGTTGCGTTCAAATTAGTCTTTTCAGCAACACTTCCAAAGATCGCCGGTTGCCTCTCTCTTTGTTTTACGATTGGAAGCAAGAACCGGCTCGGTTCGAAAAATATGGTCTTCTGCTTGCCTGCCTAACCTAATAATTGGCTATATGATTCCCAGATCATTCGGTTTGTCTGTCTCCAAACAGTGACACCCTCTCTCGTTTTTTCCTGAATTGCGGAATTTTTTTTCAGATGCCCTTCATAAAGTCGGTTATTCATCGTATAATAAGACTTCCCCGTGAGCAATCTTGACGCTCGCCTGATATCGCCTCCAGGACTTCGGGACTTGAGAGATTGGTCATGCAGATAGAAGACATCAGCAGGCTCTCCAAAAATCAGCAATCACTGCTCCAGGCAATGGACGAAATGATCCTGCTGATGAGCAGTGCCGGCGAAATCGAGTACATGAACCACAGTGCTCGCACTTTTTTCGGTGAACTACAAGAACAATCCTATTCCAAAGATTCAGAAATCAGCCGCCTCCACAACCGTCTTCGCGACTTTGCGCTTTCTGCTAAAAACAATACTACTTGTTCCCATAAAACAAGTTGCACCTTCAACGGCTGCGACTTGGAGTTCAGGATTGCTCCCTTTATCGGCTATAATGGTGATAACCTCTTTTGGCTCGTCTTCAACAACCTGACCAACGAAAAAAGGTGCCAGCAAGAACTTGGGAGGTTCCAGCAAAATCTGGAATCAATCCTCATCCACAAAATCAATGAACTCAAAGAAAGCGAACGAGTGCGTAAAAGCCTCTTACGTCAAGTAAAAAATTTTAAAGAGTACCTGAAGCAGAGCCGCCCCCAAGAAGGTGGGGGATTAGTAGGAACAAGTTCGATCATGTGTAACCTGCGCGATATGGTCCTCCAGATTGCCAAAACCGACTCTACCGTTTTGATCACCGGAGAGTCAGGGACAGGCAAAGAGCTGGTAGTAGACATGATTCATCAAACCAGCAATCGTAATGATCGCCCCCTGCTCAAAATAAACTGCACGGCAATCAATGATTCTCTTCTGGAAAGCGATCTTTTCGGCTACGAAAAGGGGGCTTTTACCGGGGCCCAAGAGAGGAAAAAGGGGAAATTTGAAGTCGTCGATGGAGGAACGATCTTTCTCGATGAAATCGGCGATATCAGCCCACGTATGCAGGGCGCCCTTTTACGCGTACTGGAAACAGGCGAAGTGATTCGTGTCGGCGGCAATCTTCCGATTAGAGTTGATGTCAGGGTGGTCGCCGCCACCAACATCGACCCTGCTCTGGCAATTAAAAAAGGCTCGTTCCGTCTCGATCTTTTCTACCGGCTCAGCGTTCTCAACATCACGTTGCCGCCCTTGCGTGAACGCAAGGAGGATATCCCTGATCTCGTGTCGCATTTTCTTGATAAATATTGCCGTGCTTTTAAAAAAGGTATCGAAAACATTTCTGAAACTGCGATTGAAAAACTTGTTCAGCACGATTGGCCGGGTAATGTCCGGGAACTTGACAATGTTATGCAGCGAGCTGTGTTACTGAGCAAAAATAATATCTTGTTCAAAGAAAATATCATTTTTGATTCAGGGGAGCGTAACACTTCCTTGAAAAAAGACGTCTCGTTATCGAGCATCACTCGTAACGGCTCATCATTGAAGGGTATGATTGCAGATTTTGAGAAAGAGGTATTGTTGAACAAACTCGACACATACCACGGAAATGTGTTGCAACTGGCAGAAGCCCTGCAGATCGGCAAGACCGCATTATACGAAAAGTTGAAACATCACAAAATCAGACCGAGAAGTCTCCGGTAACAGCCTGCCCCAACCGCCACAAGCGCTCACCCTATTCCAGTAATCCCCAACAAAAAAAAAGGGGACAGCCCCCTTTTCCACATTTCCGGAATAAAAAAGGGATAGAAAAAAAAAGGGACAGTCCCCTTTTTTTAAAGGCTGTCCCTAAACGTTTTGTTGCTTTAGAGCGTTGATCAGGCTTTTTTTCTCCGTCGTGCAATACCGGCCAGTCCGGCTAAACCAGTACCGAACAGCAGCATGGTTGCCGGTTCGGGAACAGGTGCTGCGTTGGCAAAGCCGGCAACAGAGAATTCGTTATTGCTAATATCGACCAAGGCACTGAAAACGGCTCTGCTGACGACGAAGCTCTGTCCAAAATCAACGAGTTGTTCACCATTGGCTTGGTCGGAATCGTTGCCAAAAAAGGTAAATGTTTGAAGAAGCGCGTCATCAGTACCATAGAGAGATACGTATCCTTCCTCTCCAAGAGCTTGGTTGCCATCATTTGATCTGAACAAGTCGGTTATGGCGACATTTCGCAATACATAGGGTGTGTTAAAGAATATAACCAAGGATTCCAAACGGTCGATTTCATCAGGCTCTCCCCCCTTAATTCCGAGTCCATCCGACGTATCCTGATAGAGGATTGCATTATTTGGCTGAGCGAGAACGGTAATGTCGCCAATCGTCCAAGTCGTTTGACCATCGGCAGCATGCCATACGCTATCCCGGAAATCGATATCTAGATCAGCAGGCAAGGGCAATGCCTGGGCAGTTCCTGCCAAGATGAGTAACGCTGCTGGTATTAGACACATTGCCTTTTTATTCATTTCTTCACCTTCCTGGTATTTTTTCCGTACTGCACTTCCTTGAATGACGCCCCCCAGAATTAAGAGAGGATTCTTTTCTCTTATACTATCAATATGCAAATGTTGTACCCAAATATAAAATCTGTACAGCTAGCTAAATATAACCTTATAGCATCAATAATATTGGATTTTTTTGCAACCATGGCCATCCTCAGAAACAACTGATTGTGGATTTTCACGGGATTGGGCAGCATTTTTCCGGATATCCGAAATCTTTTTCCCGAAGTCGGATTTTTCTGAGGCACAGACTTGCAGAAACAGGAAGGAGAAGACCTGCAGGAAAAAAAGGCAGTCCCCTTTTTGGGAAAAAAGGACTGCCTGCGGAGTATTTAGCCAGTGAAACGTGCTGGTCAGCAGCTGGTCAGGCTTTTTTCCTCCGTCGCGCAAGGCCTGCCAAACCGGCTAAACCGGTACCGAACAACAGCATCGTTGCCGGTTCGGGAACCGGGGCTGCGTTGGCAAAGCCGGCAACGGAAAACTCGTTGTTGCTGAGATTTCGGGCACTAAAAACGGCTTTGCTGACGATGAAGCTCTGTCCAAAATCAAAAAGCTGCTCACCATTGGCTTGGTCGGAATCGTTTCCGAAAAAGGTGAAGGATTGAAGAAACGTATCGTTACCACCGTAGAGATGGACGTACCCTTCCTCTCCTCGTATTTGATTGCCATCATTTGAGGCAAACAAATCGGTTATGGCCACATCTCGCAGGACATAGGGAGTGTTAAACACTATTTCCAGGGACTCTAACCTATCGATTTCATCTGGTTCACCACCCCTGATGCCGAGCCCATCTGTACTGTCCTGATAGAGCAATGATCCCCCCGGCTGCGCGAGAGCGGTAATGTCACCAATCGTCCATGTTGCCTGATAATCGGCGGCATTCCATGCATTATCACGGAAATCGATAGCCATATTGATTGGCAGGGCCTGAGCAGTACTTGCCAAGATACAGATCGCTGCTGGTATTAAACACATTGTCTTTCTATTCATTTCACCACCTCTCCGGTACTCGATTGTCTCCCTCGCCGTACCATTACGACTGGCGCTCTTCGACTCAAGGGAACGTTCTCATGCGCCTTCATCCAAAAATAAGCATACTTTGTGGTATAACAAGAAAGGCAAGGGGGTAAAAGCGATAATAATTCTTTATCTCATGGAGAGGCAAACCGAGTCTACGTAGAAGATCTGTTTGGCATCTCAGGCATATTGTACGGACTGACATCTGCCAAACACCAAGCAGTTTGCCGAAAGTCAAGCCTTAGCCTGATTTTTATTTGCCGAACTCGATGTCCAGTTCCAGTTTGCGGAGTCTACGACGATAAGATTCGTTGGACGGGTCCAGGGCCACCGCCTTCTGGTATTCTTCAAGGGCGCGGTAAGTGATGTTTTCACGGCGATAGTGATCGCCGAGCATGATATGAAACGGTGCATGGTCAGGACTCAGTTCCACAGCCCGACGCAATACCAACAAGGCCTGCTCCGGTTGCTGTTGTCGCTGGTAGTAATCGATTAACTGGGTAAACCAGCTTGGCCGCACCTCTTTTTTCGCATCGATAAACGATAGTGCTCGGCTCCGATAATAACCGGCCTCCCCCGTTTCACCGCTGGCCTCTTTGTAGCTGCCGAAGCGAATCCACGCTTCGGGTGAGGACGGCAGTATGTCTGCAATTTCCTCCCTGGTGAAGCGATGTGTCTCCATCAGTGGAATCATTTTTGCCGCCTGACCGGGATCGCGTATGAACCATTCTTTGATCAGGTCGATAGCCTGGTGTCGTTGACCGGTGGTCAACAACCATTCTACCCAACTGGGCACGAGCTGGCTCTTGAGCAGGGCCCGGCGATAGCCGTGCGCCATTACCGCAGTCGCCTCTTTGGTTCTGGTTAGAGGCAGCATCAACCCTATGCGTTGTAGGTAGATGCCTTCCATAGGTCGAAGCGCGGCGGCGCGCTGATAATACTCCCGTGCCGTTTCACGTCCATCCTGCAGAACGGCAAGGTTGCCCCGATAAAAAGGATAAAAGGATTCGAGCGGATCCCAACGCTGGGCTTCGGTGACGGAGTCAGCCACCCGCTTCTTGAGAGACGGGTCGAGATGGCTGCTGATGTAGATTGATTTGATCTGGTTGAACGTGTAAGCGGCACGCAACACCCCGTATTGGCTGACCAGCGTCGCCAGGAAGAAGATGCTTGAAAACACGAGCAGTACCGGCAGTTGCCCGGTGCCGGCCGGTGCCAACAGCGATTGGTGATCGCTATAGCCGAAGCGACTGTTGACCACCGCCACCAGCAACCCGCAGAGAAAGAAGAAATAGAAGCCGATGGCGCCATTCTGCAGGTTGAAGTCCACCACGCTGTGCATCAGCAGTGCCCCGATCGAGGTGAGCGCGCCAATGCCGACCAACACCGCATAGCGGTCGCGGCGGCGGATCGCCCGCCGCCAACCGTGCAGCACAATGGTGGTAACAAACCAGGAGGCCAGAGCAAAGCCGATTATGCCGCCATCGGTCAACAACTCCAGGTAATCGTTATGGGCGTGCTCGAAGACTTTATCGGTAACGATTGTCTGATAGGACGGGTAGACGTCGACAAAGGTGCCGAACCCGGCGCCGACCAACGGGAAGTCCTTTATCATCGGCAGCGTATCACGATACAGCGTAGTCCTGCCGTCCTGGATGGTCCAATCATCGCCGATAGCCTTGCCAAACTCGTCGGCAATCGGCTGCCAGCCGAACCAGCTCACCGCCAGCAGGGCCAGACAAAACACCACCCAAATGCTCATCCGTCCGCTGCCACGCTGAACAAGCCATTTCAGCACGGCAAACAGAAGCATTGAGAGTAGGATGGTGATGATACCACCGCGACAAAGGCTGACAAACACGGAGAAGACGAGCAACACGAAAGCAAACCCGAGAAACAGATGGAGATTACTGCGCACCGACGAGAAAAAGGTGACGAACCCCTCCCGCCAGGTCATGTCTTCGGTGACCCGTGGGCGATAAAAGAGAAAAAGTGAGAGTGCCAGTGGGCAGAGTGCCTCGATAAAAGCGGCGTATTGGTTGATGTTGATCCACGGACCACCGGGGCTGCCACCCGGAGCTGGTCGAAACCAGTAGATCCGGCCGTCCGCACTAAATTGTTGCAGGATGGCGAAAAAGGCGATAACGCTGCCGAGCGTTACGATAAAACCAAGCATCTGCTTGATCCGTTCACCCCGGCGCAGCACCTGAACGGTCAGAATATATAGCAACGCAGCGGCACCAAGCTGGAAAAACTCCTGCAGCGTTGCTTTGCGATGCACCGAGATCGGCAGCCAGCTATCGCCCCCAATCTGCTCGTAGACCGGCCTGTACGCTTCCCAGCTGTGTGGCGAAAGGATTTTGAGCAACCCGATCGGCAGCGGCACCAGCTGCACGAGCACCAGCCCCAGGAGGAGCAGCAGCGGTAACAACCCCGGCACCCGCAGCAGCGGCAGTTGGGATCGGAAGAGGCCAAGCAGGCAGAAAATCGCTGCCGCGGTAATACTCAGTTGGGCTATGGTCTTTGACCAATATTCAACCGTGCCGAAAGCCAGCGGCGCGAATGCCAGCACAAAGAGCAATAGGCCGAAAGCGACCCGATCGCCAGTGGCAGCGGAGTGGCTGGCCATCAATCACTCTTAATCCGGCTATGCTTCGTCACTTGCATAACTGCTGCTATAGCCATAATAGTAACCCCGTGCATCGCGTGTTTTCAAACCGTTGAGCACAAAACCGAGAATATGGCCGCGAACATCTGTCAACTTTTTGATGCCGCCATTGAGCATGTCATAGGTTGTTTTGCCGAAGCGCACCACAACGATAGTGCCGTCTGCAACACGGCTCAGCGCAAGGCTGTCGGTAACGGTCTGTACCGGCGGGGAATCGAGCAGTACGAAATCAAAACGCTGCCGCACCAAATCCAATAACTCTTCCATTTTTTTTGAGGCGAGCAATTCCGCGGGATTGGGTGGTTTTGGTCCGGAGGTGAGCAGAGCGATGTTCTCGCCCGGAATCGCACCGATAATGGCTTTGTCGCTGTTGCCGGAGAGGAAGCTGCTCAGCCCGCTCTCGTTGCGCAATGCAAATATCGTATGCATACGCGGCCGGCGCAGATCACAGTCAACGATCAATACTTTCTTGCCACCCTGTGCGAGAATACGGGCCAGATTGACACTGGTTACGGTCTTGCCCTCCCCTTGCATCATGCTGGTCACCAGGATAACGCCGGGCGGCTTTTCAGCCGAGGACAGCAGCAGACTCGAACGTACCAGACGATAGCTTTCAGCCAGCGGAGAAAGTGGTTGCTGAATAATATAGGATTCAATATTTTCTTTTGCTTTGCCCAGGTGCACCACCGAACCAAGCACCGGAATGCCGTAACGTCGTTCCAACTCGGTCTCTGATTTAATGGTATTATCTAGATATTCCACTAGAAATGCGAGACCGATGCCGCCGAAAAGACCAAGAGCGAGGCCGATCAGCAGGCTCCGGCGTTTGTTCGGAGAAGACGGCGCGATGGGTAAGTCGGCCTCCCTGACCACCCAGATATTAACGCTCTGTGACTGATCGGTAACCCCTTCCTTCTTGATGCTAGTCTGCAGCGTATCGTAGAGTACACGGCTGCTATCCACTTCACGCTTGAGGATCGAGTATTGAATGAATTTTTCATTCATATCAAGCATTTCGGTCTTTGTTTCAGCGATCAGTTCCTCGAGGTTACGCGCCTTGGAGTCGGCCAGTTCGTAGGCGTTTTCTGTCGAGGAAACGATGCGCTGCACCTCGAAGCGCCGTTCTTTCTGCAAATTTGACAATTCCTCGTTGGCCTTGATCATCGTCGGATGTTTCGGCCCAAACTTTTTGGAAAGCTCAGTTATACTCTGCCGCGCCTTGTAGACCTTTTCCCGGAGATCCTTGAGCACCTTGTTTTCGGCAAAGACCGGGATCGTCTCCAATTTATCGGTATCAGTGCCGGCCTCGCGAATCTGTTTGAGCAGTGACTCCAGATCTTTGCGTTCCGATTCCGCGCGAGACAGCTGAGAACTGAATTCGTTGAGCTTCTCCGGCGTAACCGACAAACTGTTCTCAACGGTTACCAGGTCGTTATCACGCATGTACTGCTGCAACGCCCGTTCAGCACGCTCAAGTTTCTCACGCTCCTGCTCGGCCTTGGAACTCATCCATTGCAGAGAGTAGCTTGTAGATGCCAGTTTGATCTCAAGCATCTCGTCCATATAGGCTTTGACCACAGCATTGGTCACCAGTTTCGCAATCACCGGGTTCTCGTGGCTGTAGCTGATCGAGACGATTTTGGTATCAGGCACTGGGGAAACGAACAAACCGCCGCTGATCATCCGGGCAAATTGATCTTCCTCGGATAACGGTTCCATGCCCGCCATACTTTGTACCAGCATGTCGTTGGCCGTGGTGGTTGCATTTTCGGCACTCGAGAAAAAGGAGACCACTCCGGAAAACCACCCGCGCACCGTTTTCTTCAAACGAGACAACAGAGACGGTTCTACCGCTTTCTGCTCCGGCATGATCAGACTGCGATATCTGCCGGTCAAATCAAGTTCTTTAACAACCCGACGGCCAACGTTGACACTGGTGATAATCTGCGCTTGGGTATCGAGGAATTCCGGTTCATAGCGGTAATAGTCCTGATCCAATCCCCGCGTTCCGTAGTTTCTCTCAATGAGTACATCGGTCGAAGCGGAATAGAGGGGAACTGCGGTGTAGGCCCTGATGATGGAAATGAGCACCGCCAAAACCAGCACGGTAACAATGATATTGGCCCGCTTTCGAATTACCTGCAGATAATCCCGCAGATGAATTTCCTGTTCGTCGTCCGTTTCTATCTGTTGCTGGATATGTTCGCTCATTACGCTCTATCAGAAAAAACTCTCAGGAACGACGATGACATCATTATGCTTGACCTGGGTGGTCTCCAACGCAACATGTTCCAGCACAACTTTCTCACCGTTGACAAACCGGACGATGTTCACCCGCGATTTTGACGCCTTGCCGGTAAAGCCATTGGCCAGGGCAATCATCTGCAGCACCGTAAAATTGTCCCCGCAGACGTACGAACCCGGCTCTTTGACTTCACCGGTCACGTAACACATGCCAGCCTTGGCTATCACCACCGTGTCGCCGTCGTAAATGGGGAGATTTTGCGACATGTCACCGCCCTCGATGAGCGATACCAGATCGATCGGGATCAACTGGTCTTTCCCCTCTGCTCGCCGTTTGATTGTGGCAGTGTCTCCGGCGTCCTTTTCAAGTCCTCCTGCTTTAGACACCAATTCAAGAAAACTGATCGGTCCGCTCAATTCGACAAGCCCGGGGTTTCGAACCCGGCCAAGTATCACCACCTTTTTGCTGCGAAACTCCTCGACAAAGACATTGACCTGTGGGTTCACCAGGTAACCGTCAGCCAACAGGGCCGTTATCTTGTCGGAAATTTGCGGTACCGTCAACGCATCGACACTGACCTGGCCGAGGAGGGGCATGATAATCGTGCCATCGGTTCCGACGCGCACTTTGGTTTTCAAATCGTCGTTGTCATAGACGGTAATGTCAAGCACATCACCCGGTCCGACCAAGTAGTCCGCAGCAAAAGAAAGTCCTGCTGCCGATACGATCAGCAGCAGGACCAGTATCCATCGTATCCCCATTTTCATCCTGAAAACCGTAACATCTGAACATGCATAAACAAATTACTACAACGCGAGATTGATATTGAAGATAATCGTATTTGAGGTGTAATCAAAGAGTTCATCTGAAGAATCACGAGTGTCGAACACATACGCAAGTTCGGCCATAAGCCATTCGCGGAATAAGTAGCGCACAGCCGGCCTGATGTAAATACGGTCGTCGTCTCGTGAGGTATCGACTAACTGGGTGTACTCGGCCTGTTCGTACATCACATTGAGCAGCCCGGACAGCTTTTCCGTATACTCCTGACGATACCTGAACGACAACCCAAAGACTACCTTGTCGAGGGCTACGGCACTGTCCGATTCCTCGCTTTTCCGATAAAAATCTAGGCCGAACTGAGTCTTCTCGGTCCAGCGGTACAACGACTCAAAACCCAGTGTCAGCCCATCCCAATCTCCTTGCTCGGCCACCAAGTCATCTTCGTATTCTCTGGCCTGATAACCGGCCTTGAACAGCAGGGACAGCTTCTCGGTCGTGTCCCAGGTAATACCGCCATACAGGTAGTGCTGCAGATTGTCTTTCTCCACTGCTGTGTCGTATGAAACGTCGGTCAGCCGATATTGAAGAAAAAAGGAAGTCTTCAAGCTATAGAGATAATACCCATAGAAATCGATAGAATTATCGGCTCGATCGAGAAAGTCGTTGATGGTGTCATCGTAATCAAGCAGAAAATGCGAGTAATCAATTTTTGCCCGCAATTTCTCGGTCATCGTATAGTCGGCGGTCGCCATGAAGATATTCGAGATGTAATCAGTCCGATAGTCTCGAGTTTCCCCACCATACTCGAATCGATCCTGCCCGTAGGTGAATCGATCAAGCCCCTGCAGGGACAGCCCACCACGCATATTGTAGCGAAACAGCCCTTCCAGCCGCCCATACATACCATTTAAATCAGAGTTTTCGGAATATGTCAGATAATCGCCCCCAGCCAACGCATAGGCCTGGTAACGATCAGTTCCCTCATAGTCATCGATCTGCAGTTGCAGACCTCCAGGTGAGGTGTTGTGCGGTTGAATAATGATCGGTATTTGTTTGGTCCGTGGCAGAGAAAACCATACACCCGGCGAGATTCGCCACAGCATATTGGAGACCTCTCCCTCGTTCAGATTATATAAGTTATCAGTATATTCTCCGCCGACCGACAGGTAGGGATGCACATAACCGCCGCGTATACCGAACAGATCCGACTCATCGCCTACTTCTGTATCACTGGGCAACAGGGATGGTTCTCCGGACGTCCCCTGCCCCATCGGCAGATCGGGTATTCCCCCTGAACTCGCCGGTGCTGTGTCTGCAGCAGCAATAACCACCAGATCATTGATTCGTAGTGCCTCTGCCGGGAAAGGATGCCCCAGCATCAGCAACAAGCAACTCGATGCACCAAGCCATCCTGAAAAGCTGATTCTCATCGCTGCCCCCCCCTCTCTTCCCCAAAGCTCGTTTCAATTACAAAAGAAAACGGCCGATTCCTCTTCGGATTCGGCCGTTTTCTATAGTTCGCTGGCGACTGATAAAAATCTGAGATCTGTCACTTACGCATTTGCTATTAAAACGTGGCCGGACTGACACTATTTATCCCATTTCCCGGCGTCGGCGGACCTGCAAAACTCACTACCGTAGCAGTCGGGGTGTAGGCCTGAGTGTCAACGACCCGATCACCACACTCCTCAACGCTTTTCTTATAGCCGGCAACGATGATAAGATCGGTCACACCGTATTGATTACCGGCCGTCCGAATATCATCCCCTCGGATGCCGGCACAATACATCGCCTTTACCAGGTTTTGTGGGTTGAGCCCCTCGAGTTGCAGCCCGTTTTCCATGATCTGGTCCGGCCCGGCGCCTTGCTTCAGAGCCTCGACCACCGCCGGATCGATACCCTCTTTGACATAAATGTCTCTGAAGTCGGTCAGCCACTCGGCCACAGCAAGCGAGACGATCATCAAGACGAATAAGCTAGCCAGCAGTATCTGTTTCTTCATGGCCACCTCCGGTGGTTTCCGACCCTGTAACAAAGCTTCACTTCCATCTGAAACGATTCTAACAGATTTACTTAGAAATAGCTCCTATTAGCCATCAAATCAATGGAGGAGTCACTGTTTTTTTTTATGACGTCGGCAACGAGTCAGGAAATCATAAAAAATTTCCTGCTCATTTTGTTCAATCTCAAGAAAATGAAACCCGTGATATCTGCCGTTAACCTCCTCGTTGAACCAAATGTGCTCTGCCTCGATCGACACGATATGCAGCTCGTGATCAAGGGGCAGGATGAGCTCGAGTCCGATATGCTGCTGCAGCTCCTTCAAATCAGGGACCATTGCCATGCAACCATGGCGCGACACGTTTTCGATCCATCCCTCTATGACCGTTTGCCCATCGGCAAGACGGCACCGCATCTGCAAACTAATCTCATACCGCACGTCCTTTCTCAGGATCTTTGCATAATCAAGTCCTTTAAGTAGAATGCGCACCCATGAACCAATGATCATTCGACCCCTTTCTTCACGCTTTCCGTCATTTTCCTGATAACTTGGATCTTTCAAGCCATGTTTCATCATGGACACAATGAACTGCGACGTGACGACATAACCGCCAAAGTAGAAAACATAGACGCCAAACAGCATCCATTCCGGTGGCTGATAAAACGGGACGAATATGGTTATGCCGCTCAACAGGAGACTGATGCCAAGGATTGTCATAACGGCTTTTTCACGAACCATTCCGCAGCGCATCAGAATGTGGTGAAAATGGTACCGATCTGGCAAAAAAAGGCCACGTCCCCTAATGATACGTTTGCCCATTACCGTCAATGTATCGCTAATCGGTACCGCCAGTATCAGCAAGGGCACAACCGGACTGAAAACGGCATCTTCCCCTTGACTCATGGCTATGGCCATGAAGCCCAAGGTAAATCCGAGACAGAGACTTCCAGCATCACCCATGAATACCCGAGCAGGGCTCCAATTGTAGCGCAGGAAACCAAGCACCGCCCCGGCAAAGGCCAGGTTAAGCAGCATCAGCACCCGAGCGTCGGCAAATGAGGCGTGCAAACCGAAAGCAAGAAACGCGATGAATGATATCCCGCCGGCTAAACCGTCGAGACCGTCTATCATATTGATGGCATTGATGACGCCAACCAGGCAGAATATCGTTACCGCCCAGATCAATAGGTCGCTATCAGGCAGCACGATAGCCCCCAACCCAAGGAGATCACCGAACGAAACGAGAAACACCTTGCTGAAATACATCATCAGCACAGCGGCGCCAAGCTGAGCGAGGAACTTGCGCCGTGCATCGAGTTGTCGGAAATCGTCAAGAAACCCGACGAAAAGTAAAACTGCCAGACCGAGAAACAGGCCGCGAAGCCCTTTCAGATCAACGAACAACATTGAACTGAACGTGGCGGCGATGACCATGCCGATGCCTCCGACCAAGGGCCGTGGCTCCAAATGTACCTTACGCGAATCGGGCCGGTCGATCAACCCAATGGATCGGGCGATATTGGCCAATTTCGGGATAACAAAAAGAGCGGAGAACAAGGCAACCAGAAAAGCCAGCAAAATGCGCAGCTCAAAAGAGATCATTTTTCACCATTCGATTATCTTCCGGCGCCAGGACTTCCCTCCAGCACTGTGAGCGGACATCTAGCATATTCTTTTGAAATTGCAAACAGATATAATTCCAATCTACACGTAAGCTTCAAGTGCGACTCCTAATCATTTTCTCTGACATGCTGTTCAGCCACCATCGAACCTTGTCCAAAACGTTCGTCAACAGCAACAGCTCCTATCATTTACTTTTCATGTAAAAAGTCTATCATGAGACCAGCGTGGCACAAACCCGCCGCAAAAATCAGCCAAACAACGCTGAAAGCAAAATGAAATCAAAAGTTATTTTCTTTTTTCCATGCCCAATTCAATACCAATGATATCACCCTTCACTTATCGATTAGTAGAGAATTCTGACTTTATGTTGAACCGAATCTCAACAAGAGTATCTGATTAAAAGTGAAATTGGAGACAGAACACATTCCACTATTACCCCAGATTTTCAATGAACGCATCTAAAACAAATTACATTGAAGCGAAGAATAATGTTTACTTTTTTCAAAATCTCGCTTTGGCCCCACTACGTGACGATTCTTCAAAAAATGCAGTGATAGAGAGACTTAGAAGACTGGATGATACTACCAGACAAAGATTTCTCCTGTTCCTCCTGGAAAACGGTCTTGCATGTTCGTGGGTAGAAGCTCTCACGCGTGAGGTAGTTGACACGATCTGGCAAGCTAAAGACAGCAACCTCTTGTTCGAGGAACAAAAAAAATTTAAACCTGTTTATCTCAAGCAAATCAAAACCCTTTTAAAAGTATCCCACGCTCTGGATCGAGCAGGTATCGCTCACGCCTATTTTAAAGGAGTCCACACTCGAGAAGTTGTCTACACCAATCCGACGGCCAGGCAAGCCGGTGATCTTGATTTACTGATAGAGAAGAAAAGCAGAACGGAGGTGATAGATATCTTAACCAGTGCCGGTTTCTCGAATCATTCATCTGCCGAAAATCTGACACATGAACTGACTCTTTCCAAAGATCAAACATTTATCGATCTACACTGGCACATTCTCAGACCCGGTAGGGTCTCACGAATGCTGACGACAGATCTCCTGGCCAGACGAATAAAAGCTGATGGATACTGGAGTTTAGCAGATGATGATCATCTGTTCGTGTTACTGGTCCACCCAGTCTTTTCAAAATATTCGTCGATGACGCAAACCGGCATGCTCCGCTTCCTGGATATCCTTTACTGGTTACAGAAGAAAACAATCGACTGGGATTATCTTATCGCTTTACTCGACCAAGCGGAGATTCGCTCGGCCGCCTGGATCACCTTTGAATACATGAAATATATAAAATGCATCAGCGACAAAACCATCTCCGGCCACGTTCTGCAAAAACTCCAACCGGGTAAAACGAAGAGCTACTATTTGCGCCGATGGATCGCATCAGACCTGGCGGCACGTTTAGAGAGATATCCATTTATCGTCAAAATATGTTTCACCCTTCATGGCCCACGACTCGGTCAAACACGCTAACAGTTTTTTGCTCACTCTTCTGACAGACAAAGCAAAAACCGCTAACGACACAGCAATATCGAACAATTGCTCACCACTTTAATTCAGCAGGCATCTGAGATGGCAATCGGCACGTGGGACGGTCGCAAGAAATATTGATGGAGTTTCCGTAAGGGCTTGCACCACAAGGTCCACGGATATGGCCGTAATCCATTAATCAGCCAGGCTTTGCGGTCCATCCGATTAGCCTTGATCCGGTTGGCCAGTGATGCATTGCTCACCCCGCCGATACGCATGCACACCAAGACTTCAGGGATATAGGCTGTTTTTATTTGATATTTTAACAGAAAGCGAAGCATCAATTCATAATCGGCGGCCGACCCCAGAGACAAATTGAACCCTCCGTAGCGTTCATAGATACGACGCCGAACAAAAAAAGTAGGGTGCGGCGGCATCCACCCCCAATAAAATTTCCGGTAAACGTAGGGGCCGGAACGCCAATATCGAACTATTTTTCGGCTGTACTCACCAGAGACATAGCACAAATCACCGTAACAAGCGGCGACCGACTCATCCTGAAACACATGAGCAACTTGCTGCAAAACCAGTGGCGAGGAATAGAAGTCATCGGCATTTAAAATGCCGACCACCTCACCCTTCGCCAACTGAATTCCCTTGTTCATGGCATCATACAAGCCATTATCGGGTTCTGTTAAAAAGTCATTTATGTCTGGCGAAGACTTGATGATAGCAAGACTGCTGTCGGTAGAGCCGCCGTCGACTATGTGATGCAGAGCTTGGACACCATTCTGATTTGCTACGGAGGCTATAGCTTGCTCAAGCGTTTGTGCGCAATTTCGGCACGCGGTAATAACGGAAATAGTTGGCAGCATTGGTGAATCTTTCAAAGATTAGTTCCCGCTTCATTACTGGCTGGTGTCACTCGAATACCTAGAACCTCGTCTATAGCAAAGATTTGTTGACAACCATGCAACGCCATATAGCGCTCCACCTCTGCAATCTTGACATCCACTAAAAATCGATGTCAAAAATCTGGGTTCCTTGCAAAATAGCGGGTAAAAAACTGGCCAATTACCCCAAAAAATCAGACAAACTCTCTGAAAATGTATTAATATCAATATGTTGAAACAAATTTTTCCATCCCTTCAGCTTTCAGAGATAACGCCATGACTCAATTCGGACTCTTCGATTATCACAAACGCCTCTCACGAATCGATCAAGCCGGTGATCCCCTGGTCGAACTTAACGAAGCAGTGGACTGGGAACAGTTCCGCGAACTCATCGAGCGAGCTCGGGAGAAGCCGCGCAAATCTCCCGCCGGGGCCAAGGGCTACGATTCCATTCTCCTCTTCAAGATTCTCATTCTC
>NZ_FQXS01000001.1 GCF_900130015.1 Desulfofustis glycolicus DSM 9705 | reverse complement strand
CAGCAGTTGTAAAGAACAAGACTCGCGTCATTGATTTGGATTTGAGTTCTTATTTTGATAACGTTCGGCATGACATGCTTTTAAAGAAAGTAGCCGAGCGGGTTAATGATGACGATGTCATGCGATTACTGAAGTTGATCTTGAAAGCAGGTGGTTCTCGAGGCGTTCCTCAGGGTGGTGTTATCTCGCCTTTGCTCAGTAACATTTACCTCAACGAGGTGGATAAGATGCTGGAACGGGCGAAGGAAGTAACCCGCCACGGTAGGTTCACGTATATTGAATATGCGCGTTTCGCTGATGACCTTATAATCTTGGTTGATGGTTACAGAAAGTGGGAATGGCTGTTAGAAGCTGCTCACAAGCGGCTTTTGGAAGAGTTTGAAAAGTTGGATGTTCAGATGAATCAAGAAAAGACCCGGATAGTTGATCTTACCCGGGATGAGTCGTTTAGCTTCCTGGGCTTTGATTTTCGGCGGATGAAGACACGCCGTGGAATGTGGGGCGTACGGTTTACTCCTCGCATGAAAGCACGGACGTCCTTGCTGCATAAGTTAAAGGATGTATTCCGCCGATACCAGTCCCAACCTGTGGATCGGGTTGTTTACCTCATAAATCCCATATTAAGGGGCTGGGCAAACTATTTCCGAATTGGTAACTCCAGCCGATGCTTTGGTTATGTTAAAGACTGGGTGGAGAGAAAGATCAGACGACATTTAATGTATGCCAGAAAACGCCGTGGCTTCGGCTGGAACAGGTGGAGTAGGGCTTGGCTGTATGAAGCTTTTGGGCTGTATAATGACTACAAAGTCCGTTACTACCAAGCGTGAAAGTGCTGCCAGTGTGATAGGTCACATAAACCTTGAGGTGAAAGTGACAGTGAAAGCCCAGTGCGGGAAATCCGCACGCTGGGTTTGTCGAGGCGGAGGTTGGAAACGGGCCTTTAGTACCGCGCCAGCCTTCGACCCTACCTGGGAGGGGTTGCAGGTGAAATTCCTGCGGTCTACTCCCCCCTACATTCCCGCCAATGAGGGGTGGCTTTACCTTGCCGGCCACAAGGATACCTGTCCGGCGAAGTCGTCGGCTACGCCATGAGAGCAACTGAATAAACAAGGAATTTGGTCCGCGAGCCGCTGTGGCGATTGTTACAACAGCGCCCCTATTGAAAGCTTCTCGGGCATCCTGAAAACCGAGCTGATTTTTCCACCGGCATTACCAGATTAGGCAGGAGGCGAAGTGTGATATCCAGGAGTACATTGAAATCCTTTACAACCGTCAGAGAAAGCAGAAGAAACTTGGTTATCTTTCATCGGCCACCTATGAATGCCGGTTTTACCAAATGCAAAAAGCTACGTAGGGGGTTTGTGCCCACTATTGACGACCAACCACAAGTAGGCCATCGTTTATTCTTTTCGTGTTCAATTGTTCGGGAACAAACAGAAAGGAGAAACGATGATCTGAAAGAGGAGTGCACCCAACTTGACCTGGCAGTGGAACTGCTCGTTGAAAAGGGGTTTGACGACATTGCGGATGCTGTCGGTGTTTTCATGAAGACGGCTATGAACCATGAGAGGTCTTGACATCTCAATGCTGATCTCTATGAGAGAGGAATCCAGCCAGGATTTAGATAGGGTTGATTTCTCAGTCTCAGCTCTTTGGCGGCGCACAAAACCGCTAGGCATCCGGATTGTAATTCAACTAAAACATGAACCATTCGTTGTTCATAAGAGATCGCGCCTCTTTGGTAAGCGGTATGAGATCTGTTTTGTCCAAAAGAGCCAAATTGAATTTACGATTCAATGCAGCAAAATGCCTCAAACCAAAGGCTATTTTGTTAAGATACGAGAAAACGCCGATGGCGCCTGGAGGAAATGCATTTGCTTTGGGACCATACAGTGCACGCAGATCAGGCAGGTCGCCAAATATTTCCTCAGCAGTTGAACCATATGCTTTATACTGTTGCGGGACGTCGCCGCTTTTAATCCGCTCACCTATTTTCTTCCCAGTCATAGCAGCAGCCATGGCCGCGCGGCACAAGCCAATACCACGAATGTGGCCGTCGCCATAAGCCAGCCCTTTAAAGACCTGATCTTCGCTTGCAAAGCCGCCCGTCATTATTATCGCTGGTAAATGAGCCCCTTCTTTTCTAAGTTTTTTACAGATAGTGACAACAGCATCTTCCAAGCAAACAGTCGGTAAAGACCATTCGTTCATCATCTTGGAGGGGCTGTAACCGGAACCACCGCCTGCACCATCGAAAGTAACCATGTCAATGTTTTCCACACAGGCGATTCGCAGCAAACGTTCTAAGTCGCCCCTGTCATATCCGGCCATTTTGAAATAGACATTCAGGACACCTGAATTTCTTAATTTAGCGATGTGTTCTTTTAGGGAATCTTCAGTCCACAACGGTAATCTGCCATAGGTGTTGAAATTGGGGCAGATTCCGTCATTGTAAGCTTTTTCTATGGCAGGGTCTCGAGGGTCGGGATATACCAAATCTCCGAGTTGCTGCCTTCTACGCGCGGTCTCTATATCCTTCATCCGTCTGACTGGCTGGGTACCTTTCGCCGATTGGCCAAACTTGATTTCAATGGCCTGTACGCCATATTTCTCAACGGCAATTTCGGGCACCCCCATAAGATTATCTTCAATATTGGATTGTAAAACAATTTGACCATAGCCTCGGTCATATTTACGGAAACATTCAAGGGCCTTGCCCAATAGCGGAAAATTTACTACCCTCCCATTTTTTACTTGCAGATCTGCATCATTATTTCTGGCTTCTTCACCAATTACACAGGTGACCCCGGCCATTGCAGCGCCGGCAAAATAGTCCTGCCAGTTGAGCTTAATCAGAGCTGGAAGTATGACCGGCATTGTCATTGTAACGAGGTTAACGTTTCCGTAAGTGCATTCAAGGTTTACATTGAAGATGGTGGCTTCTTCAGAGGTTTCGTTCACGCCTTGAGCACCAAACACTCGGCCGTTGATGTTAAAATGTGAAAAGTCTATCGGATAGTCTTTTTCCGATGCAATCTGATTGGTTCCGGTGGTCATGGGATAAACGGTTTTTGATCCCAAAACCGCAGCCTGTGCCAGTTCACAAGTACCGGTGCAATCTTCCGTACAAAAGGAACACATGCCAGACTGCGGTGATATAAAGCGACTCCGATTAGTTGCAGAGGTAAAACCGGAACTCAAAGATGGTGAGTATGACATAACATAACCCTTCCATTATATTTTTCGTTAAGCAAACGGTTTCCAGCAAGCCTTCCTGAATTGAATCAAAAATGTCACACAGTATTCGCCCATTACCTAGTCGTCTTTTCCGGCAAGGGGAAAGTCTCGTCCATAGCATCTATGTAGCGCTTCATATAGGTAACGCCGGCGGCAATCATGTCTTTCTGGGAAGGGAATTTCATACTGAGTCGGGAAGAATTCATGGCTACATCCTCGAATGATAGATTGCTGCATAACAACGGTTGAAGAGACCTTGGTAGAAGGCTGATGTATGATATATTAGACGCCAGTCTTCTGTCAAGCTGTCTTCTTTTTCGTCGCGGTGGCTCAACGTCGACAATCCGGGGAACTCCTTATGTTGGTTCCTCTTGTAACAGGACAGCGCAACTGCGACGCAGCTACAGTGGTGTGCGTCAAGTCGTGCAGTCTGCTTATCTCACATTTTCCTCAAACTCCGATTCGGTTCCCCTCCAAAAAAGGCGGCCGGATGAATCGGGATTATGAAAGCAACGTCCTGGCAATGATTTTTCCTTTTACAGGTGACAGACGCTAAGCCGATGAATTTTCCTAACAATGCGAGAGCCTTTTCTTCGTTGGCTGTCAGCTAACGAAGAAAGAGGAACAAATTTGTATTGACAATGTCGTGGTGTCTGATGTATCAGTGAGTATAGGGGAGTTTTAAACTCCTCATTTTTTCCTTTTGTCACCGCGTTCTCGGGCTGATACAGAGTGCCGGCAAGAGGAAATGTTTCAACGAAGCGAGGTTTGGCCGGAGCGGAGCACGGACAGATAATTCTCCGATCGTTGTCGACAGGTAATCGGAGAAACAAACATCATATCTCAGAGGAGGTTGATATGGGCAAAATGAAAATGACAACCGAAGAGGCGTTCATCAAAGTCCTGCAGATGCATGGCATCGAGCATGCCTTCGGGATCATCGGCTCGGCGATGATGCCGATTTCAGATCTCTTTCCCAAGGGCGGTATCACGTTTTGGGACTGCGGCCATGAAGGCAATGCCGGCATGATGGCCGATGGTTTCACCCGGGTATCGGGTAAGATGTCAATGATCGTCGCGCAGAATGGCCCCGGCATCACCAACTTTGTTACACCGGTCAAGACCGCATACTGGAATCATACCCCGCTGCTGCTGGTGACCCCGCAGGCCGCCAATGCGACCATTGGCCAGGGCGGTTTTCAGGAAGTCGAGCAGCTTGCGGTTTTCAAGGATATGGTTGCCTATCAGGAAGAAGTGCGCACACCGGCACGTATTGCCGAAGTGCTCAACCGCGTCATCATGAAGGCCAAGCGTGCCTCGGCGCCGGCGCAGATCAACGTGCCCCGTGATTTCTGGACGCAGGTAATCGAAATCGAGTTGCCGGCTATTATCGAATTCGAACGCCCCGGTGGAGGGGACGACGCCCTCGCCCGCGCCGCAGAATTGCTGTCCAATGCTAAATTTCCGGTTATTCTCAACGGCGCCGGGGTGGTTATCGGCAACGGCATCAAAGACTCGATGGCTCTGGCCGAGCGCCTCGATGCTCCGGTATGCTGCGGGTATCAGCACAATGACGCCTTTCCGGGCAGTCACCCTCTGTTTGCCGGACCGCTCGGCTATAACGGTTCCAAGGCAGGCATGGAAATGATCGCCAAGGCCGATGTGGTGCTTGCCCTCGGTACACGGCTCAATCCGTTCTCCACGCTGCCAGGCTATGGTATCGATTACTGGCCGCAGGATGCAGCCATTATCCAGGTCGATATCAATCCCGACCGGATCGGCCTGACCAAGCCGGTAACGGTCGGCATCGTCGGTGATGCCAAGAAGGTGGCAAACGGCATCCTTGGCAAGTTGTCGGCTACGGCCGGTGATAACGACCGTGCCGAGCGCAAGGCCCTGATTGCCAAAACCAAGGCGACGTGGGCTGAAGAACTGAAAACCCTGATCCATGAAGCCGATGATCCAGGTACCACATGGAATGAGCGGGCCCGAAGCCGCGAACCGAAGAAAATGTCCCCCCGCATGGCCTGGAACGCCATTATGGCAGCGCTTCCGAAAGAGGCCGTCATTTCCTCCGATATCGGCAATAACTGCGCCATCGGCAATGCCTACCCGACCTTTGAAGAGGGACGCAAGTATCTCGCCCCGGGTCTGTTCGGGCCATGCGGCTATGGCTTTCCTGCAATTCTCGGCGCCAAGATCGCCAGGCCGGATGTGCCGGTCGTCGGAATGGCCGGAGATGGCGCCTTCGGCATTTCCATGAACGAGATGACCGTCTGTGGCCGCAACAACTGGCCGCCGATCACCATGCTGATCTTCAGGAATTATCAGTGGGGTGCTGAAAAGCGGAACACGACGCTTTGGTATGCCGACAATTTCGTCGGTACCGAACTCGATACCGATGTCTCCTATGCTGCGATTGCCCGTGCCTGCGGCCTCGAAGGGGTCCAGGCCACGTCGATGGAAGAGTTGACGTCGCAACTCAACGCGGCAATCAAGGGACAGATGGAAGACGGTAAGACCACCTTTATCGAGGTACTGGTCAACCAGGAACTCGGTGAGCCGTTCCGGCGCGATGCCATGAAGGCGCCGGTACCTGTTGCCGGGATCGACCCGAAAGATATGCGTCCGCAAAAAGGGGCCTAGAAAGAATGTGGTTGTCTTGAGGTGAACTCGTTCGGCGCCCTGGCAGTGGATAATGAGGCGCCGAACGATTCGATACCCAAGCGTGCCAATAATAACAAGGGGTGAGTGTCATGGGAAAAATGAAGGTGCTTGAATACGAAACCGAAGAGATTGTGAAAGGCGATAAAGACTTCTTGTGGCACCATCTCAAGCCGCACAAGGTCTTTGAGGCCGCAGAACAGCTCATCCCGGTCAAGGCCGAAGGACTGGTGGTTACCGATATCAGAGGGCGGGAGTTTCTCGATTTCACCTCGGGTGGTGTCTGGAGTGTGGTCGTCGGTTATGGACGGGAGTCGGTGGCCAGGGCCGTGTACGAGCAGTTGAAGGAAATGCCCTATTTTGCCGGTGTTTACGGCAATGTCCCGGCCATCAAGTTTGCCCAGAAGCTGCTCGAGAAGCTACCCAGGATGGGAAAGGTCTATTTTTCCAACAGCGGCTCGGAAGCCAACGAAAAGGCGTTCAAGCTGCTGCGCCAGGCATCCCGTTTCGTTCCGGAACGCAAAGGGAAGATCAAGATTCTTTACCGTGACCGGGATTATCACGGGACTACCATTGGAGCGATGAGCGCTTCGGGCCAGAGCGAGCGGAAAAAAGATTTCGAGCCGCTTGTTGAAGGGTTTGTCGAATTTCCCCACTGCTGCTGCTACCGTTGTCCGTTCGACAAGTCTTACCCGGGGTGCAATATCGAATGTGCCCGAGTTATAGATGATATCATCCAAAAGGAAGGCCCGGAAACCGTGGGGGGCCTGATTGTCGAACCAATTACCGCCGGTGGCGGTATTCTCACGCCGGTTCCTGAGTATTTCCCGATCGTCCAGGAGATCTGCCGGAAATATGATGTGTGGTTGATTATGGACGAGGTCGTTTGCGGCTTCGGCCGTTCCGGAAAGTTCTGGGGACACGAGCACTATGATGTAGATCCCGATATCGTGACCATGGCCAAGGGGTTGGCCAGTTCCTATGAGCCACTTTCGGCCGTGGTGGTCAAACAATGCATTTACGACTTGTTCGTCAACGATCCGGCCGATCCCCAGACTCGTCTGAACTTTTTCCGTGATATCAGCACCTATGGCGGGTGTGCCGGGCCGATGGCGGCTGCCCTGGAAACCACGAGAATCATTGAGGAAGAGAACCTGGTGGAGCGTTCACGGGAAATGGGCGTCTACCTGCTTGATCGACTGAAAGAGCTGCTCGATTTGCCGATAGTCGGCGATGTCCGTGGTGTCGGCCTGTTCTGCGGTGTCGAGTTCGTGCGTGACAAAGTCACCAAGGAGCCGGTTTCCGAAGCGGAGATGGCCAAAATCGTCGGCAACGTATTTGCCCAGAGCGTCATTGTCGGTCGGACCAACGTCAGTATTACCGGGCTCAACACGGTCATGAATTTCGCTCCGGCTCTGATTGTCACCAAGGAGCAGATCGACCGCTTGGTCGACGCGGTGCGGAAAGCGGCAGAGATCGGTATCTAGTTGCTGCATCACATTTATTTGGAGTTCATCAGGAGCATCCCGTCGGGGTTTAAGCCAGCGGGATGCCCCTGATCCGTTTGTCATAATCTACGTCTACGGAGGTTACCTGTGAAAGTTGGAATATTAAAAGAGATCAAGGTAATGGAAAAGCGTGTGTGCATGGTCCCCACCGGTGTTGCCACCATGATCGCCAACGGCCATCAGGTTCTCGTGGAGTCCGGGGCCGGCGTTGGTGCAGGCTTTCAGGATGACGAGTATCGGGCCGCTGGCGCCACCATTGCCGGTACGCCGGCTGAGGTGTATGGCGCCTGCGACATGGTCATGCACGTCAAGGAACCGCAACCGTCTGAATACGACTTGATTCGTGAAGATCAAATTATTTTCACTTACTTGCATTTGGCCGCCGATGAGCAGCAGACCACAGCGCTGATCAAAGCAAAGTCGGTCAATATTGCCTATGAGACCATCGAAAAGAAAAACGGCTCCCTGCCCCTGCTCGTACCGATGAGCGAAGTCGCCGGCCGGATGGCGGCGCAGGTCGGCGCTCACTGCCTGGAAATGCCCCAGGGCGGGATCGGGGTATTGCTCGGAGGTGTCAAAGGGGTTGCGCCGGCGACGGTGGTGGTTATCGGCGGCGGTGTCGTCGGTTACAATGCCGCGAAAATGGCCTGCGGGCTCGGCGCCATGGTCTACATCCTGGATACCAATCTGGAGCGGCTCGCCTATCTGGATGAGATTATGCCGGCTAATTGTATCCCGGTTATGTCCAACCCGGCTCTTCTGCGTGAATACGTGAGGAAAGCCGACCTGGTTATCGGTGCGGTCCTGATTCCCGGCGCAAAAGCTCCGAAACTGATCACCCGGGATATGCTGCCCGATATGAAAAAGGGCTCGGTCATCGTCGACGTGGCTATCGATCAGGGGGGCTGTGCCGAGACATCGAAGGCCACGACGCACGCAGACCCCACTTTTTTCGTTGATGGCGTGCTTCACTACTGCGTCGCCAACATGCCGGGAGCGGTTGCCCGTACCTCGACCATTGCCCTGACCAATGCCACCCTGCCCTATGCCGTGCAGATAGCCAACAAGGGCTGGAAAAAGGCGATGCAGGAAAATGAAGAGATCAAACTGGGAGCGAATGTGATTCACGGAGCGGTGACCTATCAAGCGGTTGCCGAAGCATTCGGCCTTGATTATACGCCGGTTGATACGTTTCTTTCCTGATCTGCTTTGTGGATAACGATGTCATACTTTCCTGTTTCCTTGACATGTGCTCAGGATCGTTTAGATTGCTGTGACACTATTGGTATGTAGGGCAGGAAAGTGTGACATTCCCGGTATCCAAGGCACCGTTGATGACTGATACGCTGAATTATTCGTCTCTGAGCGAGTTGGTTTACGATTATCTGCGCCGACAGATGAATGAAGGCGATCTGTTTCCAGGATCGACCATCAATATCGGCGGAATAGCCAATCAACTCGGGATTAGCAAGACTCCGCTGAGAGACGCCCTCATCCATCTAGAACTCGAGGGATTTGTGACGATCATTCCCCGCCGGGGCGTGCTGGTCAACAAACTCACCCTCGAGGATGTCAGAAGTGCGTATGATGCGATTGGCCTGGTAGAGGCGTTTATTATCGAAGAGTGCATCGATAAGATTACCCCGGCTCATATCGATCAGCTGGAGATGCTCAATGATGTGATGTTTACCGACATCAAGGCAAACGACTTTTCCACGTTTTTTAAGACCAATCTGCAATTTCACAATGTCTATGTGAACATCTCGACCAACGGGCCTCTCAGGAAGTTCATTCTGCCGATAAAGCATCGCCTCTACGATTTCCCGCGAAAAAAGTATAATCCCGAGTGGGAATACCGAAATTGTTTGGAACACCAATCGTTCATCGAATTCCTGAAACAGGGCAACAGCGCGGAAGCTATCCGTATTTTGAAAGATGTGCATTGGTCGTTTGAGTTCCAAAAGGAATTCATTTACGCTTTCTATGAGAAAAACGGTTTTGCCGGCTAAAGAGCCCCCGCGTTTTCTTTCTCTTCCTTTTTAGGCTGCCGTTTCGTGCAGCACATACCGTTATGAAAGCACATGCAACAGCGGGTCAGGCGGTTGCCGGCGTGGGACTCGTCATATTCGATTGGGCCGGCACCACCGTCGATCACGGTTGCCGCGCGCCGGCAGCCGCATTTGTCCAGGGATTCAAGGACTATGGCGTGTCAATTTCTATGGCCGAGGCCCGGGGCCCAATGGGACTGGAGAAACGGGATCACATTGCGGCGCTTGCCGCCATCGACCGGGTGGCTGACGCCTGGCGATCCGTCCATGGCCGGGCGATAACCGATGCTGATATCGATGGGCTGTATCACGCTTTTGTTCCGCTGCTCTCTGAAACTCTCCGCGAATATAGCGCAGTTATTGATGGGGTGGCTGATGCAGTAAGGGAATTGCGCGAACGCGGTCTCAAAATCGGTGCCTCAACCGGATATTTTCAGGAGGCAGCTGATATTGTTGAAAAAACTGCCGCAGAACAGGGCTATGTCCCTGATGTTTCGATATCCGCCTCGGCGGTCCCCGCCGGTCGGCCGGCGCCGTGGATGATTTATCGCCTGATGGAACGGTTGCATGTGTACCCCCCGCGACGAGTGGTCAACGTCGGCGATACCGTGGTCGACATGGAGGCGTCGGCAAATGCCGGCGTCTGGGCGATCGGGGTTTCCCGTACCGGGAATTTGTGCGGTTTGTCCCAGCCGGAGTTTGCCCGACTGAAGGATGAAGATGGTGTCAATCTGGTGGCCGCAGCACGGCGCAGCCTGCTGGCGGCGGGCGCGCACTATGTCGTCGAAAGTGTTGCCGAACTGCAGCCAGTGATTGATGCAGTTGACGACCGGCTGCGGCGGGGAGAGTTCCCGTAAAAAAGGCCCCCGGCGAGGCACGTGGTGATAGCCAAAATGACACGTCCGGCACCTCCTGAGGCAGGAGGGCCGGACGCGGTGTTTCAGCGAAAAGAACGAATCAGCAGACTTCTTTCTTTAGATCGGATTACAACTCGCCGATGTCCTCGAGGTATTGTTTCCACAGGGCAACACCTTTTGCGTTGCGCTCGGATCGTTCGGCAACCTTCGGCCAGACAACTTCTATCGAGCGTGCACGCATCCGCTTGACTTCCTCATCGGAGAGTTGGATAACCTCGCCACCGGCTCCCTTCAGGATCTCCAAAGCCTCGTTGACACCTTCCCAATGCAGACGGCTAGTCTCAAAGTAGGTCGGCATGAAAATGCTGTCGATCTGGTCTCGCTGCCATTGGTTGAGAGAGTTCCATTTGTCGAGATTGATGTAGATTTCCTGGTGCTGGGCTGGACACCAGCCAGGCAGACTCGCATATTTGATGACTTCATGGAAAGCCATATCGTCGATTCCACCGGTATCCCAGTAAGTACCGTCGAGGGTGCCGAGCCTGATAGCGGTGTATATGTCACCTCCACCCATTGAAACCGGTGCGCCCCCCACCGCCTCATGGAAGAGTCCTTGGGGACCTCCGGCGCGCATCTTCTTGCCGGCAAGGTCTTCGAGCTTGTTTACCGGGAATTTGGTAAACATGGAGTTGGGACCCTGACTCGTCCACCCTACCCAGCGAAGGTTGCGCTCTTTGGCGGCCTCCTGAACCAGTTCTCCAATACGGTATTTCGGATCACCCCACATGGCGGCCCAAGCATCACGCCAGTTATTGGCGCCCATGGCCATGCCGAAAGCCAGCATGCCTTCAGGCATGTCACCACCATATACTGTAGCCCATCCTGCGTAAACATCGATCATACCTGCGACGGTTGCTCCGAATGCTTCACCACCGCTCGTTATGGCCCCGGCGGGCTCCAGTTGAAATTTTACAGTTCCCTGTGTTGCTTCCTCAACCGCCTTGGCCCACGGAACGATTCCTAACGACCAACCGGCGTCAGACTGATCGAAACAAGGTTGAAACAATAACGTAGTTACCTTGTCCGGGGGGCCGTATTCCTCTGCGGCGATAGTGGAACCAGCCATAGCCAAGATGCCTATAGCAGACAGCGCACTCAGCAATTTGATAGACCACTTTTTCATGTGTTTTTCCTCCTGTTATCCTATTTGATATTCGAGAGAAAAACGGCCTTAACGTTAAAGCAGCTTTTCCTCCCAGTTACTGTCATTTGGCCACTTCTTAGCAGGTTTGCAGCGAGTAGTGAATCAATCAACCTTGTTCTTGGAAAAATCGGCTATAACGTCTACTTCATAATCCTCCTTGGAAAGAATGGTGATAATGTCATTGACTAATTTCTTCAAGACCACAAGCAGCACGATAACTGCCGCTATAGGAATAAGTATTTTGATTGGATAGAGAGGGATTGGAACACTGGTGGGCGTAACCTGTTTCAACTTGAGCGAGAGCATGCCGGCATCCCAGCCTTTTGTGATTAGAACGCCAAGGAACAGAAACGAGATCGGAACGGTTATGATATCGCAAATGGCTTTCTTTTTTTTCGAAAATCGAGCGTAGAACAAATCAAGCTTCACAAAGTTATCGGAATTCAGAGAATAGGCCCCTCCCATACAGGCTATAAGAACCATAGCTACCTGCAAAGTAGTGGCGATCCATAGGGACGGCGAATTGAGTACATATCTGAAGAAAACGTCGCTCACGCCGAAAATCATACAGTACAGGATAAGAAGCCAACCGATCCGACCCATTCCCTCACATATCATATCTACGGTTTTTTCAACCATGTTCCAGACCTTCATGGGTTCCTCCACCGGGCGATAATTCGCTTTATATTTTTTTGGGTATCGAACGTGTGCTTTACGGATCGCTGTGAAATGTTCGATTTCCCTTCATGTGCATACATGTTCTCATTTGCAAGTTAGTTCATCAGAGATGGCAGCCAGAGGGCAATCGCCGGGAAAAAGAAAATGAGAGTAAGGCCAATCACCTGCAGGACGATGAATGGACCGACAGATTTGTAGACATCCCCCATGGTAACATCCGGCGGTAGAATACTCTTGATCCAGAAAAGAACGAACCCGAAAGGTGGGGTCAGGTAAGCGATTTGGATATTGACGATGAACAGGACCCCGAACCATAGCTTGTTTATGCCCAACTCATTAATAATTGGGAGAAAGAGAGGGGTGCAGAGCATGATGATAGCCCAGTCATCCATAAACATGCCAAGCAGGAGGATGATGAACATCATCATCAACAGAACGCCGTTCTCACCACCCGGCATGCCAAGGACGAGTCTGGTTACGATTTCTTGACATCCGAGGGAATTAAAGATGTTCAAGTAAATATTCGCACCGATCAAAATCCACAACCCCATACCGGTTAGTTTCAGGGTTGATTCCAAAGATTCTTGCAATACCTGCCAGGTCAGCTTGCGATAGACAAGATTGATAAAGCAGGCTCCGGCGGCACCGAAAGCGGCAGCTTCTGATGGCGTAGCAATCCCCCCCCAGATAGCGCCGAGCACGATGAGAATGAGAACGACGAACGGCCAGATATTGAAAACGGCAATGACTTTTTCGCGGACGGTAAACTTTTCGTCAGATGGCAGTGCGGGTCCAATATGCGGTTGGATCTTGCAACGGATACCAATATAGATGATGTAGAAGCTGGCGAGCATCAATCCCGGCAGCACACCGCCAAGAAACAATCCACCTATCGATACCTTGGCAAGCAGGCCGTAAAAGATGAACGGTACGCTTGGAGGAATCAGGGCGCCGAGAGCGCCGCCGGCACCGATTGACCCGATGGCGATAGCACGGTCGTAATTGTATTTCATCATCGAAGGGAAAGCAATCTGCCCCATAGTGATTGTCGCCGGTGGGGTGATGCCGGTGATTGCGGCAAAAATAGTGCAGACAGCAACTGTCCCCATTGCCAGACCACCGGCGATGTGGCCGATCAGCTTGTATACAGCATCGTAGGCAGCTTCGGCGATACCGGAAAAACGAATGAGACTGCCCATGAAGAGAAAGAGGGGGATGGTGACCAGGACGTGATTCCACGGGGTATAGTGAAAGGCGCTGGGAATGGCCAACAAAGAGCGGGGTTCGAAAATTAAGGCAAAAATAACTGCGATGCCGCCTAAACCAAGGGCAACTGGGAGCCCGAGAAATAGAACGAAAAACAGGCTCAAAAAGTATAGCGCGGTGATGATTTCGATACTCACGGTTTCTCCTTTCTCGTTTTGGTTCCTCTCAGCTCAGGGTTCAGCTCTACCCGTGCGAGTTCTTTTTCCCCGGATGGTGGGTGAGGAGATGAACATATATGATGTCGCGGAAGAACGGCAGGTGCTCGAGTGCGAATAACCGTGCGACTCATGGCCCGTATTGCGGAAGTCGGCAACCGAGCGACACGAGTTTTGCCGGCCAGTTTCAGGCAGTGAATGGTTGGATTTAAAGTGTATACGACAAGAGAGGAGAAGGGGGATGCTTGAACTGCCAACGGGAGATGGCCTGAGCCAGCTTGGGCCTCGTTCTTCTTTAACAGCATCTGCATCACTTTCCCCCATTTCAGGCGATTGCTGAACTGGCCGCTGTGCGCCGGCCAGTTCAGCAGTGAACTAGCAAAGAAACAACAAAGTTTCGCTGTGCGTGTTGAGTTCAGGGGTGGTTTCTGGTTTTCTGTTCGTTGTATATACTACCTTGTTGCGAATGCTTCCATTGTACGACGCATTAGAGCCATTTGGAAGCAGGGAAAATACTCCTCGGCGTCAGACCGAGCTTTCCCTGAATAATAATAGGAGCTTTCAAATTCATTAATAATAATCAATTCTGGCCTCTTAACGTATCACTGGAGCGGTTTACGCATGCATATATCCCAGACTCCCGATCATTGAGCCACGCAGCTCCTGACAGCGGGGCTTGCCTTCTTTTCGGTGGACGCGCTGGCCGACTCTCCGGCAACGTAAGTTCCGGACGGTGGTGCAACCCGAACTGTGGCCACTTTGTTCTGGGTGAAGAAGTCGATCCCGTCTTTGCCCTGGACTTTGTTGGTGCCCAGGTGAGAATCTTTGATGCCTCCGAACGGCAGGTATGGGTGAGGCGCACAAATGCCGACGTTGACTCCTACCATGCCGACATTGGCCTCGGCAATGAACTGATCTGTGTAATATTGGTTTTGCGTAAAAATGCAGGCGCCGTTGCCGAACGGTTGGGCGCGGATAATCTCCAGGACATCATCGAGGTCACGGATTTTCATGACCGAAATGACTGGTCCGAAGATTTCCTCTTTGGCGATGGTCCGGCATGGGGTGACTCCTTCGAAAATGGTCGGGCCGACAAAGTAGCCGTTCTTGTTTTTGGCAGGTATGTCAGGATTGCGACCGTCAAGTACCAGATTGGATCCTTCTTTGATGCCGATCTCGATATACTGTTCGATCTTTTTCTTGGCTTGCGCGGAGATTACCGGTCCCATGTAGACGTCGGGATCGAGGGCGTCGCCGATTTTGATTTTCTTGCCGGCGGCTATCATTTTTTCAACGAAAGAGTCGTAAATTTCCGGAACGACGGCAACGATGGAGCCGGCAAGACAGCGTTGGCCAGCGGAGCCGAAGCAGGAGTGGATGAAGTTATCGATGAAGACATCCGCCTGGGCGTCTTCCATAACGGCGAGGATATTCTTGGCGCCACCTAGGAGCATGCTGCGTTTGCCTCCTCGACCACACGCTTCCGCCATTTTCTTGGCGGTCGGGGTTGAGCCGACCAGACAGACACCGCTCATTTTCTGGTGTTCATACCAGGTGCCGGGAATGGAGCGGTTTCCATGAACGATGTTCACGACTCCTTTCGGCAGTCCGACCGCTTGAAACAGCTCACCGATTTTCTGCATGAACAGGGGAGATTGCGTGGACGGCTTAAAAATAAAGGTGTTGCCGGCGCCGATGGCAAACGGAACGAACCAGGCAAAGACGAGGGCAGGAAAATTGAACGGCGCCACGCCGCCGAAGACGCCTAACGGCTCCTTGATGATACGACCGGAGATGTTGGTGGAAATACCATGCAACGTTTCACCTTGCAGCAGTGCCGGAATAGTGCAGGCCATTTCGAATATCTCAACAATTCTGCGAACTTCACCGCGTGCTTCACTGACATGTTTGGCCTGGTCGGTGGCGATAATGACGGCAAGTTCCTCTTCATGATCGATGATGGCTTGCCGCAGGTCGTAGAGATACGCCATTCGCTTGGCAACAGAAAGTTTGCGCCAGGGATCGTAGGCGCTGTATGCCGAATCGACGGCTTCCAGGCTGGTTTTTTCGGAGGTCAGCGGGACCGCACTGATTTGTTCTCCTGTTGAGGGGTTATAGACCGGCACCATTTCGACGCCGGTCTCCTCCATCCATTCTCCGTGAATAAAGTTCTTGACCGGATTGTTTAGTTTGATTTCAGACATGGTTCAGGCTCCTTTACTCAGTTCGGTTGGGCTTTTTTTGTTCGGGTGTGCTGCTTCCCGTGGATGGTGTGAAAAAAGCGCCACTACTAGCAGGTGTGAGACGAGGGGGGATGAGCGAGGGGAAAAGGAGCATAGGGTCCTCATGGGCATAGGGGAAAGACCTATGGAAGTCTCTGTGCCTGTCCAATGTGCGCTTGCGCTGTTTCTTTATAACTAATATTTGATATATCAGACACCAGCCTAAGTGTCAAGATTTTTCCTAGGGACAGTGTGTACCGGTCATCGCTCATGCATAGCCCCTTTTGCGGAATAATGAGCAATGATATCAAGTATTTAACGTCTGTCCAGCGGTTGTTTGGGATTTCGTTACATGCTTGTGGTAACATGGGAAGGGTACAACGGTATCTGTTTTTTGGACAAACTACTCTAAAATCGTGGGGTGAATCGATGGCACAGGCACAGACCAATGCAGAGTTGCAAGAAAAACGCTCCACTTTTATTGCCAAAGGCGTCTCCAGCGCTACCGGCATCTATGTTTCCCATGGGCGCGGAGCAGTGGTCGTTGATGTGGAAGGCCGGGAGTATCTCGATTTCGGCGGCGGCATTGCCGTGATGAACGTCGGCCATTCTCATCCGAAGGTGGTTAAAGCAATCAAGGATCAGGCGGAGAAATTCACCCACACCTGTTTCATGGTATCTCCCTATGCTTCTGCGGTCAACTTGGCGGAAAAATTGTGTGCCGCGGTGCCGGGCGACACGCCCAAGGCCGCCATGTTCGTGAACAGCGGTGCGGAGGCGGTGGAAAACGCGGTGAAGATTGCTCGATATTACACCAAGAGGCCGGCCGTTATCACCTTTGAGAATGGCTTTCACGGCCGAACGTTGCTCGGCATGACGCTGACCTCGAAACTGAAACCCTACAAACTCGGTCTCGGTCCGTTTGCGCCTGAAGTCTACCGGATGCCGTTTGCAAATTGTTATCGGTGCCCGTTCAATCGGGAATATCCCGGGTGCGATGTTGCCTGCGCCGATCATCTGGAATATTTTTTCATCAACCATGTGGCAGCCGAACAGACGGCGGCTATTATTTTTGAACCGATCCAGGGAGAAGGCGGTTTCATCACGCCACCGCAGGAATATTTCCGGAAACTGGAGGAGATTTGTCGAAAATACGGGATACTGCTGATTGCCGACGAGATCCAGAGCGGCATCGGTCGAACCGGCCATATGTTCGCCATGGAATATTACGGGGTTGAGGCGGACCTTGTCACGACAGCCAAGAGCCTGGCTGCCGGCATGCCGCTCAGTGCCGTTGTCGGGAAAAAAGAGATAATGGACGCCGTTCATGCGTCGGGAATCGGCGGGACCTACGGCGGCAATCCGGTTGCCTGCGCGGCCGCGCTGGCGGTGTTCGATATCTTCGAGTCGGAAAACCTGCTGGCCAAGTCCGAATCTCTTGGCGAGACGTTGAGAAGCAGGTTCCTGGCCCTGCAGGAACGCTATGACCTGATCGGTGACGTGCGTGGCCTCGGGCCGATGATCGCTATGGAGTTGGTCAAAGACCGACAGACAAAAGCTCCGGCGGCGGAAGAGACGAGAGTGCTGGCCTCCTACTGTTTCGATCACGGACTGATTATCCTCTCCTGTGGCACCTATGGCAATGTCCTGCGATTTTTGATGCCGCTGGTTATCACCGATGACCAGTTGGAGAAGGGGCTTGCTATTATAGAAAAAGGATTTGCCGCAATCAGCGGATAATACGAGTAACTGTTCGGGGCGCTCACCACTCGCATAAGGCGATAGCGCCCCGGACCAGTTGACGGAAACCGACGCCAGCGGCAGAGGCGCCACACCGTCATCGCAGGAGGACAATCATGCAAGGCTATTATCATCGAATCCTGACCATCGACCTCGACAACCGGAAGGTTAACATTGAACAGGTGCCTGACGCCCTTTTTGAGGTGAACCTGGGAGGCAAAGGTCTGGCGACCCATCTTCTGCTGGAGCGAAACCCGGCAGGGATCGACCCGCTAGCGCCGGAAAATCATCTGATTTTCGCCACGGGGGTCTTTTGCGGCGGTAGACTGTGGGGTGGCAGCCGTTACGGGGTGTTCACCAAATCCCCCCTCACAGGGTTCTTCAGCGAATCTTACTCTGGCGGCAAAGTTCCCGAGGCCATTGATGCGACCGGCTTTGATGCGATCGTTCTGGTCGGCAAGGCGGACCGGCCGATGGTGCTGGCCGTTCATCCGGACGGTGCGAATTTCCATGATGCCGGGGATCTCTGGGGAATGGAGACGTTTGCTGCCGAAGAGGCGGTAAAACAGTTTGCCCCGAACTGCGAGGGCTTCGGCCGGCCCGGCGCAGTGGTAATCGGTCCGGCCGGCGAGGCGCTGGTGAAATATGCCATCATCGCCAACGACAAATGGCGGTGCGCCGGTCGAACCGGAGTGGGGGCGGTACTCGGCGCCAAGCTGGTCAAAGGCATCGTGTTTCAAGGCGATCGGCGGCGCAGCTATGCCGATCCCGACGGCATAGCCGAATATGCCAAGGCGTTCAGCAAGGCCAACTACGAGCATCCGGGTGTCAAGGCGTACCGCGCCATGGGTACGACGATGATGGTCGGCTTGATGAATCATGCCGGTGCCTTTCCGGCCAAGTATTGGAGCCAGGGATCATGTGAACACTGGGAGCAGATCAGCGGGGAGACATTTCATCAGGAACATGAGGTCAAACCCCATGCCTGCGCCAAGTGCTTCATGGCCTGCGGGCGTCTCGCCAAAATCGGCAAGGGGCGCCACACCGGACTGGAGTTGGAGGGGCCGGAGTATGAGACGATCTTCTCATTTGGCGGATTGTGCATGATCAAGGAGATGGAAGAGGTCGCCTATTTGAACGATCTCTGCGACCGACTCGGCATGGACACGATTACCGCCGGCAATCTTTGCGCTTTGCTCATGGAGGCACGGGAGCGCGGGCTGATCGAATACCAGATCGAATACGGCAATGTTGATCAGACGGCCGCGCTGATCGAGGCTATCGCGGCCCGCCAGGGCATCGGTAACACGCTAGCCGACGGAATCATCGCCACTGCCCGGACGTTTGCCCTTGAGGACCTGGCCATTCATGTCAAAGGCCTGGAGCCGGCCGGATATGATCCGCGCAAACTGAAGGGCATGGGCCTGACGTTCGGTACGGCTCCCCGCGGCGCCTGCCACTTGCGGACGACATTCTACAAACCGGAATTGTCGGGCCTCATCCCGCCGGATCAAATCGACGGCAAGGCTGAGATGCTCATCGATTATGAGAACCGGCTCAATATCTTCGACACACTGGTTCTCTGCCGTTTTTACCGGGATCTTTACAGCTGGGGGGAACTGGAACGGACGATGCAGCTGATCACCGGTCAACCCTACCCCAAGAACGTTCTGACCGAAAGAGCGGCCCATATCACCGACATGACCAGGCGGTTTAATATCCGTGAGGGATTGACCGCCCGGGACGATCGATTACCGGAACGGTTGCACAAGGAGGCGCTGCCCGAGGGCGGCACCTTGACGGCTGCCGAAATGGAGCAGATGCTCCAGGATTATTACAGAATCCGGGGGTGGAACGAAGCCGGAGTTCCTCGCTAAGCAGACGAAACACGACAGAAAAGAGAAGGAGGGTACGATGGAAAAGATGAAACTTGGCTGGATCGGCACCGGCGTGATGGGCAACGCCATGTGCGGCCATCTGATTGACGCCGGTCATCAACTCAACGTCTACAACAGAACGAAAAACAAGGCCGACAACCTGGTCTCCAAAGGTGCAGAGTGGTGCTCCTCACCACGCGAGGTGGCGCGCAACAGTGACATCGTTTTCTCCATCGTCGGCTTTCCGCCCGATGTGGAGAGTGTTCTGCTCGGCGAGAACGGGGTTTTGGCCGGAGCCCGGCCCGGGATGGTCATGGTCGATATGACCACCTCGAGCCCGGAACTGGCCAGGACCGTCTCCGAGGCGGCCGCTAAGCGATCGGTGACCGCTTTGGACGCACCCGTTTCGGGCGGCGATGTCGGAGCCCGGGAAGCAACGCTGGCGATCATGGTCGGCGGCGAGCGGGATGTTTTCGAGCGGGTCAAACCGCTCTTCGAGGTCATGGGCGGGAACGTTTCGTATATGGGCGATGCCGGAGCCGGCCAGCATACCAAGATGTGCAACCAGATACTGGTCGCCGGCACGATGATCGGTACGGTTGAGTCGTTGCTCTATGCGCAGCGAATGGGCATGGACCTTGATGCAGTCATCGACGTGATTGGTCAAGGGGCGGCACGTTCGTGGATGATCAATAATCTCGGCCGCAGAATCGCCAACGGCGATTTCAATCCGGGATTTTACATCAAGCATTTTGTCAAGGACATGGGTATCGCCCTGGCCGAGGCGCAACGCATCAACCTCAGCCTGCCCGGACTGGCGCTGGTGAATCAGTTTTATGTTGTCGCTCAGGCGATGGGCTACGAAGACCTCGGCACCCAGGGGCTCTACAAGGTACTGGCCAGGATCAACAATATGGAAGATATCGCCGGTCCCGGCTGAAAGGCGGGAGTCGGTCGACCGTTCCTTGATGGCTTCCGTTCTTCAGAGAGAGTTTTTTGATAGGTATTTTCCGGTCTTGCCAAGATATATGGTACTCCGAAAGCACGGACCTCTTGCATTTTTCTGCGAATCGTCGCATTATGTTTTGTGCGAATGTCCGTAAACTACATCCAGGAGGTTGATAAACGTTATGAAATTCGCGGTTGTTGTTTCAATGTCACCAAGTGGTTCGACCGATCATGTCGGCCAGGTTATTGCTGCTTCCTTGAAGAGCAAGGGTGTTGAGGTGGTATCGGTGGATCTGGCCAAACAATCTGGCCTGGAGAGCGATGTGCTCGAGCGTCTCGGGAATGACCGGTCGTGTTTGTTTGTCGGTTCGCCGGTCTACTTCAGCCGGGTGATTCCACCGGTGCTGGAGTTTATTGCCAGCCTGCCGCTGGCGACCGGTGGGCATGCGGTACCGTTCGTCACTTGGGGCGGAGCGAGCAGTGGCATCGCCTTGCACGACCTGGGTGTTGCTCTTCAGGAACGGGGCTACGGGGTCATCGGCGCCGCTAAGGTGCTGGCAGAGCATTCGATGATGTGGCGTTTTGAAAATCCACTCGGCGAGAATCATCCGGACGAGACGGATGACCGGTTGGTCACCGATCTGGTGGAACGGGTTGTCGACAAATTCTCGGCCGCTTCGCCGGTGCCGGCTCTGCCTCTGGAGATGCTGGCGTACCAACCGCCGCAGGCGTTTACGGAAATGTCCAAGGTCGTTTTCGCCAAAGCGAAGACGAACATGCCGGCCAAGCAGGTGGACGAAGAGCAGTGTACGCAATGCGGCGTATGTGCAGAGGAGTGCCCGGTAGGGGCTATCACGCTGGCTCCGTATCCCGAGTTTGCCGATAATTGTATCTGCTGCTTTAAATGCCTCCGTATCTGTCCGGAAGATGCCTTTACCAACGATCTCAGTATGCTTGACACGCGTATTCGTGAACGGGCCCGAACCATGGATGAACACCCGAAAACGGAGATGTTTATGTAACGGTACCAGCTCATTCCGTGAGATGGCGAAAAAAATAGGGACAGTTCCCGCAAAAGGGGGCTGTCCCTATTTTTACTTGCTGAAAGCGGTTTCGATAGAGCCGGGGATGAGAGTGGCTGGTCTGTTAGTCTTGGTAATCGATCGTTATTTATGAGGCCAAAGCGGAAAGTGGTTGCCATTCTTGGTTTGTTTTTGGCATTTACCCATAAAAGACTCCTACAACGGTAGTAGTTTTTGTTCCGGTCGGGAAGAGACGCGACGTGTCGAGTAACGGCGCTGTCCCGCCCTGCCTGCCGGACGAGGATCGATTACTAAAATTTAACAGACAAGGAGATTTCCGATGAAATGGCCGATTGCCTTGACGAGAATTATGAGTGTGATCATCACTGGGTGTGTTGTCTGCATTGGGTCGGGAGTTGCTGGAGCGGCGCCGAAGGGGACGGTGGTCATGTTTCATGCGGGCAGCCTCTCTCTGCCCTTCGAGCAGATGGAAAAAGCGTTCGAGGCCATGTACCCCGGCGTTGATCTGCAGCGCGAAGGTAGCGGCAGCCAGGCCGCAGCGCGGAAAGTGACCGACCTGAACAAGCCGTGCGATATTGTCGCATCCGCCGATTACAAGGTGATCGACAAACTCCTCATTCCGAAATTTGCCGATCTCAATATCCGCTTTGCCACCAATCAGATGGTCCTCTGCTATACCGATAAAAGCAAATTTGCCGATACGGTCAACAGCGACAACTGGCATGAGATCCTGGCGACCGACGGCGTAGTCTGGGGGCATTCTGATCCGAATCTCGATCCCTGTGGATACCGGGCCCTGATGGTGCTGCAACTGGCCGAAAAACATTACGGTCTAACGGGGCTGTCCGATAAACTGATCGCCAATCGGCCGATGGAAAATGTCCGTCCGAAGTCCGTCGAGTTGGTGTCGCTGTTGCAGACTGGCAATATGGATTACGCTTGGGAGTATCTCTCGGTAGCCGTGCAGCACGGCTTGAAATACGTGGTGTTGCCGGATCAGATCAATCTCGGCAACTATGAGTATGACGACCTCTATTCCGAGGCCGTTGTCCAGGTAACCGGGAAAAAGCCGGGCGAGTTCATGGACATGAAAGGCGGTTCGATTACCTATGGCATCACCTTGGTCAAGGATGCTCCGAACCGGGAAGGCGCCGTCGCCTTCCTCAACTACCTGCTCGATCCGGAGGGAGGTTTGCAGATCCTGAAAGAGCAGGGACAACCGCCGTTTATCCTCTGCCGGGTGCCCTCCGAGGAGATGAAAGCAGCACTGCCGCCGGAGTTGCAGCAATTTGTCGAAGTAAAGAATTGATTTGTCGTACCGATGGGCGGCAAAGGCGCTTTTTACTGGGTTTCGGTGTCATGCGGGGTGGTCGTCCTGGCCTTTATCCTGCTGCCGCTCTACGAAATGCTGACAGCTCCCTCGCCGGCCATGCTGGCGGAGGCGATGCGGGATAAAAACGTCGTCGGTTCGATCTGGCTGAGCATCTACAGCTCGGTTGCCGCCGCCTGCATCGCCTTCGTCGTCGGCACGCCACTGGCCTATGTCCTCGCCCGGTCATCATTCAGGGGACAGCAACTGGTAGAGAGCATCATCGACCTGCCGATCGTCATTCCCCATCCGGTGGTCGGCATCGCGATTCTCAGTGTGGCCGGAAAAAACCATTGGTTCGGACAGCTGATGAGCGATGTCGGAGTCAGGATCATGGGCAGTACGACAGGGATCATCACCGTGATGGTTTTTGTCGGCCTGCCCTTTTACATCAATGCGGCGAGGACCGGCTTTCAGTCGGTATCGCCGCGTCTGGAAAAGGTCGCCCGTAGCCTCGGCGCCTCTATGTGGAGTACCTTCGTCCGGATTACTTTTCCCCTTGCCTGGCGCAGCATGCTGGCCGGCTTTATCATGTGCTGCGCCCGTGCCATCAGTGAATTCGGGGCGATCGTCGTGGTCGCCTACCACCCGATGACGGCGCCGGTACTGATCTACGAGCGCTTCGAAGGGTATGGTTTGCAGTATTCGCAGCCCGTGGCGGTCTGGCTGGTGGTGGTCTGTTTGACGCTGTTTCTCGTTTTGCGCACGATTGCTCTGCCGGCCAGGAAGAAGAATCCGTGATCGAGATCAATGACCTGGCAGTGTGCCTCGGCGAGTTCCGCCTGAGAGGAATTACCCTGTCCATCGAGGAAGGTGCCTTCTTTGCGTTGATGGGCCCGACCGGTTCCGGCAAGACGGTGCTGCTCGAGGCCATTGCCGGATTGGTACCGATCCAGGGTGGCAGCATCCACCTCAAGCAGCGCGATATCACCCGGTTGCCCCCGGAGAAGCGGGGAATCGGGATCATGTATCAGGACTATGCACTCTTCCCTCACCTGACGGTCGCCGGCAACATTACCTTCGGTCTGCGCTATGGTGCGCGTGACGGTCACAAAGCGGAAAAACATTTCTCAACGATGGTCGATGCGCTCGGTATCGACCATGTCCTGCAGCGTTACCCGGAAACTTTGAGTGGCGGGGAATTACAGCGGGCCGCCTTGGCCCGGGCGCTAATCGTCGAGCCCCGCGTCGTGTTACTCGATGAGCCATTGTCGGCGCTTGACCCAAACTTCCGTGAAGACATCCGCGCCATGCTCGGAGAGATTCACCACAGCTTGGGTGTGACTTTCGTTATAGTGACCCATGATTTTGCCGAGGCGCTGTCACTTGCTTCACGGGCAGCGGTCATGCATGATGGAACTATTCGCCAGGTGGGAACCATTCAGGACATTTTCCGAAAGCCAACGTCATCGTTCGTTGCCGACTTTGTCGGCATGAAGAATATCTTTGCCGCTACTTTCGAGCAAAACGCGGCCCGGCTTGATCAGTTTGCACTGCAAGTGATGGGCCGGCCTGTCAACGGGGGCGGTCATATCGCCATCAGGCCCGAAGATATCACGCTGAGTCTGTCGGCTGGAACCGCGCTAGACGGCAATTGCGTGCCGGGGGTCGTAACCGGCATCGTTGATCAGGGAATTTTCTACGAGGTGCGCGTTTCGGCTGGTGATCAGTTATTTTGTACCGTGGTCACCAAGAGTGCGGCGTTCGATCTGTCTCTTGCGGTTGGCATGTCCGTTCACCTGTCCTTTCCCCCTCAGGCTGTCCACGTCTTCTAAAAGAATGATTCAAAAGAAAAGCTTCTCATTTTTCCTCTGATCGCTTTCCGTCCTTCTCCTGCTTTGCCATTTGTCTCGAATTAAAAGTATCAACCAACGGTCATTTTGTCGTCCGAGGCTGTATTCGCCGATCAAGGTAATCCCGTATCTGAAAAACCGGTAAGGGAAAAACGTTAGCCTTGTAAGTAATATACCTATAATTAGTAAGTATATTGCTTACAGAACCCCCTGAATTTAAAGAGGATTAGTTGCTCGATGGTGATCCGGGGTTATTCCTGGTCAAAAAGAAGGAAATATTTGTTTCAAATCAAGTGAGGGCTATCATGCAAGTATTCCCGCGGTCCTTCCTTGTTTCCCGATCGTGTCGTACCGGCGTTGCTTGAGCGGATCGGAGATCGGGCGCAAGCCCAGGGCGTTTGGCCGTAGAAAAGCGGGAAGAGCCCTTTTTTCTTGTATTTCTATATCATGGAACCCTTATGAGCCGAGAATACCTATTCTCTCTGCCCCGTGATCTGCAGGTCGAACTTGGCGAAGTGAACGCTGCCACGCCACCGGCGCAATCAGGACGGCCCTATCTGGTGGCCAACGTCCCTTCGGCCAATGCGGAAGTATATGCTCCGGAGATTAATTTTTACCTGCGCTCCAGCCACGATAGCTCGCAGGTAAAGATGGAAAGCGTTGAAAAGCTATTCGATGTAAGGGCATGCATTTTTGAGTATGCGCAGGATTTCAGCTCTGATATTGATGTAGACAACAGAGTGGCGATCATCTCCCGGACAGATCGGCCTCAGCTCATGGAAAAGCTGCAAACACTTGGGCTTGCCCCGGTGCTGCTGGAAAGCGCTCAGGTGCTCAATGTGCAAGGACGAATCGGCAGTCTGCAGATCAATATGCGGACTGTCGACCAGCACGGCAGCACCGTCGAAACGGATCAGATTGTCTGGTTCGAAGCGCCTGTCGAATTCTCCCGTAAAAAAGGTATTTATGATCCGGATCAGGACGGGATGGAAGACGTCATCACGGCGCTGTGCGACAATTACGGTACTCTCCAGGTACGTAATACCAAAAAGTATGATGAATCAATTTGCCTCTACCACGGGAAGCGTCATGATATCTGCGGGCTGTGCGTCGATATCTGTCCTTCGTCAGCCATAACCAAAGCGAGAGACGGAAGGTACCTGCGCTTTTCAGAGATCGACTGCATCCATTGTGGACAATGTATCGGGATCTGCCCCTCCGGGGCCTTGGATTCGACGTTGCTGTCGGTTCGTTCGTTGGGAAAAGCGGTATCATTGTACCGGAACAAACATGTGTTGGTCATCACCGCTCGTATCGAGCTGGAAACGCTCCAGGTCCGATTGCCACCGGGAGTGTTGCCGTTTGTCATTGAACAATCTGATATGCTACATGAAAACCACCTCCTCGCAGTCTTGCAGGCCAGCGGTAAACCGATGGTCATCTGGAGCGATAGCATACCGGCGGCCACCCAAGGCGCGATCGATCTGGTCAACGGAATTTACCGGCGGATTCATGACCGTGAGGCAATCTATCGTTGCCGGAGCTTGGATGAATTGCAATACGTACTCGATCAACTCCCTACTTACGACCTGCCCACCCACGCGCTGGCGGAACCTTCAGTTCTGAAGAGGAAATGTGTCTCGCAGCGGATCGCTCACCTGGTCGGTGAAGGATCATTCGGGACCGTGAAGACTGACCCGGTTCTTCATTACGGCACGCTCACCGTTGATCGGGCAGCCTGCACCCTGTGTCTGAGTTGCGCAGATGCCTGTGGAGTTGGGGCATTACTGCCGTTTGTGGAAGATAACACGCTGCGTTTCAATCCGTCGCTATGCACCAATTGCGGCTATTGTCAGAAGACCTGCCCTGAACCCGGCTGCTTGCAGACGGTGAACAACCGAATCGATCTCGATCCTTCATTTTTTTCTTTCCAGATCATGGCTGCAGATACCATTTTCCACTGCAGCGAATGTGGTGCCGCTATCGGGCCGAGTAAATCCATCGAAAAAATCGCCGCAATGATGAAGCCGTTGTTCGCCGGTGATCCGACCCGACTGAAGACGCTCACGTGTTGCCCGGATTGTAAAGCGAAACTGATGGTTGCGGCGATGCACCCGTAACAACCGACCTGGTGGGAGAACAAGCATGGATAGCGAAAAAAGAGCCATTCACAAAGCACGGGCGGTCTATTACGGCCTGTTCGCTTCCCTGTTCCCTTTTTCTTTTGATGCCGAGTATTTTGACGATCTCGAAAAGAGTGTCGACCTGCTTGGCCGTCATCCGCTGGATGAACAGAGCGGGCGAGCACTGAAAAACATGAAACGGCGACTGAAGAACCGCGGCTTTCTTGCTTTAAAAAACGAAAATGAGCGCTTGTTTTATCGACCCGACACGGCTTCCATTCCGACGACGGCTTCGTATTTTTGTGAAAACCGGGATGACGGAAGAAAACGGCTGCAGATGATCGAGTATCTCCTTGCCTCCCCCTTTCGGCGCAACAGTGACGAATTCAAGGAACATGAAGACCATCTGGAATTCATCATGCGGTTCATGCAACGGTTAATTATCGAGGAACTCGGGGGAAATGCGAATGCCGGACTCCTTGGCGAAAAAGTATTTCAAAATGTTCTCAATGAGATGGTCGATGCGTTAATCGATCAGCTGCGTGAACATCAGTACAGCTCCTTTTACCGCCAGGCGGCACTGGTCCTGGAATCGTTCATTGCGTTTGAGCGAGTGTTTCTCCGTGTGAACAAGCCTCGCGAGCAGTCAGCTGTTGCGTCAAGAACCCACCAGCACCCGGGCGATCAGCAAGCGGTGATGAGCAGGTGTGTCAAGATGGGGCAAGACAGCTGCCTATAGAGGGGATTTTTTTTATCCGTAAATATGCAAAATCTGCATATTTGCGGCTTCCTCACAACTTACAGATCAAGGAGGAAAGCGGATGGATGAAGAACGAAGAAAATTGTTGAAGTCGACCGTGGCGGTCGGGGCGGTGGGTATCGGCACCCTCATTGCCGCCAAATGCGGCGTTGCTGCGGATGAGGGAGATTCCGCGGGCGTCTCGAACGGCGTGGTCGTCGGTCATTCTCCGAAGAAGGAAGTTCTCTACCGGAAAACGAGCGACTGGGACATGTACTATAAGGCGGCGTATTGAGAGGAGGAAAGACCGTGATAGAAAAAATGCGTGACAAGATGACTCCGAGAATCGGCAGGAGATCCTTTCTGAAAATGGCTGCTGTCGGCGCCGGTGTCGGTGCGGCGGCGAGCCTGCCGTTGGGCAGGAGCCTGCGGGCGGCAACAGCAGCAGAAGTGAAAGAACCCTTCCCCGGCTCGAAACGGGTTAAAACCATCTGCAGCATCTGTTCCGCCGGCTGCGGTATGATCGCCGAGGTCCAGAACGGCGTCTGGGTGCGTCAGGACGTGGCCCAGGATCACCCGATTAGCGAGGGGAGCCACTGTTGTAAAGGGATCGACCAGATCGACTTGATCAAGAGCAAGCAGCGGCTCAAGTTCCCGATGAAGAAAGAGAACGGTCAGTGGAAACGGATCGGCTGGGACCAGGCCGTTGACGAGATCTCCGGCAAGATGCTTGCCCTGCGCAAGGAGAACGGGCCGGATATGGCCATGTTTCTCGGATCCGCCAAATTCAACCTTCAGCAAGCATACTATTTCCGCAAGTTTGCTGCGATGTGGGGGACAAACAACATCGATCACGTTGCCCGTATCTGACACTCCGCTACAGTCGCCGGTGTGGCGAACACGTGGGGTTACGGGGCGATGACCAATCATTTTGGCGATGTTGTCGGTCATTCTAAAGTTATTTTTATCATCGGTGCCAATTCAGCTGCGGCCAACCCGATCGGCATGAAGCATTTCCTGCAGGCTAAGGATCGGAATAACGCCCAACTGATTGTCGTTGATCCGGTCTTCACCAAGACCGCGGCCAAGGCCGATCATTTCCTGCGGATCAGAACCGGGACCGATGTGGCTCTGGTGTACGGGCTGATGCATGTCATATTCAAGAACGGCTGGGAAGACAAGGAATTCATCAAAACCCGTGTCTATGGCATGGATGAGATCAAAGCCGAGGCCATGAAGTGGACGCCGGAACTGACCGCCGATGTTACCGGCATCCCGGCCGAGCAGATCGTGCAGATTGCCACCATTCTCGCCAAGACCAAACCGGCCACGGTAGTCTGGGCGCTCGGCATTACCCAGCACAGTACCGGTACCTCGAATACCAGGATCCTGCCGATCCTGCAGTTGGTATTGGGCAACATGGGAAAAAACGGCGGTGGCTGCAATATCATCCGGGGCCATGACAACGTCCAGGGCTCTACCGACATGTGCTGCCTGGCCGACAGCCTGTCCGGTTACTATGGCTTGGCGGAAGGATCCTGGAAGTATTTCGCCAAATCCTGGGGGGTGGATTACGAGTGGCTGAAAGGCCGGTTTGCCGCTCCGGAATGGATGCAGGCCAAAGGCTTCTCCCTGGCAAAGTGGTGGCAGGGGGTCCTGCAGGAGGAGACGACCTATTCCTCGAGTCCTGTTCGCGCGCTCTGGGTGCAGGGCAATGGCATCACCTCCATGTCTCAACAGGTGAAAATCCAGGAGGCACTCGACAAGCTCGATCTGGTTGTCCTTGTCGACCCCTTTGTCAACGAGGCGGCAGTCCTGACCAACCGCAAGGATGACATGTACCTTCTGCCGGCGGCGACCCAGTTCGAGACTGAAGGCAGCGTCACCGCCACCAACCGCACCTCGCAGTGGCGCAGCAAGGTCGTTGATCCGCTCTACGAGAGCAAGACGGACCACGATATCATGTTCCTCTTTGCGGAAAGATTCGGTTTTTACGACGAGTACACCCGGGCCATGAAAATGGCGGTCAAGGATCGGGAACTGCAGCCGGTCAAGGAGGAGTTCGTCTGGCCGGACGACGCGTGCCGTGAGATCGCCCGGACCATCAAGACCATCGGTCTCGGTGGCTGGACACCGGAGCGGTTGCGCAAGCATCAGGAAAACTGGCACATGTTCGACCCTCTCACCCTTGAAGGAAAGGGGCCGATGAAAGGAGAATATTACGGTCTGCCGTGGCCGAGTTGGGATGAGAACCATCCGGGCAGCCCGGTCCTGTATGACGTCAATACTCCGGTCACCGCCGGCGGCATGGGCTTTCGCAACCGGTTTGGCCTGGAGCACGATGGCGTTTCACAATTGGCGGATCCCAGCGTCAGTGTCAAAGATTCGAAAATCGCCGGCGGCTATCCGGAGATTACCAAGGACAATATCGAACAGGTCCTCGGCATCACCCTGACGGCGGCAGAGAAAGAGAAGATGGGAGCCAACTGGAAAGTCGATCTCAGCGGCATTATCAACGAGAAATGCCTGGCTGCCGGGGTGGCGCCGTACGGCAATGCCCGGGCTCGGGTCAAGGTTTGGCAGTTTCCCGATCCGATTCCCAAGCATCGCGAGCCGATCCATTCGTCGCGGCCGGACCTGGTTGAACGCTTCCCGTCGTATGACGATCAGAAGAACAACTTCCGCGTCGACGTCAAGTTCGTGTCCGAACAGAAGGCACAGGAATGGGTAAAAGACTTTCCGACCATGCTCGTCTCCATGCGGGTGGTCAATCTCAGCGGTGCCGGCATGCTGGAGCGGACCAGCAAATACCTGTCGCACCTGACACCGGAAATGTTCGCCAATATTCACCCGGACCTGGCACTGCAGTATGGGCTGAGGGACGGCGACATGATGTGGCTGCATGCGCCGCAGGGAACGAAAATCAGGGTCAAGGCCCAGTACAGCCTGACCGTGACCCCGGACCGGATTGCCCTGCCCTACAACTTTGCCGGAGTGATGCAGGGTGTCGACTTGAGCGACAACTATCCCGAAGGTACGAAGCCTTATACGATCGGTGAAAGCTCGAACACCATCACCAACTATGGGTTTGACATCATCACGCAAATCCCAGAATACAATGCCGGCCTCTGCCGCATTGAGAAAGCATAGGGAGGGATAAGCCATGAGTAACGGTCAAGCTCGAATGAAGTTTTACTGCGACACTACCCGGTGCATCGAGTGTTTCGCTTGCTCGGTTGCCTGTTCCGAGGCTCACGAACTGCCTGTGGGGATCAGTAGAAGGAAGGTGGTCACCATGCACGAAGGCATCCCGGGCAAGGAGTATTCCATTTCCATTGCCTGTATGCACTGCACCGATGCCCCCTGTGAACAGGTGTGTCCCGTCGACTGCTTCTATATCAGGGAAGACGGGATCGTGCTGCACGACAAGAACAAGTGCATCGGTTGCGGCTACTGCCTCTACGCCTGTCCGTTCGGAGCGCCGCAATTCCCGCGGGACGGAGCTTTCGGTACCAAAGGCGCGATGGACAAGTGCACCATGTGTGCCGGTGGCCCGGAAGAGACCAACAGCGCTCGGGAACGCCACTTGTACGGCCACAACCGCATCGCCGAAGGCAAGGTGCCGATCTGCGCCGCGGTCTGTGCAACCAATGCACTGTTGGTGGGAGATGCCGAGGAAGTCTCCACCATATATCGTAAACGGGTCAGCTCCAGAGGCAAAGGAGCGTAAACCATGACAAGGCGCGCGATCATAGTCGTCGCCGCGTCCATGATGCTGGCGTCAGCCGCATGCGCGGCTGACAGCCAGATCTGGGGCGGAATGATCATTACAAACATCCCGGAGTACGGCAAAGATCAATCGAGGAATCTTGGGCCCCTGTTCACCTATCTGCAGGGGAACTTTTTCCGGTCAATCTTCCTGGGGATACTCCTCGGTATTCCCGCGGTCTTTCTTTGCCATTACCTGGTGTTCGGACCCAAAGTTTTTTCCCATGACGGGGAACGGATCTATGTGTTCACCTTGTTTAACAGGATCATCCATCTGCTGGCGGCCGTCTCTTTTGTGATTCTGGTGCCGACCGGGTTCATGATCGTCTTCGGCGCCTACCTGGGCGGCGGGGCTTTGGTCACCTACGCCCGGCACTTGCACGGGATCGCCACGATTGTGTTTGCCGTTTCGGTGGTGCCCATGTTTGTCTTTTGGTTCGTGGAAATGTTGCCGGCCATGGACGATATCAAATGGTTTTTCATGCTTGGCGGGTATTTGAGCAGGAAGAAGCAAGAGGTGCCGGCCGGTAAATTCAATGGCGGTCAGAAAGTGTGGTTCTGGCTGGCTACCATCGGCGGGCTGGTCATGATCGTCACCGGTGGTGCCATGTATCTCCAGGATTTCGGCCTGGGAATTGCCGGCGGTCTCGGTATGTCACAAATAGACCTGCTCAGGCTCGCGGCAATTGTTCACAACCTGCTTGCTTTTGCGGTTGTGGCCTTTTTCTTCACCCATGTGTATATGTCGCTGTTCGCCATCAAGGGATCGATCAACAGTATCATCACCGGATACAAGGAGGAAGATGAGGTAAAACATTTACATAGTTCGTATTACCGGAAACTGAAACAAGTACGTAAAGCCTGATTTTCCAGTCTCGCTCCGCTTCCCCTTTGGCGGTGCAGGGCCTCCCTTTCTTCACAAGAGGGGCAGAGTTCCAACCTCGCTCTGCCCCTCTCTTTTCGTGCAGAAGGGGACTTTCTCTGGCGGAGATGCTCGCGTAGAATCACCTCTTCGGCACCCGGACCATCGATGCTGCAGCGCAGCAGTAGTGAACCGTCAAGCAGGTAACGGCTGATCGGGGCCTAGCGGGTAGTTGACGATCGCTTCGACTTCGTTAGTACGGCTCTCCAGCCGGTTGCCGACCAATGGAAAGCGAGTTGTCCCGAAAACCCGGAACAACTCGTTCTGTGCCGGTATCGGTATGGTTCCTAGTGCATGGAATGCAGGCCGATCATATTGCCGTCCGGGTCAATGACCAAGGCGATGAAGCCATGCTCGCCGATGGAGAATTTCTCCTTGAAGACCTGTCCGCCGGCTTTCTCGGCCCGGGCTGCCTCGATAGCACAATCCTCGCAGGCGAAATAGACCATGGTGCTGTTGCCGCCGGAGGGGCAGCCGTCCATCTTCACCAGGGATCCCATGGCCCCGACGCTGTTGTCGATCATCGGGAAGGTCAACATTTCCATGCCCTCGCCGGGCAAGGGTGTCAGCTGCACTGCCAGCACCTGCTCGTAGAATGTTTTCGCTCGTGTCATGTCCTGTACATAGATTTCAAACCAGATCACCGGATTGGTTTTCATCGCGTGCTCCTTTGCGTTGATGTGGATGGGGCGAGCGACTCCCGATGGGCCGCCGCGGTTTGGCATCGTACACCTGCCGATGCCCTTTCATCCTATGCTAACCATGGTCGGTGACAGCGTTATGTCAAGTTTCGTAGAGATTTTTCGTGTCGAGGAGGATTTTTTGCACCCGTTTACGCCACGCACGCGGGGCGATGATTTCGACATCGGCGCCAAAGCCGAGGATAAAGGAAAAAAGCCACGGATCATCGGGAAGTTCGAGGTGGGCAATGATATGATGGTTGTCCTCACACTCTAGTTCGGCACCGGGGAGGTACTCTTCCACCTTGGCCCGGACACTTTGTGAGAAGCGCAGGACGACCGGCAGGGTCGGGCCGCAGTCAAAGCGGAGAAAGCGCTTGATGTCGCCGAGATCGCGGCGCACGAAGCTTTCGCCGCGAAGGCACGGAGCGGAGATGCGGGAGAGACGGAAAAGGCGGAAATCGCGGCGTAGACGGCAATAGGCGATGACATACCACGCATAGCCTTTAAAGACCAGACTATGGGGTTCCACCGTGCGTCGGCTGACCTGGCCGGACGAGTCGGTATAGGAAAAGTCGAGCAGCAATGCGCCATCCACCGCTTGCTGCAACGTCTGTATCGTCTGCTCCGGCGTTACCGACGGTCCCCAGGGGGTGATGTCGATGATCAGGGGGCGGTGTACGGGCACGTTTGCCGGTTCGTCGCCCTTTGGCAAAAGGCTGTCGAGGGTCTCGATGATCCGCTGCAGGTCTCTGTTGGCCAAGGCCTGGTTGACGCCGCGCAGGGTGGCGAGCATCGCCTCGAGATCGCGTGCGGTGAGGAGTTGTCGGCTGAGTTTATAGCCGTCGGGGATGGCCAGGCCGCCTGCCTGCCCCTGACTGGAGATGACCGGGATGCCGGCGCCGTTCAGCGTGGCGATGTCGCGATAGATGGTGCGGATGGAGACCTCGAAATGCTCCGCTAATTCCTTAGCGGTGACCTTGCGGCGATTGAGCAGGAGGACGATGATTGCCAGCAGACGTTCAATTTTCACGTGGGCACCGTTTGTTGTCGAGGGAATAACAGGGGCCTTGGCCGGTTGCGCCATCAACCCTTGGTATAGCCGACAACTCCAGTCATTTCATCTATCATTTCGTTGCCTTCGTATTCGACTCCGGGACATCGTGAACAGATTTCAGGACAGAGCCAAGGCCGTGCCGAGCGTCGCGAGCATCATACCCGAAGCCTTTTCCAGCAGGTAAACACGGCGTCCGAGAAAGGACTTGACTCCGGTTCGTGTCATGAGAATGACGATGAAACTGTCCCAGATAAAAACTATCGAAGTCATCCATAGCGCGTACAGACATCGTGTCGCCAACCCTGTTTCAGGGGAGACCATGGCTGTAAACAGCGAGAGGTAGAAGATCATGTTTTTCGGATTGAGAATCCCGGAGAGAAAGCCAACCCCCACCTGATACCCGAAATGCGGCCGTTGTAACGGATGATCGCCGGTATGGCTGGATAACGGTTGACGCGGTGCCCTGAGCAACAGTATCCCGATGTAGATCAGGTAACAGGATCCACTGTACCGTAGAATCGTCATCAGCCAGTTAATCTCTTTTACCACCTCAAGGCCAAGTACCGCGAGCAGCAGATAAACACTGTTGGCAGTGGCAATGCCGCAACAGATCGCGATGCCGTATCTCTTCGGCATGCGGAGCGAGGCTTGAAGGATCAGAAAGAAATCCGGACCGGGGCTCAGCAGCGCCAGAAAATGAGCGGTGGCGATGAGTATAAATTCCATATCAATCTCCTTTTTCAGGAGAAGATAGGACGTTTTAAGAGGTTTTTATTGCATGAAATTGACGCGGTACTCGTGAGGAGTTGCAGCTGTCATGGCCTTGAAGTGTCGGTGAAAGTGACTCTGGTCGAAAAAACCGCATACCAGTGCGGTATCGGTAATATCTCTTCCTTCGCGGAGGTGTTTTTTGGCCAGATCAATGCGGCAGTTCATGCGGTAGGCATGCGGGGTAATGCCGGTTTGTGCTTTAAATTTCCGAAGAAGAGTATATGGGTTGGCGTTGAGCGATTGAGCCAGGGAGTTGAGAGTGAGGTCTTTGTGGAGATCTTCTTTTAAGAGGTGCTTGAGAGTATCGATATCGGCGGATATCTGCTCCTGCTCCTGTTGGGGACGACATCCGTTGATAAAAATGTGGCAGACCATATCGACGAGCAGTTGTTCCTTTTCCTGCTGGTGTACGTCAGCTGCAAGCAATCGTTCCATGACCAGGCAATACTGGTTGTAAAGCGAAAGGTCGTCAAGCCTGATAGTGGCAAACGGGACAAAACTCTCAATCTTCCAGAGCGAGCGCTGCACGGTCAGACACCAGTCGATATCGAGATGCATCATGAAGTAGCTGCGCTCTGCGGTGTGCACGGCGTTACAGCAATGGAGCGTTTCCGGGTTGATCAGCGCCAATGCGCCGGGACCGAGGGTGATAGTACGGTTTTCTATCGAATAGTGGACCTGCCCTTGATCGACTGCCCCGATACTGACCGAGTTATGCATATGTACCTTGAACAGCGATCGACTGTTTTGTGAATAGCGGCATTCGACAAACGGCAGGCGTGGATCTTTGAGGAACTTTTGATGCATAGCCAGGCATCCTCATTCGTTCAGATGGCGTCAGTTTTAGTGGTTCTAGGGCAGCCGGTGAACATATCAGTCGAAATGAGTCGTCTCCTTAAAAGAGCACCTCTTCGGCTCCCGGCCCGTCGATGCCGCGACGCAGCAGCAGGGTCCCGTCGAGGAGGTAGAGATTGATCAGGGCCTGACGGTAGTTGACGATGGCTTCGACTTCGTTGATGCGGCTTTCCAGCAGGTCGCGCTGGACGCGGGCCACGTCGAGCGCGGTGGCGGTGCCGACGCGAAAACGAACGGTCTCGGCTCGTTGGACCTCTTCCTGCAGAATGCGGCGAGCTGCGCTCGCATCGATCTGCTGCAGGCTGCGCTCCACTTCCAGCAGGGCGGTGCGCACCTCCAGCGAGATCAGCTGCTGCAGGTTGTCGATACTGTGCAGCGCCTGCCGGTAGCCGGCCCGGGCCCGCCGATCGAGGGCCTTGGCGGCGCGGTTTCCGACCGGCAGCTCAAAGGCCAGGCCCGCCGATACATTGTAGCCGGGACCGTCGAGATCCGTGAAACTTTCGCCAAAGCTGCGAGCGTAACCGGTCTTGCCCAGGGTGATAAACAGATCCAGGCGCGGCAGCAGGCCGTTGGCGGTTTGCACCGTTTCCAGCTCTCCGCGGCGCGCCTGCAGTCGTGCTTCGTTGAGATCCGGCCGCAGTCTGGTGGCCAGACGTTCGTGTTCTTCGGCGCTGCCCAGGCGCACCTCCGGGATGACGGCCTTCTCACTGAGCCTGATATCCTGGTCCCATCCCCTGGCCGACGGCGGATTGATCAGGCGAAGCAGGGACAGTCTTGCCTGTTCCCGGTCGTTGCGTGCATCGATCAATTGCTGCCGACGCAGGGCCAGCTCGGCGTTGGCGACGACTTCTTCGGTCTCTGCGATCTGGCCGACCTCGATTCGGGTATGGATATCGTCGCGCTGGCGCTGGGCGAGGGCAAACGACTCTTCGAAGATTTCCACCTGGCGCGTCGCCAGCGCGTAATCCCAGTAAGCGTTTTCGACACGGGCCACCAGGTTCTCGGTAAACCCGCGGAGCTCGTACGCTGAGGCGAGCGCGGCGGCCTGGGCCCGGTGGATGCCGGCCAGGTTGGCGGCGAGGTTGCCGCCACGGAGCAGGGCCTGGGTCAGGTTGAGTCCGGCCCGCGCTTCGTCGTTGGCGCGGATGTCGTCACGTGTGCCGCCTTGTTGGGCAATCTCCAGCGATAGCTCGGTGCCGGTCGGCAGTTGTTGGCTGATGCCGCCGACGATGGTCCGTTCGTCGCCGTCAAGCGAGAAGAGGCGACCCTCGACTTCGTTGAAAGATCGCTGCCGATACGTTTCAAGCGTGGCTTCGGCGAACAGAGTCGGGTCGAAGACGCCACGTTCAGTGTCGACGAAGGTGCCGGCAATCAGAGGGTTGAACTGTTCGACGACCAGGGCGCGGTTATTTTCCAGTGCCGAAACGACCGCCTGTTCGACGCTCAGTTCCAGGGGAGTATCTACCGTCATCGATTCCAAGGAAGACGGTTTTTCGGTCATCCGATAGTAATATTCGGCAACCTCGGGCGACGTGCCGGTCGGCACGGGGACGGGAGCGACATCGGGGCCCGGAGGCCGGGGTTGCTCGGGCGTCGAAAGGTCGACGGGCCGGGTTGTCGGGCTGTTTAGGGTAACGCCCAAACAACCGTTCATAACCAGTGCCAGGAGCGAAGCGGTAATGGCGCCGAAAAATCGTCTCATCATGACCCCCCGCCGGCAAGGATGGCGCGGCGCTGTTCTTTTCTCCGGTTGAAGAGCAGGAAGACCACCGGAATGAAGATCAGAGTGATCAAAGAGGCGCTCAGTAGACCACCAAGCACGGTCCGAGCGAGCGGTGCCTGCATATCGCTGCCTTCGCCGATACCCAGCGCGAGCGGCAGCAGGGAAAGCACAGTGGTCAACGACGTCATCAAGACCGGACGCAGCCGGTCCCGGCCGGCCGCGCGTACTGCCGCCAGCAGATCCAGGCCTTCGTCGCGAAACAGGGTGTTGGCTCTGTCGACGATCAGGATGGCGTTGTTGACGACGATGCCGACGAGCATGATGCAGCCGATAAAACTCTGCACGTTGAAGGTGGTGCCGGTCAGCAATAGCACGAGAATAACGCCGATCAGCGGCAGCGGCACCGAGAACATGACGATGGCCGGAGGCAGCAGAGACTCGTAGAGTGAAGCCATGACCATATAGACGAGAAGCGTCGCCAGGATAATACCGATCAGCATCTCCCGAAACGATTCGGCCTGTTGTTCGACGTCGCCGGCCATGAGGATCTCGTAGCCGCGCGGCCGGGGGACGTCGCTCAACTGTTGTTGCACGTCGGCAGCTACTTCGCCCAAGGGGCGGTTGGCGACATTGGCCAGAACGGCGACGAGGCGCTGCTGGTTTTTTCGCTCGATCTCGACCGGTCCCAGGCTTGACCGGGGAGTCAGCAGGTTTCGCAGAGAAACGGCTTGACCATCGTTATTGCTGACGGTCAGCGTCAGCAGTTCCTCAATGCTGAGCAGTTTGGCATTCTTGACCTGTACCAGAATGTCCACATCTTCGCCGCTGCCGTCCCGGAACTGGCCGGCCCTGGTGCCCGACAGGGCGGTCTCCAGGGTGCGGGCGATCTGGGCCACGCTCAGTCCCAAATCGGCGGCACGGTCGCGATCGATTTCCAGCAGGGTCTGCGGTACGCCTTCCTCGCGGCCGCGCCGAGTGTCGGTGATGCCCGGAATATCCTTGATCCGGTCTTCCACCGTCTCGGCCAGCCGATCCAGAGTGGACAGGTCGTAACCGCGGATTTCCACCTCCAGATTGTCTTCGCCGCCGCCCATGAGCCGTGACAGCAGGAACATGCCTTGTCCGGCTCTGACCCGCACCTCGGCGCCGGGCACGACGCCGATCTGCCGACGCAGGTCGGCGGCAACCTGGCTGCTGGACCGTTCACGTTCCAGCAGCGGCACCAGTGACAGGCGAACATTGCCGCCTGCCGCGTCGCCACGACCGGAGGACGAGCCCATGGTGACCACGGCGGCCCGCATTTCCGGGACAGCATCGATAACTACCTGCTCGACACCGCGCATCGTTTCATCCAGCACGTCGAGGCGCGTGCCTCCGGCCATCGATACATCCACCCGGACCTCGCCTTCGTCCGAGGCGGGCATGAACTCGGTGCCGATCAGTGGCAGCAGGGTCAGGCTCAGCCCAAAGACCAGGAAAACGACAAAGACGGTGGTTCGGGGAGCCTGCAGGGCCGCGTCGAGCAGCGTCGCGTATCGTCTGTTGAGGCGGTCGTGCAGGCGACCGACCCGATCGGCCGCACGCTTGACCAGACCGTGTTTTTCACGGCGGATGCCAAGAAACAGCCTGGTCAGCATCGGCACCAGAGTCAGCGCCACGAACAGCGAGCAGAGCAGGGAGAAGGCCACCACATAGGTGAGCTGGCGGAAGAGCAGGCCGGAGATTTCCTGGGCAAAAAGCATCGGCACAAATATTGCGAGCGTCGTGCAGGTGCTGGCGACAATGGCGCCCGCCACTTCCCGGGCGCCGTTGATAGCCGCTTCCTTCGGACTTTCATGGAGTTCCTGGTGCCGGCGCAGGATGTTTTCCAGCACGACGATGGAGTTGTCGACCATCATGCCGACGCCCAGGGCCAGTCCTCCCAGGGTCATCAGGTTGAGAGTCAGGTTGCCGAAATACATCATCGCAAAGGTGCTGATGATAGCCACCGGGATAGCGGTGGTAACCACCAGTGTTGCACGGATATTGCGAAGAAAGGTGAGCAGCACGAAGACGGCCAGCAGGCCGCCGATGACAATGGTCCGGCCGACGTTGGCCAGCGAGCGCTGGATATAATCTGATGTGTCGATAACCGGGATTATCTGGATCTGGGGGAAATCCCGGTTGATCTGGTCGATCACCTTCTTGGCCTGCTGGGCCACTTCAACGGTATTGGTGCCCGATTGTTTGCGTACGGCCAGATACACGCCTGGCTTCCCGTTAACCCGGACGATTCTGGTGATCTCGGCGTGGGTGTCACTGACCGTGGCGACCTGTTTGAGGTAGATCGGGGTATCGTTGCGTCGGTCGACCACCAGGTCGAGCAACTGGCCGACACTGGTCAATTCTCCCGGCGTACGCAGGCGGATCTCGGTATTCCCCGACTCGATGGTACCGGCCGGCAGACTGATATTGGCATCACGGATGGCGTTGCGCACCGTGTCCAGCGACAGTTGCAGGGCGCGCAGACGGTCGAGATCGATCTCGATACGAATCTCCCGCTCCAACCCACCCCAGACATCGAGGGTGGCAACGCCAGGGACCTGTTCGAGGCGATAACTGATCTGGTCGTCGATCAGGCGACGCAACTCTATGGGATCAAGGTCGGAGGCCGCTCCGTAAATCAGGATCGGCGCACTGTTGGGGTCGAATTTGCGGAGCTGTGGACGGTCGATTTCTTCCGGCAGATCGTCGATGATCCGGTCCAGCCGGTCGCGCACGTCGTTGGTGGCGGCGTCGAGATTGGTCCCCCAGGTAAAGGAGACGCGGACCCTGCTGTTGCCTTCCGTGGATTCGGAGGTGACCTCCTCGATTCCCTGGATGGCCATCACGGCGCGCTCGATGACTTCGGTAACCAGGTTTTCTACCTCCTCCGGCGCGGCGTTGCCGTAAGAGGTGTTGATGCTCAGGGCCGGATAGGAAATCTCCGGCAGCAGGTCGATGGGCAGCCGGCTCAGTGATACGACACCGATCAGGATGATGATCAGGGTCACCATAATGGTGAAGATCGGTCGCAGCGTAGTAAAGGCGCTGATGTTCATGGCTCGATACCGTTAGTCGCGCGGCTGCGGCGGAAGTTCGTCCACATCGCCGGCGGTGGATACCGGGACTCCATCGCTGAGCAGGTGATGGCCCAGGGTGACCACCTGCTGACCTTCTGGCAGTCCGTCCACCTGTAGCCAGTTGCCGTCGGTAATGCCGGTGGTGACCGGTACAAACCGCGCGGTGTCGTTATCGACGACAAACGCGCCGGTGACCCCGAGCCGCTGAACAATGGCCGTGGACGGTGCGGCCAGGGTTTGTTCGGCTCGTCCCAGTTCGATCTGCACCCGGGCGAACATGCCGGCCTTGAGCAGGTGATCCGGGTTGGCGACGGTGATTTCCACTCGCGCCTGGCGGCTCGTCTCATCAAAGACCGGCGCCAGGCGGGCCACGGTTCCGGCAAAGCGGCGGTCGGCGAAGGAGTCGACGATGATAGTTGCCGGCTGACCGACATGAAGATAGGCGTAATCGCGTTCGGCGACATTGATCACGGCGGTCAGTACTGACAGATCGACCAGGGTTACCACGGGAGCATTGGCACCAATGGTGTCGCCTTCGTCGACATAACGACGAGCAACGAAGCGGCAGCTGCCGTCACCGTTTTGCCAGTCTGCCGTCAAGGTGGTGTAGGAGAGGCGGACCTCAGCGGCGCGCAGGGCGGCTTCCCGCTGTTTGACCTGGGCCTGGGCCAGGCTGACACCAGCCTGGCGAGCCAGCCGTTCGGTTTCTGCGGTTTCCAGTTCGGCAGCCGAGGCCACTTGTTGATCGCGGAGCTTGATGGCCCGTTGATATGCCCGCTCGGCGGCAACAAGGTTGCTGCGGGCCTGGGCCAGCGAGGCTTGGGCGACATCGATTTCGGCCCGCGCCTGGGCCAGTTGCTGTTCGTATTCTTCGCTGTCCAGCCGGGCGATCAACTCGCCCTTGTCGATGCAGTCGCCGAGGTTGACGGCGATTTCTCGGACCCGGCCGCTGATTTTGACGGCTGCGTCGTAGCGTTTCTCGGCGATCAGGGTGCCGCTGAAGACACGGTTCTCTTCTAGGTCACGGCGCTCGACCAGGGCGGTATTCACCCCAACAACAGCCTGTTCCCGCGAAGGACCCAGTCTGGTCGGGTCATCCTCGCCTTTGTACAGGTAGATCGCTCCCCAGCCCGCCAGTACGAGCGCCAGAAAGAGCAGCAATTTTTTGCCGGAAAAAGAGGATTTTTTTGCCATGGTTGTTATGTGCCAGAGACCCGCACGGGCCGAAAAAAATGTTAAGTCGGGATGTACCGGCCAGCAGCAGCCTATTGCTCGATTGCTCAGCAATCACCGGTCAGCGGATGCGAGTAATCACCGCTGACAATAGCACATTTCCTCCGCGCCCTCCATTACTTCGTATACCGTCCCGAAGAGCGGCCAAAATACTGCATTCGTTTAGAACGCTGCGAAGAAGCGGGGGACGGGATCGTTGGTGCTCGACGGCCATCAAAATAACCGGCCGGTACTCAGAGTTACCGTCTGCCGGGAGCCCCGGAACAGCCGTCTGCTAACATATAATCATTCCTAATTGACATCCACAGGGAGAAGGGGTAAGAAATGCCATTCATCATTACCCACAACGGGGCGTAGCGCAGCCTGGTTAGCGCGCCTGCCTTGGGAGCAGGAGGTCGCAGGTTCGAATCCTGCCGCCCCGACCAGTAACAGAAAAAGTGATTAACAGTCATATTGGGCTGTTAATCACTTTCCATTTGTTCGTCAGCAGGTAAATCTGGTTTAACACGCGTTTAACAAAACGGGGAGGGCGCTATTGTTAGGCTATTGGCTTTGCGGGATGAATCTGATTTGCATCCTGTAGCCTGCTGCCTTTGCATATTCCTCGATGGTTGAGAGTTTCGGGGAAATGGTCGAGTTGACATTTTCCAGCCTTGAAATATTGCTTTTTTTCGTCTGCAGGATCTCGGCAATTTGTTCTTGGGTGAGGCCCGCGTCTTTTCGGATCTTGATCAGCTGGCGTCTCAGTTCGTAGGCCGGAGCCAGGTTCCTGTATTCTTCAGCCACTTCCGGATCGGACAGAGCTTTCTTTTTGAAGTCTTTCAGTGTCGATCTCATTTTTTCTTCCTGAGCGCTTTCAGTCTGGTTTGAGCTGTTTTCAATTCTTTCTTCGGGGTCTTTTGCGATTTCTTGATGAAGGAATGCAGGATGATTATTTCCTGGCCTTTCACCGTGCAGAAGAAAGATCTGCCTATCCCTTCCTTGCCCTTGGCGCGGATTTCGAAGAGGCCGTCGCCGAGTGCTTTTGTATACGGCAGGCCCAGGGCCGGGCCGAATTCCTCGATCAATTCCGCTATGTGAAGAAAATTTGCCACTATCCCCGGAGGAAAGGACAACGTCTCTGTTTCGACTTTCTCATTATAAAACGTGACGTGCCATTTCATATCAAATGTTATCACAAATGATAACTATGTCAAGGTTGCTTTTGGTTTCGGGTGGCTGGCGATGGTGTTTTTGATCTGGTTGTTTCGTAGAGATTTTTTCTGGCTTTGCGGTCAGAAATACCAGATGACGCTGAAGAGCAGTTCGTGCGCGGTAAAATCAGCACGGGTCTTGCCGATGACGATGGCGTCGGAGATGATTGCATTGTCACTTCTTCTCGTGATGAGTATGGCATCCGCATCGGTTTCGATCATGCCGAGATCACTGTAGCGGTAGATACACTCAAAGCTGATTGTTTCAGTATAGTCGTAGGCGACGCCAGCTCCTACATTCCAACTGAATTCTGTGGTTGAGCCGCTCGGGGTCTGGGTCACGGTTGTCGGAAAGTGATAGTTCATGGATTCTATCCGATTATGCGAAAAACCAATGCCGCCGAGAAGAAGCGGATGAAGTTTCTGTTTGCTCAGCCCCATGACTGATGCGAGATCAAAAATTACATTCAACGATCCGGAGAAGCTGGCGGCGTTGCCGGTAACCCGTTGCTTGTAAGATGGATTTATCTGGCGGAAATTGCTGCTTCCCGAAAAAGAAAAATCAGGTCGATAGGCGAGCAGGATCTCCGCTCTGAGCCATTGGTATGCCTGATAGCCGCCTCCGAATTCGAGTAGTGCGGAGTTGCCGAAACCACCGTCTGCGCCGAGAGGACTCCCGTCATTCCCTGGACCGCAGCCAAAAAGGGCGGCGGGTGAACTCGATTCACAGTTTCTGTCTGCAAAGGTGGTATCTTTGGAAAATGATCCACCAAGGCCGATTTTTGTGTAAAACATTCCTGGCTGAGCAGCGTGTGCCGCTGTGGTTGCAAGAAGCAGGGTTGTGAAGCAGATGATGGCAGCAGCGCGGAGAAATGCTGATTGTAATGATCCCATGGGTTCCCTCTATGACTGGGGGGCTTGAATATTCGAAATTTCGTTCAATTTTCAAGGTTCCCGGCTGAATCTACGTGTTCGTCCTGATACGGGCATGATTGTGGTTCACGTATTGCGGCAGTGGATCATAAAAGAAACCCCATTACCAGGAAAATTGATGAGCCATGGAGCATAGTCTATGAGCGGGGGTGGCAGATCCCTCAGAAAAGCAATTTCTGATTGCCGTCTCTTCATTTCCAAGTGAGAATTGTGTTAAATGGTGATGAATAATAGATGCGGGAAAGATTGTGACCACTACCAATACTGACTACTTATTCTGCGGTGGTACGGGGACAGTTGTTCAAGAGTGTCATGCTCTGTCTCCGGAGATTGGGCAACTGGACAGGCTGTTTCACCTGCTTGCCGAGTATCTCGAAAAAAATGGACTGTCGCAGCAGAACCTGACCAATGTAAAGTTCGTCTGCGAAGAAGTTTTCGTCAACATCGTCTATTATTCAGGAACAGAAAAAGAGATAATAATGTTGCTCGGCCATAGCGATTCGTCGTTGCATGTCCAGTTTATTGATGACGGTATCCCCTTCAATCCGTTGACTCAACCTCCTGTGTCCCCGTTTGGTGAAGAGCTTGACGATATCAAAATAGGAGGCCTTGGAATCATGATGATAAGAAAAATCAGTGAGCAAGCTCATTACGCACGAAAAAACAACCAAAACCACTTTCTCGTCTCAATCAAATGCTGAGCTGTGTCCTCCCTCATGCCACAATAGGTAACACAAACCTGGTGCATCACGTTGACGGAATGAAACCAGCTCTTTTTCTCTCCCTGAAGGGTGAACATGGTGTAACCAGAGATATTAAAAAACTGTCTGAGGTATTATGAATGTCGTTAGATATACGGATTGAAAAAGATACGCGAAACGGAGTTACCAGAATTCACCTCGGCAAAAGTCTGGACTCTGAAACGGCTCCGAAGCTTGACAAAGTAATAGAAGACGAAACGGCTATGCCATTGAAGGCGCTCATCCTGGATATGAAAGATTTAGACTACATCAGCTCTGCTGGTATTCGTTCTGTCATGAAAGCGCTGAGAGTGCTGAAAACAAATGATGGCAGGCTGATCCTTGCAAACCGCCAACCCCAGATAGTCAAAGTTTTTGAGATAATGCTTTCGCTCCCCGATCTAAAGGTCTTTGCCAACGATCAGGAGTTGGACGGATACCTCGACCGGATGCAGGCAAAGGCGAGGCAATAGGGAGGAAAAAAGGGATTAACCGCTAAATTATGATGTTAATCCCTTTTCTTGTCGTCTTGAGTAGATGAGCTTGGATAAAACTTGTTTACCAAAATGGGGATGGCATTGTTGTTAGACCATCGGTCTTGCCGGCCGGCAGGGCAGAATCAGATCTGCTCGAGGTAGGCTTCGAAGACGGGAAGCGCCGGTTTGATGCCGTCGGCGGTGGTGACTCCTTCCAGCCAGGCGCGATAGATTTCCGGGTGTTTTTTCAGATAGATCAGACCGGCCTCGCCGTGGCCCAGCTGCTTGTCGTTCTGCAGCATCAGTGAAATCTCGTTGATCGTCGAGATCGGGAAGATAAAGTTCTTCAGGAAGTGGCCGACATTGGGCATTTTCTCGTCGAACCCCTTGTGGATGTTGGTGTAGACCGTGGCGGTGCCGTCGTTCTCCCCGAAGGTCTCGGCCGTGGAACCGGTGAGGTATTTCATGTCGATGATCTGGTTCATGTAATGTGGCGACCAGCCGAGAAAGACCACCCATTTCTCTTCTTTGCTGAATGCCTTGACCTCGGAAAGCATGATTGGCTCACTGGTGGCGATCAGTTTGAAGTCACCGAGTCCGAACTTGTTTTCGTCGATCATCGACTGGATAATGAGGTTACCGTCGTTGCCCGGTTCGATGCCGTAGATTTTGTATTCGAGTTTGTCGGCGAACTTGGCAATATCGCTGAAATCTTTCAGCCCGCCGTCAACGACATAAGAGGGGGCGGCCAGGGTGTATTTGGCCCCAGGCATGTTGGCAACATATTGTACGATGGTTCCCTTTTCGAAGAATTCGTTGGCAATACTTGCCATGGAGGGCATCCAGTTGCCCAGGAAAACGTCGACATCACCCAGATCCAGTGCTTTGTAGGCAATGGGGACCGACAGGGTTTTAATGGTGGCCTCATAGCCGAGGCTGTCGAGGATAGATTTGCCCAGTTCGGTTTTGACCGTTACCCCGGTCCAGCTGACATTGGCAAAGCGAACTTCCTGTGCCCCGTAGGCCGGCCCGGAAAATAACAGCGCCGCTGCCAGTAAAATGAGCGCTATCTTTCGTGTTCTCTGCGATTGCATAGATCTGTCCTCCGTGAAGATATGGGTATCTGACAGGCCGTCGATGGCCCGTGGTGCCCTTCTCTCACGAGTTGTGAAAGGGGCGCATGCACCATACTGCTCACTGATCAGCGCTGAGCTGTCTCAGGAGTTGCCGAACCAGCAGGGTGGTTCCGGCCGATGGTTGTGAAAAACGTGCTTTACTTCGGTGTACTCTTCCAGGCCGTGGCGTCCCAGTTCACGGCCGAGTCCGGACTGCTTGTAGCCGCCCCACGGGGCCTGGGTAAAATAGACATTGAAATCGTTGATCCAGACCGTGCCGAAACGCAGCCGTCTTGCCACCCGGTGCATCCGGTCCGCGTCGCGGGTCCAGAAACCGGCGGCCAGCCCGTAGATCGTAGCGTTGGCAAGTTCTACCACCTCGTCTTCGTCGCTGAAGGTTTCCACGGTGATGACCGGGCCGAACACTTCTTCCCGGACGATGCGCATGTCGCCTTGGCATCCGGTGAGAAGCGTCGGCAGGAAAAAGAAGCCATCTTTAAGTTCCGGGGCTTCGGGGCGCGTACCCCCGAGCTCGAGACGGGCGCCGTCCGACTCGGCGACCCGCATGTAGCTCTCGACCTTGGCCAGGTGTTCCGCTGAAATGAGGGGTCCCATCTGCGTCGCCGACTCCATGCCGTCGCCCAGCCGAATGGCGGCCATTCTCGATTTTAGTCGTTCGACAAATCGGTCATGAACCCTATCTTCGATCATCAGGCGGGAACCGGCTGAGCAGATCTGGCCGGCGTGAAAAAAGACCCCGTTCAAGACCGCCTCCAGGGCAGCGTCGAGGTCGGCATCGGCAAAGATGATATGGGGATTCTTGCCGCCCAGCTCAAGCGCGATTTTCTTCACGTTGCCGCTTGCGGCGCGCATGATGGTCTTGCCCGTTTCTATGCCGCCGGTAAAGGAGATGAGATCCACCAGAGGATGTTCCGCCAGCTCCGCGCCGACGCTGTGCCCCGGCCCGAGCACGGTATTGATGACGCCGTCCGGGAAATTCAGGCCGGCGGCGAGCTCGGTGATTTTCAGCGTGGTCAGCGGGGTGATCTCGCTCGGTTTGATGACCACGGTGCAGCCTGCCGCAAGGGCGGGCGCCAGTTTCCAGGCCGCCTGCAGCAGGGGGTAGTTCCACGGCGAGATCTGGCCGCAGACCCCGACCGGTTCCCGTACCACCCGGCTTTCGCTGTGGGGGATCGGCGAGTCGATCAGTTCGCCGCCGTCCTTGTCGGCAAGGCCCGCGTAGTAGCGGAAGATGCCGGCGATGTCACTCATGTCCCAGCGGCTCTCTTCCAGGGTTTTCCCGGTATCCAGGGTTTCAAGTCGAGCCAGCTCTTCGCTCTGCTCTGCTATTTTTTCGGCCAGTCGGTAGAGCAGAACTCCCCGCTCAGCAGCGGGAAGATCCGACCAGACACCGCTGTCGAAAGCCTGCCGGGCAGCGTTGACGGCTTTTTTGGCGTCGTCGCGATCGCCTTCAGCGACCTCGGCAACGACCTGTCCGTTGAACGGATTGAAAATGCGCCGGGTCTTTCCCGAGACCGCCGGGAGCCAGCGGCCGCCGATATACATGCTTTTCTCGGTACCTGTCATTTTGTCTCCTGTCCCTCGTTGAACCGGTAAAAACCTGCCTCGGATGGGGGTTCCGGGGTGTTGCCGAGGATCAAATCCGCTGCTTTTTCCGCTACCATCATGACCGGGGCATAGATGTTGCCATTGGTGATCGACGGGAATATCGAGGCATCGACGACACGCAGGTTTTCGACTCCGTGTACCTTGAGCTTGGCATCGACCACGGCCATCCGGTCATAGCCCATCTTGCAGGTGCATGAGGGATGATAAGCGCTCTCGCCTTCGCGGGCGACGAAATCGAGAATCTCTTCGTCGCTCTGGACCGCCGGTCCGGGGGCCAGTTCCTCGCCGCGCAGTTCGTCAAACGCCGGCTGGCCGATAATGGCGCGCGAGCATTTGATCGCTTCGAGCCATTCCCGGCGCTCCTGCTCGGTGGAGAGATAGTTGAAAAACAATTCCGGGTACACGGCGGGATCTGGTGATGTTATCTTGACGTGACCGCGAACGTCTGAGTTCATCGGTCCCACATGAAGCTGGAAGCCGTGCCCCTGGGCAGGGGCGGAGCCGTCGTAGCGGATGGCAATCGGCAGGAAATGGAACTGGAGATTGGGGTAGTCCACCCTGTCATTGCCGCGAATAAAGCCGCCCGCTTCGAAATGGTTGGTGGCCGCCGCCCCGGTGCGGTGAACCAACCAGTCATAGCCTATTTTGGGCTGGTTGTACCATTTCAGTGCCGGGTACATGCTGACCGGTTTTTTGCAGGCATACTGGACATACAACTCCAGGTGGTCCTGAAGATTTTCTCCCACACCCGGCAGGTCGTGGACGACTTCGACTCCAAGGTTGCTCAGCTCGCCTCCGTTGCCGATGCCTGAAAGCTGGAGCAGCGTCGGCGAGTTTATCGCTCCGCCACAGGAGATGATTTCTCCTGCGTATGCTTTTTGCGTCGTTCCGCCCTTGACGTATTCCACGCCAACGGCCTTTTTCCCCTGAAACAGGATGCGCCGGACCATGGACTTGCACTGGACCGTCAGGTTCGCTCGGTTCTTGACCGGGTGTACATAGGCCCGGGCGGCATTATGCCGCCTCGCTCGATAGATGTTCTGGTCAAACCTGCCGAAGCCCTCCTGCTGATAACCGTTGACGTCATCGGTGAGCGGATAGCCTGCCTGTTCGGTTGCCTGGAAAAAGGCGCGGAACAGCGGGTTGTCGCATTCGGCTGTTTGCAGATAGAGCGGGCCGTTGGAGCCATGGTATTGATCAGCTCCCTGGAGGCGGTTTTCGGCTTTCTTGAAGTAGGGAAGGCAGTGTGCGTAGCCCCAGTTTTCCATCCCCTCATCGGCGGCCCATTTCTCGTAGTCGAGTGCATTGCCGCGGATGTAAATCATGCCGTTGATACTGCTCGAACCGCCGAGGACCTTGCCGCGCGGCTGGGCGACGCGGCGATTGTGCATGTGCGGCTCGGGGGCCGATTCGTAGAGCCAGTTGTAGGTCTTGTCGGTGAGCAGGTAGGTCAGGGCGGCCGGCATATGAATACGAAAATCCCAGCGGTAATCCGGCTTGCCTGCCTCCAGGACCAGCACCTTGTTCTTTGGGTTGGTGCTCAACCGGTTGGCCAGAACACTTCCCGCCGAACCGCCGCCTACTATGATAAAATCGTAATCGCTTGTTGGCATTTCAGTTTACTCCTTTTTGAAGACGTTAGGGAACCATGAAAAATTGTCATTTCGCCCCAGCTCATCGTTGCGCATTCACATTTTTATTCCCGGAATATCATAGAGCCTGCGGTAAAATGTTCTTGCGCGCCTCGATCTTGAACGAGATCCCGAATGTTTCAAGCTTCCCAGTATAAATCAGCCGCCGGTGAGACGCGGAAAGGCTCTGCAGTACTGCTTGCCCGCGTGAACCGGAGGAATAAGGCAATTCATGACAAACCGTTCAGGCGTATGTCTCGTTGCTTTCGGCGTCGTTTTCCGGTTTCTCTGTAATTTCGTCAATGCAGCGTTGCAGCAAGGCATAATGAGCAGCTATTGAGTTCAGCGCCTTCATCGGGTCGTTGTCGGCGATGCGACAAGCGGTCGCATGCCAGTTCTCCGCGGTCTTCCGACGATAGCCCGGCTGGTCGTAAAGGGCATAATCCTGGGAGCTGTAGCCGAGTTGGATGGCTTCCATGACCCACTCGAAGATCGGGTTTTTACTCATTTTCGCAAGACGGATATTGAGCTCCCGGTCATGCCTCGCCAGAGTCTCCTTGTCCACCTCCGGTCCCTCAAGCATTTGCAGAAGTTTGGAAGTTTCAGTAACAAGCGCCTCTTTTTCGACCTTATCTGCCCGGGCGATTGCCAAAATGGTGATAACCCGGTCAATGCTCTCGCGAAATTCGGCTATATAGCCGGGTCCGATCTGTTTTTGCTTGAGAAAGAGCGCCAGGGATTCACCCACATTGGCGGCTTCGATATGCTTGATGTAGGCACCGCCTTTTGCCCCCTTGCGGATCTCTACCAGTCCTTTTTGCTTCAAGGCGCGAATAGCCTCGCGAATGACACCGCGACCGCACTGGAACTGGGCTTGCAGTTCTCTTTCGCTTGGCAAGCGTTCGCCGGTCGGAATCTTTTCCTCAAGGATCGCAGCCTCTATCTGCAGGGCAATGTCCTCCCCTGCTCTGCCGATTTGTACCGGTGTAAAGATTGACGTGGTGGTCATAATTCAGCTCACTTGAAATGGTACTACCAAACTTGACAATTTATGAAAATAAATTAGACTGATGGTCGCGCAATATTTAAAATTATAACGTTATAGTTGGGATATAATGATCTGTCAAAAAAATGTTCGAGTCTTTTGTTTGTCAAATTGGTAGTACCAAACTAACCGTGCCGGAAGGCACTTGTCAAGCTTTTTGATTCTTCTCGATTGTTGGGGAGATACGGAGATTCCTCGTTTCTGTCATGGGATAATTCCTGAGACCTTGGAGGAGTGATATGAGAACGTTCGTGGTAATCAGAAACTGCCTGATTTTTGTACTCGGAGTCTTTTTGTTTGAGTTTTACCTCGATTACCGGCTTCCTGAAGAAAACAATCTGCTTCTTTTTTTTGTCGCGATACCGGTTGTTTGGGCGACGATAAGCCAGTTATGGACGTCGTATGGCTACAGTGATATCGACAACAAGGCCATCCTGATCTGCACCCACATCCTGAGTATGATGATGCTGCTCGGCACGGTCTTTCTCGTCAGTGCAATCTTGAATACCGTTTCCGACTTTCTCGATCCTGTCGGAGTCATCATGTTTCATTTTGTTGGCTGGACGGTGATAGCGGCAATGATACTGTATGACATCGTCGATTCGGGAAGGTAGTGCAGGCAAGCATGATGGGCGGCATCTTCACCTGCGGCCGTGGAGTTGCTCCGTTGCCAGGGCAATCGGTTGTCGATCTGCCGGGGTTGCCTCTCCGGCGAGGATAGTTACAGTGAAGACCTGTTCTCAGCACATCTGATGGTGTTGAGCAATCAGTAATATCCCGTATGTGCGGTCGGTCAGACAGCACAGCGGACTTTTCCTCTGGAGGAGAGACTATGTATACACTCTATACGATTCCCGGGTCGTGTTCTTCCGGCATTACGGTTCTACTGGAAAAACTTGGGGTTTCCTATATTCCGGTAAAACGGGAGGATGTGGATGACTATGCGGCGCTGGTGCCGACCAATCAGGTGCCGGCGCTGCAGACCCCCGAGGGTCAGATCATTACCGAAGGTGCGGCAATCGTCCTGTATCTGCTCGAGAAGCACAGTTCATCCATGCTGCCGACCGATCTTGCGAAGAAAGCGGAGTTCCTGCGTTGGCTGATGTTTGATTACGCCACCCTGCACCCGGCCTACGGCCGCATGTTTGCCATTCGTTTCCGGGTAGAGATGGATGAGGGTGAGCGGGCCGGAGTTCTCAGACAACTGGCCGTGCAGGTGTCAAGTTTGTGGGCAATCCTTGACAAGGAGTTGGACGAGAAGCGCTTTATTACCGGTGATGAGCCAACGGTGGTCGATTATTTGGCGACGGTCTATGCGAGTTGGGTAAAGAATTTCCCCGATGCCGGCATCGTCCTCGGTACCAATGTCCGGCGATTGATTGAGGACGTTTCGGCCCTTCCTGAATTTCAAGCCGGCTACAAGAAAGAGAATCAGGAATACCACAAGCCGTTCTGAGCGCCAGCGAGCTTTGAGCCAAGCCGTTCACGCTTTTTTTTGCCGTCTGTTCACTTTCTTGTAAACCGTTTATCGCGCAACGGGTACTAATCGTTAGCGGAGACATCGGTTTGACAGGAGAGACATGGAGAGCGAAACTGACCAACCAGGCGAATTTCGCGTCGGCAATCTCAATTCGGGAGGCGTTATGAACGGTAACAGAACAGTTTTGGCACTCGTGCTCATGGCGGCGATAGCGGGGCTCGTTTGCATGGCCGGCAGCTATGCGGCGGCAGAGGAAAAGAAGGGCCTGAAGCCCGGAGTTCAGCCCCTGGAGCGGCAACCGGCGGCTACGAGTGCCGTTGTGCCGCGGCAGTTGCCGGATCTGATTGTCGAGCGGTGTTGGCAGGCCAAAGGGTGCCGGTTCGTCTGTCGATTTAAAAATATCGGGACCGGGAGAATCCCGGATGACCAGCATGGCAAGGCACAGGCTCATATCTCTGCAGGTCTTGAAAACCCAGCTCTCCGCAACCCGGTTCCTCTGAAAAGGATTGATCCGGCCGGCAGTCTCAAGCCGCCCGGCGGCTCCGTCGATTACGACACCGGCTGCATAGCCAAGGCGGCGGCTACCGGGCTTGTCTGGATCGATACCAACCACAAGATTGCGGAGTTGAATGAGACCAACAACGGTGCCAATCCGCGTCTGACCAATTGTCCCTGGTGATGCTGGGCGTTTTCAACGTCTCGTTTGCTGTGAACAGCTGCCGTTACGGCAGGTGGAGGAATACACTATGGCAGGGCGTTTTACTCCGTAGCGGGAGTCGTTGGCTCGTTTCATGTGGCAGAGACTGTCGCAGCCGGTTCGTACGGGCGGGTGTGCCCGTGTGGTGTCTGGTGGAGAGCTGACGGGATACTTTGGGATTTTCGCGCGCTTGTTTCGTAGTGAATCGTGATGGAGGTCAGCGGACCGCCGGTAGGGGAGGTTTGCTGTGGCTGTACACGTTTTTGACAGCGGCAGCAAAACTCCCCGTGCAGCTCTCCATCTCCCGATTCCAGGCGGTCAGGCGCGGATGCCGGAAGCCATTGCCGAATCGGAGATCTGTCGATTTGCCTTTGTCAGGGATTGTTGACCAACTCTGAGACCACTGATCAATCTGCTGACAGACCACACTGCAAGCATAGCCAGTGGCAGGATGATGAACAGTGTGACCGGCAACAACCACAACCATACGATGAAATCTGTGAATGCGTACATGCCCTTACCCCCTTATCGATGCTGTTTTCAGTGCATGTCAATTGCACCAGTTTGCAGGACGTTCTCCGTCGCCGGTGTGTCAGGTTCAGGTGACTGACCCTAACCGTTGTTACCCTCTTGGCTCGGTTTCTAGTCTTCCTATTGCGAAGACGGTGCCAGAATGATAGGCGCCGTTCCGGTTTGTGTTGATAAGTTGTCTAACTTGCCGTTAATAATAGATTGTTGTGATCATCGTTATGCTCTGGCAGGGATTTCCCGTCGGTGCCGGGGTGAAAAACCCGTCCAGTGATTAGACATTCCCATGGCGATTTCGTACAATAGGTGTACAGAGTCGCCACACGTGTCCGGTCCTTCGGGCACGGATTCGTCCTTTCATATGGCTGGAGCTGTTCCATGGCCGATGAGCTGTATCTTTCGGAAAAGGATTTTTCACTCTTCAGCGAGGTGATTGCGTCGTTTCATACCATTGGCAATATGGATGAGATGCTGGTCACCATCTTGGAGAAGATCAAAACAATTTTCGATATCGAGGGTGCTTCCATCGCGATGCACGACCCGGCCCAGAAGGAGTTTTATTTCATTCGCATGGTCGAGGGCGCTCAGGTTGAGGGGTATCTGCACAAAACTGCGCCTCGATTCCCCGACCACAAGGGGGTGGCGGGCTGGGTTATGGAGCATGACCAGGCGGTCTTCATCAATGACGTGTCTGATGACCGGCGATATTACGACGGTTTTGACATGTTGCACGATTTCGCTACCCGATCGATGATCTGCGTGCCGCTGCGCACCAGGAGGAGTTTTCTTGGCGTGCTCTACGCGCTGAACAAACGCAGCGGTCAATTCACCGAGCGAGACAAGAAGCTGTTGGAAATCCTGTCCGGGACGATTGCCGTCTCCCTGGAGAACGCGAGATTCTATGGTGATCTCAAGGATCATCTGCATATCCTTGAGCGGGAACGGCAGACGCTGCTTTCCCAGGCACAGACCGGCTTCCGTTTCAAGGAGATCATCGGCTCGAGTCTGCCCATGCGAAAGATGTTCGATCTGATTGCCAAGGTCATCGACACGACCACCACCGTATTGATCCAGGGCGAAACGGGAACCGGCAAGGAATTGATCGCCAAGGTCATTCATTATAACGGCCCGCTCAAGGACCAGCCCTTCGTTGCCGAAAACTGTGGCGCTTTGCCCGAGAACCTGCTGGAGAGTGAACTCTTCGGCCATGCCAAGGGTGCCTTCACCGGTGCGCTGACAGAGAAGAAAGGATTGTTCGAGATCGCTGACGGCGGCACGATTTTTCTCGATGAAATCGGCGAGATGCCTCTTTCGATGCAGGTCAAGCTGTTGCGGGTCTTGCAGGAAGGACAGTTGCGGCCGGTCGGCAGCAACCGGACGCGTCAGGTCAACGTGCGCCTGATCGCCTCGACCAACCGCGATCTGGCCGATGAAGTCAACCGGGGAGCGTTCCGGGAAGATTTGTATTACCGCATCAACGTCTTTCAAATTACGCCACCACCTCTGCGTGAGCGGAAAGACGATATACTCGAACTGGCGTTACATTTCCTGGAAAAGAACGCCAGGAAAAACAAACGGCCGGTTCCTGTCCTGTCGCCACAGGCGATGGACCTGCTGCTTCGCTTCGACTGGCCGGGCAACGTCCGCGAACTGGAAAACGAGATGATGCGGGCGGTTGCCATGGCCGCCGGAACGGAAACCATCTTGCCGGAAATGCTGTCCGGAAAGATCCGTTACCTGCAGAGCGGCCGGAGTGAGATCGACGAGGTATCCTTTGCCGGGCCCCTGAAGGAAATCGTCCGTCAGGTGGAGCGCCGCATTATCGACGAAACGTTGCGGCGCGAGCACGGTAATCGTTCACGGACGGCAAAAGCACTCGGTCTGTCGCGGCAGGGCCTGCTCAACAAGATAGCGGCCCTGGGGATCAACAGCTGATAAAGGACCGACAATGGCAATGAATCAATCCGGCCGGGCATTGGTATGCACGGTGCTGTTTACGCTGGTCGGTGTGTTCCTGATCGAGTCCCCGTTTGGGCAGATGGTCGAGGAACGTTTCGGGTTGGCGCTGCTGTTTCGCCTGCGAGGGGTTCGGGAGCCGCCGTCCAATGTCGTAATCGTCAATGTCGATCACCGTTCTTCCTGGATGCTCGGCCTGCCGAAGCAATTCGATCGCTGGCCCCGGCTGCTCTTTGCCCGGCTGCTCGACCGACTTGTCACTGCCGGTGCCGCCGTCGTCGTCTTCGATATCCATTTCGCTGAAACGCGCGATCCGGTTAATGACCGGGTCTTCGCCGAGTCGATTCGCCGATTCGGCCGGGTTGTACTCTGCGAGAAACTCGTCAGACGATCCGGCAACGCCGGGCCGGGCTCCTCCGGTCAGCTGTCTGCCGAAGTTGATGAACTGATCCCGCCGGCCCCGATATTTGCCGATGCGGCACTGGCCCGGGCGCCGTTTCCGATCCCGAAAATTCCGGTACGAGTGAGTCGGTCCTGGACGTTCAAATCGTCAGCGGGAGGGATTCCGACACTGCCGGTTGTCGCATTGCAAGTCATGGCACTGGAGGATTACGAGCATCTCTACCGGGTGCTTCGTTTGCTGGTTCCCGACTGTGCCGCTACAGTGCCGTCCGACGGCAGTGAGGTGCCGAACACTATTGGTCTGGTGGATACGATGCGACGTATCAGATCGCTCTGTCTGCAGTTTTCCGAGTCAGGCCGTGATGCTGCCGGCCGTATCGAGCAAACCGTGCGGCTGCTGCCTGCTCCGCGCCAACAGCAGCTGCGCGGGCTCCTTGCCGCCTACCTGGGAGAAAACAGTATCCATATCGATTTCTACGGACCACCGGCAACGATTCCAACCTTTTCTTATCACGATATTCTCGCCGATCGTAATCTGGATGACCCGAGGATCGGGGCGTTGATCAAGGACAGTGTCGTCTTTGTCGGCGCCGCCGGAACGAGCTGGTCCGAGCAGCAAGATGGGTTTTATACGGTGTTTTCGCAGGCCGACGGGCTCGATTTGAGCGGCGTCGAACTGGCCGCCACAGTGTTTGCCAATTTGTCGGAAAATCGCCCTGTTCGCCAGGTGTCAACGGCGACGGGCAGCGGCCTGACGCTGGCGGCTGCTTTGACCGGTAGCCTGGCCTGTTTCCTGCTGCCACCGTTGCCGGCGGCGTTGCTGCTGGTCGGCTGCGGTGCGAGCTATCTGATGGTTGTTGCCGCCTGGTTTTCTCTGGCCGGCGCCTGGAGCCCTATCGTCGTGCCGCTGGCCGTGTTGCTGCCCGGCGTCTTCCTGGCGGCGATGGTCACCAGGTATTTGGGTGCGCGGCGGGAGCGGGAGCATATCGAAAAGGCGTTTCGCCTCTACCTGCCGGATGCCGTGGTACAGGAACTTTCACGTGATCTCTCCTTTATCACCACCGGCGACCGGACGGTTTACGGCGTCTGCCTGCTCAGTGATGCAAAGAACTATACGGCATTGTCGGAACAGTTGACGCCGACCGAACTGAGCGCACTGATGAAACGATACTTTGAACAATTGTTCCGGCAGGTCAACGAGCAAGAGGGGCTGGTCTGCAATATCGTCGGCGATGCCATGTTTGCCCTGTGGCCGTCGGCTGGCCCGCAGCGGGCCTTGAAAGAAAAAGCATGCCGGGCGGCGGTACAGATACAGACGGCGGTACAGCGCTTCAACCGGGAGCATTCGGACCGACAGCTGCCCACCCGGGTTGGCCTGCATGCCGGTTATCTGCTGATGGGCAATATCGGCGCTGAAGGGCATTTCGAATACGCACCGGTCGGCGATATCGTCAATACCGCATCGCGTATCGAAGGGTTGAACAAGTATCTCGGAACCTGGTTGATTGCTTCCCGGGAGGTTGTCGAAGGGGGCGACGGGATCGACAGTCGCTATCTCGGCAGGTTCCTGCTCGGCGGCAAAAGCAAATCGGTATCCGTATTCGAGTTGCTGCCTCCCGGTGAATTGTGCGGCAAACGGCGTCTTCTGATTACGGAAATCTTTCCCGAGGGGTTGGAACTCTTTCTTCAGGGTCGCTGGCAGGATGCGGCGGCGGTCTTTGAACAGGCCTGCGCCCTGGACAGCAAGGATGGCCCATCGCAGTTCTACTTGCGACGGTGTGCCCTCTATCGGCAGGACTCGCCACCGGAAGACTGGGAGGGAGTTATCCGTTTGGAAAAATAACTCCCTGCCTGAAGTGGAAGTGTCTCAAGCCCCTTTTTTAACCGGCTCAGCCGATTCGATACCATTTGCCACCGATACAGACCCAGGTCGGGTTTTCGTGGTAGATGAGAATGGCCTCCACGAGTTCGCCGGGCGGCGGACCAGGCTGGCTGGTCAGCTTTTTATTTTTACCGTCGAAAATGATTGGCTCGCCGCTTTCGTCAAAGCCCTTGAAATGAAATCCTTTAACCTGTGCTTTCTTACTCATTGCTTCTCCCTCCGTCGGCAATGGTTGCATGACTGAGACTGCCCGTCGTGACCTTGCTTGGCTCTCGGGCGGTCTCTCCAACTACCAGGATAAGGTCAGACGCAGCATAAATTGCCGCTCCGGCAGCAGGCGTGGCTGAGCCGGGTCCGTATCGAGAAAACGAAACGTCTCGTCAAATAAGTTCTTCATCTCCAGACTGATAAGGCCGCGTCGGTTCGGTAACCGGTAGCCGAGCGAGAGATCGACCACCCAGAAGCGATCGCTGTCGCCGGAGAAGCCGACAAAGGTCGACCCGAAGTCGCCATGTTGGTCGAGATAGCTCGCCTCGACAGCCGCCCGCCAGCCGGACTCGTGAAAGAGATGGATCTTCGGTGTGATCCGGTGTGTGGTCAACTCGGCGATTCCCTGCGGTCCTTCCCAGCGATCATGGCTGAAACGCTCGTAATAATAGTCAAGCCCCAGTGCCGCCCAGCGGCATGGGGTCCAGTAGAGATAAGCCGAACCGATATCCTCCCGCCAGTCGTCCTCGACTTGCTCCGGTATCCCGGTCGGCCCGACCGAGGGAAACGGCACCTCCAGTTCCCGTCGAAAAACCTGCAGGCCGGCGAACCAGGAATCCGACCAGCTCTGGTCGATACCGACCCCGTAGGTCCAGGCCGACGTGGCGGCGAAATCGTCGAAGAGCTGGTTGAACCCGGCGACCTGGGTCGGCTCGATGGTCTGCGCGTAGATCAGGCGACGCTGCACGTTTTTGAAGACAGCCGCGCGGAGCCGGGTACCGTCCAGTGGTTGCCAGCTGACGCCGAGTTTCGGGTTCAGCTCTTCCCGGTCCTTGACCGGGCTGTCGAGCAGGTCGCCGCTGAGTCCGGCGGTGGCGGTGAGTTCCGGTGTCAGATTGAGCTGGGCATAGGCGTAGGCATTGACATGTTTGGTCGTTGTATCCGCCATGGACGGGCTGGCGATGGGCGGAGAGAAGGCGATTTCCTCGGTCTGGTCGGAGACGAGATAACCGGCCCCGCTCTGCAGGTTGAAACGGGAGCTCCGATACAGGTGCTGGATTTCCGCCATGCCATTGTCGGAGTCGTTGCTGATATCGATGCTCATCCCGAATTCCTCTATACCGGCGGCGCTGCCCTCGGTGGAACTGATCACGGCAGTACCGAGCAGCGTTGAGTTGGCCGCGAGGTCGTGACGGGTGCCTATCCGTAGACTGGCAATGTCGTCTTCCTGTTCGATTCTCGGCTGAAAATCCTGAGGGTCGAAGCGGAGTGCCAAGTCGCCGAATGATTTTTCCCGGAAACGCAGTTCGGCCATGACGCTGGTGTCCGGTGACAGCATCGTCTGAAGGAAGGCGTTGTAGAGGGAAGTGGCTTGCTCATTGTTCTGCCGGAAGCCGTCACTGGCGTAATAAAACTGACCGAGACTGTAGGACCAGCGGTTCCAGATCGCCGCATGGGTCAACTCTTCGCCGTACCTGTCGTTGCTGCCGGCCACGCCGCTGGCCTGCAAGGTGAGGCGGTTTCTTAAAAAGAGCGGGTTGAACTCGTGCAAGGTGGCGGCGGCGGGACCGGCGCCGTCGAGAATGGCCAGGTTGCTCTCCGCCAGTTGCGGTTGCACCGGGGTCAGGTTGAGCGGCTGCAGCAGCTGCGACTGCAATAATTCGCTGACCCGGGCGATTTCATGGCGCGGCAGGGCGTGATAGCTGTCTGCGAGGAAGCGATGCGCCGAATAGTTGGCCGGATTGGCGGCCAGTGACTGCCAACTTTGGGCCAGAGCCAGCTGTTCAAAGCCGAGATCCTGGTAGATTCGGCCCAGGCTGGCGCTGCGGGCGGCCAGGTCGTCGTCGAGCAGGAGGCGAGAGCGATAGACGGCCCGCCGGTCGTTGCGCTCGATCGATTGCTGCAGGTCGTGGAGCGCCTCGATCGGCCGGTTGATGCTCTGCTTACGGATGGCATCGTAAAACCACGGGGTCGGATCGGCCGGATCCAGTTCCCTGGCGACGAGGTATTGCCGCCGGGCGTTGCCGTCCCGTCGCTCTTCATAATAGGCCTTGCCCAGGTAGCTGCGGATCAGCGAGTTGCCGGGATCCAGGGCTGCAGCCAGCTCGATGGCAGCCCGGCCCTCGGCGACAGCGCCGCTGCGGACTCGGGCCAGGCCGAAACCGAGACGAGCCAGTGGCAACAGCTGTTCGCGGTCGATCGCTTCGTTGAAGGCCTGCTCTGCCTGCTCGATCTCGACCCGGGCCAGGTGGGCAAAACCGAGGACCACCCGGGCCAGGGCGTTCTCCGGGGCCAATTGCACCGCTTTGTGCGCGGTGGCGACGGCTTCATCGCGCGCCCCCGCGGCAAGCTGGAGTTCGGCCAGTCGGGCCAGTATCAGCGGATTGTCCGGGATGGCGGCCATCGTTTCCGTCAGTATGGCGCGGGCTCCGTCGACGTCGAAGGCAGCCTGCCTGGCGTAGGAGAGGGTCAGACCGGCGGTGGCGGTGCGTGGCGCGGCGTCCCAGGCCCGGCGTGCCAGGCTTGTTGCTTCCTGGCGGTTGTTCTGCGTCAGCTCGATGATCGCCAGTAGAGACAGTGCCCGGCTGTTGTCAGGGGTGTCAGCGAGGATTGTGGCGCAGGCGTCGCGGGCCTCACGAGCCCTGCCGGCGGCCAGGGCGGCAGTCGCCTGCCGCAGCAAGGCCGATACGCCGTCATCCGGCACACGGTATGAGTCGGTCAGGATGGCCGGATAGTACAGGGTCCACTGTACCGCATCGCGCGGCCGAAGGACGAGCTCATAAACCGGGGCCGAGTCCTGCCGGGCGAGCACCGTTTGACCGGTGCCAACATCCAGGCGGCCGTGTCGGTTCGCGGCGATAACCAGGCCGGAAAACACCGTGATCCGGCTCTGCCGGTCATCGGCGGTAACCAGAAATTCAGTGCCTTCCACGGTGCCGTTGACATACGGGGTGGCGACCTGTAGCGCACGGGGGCGGTGGCTGAAAATGTGGAGGGCGCCACGCAGCAGATTGAGCAGGAAGCGTCCCCGCTCAGGGACGCCGAAGGTGACGGTGGAGTTCTGGTCGAGGCGCAGCACGGTCTCGTTTTCCAGCACGACCGCCGCCCGGCCTCCGCGGCCGATGTGCAGCAGATCGCCGGGACAGAACATTTCATCTCTGGTGGCGGTCTGCCAGGTCGTCTCTCCGGACCGGCGGATCTCCGCCTGGCCCTGGAGGGCAGCCAGCCGGCCGACCGGGTCGGTACAGCGCGCTGCTGCGGTGATGGACATAAAAAGCAGGCAAGCAAAGACAATGGCCGCAATTCCCCGGATCAAAATCATGGATTCCCCCTCCGTTGAGCTATTTCCGGTCGTGCTTTGTCTTCTTGTCGTGGTTCGTCGTGCCGGTTTCTCTGGTGGTTGAAGTTAGGCGATATTCCGCGACGTGCCGGCAGCAGCAGAAGCAGCCGCGGCGCTCAGCCTGTCTGTCAAATGGATTATACCATTAGTAATGGCTACTTAAATTGTTAGGAGTTTGCAAGATTTTTTTGCTGGAGGCGTTATAAATAAGCCCTTCGGTCCTGCCGGCCTGCCGGGCCTTCGCGATGCAACTTCCGGCAGGACCGGCCAGCCCGGGGAAATGATTTTCTTTTAAGAAACTAGAGAGTTTCTTGTTTCGTTGAGACTCCCGGTCATGGGGGTCAGAGGAAGAGCAGCAGTAGGAGCAGTATGGTGAAGCATACCCCGGCGGCCGGCAAACGGCGGAGAACCAGTTCGAAGACGGGTGGCAAATCGTGTGCACCAGACAGGCGAATTGATGCAATCGCTGCAGCGACTCCAGCTGCACCTTTTTGCAAGGAGGAAGAGAGTTTCGCAGCGATGCCCGCTATGTTGCCGGCCGTACCTGCTGACTCCAGAAGAACGAAAAGATCGCTTGCCGGAATCACCGGTTCCTGTGCTACGCTGCGGCCTCTGCTCCTGAACCAGAAAGCGCCTGCCAGCAGGATGCCGACGGCCACCGGCCAGAGTTGATTCCAGCCGGGGGAAGGCATCTCGAGACGGTTTTCGCCAAGCGGCACCAGAGCTGCGGCGCAGAGCAGAACGCCACCTGCACTCAGTCCAAATCCGGCCCACATCGATGGTTTTGGGGTATGCCCCTGGTCCGTGCCGGCGTAAAGCACGAACAAGAACCGGGCCAGAATGAGGGTTGTCCCGATCGCGGCCAGTGACAGGAGCCAGGGCAGGGAGGCTGCCCAGATATCCGGGGCCCCGCCGAGAAACGGCTTGAGGGCGCTTTTTGCCAGCGCCCCGCTGGTCAGCGGTGCGCCGCTCAGCGACAGGGCTGGTAGAATCAAAAGGGTGGCGATTAGCAGCCGCCTGGGTGACCCCGTTGATGGCGCAGAACTCATGCCGACACCGAGAAAAAGCGTCCCCTTGGCCAGTCCATGGTGCAGCGCGTAAAAAGTGACCGCCCCGGTCAGCAGCGGCCAGGCGGCCGGCTGGGCCAGGCCGAGGCCGAGGCCGATCAGCGGGAACCCCATCTGGCTGATACTTGAATAGGCAAGCACGGTTTTGGCCTGAATCTGGCAAAGCCCGACCAGCACGCCATAAAAGGCCATGATGATTCCGGAAATAATCAAAACCTGCGACCATCCGGGCAGCAGCGCCTCGCCAAGCGGCAGCAGGCGCATCAGACCGAGCAGGCCGGCCTTGATCATCGCCCCGCTCAGGACGGCACTGGCCGGTACCGGTGCGGCCGGATGGGCCAGAGGCAGCCAGATATGCAAGGGAATGATCCCCGCCTTGATACCAAAACCGGCGAGCAGCAGCCCGATGATCAGGTCTCGCTGGTCAGCGGTGGCCAGGTGGTAGGAGATATCCGTCAGCCGCAGGGATTGCGCACCATTGACCGCCAGTCCGAAGCCGACAAAGAGGAGCACTTCCCCGATAAGAACCAGGGAGAGATAGAGGCGGCCGGCCCGGCGGGCCGACGGGCTGTTGTCGTGTACCACCAGGCCGTAGGCGGAAAAACTCATCAGCGCGAAAAACAGGTAAAAGTCGAGGACTCCCTTGGCCAGCGGTAATCCCAGGTTGCCGCACATCGTCAACAGGAAAAAGATCCAGAACCGCTTTTTCTTCGGGTCATCGGCAAGATATCCGCGGGTGTAAAGACCTGCTGCCAGCCAGAGCATCCCGAAGAGAAAGAGAAAACTCCGACCCGTCGTATCGAGATCCAGACTGCTGCCGAGCAGCAGCCAGGGTAGATTCAGGTCGCCACCGGCGGGCAGCAGTGCACATACCAGACCGGGCAGGGCTCCCCATGGCGCCAGGCGAAGAGCGACCGGGCAGGTACGCGCGACAGAGAGACCCGCGATCAACAGAATGGGGGCCAGGATCGCTAGTAACGGCAGTATCGACGCGAGGGTGAAAACAACATTCATGGTATGTATTCCCGGATGGTGATGATCTGGACCCATTGCAACGGGCTGAACGGTGCGGCGGCCAGCAGTCCGAGCATGATGACCAGCAGGCCTGTCGCCAGGGGCGGCAGCAGGAGCAGCAGCGAGGTCTCCCGGCCATCGGCCCGCACCCGATCTCGCGGCCAGGATTGCGGCGGGGCGCCGAACCAGATGCGATAGATAATCGGCAGAAAATAGGCGGCGTTGAGCAGCGTGCTCAGCATCAGGACGACGATGACCCAGTTCTGCTCGGCTTCCAGGCCGCCGAGGACTAGATACCACTTGCTGATAAACCCGGCCAGTGGCGGCAGGCCGATCATGCCGAGGGCTCCGATGGTGAAAGCGGCCATGGTCCAGGGGAGACGCCGGCCGACGCCGTTCATCTCGCTGATTTTGTGGATGCCGAGCGTTTCGGCAAGATTGCCGGCGCAGAAGAACAGGGTGATTTTCATCATACCCTGGTGGACCAGATGGACCAGACCGCCGATGGTTGCCAGCGGCCCGGCGACATCAATGCCCAAGGCGATATAGGAGACCTGGCTGACCGTGGAGTAGGCCAGCCGCCGTTTCAGATCATCCTGGAATAAGGTCCGCACGGACCCGTAGATAACAGTCATGGCGGCAATCAGCGCCAGCGGTTGCAACAGGCCGAGGCTGGCGGCGAATTCGATGCCGTAGACGTCATAGACGACCCGCATGATGCCGAAGGCGCCGGCCTTGACCACGGCTACCGCGTGCAGCAGCGCGCTGACCGGCGCCGGTGCGACCATGGCCAGGGGCAGCCAGCCATGCAGCGGCACCAGTGCCGCTTTGACGCCGAGACCGAGAATGAGCAACAGGAAGATGACCATCAGCGACGGGTGCAGCGACGGGTCGAGAGCCGAGAGGATGCCCGTGGCGACGAAGGCCAGATCTCCGGCGATGACCCGCAGCCAGGCGGTTCCGACCAGCAGCAGGATGCCGCCGCTGAGCGTGTATGCCAGATAGATGCGCCCGGCGCGCAGCGCCTCGGGAGTGCCGCGGTGGACGACCAGCGGGTAGGTGGATATGGTCAGCATCTCGTAGAAAATGACGAAGCTGATAAGGTCTCCGGCCAGGGCGATGCCGGTGGTGGAACTGACGCAGAGGCTAAAAAACCCGAAAAAGCGGCTGCGGTGGGGAGAGCCTTCCAGGTAACCGATCGCATACAGCGTGGTGACCAGCCAGAGAAACGCCGACAGGACGATAAACAGCAGGGAAAGGGCGTCGGCGTGCAGTACCAGGTCCATGCCGGGCAGCAGCGGCAACCGAAAGACGAATGACTGGCCGAGATAGACAAAGGGAAAGAGCACGGCAACCAGGCTCAATTTCACAAGAGCGCCGCCCAGGTTCAGTGCGGTACGCAGGCGTTGCCGCTCTTCAGGCAGGGTGAAAATAATCAGGCCCGGTATCAGGGAACTCAGGACAATCAGTACAGGGAGTGCTTCCCGCCAGCTCATGGCACCATCTCCAGCAGAATAATCCCGGAAACCGGTGCGCCGGCAAGGGTCAGCACGGCGGGATGGAAGGCGGCGAGGCCGAGTAGCACCGCGACGACGGACAGGGCCAGGGGCGGCCAGCGCAAGATGCGCGGGGCGACGGGTAGAGGCGGGGACTGGCTCTCTGTGAAAGCAAGGCTCAGCACCCGCAGTACGTAGCCGCTCGCCAACAGGGTCCCGAGTGCGATGGTCGCCAGGTACCACCACTGCCCGGCAACAATGGCGGCGTTGATCAGCAGCCATTTGGCGATGAAGCCGCTGCTCGGCGGCATCCCTACCAGGGTCACGGCAGCCAGTGCGAAGACCAGGAGCCGGGCACCGAGCGTGCCGCCGGCGCCGGCGAGCCCGGCCAGCCGATCATGACCGGCAAGACGGGTGATGGTGCCGCACACCAGAAACATCGATGCTTTGCTGCAGCCATGGGCCAGCACCAGCAGGAACACGCCGACCCAGGCGGTGGCGGCCGCCTCGCCCCGTGCCAGCGGAAAGAGCAGAAAAAAATAACCGATCTGCGCCACCGTCGAATAGGCGACGAGTAGTTTGAGGCGCTGCTGGCGCAAGGCCATCAGCGATCCCCAGATAATGGCGCCGCAGCCGAGGATGCCGAGCAGATGAGCCATGCCGGCGGTGGCTGTGTCGGGGAAAACCTCGAACCAGAGGCGGAACAGGATCAACAGCGGGGCCTTGACGACCAGGCCGGACAGCAGCGCACTGACCGGCGGTGGTGCCGAGGCATGGGCGGGCGGCAGCCAGAAGTGCAGCGGGAACAGGGCTGTTTTCAGCAACAGGCCGGCGGTCATCAGGGCCAGCGCAGCGCGGCTGAGCCCGTCGGCGCGCACGGTTTGCCCGAGCAGGGTCAGATCAACCGTACCGTAAGCACCATAGATCAGGGCCACACCGAGCAGGTAGCTCAGTGAGCCAAGCAGTCCGGCCAGCAGGTAGCGCATGGCTCCATCAAGGGCCGCCGGGCTGCCGTTCAGGGCCGCCAGGGCGATGGAGGAGAGGGTTACCAACTCGAGAGTGACATAGAGATTGAACAGGTCGCCGGAGAGAAACAGGGCATTACAGGCCGCCCAGAGCAGCAACCAGAGCGGCCAGAAATAGCGCTGCTGCCGGTCGGCGGCGGTAAAGTAGCCCGTCGCGTACAAACTGACCGTCAAACCTACCAGTCCGGACGTGAGCAGCATGATCAGCGCCGGGCCGTCGGCACGCAGCGTGATGCCCAGCGGTGCCTGCCAGCCGCCAAGCATCTGGGTGTGTGGACCGGCCAGGAAAATCCGGTAGGCGGTAGCGGCCACGAACAGGGCGACGCTCAGCGCGGTGATGATGCCCGCCAGTGGCGCTCGGCGGGGCACGAGAAAGGCCAGGACGGCGGCGGCCAGCGGGACGATAATCGTCCAGACGCTCCAGGGGTGGGTGAGCAGTACAGCGTCCATTACTGCTCCTCGTCCCGCCCGGACAGATGGACCCGGCTGCTGGTTCGGGCGATGCGGACGGCCAGGGCCAGGGCCACCGAGGTAAAGGCTACGGTGACGACAATGCCGGTCAGGACCATGGCATGGGGCACCGGATCCGGCGCGCCGGGCGTTCGTCCGGCAACCGCGATAAAGGCCATGAATACCCCGCTGCCCATGATATTGGCGGCAAGGATCTTGCGCAGCAGGTGGGCATAGGCGACGAGTCCGTACGTCCCGAGAAGAAAGAGGAAGATCCCGGCAGCGGTATAGATCAGCGGCACGCTCATCGCTGACGACCCTCCGCAGCTGGTGAAGCGGGTGGTGGATACGGCCTGGATCCGGTCGGTCGGCCACCGATGACGGTTGCGGTGAGGATCAGAGCGATGGACAGGGTCAGCAACCATTCAACCAGCAGGATCAGCGGTTTAACCCAGGCCGGCGGGTAGTGGAGCAGTGCACGGCCGGTCAGCGGTCCGATGATTGCTGCGGCGAGAAAGGCGAGGAAACCGAGAACCAGCAACAGGCGCAGTGGTAGTCCGCTCCACTGTGCCGGTAGTGAGGCACCGCTGAACAGCGCCAGGAGTAGGCCGGCAGCGAGCAGGGAGGCGGCCTGGAAGGCGCCGCCCGGGGCGTGACTGCCGAGCCAGAGCAGGTAACCGGCGGACAGCAGCAAAATCGGCAACATCATCCGATTGAAACCCGTCAATAGCGGAGATTCAAGGGGCTGCTGCAGAAACGGCACCGCCTCGTCCAGGCACCAGATGGCGATGACGGCGAGTAACAGAACCGCAACTTCAAGCAGCGTGTCGTAGCCGCGAAAGTTAAGCAGGACGGCGGTTACCGGATGGTCGACGCCGCTTTCGGCAAGATGCCGGTCGACCAGGGGACCCAAGCCGCCGGGCATGGTTGGCAGCAATCGCAGGGACCAGAGCAGACCGGCTGCAGCCGCCAGCAGGGCCGTGCCGGTCAGGACGAGCGCGGCGGGCCGCCACCGGGCCGGGCGGGATAACCGTCTCCCTGCCGCTGACTCGATGCGCGTCAGGGCCGCGAGCAACAGGGTGCCGGTGACGCCGGCGCCGATCGCCGCCTCGGCCAGCGCCACGTCGGGGGCTTCCAGGCGAACCCAGGCCAGCGCCAGCAAGAGGTTGAAAGCGATGAACAGGATCACTGCCCGAAACAGATCGCTGCTGGTCAATGAACGCCAGGCCAACCACAGCAGGACGGCCGGCAGGAGCAGGTCGAAGAGCAGCAGCGGGCCCGGAGTCATGACCGTCCACTCCATGGTTTTCGACCGGCGCGCAGGGCTGTGCGGGCGATCAGGTGGGCGACGGTGGCCCCGGACAGCATGACCAGCAGCCAGATGAGCAGCAGTCGGGCCGACTGTAGCCAGGTGTCGGCCTGCAGCGCTAGAGCGATGACAATCAGGCCGAGACCGAGGTTATCGGCCTTGGTCAAAGCATGCAGGCGACAGAACACGTCGGGGAAGCGCAGCAGGCCGATGGTGCCGGCGAGAAAAAACGGCGCCGCCGCCAGCAGGAAGACGATTGACAGGATGTCTCTAGGATCCATGATCATCCCGTTGCTGCTGCGCGGTTTCGGACGGCTCGTTGCGGCTGACGAAGGCAATGGCGGTGACTGCCGACAGCAGGGCGAAGACCAGCGCCACATCCCACCAGAAGGTACGGTCGGTGGCCTGTCCGAGCAGCAGCAGGATCGCTACCCCGGTGGTACCGAAAAGTTGGGCGGACAGCATCCGATCGGCATCGGACGGCCCGCGCCGAATGCGGATAAGACCAAGGACGATGGTGACGAGCAGGAAGAGCGCCAGGCCGAGGCAGAGTTCAGTCATTGGCGCCTCCGGTGAATGGGTAGCATGAACAGGGCGGCGACGCGATCTTCGAGGCGGCGCAGGTCGTCGGCTGCCAGGGCATCGGTGTCGAGGCAATGAACGACCAGCCGGTCCTCCACCAGGTCGGCACTGAGGGTTCCCGGCAGCAGGCTGATCGTATTGAGCAGAAAAATTCGTGCGGTCCCGCGGGGCAGGCTCAAAGGGTGTTCGAGCAGGGCCGGATCAAGCGGCAAGGGGGTGGAAAAGGCCCGGCCGGCGACATCGATGCCGCCGCGTATCGATTGCTGCAGGAAGAACGGGATGAAGGCCAATGCCGCCGGCAGGCTGATTCGCCACGGGACGGGTGGTCGCAGGGTTAGCGACAACAGCACCGCGAGGGGCACCATGATCAGCCCGGCCGGCCAGGAATCGATCGAACCGTTGGTCAGCAACCACCAGAGCAGGGAAAAACCGACCAGCCGGCGACCGAGCAGATACCACAGGGAAGCAAACATGACGATTATCTCTCAAACAAGGTGTCGATGAAAGCCGGAATTTCCGGCGGTTAACCGGGCTGCGGGTTTTCCCGGGAGGCACGCACAACTGCACGGGCCAGGTCGGCGAAGACCAGGTTGTGCAGCGGTACGATACTGTACCAGTAGAGCCGGCCAAGCACCCCGCGCGGCAGGAAGTGTGCGGTTTGTACCAATTGATCGGGCTGGACGTCAAATTCCAGCCAGGCCTGGCCGGGCAGTTTCATCTGGGCATAGAGCAGCAGCCGTTTGGCGTCCCGGATATCGACCACTTTCCAGAAATCGATGGCATCGCCGACCCGCACTTCGCCGGTTTGCCGGCGGCCCCGGGACAGGCCGTAGCCCCCGAGCAGTTTGTCGATCAGGCCGCGCAGCCGCCACAGCGACTGGTAGCGGAACCAGCCATGCTCACCGCCGAGCCGGCAGGCGCTGCGGAAGACGTCCGCCTGCTGTTCTCCATTTTTGTAAGGGATGATTCGGGTATCGCGCAGGATGGCTCCGGCCGGGTCGTCGAACTCGGTGATATCGCAGGCCTGCAGGCCGCTGCTGTCGCACCAGCGGCTGATGACCTGGTGCTGCTCCAATTCCTTGATGGCTGCGGTCACCGCCTTGCTGAAGCTCTGTGGCCGGATGTCGGGGTAGTAGCGGGCAGCGTTGTCGTTTTGCAGGACCGTTTCGCTCTTCAATCCTTCGACAAGAGCCGAAGCGAGTCGGTAGGGAATCGGGGTGAACAGGATCAGCCAATAGGAAGAGAGTCGCGGAGACAGAAAAGGGACCGGCACCAAAAAACGGCGCAGTCCCATGGCCCGCCCGGCCTGGACGATCATGTCCTGAAAACTGAGCGGGTCTCCGCCGATATCCACCACCAGGTTGCCGCGATGGTCGAGTTCTATCGATTGCTCCAGGTAGGAGAGCACATCGTCGATAGCCACCGGCTGGGTCTTGGTGCGCACCCAGCGGGGGGTGATCATCATCGGCAGTTTCTGGGCCAGGTTGCGGACGATTTCAAAGCTGGCACTGCCGGAGCCGATAATGACTCCGGCGCGGAGCCAGATGGTCTCGATCCGCTCCGGCTCGGCGGACAGGATTTCGCCGGTTTCGATCCGGCTGAGCAGGTGCTTGCTGGCACTGTCCCGCACGCCGAGGCCGCCGAGGTAGATGATGCGTCGCACGCCGGCGGTGATGCAGGCGCTGCGGAAGTTCTCGGCGCTTTCCCGGTCCAGCCGGCGATAGTCGTCCCGTTCGCCCATGGAATGAATCAGGTAAAAGGCGGTGTCGACGCCGTTAAGGGCTGCTTGCAGAGAGTCGACAGCGAAGGTGGAACCGGTGGCGATCTCCACCTTGCCGGTCACCGCCACCTGGACTTTTTTCGGGTTGCGGACGAGCAGACGGATGCGATAGCGGCCCCCGGCGAGCAGGCGATGGCATAGTCTGCGACCGATGTATCCGGTGGCTCCGGTAATCAGGACGGTTTTCATTATGGTCTCGTCGTCAGAGAGTGAGGATCGGAGTCTATCCTGCCATATTTTTGGTGGTTGCGCCACGCTGCTGTGCGCCACGAAGTCGTTGACGAAATGATAGTCACGCAATTATCATGCTGCCAGGTGCCGACTCCAAATGGAGCCGGCGCACAGATTGCCGATAACGATCACCGAGGAGCGGGACAATGGAAAAACAGGCACAGATAGGTGTTGCCGGGCTTGCCGTGATGGGGGAGAACCTGGTGCTGAACATGGCCGATAAAGGTTTTTCGGTGGCCGTTTACAACCGGACTTCCGCCAAGGTCGATGCCTTTCTGGCCGGTCGGGGAAGGGGCAAATCGATCAGCGGTCATCAGACGGTCGGCTCCTTTGTCGAGGCCCTGCAGAGGCCTCGCAGGATCATGCTGATGCTCAAGGCAGGGCCGCCTGTCGACAGCTTTATCGAGCAGCTGCTGGAGTATCTCGATGAAGGCGATATCGTTATCGACGGCGGTAACTCTCACTATCTTGACACCATCCGTCGCGATCGGGAGTTGCGCGAGCGCGGACTGCGTTTTATCGGCACCGGCGTATCGGGCGGTGAAGAAGGCGCGCTGCACGGGCCGTCGATCATGCCCGGCGGCGAGCGCTCGGCCTGGCCTCTGGTCGAGCCGATCTTTACCGCCATAGCGGCGCGGGCCGGCGACAACGAACCGTGCTGCGCCTGGATGGGCGGCGACGGCGCCGGACACTTCGTAAAAATGGTGCACAACGGCATCGAGTACGGCGATATGCAGTTGATCGGCGAGTCGTACCAGATCATGCGGCAGCTTCTCGGTCTCGGATGCGACCAGATGCAGGCAATCTTCGCGGACTGGAACAAGGCCGATTTGAGCAGTTACCTGATCGAGATTACCGCCGATATCCTCGGCTATCGGGATGAAGACGGAGTGCCGGTGGTCGATACCATTCTGGATGCCGCCGGTCAGAAGGGGACCGGCAAGTGGACGGTGGTCTCGGCGCTGGAACAGGGCATCACCTTGTCGCTGATCAGCGAGTCGGTTTTTGCCCGCTGCATTTCCGCCCGGGTCGATGACCGTCGCCGGGCTGCCGACATCCTGCGCGGGCCTGAACTGCCGTTTTCCGGTGATCGGCAACAACTCGTCGCAGCACTTGAGCAGGCCCTCTATTGTGCCAAGATCATTTCCTACGCCCAAGGGTTCGCACTGCTGCAAAATGCGTCGCAGGAATACGGCTGGCAGCTCGATTTCGCGTCGATAGCAAGCATCTGGCGGGGCGGCTGCATCATCCGCTCGGTCTTTCTCGATCATATCGCCGACGCCTACCGGCAGGAAGCGGAGCTGGAGAACCTGCTGTTCGCTCCCTATTTCAGCGACCGCATCAACAAGGCCCAGGCCGATCTGCGGACCGTTGTCGGCATTGCCGCGATGCATGGTGTGCCGGTGCCCTGCCTGTCGGCGGCCCTCGCCTATTTCGACAGTTTGCGTTCGGTACGTCTGCCGGCCAACCTGTTGCAGGCTCAGCGCGACTATTTCGGGGCGCATACCTATGAGCGGGTCGACCGGCCGCGCGGCGAATTTTTTCACACGGACTGGACCGGCAGCGGTGGTGCCACGACGTCGACCGCCTATTCCCGTTGAGGTCTATGACCCGGAATCTTAACGAATTAAGGATGCCATCGTTGCAAGCTGGTCGGGCCGTAGCGCACTAGCCGGAGAGAGAGCGAGGTAGCTCAGAACTCAAGGTTTCACGAAAACCTGACGTTTACCGCCTCGTACTGCAGTTGGTCCGCCGCCAGCGCCGTTAGTTTCTGCCGGTGGTCTTGCGGTAGCTGTCGCGAGGCTCGCTGTCGCTGTGAGGTAACGCGGAGCCGGTTCAGGTATATCGGCCACCGATCCGGGCGCCGTTGATATTTTTGATCAACAGCTTGCGTTGCGCCAGCGCGCCGCCGCCCCGATATTTGATCTGGACCTCGTCGCCCCGGTGCAGTGACAGGCGGTGCTCGATCGGGACAAGAAATCCGATGCCGTCACTGGATGTGTCACAGACCTGGATCTTGGTCTCTCTGGCGTTGGCCAGGATCGCTTGCGCCCTGATTGAAGAGGAAGTCCTTGACGTTTGGCGATAATTGATGAGGTAGGCGCATGATTTTCCGCAGGAGCAGCGCACGATTTTTTTCCTGGTCCCGGGAGCGACTTCGATGAACGTCACTTTCTGGCAGCGGGAACAACGGCTTCTGATTCTTCCGCCCACGGCGTTGCATGAGGTGTAAGACTGGGCCATGTCCGTCCTCCTTGCTTGAGGTGATCGGCAACCGCTGGGGGCGCCGGAGGCACATGCACGGGGAAATGACGGGTAATGCGACCGGGCCGACGTTGCCGGCTCGACCTGGTGCAAACAGTAATCACCCAAACTGAAAATGCCCGCCGTCCAGCGCATTTTTTCCAGTGGCCGGCAACTCTTTGAAAAAGGCTGGCATAGCTGAGCTGGCCGGAGTATCACAGAGGGACACAAACCGGCTCCGGCCTCGCCGGCGTGCGGGGTAACGGAGACGACGAAGCGGAGGGATTTATGGTTGCAGGGAAGCAACAGGGCGCCGGTAGTGCGTCGGCCTGCGGGCGGATCGGCGATCGCCCTTATTGGGTCTTGCTGGGATCGGTGGCAATCAGAGCTGTCCATCAGGTTGGCGGCGGTGTTGTCCTCGCTTCGTTTCTGCTCTCCTGGCCGGCCGGGCCGCCGGCTTTCTATTTCTGGCTGGCGGTACTCAGCGGAGTGCTGTTGACCGGGACGGAATCGCTGCGCCATCGGCAATGGTACCGTGAGCTGGCGGGTGTGAGCACGCTGGTGAAACTGCTGCTGCTCGGGGCGGCCTATCATCGGTTGCTGCCGGCCGTACCGGCAGTGTGCGCCGCATTCCTGCTGGCGGCTGTGGCCGCCCACCTGCCGCGGGAGCTGCGGCATCGATTGTTGTATTGAGTGCCGCGGCGTAATACCGCAACGAAACATGAAACGTTGCAGTTCCTCTCCACCCGTGCCGCCGCGGGTGCGCTTTGCCGGCCTATTCGCCTCTGATGCGCCGGGCCAGGGCGCCGGTCAGTTGAAGGACGTGCTCGGCCAGTTGCGGGGACAGCGACCCGGTGCCGCAGGCCGGGGCAATGAGGGTTTGCGCCTGCAGCCGGTCGGCGGCAAAGCCGAGGGCGCTGACCCGGCCTACCTGCTCCCGCCAGCGCGCCAGCAGGTCTTCCTCGGTGGCGGCGGCGACCGCAAGGGGGTCACCGGTCGGTACGATACCCCAGGCGAGGATACCGCCGCGCCTGAGAAAGGCGAGCAGTTCCACCCGGTAGAGGATGAGGTTGTCGAAATAGGAAAAGGCGTCGAAGCTGATGATGTCCGCCTCCGATTGCAGCGCCGGCGCCCAGTCGCCGTTGGCACAGATGTGAATGCCGGCCAAGCCGCCGCTGCCCTTGATGGCCGCGATCACCTCCGCCATCGATGAGCAAACTGCTTCGCGGGAGATGCCGGAAAAGGCTGTCGAACCGTAACTGACCATTCCCGGTTCGTCGATGAACAGCAGCGGTCCCGTTTCCCGGCACCAGGGACGCAGCTGTTCGACCTGCCAGCGGGCTTTCAGGCTGAGCAGTTTGATCAGCATGTCGCGCAGACTGTCGTCGTAAAAGAGCGGTGTGCCGTGCTGATCCTTGACGCCGATGCCGCAGGTGATCGGGCCGGTCACCTGGCCTTTGACGGACAGCGGCAGACGATCGAGGCGGGGCAGGGTCTCGCGCAGGACAAAAAAACCGCATGCCGTTTGTTCGTTGAGCGAAAAGCGCGACTCTTCCGGCAGTTCGGCGGTGTCTGTGCTGCGCAGCACATCTTCGTAGAAGCACGTCGTCTCCTCGGCAAAGGACGGCCGGTCCGTGGCGATCCAGAAATGGCCGTCCTCTTCGGTCAGTCCCGGGTATCCGTCGAGAAATTGGCGGAGCATTCCCTCCTGCGGGTTTTTCGGTAATTGCGGCCAGAGCGGAATATCGGGAGTGGTGGCCAGTATCTGATGCAATGCCTGGTGGTGATCGGTGAGCGGCAGGCTGCCGATCAGAATCGGCAGGCAGGCGGGAGTAAACATCGGCGAACCTCCGGAGGGTGGCCGAGACGGCGGCGCTGGTCCAAAAAAACATGGCGAAGTCGCCTGCATCTCGGAGCGTTGTTATTATAGTATACCGTACTATTGGGGCGCTGTCTTGCAGACAGAGCCCCGTCAGTTCAACCAGCAAGGGAGATTGCATATCAATGGCCGATAACGAGCACCATGAAGAATTGCTCCAGTGCCTGCTGCGTCATCTGGATGGCGGGTTGGTCGTGGATCGTCAGATAGGGGAGTTTGCCGAGTCGGCCTATGGTTTGGATGCTGCCGACCTCAAGGAGGTGTTACGGGATGTGGAGCACGACGCCCATGAACCGCTACTGCATCTGATTTTTTCACCGAGCGAGCAATTGCGTCGGGACGTCGAAGTGTTTTTGTGTGCCGCCGATATCGATAAGGTCGGCGTTGCCGCTCTAGCCGAGCGACTCGATCAGTGTCGGGAATCGGTGCCGATCTCGGTTGCAGACGCGGCGATTACCGTGGATCTGCCCTTCGACCGGGTGCCTGTCCGGCAGCTTCTCAACCGGCTTGCTCTCGATCGGCAGCTTGACGACCGGCTCTGTACGGCTTTGCAGGAAACGCTCGGCGATGACCAGCTGCTGGCGGCCCGCACCCTGTTGCGGCGCAGCAAGGTGCGCCTCTCCACCTCGGCGAGCGAGCTGTTCTGCACGCTGGTGCGCTGGTCAGGGGCTCGGCTGGAGCGGTTCGGTGCGCTCTTTGAACTGCTGGTCACGCTGGCCGGTGGAAAGCCGGCCGGCATCGACCTGGAGCACTATCTCTTCGAAAAGCGGCGGCATACGCTCAAGACGTTGCACGAGGTCGAAGCCTTTGCCCGAAAAAGCGAACAATACGGTCTCGAGCTATTGCTGATGCAGCGCTACCCGGTGCCGCCGGACTCGGAAGAAATGGTGTGCCGGGAGCTGGCGCTGCTCGACGAGTTGATCTTTGACGCGTTACGCCTCGAGCCGCCGCCGGGCGAGCCGCAACGCCAGAGCGAGTATGGCCGGTTCGATGTCGATGCCGACCTGGAACGACTGCTGCGCACTCTCTCCTGACCGGTTGAAGCGCCGGCCGGCCAGAGTCCGTCAATGGGAGGGAATCTTGAAAAATTGCCATTTCGCTCCATCTCATCCTTGCGCAATCAAATTCTAACCTCGGAATATCATCTATGCCTGCGGTAAAATTTTCTTGCGTGCCTTGATTTTGAACGAAATTTCGAGCTTTTCAAGCTCCCCGGGAGTGAAGCGATGACCGACAGCGAACTGTCCCACTATATCCTTGCCGGCTGGCTGATCGATGGGAGCGGCGACAAGGCGCGGCGCCGGCAGTTGCTGATCGTCAGCGACGGCCTGGTTGATGCCATCTCGCCGGCAGACGGAGCGGATTTCCCCGATCCGGCCCGCTTGACCGACCTGTCGCATTGCACCGTTGTCCCACCGTTGCTCGATAGTCACCTGCATCTTTGCATGAGTGGCAGTATCGATCAGACTGTCCGGCAAGCGCAACAGCGTGCCGGCTGCCATCAGCTGTACGGCGTGATCGAAGAACACCTGCGACAACTTTTTGGCCACGGGGTGCTGGTGGTGCGGGACGGGGGCGACCGCCTCGGCTGCCTTGTGGATTATCGCCAGGAGCGGGCGGGCGACGGCGAGGTGCTGATCAAGCGGTCCGGTCAGGCCTATTTCCGCCAGGGACGCTACGGCAGCCTGATCGGCGGCCGACCCATCGAAACGGAGACCTTGGTCGAGCGTTGGGAACAGGATGGGCAGCAGGTAGACCAGGTCAAAGTCGTCAACTCCGGGCTGAACAGTCTCCACGAATTCGGCCGGGAAACAAGGCCTCAGTTCAGCACCGCCGAACTTGCAGCGCTGGTCGCCCGAGCCCACGCTCAGGGCAAAAAGGTCATGGTGCATGCCAATGGTCGGCTGCCGGTTCGGGCGGCGCTCGATGCCGGCTGCGATTCCGTGGAGCACGGCTATTTCATGGGCCGGGAGAACCTGGAACTGATGGCGGAGCGCGGCATCTTCTGGGTGCCGACGATGTACACGATGAAGGCTTATGGAGACCATGCTGACGCCTATCGCGGTATGGCCGACCGGCGGGTGATCGAAAAGACGCTTGACCATCAGCTCGAGCAGGTTGCCTTCGCCCGCCAGTGCGGGGTCCGGGTGGCTCTCGGGACCGATGCCGGCAGCGCCGGGGTGCTCCATGGCGAGGCGGTGGTCGAGGAGATGAAACTACTGATCAAGGCCGGCTACCGACTTGAGGAAGCGATCCGTTGCGCCACCGAAGAAAACGCCGCACTGCTCGGCGTGGAGCGGCAATGGGGGCGCATCGCCCGCGCCAGGCCGGCCAACTTTCTGGTGACTCGCGGCACCCCGGCCCAACTGCCGCGTAAACTATCCTATCTTGAAGCAATCTATCTCGGCGGTCGACCGGCCGCCGCCTATCGCCGGTGAGGGGCGCTCTTGTCGCGATTTCGGCCGCCATGGTCACCGCACAGGAGTGCCCAGCCGGCCTGCTCGGCGCTACCGGGACTTGCCTGATGCCCAGAATTCGGTTAAAACCGCAGCTGGTTGACGGGTCCTCGTCGGCCGGCAGCTACCTGCATAGGCTCTGAGCGGCTGGTCGGCAATGGCTTTGTCGCAATGGGGACGAGAGCTGATTACGCAGTACAGGGAGAGAGAATAACTATGAAAGAGCGCTATCGTCTGGCCGATAGGGTCGACAGGCTCGGAGTGGAGACAGCCTTTCTGGTGGCGGCACATGCGGCGGCACATGCGGCGGCCGGCAATCGGGTATTTCCGTTTCACCTCGGTGATATGAATTTGGCGACGCCGCCCCATATCGGTGAAGCGGCGTGTCGAGCGCTGCGGGCCGGCAAAACCGGCTACACCCCCAGTGTCGGTATTCCCGAACTTCGTGAGGCGCTGGCCGAGGATTTCCGGCGGACGCGCGGCACCTCTTACACCGCCGATCATGTCGCCATCCAGCCCGGCGGTAAGCCGGTCATCGCCAAGTTTCTGTTGGCGCTGATGAATCCCGGCGACGAGGTCCTCTACCCGAATCCGGGTTTTCCGATCTATGAATCGCAGATTCAGTTTCATGGGGGCGTGGCGGTGCCCTATGGTGTCGTGCCGGGGGAGACCAACTTCACGTTCGATATCGATGGCCTGGAAGCATCGATCAACGAGCGGACCAGACTCCTGATCGTCAACGACCTGCACAATCCGACCAGTGCCGAATGCAGCGCCGAAGACCGGCGGCGGATTGCCGAACTTGCCGTCCGTCACGATTTGATCGTGCTGCTCGATGAGGCTTATTTCGACATTCACTACGACGGCCGGTCGACGTCGATTGTCTCCGAGCCTGGCATGGAAGAACGCAGTGTCATTCTCTATACGTTTTCCAAGCGCTTCGCGATGACCGGCTGGCGTCTCGGGGCGGCGCTCGGGCCGAAAGAGATCATCAGCATCATCGGCAAGATGAATGTCAACGACGAATCGTGTGCCAATCATTTCGTCCAGTGGGCGGCTGTCGAGGCGTTGACCGGTGATCAGCAGCCGGTTCAGGAGATCCTCGCCGAGTTGCAACGACGACGCGACTGCTGTGTCGATCTGCTCAATGATATCGAAGGGGTTACCTGCTATCGCCCGGATGCGACCTTTTATCTCTGGCCGGATGTCACCGCTGCCATGGCCAACAAGGGCTTTACCGCCTATCAGGCCTTTTTGTCCACGATTCTCCAGGAAACCGGGGTGTCGATGTGTGCCCGCTCGCACTTCGGTACGCCGCTGCCGGGAGAAGACCGCTTTTTCCTGCGGCTGGCTTATTCAGGTATCGGAGTCGACGATATCGAAGAAGGGTTGCGGCGCCTCAAAGCGTTTCTTGAGGGATAGGACAAAGCTACCGGGAAGACCGTGCCGGCTGACCGCCGGCGATGATTCGGGCAGGTGCTCAGTTCCTCGCATAACACAAAGAGGGAGCGCCTGACCGATTCTTTCAGGTGTTTTCGGTACCGGGCGGTTCGGCCGAAAGTGCGGAAGGCTGCGTCAGTCTAGAAGTTCTGCACGTAATAATCGTATTTTTTCAGGTAGATCTCGGACAGGGTCAGAAAGGCGGTAACGATGATCGGCCCGTAGATGATGCCGAGGATGCCGTAGACACTCAGTCCGCCGATAATGGAGAGAAATACCAGCAGGGTATGCATCTTTACCTGGTCGCCGACAAGTTTCGGTTTGAGCAGGTATTCAACGGGCAGGGACAGGGCGAGATAAAAACAAAACAGGAAAATACCGGCGGTGATCCGGTCGTTGAAGGCGAGAATGATTGAAGCCGGGATCAACACCAGGCCGATGCCGAAGATCGGCAGGAAGGCCAGAATCCCCATGATAAAGCCCCAGAGGATCGGTGAGTTGAGACCGAGAATCGAGAACATTGCACCGCCGAGGACGCCCTGCAGCAGACCGCAAATGCCGTTGCCTTTCAACACCGCGGAGGCGATCTGCTCGAATTTTTTCACCAGAAGCCGGTCCTCTTCGTCGGGCAGCGGCGACATCCGGATCAAAAAATCGATCAGGCGCGGCAGGTCGATCAGTAGGAAGAAGATGGCCAGGATCATCATCACGAAAAGAAACAGGAATTGCATGATATTGGCAGCCCAGGAACTAGCCTGATTGTAGAGCATCAGCCCGGCGACCTTGACGAAGGCCGACAGGGTGTCGGAAATCTGCGAGGCATCGAAGTCGATACCGATTTCACCGAGGTACTTCTGGGATTGACCGATCAGCGGACTCTCCTGGATCAGAATCTGAAGTTTCAGCCAGACTCGGCTGTCCCGGCCCCATTGGTAAACGGTCAGAGCCTCGTTGGATAGAGCGCCGACGAAGAAGACCAGGGGGACGAAGACAATGGCGGTGATCAGCAGACAGGTCAGGATCGAGGCCAGGGTCGCCGGCAGCCACCGCTCGAGGAATAAATAGATCGGCCGGAAAAAACTGGAGAGCAGAAAAGCAAGCACCAGTATCGACCAGAACGGAAAGAGGACCCGGCCGAGGAAAAACAGGGACACCAGCAGCACCAGCAGGAAATAGCGAACCTGCATCGGACTTGGTCCGTTGGTCGGATAGTGGTGCCGGGCGATCTGGTCGGTCATGGTGTTGGCACAGCGTGTCGGCATCTGTACAGCGCGATTGTGTTTGCATTTAGCAATCGTGCTGAGTTATTTTGGTAGCCCGTAAGGTCTGTCGCTACTGGTACAGTATAAACCGGCAGGATTCAATTAAAAAGCAAAATTCCTCGTGCATGGAGACGGTATCATGTGGAAAGATATTGATATTTCGCTGGAGAAGACGGAGACGCCCAAACCCAAACCGGCGGTTGAAGAACTCGGCTTCGGCAGGCATTTCACCGACCACATGTTCCGCATGGACTGGAATCGAGAACAGGGCTGGCAGCAGGCCAGGATCTGCTCGTATCAGCCTTTCGAGATGGATCCGGCGGCAACGGTTCTCCATTATGGCCAGGCCATTTTCGAGGGCCTCAAGGCCTATCGCGGAGACAATGGACAGATATACCTGTTCCGCCCCCTCGATAACCTGGAGCGAATGAACCGGGGTGCGGTTCGCATGAGCATGCCGCGGTTCCCGGTCGATTTGATCCTCCAGGGCCTCAAGGCGCTCGTCTATCTCGACCGCGACTGGATCCCGGAGGCAAACGGTGCGTCGCTCTACCTGCGGCCGACAATGATCGGAGTCGATCCGTTTCTCGGTCTCAAGCCGGCGGACAACTACATCTTTTATCTGATCATGAGCCCGGTCGGCTCGTATTATGCGGGCGGTTTCAGCCCGACTAAGATCTTCGTCTGCCGTGATTATGTCCGGGCGGTCAAGGGCGGCGTGGGCGAAGTCAAGACCGCCGGGAATTATGCCGCCTCGCTGCTCGCTTACGAAATGGCCAATAAGGCCGGATATACGCAGGTTCTCTGGCTCGATGCCTGCGAGCGACGTTATGTCGAAGAGGTTGGTACCAGCAATATTTTCTTTATGCTCGACGACACGTTGGTCACCCCGCCGCTGGGTGGCTCTATCCTCGGCGGTATCACCAGGGACTCGGTGATCAAGCTGGCCCGGAGCTGGGATATCAAGGTGGAAGAGCGGCCGGTAACCATCGACGAAGTGCTTGCCGCCTCGCAGGATGGAACGCTCAAAGAGTCGTTCGCCACCGGGACCGCTGCGGTCATATCGCCGGTCGGTGAACTGTTCTGCGATGACACCGGTTATCCGATCAACCGGGGTGAAGCCGGGCCGTTGGCCGAGCGTTTGTTTGAAGAATTGCAGGCGATCCAGTACGGCCGCAGCGAAGATCCTTTCAAGTGGACGATGCGGGTCGGCTGAGTCTGCTTGCGTGCCGCTGTCGATCCTCTCTCTGAACGAAAATCCGGGAAGATAGTTGACCATACGGGGCGCCGGAAAAAAAATACCGACGCCCCTTGATTTTTGTTTATCCACTCCTATAGTTTGCCCTGTTCTGAGACAGCCCCGGTTCGTGGGCGCATCGAGCGGGACCATGCCTGTTCGGGCGAGACGGTCCCGGTAAATACAAACATTATAGATCGAAGCAGTATAGGAGGAAGCAATGAAAATTCGTCCGTTGAATGACCGCCTTCTTGTTCAGAGACTTGAGGAGGAAGAGAAAACCGCCGGTGGCATCATCATCCCCGACAGTGCAAAAGAAAAACCGGCTCAGGGCAAAGTAGTTGCGGTCGGTCCGGGTAAAGTCAACGATTCCGGAGAGCGCGTAGCTCTGCAGGTCAAAGCAGGAGATGTCGTCCTGTTCTCCAAATATGGCGGCACTGATGTGAAGCTTGACGGCGAGGACTATCTGATCATGCGTGAGGATGACGTCCTGGGAATCGTGGAATAACAGTGTTTCCCTGGAAATCATTGTTTTAACCGTACTTAAATGCTTGAAAAGATAAAGGAGAAGTCCAATGGCAGGAAAAGAGATTAAATTCGGTGTCAAAGGCCGCGAGAAGATACTCGCCGGCGTTAATACCCTGGCAAATGCCGTCAAGGTAACCCTCGGGCCGAAAGGCCGCAATGTGCTGATCGAGAAATCATTCGGTGCTCCGACTATTACCAAGGACGGCGTTACCGTCGCTAAAGAGATCGAGCTGAAAGACAAGTTCGAGAATATGGGCGCCCAGATGGTCAAGGAAGTCGCTTCCAAGACCTCGGATGTTGCCGGTGACGGTACCACCACGGCAACCGTTCTGGCTCAGGCCATCTACACCGAAGGCGCCAAACTGGTAGCCGCCGGCAACAACCCGATGGAAATCAAGCGCGGTATCGATAAATCGGTCGAGGTCGTCGTTAAAAAACTGAAAGAGATCGCCACTCCGACCAAAGAGCAGAAAGAGATTGCTCAGGTCGGAACCATCTCGGCCAACAGCGACGAGACCATTGGCAATATCATCGCCGAGGCCATGGACAAGGTCGGCAAAGAGGGTGTCATCACCGTCGAGGAAGCCAAATCGATGGAGACCACCCTGGAAGTTGTCGAGGGTATGCAGTTTGACCGCGGTTACCTGTCTCCGTATTTTGTTACCGATCCGGAGCGTATGGAAGTCGCCATGGACGACCCATACCTGTTGCTCGTCGAGAAGAAGATATCCAGCATGAAGGACCTGCTGCCGATCCTCGAGTCCGTTGCGAAGATGGGCAAGGGTCTGTTCATCGTCGCCGAGGATGTCGAAGGCGAAGCGCTGGCGACCCTGGTAGTCAACAAACTGCGCGGCACCCTCAACGTTGCCGCCGTCAAGGCTCCGGGTTTCGGTGATCGGCGCAAGGCAATGCTGCAGGATCTCGCTATTCTGACCGGCGGCCAGGTCGTAACCGAGGATCTCGGAATCAAGCTGGAGAACATCACCATCAACGACCTCGGCACTGCCAAGCGGATCGTCGTCGACAAGGACAACACCACCATCATCGACGGTTCCGGCTCGAAAGAGCAGATCGCCGCCCGTGTCAAGCAGATTCGCGCCCAGATCGAGGACACCACCTCCGATTACGATCGCGAGAAACTGCAGGAGCGGTTGGCCAAGCTGATCGGCGGCGTTGCCGTGATCAACGTCGGTGCAGCTACCGAAGTTGAGATGAAAGAGAAGAAAGCTCGCGTCGAAGATGCGCTGAATGCAACCAGGGCAGCCGTCGAAGAAGGCGTGGTACCCGGTGGCGGCGTAGCCTATATCCGTTGCCTGGAAGCTCTGCAGGCGCTGGATCTCAAAGGCGAGGAAGCAATCGGTAAGAAACTGTTGCTGCGCGCCCTGGAAGAGCCGATTCGCCAGATAGCCAACAACGCCGGTCATGAAGGTTCCATCGTTGTTGAGCATGTCAAGAACCTTAAAGGCGCCAACGGCTTCAATGCGGCAACCGAAGAATATGGCGATCTGATCGAGGCCGGTGTCATCGATCCTGCCAAGGTGACCCGTACTGCCTTGCAGAACGCCGCTTCGGTAGCAGGCATGATGCTGACCACCGAGGCAGTCATCGCCGAGGTTCCGGACGAGAAGGACAATAGCGGCGGCGGTATGCCTCCGGGCGGTATGGGCGGTATGGGCGGCATGGGAGGAATGGGCGGCATGATGTAATGACCTCCCGCAGTTCCTCCGGTTTCACCCGGATGTTGTAACCCCAGGGGGATCGCTTGTGCGGTCCCCCTGTTTTGTTTTCTGCCGCCATGGGGTCCGGTTCCGGCCAGAAACAGGCCCTCCGGCCAAGAAATGGTTGACACAAAAAACTCGATGATGTATCAATTGTGACCTTTGCACAATGGCGATGTAGCTCAGCTGGTCAGAGCATGCGGCTCATATCCGCAGAGTCCGGGGTTCAAGTCCCTGCATCGCCACCATCAAGACCATAATCCTCCGGTATCATTACGGAGGGTTATTCAGTATAGAGCGCTGGAGTATCCAGGTGTGTAAACCTGGTACATCAGCGCTTTTTTCTTGCAATGATCGGTATCTATCCCATCTTGTAGAAGAACTTGCCGTGGCAAGCTGGCGCTCCCGGCAGATCGATTGCCGAAGCAGCAGTCCTGCCGACTCGGCCATCTCCTCCTCGGATTCCATGGACGATTTCATAGTCGGTGATGTACACGGTTTTATTGCTTGAGATCAAGGTGGAGGAACGCTCTTCAACCGGGGTGCATTCCGTTGCAGGGCAGTGTGCAAATCGGCTTTCTTGCTATAATTTTTCCAGACCGACGTGTTCGGGCGTCAATCGGTATGCCGGCGAGATAATTGAATTGAAATGAATAAGCAGTTGTGCCGGGAGGCATCGTTCTGCTATGAACATCGGTTCCGACGAGGATACAATCATCGCACGCTACGAGTTTCGCATATTCGACCACGATCTGACAGTCGTTGCCGGCCGGATCCGTCGATAGGAATCATCCCCCACGATCAGGAAGAGTAGCGATACCTATCTGGTCACGAGAACAGACGTCTCGAGCAGCGTGAAAATACGGGATAGCCGGCTGGAAATGAAGTCGCTTCTCGAAACTCTTGGACCGCTCGAACTATGGAAGCCGCGGTTCAAACTCTCCTTTCCTCTCCAGTCAAACGTATTGAATGGTCAGCTTTTTCCCGCACTGTCACTCGATTTACCCGACCTTGGCGCAGAAACGATGATCGACGAATGGAAGTTGATACGGGAGATACTACCATCGTGTTCTGGCATCAGGCTCGTACCGGTGCGGAAACAGCGGTTTCTCTACCTGGTCGGGTCATGCCGAGTGGAATATGGTGAAGTCCGTATCGCTGATCTGGCGATGCAGACCGTGGCGATCGAGCATGAAACGGCCGAAAAGGTTCTTCAGGTCAGGGAATTGCTCGGGCTGGCCACGAAGAAAAACACCAACTATCAGCGCAAACTCAAGCAGATCATGGACCGAGACCCGAGCATCCGGTAGCCAGGCAGCCTGTATCACCGCAGCGGTCACCAGGGAATCGGCTGGTGCTCGCGGAAAAAACCGCCGGTCGGACCATCGTCCGGCAAAGTTGCCAGCCAGACCGGAGTTTCCGCCGCCTGTTCGGGCGTCAGCGGCGCTGCCGGGCCGCCAAGATCTGTTCTGACCCAGCCGGGACAGACCGAATTGACGAGAATGTTTTCGTCCTTCAGTTCTCTGGCCAGCAGCGCGGTAATTCCGTTCAGCATCGTTTTCGACAGCCGGTAGGCCGGGGAATTGATTGCCGAAGAAGACGATTCCGGACTCGCGATGTCGGTCAGTGCTCCAAGCGTGCTGGCGATGTTGACGATACGGCCGTATCCGTTTGTCCGCATGATCGGTAGGCAGCTCTGGCTCAGCAGTAAAGGGCCATAGGAATTTGTTTCCAGGGTGTTCTGGAGCAGAGTCAACGGCAGGTCCAGTATGCCCGCCTCTCCGTCGATCATGATGCCGGCATTGTTGACGAGTACGTCGAGCCTTTGGAACTGGTCCCTGATCCTCTCTGCGGCGGCAACGATCGAGGTCGGATCGCTGACATCGAGGCGGGTGATAGAGACATCGGGCGATACAGCCGTCAATTCCCGCTGAGCCTGCCTGCATTTCTCTTCATCTCGGCAGCCGAGAATCACGGAATAGTCGCGTTTGGCCAACTGCCTCGAAATCTCCAGGCCGATCCCTCGATTGGCACCGGTTACCAATGCTACACGTTTGCTCTGCGGTGACATGTCGTTCCTCCATCTGCTTTTGCTGGTATATCATTCCGGCGTATCGACTGGTTCAGACGTCGGATGTTGGGATTCCATCGGTCGTATTTCCGATCCGAATACCTATGACGGTAAGCTGGACGCTACAACTTATCAACCCGGCTTTTCTGGCTGAAAGCAGGGTCGAGGGAAAAAGTGATGTCTGGAGGGAAGAAACCGCAGCCGACTCTTGTTGGCGCTCTGCGAGAGCACCGCCAATTCGCCCTGAGTCTCAGCGTCCATTACCAGTCGCCATTGCGGTGATTTTTCCACCGATAACACCTGTAAGTGGCTACGGCTATCCGGTCAGCACCGTATTTTCGCACCATAACGGCTGTGAATCCTGGGCAAAATATCCATCGTCCCGACTCCTTCCCGGCATACCCCGTAGCCCGAACAGCGGGTTGCCCAGGCGGTTCAGGCCCGCGCCTTGGTTTCTGGCATTCAAGGGATCGCCGCTGGGGAGCGACGAGCGACAATAGTCCTGTGCAAACGTGGCAAATATCTTGCAAGAGTCTCACTGAGACAGTCTCTGTTCATCCTTCCCGTATACCATGTATCCCGGAAGTCGACTCAGTCGGTACACGGCTGGATGGTGGAACCGCGTGGCTCCAGGAAAGCCGCTCCGAAAAGATGGCTGCTATGACTGTTGTGATGGTGAGTGTCACATCCGCCAGCACATTGAGATCCTTGAAGAGGCTGAGTGAAACTCGTCCACGATTTTATCGTGTGGCAACCACAGTCGCCGAGCCCAGCACGATTCCGGGAAAGCCGGATGTCATCCGGTGAAACAGGACTGTCACGTATCGCGGCACCGGATGCTCCGCGAACAGGCGCTGGAGCGGCTATCCAATGAAATATCGGCACACAAAGCAGGAGGAAAATCATGGGCATCGGGAGTATGAAAGATGACCGTTCTAACGAGTTCGGGGGCCGGGGGGGCGTGCAGACGTCTGGATATAAATTAATAATTCCAGATGGTTTATTTGTCTTCGGGGACGTTGTGCCGCTGCTCTTCATGATTGAGATGATGCGTCGCCTGAAGCCGAACAAGATCATGGGTAACGGATTGCTGAAATGATACAACAACCACGCTCGACAATATACACGCTGATGGCAGTGCTCATTCTTTTCGGCCACTTCGCCCTCGGTTACCTGTTACTTCCCTATGTCATGGAAGTCCAGATGGGATCGCTTGGCCTGTCCCGAATTGGACTGAAGTTTGGCTATGGTGTCGGTATGGTCATCTTTATCGGGATCATGGTGTCCGGCTTTAATGCGCTCTTTTATTATTTGAGAAGGCGGAGGAAAAAGCAGGTATCGCTGCTTCCGGTTTTCTGTTTCTCCAGCGCCGTGAGTCTACTTTTCAACGCGTTGATCAACGTTGTTCTCGGCATGATGGAAGTGGGCTCCGAACAACTCTATTAGTGGCCAGCAGGCAGCAGTCGTTGCCGCTCTCCAGAACCCGGTGCGGCAACGTCGATTCGCCCGTTCACCCTGATGACGGCTAAAACGTATGATGTTGACCGGCAGAACGGGGTTGCGGCGGATCGGTCACGCATCGTCCGATTTGCGACCCGGGTGCGAACGCCACACACTTCAGGTTTGTGGCGGCGATGCAAATCTGAGGTGATCTATCTCGGTGTTTTGTCTTCGGCCCCGGCACGATACTCGCATTTGGCAAAGTCGATTTTCTGCCGGCATTGACTACATCGATGCTCGCGGTCGAACTCGTCGGAAAATATTTCCTTTTCAGCGCCACAATGCGAGCAGGTGCAGATAAACGATTTCAGGTTCCGGAAAGATTCAAAACCGGGACAATGATTGACAGGGGTACTCATACGTTTGTTCTCCTTCTGCTGATGGACTCATGTTTTTCTCTCCGCAGGTCAGCAATCATGACTTCGGGAGCCAACCCGCCGTGCCTCGACTCACCAGATAACCCGGATAGTGGAGGTAATTGCGTTCCGACAGCAATTCCCGGACCTTTTCCACGATCAGCAGCGGTGTTGATATGCCCTCGTAGTCGAGTAGTTCGTCCGGTGTGCCCCTCCGGGGTTTTCTGGTCTCCGCCAACAGATGAACGGGACAGGCGGAATCGGCGAGGGCGCTGGTGACCGCCTCATTGATTCCGCCTTCGGGAAAATGATCCAGCTGCGCGGCACTGGCGCTATCTTTACTCACGGGAGTAGCGCCCGGAACCGGAGCGGGAAGCAGTTCGGCCGTGTTCCAAGGCCCGGAGACTGCCCTCCATCGCTGTCATCTGCAGGGCGGTTGGTGCTGGATTGAAACCGCGGCTGCACAGTCCTGCAGACTATCGCCGTTTTTGGCACGTGACAGTCCGGTCCCATTCGGGAAGACTGAGTCCCCAAAAAAAGTAATTGCAAACGATTAAAATGCTTTGTCGGGCTGGAAAGCGCATCATCACCGTAGAGCGGTTTCGGTGCGGATCAGAACTGCTGTCCTTTGATGTTGCTTTTCAGCTGAGCAATTTCCAGGCCGAGGCCCACACATTGCTCACCGTCCATGCAACGATCCGCATCGGCGATCTCCAGGTGATGGTCAAGTTCATGCTCACCCTTTTTCAGGTGCACGATCCAGACGTTTTTATCGTCACTGTAGTCGACTTCGATACCGATACCACATTCGCCGATGTCGGGATAGATTTCGGCTATCTTCTTGCACAATTCATGTTTGTCGTACATATCTACCTCTCTGCTGAAAAAGGCAGCCACGTTCTGCCGCTGCCTCGATACTATCGAGTAACACCGGTAAGCCGGCTGTCACAAATCAAAAGCGCTCGATCTTTCCATCAGCGATGCCGTCGCCTGTGGTTTCTCCCGGGCCCGGACGGTCTCTCGGTTTGCACTACGCTGTTGCTCGCGCCGCCCGGGTCTCCATGCGGGAAGGTCGGCGCTCGTTGAAAATGATGCAGGAGTTGTGCCAGAACCCCTCTGGCGCTGTCGGGTATGATCAGACCCGCGGCAACGTTCGTGGACAGCGAACAAATAAGTGTGACAGACAATCTACACCGGGATGGTAACTCCGGGAAAAGTGGGGGGTGACCTGGTCGAGTACGATGCGGTCTCCCGATAGTCCTGCGCTCTGACACGGTTCCGATTTTTCGGTTTGCGGCCGATGCTCCATCAGCGGAGTGCCTCGAATCCGGAGACGATATCCAGCAGTTCAGAGGTGATGCTCATCTGGCGCAACTGGTTGTAGTCTGCACTCAATTCCTCCAGTCTTTCCTTGATGTTGCGTTCCGCTCCCTGCATTGCGGCGAGACGACTGGCGTTTTCACTGGCCAACGATGATGCGAAGGCGCGGAACAGAGAGACGAAGAGATATTGGCGGACCAGCGAGGTGAACAGGGTCGGCCAGTGAGCCGAAAATTGCGGAAGGTTGCGGGTGGGCCATTGAACCTGCCGGTAGCGGAGAAACCATTGTCGATCGAACGGTAGCAGCCGCATTTTGGTTGCTTCAAAGCGGCTACCGCTCGTCGGTACGCAAAACAGCAGGAAGACGCGTTCGAGCTGGTGATCAGCTTGCCATTCATCGATTACCTCGAGAATTTCCCGGACCTTCCCGCCGATGGCAGTGACCGAGGTGGGTACCGGAAGATAGCCGGCGACCTGGCCGCCGGCGTCCTCGAGCCGGACGGCCACGCGTTCGCCAACTGCGAGCAAGCGGGCCTCTGTTTGCTTGTCCGGGGAATGATCCAGCGTTTCCATGGCCAGGGAAGCTACCTGTTCGTTGAGCTGGCCGCACATTCCCTGGTCTGAACCGAACACGACAAGTCCCTGCCCGTGTCGCCTGGCCCGGCCTTGGTGCTCCCGTGGCAGTACTGTTGTCGAGGACAGGGCGGCAGTCAGTCCCAGCTCGATCGTGCGATAATAATCCTGCAGCGATTCAACCGCCCGCTCGAATTGGCGGATGTTCACCGCCGCCAGCGACTTCATGGTCTTGACCACCGACTGCAGGTCCTCGGTGCTGTCAATGGTCTTCTTCAGGTCCTGAATGGTCTGCATTGCTTTCCTTGCCTTCCTGGTCCGGAGGTTCCGGGATCTGCTCCCTGGCCATGCCGGCGAGGGATTCCATGTCCTCTTCGGAGAGTTTTTCTCCCTGGTCGATTTTGTTTCGCAGCGTCTCGAATTGGCGGTCAAAGGCCTGGCGGATGCGTTGTTCTGTTTCCGCTACTTGTTCGGGCGCGATTGAATCGAAAACCCCTTGGCTGGCTGCGGCAAGAACAGCTATCTGATGGCTGACCGGCAGCGGACTATATTGCGGTTGGTTCAGCACCGCCCGCACCCGGCGTCCGCGGCGCAGCGTCTGCCTGGTCTCCTCGTCGAGGCGGGTACCGAAGCGGGAGAAGGCCTCCAGTTCCTCGAACTGGCTGTAGGCCAGCTTGAGATCGCCGGCGACCGCCCGATAGGCGGCGAGTTGTGTCTTGCCGCCGACCCGTGAGACCGATTTGCCGACATCAACCGCCGGCAGGACCCCTTTCTGAAAGAGATCGGGCGACAGGTATATCTGACCGTCGGTGATCGAGATCAGGTTGGTCGGGATATAGGCAGAAATATTCTGGGCCTCGGTTTCGACGATCGGCAGCGCGGTGAGTGAGCCGCCACCCAGAGAATCGCGAAGGTGGGTGGAACGTTCGAGGAGGCGGGCGTGAATGTAGAAGATGTCACCGGGAAAGGCCTCGCGACCGGGGGGCCTGCGCAGCAGCAGGGAAAGCTCCCGATAGGCCCGGGCATGGCGGGTGAGGTCATCGAAGACCAGCAACACGTCATGGCCTGAGGCCATGTAGAATTCGCCAAGGGTCATGGCTGCGTAAGGCGCGATGAATTGCAGTCCTGGCGGGTCATCCTCGGTTGCCACTACGATTGTGCAGTAATCGAGTGCCTGGTACTGTTTGAGATCGGCAATTACCCGTGCGACGGCCGAAGCGCGTTTGCCGATGGCGCAGTAAATGCACCGCACATCCTGGTCCCGCTGGTTGATCATGGTGTCCACGGCCAGTGCGGTTTTCCCGGTCTGTCGGTCGCCCAGGATCAACTCCCGCTGGCCCCTGCCGATGGGGATCAGCGCGTCGATTACCTTGAGTCCGGTGGCCAGGGGAACGGTGACCGGGTCCCGGTCCATGATTCCCGGGGCCGGCCGTTCCACGGGCCAGCGCTCTTCGGCACCGATCGATCCCCTCCGATCAAGCGGCGCCCCTCTGGCGTCTACCAGGCGTCCGAGCAGCTTTTCACCAACCGGGAAATCCATCACCCGCCCGGTACCGGTGACCTCGGCTCCGCCGCGGACCGTGCCGGCGTGATCAAGGAGCACGGCGCCCGTGAACTCCTGGTCGATATTGAAGGCGAGCGCCCGACCACCGCCGGTGATGTTGAGCAGTTCATCGATGACAATGTTGCGCAGGTTGCGGATCATGGCGATCCCGGAGCCGCAGGAATGGACGGTGCCCACTTCGCGAAGCTGAAGCGAGGAGGGGATCGCCTCCCTGGCGCCGGCAAGCGCTGATGCCGTTTTGCGGAGGTGTTGGTGCAGAGAATCAGGCATCGACTCGTTCCTCGGTGTTTTCATCGGGCTGGTCAGTGTCCTCCGGTTGTGTTTCTGCGAGCAGGGAGACGAGCCGCTCTTCCAGAGAGGCGAGATAGTGGGCCAAGGTCAGGGAGATCTTGACGCCGCCGGTTTCGAGTTCGATGCCAAGGATGACTTCCGGAGTGTTTTCATACTGGAAATCGTCCCGCTGGCCGAAGGCCTGTTCGTACTCCCGCTCCAAATCCCGGCGCTCCTGTTCCCCGAGAGGAAAGGCGCTGCGAACGGTCACGCGATGCTGGTTTTCGTCGAGCGTTGCGAGAAAACGTTCAATTTCCTGATCCTTGAGATCGGCTAGTCGGGTAATGAAGCGGTCGACCAGGCGACGTTCGAGTTGCTCCTCGCCAAGATCGGAGAAGAACCTGCGGCCGATCGCCACCATTTCCCGGCCGACAAGTTTTCGGAGATCGTGAAAGAAACTCTGCTTCTCCCGTGCCAGGTCATCGTGCCAGCGTTTGCGAAGCGCCTGGATCTCGGCGCGCACATCCTCCAGTTCCTGTTCCCGGCGTTTCTTGGCCTCTTTTCTTGCCTCGGCATTTAGCCGCTCCCTGTTCTTCTCCAGTTCCCGGCGCTCGCTTGCCAGTGCATCACCTTCGGTTTTCGCTTTTTCCCTGTTTTCTGCGGCCTGCCTGAGTTCCTCGTCGATGCTCTCCTGCCGTTTTTCCATAACGGAGATGATCCGGTCGTACATAAAGATCTTGAGCAGGACCATCAGAATGAGGAAGTTCGCTATCTGAGCGAACACGGTAAACCAATCTACCAACACCGGTCTATCCCCCTGCCTTGGTGATGAAGTAATCCCAGAAGGGATTGGCGAAGATCAGGATCATCGAAACGACGAAGCAATAAATGGCGGTGGACTCAATCATCGCCAGTCCGACGAAGAGGGTTCTCGTAATGGTGCCGCTTTCGTCAGGTTGCTGGGCGATGGAGGCGAGCGCCTGAACCACCGCCCGGCCTTCGCCGAGGGCCGGGCCGATGGCGCCAATGGCGATGGTGATACCGGCGGTGAACACCGAAACCATGCCGATGAGTGCAAGGCTATCCATGGGAAGCTCCTTGTTTGAATTGTTCCTCTTTTTCCCGGCGTGCGCGGGTGGCTGAACTGATATAGACCGCGGCCAGGATGGCGAATATATAGGCCTGGATAAGGCCGGTCAGCAGTCCGAGTGCGTGCATGAGCACCGGCACGAACAGCGGTGCGATGGAGAGCAGGATAAGAACGATCTTGGTACCGCTCATGATGTTGCCGAATAGACGTACCGCCAGCGCGAGGGTTCGGGATAACTCCCCAAGGATGTTGAAGGGCAGCATGAAAGGGGTCGGACTCAGATAGAGCCCGATGTATGCGCGCAGTCCCTGTTCCCTGATGCCAAAAAGAGGCACCGCGATGAAGACCGCAAGGGCCAGTCCGGCAGTGGTGGAGAGTGAGGCGGTGGGGGCGATGAATCCAGGTACCACCGCCAGTGTGTTGGAGACGACGATGAACAGAAAGAGGGTACCGATGAAAGGCAGGTAGGGAGCGGCATCCTGGTGGACGATTTCCTCGATCTGCCGTGACATTTGATTGACGATGATTTCGAGAAAATTTTGCCAGTGGTTCATCCGGAGGCCGGCGGAGAGCCGTCGGGTGATCAGAATCGAGGCCAGGACCAGCAGCACCATCACCAGCCAGGTGAAGACAATGGTGGCATTGAGGTTCAGCCACTCCCACTGCCAATAGAGGACCTGATCGGGACTGATATCTTTGATGTCCATACTGCCGCCTTTATGTTACCCGGCCAGGAGCCGGGATGCCGGGGACATGACCGGACAACGCCGGTTTGCCGCCGGGCCATCGGGAACTGCAAATATATCGAAAAACCGCAGGTGCGACCATTCGCGCTCAGCGCTGCACCTTAAGGCTGATGCGCCGTTCAGTGCCGATTTTTTTCTTCGCGATCTCGCGCACCATGACAAATGCGGCCAAAAGGCCGAGCAGTGCGGCGACCGGGTTGGGAGCGATGGCGAAGACAAAAGCAGTACAACCTGTAAAAAGCAGGAATCGTGCCAGGAAACTGAAGAGGAGCCACCAGCCGGCTCGACGGGTGGCAGAGAGCCGCTGCACGGTCCACCACAGTCCGCCAAAGTAGGCGGTGGACGCCAGGAAACCAGCAGCGGCGCCAATAAGGGTGGAATACATCACTATCATTGCGTTCCCCTGCCTGCTTCGTTTTGGTTTCGCGGCGTCTCCACGCCGGCCACTGGCCCGAGGCCTGGATGATCGGGCCTGCTCTCAATCATGTCGGCCTTCCCGCTGGACCCAGAACCAGGCGTTCAGGCATCCGAGCACCACTCCCGCTACGAGGCACATCAAAGTCCAGGAAAAGCGGTCTTCGAGTTTTCCATCCAGCCAGACCCCGAGAGCGATGCCGAGTAGGGTCGGGACAGCTACCGACCAGCCGACCAGGCCGAACATCCCGAGCCCGAACCAGACGTCTCCACCGGAGTTGCGGCGAGCGCGGAGTTTCCGTTCCTGTTTGCTGTCGATCAAGTGTAGCAGCGAACGGTGTTTTTCCCGGCTTTTTTCTTCTGTGCGTTTTTCAGCCATATTTCTGTATGTCCAGGAATCGTCTGATGAAGCCAGCCTCCAGTTTGGCGACCGTATTGCGGCTGCGCCGTTCCTGGTTGTCGAGACGTTTGAATCGTTCGTCCACTACCTGCCGCAGGCGATGCAGTTCCGGACCCATTACGGCATCGAGGCAGGAGACCAGGACCTCGTCGTCAACCTTGATCAATATTCCCTCATCAACTGCCAAAAAAACTTCGCTTTCTTGTCCTTTCGGGACGAAGGCGAGAATGCCGGCGGCGAGCGGCGCAACCCAGTCGAGGTGACGCGGCAGCAAGCAGAAACTGCCGTTGGTCGCTTCCGCCACCACCTTGGAGACCGGTTCGTCGATCAAGATTTCGTTTGGAATCAGGACCTTAAGCTTCATTGCCTGGCGCCTCGTCGATGGACCCGATCATATAGAGATTTTTTTCCGGCTGATCGGCGAATTCGTCGGCGAGAATCCGTCGGCAGCCATCCAAGGCTTCCTGCAAACCGACAGTGCGTCCGGAATGGCTGGTAAATTGTTCGGTCACGAAGAATGGTTGGGTCAGAAAGCGTTCGATCCGTCGCGCCCGCAGGACGGTTTGGCGGTCGTTCCGGGAGAGTTCTTCCATGCCGAGCATGGCGATTATGTCCTTCAATTCCTCATATTCGGTCAATGTTCTGCGAATCTCTTGGGCAACCCGGTAGTGGTGCTCGCCGACGATATGAGGAACCAGCATCTTGGAACTGGATTGGAGCGGGTCAATGGCAGGATACAATCCTTCACTCGCTTTTTTCCGGGACAGCACGATGGAGGAGGAGAGGTGCCCGAAGGTGTGCACCGCGGCGGGATCGGTGAAGTCGTCAGCCGGCACGTACACCGCCTGGACCGAAGTGATGCTACCGGCGTGGGTGTTGCAGATTCGTCCCTCGAGCTCGGCGAGTTCAGTCGCCAGAGTCGGCTGATAGCCGAGCCGAGAAGGGAGTTGACCGAGCAGCCCCGATACCTCCATGCCCGCCTGAATGAACCGGAAGATGTTGTCGATAAGCAGAAAGACATCCTGCTTCTGGATGTCCCGGAAATATTCCGCCATCGTCAGCGCCGTATGTCCCACCCTAAAACGTGCGCCGGGTGGTTCATTCATTTGGCCAAAGACCATGACGGTTTTGTCGATGACACCGGCCTCGATCATTTCCCGGTAGAGTTCTTCGCCTTCCCTGCAGCGTTCTCCGATACCGCAGAAGAGGCTCACTCCCTGGTGCTCACTCACCATATTGTGGATCATTTCCATGATCAGAACGGTCTTGCCGACACCCGCGCCACCGAATAGACCGGCCTTGCCCCCTCGCTCCAACGGTGCCAGCAGGTCGATGGCCTTGATGCCGGTGGGAAATATCTCGGAGGTGGTTGATTGCTGTTCAATGGGGGGCGGCAGGCGATGTATCGGCTGCCGGTGGAGATCCGGCAGCGGCTCGCCCTCGTCTATCACATCTCCGAAAACGTTGAATACGCGACCAAGCACCTTGCGGCTGACCGGAGCCTGAAGGCCCGTTCCGTTGTCGATCACGGGACTGCCGAGCCCGAGCCCCTGGACGGGGGTCAGGGCGATGCCACGCACGGTGTGCTTGTCGAGATGCATGAGCGTCTCGATAACGATCTTGCCTTCTTTGCCGGCACGCAGGGCGTTGTGAATATCCGGTACGGCATGCGGGAAGCTGACATCGATAACGCTGCCTCGTACCGCGGTGACATGTCCCTGTTTTACCGTACTGGAGGATAGTTTTGTTTGATGCATTGCGGTTGAATCCTGACTGGGGACCAGTTACGGCAGACACGTGCCAGCCATCCCGGCACCTTTATATGTTGAAACTATTCAAAAAACATGCCAGCCACTGGAGACGGTCTTCTGCTGCTGACTGAGAAACGGACGGCCGGTAACCGGGGTGGATTCCGACGATTTTCGTCCAGTTTTACAGGACAGCGTCCCGTTTCTCGGGAATACCGGTATCGCGGCTTCTGACGATCACAGACAGGGGCTATCGGAACAATGTGCTCTCGGCGGTGGAGGGAGCAGGGGGACAGTACTCTGGCATGGTATTTGAGATATCTGGAGATGAAACGGTAACCGTCATACAGGGATTTACCGCAAAGACTCGTTCTTCTGTCTTGTTGCCGGGAGCAATGGAGACTATTCAGAGCAGGCTCTATATCGGGGAGTGCCTGTAGAAGTATCGAAATACCGCCAACCAGGAGGACGTTATCTCAACAACGCTGCTTTACGGAAGGATGGTTCACATTACTATCGGTTGTTTGTTCCTGGGAGCAAGACCTGCATCGTGGGGGACGAAACATAAAGCGAAAAACAATGGAGAGGTTTACCCATGATCGTACCGGATGCCTTTTTTCCCCTGATCGTAGCCCTGTTCATCAGCTTGATTGCAGGCTGGTTCATCCGGAGAGGCCGATCGCGGCGCAGTTTTTTCTGGTATTTCCTGATTATCTTTCTCGTGACGGTGGCGGCCGGCGGTTGGTTGGCCGACCCCCCCTGGAAGACTGGCGCTGATCGCCGTTCGGTATCTTCCGAGCCAGGTCTGACAAAGGGCGACAGGCAGCCTCCCCTCCTGGCAGAGGAGTTATTATGGAACGGCTGTCCCGCAAAAAACATATCCCGGGGCTGGCCGGCAATTCTACCGTTCGGTGGCAATGAGCCGGGCACTTCCGTGTAATCGCTTCACGTCAGTCAACGGTAACGGTCACGGTATCATGAAGTCTACCGGCCGATGAATGCAGGTCATTCGTCTGGTCTTCGCTGAACGCTATCTCGGTAGTGGCGGCACCGTCTCATGGACGTTTGTGCGCCGGGCATGACATTGCTTTTCTCTCCGCACATAGCCTGTCCGCGAATCTCTTAGTCTGCCGGTTGCAGGCCGGCGTCCAGCTTTACAGCAGCTACCGGAACGTATCTGTTGAACTCGGAGAGGTCGGTCTGGAGATAGTCCGCGGCGGCGGCGATGTCGTCAACGCCGAATGATGCCATGTCCGCAACGGAGAGAATAAAAAAATCTTCAGCACCGTATTCGACCCCAATCGAGCAGATGTCTGGATTCACGCCAATGACTTCAAAAAAGGCGTCCTGCTTCCTGATACCGTCCTGGTGGTATATCAGCATTGACTCGACAAGGTGTCCAACGGCCTCAGCGGAGGACTCTTCCGCTACCTCCCGTATTTTTTCCGCCAACACTTCAGGAGTGACATCTAGCTGCCTCAAGTCCCCATGCCAGGCCACGACCGAACCTGGAGGGATGGTCTTGTGGTTGGCTGCAGTAAACAGGTAATTGGCACATGAAGAAAAGCACATCCGGTCGATCTCGATGTCGATGGAATTTTCGAACATCCAGAGACCGATATCCATTGCAGCCATCACTTCTCCGCCTGACGAGGAGACGACCAGTTTTCTGATTGATTTTCCCTTGATTTGTTCAAAGAGATCATCAGCCGTGTGTTGTTCAATTTTTCCTGTGAAATACAAGGTAGTTCCCTCTATCCGGATTGTTTCGGAATGTGCGGCTGCGGCCGAATTGAGCGATACTGCCAGGAGCAGAAACAAAGAGATCGTACAATGGCAGATGGCCTGGAACATTTCCGATTTCCCCCGCAATGTGTGATCAGAATAAAGGGGCCAACCCCTGTTGAGATATGCTTCAGAACAGGAGAACCTGCTTGCCAACCATCGTGCCGCTCTCCTGCTCGAGATGCATGTGCCGGATATTTTCCGGCGTCAGGCCTGTCCAGGTTTTCCGTCTGGTGGTGACGATGGCACCCTGGTTGAGCAGGCCCGCGACCGTTTCGAGAATTTTTCCCTGTTCGCCCATGTCGCCGGTTGCAAACATCGATCGTGTAAACATGAACTCCCACGAGATGCTGACACTTTTTTTCTTGAAGACGGTTATGTCCAACGGGTTGACCGGGTCGTCGATCAACACGATCCGTCCGTGCGGGCGAATGCATTCCGCCATGCCATGCCAGTGCTGTTCCATCTGGGTGGTACAGAAGATGGCGTCCACCGCTCCGGCTCCCGTGGCCCGCAGCTGCTCGAACAGGTTGTTCCGGTGATTCAGAACCTGGTCCGCCCCCATTTTTTTGCACCAGTCGACCGTCTCCGAGCGGGAGGCGGTTGCGTATACCGTGAGGCCGGCCCAGTGCGCCAGTTGCGTCGCCACGGAGCCGACGCCGCCGGCTCCGCCGATAATGAGTATGTTCCGTCCCCTATTGGCGCCTGCCTGGGCGGTGAATTCGAGTCGCTCGAACAGTGATTCCCAGGCGGTGATCGAAGTCAACGGCATTGCCACCGCATCTTCTAACGATAATGAATGCGGCGCAGGGGCGGCTATCCGTTCGTCGACGAGATGGTAGTCGCTGTTGCAGCCGGGCCGGGTAATATCCCCGGCATAAAAAACCCGGTCCCGGGCAGAAAATTTTTGCACCTGCTCCCCTGTTTTCTCAACAATGCCGACAGCATCCCAGCCGAGCACGTTGAACCCATCAGTCCGCATGCGGACCTTGGTGTCCACCGGGTTCATGCCGATGGCCTGGACGCGTACGAGCAGATCTCGGGGGCCCGGCTCCGGCAGCGGTTGCTCGACGACGGTAAACGCCGAGCTGTCCTGGGCAGCGCTTCCGCACTGTACGAGAATGGCTTTCATAATGCTCTCCGGTCTCGATGATTTGCAGAATATCGATGTGATTTGATCGGTTGTCAGACCGTCGTTCATTCAACAATAGTACCCGGCAGCGATAAAGCAAATACCCCGCCTATTCCCTGCTCCCCGTTTGTCATGCCGGTGCAGCTCGGCGAGGTGGAGACAACGTTGTTGCCGTGTACGACGCCGCCATTGGGAAGGAGCAGATCGAACAGTGGATCTTCCTGGCACTGAGCTGCTCAACGGCGCCGACTGCTAACGTTTTCGGTTCTTCCGGTATGCTGCGCGATTGACCCGGATAGTTGTCGAGCTGGTCTCTTCCGCTGACCCCGTTGCTTTACAAAGGGGTGCGGCGATGTATAATGGGGTGGACGTCATCGTCGGAACCGTCCCGTCGATTGCCTGAAGCGAAATCGGTAGATGTTCGAGCACGGTCCCATGTCCAAGGAAGTGACCAGGACCGTCGGGTGGCCTTCGCTTCTTTACGTTCCGTCAATTGGTGCTCGCCATGGCAGAAACATCGGAAGTCGACCGGAAGGGCCCAAGCCTGGGGACATTCGCCGGTGTCTTCACCCCGAGCATCCTGACCATTCTCGGCATCATCCTGTTCCTGCGCGCCGGCTATGTGGTCGGCAGCGGGGGTTTGCTCGGGGCTTTGCTGATTATCGGCCTGGCGAATCTGATCTCGGTGCTGACCAGCGTATCGCTGTCGGCGATCGCCACCAATCTCAAGGTCAAAGGCGGTGGCGATTATTATCTGATCTCGCGCACGCTGGGGCTCGAATTCGGTGGCGCCATCGGCATTGTCCTGTTCCTGGCACAGGCGGTATCGATCGCCTTTTATTGCATCGGTTTCGGCGAGGCTGTGGCGGCAACGACGCTGTTGCCGGCTTCGTCGGTTTCCCCCCGTATTGTCGCCGCTGCGGCAGTCGCCTTTCTGTTCATCTTTGCCTGGCTGGGTGCCGACTGGGCGACCCGCTTTCAATTTGTGGTCATGGCACTGCTTGCTGCCGCCCTGGTGTCGTTTTTCGTCGGCGGCTGGCTGCGGTGGGATGCCGAGGTCTTTCAGGCCAACTGGTCGGCCCCTGCCGATGGCATGTCGTTTTGGGTACTTTTTGCTTTGTTCTTCCCGGCGGTAACCGGTTTCACGCAAGGCGTGAGTATGTCGGGCGATCTTGAAGACCCCGGGAGGAGTTTGCCGCTCGGAACGTTTCTCGCGGTCGGGGTGTCGATGCTCGTCTATTTCGGGGCGTCCCTGATCTTTGCCGGGTCGCTCGGCGGTACGGAACTGACCGCCGATTATACGGCGATGAACCGCGTTGCCTGGGTCCCCTGGCTGATCACCGTCGGTGTGATTGCCGCCACCTTGTCTTCCGCCATGGCCTCATTTCTCGGAGCACCACGAATCCTGCAGTCGCTGGCGGCGGACAAGATATTTCCGGTACTGACACCCTTTGCCGTTGGTTCCGGACCGGCGGACAATCCGCGCCGGGCCGTGCTGCTGGCGGCGGGTATTGCCTTTCTTACCATCGCTCTGGGAAACCTCAACCTGATCGCGCCGGTGGTATCGATGTTTTTCCTGATCTCCTACGGCCTGCTCAACTACGCTACCTATTACGAGGCGAGAGCTGCCAGCCCGTCGTTCAGGCCTACATTCAAGTGGTTCGACAAGCGGCTCAGCCTGGCCGGGGCCCTGGCCTGCCTCGGCGTCATGCTGGCGATAGATCCGTTTACCGGGGTGCTTGCAATTGCCATTCTGTTCGCGATTTATCAATATCTGCGGCGAACCGCCGACCCGGCGCGCTGGGCTGACAGTCGCCGCGCCCATTACCTGCAGCGGGTCCGCGAAAATCTGCTGGCAGCCGGTCTTTCCCCAGAACATCACCGCGACTGGCGACCGCAGATCCTTGCTTTTTCCGAGGACGCGGAACGTCGGCCGCGCCTGCTGCAGCTGGCCGGCTGGCTTGAGGGCGGCAGCGGTTTGACCACCGTGGTGACGCTGCTGGAAGGCAAAAGCCTGCTCATGTCCAAAAGAAAGGATGAAGCGGAAAGTCAGTTGCGTCGCGATATTCGTGAGCACAATCCGGCGGCTTTTCCGTTGGTTTTGATCAGCACGGATAGTGAGGTCGCCGTGCAGGCTCTGCTCCAGGCGCACGGTATCGGCCCGCTACGGGCCAACACGATACTGCTGAACTGGCTGGATCCGCAGAATACCACCGGTCTGGCCCTGCGTACGTTTTTGTTTGGCCGACAGCTGAAAAACCTGTTCAAGTTGGGATGCAATATCGCCATCCTCTATGCCCGGCCGCCCGCATGGGAACGGTTGCGTGAGACCGAGCCCGGAGCTTCGCAGATTGATGTCTGGTGGTCCGCCGATGCGACCGGAAACCTGATGCTGCTGTTCGCCTACCTGATGACGAGATCGGAGGCGTGGCGTAAGGCGCGGGTGCGCGTGCTTGCCTTCCGCGAGTCGGTCCCCCAGGAGGAGCAGCAGGAATCGCTGGACGAAATACTACGTGACGCGAGAATAGATGCGGAAATAGTTTTCGTAGCGGCTCGTGAAGCAGCGGCGATCGTTGCGGCATCGGCATCTGCAACGCTGGTGTTCCTGCCGTTTCGTTTTCACGGTGACCTGGTTGCCCTGCCTGTTGATGGTCCATCCGAGGCCCTGCTGCAGCAATTGCCCCCGACGGTGATGGTTTCCGCCGCAAAAGATATCGACCTCGGCGCGGAGCCGGAAGAGGGCACCGCTGCGGCACTGGCTGCGGCCAGGGATCTGCTCGAGGAAAAAGAGCGGCTTGCCGAGCAGACGGCTCTAGAGCTTGGCGAGGCGGAAGAGGCGGTTCAGCGCGCCGAGGAAATATTGCACGCCGCTCTGACCGGACCGGCTATCGACCGTGATCCGGCCCGGGTTGCCGACCTGACTGCCGAGCGTGATCGCGCTGTCAGAGAACACGCGGCGTTGCGTCGCCGAGCGGCGAGGATGCGCTTCAAGGCCGAACAGGCCCGGGAGGCGTTTGAAGATCAGGAATTGATGCTCTCCGATGAAGGGGATCAGTCTTCAGGCGAGGCGGCTGGCGGGGAGCAGCACTGATTCCCCGGTAATCGCCGCATCGGTTGCCCGGAGATCGCACTGTGCATCGAGGCCTCGCACGGGAGCCTGAAGTGATGTCGGGCGGCGTCACGCTTCGGCAGTAGCGGAGACGACCCGGTTGGGGCTGGCAGTGTTGAGTCTCTTACCGGTGGCGGTTTGCCGGGTCAAACCAGTTCCCGCTTTATCGTGTAATCGTAATTTTCCGAGAAGACCCGCTTTTCACCCTCGTGGGCATCGAGTTCTGCCCGGAGAAAGAAATGGTCCCGGGAACTGGTCAGCACCGTTCTGGCGACGGTGCGTACCGACCAGTCGCCCCGGCTGAAGCTTCGTTCCCAGAGTGTTTCCCCTTTCAGCGAATCATAATCGTCCTTCCGGTAGGTGTACCATTCTCTGGCTTTCCGGCTGATGGTGAGGTCGATTTCATCGATACGCTGACAGCCGCTGTCGCTGATCACTTCCAGTTTGGAGATATCTGCCGCCAGATCTCTGATCACCTGCCAGTTGTGATACTCGGGACGAATGACTTTGACCCGCAGGGGAGGCGCCCCTTCAGCCGGTTCAAACGAGCGAAGGTCACCATCTTCAGGTCGCGCGGGACGCACCGGCAGCAACAGTCTGCTGTTGTCAGTATAGAGCATGACCCCGACCGATTCCGGCGCCGGCCAGGCCATCGGCCAGTAGGATGTCGAGACCGCCACCCGCAGCCGATATCCGGCCGGGATCGCCTGGGCGACGTAGTTGAGCGGAACCGCAACCACGTAACGCCGGCCCGGTTCAAGGGGCTCCGGGTGCCGGTGACCGTTTCGGTGCGTCAGGTTGAGCAGGCCATAGCTGAACCTGGTGGTCTTGTTGTCTGGGGCGATATAGGAAAGTCGTACTGCCACCATGGCCACCGGCTTGTCGGCGGCAAGTTCAAGTTCCACCCGCGGTGCCCCGAGAATCTCCAGGTGCTCCTCCAGCGGATAAGAGTCGTAGACCCTGGCGCCGCCATCTTCCAGGCGCTGGTCATAGGGCATATCGGGGGCGGATGCATAGGAGCACCACTTGCCGGCGAACAACCCGAGGCCGAGCGGCGATTGCAGCCGGCAGCACTCGTCGCCCAGATCTGTTCCCGGGGCGACGAGCATCCGAGAGGCAGCCAGAACGTACTCCCGAGTGACAATCCGCTCCGAGGGCCAGTGCTCCTCGGCGACCCAGCGGCCGGGGCGGCAGTCGTACCTGGTGGTCGGGGCGACGCTCTCCTGCATCCAGACCCGCACGGCCGGCTCTACCATTAAACCCCGGTCTTTTCCCTTCAGCCAGGTGTCCCACCAGCGCACGGCTTCCTGGAGAAACCCGATAGCCGGGCCCGGTAGCCCCACATGCGGGTATTTGTGCCCCCAAGGACCGACCAGCCCCCGGCATGGTACCGAAAGCCCTTCCATCAGCCGGAATACCGCGTTCGAGTAACCGTCGGCCCAGCCGCTGACCGCCATCACCGGACATTGGATGGCCGCGAAATCTTCGCAGACGGAGCCATGCCGCCAATAGGCATCTCGCCGTTGATGGCGAAGCCACTTTTCCAGCCACAGGCCGCTGCTCCGCAACCTGGCAAACCACATATCCCGCCAGCGGCCGCCAACAACCGCCGGGTCCGGCGGACAGGAATTATAGCTGAACATCGTCGAGGCCCAAGAGAGATTGTCCCCGAGCAGACAGCCCCCCATATGATGGACGTCGTCGGCATAGCGATCGTCGGTCGAGGAAACCGAAATGACCGCCTTGAGCTGCGGCGGACGTAGGGCGGCAATTTGCAGGCCGTTGAAGCCACCCCAGGAAATGCCCATTATGCCGATTCTGCCGTTACACCAGGGTTGTCGCTCGAGCCATTGCAGGATGGACAGGCCGTCATCGAGTTCCTGCTGCAGGTACTCATCCAACAATATCCCGTCGGAATCGCCGCTGCCGCGGATATCAACCCGTACCCCCGCGTAGCCATGGCCGGCGAAATAACTGTATATCTGGGTATCCCTGCTGCGGGTGGAATCCCTTTTGCGATACGGGATGTATTCCAGAATAGCCGGGACCGGCATGGTCTCGGCGCCGCGTGGCAGCCACAATCGCGCCGCCAGTCTGACGCCGTCCGGCATCGGTATCCAGACATTCTCGATTTTCTTGATCTGGTGGGGAAACTCCCGGATGATCTTCATGCGGCCGCCTCGATCTGCTCGATGGCAAAGGGCAGCATTATCAACGCCTGCCGATATCGAGCCAGGAGCTCTTCGCCAGTGTCCGCTCCCAGATACAATTCCCCGATTTCAAAAGAGTAGCTGTCCTGGTCGCGCAAATCGGATAAACGCATGCCGCTCCTGACCTTGATAGTCACTTCGCAGGCCGGGAATGTGCGCTTCAGGCGCTCGATGGCGTCGAGGTCCGGAATCCGGCGGACGATTCCGTCCTGGAACCGCCGCAGCATGAATTTGGCGGCAACACCATACTCCCCCTGACGATAGGGAAAGCGCGGCTGCCTGCCCAGAGCGACATCGATCAATACATCATGGTGGTATTCACCGTCTACCATCTTGAACAACGGGCAATGTGATTTGGATATCCGGGTGTTGACTTCCAGCAGCGCGATGGTGTCGCTCGCCCGGTTCCAGTAAAACTCGATATTGAACGGGGCGTCGTCATACCCGGCCCGCACGAGCACTTTTGCAGCGGCGGCAGCCATCCGGCCCTGGACCGCGGCCGGCAGCGCGGACGGGTATTGATAACGGGCAAAGCTCGAACAGTTCTCCCCTCCTTCCCTGATGGAGTCGATCACGCCGTAGATTACGACTTCTCCCCCGAGCACATATCCTTCCAGGGTGCACTGGTACCCAGACGAGATCAAGCTCTCGGCGATACAGTGGAAGCCATCGACGGATCGGATTTCATCAGGCAGATCCGCCAGTCCGAGGATGTAGTTGAACGGCCTGGCGTACCTGCCGATATGCTCCCTGATCGTCTCTAGGCAGGAGGCGAATTCGATCCGGTCGCGGACCAGAAACCCCAGGTGAGACAACACCGATTTGACCGGCTTGAGCCAGAAGGGAAACGGCAGGTCGCACCGTTCGACGGCGTCGCTGGCAAAGGGGTTGACCACCCTGAACGCGGGGATTAGTTCGGGCACGACCTCCGCCTGCATCAGGCGGCTCCAGTACTTATGCTCGCATTTGAGTACAGAAGTCAAACTCGGACCTGCAAGCCCGGCCTGCTGTCGTATGTAGGGCAAAACCGTACTGACCGGAAAATCCCAGAATCCGATCACGCCGTCCACGCTGCCCGCAAATTCCTCCAGAGTCTGGCAGGCGCGGCTGACGAAGGAACGGACCGGAAAGGTTTTGCCGCACTTTATCTCCTCGTAGGAAATCAGCGAGTGAAAGTGATACCGCTCCGCTTTCTTCAACGATTGCAGTTGGGCCAGATGCAAACTGTCCAGGCCTGCGACAAAGATGTTCTCGACCATGCCGCCCTCCCTGCATAAAATGTTAGGGATGGGTTTCTGCCGCGCAAAAAATAAAATGAGATAGGGAAGATATGCTGGCGACGTCGTTGGCTAGAATTCAGGTCGCCAACAACGTCTTATAACTGCTTTCAGGATAGCAAAAAACGAGGAATGAAACAAGCAAGCCCTCTTTTCCTGTTATCCTATTCCTCTTTTATTGTATGGTAGAATTCCTATAATAGGAGTCGGGGGCGTCGGGGTGGTCCTGGTGCGACGACTTATACGGGGAGCCATATAACCATGTCAGAATCAATGAAGTCAGAGTATCTCAGTCTTGCCGATATCTTCAGCTACGATCAGAATTTTCAGGACATCATGCTCAACATGCTGGAGTCTGCCCTGGAAGCATCGTTTCAGGGGGTGATGATTACCGAGGCCGAGCCGGGGTTTCCGATCATCTATGTGAATCCCGCGGTGTGTCAAATGACGGGGTACGAGCGTACGGAACTGCTCGGCCAGTCCCCGGCGATGCTGCAGGGCGAGAAGACCGATCCGGCGGTATTGGCGGATCTGCGGGAAAAGATCGAGCGGGGTGAGATTTTCCACGGGAAGGCCTATAACTACCGGAAAGACGGTTCGACGTTCATGATGGAGTGGAAGATCGTGCCGATCCGCGGGGTCGGCGGTGAGATCGCCAATTACCTGGCAATTCAACGGGAAGTTCCGGATATCCAAGGTGACTGAGGGCTGATACCAGCGTCTTCTCACTCAGTGCCCGTCGAGGACTGTGCGGACGCTACGCAGGAGTTCGGCCAGTTGAAATGGTTTGGCGATAACGCTGCGAGCTCCGTGGTCCATGGCGCGGTTGATAACATCGGTAGGGGTGTAACCGCTGGCGATCACAATGCGGCTCTCGGGATCTTTTTCTCTGAGTTTTTGCAGGCAGGCAAAACCTCCCATGCCGGGCATGTTGAGATCGAGGATGACCAGATCTATGGTGCCCGCCCGTTCGCCGAAATATGCTTCGAGCCCCGCTTCGCCGCTGTCGGCGCAAAAAACGGTGTAGCTGAAGGTCGAGAGAATCTCCCTGCCGATTTCCCTGATCGCCTCTTCGTCGTCAATCAGCAGGATAGTCTCCGTGCCGCCGCGCATTTCCTCAGCCTCTGCCGGTGTTTCAAGTCCTGCCGCAGTCTCCGGGAGGGCGGGGAAAAAAAACTGAAATTCCGTACCACTGCCCGGTGTGCTGTAACATTCCAGAAAGGCCTGATGGCTCTTGACGATGCCGTAGACGATGGACAATCCGAGGCCGGTTCCCTGGCCGATCGATTTGGTGGTGAAAAACGGTTCGAAAATGTGTTCAAGCGCTTCCTTGGCGATGCCGGCCCCGGTGTCGGTGATACTCAGTTGCGCATACGGTCCCGCTTCTGCGCCGAGATGTTTACGGCAGAAGGATTCGTCGAGCATGACGCTGTTCGTACGGATGGTCAGGGTCCCACCGTCGATCATGGCGTGCATGGCGTTGATGGCGAGATTGAGCAGTACCTGCTCGACCTGCACGGAATCGCCGCGGATCAGCGGTAGATCGTCATCCAGTTGCAGGTCCATGGCGATCATCTTCGGCATGGTATGGGCGAGGATTCCCCGGATCTGCCTGATTTCCTGGTTCAGATCGAGCGGTTTGAGATCACTGTTGATTTTACGGCTGAACGTCAACAATTGCCGGACCAGTTCGGCCGCCCGCCGGACGGCCCGCTCTATTGCCTGCAGTCGCGCGTGATGTCGGGCGTCCGCGGGGTTGTCGATCAGCAGCAAACCGGTATTGCCGCTGATCGTCTGTAAAATATTGTTGAAATCGTGGGCGATGCCGCCGGCCAGGTTGCCGACCGCTTCCATTTTCTGAGCCTGCAGCAGTTGTGCCTGCAGTCGCTCGTTCTCGGCTTCAGCCCGCTTCCGTTCAGTGATATCCAGAACCAGGGAAGCGACTCCGATAATATCGCCGGCGCGGTTCGTCAGTGTCGTGTTGTACCATTCGCAGGTCTTGACGGTGCCGTATTTGGTCAGGTTCAGGTTGACCGACCGGTAGCCGCCGGTGTTGCTGGTCAGCTGCTTCCAGACATCTTCGACGTGATTCTTCTCGGTGTCCGGCAGCATGAAATCGTACCCGACCTTGCCGAGCGCTTCCTCTCGGCGGTATTCAAAAATGTATTCGGCGGCCCGGTTCCATTCCACCACCTCGAAGTCGATATTCCACTCGATAACGGCAAGCGGGGTGTTCATTACGTGGAGTTTCAGGCGCTGGGTCTGGTCACGAAGCGCTTCCTCGGTCTTCTTTCGTTCGGCGATCTCGTTTTCCAGTGCCACGGTGCGCTCCTTGACCCGGTCTTCCAGGGAGTGCTTGGCATCGATCAGTGAGAGCAGCAGGGTGATGCCGACCAGCACCAGCGCCAGCCAGAAAAAAATGTTGAGGTACAGGTAGACGGAACGGTTCGGCCACTGCGTGACGATACGCCCGATCACGCCATCTTCGTAGACAATGTTAGTGTCAAGATCGTGGACGGGAAGCAGGTGGAGCGAATTGAGAAGTCGTTCGGTCTTGGTCAGGGGAGGTCCCTGGAGGGTCAAAAAAACCGAATCGCTCTCATCGTAAACGGTGATAGTCAGATAACCGTTCGCCTCTGCGGCAAGGCGGAGGTAGGCAAGGGGGCCGGATCGGTCGAAGGTCCAGAGAGAACTGGTGACCACCCGCGCGTGGTTGTCGATTCGACGGACTGCTTTATCCAGGACGTAATCCTGATAATAGAAGACAAAAGCGATGAAGAGAGCGGCCAGGATACCGGTCCAGCGAAGAACTGCCGTCTTGATGCTCGATCGGCTGTTGGAATGCGGGAGCGCCATTTTAACGCCTCATAGGGTGTAGCGTCGGAGAATGGCGTTGATCGTGCCGTCGCGCTGCATGGCGGCTATTGTCTCGTCGAATCTATCCAGGATCGCCGTGTTTCCGCTGTCTTTTCTGATCAGCAGATGAAAGCGCATGGAGGATAGTACGGTGCCGGTGTCGATGACTGCAGTGTCCAGTTCGAGGCGCAGCAAGTCAGGGGTTGCACCGGGCGGCCATTCGATGACCAGGTCGGCACGCTTCTTGACAAGCATCAGCCAGACGTTCTGCAGGTAGGGCGTTTCGTAGGTTTTGATGCCTTCTGACTCGATCATGCTCTTGTGCCAACCGTTACCGCTGTAAGTAACGACAGAAAGACCGAGTCGTTTGATGTCCCCAATCGTCCTGATGCTCATGATATCGGCCAGGCGCGGGTGATCGACTGCGGTGAAGATGTGCAGCTCTTTGACATAAAACGGTTTTTTGTGCGTAACGCTATAGCGTGCACGGTCTTCGGTGGGGACCGTCAGGATCGCATCGTCTAGGCCTGATTTGACGTTTTCCTGACAACGGGTCCAGGGATAGGCGGTCCAGACGAGCGGAATGCCAATGCGATTCTCGACGGCTTCGGTGATGATGTCGTAAAAAAAACCGGCCATGCTCTGGTCGTTGTTTTTCCAGTGAAACGGTGGAAATTCGGAATAGGCGAAACGGAGCGGAACGGGAGAGGACTCTTGCGCAACGGCGCTTGCAGATAAAAAGGGCATCAAAGCAATGATCCAGCCGATGCAAACGAGGGAAACTGTGCCGATTGAAATACGTTTTGTCGGCATGGTGATCAATGGTCTGTGCATCGCGTTGTTGGTATCGGTGGATGGTTTCGCTGACTTATTCAAGCCTATCGCTCAGGTTACGGTTTTTCAAGGCAAATCCGCAAGGATCGGATCGCCCCGTCGGTGACCGTCGTAACGGATACAGACCAGAGACGAAGGGGATGCGGGTATCGAGCCTGCTGCTCCAGATGAGTTTTCTTTGTTGATGCGAGGTGGTAACGATGTTTTCGTCACCAAGCATCCGGTGTAGATCCGTCTCTCATGGCTCGGTATATCGTCAGAAATGTGTTGGAAACACGATGTATAAACGATAAATTGAGATAAAGAGCGGTGGCAAAAGGCGGCCTGTTCTTGAAAGAACGAACGGCAGATTCAACGGTTAGGCAGACCGGTTAGCAGTGCTAGCTATCAGTGGTTCTTCGACGGTGGTGGATCCGGCGTGGTCTTTGTAAAAAATTCTCAAGCGAGTTCAAATACCCAGGAGGCAATAGGGAAATAGAGGCTTTCTTTTGAATCGACAGCGATTTTTTTTACTCCCGAAAACAGGATGTCTATTTTACATGGTGTCTTGAGCCATGATGACGATGATCCAGTGGCTCCAGGCCCATGAGACGATATCGTTCTGGCTGGCCGCCATTTCCCTGGTCAGTTTCGGCGTGACGCTGGCCGTGGTCCCCTGGGTAGTGGTCCGCATTCCGGCCGATTATTTCGTCGGGCGCAAACGGCCGGAGCAGCGACAGCTGGCTCTGCGGTCGCCGGTAGTCTGGCTAGGCCTGCTGATCGTCAAAAATACCATTGGCGCCCTGCTGGTCCTGGCGGGTCTGGCCATGCTGGTGCTGCCCGGCCAGGGTCTGCTGACCATGATCATCGGTGTTCTGGTGATGAATTTCCCGGGTAAGTTTGCCTTTGAACGGTGGCTGGTGTCCCGCGGCCCCACCCTGTCTCTGATCAATCGTATTCGTCGGCGATACGGTCGGTCTCCCCTTGTCCTATCCGGCGAAGACGAGGCGGCCGACCGGGCCGATGTGATCCGTCCCTGACCGCCGGAAGGTGTTCTTTTGACGCCTATCTCCATCCCGACAGGACTTCTCGCTGCGGCTTCCGGCAGAACGACGGGCCTAGACTGCTTTTCATACAACCGAGCCCTGGTGCTGATGGTTTACAGTTCTAACCGAGCGCAACTTGTCCCAGTTCACTTCCTGCCGACGCTCCACCAAGAATAGTCGCTTGTCGTTGACAGTGCGTTGGTTTCGGGTGGTCCCAAGTTCACGGAAGTGAAAGAGTGTTTTGATCGACGAACGTACTGGTTGCCGCCTTTACAAGGATTTAATATGCTGAAAAAATAGAAAAAATCTTTCAGGAGTACGCGGTGGTGTAAATGTCTTGACATCCGCGGCCTAGTACCATATCATACCATATGTCTCATATAGAGAGACAATGTCACGCATACCATGACATATAGCCGACCTTCCCCTGCTCGCCCTGTGGATATGGAAACGGGCTGGGCTTAATCTGGAGTCGAGTCGGCCAGCATGCCCAAACGGAGTGCGATGTCGTCGGACAACGAGAAATACTATTTTGTTTCCTCCCTGGCCAAGGGGTTACGGATTCTAGAGGTACTGGCCGAACAGGGAGATCTGTCTGTTTCCCAGGTGGCCGCCCAGCTTGGCACCAACCGGGCCGGCAGTCACCGCTTTATCAGCACGCTGCGCGATCTCGGCTACGTGGAAAAAACGAGCACTGGGCGGATCACCCTGTCATTCAAAATGCTCGAACTGGGCATGAGGAAGCTCGATCGTTTCGAGATTCGCAGCGATGCCCGCACCTGCATGCAGGAATTGGCGTTCGCCTTCCGGGAAACGGTCAATCTCGGACAGTGGGAGCGCGGCGCCGTTATTCACTTGGATAAAATCAACAGTACCGAAATCCTGCGCATGGATCTTGGCATCGGCGCGCACGCGCCCGCCTATTGCACCGGCCTCGGCAAAGCGATCCTCTCTTTCTTGCCGGACGGGGAACGTGAGGATTACTTGCAGACGGTTACCTTCGTTCCCTTTACCGAGCATACCATCACCTCTCCGGAGCAGTTGGCAGCAGAGATAGAGAAAACACGCCAGCGCGGCTATGCCGTTGATGACGAGGAGTTGAGTCTGGGGCTCAGGTGTGTCGCGGCCCCGGTTTTCGATCACACCGGTCGCCCGGTCTACGCGCTGAGCGTTTCCGGTCCGAAACATCGCATGACCGATCAGAAGATGCAGGAAATCAAGGAGCAGTTGCTGTCAGTGTGCCATCGCCTGTCCCGGCAGATCGGGACGCCGGAGCGACGGCTGAGTTGATGCGCACCTGGGATTACGTTTCTACAACAAAAGGAGAAGACGATGGGTAAACAGAAATTGACCCGTATCCAGTTGGATAAAATGAAGGCGGACGGTCAGTCGGCAGTCTGGATCACGGCCTATGATTACTGGACAGCATCTTTTGCCGAAGAAGCCGGCATGGACATGATCCTGGTCGGCGATTCTCTCGGCATGTGCATCTACGGTTACAGCGGTACCGTACCGGTGACCATGGACCAGTGCATCTATCATTGCGAAGGGGTGCGCCGGGGGGCCCCGAACACGTTTATCATCGGCGACATGCCGTTTCTTTCCTATCAGGTGAGCGTCGAGGAAGCGGTCCGTAATGCCGGGCGTTTTCACAAGGAGGCGGCAGTCGATGCCATCAAACTCGAGGGCGGTAAACGGGTCTGTCCGCAAATTCGGGCGATTGCCGACGGCGGTATGTTGGTAATGGGGCACATCGGCCTGACGCCGCAGAGCTCCGGTCAGCAGGGCGGCTTCAAGGCGCAGGGGCGTCATGCCGCTGCCGCCAAGGAGTTGATCGAGGATGCACTGGCGATCGAGGAGGCGGGAGCCTTTGCGCTGCTGGTCGAGGCGGTTCCGCCCGAGGTCTGCAAGATCATGCGCGATCGCTTGACCATTCCGGTCTACAGTATCGGCGCCGGGGTCGATGCCGATGGCCAGTTGATGATCTGCAGCGACGTGCTCGGCATCTTCCAAGCCTTTACCCCGAAATTTGTCAAAAAATACGAGAACCTTGGCGGCAAGACCGTCGAGGCCTTCAAACAATACGTTGCCGATGCCCGGAGCAAAGCCTTTCCGGCCGATGAGCACACCTACAAAATGGTTGATGGAGAATTGGCCAAGCTGCACGAACTGCTGCAGAAATAGCACTGTCGGCCTCGCGAAGTCGGTCGCCGCGAGAGAGAAATCCGCTTGGCTGGACGATTATTTTATTGTGATTACAAGGAGAACATCATGTCTGAGATACTGAGCACGATTCGAGATTTTATGGAAAAGCAGGGGATTCCGGGGCGCGACGGTTACGAACTCGCCACCTCGGCCAAAGGATTTGCCGATGGCGCCCGGTGGCGAATCGAGATTGCCGGCGTTGAGCGCGCCTCGACCATGGAGGCGATGATCGCCGAGGCCCGGAAACGCGATGTCGTCGTCCACCGCGCCATTGCTACCGTGGGCGGTTCCACCTATTGCGATATGGAAGAGTTGCGGGCGATGGCCCAGATGGCCCGCGACGAGCAAATCGAAGTCGTGATGACCGTCGGCCACCGGAAGGCCTGGGATACCGGCTCCAAGGAAATGTCCAACAAGGAAGGCGCCATGCAGGGCTTTCGCCTGCGCGGGTCGGACAATATCTCCTATCATATCGCCGATATCATGCGCAATATCGAGGCGGGTTTTCGTGGGTTCCTGGTCTACGATGAAGGAGTGCTGTTCCTGCTCAACAAGATGCGGAAGGAAGGTTTGATCCCCGCCGAAACCATTTTCAAGTTTTCGGTATTTGGCGGCTATTGCAGTGCTGCGGGGGCCAAGGTGATCGAGCAGATGGGCGTCAATTCGATGAACCCGATTGCCGACGTATCTTTACCGATCCTCTCCAGCATCCGAAGCGCCGTCGATATACCGCTCGATGTCTACATCATTATCGTCGATGAGTTCGGCGGCATGTACCGGGTCTACGAGACGCCGGAGATTGCCCGGGTGGCCTCGCCGGTCTACTTCAAGATTGAGCCGGGGACCTCGGAGGGAGACATTTACAAGCCGTGGGTTACCGAGGAGTTTCACGACAATCTGATCAGGCAGAAAGTGAAGATGGCAGCCGTCATCCAGGAGATTATGGCCCGGCACGCCCCTGATCTGAAAACGTCGCCGAGAGGGGCGGCTGATCTCGTCCTGCCGGTTTAAGGTTCATGACGTGTTGACGGTACCCTCGGGGCCGTTAGTTTTTTTACCGTGAGATGGAGTTGTGCCATGGATAACGTATTTCAAGTCGCGATACAGACACTCAACCGCGCCGGGCAACTGGGAGACATCAATCCCCGGGTGCTCGAGATTCTCCAGGAACCGAAGCGGATTCAACAGTTCCGCATTCCGCTCAAGCTCGAAGACGGGAGTTTCCAGGTTTTCCCGGCGTACCGCGTGCACTATTGTGATGCGCTCGGGCCGTTTCGCAACGGCACTAGGATCCGTCCCGATCTCTCACTTGACGAGATCAAGGCCTTGGGCCTGTTCATGACCGTCAAGCATTGTGCGGCGGCGATTCCGGCTGGCGGTGCCAAAGGCGGTATCAAGGCCGATCCGGCTAAGCTCAGTTCGCGGGATATGGAGCAGCTGGTCCGGGCGTTCATCAGGAATCTGCAACCGAAAGGGCCGTGGGGCGACGTGCCGGGGGCCGATATCGGTACCGGCGAACAGGCCATGGCCTGGATGCTGGACGAGTATGAACAGATCACCGGGCAGCATTGCCCGGCGGCCCTCAATGACAAACCGGCTATTCTCGGCGGTTCTTTGGGTGGAGAGGAGGCGACCGGACGGGGTGTTTTCCTCACCCTGATGGCCGCGGCTCAGGATATGGGGCTTGACGTAAGCGGCGCCCGGGCCGTCGTCCAGGGGTTCGGTCAGGTCGGCTCGGCCCTGGCCGAATTGCTTGCCGGGACCGGCTGCCGCATCGTTGCCGTCAGCGACGTCTACGGCGGCGTTTACCAGACTGCAGGTCTCGATATCGAGGCCCTGAAGCAGCATGTCGCTCGAACCGGCAGCGTGGCCGATTTTCCCGGAACCGAGCCGGTCGCCAATGAGAATCTGTTTGGTCTTGACTGCGATATCCTGGTGCCGGCGGCGGTGCAGAGCGTCATTCACCGGGGCAATGCACCAAACGTCACGGCTCGCCTCATCGTCGAGGGAGCCAACGGACCGGTGACCACCGAGGCCGACGCGATTCTCCATGACAAGGGCGTGGTTATCGTGCCGGATGTGGTGGCCAACAGCGGCGGCGCGACTGTCTGTCATTTCGAGCGGACCCAGGGATTGTCCGATCAGTACTGGGACTTGGAGACGGTGAATCGTCAGCTGGAAAAGCGGATTCTGGCGGCCTATCGCAGTGCCGCGGAGCGTGCCGAAGAGGCGGGCGGCACCACCCTGCGGCTCGGGGCCTGGATCCATGCCCTGAAAATGCTCGAAAAAGCGATGCAGCTGAGGGGCTGGGTCTAAAATAATCGGGTGGGAGGCCTTGCGGTGACACTGTTCAAGGAAATTGAATATCGCCAGCGCATCGACCTGGCGAGAGAGCGCATGTCGGAAGCCGCCATCGAGGTGCTGGTGGTTTCCGACCCGGCCAATATGAACTACCTTACCGGCTATGACGGCTGGTCGTTCTATACACCGCAATGCCTGGTGTTGGCCATAGACGAGGCAACACCGCTGTGGATCGGCCGCGGCATGGATGCGGCCGGCGCCCGGCATACAACCTTCCTGCCCGAAGAGCGGGTTATCGGCTACCCTGATCGCTATGTTCATTCGCCGCACTGCCACCCGCTGAATTTCGTCGGCGACGTGATCCGCGAGCGGGGCTGGGGCGCCAGGAGCATCGGTGTGGAGATGGACGCCTATTATTTTACCGCTCGCTCTTTTGCCGAACTGCAAAACAGTCTGCCCGATGCCCGGTTTGTTACCGCCGACCTGCTGGTCAACTGGATTCGCCTGATCAAGTCCGAAGCGGAAATCGAGCTGATGCGCCAGGCCGGGCAGATTGCCAACCGGGTAATGACGACCGCCATCGAACGTCTCGAACCCGGGGTTCGGGAATGTGATGTGGTGGCCGACGTCTACCGGGCCCAGATGTCCGGGACTCCCGAATATGGTGGTGACTATCCGGCCATTGTTCCGATGATGCCGACCGGGGAAAAGACCTCGGCCCCCCACCTGACCTGGACCGACGAGCCCTACCGGAGCGAGCAGATGGTCAATCTGGAGCTGGCCGCCTGCCGGCATCGCTATCACTGCCCGATCGCACGGACCGCCTATCTCGGAAAACGGCCGCCGGCACCGCTGGTGGAACTGGCTGAGCATACCGTGGAGGGGCTCAATCTGACGCTGGCAGCAATTCGACCCGGATTGCGGGCCGAAGAGGTGGAGTTGGTCTGGCGTAATCATATCGCCAAGGCGGGACTGGAAAAGGAGTCGCGCATCGGCTACTCGATGGGGCTCAACTACCCGCCGGATTGGGGCGAGCACACGGTCAGTCTGCGGCCCGGGGATAAGACGATTCTCCAGCCCAACATGACCTTTCATATGATTCTCGGCATGTGGATGGACACCTACGGATTCGAGTGCAGCGAGTCGTTCCGGGTTACCGACAAAGGCTGTGAAACCTTTGCCGACGTGCCGCGAAAATTGTTTGTCAAGGGGTAAGACAAAGCTGCGGAGTTTCACAGAAAGCGGGAGGGGCCGGGTCGGTGATCTATCGAACCACGAGTGGGCGGACCAGTAGCGGTGAGGCCATCGGCATCCTGCTGCTCGACACGATTGTTCCCTTTATTCCCGGGGATGTGGCCAACGCGACCACCTACGATTTCCCGGTGCGTTTCAGCAGGGTTGCGGGATTCTCGCTGGACCGGGCGATTTGCCAGGACCCGACGATCTACCCGCTGCTCAGGGATGCGGCAGCCGAACTGGTTCGACAGGGCGTGCGAGCGATCACCGCAGACTGCGGCTATATGGCCCTGCACCAGCGGCGGCTGGCAACCGAACTCGGTGTGCCGGTGTTTCTCTCCAGTCTGCTGCAGATCCCGTTCATTCTGGCCATTATCGGTGCGCAGCGCTCGCTTGGTATCCTCGCGGCAAATGGAGCCGCATTGGATCACCAGCTCCTGGCCGCGGTCGGGGTCGATGATCCGAGTCGGCTGGTCATTGAGGGTTTGGAGCAGCAGCCGGCATTTCACCATTTCGCCCTGGCCGAGAGCGGCGAGATCGATGTCGATGCGGTCAGGCAGGAAGTGGTCGCGGCCGGCATCAGGGTTGTCAAACGAAATCGAGATGTTGGGGCGATCCTTTTGGAATGCAGTCTGATGCCGCCGTATGGTGCTGCGCTGCAGGAGGCGTTGCAGATGCCGGTATTTGATTATATCTCGATGATCAATTATGTTTTTTCCGCCGTCGTCAAAAAGAGCTACCACGGCTTTATCTGAGAGCACAGGAAATCCCATTACAGCTGCCAGAGAATCCATGAACCTTGACGAACAGATTGAACAATGCCGCGATGAAGTAATCGCCTTGCGTCGTGATTTTCACCAGTATCCGGAGCTGGGATTTGCCGAACACCGGACCGCGGCGGTGGTCGAGGCCTATCTGCAAGCGCTCGGGCTGGAGACGCAGCGGGTAGTCGAAACCGGCGTCGTGGCCCTTCTCGAGGGCGCAGAACCCGGTCCGGTTTTGATGCTGCGGGCCGATATGGACGCCCTGCCGATTCAGGAAGAAAACGAGGTAGACTACGTTTCCACCAAACCCGGGGTGATGCATGCCTGCGGCCACGACGCGCATCTGGCCATGTTGCTCGTGGCTGCGAAGATACTGGTGGGTCAGCGGGCGGCCATCAAGGGGACGATCAAGTTCGTTTTTCAGCCCAATGAAGAGAGCGCCGGTGCCGTGCCGATGATCCTGGCAGGGGTCCTGGAAAACCCGACGGTCGATGCGGCGATGGCTATCCATGCCTGGACCCCGATCGCCTCCGGCTATATCGGTATTACCGCGGGAGCGGTGATGGGTGGGCTCGATGTCTTCTCCCTGACCATCAAAGGCAAGTCGGGGCACACCGGTTTGCCGCAGGAGGCGATAGACCCGATCCTGGCCGCCGCCAACCTGATCCAGACCGTACAGATGATCCAGACCCGGGAGATCAGTAACCTGAAGTCGACGACCATCATGTTCGGCAGGATCAACGGCGGCATCAAGAGCAACATCATCGCCGATAACGTGGAACTGGAGGGGTCGATCAGGTTCCTTTATCGCGGCGGCCCGGATTCCATCGAGCAGCCCACCGAACGGTTCATCAGGATTGCCGAGCAGGTCTGCACCACCCATCGCTGCACGGTGAACATCGAAATCACCCATGAGAATATTCCCTTGATCAACGATCCAACCATGGTCGCACTGGCTCGGGAGGCGGCCTATCAGGTGTTTCCCGATGAGCGCTACATTATCGACAACATCTCGATCGCCAGCGAGGACTTTTCCGAATTCAGTATTCGGGTTCCCGGCGTCTTCATGTTTCTCGGTGCGGGCAATCCGGAGAAAGAAACCGATTATCCGCACCACAACCCACGTTTTAACATCGATGAAGATGTGCTGATACAGGGCGTAGCCATGCACGTGCAGGGCGCGCTGAACTTCTTTAACAGGGCGACATAAGAGTCAAGGAGGTGATGTGGTATACTAGGCTCTGGATCGAAAAACACTTCTTTGTCAGCCTCGATCCACTTCCCAGATCATTCAAGGAAAGGAGAAGAACAATGAAAAAGTTTTTGACAGCTTCACTGACAATCGTGGCATTCTTTTGTTGTGCCACTGCCTTTGCCGCCAATTACAGCGGCCCGCCCATTTCTGCCAAACTGGCATCCGAGGAGATTGAAGGGGACTTCATGACCGTATGGGCCAACAATTTTTCCGAACACATGAAGACCTGGTCCGACGGCAAGATCAATATTGAAGTCTATCCGTACGGTACTCTCGGAGCGCTCGGGGACATCAATGAGTTGGCCCAGATGGGTGTAGTTCAATTCGTGTTTTCCGACCATGCCTGGATCAGTTCCTTTGTCCCTCAGGCCCAGGTACTGGCTTTGAATTATATCTTCCCCACCGAGCAGGTGCCTGAGGTTCTTGACTGGACGGCGCGAAACGGCACATTCCTGCCGATGTTGGAAGATGCCTTCCGGAACAACGATCTTGTGCCGCTGGCCATCATGTTCGAGGGCTGGCAGTGGATCACCTCCAGCAAGGAAATCAAAACCATTGATGATATGAAAGGCCTCAAACTGCGTCTGATGTCCTCGAAGCTGCTCGTTGAGGGCTACAAGGCGTATGGTGCCAGCCCGACGCCGATGGATTATGGTGAGGTATACAGCGGCTTGCAGATGGGGCTGATCGACGCCCAGGTCAACCCGCTTTTTGCCATCTACAGCATGAAGTTCTACGAAGTTCAGGACTATGTGACGCAACTGAAGAGCGAGCCGTTCATCGGTATCCCGACGGTAAATCAGGAATTTTTCGATGGTCTGCCCAAAGAGGTGCAGGACGAAATGCGCCGCTACTGGATTGACGCGATTATCCCGGCCGGCCAGTGGATCACCGAGCGTAATGCGTCGGATATGGAGAAGATGAAAGCGGACAAGCCGTCGCTGAAGTTCCACTATATCGACGATGAAGCAATCAAGGCGTTCAAGGCTCAGGCCAAAGACGTTTATCCGATCTATCCCCAGATCGGCGGTGAAGGTGCCGATGCGATGTTGGAAGTCTTGCTCAAAGACATAGAAGGTGCGAAAAAATCGCTTAATATCGAATAATTAATCATTATATCCTGCCGCGGCTCAGGCCGCGGCAGGAAACCGGTTTGCACCGGCAGATTGAGGACACAACTGTGAAAACAGATCGTGATCGTCCTGCAAAGATCGGTACCCTGCGGAGAATAAATCGGGTTATCGGCAAAGCCGTCAACGCGGTGGAAGTCGCCGTGCTTGTCATCTGTGTCGCTGCGCTGGCCATCTTGCTGATGGTCAACGTGGCCGCTCGGACATTTTTTCAAAGCATCTATTTTGCCGAGGAGATTTCCATGTTCCTCGTCATGCTCATAACCTTCACCGGAGTCAGCTACGGTGTCCGCAAGGCGCGTCACATCCGCATGGGAGCCTTTCTCGATGCGATGCCGCCGAAGATGGAAAAGGTTTTTATCATCTTTATCTCTCTGGTCAGTGCCATCGTCATGGCGATAATGGCATATGCCTCCTGGGAATATCTGATAAACGCGATGTCGAGGAGTCACATGACCCCGGCCCTGCGCATGCCGAAGTGGATTTTTTACGTGATTGTTCCGATCGGTTTCGGGTTGGCCAGCATCCAGTATCTGCGAACCATCCTGAAAAACATCATCGAGAAGGATCCCTGGCAGTCACCCGATCAGGAAAGCGAGTATGAAGACGAGGAGATAGGAGGCGATCCGGCATGACTCTTTTTGCAATCTCTCTGGCACTTATGCTGTTGCTCGGGTTTCCGTTCATGGTCACCCTGCTCGGTTCGCTGTTGCTCTATCTGTTTGTCTATATGCCCGATATGGCGCCACGGATGATGATCACCATGGTGCAGCAGGTGATTACCGGGCTTACCCCGCCGGCCTTGGTCTGCGTGCCGATGTTCATTCTTTCGGCCAGCCTGATCACCTCCGGCACATCGGCGAAACGGTTGATCACCATGCTCAAGGTGTTCGTCGGCCACCTTCCCGGCGGCCTGCCGATCACCACCAATGCCAGCTGCACGCTGTTCGGGGCGGTGTCCGGTTCGACCCAGGCTACCGTTGCCGCCATCGGCGGGACCATGCGGCCGATGCTGCTCGAGGCCGGCTACAAGAGTTCCTTTACGCTCGGCTTGATCATCAACGCCAGTGACATTGCTTTCCTCATTCCCCCGAGTATCGGCTTCATCGTCTACGGCGTAGCCACCAGCACCTCGATCGGCATGCTTTTTCTGGCAGGGATTCTTCCAGGCCTGATGATCCTGCTGATGTTTTCGATCTATTGCTACGTCTATTCCAAGATTAAAAAAATACCCACTCTGCCGAGGGCCAGCTGGGCGGAGCGTCTGGTCGCGATCAGGGAGGGGATGCCGGTCATGGGGTTTCCGCTGATTGTCGTCGGCGGCATCTATACCGGCTTGTTGAGCCCGACCGAGGCGTCCGCGGCGGCGGTTTTCTACGCCTTGATCCTGGAATTGATCATTTATCGCAGTCTGACTTGGGAGCGGGTCATCGATGCCTTCCTGCAGACCGGGGTGATCACCGGAGTGGTGTTTATTCTGGTGGGCGCCGGACAGGCCTTTTCCTTCCTGATCGGATTCCTGCAGATTCCGGCAAAACTGCTGCCGCCGCTCTTTGGTCCGGACCCGTCCATGCTCTGGGTGATGACCATTGTCGTGGTCGTCTATTTCGTCGCCTGTATGTTCGTCGATCCGATCGTGGCGATTTTCATCCTCAGCCCGGTCTTTCAGCCTTATGTAGTCGGGGCCGGCGTCGATCCGATCCTACTCGGTACCCTGGTTACCTTGCAGGCGGCTATCGGTTCGGCGACCCCGCCGTTCGGCTGCGATATCTTTACCGCCCAGCTGATTTTCAGGAGACCCTATCTCGAGGTAATCGGACACGCGTTGCCGTTTTTGCTGATACTCGCACTGGCCACGATCCTGCTGATCTCGTTTCCGCAGATTGCCCTGTTCCTGCCTGGCCTGGCGGCGGGGAACTAGCGACACCCCACTCGCGCGACCCCGTTCGGAGTTGTCGTGAGGGGGCGTGGCGATGGTGGCGACCTTTGAAATCGAGGTGGAAACCGGGAGCCCACTTACCAATAACGGCCGTGCCACAGGAGATGAAAAAAACGCGGTATCCGGCTTGAAATTGACCGTTTTTTTAAGTTACACTTATGTTAGGTAGGTTCGGGCCATGCCCTGCCGTTTTGCTGTTTCTTCTGACCTCGTGAGGTTCCGGACGATAAAGAGCGATAATTGAACGCGCCGGACAGCAGATCCGGCTGCTTCTTCAGCCAACGGATAAAGACATGAAAAGAGCCGTCAAGCCGCTTTTGTTGATCTGTCTCGGCGTACTTATAGCGTTTCCTCTGTTCAGCCTGCTCTACTATACGATGGCGCGGACTTCCACGCCGCAGTTCTGTTCAAGTTGTCACGAGATCGTTCCCGCCTATCAGTCCTGGATGACATCCAGCCATGTCAATAATCCCCAGGGTATTGTCGCCAATTGCATGGATTGCCATTTGCCGCCGCCGGAACATACCATCGATTTTTTCTACAACAAGACCCTGCACGGCATCAAGGACATCGTCGTCCACGTGCTGGAGGGGGCCGAGGCATACGACCGCGCCGAGAATCGCGCCGCAGCCTATGCCTATATGAAAAACGAGAACTGCCAGAAATGCCACCGTAACCTGCTGCACATTCCGGCCAAACGTGGCGCCATGCTGGCGCACCGGGCTGCACTGTATGGCCGTGAGGGCAACGAGCGCAAATGCGTCGACTGCCATCATCGTCTGGTTCACGTCGATCGTGCCTACTATGCCCACAAAGAGTCCCGCGGCCCGTATCGGGCGCCGGGAATTCTGTTCAATTCCAGGGGCGAGGTTGAATATCCAACGAATTGGGAGGGAGGTACCTTATGAGGAAATGGATGATAGCTGGAGCAGCAATTCTGTTGACTTGGTCCCTGGCTTCGATCGGTGCGGCCCAGGAAGCGCAGCCGGCTGAACCGGGAACGCTGCAGAATTACATGCAAGAGCGCCAGTTTCGACTGGATCGTGCCATGCCTAAGGAAGCCCAGGCCTGTATTGAGTGTCATAAAGCCGAGCATCCGGGCCTATTTGCCGATTGGGCAGCCAGTGGTCATGCCCGGTCGGGAATTACCTGTCTGGACTGCCATCTGGCCGATGCCAAGGACCTGGATGTGAGCACGGCGCATGACAAGGTCTATGAGACAGGAGGTTCGCCCTGGGCAAACAAAGAATTTCTGGTACCGGTCGCTGCCGTGGTTACTCCGAAGGATTGTTCCCGCTGCCATCCGGACGAGACCCAACAGTATGCCAAGAGCAAGCATGCCAATACCGTCGAGATCATGTGGAAGATCGATCCGTGGCTCAATGGTGGCATGAATTCCGCTACCGAGCGGAAGACCGGCTGCTTTGCCTGTCATGGAACGGTCTTGCAGATGAAAGACGGTGCCGTCGACCCTGAGACCTGGCCTAATGTCGGTGTCGGCCGGGTCAACCTGGACGGTTCCCTCGGCTCATGCACTAGCTGTCACACCCGGCATCGCTTCTCGATTGCCGAAGCGCGGATGCCCGAGGCCTGCGATCAGTGTCATTTGGGGCCCGATCATCCGCAGATCGAGATCTATAACGAGTCCAAGCATGGCACCATGTATCATGCCTACAAGGATGAGTACAATTGGGATGCGGCACCCGGAACCTGGACCCCCGGTCTCGATTACCGTTCACCGACCTGTGCTTCCTGCCATATGTCGGGTTCCGGCTCGGTGATGACCACCCACGATGTGACGGAGCGATTGTCCTGGGAGACCCAGGCGCCGCTGACGGTCCGCCCGTCGGAATTCCAGGCGTTCCCGGCTGACACCAATTGGCAGACCGAACGCAACAAAATGAAGGCGGTGTGTATACAATGCCACAGCCAGCGGTGGGTGGAGGGACACTATAGTGACCTTGACCGGGCCGTTGAGGAATACAACGAGGTGTATTTCAAACCGGCCAAGGCCAAGCTTGACGAACTCTACGAAAAAGGCTTGCTCGACAAGACCAAATTCTTCGACGAACACCTCGAGGTCGAGTACTACGAGCTATGGCATCACGAGGGGCGCCGGGCGCGGATGGGTGTCGCCATGATGGCCCCGGACTATGCCTGGTGGCACGGATTTTACGAGTGCAAGCACCGATTCAATAAATACATGAAAGAGGCCAATCACCTGATCGAAACCGGCGAGAAAGATTTCGTCTATCCCGGTTTCCCGAATGCCACCGGGGGCACCACCCGGCCGAAAGCGATCTTCGGCGGTCAATAAGCCGTTTGAAAATGATACCGTTGCTCGAAAGCGAGCAACGGCAACTCTAGCAGACAGCGGCGCCGCTCCCCTCGTCGGGAGTCGGCGCCGCCATATTTTCCGGCTCGGCTGCTAATTGACATAACCGCTGCCGATGGCCGAAAACGGCAGCTGCAGGCCGAGTTGCGGAACGTTTTTCGCAATCCAGGCGGTAAAGGTGTTGCTGTTCGGTCCCGGAACCGCTTTGTAGATGGACGGCCACGGGTAACTGCGGGCGGCGGCATCGACGGCATCGATCAATTCATCGACTCCGTCTCCCCGGTGTTCCAGCAGCAGTTTCGGCCGTGCTCCAAACCAGTACCGATCAGGAATATCAGGGCCGATCCTGACCACCGGCAGACCGCGGCTGAGTCGCCAGCCGACCACTTCGTAGACCTTATAGGTATGGTCGCCGGACCGTTTGGCGGCAATCCAGGTGTGAATCGCGAACCAACCGCGCCAGCCCCAGGCATCGGCGCCGTAAACATGGAGAACGGCTTCCTCGGTGCTTGCCGGCTCGGGCGCTATTCCGGCCGATTCGCGGCTGGCCTCACGCCAACTGCCGCCCGATGAGCAGGCGGTCATGGTCAGGGCAACGAGACAGCATGAAAGTAAGAACAGCGACGGTTTCATGAGCGGAAATCCTCGGTGATTTGTCGGGCAAAGTCGCTGGCTCGCTGCACCTCGCCGGGACGTGTCTGCACGGCGCCTTTTTCATCCACCCCCCTGATCAGCAATTCGCCGCCGTAACCGACGTCGATTGCGTCAAAAAAAGATTTGGCCACCAGGATGGAACCGTCGAACAATCGTTTGCCTTGGGTGGCGGCGGTGCAGATCAAATAGCCCCGGCGCCGGTCTTGCTCGCGCAGCCTGATGCCGAGTAGGTATTTTCGCGACCAGCGGGCCTGAATACGATCGATAAACTCCTTGGTCTGGGCGCTCAGTCCGTAGAAATAGGTCGGGCTCGCCAGCAGGATGATATCGGCAGTATCAATGACCGGATAGAGCTCTCCCATGTCGTCCTCGATGACGCAGAGGCCGGTCTTGGCGCAGCCGCCGCAGGCGATGCACGGAGCAATTCTGTGGCGGGCGAGCCGGATCACGTCGACAGATGCGCCAAGATTCTGCTGCAATTGGTCGGCGACGAGGCGGGCGACGCTTTCACTATTGCCGTTTTTGCGGGGACTTCCCAAGATAACCAGGATCTTCATTGATGTACCCGATGGGTGCGGGATTCGACCGGCAGAACAAAACGGAACGGCCCTACATTTTTTTTTAAAAAGATGCTTGCAAATTCGATGTCCATCATTATATTTGCTCCGTCTTGACGAATACCTCTTTTTCGTATCGTTCCCACCGGCTCGTAGGAGCCTCTACATATCGGGCCTGCAGTAATGCAGGCCCCTTTTTTTACCACAATCGGAACGTCTTCAGGTTTCCTTTATTCCGGGCCGAATGTGGTATGCAGTCCTACAATAACCATTGGCGGTGAAATCGTCAGTGGTATTGTGCAATTTTGCCGCTCTCTCTGCCGGAACTGGTGCCAGATTCCGCTCCGGATTCTTGCCGATCCTTTCGCGCCCCGGCTGTTCCCTGCCGGTCAACCGGAGTGATGCACTACTCTGTGTTTCAGGCGAAGGCGCAGTGTCGGGGCAGGTCTGATCAAGCGCAGGATCAGCACCGCTCCGATAATCAGGGCGGCCCCGAGCACCTGCAACAGCGAGAGCAGTTCCCCGAGCAGCAGGTAAGCCAACACGGCAGCAAATGGTGGTTCCAGCGTCGAGATTAGATTGACGATGCCGGACGGCAGATAGCCGAGACTGAGTGTGTACAACCCATAACCGAGTAGAGTCGGTCCGACAGCGAGAAAAAACAGCAGACTCCATCCGGAAAGAGCCCCGCCGAGCGAAAAGAATGCAGCCATCGGTCGGAATGGAGCTCCGGAAGCACCGAGCAGCGCGACCTCGCTGATCAGCAGAAAGAAGGCGGCGGAGCCGAAACAATAGAGCATGAACGTCCAGGCATTCATGCCCCGCTGCCGAGAAAACCTGCCGATCAGGCTGTAGATGGCAAAGCACCCCCCTGAACCGATACCGGCGATGATGCCGCCGGGGGAGAGAGAAACGTCGGCGGCGGACCAGGCACCGGATATGAGCAGGCAACCGAGGACTGAGCAGCATATCGCCGGAAACATGCCGGCCGGCGGCTTTTCTCCAAGGATTAGCCAGCCGAGCACGGTGGTCAGCGGGACCGATGAATACACCAGAAACGTGGCGATGGCAGCGCCGTTAATAGTGACGGACAGGGTCCAGAGATAGTTGAATAGGGCCAGTACCAGTCCGAAACCGAGCACTCTGCAGAGATCTTTGCTGCTGATTTCCACCAATTTCGGATAACTGAGTTCGAGAATAAAAAAGAGCGCGGCAACCAGCAGTGCGTTGCGCCAGAAAGCCAGTATCAGCGGGTCAATCTGGTACTTTGTATAGAGATAGCGAATGCAGATGCCTGTCAGGGCCAAGGCCAGCGCACTGCAGAGGGCGGCCAGGTATCCCCGGCCCTCGTCATCGAATTGTTTCATGCCGGTCGCTCCTTGTTGAGGTTCTTGGCAATCAGGAGATGCTGGCCATAATTGTAGCGGTCAATGTCATTATTGTTAGGGACAATATTGATTATATTTCGTATGACAATTAGATAATTATCATCAAAATTAGACGAATATGGACAATTTTTGATAAAAAACATAATGACATTTAACAAGAGAGGCCGATGCGGATAGTACTGGATAAAAAACCTGGATCTCCAATCTATCAGCAGATCAGTGATTTTTTTTCGCAGGCGATTTTGACCGGAATACTGACCGCCGATACGCGGCTGCCATCGATGCGGAGCCTGGCGCAGGATCTGGGTGTGAGCAGGATCACCGTGGAAAACGCCTATGCGCGTCTCGAGGCCGATGGACTGGTAGCCAGCCGGGTGGGAAGCGGCACCTATGTCCTACCCGTACTGCCGATCACCGTCTCGCCGAGCAGCGGTGACGATTCAGCCTGGCCGGTTTGGCAGCAAGGTCCGCTGGCCCGTTCGAAGCGGTCATTGCAGGATAGTCTGTTTCGACATTTGGCCGACGGGCACGGGGTAACCGATCCGGTTTACTTTTCCGGCGGAATCGGCGATCCCTGTCTGTTCCCGGTCCGGGAATTTGGTAGGGTAATGCAGCGGGTTATTCGGCGGGACGGCATGGAGGGATTATCCTACGGCGAACCCAACGGGTATTTGCCGTTGCGCAGGACGATCTCCCAGGTCATGACCAGTCTGGGAATCTGTATCAATCCGGAGAACATCCTGGTCACCACTGGCTCCCAGCAGGCGCTCAGTCTGGTCGTGCAGGCGCTGTTGCGCAGCGACGACATGGTGATTGTCGAAGAGCCGACGTACAATGGTGCCCTCGATCTGTTCGAGGCCCTGCACATCAGGCCGATCGGCGTACCGGTGGACGAGCAGGGTATGTGCGTTGAGCAGCTCGAGCCGCTCCTGCAGACCTATCATCCCAAGCTGATTTATACCATTCCCAACTTCCAGAACCCCACCGGTGCCTGCCTGAGCAGCAGTCGCCGGAGAGCGCTGGTGGCCCTGGCGTTGCGCTATAACGTCCCGATCCTGGAAGACGATTTTGTCGGTGATCTCCGTTATGACGGTTGTACCCAGCCGGCCTTGAAGTCGCTCGACCCATGCGGCACGGTGATTTACGTCAGCACTTTTTCGAAAATGCTGATGCCTGATCTACGCGTCGGTTTTCTGGCTGCCGATGGGCCGATTTACGAGACGCTGGTCAATCTCAAGTGTCTCAACGACCTGGCCACCTCCAATCTGACCCAGCGTGCGTTGAACTCCTTCCTCTCGGTCGGCAGTTATCAGGCTCATCTCCGCAAGACGATCCGCATCTACAAGAAGCGGCGGGAGGCGATGGTGACTGCTGTGGATCGTTATCTCAACGGTTGTGTCGCGTATTCCGTTCCACAGGGCGGTTTGTTCCTCTGGCTCCGGCTCGTCGGACAAGTCGACGGCGGGGCTCTGCTCCGGCAAGCCGTAGATGCAGGTGTCGGCTTTGCCCCGGGGGCTGGCTTTTTCATCGATAAGTCGGCGGGGGAACAGTTTCTTCGCCTGAACTTTGCTTACCAGACCGAAGCGTCGATCGACAAAGGGATCAGCCGATTGGCCGAAGCGCTTGCCAGACTCGACTAACCCCCATGACCGGGAGTCACAACGAACAACGAAAATCTGCGTCATGGTCGGAAGGACTGGCCGGTGCTGCCTCCGGCTGTTGCGATGCAGCCTCCGGCGGGATCGGTCAGCCCGGGGAAACGATTTCACGTAAATGCCGAGACCGGTTTTGATCGGTCCTTTGCTAACTGGTGTTCGATATTTTTCCTGAAAATATGCTATAATAGCGGGCGTGAGCAGGAAAGAGGGGCGTCGTATGTGGCCGGTTCCGCCGGCGGCACGGCTCTGTTGGCTTGAAATGACGGCGCATGCAAACTGCGCGCCGCAACGGGAAAGAGTATTGTGGGTTTCAAACAGCATTTCAGAACCGGCACGGTCAAGGTCGGAGAAGGAGAGGAAGTCAGGAGTTTCGAAGTAAGCCCGTGGCTTCCTGCCGGTACGCTGCTGGCATCGCTCAAGACTGATAGCTCGGCGCCGGATGACAAAGAAGCGCAGGAAACCGTACTGGCTCCGGGCCCACATGTCGAACACAGCGCCGACAAGCGGGGTTTGCTGGCTGCAGTTTCCGGCTATCCGCGGTTATCCACCAAAAAAGAGGGCTCGACCCGGGTGGTTATCGTCGAGATCGAACCGCTGCTCGTTATCAGTGAGGACGGTTGGTCGGTTAAATTGAACCTCTACCCTCCCATCGATGGCTACCCGGCACCTGATCAGCAGCAGATTCTCGAGCAACTCGAGCAGGCAGGTGTGCGCTGGGGGGTGAGGGAAAAAGCGATTGCCGGCGCCCTTGACAAGGTGCACGGTGAACGAACCCCGGTGCCCGGATTGGTGATTGCTCGCGGTCGGATGCCGGTCAATGGCCAGAACGGTAAATTGCGCATTGAAGTACAGGTCGGCGAACAGCCGGGGCGCGAGCAGTCCGACGGCAGTATCGATTTCAAGGAGCGCAACGTTTTTATCGGTGTCGACGCCGATCAGCTGCTGGCCACCAGAATTGCCGCCACGGCCGGCTTGCCGGGGATCAACGTCTACGGTCACGAGGTTCCGCAGCTACCGGGCAAGGAATTGTCCGTCAAGTCCGGCGCCGATATCGTTTACGACGAGCAAACCGGACAGATCAGGGCTGCCTGTGGCGGAGTGGTTTCGGTGATCAACGATACCACGGTCAAGGTGACCTCCAAACAGGTTATTTCCGAGGATATCGACTTTACCACCGGCAACGTGCGGAGCAAAGGCGGCGTTGAAGTCGGCGGGTCGGTCAAGCCCGGTTTCATACTGAAGGCCGGTGGTGATGTTTTGGTCAACGGGATCATCGAATCCGGTCAGGTAGCCGGTGCCAATGTGATTGCCCGGGGTGGTGTGACCGGTAAGCAGTCGATCATAGAAGCCGGGGGCGATGTTTTCCTATACTACCTCGAAGAGGGGCGAGTTGTCTGCCATGGTGCGGTGCATATCGCCAAGGAGGCCTATTTTGCCGACGTCCGTTGTCATGGCTCGGTGACCTCCGGCGCGGAGTCGCGCATCATCGGCTCAAAACTTTTTGCCGGCGGGTCATTGTCGCTCGTCCAGGTGGATACCGATTCAAGTCCCCATTCTTCCTTGGCAGTAGCCGTTGATTTCGAGCGGTTCGAGCGGCTCGGGCAACTCATCGAGAGGCAGAAGGCGTGCGAGGAGGTGGTCTTCAGACTGCGTCATCGGTTGGGACCGGGGGGCACTTCTCCCGACCTTGAGGAGCATGAAGAAGAGTTGGCCGATTGTCGCCGGGCGCTGCAGGACTTCAATCTCATCCCGGTTTCGGCCGACGATGATACCGCCGGCGGCCTGCGTTTCGCCTGTGGTCAGAAAATCGAGATCGCCGGCATCATTCAGGCCGGTGCAACCATTCGCATCGGCAACAGCGAAGCGATACTGAAACACACCTGCCGGGAGGGCTTTTTTGCGCTTAACAGCGAGACGCAGAAAATTACCTTTTACTCAAGTCGGAACCCCTTGCAGAATATCGTTTTATAAGTCGATCAGAGCGTGCGAAAAGGAGTGACATGTACGTAGAATTGTGGATGAAACGAGATGTCGTCAGTATTTCTCCGGAGACGAGCTTGGCTGAAGCCCGTGAATTGTTCGGCAAGCACCGGATCCGACGGTTACCGGTGGTGCGGGAAGATGTCCTGGTGGGCATTGTCAGTCCCGGCGATATTGAAAAAGTCATGCCCTCCAGCCTCGATTCCGACAATAGTCAAGAGGGGGAGTACCTGAGCACCACGACCCCGATCGGTGCGGTGATGACATCCTCACCGATTACGGTGAGCCCCGACGACGCACTGCTCGAGGCGGTTGAAAAAATGCGCCGCAATAAAATTGACGGTTTGCCGGTGGTCGAGAGCGGACGGTTGGTCGGTATTATCAGCATTACCAACGTGCTCGACGCCTTTCTCGATATCATGACCACCGAGGGAGCCGGAACCCGCCTCGACCTGAAGATCGATCATCGACCGGAGTCATTCTTCAAGATGATCAAAGCATTTCAAAGGCACAACAAAGAAATTCTGGCCATCATCCAGCATCATGATTTCAGCCGCGAGCAACAGCTGGTCAGTATTGAGATCCGGGGCAGAGAAAGCGAGGAATTGCTCAACCAGCTCTGGGACAACGGGGTTACGGTCGAGCGTGTCACGCCGACCTTCTGATTGTCATCCGGACAATAGCAGGCGCTTGTCTGGGCGCCGAGGGATGAGAATGCTCGCGGCGGTGGTTACAGGATGTCGCTGGCCAGATCGGCGAGTTCCGAGCGTTCGCCCTTGCGCAGGTCGATGTGAGCGTACAGCGCCTGCCCCTGCATCTTGTCGATCAAATTGCTGAGGCCGTTTGACCTGATGCCGAGATAGGGGTGGTCGATCTGGTTGATGTCCCCGGTAAAGACGATCTTCGTCCCCTCGCCGGCGCGGGTGATGATGGTCTTCACCTCATGCGGGGTCAGGTTCTGCGCCTCGTCGACGATCATATACATTTTGACCAGGCTTCGACCGCGGATATAGGCGAGCGGTTCGATGGCCAGTTTCTCTTCATCGAGCATTTTCTGCAGACGTTGAAACATCTCGCTTTTTTCCGGGAACTGGCCGCGAATGACACCGAGATTGTCGTAGAGGGGCTGCATGTAGGGCTTGATCTTGGACTGGATATCCCCGGGAAGATAGCCGATATCCTTGTTGGACAGCGGCATGACCGGGCGGGTCAGCAGGATCTGCCGGTAGTGGGTCCGGGTTTCCAGAGCGGCGGCCAGGGCAAGCAGGGTCTTGCCGGTGCCGGCCTTGCCGGTGATGGTTACCAGTTTGATGTCCCGATTGAGCAGGGCGCTGACGGCAAAGGATTGCTCGGCATTGCGCGGGGTGATGCCATAGATGCTCTCCTTGTTGACTCGCTTGAGGGCAAAACTGCCGTCGAATCCGTTCATCGCGCAGATTGCCAGGGCCGATTTCTTGCCGTTGCGTAGCACGAGAAATTCGTTGGGTCGGAGCGGGGGTTCCGCAACGTAATCGTCGAGACCAAGTTCGCCCCCGGCTTCATAGAGTTTTTCGATCAGTCGAGTGGTGACGTTTTCTTCGTAGCGGCAACCCGAATAGAGATGGGCCGGGTCCCGAACGTGGTCGGTGGTGTAATCCTCGGCCATCAGCTTGATGGAGCGGGCTTTCATGCGCAGGTTGACATCCTTGCTGACCAGGATGACCGGTTTGGTCTGTTGCCTGGCAATGTGGTAGGCGATGTTGAGGATGCGATGGTCCTGCTTGTCCGTGTTGGGAAAAAACGGCAGGAGGTCGGGATGGGGATCCATCTCCAGGCGAATGGAAATGGTGCCTTTGCCGGCACCGATACGGATACCGCCATTGAATAGTCTGTCGGTGCTCAGCGCATCGAGTTCGCGGACGAACTCGCGGGCATGGTAATTGATGATCTGACTGCCCTTCTTGAACTGGTCGAGTTCCTCGAGAACGGTGATCGGGATGATGATGTCGTGTTCGTCGAAGTGGTGAATACAGGTGCTGTCGTGCAGGATTACGTTGGTGTCGATGACAAATACTTTCTTTCGTTTCGGCATGATGGGCTGTCCGTAGCGGTGGTGAGAGATTGTCGGTGATTTAGCGGAGATCACCTCCCGCATCGCGTGCACAAAGACTGGCTGTAACTATACCAGAATCGATTCCTCCATGTAACGTTTTCGTTTGCTCTGCCGGATCAGGTCGCTGCTTGCAACTGGGTGCACCTGGCCGTGTGCTGTAGTGTTCAGCAATGAGACTGCCGGCAGTTGGCAGCGGGCAGTGCTTCTGGTATGTTCAGGATTCGGCAAGCAGACAAGAAAGAAGGAGGTGCGGAGACGTCTATGAGCGGAAAAAAACAGAATCTTGACCTGAAGCACTTCAGTCCGATAGTTTCCTCGGAGCATCTCGCGTCGGCGGGGGGCTGGCAGATGAGCGAGTTGGAGTATGGTCTGATTACCGCCAACAACGCTTTCAGTCGCTGGATCGTCCAGTGCATGGCCGCTGCCGGTCACCCCGATTTCAGTACGCTCGAGGTTCTCGTCCTGCACAACGTCAACCACCGAAACCGCAGCAAACGGCTGGCCGACATCTGTTTCGTGCTCCACGTGGAAGATCAGCACACGGTCAATTATGCATTGAAAAAACTGGTCAAGGCAGGCCTTGTCGGCCGGGAGAAGCGCGGCAAGGAGATTTTTTATTGTTCAACCGAGGAAGGCCGGCAGGCCTGCGAGTCCTATCGGGATGTGCGCGAGCGTTGCCTGGTCTCGGCGTTTGCCTCGTTTGATCGGGAAGGCATCGAAGTCAGTCGCGCCGCCGTGGTCCTGCGCTTCATGTCGGGACTCTACGACCAGGCGGCCAGAGCGGCATCATCGCTCTGACGCTTTTTAACCGCCCATCATGCCGGGCAGGACCGTAACGATCTGCGGAAACACGGTGATCAGGATCAGCGCGACGACCAGCAGCAGGAAAAACGGTATCGCCGCAGCCGCGACCCGCAGGATATTCATGCCGGTCAAGCCTTGAATGACGAACAGATTGAAGCCGACCGGCGGCGTGATCTGGGCCATTTCAACCACCAATACGACGAAGATACCGAACCAGAGCGGATCGATCCCGGCCTGCTCGATCATCGGCATGATGACCGATGTCGTCAGCACTACCACCGAAATGCCATCAAGAAAACAGCCGAGTACGATGAAGAAAATGGATAGAGCGGCGAGCAGGGCATAGGGTGAAAGGTTCAGCGTGCCGATCCATTCGGCCAGCATTCTCGGGATTCCGGTAAAGCCCATGGCGACCGTGAGAAAGGCGGCACCGGCGAGGATGAAGGCGATCATGCAGGATGTCTTGGTGGCGCCCATCAGGCCGTCAAGGAAGGTCTTTCGGTCCAGGGTCCCACCCAGCCAGGAAAGCAGCAGGGCGAGGAGTACACCGACGGCGGCGGCATCGGTGGGCGAGGCGATACCGGCATAGATGGAGCCGATTACCCCGACGATGAGCAGGATGATCGGAATGAGCCGGCGCGAGCGGCGGATCTTCTCGGCGAGCGGCAACGTTTCAACCTGTTTGGGGATCTGTTCTTTGTTGAGTAGCGACCAGATTACGACATAGCCGATAAAGAGGGTGACCAGCAACAGGCCCGGCAGGATGCCGGCGATAAAGAGGCGGGCGATAGACTGTTCCGTGGCGACGCCGTAGACGATCAGGATAATCGACGGTGGAATGAGCAGGCCGAGGGTCGCCGAGCCGGCCAGGGTGCCGACCATCATCTTTTCCGGGTAATTGCGCCGCGCCAGTTCGGGCAGCGACATTTTGCCGATGGTCGCGGCGGTGGCCGCTGACGATCCGGAGACGGCCGCGAAGATACCGCAGCCGAGAATGTTGACGTGCAGCAGTCGGCCGGGGAGTTTGGACAGCCAGGGAGAAAGCCCGGTGAACATGTCTTCTGACAGATGTGAGCGAAAGAGAATCTCGCCCATCCAGATAAAAAGCGGCAATGCGGCCAACGCCCAACTGTTGCTTGCGCCCCAGATGGTGGTAGCCATGACATTGCCCAGGGGAGCGCCGGAAAAGAAATGGATGCCGGCCATGCCGACTGCCAGTAGGGAGAATGCCACCCAGATCCCGCTGGCCAGCAACGCCAGCAGAAAGACCAGGAGCAGTGCGATCATGAACATTTCAGGCACGGCGCTGCTCCGTCTCAGCCGGTGGCGCGTCGTTTTCGTAGGGTTCGCTGACCAACAGCCCCTCGTCACTCTCCAGGTACGCGGGTTTCCTGCCCCGCAGCAGACCGACAAACTCGTCGATCAAAGCGATGGACAGGATGATCAGCCCGATGAGCATGGCTGTTTGCGGAATCCATAACGGCACGGCGATCATTCCCGGAGAGAGATCGTTGAAGCGGTATGATTCGCCGACGAGTACCCCGGTGTACCAGGTGAAGTAGCAGGAAATGGCGGCGGCTACGGCAACGCACCAGAATTCGAAAGCCCAGGCGATCCTGGCGGGCAAATGGCCGATCAGGATGGTGACCCGGATATGCTCGCCCTGGCGAAAGGTATGGGCCAGGGCGAGAAACGATGCGGCGGCCAGGAAAAAACCGGTGAAATCGGCATAGGACGGAATGGTCAGACCGACGGCGGTGCCACGTAGTAACGTGCTGGCGCGATCAATCAGGTTCATGCTCACCTGGGCGACAACAACGCCACCAATGGCGGCGATGAAGAAAGCCGCCAGCCAGCCGCTTACCAGATACAGGGTGTCGAGAACTCTTCGCATCGGTCGACAGGCCCGTTCGGGCGGGAGCGACAAAGACGCCGCTCCCGCTCAGGGGATTGTTTATTTGCCGTAGGCCTGCAGCAATGACTCACCTTCGGCGCCGGCGGCCTCCTTCCATTCGGCCAGCATCTCGTCACCGACTTTTTTCAGGCCAGCCATCAACTCCTCGCTCGGCTCGACGACCTTCATGCCATTTTCCTTGAGGACGGCGATCTGGTCCGCGGTTTCCTTGCGGCTCATCTCCCAGCCGCGTTTTTCGGCGTTGGCGGCCGCGGTCAAAACGGCCTGCTGAATGTCAGCGTCGAGTTTTTGGAAGGCACGGGTGTTGACAACCACGATGTTTTTCGGCACCCAGGCTTGAATGTCGGTGAAATATTCAACAAAATCCCATGCTTTAGAGTCGGCACCGGTGGACGGTGAGGTGATCATCGCTTCTACCCGGCCGGTGGCGAAGGCTTGCGGAATATCCGGAACCTCTACCTGGGTGGGTGCGGCGCCGACCAGATTGGCGAATTTTTCCAGCGTCGCGTTGTAGGTCCTGAATTTGATGCCTTTAAGGTCATCGACGGTGTTGATCGGCTTTTTCGTGTAGAGCCCCTGGGGCGGCCAGGCTACGGAAAAGAGCGGCATCAGCGATTGTTTTTCCAGCAGGGCGGTGACAATCGGCTTTTGGGCCGCCCACAGCTTTTCAGCATCTTCGTAGTTAGTGGCCAGAAAGGGCTGGGAATCGGCACCGAATACCGGGTTTTCGTTGGAGAGCAGGGAGACGAAGAATTCGCCGATCGGCACCTGACCGCCACGCACCGCATTTTTGATTTCCGGATGCTTGAACAACGAACCGGCCGAATGGATCTTGATGTCGAGCTTGCCGTCGGTTGCCTGGCGAACTTCATCGGCAAACTGCATGATATTCTGAGTGTGGAACGTCTTGTCCGGATACGGGGTCGGCATGTCCCAGGTGTCGGCCGCTTGAGCCAGAGCGGTCAGGGAGCAGATGGACAGGGAGAACAACAGGCCATGGATGAGTTTTTTCAACCGTTTCATGATACGCTCCTCTCGTGTTGGTGGTGGAAAGACGGTGACCAGCAGTGTAAAACTACCATAAACGGAATGGAAATGGCACCCAATATGATCTTGCAATTCCGTCGTCCTGATGGCATTATGGCATTACATTGACAAAATGTCGATAAAAAATTTCTATTACACTCCTTCCACACTACCACAATCCTTTACCGCGGAACGACCATGGAGACGAAAAACAGCACGGCCTGGCGCATCTGGATCGATCGAGGCGGAACCTTCACCGATGTCGTCGCCCGGCAGCCCGACGGCACCATCGTCACCCATAAATTGTTGTCAGAAAATCCCGAGCAGTATGACGATGCCGCGGTCCAGGGTATTCGCGATCTGCTCGGCATCGGCAAGCGCGAGCCGATCCCGACCGAACACATCGAACATGTCAAGATGGGAACTACGGTGGCCACCAACGCCTTGCTCGAGCGCACCGGTGACCGGACCCTGCTCGTGATTACCAGGGGGTTCGGTGATGCACTGCGGATCGGTTATCAGAACCGGCCGCGCCTCTTCGATCGCCATATCGTGTTGCCGGAACTGCTCTACGAAGAAGTCGCCGAGGTCAGCGAACGACTCGGGGCCGGGGGAGAGGTTATTTGCGAATTCGACGAAGACGAGTTGACGCGCAGTCTGCGTGCCTCTTATGAGCGCGGTATCCGCGCCGTGGCCATCGTCTTCATGCACGCCTATCGCTACCCTCAGCACGAACAGCGGGCGGCTGCGCTGGCCCGGTCCATCGGTTTTACCCAGGTGTCGACCAGTCATGAAGCGAGCCCGCTGATGAAACTGGTGCCGCGCGGCGATACCACCGTGGTCGATGCCTACCTGTCACCGATCCTGCGGCGTTATGTCGACCAGGTGGCTGGCGATCTTGGCGGTACCGGAGAAAGCGGGCCGCGGCTGATGTTCATGCAGTCCAACGGCGGCCTGACCGATGCCCGGATGTTCCAGGGGCGCGACGCGATCCTGTCCGGTCCGGCCGGCGGCGTCGTCGGCATGGTCAAGACCGCTGAAATGAGCGGTTACCGGCAGCTGATCGGTTTTGACATGGGCGGCACGTCAACGGATGTTGCCCATTACGACGGCGCCTATGAGCGCAGTTTCGAGACCATGGTCGCCGGGGTGCGGATGCGTGCACCGATGATGCATATCCATACCGTGGCGGCGGGTGGCGGCTCCATTCTCCACTTCGACGGCGCCCGCTATCGGGTCGGTCCCGACTCGGCTGGTGCTAATCCCGGCCCGGTCTGCTATCGGCGCGGTGGGCCGCTGACCGTCACCGACTGCAACGTGATGCTCGGCAAGGTCCAGCCCGATTTCTTTCCCCATGTTTTCGGCGCCGATGCCGATCGGCCGCTCGATCGGGAGGCGGTTGTCGCGCGGTTTGCCGAGATGGCAGCAAAGATCGCCCGGGCCACCGACCTGCCGGTGCAACCGCCGGAACTGGTGGCTGACGGCTTTCTGCGCATTGCCGTTGAGAACATGGCCAATGCCATCAAGAAAATCTCGGTCCAGCGCGGTCATGATATCACCGATTACACGATGAACTGTTTTGGCGGCGCCGGTGGGCAGCATGCCTGTCTGGTTGCCGACGCCCTCGGCATGACGCGGATTTTTCTCCATCCCTTTGCCGGCGTCCTGTCGGCCTATGGCATGGGTCTGGCCGATATCACCGCGATGCGCGAAGTTCAGATCGAACATGTCCTTGATGAGCCGGTCATGGCGATAATCGAGTCGAAAAGCCGGCCCTTGGAAGAAGAGGCCCGGCAGGAGTTGGTCAGTCAGGGTGTGGCGGCGGAAGAAATCGTCGTGCTGCGACGGGTCCATATCCGCTATGACGGCACCGACACGTCGCTGATTGTTGAAGCCGGAGAGTGTGAGACAATGCGCGAGGCGTTCGAACAGGCTCATCGGCAGCGGTTCGGCTTTATTGCCCGCGAGCGCAGGCTGATGGTTGAGGCGGTATCGATCGAGGCGGTTGGGGCCGGCGAGATGCAGGACGACGAGATGATCGACGAGGGTCCGGACGATCAGCCCTTTGAGCCGATTGCCCGGGCGGACGTATTCATGGCCGGGCAGTGGCAGACCACGCCGCTGTTCGATCGGGCGGTCCTTGAACCGGGGCAGGCCGTCGAAGGTCCGGCCATTATCATCGAGCCGACCGGCACGGTGGTCGTCGAGCCGGGCTGGCGGGCCGCCCTGAACAACCGCCGGCACCTGATTCTGACCCGCTACCTGCAACGTCCACGCGCGGAGGCGGTGGGTACCCATGTCGATCCGGTGATGCTCGAGGTGTTCAACAATCTTTTCATGTCGATTGCCGAGCAGATGGGCGCAACGCTTGCCAATACCTCCTATTCGGTCAACATCAAGGAGCGGCTCGATTTTTCCTGTGCGGTTTTCAACGAGCACGGCGATCTGGTGGCCAACGCACCCCACGTACCGGTGCATCTCGGTTCGATGAGCGACTCGGTCAAGACCATTATTCGTGAAAACGAGGCGACCATGCGGCCCGGTTCGGTGTATATGCTCAACGCACCGTACAACGGCGGCACCCATCTGCCCGATGTGACCGTCGTGACGCCGGTATTCGATGAAGCTGGCCGGGACATTCTGTTCTACGTCGGTTCGCGCGGCCATCATGCCGATATCGGTGGCCGGACACCGGGATCGTCGCCGCCGGACAGCCGTCATATCGACGAGGAAGGGGTATTGATCGATAATTTCCTGCTTGTCGAGGACGGTCGGCTACGCGAAGAAGAGACCCGGCGGCTGCTTGCCTCCGGTCCCTATCCCTGCCGCAATATTAACCAGAATATGGCCGATCTGACCGCGCAGATAGCCGCCAATGAAACCGGCGTCAACGAGTTGCGCAAAATGGTCGCCCAATTCGGTCTCGACGTGGTGCACGCCTACATGAAACACGTTCAGGACAATGCCGAAGAATCGGTGCGGCGGGTCCTCGACGTACTCAAGGACGGCCGTTTCGTCAATCATCTCGACGGCGGCCAGCAGATCGCCGTCGAGATCAGGGTTGATCGGGAGCGCCGTGAGGCGGTTATCGACTTCACCGGTACCTCACCCCAGCACCCGGGTAACTACAATGCACCGACCGCCGTCTGCCGGGCAGCCGTGCTCTATGTCTTTCGCACCCTGGTCAACGACGAGATCCCGCTCAACGAAGGGTGCCTTAAGCCGCTCAGGATTGTCGTGCCGCCGGAGACGATGATCTCGCCGCGCTATCCGGCCGCGGTGATCTCCGGAAACACCGAGGTTTCCCAGGCGATTACCGACACGCTGTACGGTGCGCTCGGTATTCTTGCGGCTTCGCAGGGAACGATGAACAATTTCGTCTACGGCAATGAAACCTACCAGAACTATGAGACCATCTGCGGTGGTACCGGTGCCGGTCCGGATCATCCCGGGACAAGTGCGGTGCATAGCCACATGACCAATACCCGGATGACCGATCCGGAGGTGGTGGAGTGGCGGTTTCCGGTGCGGCTCGAGTCTTTTGCCATCAGGCGGGGCTCCGGCGGCGCAGGCCGTTACAGCGGCGGCGACGGCGTGATCAGGGAGATGCGCTTTCTCGAGCCGATGACCGCAACGATTCTCTCCTCGCATCGGGAAACGGCGCCGTATGGATTGGCGGGAGGAGAAGACGGTGCCCGTGGGCGCAACTACGTCGTCAGGAAAGACGGCAGTCGGGTGGAGCTGCGCGGCAATGATGAGATCGATATGCAGCCGGGCGACCTGTTCGTTATCGAGACTCCCGGCGGTGGCGGCTTTGGCAAGCCGTAAACGGGTGCGGTTACCGCTGCCAATTTTTTGCCGCGGCGGTAACTGCCCGCAACCATTCCCGACCTGGTGCGGCAGATCGGGTGATCGTCCTCGATAAACGGAAAAAAGCGTGGTTTTTGGAAAGGATCTCGAATAAAGTAGACCTCTTTCTCAAACACCCACGGCAGTCTGATTTTTTCGATGCATCCCTTATCGTTGTGGAGGACGATATGACATTTCCGATAGACATGAGCGGTTATCAGCCGCTGCAGTTCAGTTTCGCGCAGACCACGTTGACCGATGAGCAGCGGAACCAGCTGCGGACCAATATCTCGCTGGTTCGGGACAGCCTCATTTTCTTTACCGCACTGGCCAATGTCAAAGGATTGGGCGGTCATACCGGCGGTGCTTTCGACATCGTTCCGGAAGTACTGATTACCGACGGCTTCATGAAAGGCGAGAACGGTCTCTTTCCTGTCCATTTCGACGAGGCCGGACACCGGGTGGCCATCCAGTATCTGCTGGCGGCCCTTAACGGCCGGAAATCCTATAACGATCTGTTGCACTACCGGGAGTTCGGTAAAGGACTCTACGGTCACCCGGAGCGGGACGAAGCGGCAGGGGTCTATTTCAGCTCGGGCCGGCTCGGTCATCTCTGGAGCTATGTCAACGGTGTGGCTGAAGCCGACCCGGAAAAGATCGTCGTCCTGTTCGGCAGCGACGGTTCGCAACAGGAGGGCGACGATGCCGAGGCAGCCCGTTATGCCGTCTCCCGGGGGCTCAATGTCAAATTGTTCATCGACGATAACGATGTTACCATCGCCGGTCACCCGAGTACCTATCTGCCGGGTTTTTCCGTTGGCAAAACACTGGCCGGTCACGGACTGACGGTCTGCGAAGTCGATGGCGAAGATCTCGATGCGCTGTTTGATCGGGTTCGCGCCGCCTTGACCGGTTCCGGGCCGGCCGCGGTGATCTGCAAGCGCAAGATGGCCCCGGGTGTGCCGGGTATCGAGGGGCTGCCAAAGGGACACGACGTCATCCCGGTGCCGTATGCCATCGACTATCTGGAGTCCCGGGGACAGGCCGAAGCGGTGAGCGTGCTACGCAAGACCGACGTCGCCAAGGAAAAGATTGTCTATCTCGGCAGCAGCGAAGAGACTGGCAAGTGCCGCGACGATTTCGGCAAGATCATCAGCGAACTGCTCGACAGCATGGAAAACCTTGCCGACAAGGTGCTCGTCATCGATTCCGATCTCGAAGGCTCTTGCGGGCTTCACCATATCCGCAAGAACCATCCGGCCGTCTACGTGAACGGCGGTATCATGGAGCGCAACAACTATTCCGTTGCCGCCGGTTTCGGCTCCGAGTCCGGCCGCCAGGGAATTTTCGGCACCTTCTCCGCGTTTCTCGAGATGGTCGTTTCGGAAATCACCATGGCCCGGCTCAATCGGGCCAATGTCCTTGCCCATTTCTCCCATATCGGCGTCGACGACATGGCCGATAACACCTGCCATTTTGGGATCAACGCATTTTTCGCCGATAACGGCTTGGCCGAAGGAGACATCACCCGGCTCTATTTCCCTGCCGACGCCCTGCAATTGCGGGCGATGCTGCCGCTGATTTTTGCTGATCAGGGCCTGCGGTTCATTTTCTCGACCCGCTCGGCCACTCCGTTCATCCTCGCTGAAAACGGTGCGAAACTCTTCGGCGAAGGTTATCGCTTTGAACCGGGTAAGGACGAACTGATTCGAAGCGGCACGGCCGGCTATATCGTCTCGTACGGAGAGATGCTGTATCGCTGCCTCGATGCCGTTGAACGGCTGCGCCAGGATGGTATCGAGGTCGGTTTGATCAACAAGTCTACCCTTAATGTCGTCGATACCGAGATGCTTGCCCGGGCCGGAGCCAGCCCGTTCGTACTGGTCGTAGAAAGCCAGAACCTCAAAACCGGCCTGGGGAGCCGCTATGGTACCTGGCTACTGGAAAACGGCTTCTCGCCGCGTTATGCCCGACTGGGAACGACCAGAGAAGGGCAGGGTGGGCTCGGCGAGCAGGTGGGTTACCAAGGCTGCGATCCCGCCGCCATTCGACAGAAAGTCGAGGAGCTGCTGTAGGCGGCATGACTCGCTGAGAGACTAGAGCCCAGTGTTTTTCGTCTGTTGAGCCGACAATGGGCCTTGACCTGTTTATTCTCGGCGCAGACGTGGCGGTGTCGTATCGAGCGGTTCTTCAAGGGCGGCAATCATCGCTTCGATCTGCAGCTGCTCTGCTGCCATGTCTTGCAGTCGTCTGAGCACCGGCACCGCTTTGGCGGCGATCTTGGCGGATCGCTGAGGGTAGCCGGCTTCGAGGTAGATGTAGACGCCGGCGGCGCGAATCAGCGCCTGCAGAAGTTGTTTCAGATCACCGGTTGCCTGCAGCCAGTGCAACTCGAGAACCTCATGTACCTCAAAGAACAAACCGAGATCCCAGAGGATTGCCGCCGTCATCAGGGGTGCCGGTGGACCGGATGGTGCAAGTGACTCCAGGACCAGGTGATAGGCGGTGAGGCGCCGCTCGATGTAATCTCGATAGATCTCTGCCGGGTTGTTCTGCAGGTAGGCCTCGGCGACGCTGCGAGCGCCATCGAGGCAACGGTTTTCGAGCACCTGCGGCAGCGACGCCGACAGGTCATTGCGAATATCCCTGCTCAGCCGATCTTCAAACGGGTTGAATCGGTGTGCCATGACGGATCTTGTTGACGGGGGTGATGCGCCTGCGACAAAACGGTCGGCGCTTTGTTTCATTAGTGCGTTCCTTCACCGAAAAAAGCAAGGCAAACCTGGTCGGTAATCATGGGAAATCGACTGCTCAAGACCTGGGACGACGATTGGCGGCGGTATCGTCCGGTGATCATTGTCGTCGGGATGTGCGGATTGTTTGCCGCCCTGGGCATCGGTCGCTTCGCGCTGGGCATGATGCTGCCGGCTATGGGGGAGGCGCTGCACCTCAGTTATTCCCAGATGGGAACCATCGGTACGTTGAACTTCTGCGGCTATCTCGGCGCAGTGTTGTTCTGCGGAAAGTTGACCGGACTCTTCGGCGCGCGTCTGCTCATCTTTTTGGCTCTGATGCTGGTTGGCGGCTCGATGGTGGTGATCGGCTGCACCGATCATCTCGGCGTGATCATGTTGCTCTATTGCTTTACCGGAATCGGCAGTGCCCTGGCCAATGTGCCGATCATGGCATTGATTGCCGCCTGGTTCGAACCTGCCGTTCGAGGCCGGGCCTCGGGAATGGTGGTGATCGGCAACGGCTTTGGTATTGTCGTAGCGGGGCACCTGGTACCGCTACTCAATGCAACCGGCGGCGGGTGGCGCATGAGTTGGCTGGTCCTTGGCGGGCTGGCCCTGGTCATGGCCATGATCTGCGGGACCTTCGCCAGGAACCGGCCTGCCGGTCGTACTCGTTTCGGGGGAGGTGCAAGGCAGACCGGCCGAACCGGCGGCATAGCGCTGTCGCCAACAGAGATGCGGCGGATGACCCTGCATTGCGCAGCCATCTATTTCCTCTTTGGCTGTACGTACGTCATCTATGTGACGTTTCTGGTGACCTCCCTGGTTCAGGAGCGGGGATTTTCGGAACAGTATGCCGGTCTGCTGTGGTCCATCATCGGTCTGCTCAGCCTGGGTTCCGGTCCCATTTTCGGCTGGCTGTCGGATCGATTCGGCAGGAGGGCCGGACTGATGCTTGTCTTTGCCATCCAGGCCACCGCCTATTTTTCGGCAATGACACTGTTGCCGCTCCCTTTCTTGTATCTGTCGATTCTTTGTTTCGGCTTGGTCGCCTGGAGCATTCCTCCGATCGTGGCGGCGCTGGTCGGCGATTTCGCCGGGCCCGAAAAGACGGCCTCGATCTTTGGTTTTGTCACCTTTGTCTTTGGTATTGGCCAGATTATCGGCCCATATGGCGCAGGGGTACTTGCCGAGGTAAGCGGCGGATTTGCGCTGGGGTTTGCCGCGACCGGTCTGTTGGCGCTGGCTGCCGTTTGGCTGGCGTCTCGGCTGCCGTCACCGGGCCGGTGCAACTCGTTTCGGTCGCAGGATGGTCGATAGCCGCGCTCTGGGCAGCGGTGATACCGGTATGAGGTGATCAGAACTCGTCGTCTGCGTCGTCGTCCTCTTCGGCGAATTCGTCTTCTTCCAGGTCATCGCTGTCATCATCGCTTTCTTCGTCGGTGTCGTCGTCGGCCGTTTCCTCGTCGTCTTCATCGAGTTCTTCGTCGAGTTCCTGGCGCAGGCGAACCGCTTTGGGAATCTTCGATTCAGGCAGGATGATGTCGGTGATCCTGTCGATTTCTTCCTGGAGGCTCGGGTCTTCTTTGCAAACCGGGCAGGTGGCAACGTGCTGTTTGATAAACTGAACCATCCGGGCCGGGGCCATGGTCTCTTCTTTTACGTGCAAATACCACGTTTTAACCAGCTTGATCAGTCTCTCACACTGCATACGATGTTTTGGTTGCTTGATTGTTGGTCGGTCGTCCGTCCCGGCTTAATCCCTGAAACAAGCGAAAAAACAGGAAGGTCTTCAGTTCTTGGCAGGAGTCCACAGCGGGCTGCCCGTGCCGGACCCCATAGAAGATGTATTATAATAAGTTGCTTTCCCGGTCAATATTAATTAATCTGTGTGCTTTATCGGTAATCATTCAAGCCGTGTGGAAGTGGATAGGGCACTGGTGGCCCTCCCGGACTTCAAATCCGGTGTGACGGGTTAACAGCCTGTCGGGTGGGTTCGATTCCCATGCACTTCCGCCATTTATCCTATGATATCAGTCTGTTATTAGGGCGTCCTTCCCTCCCGAAACCCTCCCGGATTTTTATTGGCTGATTCAATCTTAACAGATTGTTTTTCAATAGGCGGCATTTATCCGACCTAAGACCATTTGACAAGGTTTTCTTGTCAAATCGTGCTTAATCCCCGACTCCGTCCTTTCTCATTATAACAAGACCCATTATATTGCAGATAGTTAGCAGTTTTCTTCAAGTAATGATCCAGACATTCGCGGAACAGGTGGAAAACCTTGTTCCGTTGTCTTGGGAAAAGAACTACAGTGGGGGCAATATTTGCACCTTCGTACAGATGCGTTTGTATTTTCTCGAAACTTTGGAAGGAGCACAACAACATGAGCGATGGACCACAAGATGACGCTGAAACATCAATTATTGCTACGCAGAAGCAAATCAGCAATTTGGGCAGACGAAAACTTCTTCAGAAAACATTAGTAGCCTCTGGCGTCCTTGCTGGCGCCCAGTTTTTACCTGAAAGGTGGTTTAAACCGATCACCAGCCTGATCGTGGTTCCTGCCCACGCTCAGACCAGTGGTGAACGTGACTCGTCGGACGAAAACCCACCGGAGCCGCCGCCAACAGGAAGTGAAACCTTCACGTTTACGGGCGGCTCCCAGACATTTCTTGTCCCGGTTGGAGTAACGCAACTGAGTGTTATGGTGATTGGAGGGCAAGGAGGCGGAGGTGGCGGAGCACTCGGCATGGACGGAGCCACGGGTGGTAACGGCGGAACGGGAAGCATAGGACAAACAGCCTCAACAACCTTTGCCGTAACCTCTGGGGAAGCCCTGACCATTATAGTAGGCGGCGGTGGATCTGGCGGTCAGGGTGGCGCAATTGCACCATCAATTCCAGGCGGAGATGGCGGTTATGATGATGGCGTTGACGGCAATAATGCAGGAGCAGCCGCCGGCGGTGGTGGTGGCTCGGGCGGTAGTTCGCAAATACTCCGGGGCCTAGTTGTCCTAGCCTCTGCGACCGGAGGACATGGTGGCGGTGGTGGCGGTTTCAGCAATTCTTTTGGTATTGGAGATCCTGGCCTTGATGGCCTCAATGGCGGCACAGGAGGCTTAGGCTCACAAGGGCGTGATGGCGCAGAAGGTGGAGACGGCTACCAGGGGGTCAACGGCACCGGAACGGGTGGACCTGGTAGCACCGATTCCCCTGGAACTGCTGGAACTGGAGGAGCTGCAGGAGAAGTGACGATTTCTTATTGATTCAACAACGAAGACCATGGCTGGATTCGATTTCACCAGTCATGGTCTTCGTTTTAATCAGGTGGCACGATTCGAAACCGTCTTTACCTTTCAGATCGACTGACATTTTTTTCACACGAGTGCTTTTAACCCTTTCCTTTCCATAATGTCCAAGAGCTTTTTTGATGCCCCTGTAGGCTTCTTGTTCCCTTGTTCCCATTTTTGCACGGTTGAAGTGCTGATATTGAACAGACTGGCCATGGCCGCCTGGCTCAACTTGAATCGTTTCCTGATCCCTGCGATATGCTCAGGGCTATAATCCTTAATTTCAGGAAGACAAAGGCTCTCTATATTCCTGAGCGTGATATCGTCTACCAACCCTAAGTTGTTCAGATCGGCAACGGTGCTCGTTACTGATTTGGAAATTGATTTTCTCATGATCGTACCTCCCTAAGTGCTCCACTGCTGATGGCCATATCCAGATCTTCAGATGATAGGTTTAACAGGATCTTGGCAAGCTCCTTGAACGCAACAAGTTCCTTATCCGATAGATTTGATTTCTCTTTTTTCGTAAAGCCATGGACGAAAATGGCTCTATCATCCGTTTTGTAGCAGATTATTGTTCTCCCGCTTCCGCTTTTCCCCTGGCCTTCAAACCTGATTCTTTTCTTGTAGACATTCCCGCCGAGATTGACCCCGTAGTTCCCACTGATAACCTCTGACAAAGCTTCTTCCAGAGCTCTGGAATGGATCTTTTGCTTTGCAGACCACTTGGCAAATCTCTTCGTCATCAGTTTTTTCATGAACACACTATAGCACTTAGTGCTATACTTATCAAGCCATGTAAAACATGCGTAAAAACAGAGAGGTGGTAACTTTTTGGGAAGAACACTGAATCTTTAAGGGCGGCGGGAGTCGAACCCCGGACCATGCAGTAAAATCAGGATCTACAGATCGATCCGGGATACACACGGGACACTGTGATTGTAATTGTTTCTCGTTTTCACGTGAAGTTCACCGGCGAGCTTCAGCGAGTCCGGTGAAACGATTGGTTAGATAAAGAATAATCCTCTGCAATTTGTTTTAGTAATAAAGCCCCCTTTCCAGATATAGTACCTTGAGGGGTCAATAGCTCATGTTTTTGTAAGCTAGTGACAAAGGATTTTGGTAACCTATTTTTGATCTGCTGAAATTCTCTGTTTATTGCTGCCCTACTACCTTCTAAAATTAATGCTGGTGATATTAGAGAAAATAACCTTGTAACTATGAATTCGATCAAGTCATTTTCAATTAAGTCTATTTCAGAATGCGAAGAAAGATATTCAGCATGTTTTAACTTATTTTTTAGAAAAGATATTTCTTTTATAGCTGAATTATACTCTTGCATATATTTGTCTAGTCTATCCTTAAATGCCTTTTTTTCCTCTTCGCCTAGCTGGGCCTTTGCAGCATATTCTTCTACTAGCTTATCTTTTTCAACCAACTTTTTTTGTAATTCTTCTTGACCTTTCTTGATTTCCGTTTTTGTGTCTTCAATTTCATAATTTCGAGGGATGCCATCCATTTTGTCTCGCATACTGGTATAACCTTCATCAAGATGTCGTAGCTTTTCCCCAAAGCCACTTTCAATCTTTACAAGCAACGAGGCAATTTCATTTGTGAATTTGATTGTATTATCATAAAAAACATTAGAGCTTTCAGTGGCTTTAAAATAGAACAAAGCTGCTAACCCTACAGAAAAGAAAGCTAACAAGAGAGACAACAAAGTGGGAAAATCAACAACTATTTCCACTGGTGTTATTGCTATTTTATATACTACAACAGACGAGAATAAGATTATAACAAAGCACTTAGTGCGTGACCAATCGCTTTGTTTTCGATCTTTTATTTCATTTTTATCTTCATTTTCGATTCTGTTAATATTGGTGTTCATATCTCTTCCAATTTCACTTTATGAAGTATTTTAATCTAACGTGAAGTTAAGGGGCTGCGGGGCCTCTAGTATTTACTTTATATATATGATTTATGTTTTGACCTGCCACGGAGTTTTTAAACGCCGAGCCTCATGCAGTCCCTTTGAACGCCTGGTTATATGTCTTTATTATTCCAGTTTCTTTTGAACTTCTCTCAGCTTAGCCACTTCTATTCCTACACGATTTACTAATTCATTTAAATGCTTTAGTACTTTAACTAAATCTTCTATAGAATGGTTTGAAAAATTACTTTGATCATTTCTGTTTTGAAATTCATGTAAATATGCATTATGTGCACAAAAGTTTCTCCATTGGACAATATTTTTCAAGTCTGTAACTAGAGAATGATTTTTAGTAACATCTGAAAACAACGTTATAAGGCTACCTAATGAGGATTTTTCAATTTTCTTCGCATTGACTTTAAATGAAAGTTCACTTGGAACTACTGCAGATATTATGTCATAAGAAAGGCCTACACATATTTTCAGCCCTTCTTCAAGCATTTGAAAAGAGAATAGGATATGGCCAATAGCCTTAATATACGCTTCGTCTTTCATTTTAATTATACTTTCCACCATATAACGTGAAGTTGAGCGGCGAGTTTCAGCGAGATCGCCTCAAACGCTTTGTTGGGCCTGTATTACATCTTCTTTCTGGATTCTATTAAGTAATAACAGATATGAATCTAAGGCTTGCTGAACAAACCCTGAAGAACCTTCCGCTTTTTCCCAAGGGTCGATCAGAAGTACAATGTAGATAAATAGAAATACTTTCATTTTTTGGAAGTTTAAGTATTCCTCCATATCCCCTTTAACTTCTGGCTTTCCAGCACTATTTGCATAGAGCAATCTGTTTCTTTTACTTGAAACATCTTCTATATATTTTAAAGAGTTTTTATAATTATCACCTATGTACAACTCTTTAAAATCGATATCAAATGTTTTGATTTCACCAGTTTCATCATTTGAAATAGTGAAGTGTAGAGGAGGAAGTGGTCTAATGTCTATATTGTGATTCTTCAGTTTGAATATTATTACTAATGCTTTTCTGCCGTTAACATCAATTAATTTCAATCGATGATTTTCAAATGGGCTTGACTCTGAAAAGAACGTGCCAGCTAGATGATTACCAATATGTCTCAGAAACGGATACAAACCTAGCTTTGCAGGATGTTGTTTGAATGGTAATTTATTAGCATTATTGTATTGGTGCTTCTTGAGACAAAAAAATAATGCAATTGCGGCTTCCTCTTCTGCTGTTATTCCTCTGAAAACTGCCATCTCTGCATCTATATCTTTGATAAGCCATGCCTTTTCAAGATGGAGTAGCGCATTTTCGCAACAATTTTTTACTTCACTTTTGCAATCTTTAATTGCTTCAATAACAGATTGTTGAAACTTAGAATATTCCATTATTGCATAACGTTAATTAGGCGAATTCGCTGTTAGTACTTATTTGTAGGAGATCTTCGGCTAATTTGAAGACTAGCATTTTTTCAGATCACCATGATTTTGTCCATAGGTATAAACGATAAATACCTGTAATTATATGTTAAATAACATCGACAAATCATACCGAAATATTATCAAGAGTTAGCGGAAAAGAAAAATAAGTGCAAAATAACTGCTTAGGCGAACTTCGTATAATACGCAAAACTGCATATCATATATTCAGAATATGACACTCAGTAGTACAGGGTTTTCAAGGACCTCCTTGAAAGGTGCTTTTTGGTAATATTTGTTTACCAGTTGTGCGTGTCTACGCTACATTAGACTGTGGATCGATATCACTTCTGCCTTCCTCATTCTCTTTTCTTTTCTTCCACTCTCGAAACATCGGAAAAGAATCCTCAATAGACGCACGGAACCATTCCTTGCGGTAAGGTTCGCCTACTACTAATTCCTGCAGCCATTCATCAAGATCGTTAAGTATCTGAAAATGGAGTGAATCCTTTTTTTTCCCTTCAATATTTTTCGGAGGCTTGCCAGTAATGATCCACTCTGTAAGCAAATTATATTTTTGTGCTACCAGGTAAGCCCACCCAAATGGAAATTCGTTTTTCCTTCTCTTTTGAGAGACATATTGAGGTGTTACGTCAACAATTTCAGCCAGATCTTTGTTGAACCGGATATCTGTTGCCTCAACTAGTCTTTCCCAGACGTCGTTAAAGTTAGCATTCATGAAATATTAGTTTCGTTTTCTTCTTGACATGAAACAATAGATTCATTAATAATGGCTCAAAGAAACACATGTTTCTTCGGCGCTGCAATACGAAATACTTGTTTAATCTTATCTGTATTTCCTTATGAAACAAGGGATTTCAAATGAATCCTGACAAAAAACTGCAACCGGAAATCGCAGTCCTGGCCGGCACCACCTGGGTCATCGATCCAAAAACACCGACACCAACGCATCACCTATGCGCCGCCTGCGGCACCCAGATCACTCCGGACCACTCACTCTGCGCCCCCTGCACCACGGAACTCATGAACCAACCGCCCAGCTGGACCGCCACCCGCCTCTAACCAGACGAGACCACGCCCATGAAACAGACCAAGGAAATCCACATCAGCTGCTTCAAAGTCACCGGCACCGACAACCCGGTAACCGCCAACCGCGCCATCCAGAAACTGCTCAGCCAGGAGCGCTGCGGCCTGAAACTGGCCCAATACCGCATAGACGGTAAGACCATCACCATCAAGCCACGCACCATCTAACAACCACAGACAGGAGACACGACCATGGCCCAAACAACCACCGCCCCCAGCACCGAGACCAAATTCAAAGACAGCAGGCTCGAAGTCTTCGTCCACGGCGTCATCAAAGCCGTCGAGCAGATCAAGAGCCAGCGCGGCGACTTCTACGCCAACCGGATCATCATCCCGGCCAAAGATACGCTGCACCGGCCCACCGAGATCGTCATCAACTCACGCATGCCGATGGGCCGCGAAGAATCCGAAATCGAAACCACGGCCTTCTTGTCCGCCAGCAGTCGTTTCAACAACGGCCGCTGGTTCAATCAACTCAGTCTCTGGGACCAACCCGCACGGTAACAGCATATGACCAGCCGACTCCGCACGAGATCGACAGCGCAGCCGTTCCGGCTACAGCCGGGCGGGTGCGCTGTCGATCGTCCCGATTTCCCGCATCATTTTCACTCTACCCCCCGCCGCACCAAAAAATCAAGAGGAGAAGGCTATGGAATGGACACCGCTCATCGAGGCAACCTACTTTACCGGCATCCGCACGGACCTTCTGACCACCGTCACCGGCATCGTCAGTTGCCTTCTCATCGTGGTCGGCCTGGGCATACTCTACAAGGTATTCCACTGACCATAACCCCCAAACCCCTGCATAAGGAGGAATCCCATGCAAGATCTGTTTGACGCCGTCGATATCACCGGCCTGTCAACGAACGTCTCCACGCTGATGCTCGGCTTCATCGGCGTTGGCCTGTTCTTCGTTGCCCGCCGCTACATCGGCCGCACCGCCAAAATGCCGGTCTAATCACCCGGCCCCGGGAAGGGGAGCAGGCAGCTCCCCTTCCTTTCTTAACAAGACAAGAAACCCATGGACCAAGCCTTTCAAGTTGCCCTGCCGCTGGTGGGCCAGATCCAACTGGACATCGGCACCATCGTCACCGCCCTGGTCGGCTTCATGCTGCTCGTCGCCGGCTTCGACCTGGTCAAAGCAATGCTCTTTCCGTCCCTGGAATCGAGCCGCTTCAACCGCTCGGCCGACTACTACGAAGACCAGGCAAGAAACGCCCGGCAGGCACGCGACACCTGGTCACGCGGCAGCTTCGAGTGGGACCAGCAGAACCAGGTCTATCGCAAGCTGCTCAATAAAAGCACGAGCCTCAGGGTGAAGGGATGGAGATAAATCTGGCACTCTACGGCGCCGGGCTCGGCCTGGTGCTCTGCGGCTGGGTGGCCGGCCTCGTGGTCGGCTTCCTCTTCTCGGTGAACAAATCGATCGGCAAAATGCCGACCAAGGGGTGATCAATATGAACGGTGCAACCATCTTCATGCTCGGCTACGCCTCGATCATCTACACCGTCTTTGTCATCATCAACAGCGTGCTGAGCCGATGACCGCCGCCGAACTGACCCAGATCCTGGAGGCGATCACGCTGAGCCTGGCCGATATCATGTCCTTTGGTCTCGGCGGGCTGACCGGCATCGCTTTTGTCGCTGCCACTACTATCAAATGGAGCTGAAACTATGGGCTGGTACACCGACTACGACGACGGTACCCGCGACAGCTGTGGACTGACCCGCGAGCAGCGGGAAGCGCAGGAAGAGATGCAACGCGAACACCTCGTGGAACTGCAGATCGAGCAGAGTGAGCGACTGGTGCACGGCGACTCCGGCTCCAGCGATAACGATGACTGGTAAGCCATGATCACCATGCCCCAGGACTTCGACACCGCCCAGCTGATCACCGACCTGTTCGCGCTGGCCGCTCCGTTCGTGGCCATCGCCTTTATCGTCGCCTGCGGCTTTCTCATCGCCAATATCCTCAAGACAATCAACTTCTGATGGCCATCCCGACCCCATCATTTTTCAAGATCCGGCTGAAGATCATTATCGTCATTGCCTTGGTCTTCGTCTTTCTGATCGGCCTGGCCAAACAACTCTTTTGTGCTCCACCACCACAGATTCCAGAATCATGCTATTACGTTACTCGTCAGTCATACAGTTGTATGGGTAGTCCATGTAGTGCCTATACGCTGAATAACTATACAGAGGAAAATGTAACTGTAGATTGGCAATCCGAATCATTCACAAAAATTGCTGATCCGATTCAGAGCGATGATCCTACGACTCCCGTTTATTATTATCAGTATTACCTAAACGTATGGACAGGCTCATCGTGGTATCGAGTCGCTTATACGCCAATGCTAAAAAATGCGCCTAATTTGCCAGGCGCACGAATGATTTCAAATTGGGATGATTCATGGATGGCAGACAGCGAAAACAAACCTGACGGTTATGTTTATTGCAGTGGAATCGATCCCTGCCAGGACGAACGTGCTGCACTGGAACAACAATGCGGAGTAGGCAACTACTATATCGACGAAGACACCTGCGAAGGCGACTGCAAGTGCAACGACAACGATAACGACGGCATCTGCAACGCCTGCGACCTCGACGCAAACGATCCAGAGATCACCAACGTCGCCTGGATCTGGATGAAGGAATATGAACCGGACGGCTCACTGTGCAACCTGTCCTTTGTCTATAAGAAAAGCGACTGCAACAACATCAGCAGTTCGGTGTTCTACGAGACCAGCCCCGGCAGCTGCTCGGAAGCATCCGTGGCGCAGGCGCAGATCCCCTGCATCTCCTACAAGGTCAACGACAACTGCACGGAAGACAACTGCGATGTCTGCGACATCGAAGAAGACTGGCTGACCGACCTGGTCGACAGCGCGACAATCAACCTCAACCCGAACACCCCGGAGCCCGACACCGACGAGAAGACCGACGAATGCCGGAGAAAATGCTTTCCCAGGGCATTCATGTACGTACCCGGCTCCGATACCTGTATCTGCGTCAACGACTCCGACCAGACGGACAACGACGAGAACCCGAGCGAAGGCACCGATCAGCCAACCGACGACCCGGAGACCCCAGAAACCGGCTCCCCGAACGAACAGCCGGGCGACGGTGCCGGAGACAACGAACTGCTCGACTCGATCGACGAGAACACCCGCGCCACCACACAGAACACCAAAGCGATCGCCGAAGAGCAGGCCCGGACCAACCAGCTGCTCGACTGGATCGGCCAGAACAGCCAGACGACAACGGACAACACGGCCAAGATCGAAAATAGCATTGACGGCGTCGGCGGTAAGCTCGACGGCCTCGGCCAGGACGTGCGCGGCCTGGGCAACAAGATCACCGGCGTTGGTGACGATATCGAAGGAGTCGGCGAGCAGCTTGGCGAAGATATCAACCAGATGGAAACCACCCTCGGCGAAAAACTCGACACGATGACCGGTGAGTTGACCGGCACCAACGAGCCGACCCAGGAACTGCCCAACAACATCCCGCCCGCCTACAGTGTCGGTGAACACAGCTGGGGCGAGCGCACCAACCAGTTTCTGACCGATATGAGCGGCACCGGCCTGTTTGCCGTGCCGACCGATTTTCTCGACGCCGCCCCTGGTGGCGGCAGCCCTGAACTGGTCATCGACGGCGGCGAGACCTACGGCGTGCACTCGTTATCGTTTGCCGACTATTCCACCGGCCTGATCGCGATCCGCGCGGCGATCCAGCTGGCCTTCATGTGGCTGGCCATCCGCATCGTCACCTTGAAGAGGTAACCCATGTCGAACCTGATCAACCTCATCAAATCGATCCCCGGCATGATCTGGGACGCGGTGCTGTGGATCTTCGAGAACGTCGGCAACCTGATCAGCTGGGTCTTCTTCACCATCTACGACGGCCTGCTCACCGTCCTTTATTCCTTTGCCGCGGCCATCGATTTCAGCGCCGTGATGTTCAACGCCGCCGCCCAATATTCGAGCATGCCGAGCCAATTGATCTGGCTGATCAACCAAATCGGACTGCCGCAGGGTTTCACCTACCTCGGCGGGGCAATCGTTATCCGCATGCTGCTGAACCTGCTGCCGGCAGCCATTACGAGGGTCTGACCATGCTCCATATCCGCTATATCTTCCGCACCCTGGCCTTTGACCGCTGGCTGCAACGCGAACTCAGACACATCGACGACCACGACCAGAAACAACTCTTCATGTCAGCCCTGAACCGCGTGCTGAGAACCAAACGCCGCCTGATCAAACGGGAGACTGCGTCATGAGATACACCAACCACCCCGAACGCCTCGTACTCTATACCCTGATCGTCGACGGTAAAAAACTGAGCGTTGGCACGTCTTCAGCCTTCAAACACTTCAGAGACTTCAAGGGCATCACCCTGCAGCTGGCAACCAACGAGGACATCGAAACGCTGGAAATCCATCCCGGCACCCCGGCCCGGTTCCGTAAACGGATCAACGAATTCCTCGACTCCCGCCGCCAAATCCGCGTAACAAGACCAAGCGAGACCATCCGATGATCTTCGGCTACACCGGCACGCCGGGCAGCGGCAAGACCTATGAAGCCGTCGTGCTCATCCTGCAGAACCTGAGTAAGGGCCGGGTTGTCTTCACCAACATCAACGGCCTGGAAAAGCCGGAATGCCGCGAAGCGATCAAAGCCGTCTGCGGCCTGTCCGAACTGGCTATCACCCGTCAGCTGCAGATCCTCGAGCCGGATCAAATCGAAGACTTCTGGATGCACGTCATCCCCGGCGCGATGATCGTTATCGACGAAGTGCAGAAATACTTCTCCAGCCGCGACTGGCAGATGGAGAAGAACAAACGCTTCGGCTATTGGGCCTCCACCCACCGCCACCACGGCTTCGATGTGGTGCTGATCACCCAGAACGCCGAACGGGTCGACGCGGCCGTGCGCTCACTGTGGGAATGGAACTACGTCTTTCGCAAGGTCAACTTCTTCGGCGGCGCGGTGCAGCGGAAATATCTCTGTTATTCCTTTGCCGGTGACGAAGCGCACGGCATGCCGCTGAAGAAGGAAGTCAAAACCTACAACCCGAAAATCTTCCTTTGCTATAAATCCTACGTGTCGGATGACATCGAAGAGATGAACATCAAAAAACACGTCAACGTCCTCAAACATCCGGTCTTCTTTGCCATCCCGATCGTCCTCGGCCTGACCCTGTATCTCGTCTTCTTCAAGTCAAGCTTTGCCACCGGCGATCTGTTCGGCAACAAGAAGATAATCGACGATTACCAAGCCAAACAACAGCAGCAGACCAGTAAAGCCGCACCTACCACCACAACGCCGCTCCCTGACGCCGTCTCCGTGCACGCCCCGACCATTACCAGACAAACCGATTCCTCGGGTAGAACCCTGTTCACCAACCGGACCGCCAGCCATGAAAAAACCAGCTCATAAAACACCGCTGCCGCTCACCATCATAACCGCGCTGCTCCTCTTGCTGACGGCAACGAGCACCCCTGCCATGCAGACCGTACAAACCGGCGATCCGAGACATAACCCGGACAACTATATCAGCGTCGACTTCGACAACGCCCCCTTGAAAGAAGTCATCTTCACCATCGCCGACTATGCCGGTGCACCGTTTGTCTTTAACGACCTCGGCGATCTGCTCATTTCCTGGACGCAGCGGGATATCTATAAACACGACGTCATCACCGCCTTCACCGCCGCAGTCACCGCGATCGGCCTGACCTGCCAGCTGATCGACGGCCCGAACCCGTTCTATTTGATCAAACAAGACTCCCAGCTCACCCAGGGCGGCGCAGAACATGCCACCGGCATCTACCACCTGCAAAACATCAGCGCCGAAGCCGTCAAGGACGCCGCCGAAATCCTCTACGGCCAAAAACTCTCAGTCGGCTTCTTCGAGGGCAACCAGACAGTGGCCTTCTCAGGATCAACCGGCCTGGTCCAGGACTTCAGCAAACTGCTGCAGCAGATCGACCGGCCCCTGGACGATGACCTCGAGGTCATCCGGCTCAAACACATATCAGTCCGCACCGGCCTCAAAGCCCTTGCCGATCTGCAAGTCCTCGAATCAAACTCATTCTTCCCGGACCACTGGAACAGCTCAATCCTGGTACGCGGCACCGCTCACCAGCGATCGGTCGCCCGGCTGGCGCTCAACGCCATCGACCAACCACAAGAAGGCTGGGTCGACCAAGTGGCGTTTGTCCATACCACCGGCGTCGACCAGGCAACCGAGATCCTGACCGGCCTCTATAACCAGCTGGAGATCCGCACCATCGGCAGCAACCGGCTGCTCATCTCCGGACCAGCGGACCAGGTCGACAAAGCCACGGCCACCCTGACCCGAATCGACGGCACCGGCCTGCAGGTCAAGGTGGAAGCGATCATCGCTTACCTGACCGATCGCGAGTTCAAGGAACTCGGCCTGCGGCTGAGCTACGAAAACTCATCGTTTTTCGGCGCGATCAACAACAACATCCTCGACACCCTGATCACCCGCAACACCGGCCTGCTCATCGACTATTTCAACGACGTGCTCGGCCTGAGCTTTGCCGCCAAGGACGGCAACGCCCACGGCGAGATCCTGTCTTCTCCGATGCTCACCGTATTAAACGGCCAAGCCGCACGGATCCACGTCGGCCAGAACGTGCCGTATCTCTCCAGGGCCAACTTCAACCAGAACGACGGCCAGGACACCGGCACGTCGATCGAGCGCCAGGACGTCGGCATTACCTTCAGGGTGCAACCCTATATCGAACCAGACGGCGACTTCATCCACCTCACCGTCGACCAGGTCGTATCGAACGTCACCGGCGACTCCGCCCTGGGCCAGCAGGCCGTGGACATAATCTTCGATAAGAAGGAAATCAGCTCCACGGTCCTCGTCGCCGACGGCGACACCATCTTCCTCGGCGGCCTCAGAACCGAGGAAACCGGCAAAGCAACCGACCACATCCCCTTTCTCAGCGCCTTGCCGATCATCGGCCAGCTGTTCACCTACGACGCCGACCAGCACGAACAGCGCCACCTGATCGTCTCGCTTCGGGTCAACGTCATCGAGAAGAACTCATAACCAGGAGCCTCCCGATATGACCCGCATCCGCTCTTTTAATCATCAAGCCGCTGTTAGCTTCGCCTCCGGCGAAGCGTTGCTTGATCCGAACGTCATAAAGCTGGAAGGGCCGCCCCGTGTGAGCCCGGAGCTTTATGACGTTGCCTTTTGCGCAGCAAACAAACCGCTCTTTTCCATCCCGCCCGCAGGGCGGCTTCCCCGTTAACCCCAGCCACCAGGTAAGCCCGCAATGACCACCACCCCAACCACCCGGAATCATCCACCCGTTTCATCGCATTCCCAAGCCGGATTAACAAGGGGGGTTCAACTCTCCAAGGGTCTTGATCGGCTGAAGTTCGGCCTCTACGTCCAATTTGAATCAACAAGGTTTTTCGATATCCTGACCGACGCCAAGGAAGAAGCGCAAGATCAGCGCAGCCAGATCCCGATCAGACTCGGCCCGGATAACAACTATGATTACAACTGCCACAGCAACGGCCGGAAAGGCGGTTACAACTTCCACCTTTCCCGGGCCGACGTCGATATCTTCATCTCGACCAGAAAAGACTACCTTCTTACCCCGAACGTCTGGGTAGACATCGGCTCCGCGTCCTGCTGGAGTCCCGGCTACAACGAAGTAATCTACTTCATCAGCAAGCTGATCAACCTCTGGGACGGTAAGATCATCAAGAACAGCGTTTCGGAAGTCCACCTATGTACGGACTTTATCGGCCTGGACATCGAGACCCTGCCGCTGCAGTCGTGGAACCGCTGGGTAACAAGAGCCAACCGCCTGCACTCATTCAGTGATCGCAACCGGTTTTCCGGCATCACCTTGACCCAAACCGAAGGCACCCTGAACCTCCACCCTGATATCGAAAACGATGACCTGGAAGAAGTGGAAACCGGCATCCGCATCGGAGAAGGCGATATCATGATGCGTATCTACGACAAGGTCCTGGAGATCAAACGCAACGGCTCGAAACAATCGCTGTTCGCCTCGGTCTGGAATAAGACCGAATACAACCAAACCCAAGTCACCCGCGTTGAATTCCAACTGAGGAAAAACGTACTGAAACAGTTCCGGATCAGATCCCTGGAAGACCTGAAGAATAAACAAGACGGCCTGTGGAAATACTGCACCCACGAATGGGCTAGACTATCCAAAGATCCCATCGACCGCAAGAACCGCCACCAGGACCGGGCCAAACTCCATGGGTTCTGGCAGCTGGTCCAATCGGTCAGCTGGGGCACCTCACCACCAACCACCCGCCGCAAACCACTCCCGCAAAAAGACAAATACCTGCTTCTCGATATGATGGTCGGCTGCGCGATGAACATGGCTGCGATCGACGGCTGCAAATACGACAACATCGACCAGATCACCATGTACCTGATGGGCGAGGTAGACACCTGGTGCCGAACGAAGGCCAGGGAAATCAACCCGAAAACCGGCCGCTCCGAACTCCAGGAGAAAATGAAAACCAAGATCAACGAAGTCTGGCCGTATGGATACGGCGAGATTCCCGGCCCGAGCGAATACGACAGCATGAACGGTTTTTTTTCCCACGGCAAAGAGATCACTATCCAGCAAGCGATATAATTTCTAACAAAGAAGAGCGTCAAACTTGAACCTTCAGCCAAACACAAGTATGATTTTCCCCAATCAACCAGGGGGTGTTTGTATGAAAGGTTCCGTGCATTTCCGTAAAGACCGGGGCGTGTGGTTTGTCCTCTGGTATCACAAGCTAGAGAGGAAAGAATACAAAATCTATCGGTATAAGGGCGAGCTCATGTACAGTGAGCGCGTCGCTCAGAAACTCCTTGCTGTCATGCAGGGAGACACCGAAAACGGCACTTTCAGGATCGAGAAATTTACCGGCCATGGCTGGACCGATACCGTCCCTTATCTCTATGAATGGCTCGATGTCGTTAAAAACGATTTGTCACCAGCGACCTATAAGGATTACCGGAACAGCATAAAGAACCATCTCGAACCGTTTTTCACGGAACATCCCTTCCAACTTCATGAAATCCAATACGACGTCCTGCGCAAACTGCTGAACTCAATCAACCGTGAAGGAAAGGGCAGGGCGAACGTGATGTATTGCCTTCATGCGTGCCTCACATACGCCTGGCGATCAAGACGAATACCTGACACCCCTCCATTCCCTGAAAAGAAACATTATCGAATTCAAGAGAAGACTATCACCTGGCTGCCGGAAGACCGACAATTGTCAATCCTCGAGAAAATTCTAAAAGAGCACCAGCCGATATTCTATTGGCTGAAGTACCACCTACGTCGACCAGGTGAAGCAATGGCTCTTCACCGGGTTGATTATGATTCAGTAAATGATTTGTTTATCGTTCGCCGTTCTATTTCAGCTCGAACACTAGTCAACAGAACGAAAACCGGCGTAGAGCATGTCATTCCCTGCCATAGTTTGTTCAGGCCGTTTATCAAGAAAGTAAGAAAAGATCTGAGCCCTTATTTCTTCACATGCTCCAATTCTCGGTCAGAGGGAAAGCGCTACACCAGCTCGATTATGAACCGGATCTGGAAGGAAGCGTGTAAAAAAGCAAATGAACAAATCTCAATGTATGACGGATTGAAACATTCGAGCTGCAGCCAATACGTGAACGAAAAGAATATGGCTCTCTCGGATTTACAACTGATCACCGATCATGCACGCTTAGATTCTGTGAAACGATACGCAAAAGTAGAAGTATCGAGACGACGTGAGTTGATGGAAGGAAACGTTGTCAAACTGAAGAAGGTCCGGGAATAAAATTGACGATCGTCTTGCCTAAAATTCTGATAATTCCTGCCATTTTTTCGTGTTTGCATTTTCACGAAACCTTATTGTTGCACTGATAGCCGGTTTTTGGAAAAAGGTCTTACCAGAGCATAGCCTGCCGACAAATGTTTCTTTTACATTGACTTTATCGGTGTAAGGTGATTTTCTTTTTATTGCATGGGCTTGGTGGTGTGGCATTTTTTAGACAACTATGGGTTGTGTCTAAATCAATCGTATCAATTGCTTATCAAGCAGTTTCCTGTCGGACATATAGCGGACTGTGTGAAATTATCGCAATACAAGAATTTAAGCAAGGTATAGCATTAACTCTACCACGGGTGGCAGCAAAGTAGGTATGTGCCGGCCACGTCTTCTGGTCTAGCCAATGACGGCAGTTAGGAGTTGTGCAGAGTAAGCAGAAAATCTGGATATCTTCTCAAACTTCTTAATGAAGAGTACTACCATGTATAATACAGACGATCGGAAAGACCCAAACATTCTGAATAAACGGCTTGGCAGTTTGGAAGAAGTGATAACTGAAATCAGTATGGTCCCTGATCTGAAAGATTTTTTAAGGAGATTAAACGTAATCCAAGGGGCAGTTTTTGATGAAATAGACAAAAGAAGAGGTGGGGAGTCTTAAAAGCATTGCCAATGCCCACAAGCTGGACGACGGTTTTTGTTTGTATATCATGAGTGGAACATAGTGGTCATCCCGAAACCCTCCCGGGGAGTGAATCGGGCACGGAAAAACATAGATTTTCCAGATACCTATGTGTCATGGCATGTATTCGATTCCCATGCACTTCCGCCATTTTCTCAGGCGACCGCCTTTTTCAGTAGTGGAAAGCCCAGCTGTTCCCGTTGTGCCACATACCCTTCCGCGACTTTTCTGGCGATATTTCTGATCCTGCCGATGTAGCGGGTCCGTTCGGCGACACTGATCGCTTTGCGGGCGTCGAGCAGGTTGAAGGTGTGGGAACATTTCAGGCAATAGTCGTAGGCCGGTAATACCAACCCTTTTTCCACCAGTTTCTGTGCTTCCTCCTCGAAACTGTTGAAGAAGCCGATCATTTTCTCGACCGGAGCCTCTTCGAAGTTGAAGGTGGAAAACTCCACTTCGGCACGGTGGAAGATATCGCCGTAGGTGACTTCGTCGTTCCAGGCGATGTCGTAGACGCTGTTCACTCCCTGCAGGTACATGGCGATGCGTTCGAGGCCATAGGTGATCTCCGCGGTGATCGGGTGCAGGTCGATCGAACCGGCCTGCTGGAAATAGGTAAACTGGGTGATTTCCATGCCGTCGAGCCACACTTCCCAGCCCAGTCCCCAGGCACCCAGGGTCGGTGATTCCCAGTCGTCCTCGACAAATCGGATATCGTGTTCGAGCAGATCGAGGCCGAACCGTTTCAGACTTTCCAGGTACAACTCCTGAATATCGAGCGGTGAGGGCTTGATAACCACCTGATACTGATAATAGTGTTGCAGGCGGTTGGGATTTTCACCGTAACGGCCGTCGGTCGGACGACGGGAGGGCTGAGGGTAGGCGGCCTTCCACGGTTCCGGGCCGAGAGAGCGGAGCAGGGTGGCCGGATGAAAAGTGCCGGCACCGACTTCCATATCGTACGGTTGTTGAATGATGCACCCCTGCTCGGCCCAATACGTGTCGAGCGCGAAGATGATATCCTGGAAATTCATTGCTGCTCCTTGTTGACGTTGGTCTCTGCTACCTTGTGCTATCCGTGGGTGGGCCCGATCTGTTGCCGACGCACCGCGTCGGCGTGATGCACAGATTGCAGTCCAGTTTATAATTGCAATCTTGACTTTTGTCCAGCGCATCAGCATTATAATGACCCGTCCGGCACGGATCGGGCGCCATCTTTGTTGAGAGTATACCATGAAAGTCAACGATAACGACCAGCGGATCAGGTCATTGTTGCGTTCGGCCCGGGTTATCGCCGTGGTCGGTCTGTCGCCGAAAGAGCAGCGACCAAGCAACCAGATCGCCCGCTACCTGCTGGCGGCGGGTTACCGGGTCATTCCCGTCAATCCCGGGCAGGACACGATTCTCGGGCAAACCTGTTACCCCAGGTTGGACGAGATACCCGAGCCGGTCGACATTGTCGATGTTTTCAGGAAGGCCGCAGAGGTGCTGCCGATCGTCGCTCAGGCGGTGGCCATCGGTGCGGGGGCCGTCTGGCTACAGCAGGGAATCGTCAACGAGGAAGCGGCTGTTCAGGCGGAAGCGGCAGGTCTTTTCTGCATCATGGATCGCTGTATCAAGATCGATCACCAGCGCTTGCTCGGCGCGCGGCGGCTCAGTTAAAGCAGGTCCTCGAAGGTCCATGGAACCACAAATCCTCCGTATCCGCGGCGCGCGGATGCACAATCTGAAGAACATCGACGTCGACCTGCCGCGCAATGCCCTGGTGATCTTTTCCGGGTTATCCGGTTCCGGTAAATCGACCCTGGCCTTTGATACACTCTATGCTGAAGGCCAGCGCCGCTATGTCGAATCCCTGTCCACCTATGCTCGGCAATTTCTCGGCCAGATGGACAAGCCGGAGGTCGACTCCCTGGAGGGTCTCTCGCCGGCGGTATCGATTGAACAGAAGACGACGAGCAAGAACCCGCGTTCTACGGTCGGCACGGTGACCGAGATTTACGATCACCTTCGTCTGCTCTTCGCCCGCTGCGGTCAACCCTGCTGTCCGCAGTGCGGCTCGGAGATCCGTTCCCAGTCCGTCGAGGATATGGTCGATGCGCTTCTCGGCGAACCCGACGGCACCAAAGTAATTCTTCTCGCGCCAATGGTTACCGGACGTAAAGGCCGGCACGAGCAATTGCTGGCCCGGATCAGGAAAGAAGGGTTTGTCCGAGTCCGTATCGATGGCGAGATCGTCCATGCCGACGAGGTTGAGGAGTTGGAGAAGAATAAAAAACACTCCATCGACATCGTCGTCGATCGCCTCGTCGTCCAACAGTCGATCCGCCGGCGCTTGTCGGACTCCATTGCTACGGCGGTCAAGATTAGTTCCGGTTTTCTGCTGGCCTTGTTTCCCGATGGCGGTCGGGAACAATTGTTCAGTGAACTGGCCGCCTGTCATGCCTGCGGTATTTCTCTGCCGCGGGTGACCACCCAATTGTTTTCCTTCAATAATCCGCAGGGTGCCTGCCCCGAGTGCGGCGGCCTTGGCGTCAAACAATTCTTTGACGAGTCGCTGATCGTACCTGACGACACCCTGGCCATCGCTGCTGGTGCTATTGCTCCGTGGGGTTGGCGGAACGAGGCAACCTATACCGGGCAGATGCTGGCCGATGTTGCAGCGCATTATGGATTTACCCTGCATACACCGTTCGCCGAGTTGTCGGCGAAACAGAAAGAAGCGGTGCTTTATGGATCAGGCAGTGAAGAAATATCGTTTCATTACCAGAAGGGGCGTCGGGTGATGACGGCGGTGCAGCAATTCGAAGGGGTTATCCCGCAACTAAATCGTCGGTTTCATGAGACTCAGTCGGCGATGATCCGTGAAGAACTCGGCCGTTATATGAACGAGCAGATCTGCCCGACCTGCCGTGGAGCCCGTCTCAAACCCGAGGCTCTGGCGGTCAGGATCGGTTCGTACAATATCCATGAGCTGACGGAGCTGTCCATCGGCATGTTGTTGCACGAGCTGCCGTTGCTACCGTTTTCTGAGCGGGAACGGACGATCGGCGAACCGATCCTGAAGGAGATCGTTGATCGTCTCTCGTTTCTCGAGGATGTCGGTCTTGGGTATCTGACCCTGGACCGGCGATCGGGGACCCTGTCCGGTGGTGAAGCCCAGCGAATTCGCTTGGCCTCGCAGATCGGCTCCCGTCTGGCCGGTGTCCTCTATATCCTGGATGAACCGAGTATCGGGTTGCATCAGCGCGATAATCAAAAACTGATAAATACCTTGCTTGAACTTCGGGATCTCGGCAATACCGTGATTGTCGTTGAGCACGATACGGACACCATTCTGGCAGCCGACCATGTCCTCGATATGGGACCGGGGGCCGGTGTTCGCGGAGGAACAGTCGTCTACAACGGTCCGGTCGTCGGACTTCTTGATTGCCCGGAATCGGAGACCGGGGCATACCTGGCGGGCCGGAAATGCATTGCCGTGCCGGCAAATCGCCGCCAGGCAAGGCATACGGGCAGCAAGCGCAGAGAATTGCGGTTGACCGGAGCCTGCGTCAACAATCTAAAGTCAGTTGCCGTCTCCTTTCCGCTCGGAGTGATGATCGCGGTCACCGGGGTTTCGGGGTCGGGCAAGAGCAGCTTGGTGATGGAATCCTTGTTTCCGTTGGCCCGGCAGGGAACGTCCCGCAGGAAACGGAAAATCGAGCGATACGGCGCCGTGTTGACCGGACTTGAGTTGATCGATAAAGTGGTCGATATCGACCAGAGTCCGATCGGTCGTACCCCCCGCTCCAACCCGGCAACCTATACCGGTGTATTTACGCCGATTCGGGAATTGTTCGCCAAATTGCCGGAAGCGCGGGCCCGTGGCTACCAGCCCGGCCGCTTCAGCTTCAACCTCAAAGGCGGACGCTGTGAGGCCTGCGATGGAGAGGGAGTGCTGCGGATTGCGATGCACTTTCTCCCCGATGCCTATGTCGTCTGTGAGCGCTGTGACGGCAAGCGTTACAATATGGAGACGCTGGAAATTCTGTACAAAGAGCGTTCCATTCACGACATCCTGTCGATGACCGTCTCCGAAGCGCTTCTCTTTTTCGAGCACGTGCCGGCCATCGCCAGCCGGCTGCAGACGCTGGCCGATGTGGGCCTCGGCTATATCAAGCTTGGACAGTCTTCGGTCACGCTGTCCGGTGGGGAGGCGCAGCGCGTCAAGCTAGCCAAGGAACTGTCGGCGCGTAGCACCGGGCGGACACTCTACATCCTCGACGAGCCGACGACCGGATTGCATCCCGCCGATATCAAACACTTGCTGTCCGTGTTGACGCGGCTGGTCGACCAGGGCAACACCGTGGTGGTGATTGAACACAATCTCGATGTCATCAAGACGGCGGACTGGCTGATCGATATCGGACCGGAAGGTGGTGACAGCGGAGGGCGGATCGTTGCCACCGGCACACCGGAGGAGATCGCCGCCGAACCGGCCTCGTTTACCGGGAGGTTTCTCAAGCAAATTCTGGAAGAGGAGCTCGGTAATGAGTGTTGATGCCGCTGATCAAGCTTTTCCACCGGGTCAAGAGAAGGTCAGATCCGGTCCGGCTAGCCCGGCCGGTCAGGTAAAAAACTTGCGCCTGCAGCCATAATACAGTTAAATGGCCGCGACATTGAAAGCGACTGATTTACCGATAATTTCAATCGAGGATATGACATGACGGACAAGGCAGCAGAGACAGAATCAACGGAAAAACCGATCCTCCGTTTGCAAAAGATGTATGTGAAGGACCTCTCGTTCGAGAACCCCAACGCGCCTGAGGTTTTCCGCAACACGCAGAAGGCGGAACCCAATGTCGAGTTGAATCTGAAGCTCAATAACCGTAAGATCGGTGACGAACATTGGGAGGTGTCCATGGAAATCACCGCCAAGGTGACGACCAAGGGCGATGAGGAAAAGGTGTTATTCATGCTCGAAGTGGAGCATGCCGGCATCTTCCTGATGAAAGCCATCCCGGAAAAGCACCTCGCCATGGTGCTCGGTGTCGAATGCCCGACCATGCTGTTTCCGTTTACCCGGCAAGTTGTCAGTCAGGCCGCGGTAGACGGCGGATTCATGCCGTTCCTGATGGAGCCGATCAATTTCCTGGCCCTTTTTCAGAATTCGCAGAAAGAGAATTCAACCTCGAATTGATTGATCGATAATCGATCTGAGCACCGCAAATATAAACGCCTCTGCAGTCAATTCAGATTGCAGAGGCGTTTGTTGTTTGGCAGGGGGATGCTAGTGGGGGATTAGAGGCCGTAGGTCACGAAGTCGTCAACGAGGCTGGTCACGGCCTTTTCAATTGCGCTGTCGAACAACGCATCATATTGACTGTCAGAGAAGAACGATTCCGGAGAGACCTGGACACGGATGCGGTTCGTCCAGACGATATTACCCGTGGCGGCTTCCTGGACCCAGATTCTCATCTGCACCACTGCTTGATCGACACGACCGCTGTTGAATGCCTGATCTCCAAAGACGGCTCCTGTTGCGGCCCAGAAAATAGAATTGGTCGTGGAGTTGCTTGCGCCGAAGTAGGTGCGGCCGGAGTCAGGATCATAGGGCCACTCCGCTTCAGAGCCAATCAGCCCGCCCCAGCCGGCACCGGCGGTCATCTGTTCCCAGCGATCATATTGATCGGATCCGGCAAAACCGTAGGCTATCCTGCTGGTGCCGCCAAGTACGAAGGGAAGGACGCCCTTTTTCCATGGCTCCCACGTGGCTTCCTGACGGGTCTTGAATTCCAGGACGCGGCCACGAATGATATAGTCGGCCTGAAATTGTCGTCCGATTTTACGAATATTGTCCGTGGTTAGCCCATGGGTTCCCGGTGCAGAAACTGCTTTATTGTCGCGGGCAACCTGTTGCTGTAAAATATATCCCCGGATCTTCTCTTTCATAACGGAGGACCAATCGCCGGTTAGTTCATTGTTCAGCGAAGTGGAATGACTTTCCTCGTAGGCAACGAGGTTGATCAGGCTTTGGTCGACCATGTAGCGGAAGACATCCTCCTGAATCGGTAAGCGAAACCCGTTGGCTACCAACCGGTCGGTCAAGGATTCTGAGATTTGCAGGTTTCGCCGATGGGCGGATGCGAGGTTGTCTGCAAAGGAATAATCAGCGAATGGCAGAATGACCGCGGTTTTCCCTTGACCCAGTCCATTGAGCCCCGGTCCTTGAGGAACGTTAAGTGTTTCGACGACGGTCTGGCCACATCCGGCCAACAGTAATGCCAAAAATCCGACCATCAGATATTTCAGCCTGTTCATGATAATCTCCCTGCCTGAATGATGAAATGGTAAATCGGAAACAGTTGTTTCTTCAATTAAAGGATCCGCGGTTTTAACAGAATAATGAGTTCACGTTTTTCGTTGGTTTTCTCTTCGAACCCGAACAGATAGCGGAGTATTGGAACTTTTCCAAGCATCGGGAAGAAATTGCTGTCGGTATCTTTAATTTCGTTAATAAGTCCACCGATGACCAGCATCTCATTATCCTTGATGCGCACAGTTGTGCTCATTTCCCGAACATTAACAATGGGCAGACCGACTATCGTTCCGAGTGTTCCAAATTCTTTATATTCAATCGGTTCAACGAGTTCGGAGGTGATCGGTACCAGGTTCATGATTACCTCTTTGTCGTCGAGGATAGTTGCGGTAAGCACCAGCCCCAGACCGGACAGGATTCTCTCTGTTTCGGTCGTATAGGTAATGAACCCGGTATCTGAATCGTATTCAGCATCGACGCTGTCGATATAAGTGACATTTCGTCCCACCGTCAGCAGGGCTGGCTGGCCGTTCATGACACTGATTTTCGGGTTTGAAAGGACTTGCGTGTCTCCCTGCGTCTCAAGAGCATTGAGAAGCACTTCGAAATTGGCAGGGTTGAGGGCAAGCTTGGAAACGAATCTGGTTGGATCGTAGATTTTGCCATGCTCGAAGCCATCATCAAAACTGCTGTTATTTGAACTGACATATGGCCAAATCTGTCCATCTCTGCTGGGATCACCGAAGGTGACAGTGCCCATAACGCTGAAATTTTGAAGAACTTTGTTCCAGTTGATACCGATTGAGGAGTTATCGGTCAGCTTGACCTCGATGATTTTTGCCTCGATGGCGATTTGCTTGTAGAGCTCGGTGGTAAGACTGTCAAAATAATTTTGCAGCTCGTTAAGTAAGGGTCGGGGAGCGGTGACGGTTACAATCCCGACCGGTTTGTCGATAAGATACGTTACACCTCCCGAAGAGATTTGGCGTGTTGCCATAACTTGCGTTTCGTCGGCAGTAGTGGAGTTTCCGCCATCTTCTTCTGCGGTTTCGGGTTCCGCAGCTTGAGTTACTGCCGTCGTGCTCCAGAGGGCGATAATTTTATCCATATTTGTCTGGATGTTTTCCCAGATATCGAACGTATTGCCTTCCGCCTTGAGCTCGATAGTTCCGTCAACGTTGTTGGATAGTTCATCACTACCAAGCAGATTTCCCCCTACTCCAGTCTTGTAATCTGATTTCACGAACGGCATGGCCACACGGAACTGTCTTGTCTCTTTGTATTTGACGACGATCGTGTTTCCCTGCATTTCGTGGAAATAATCAACTTGCCTCAGAAGGTTGTCGATTGCTTCATAAAAATCATCATTGGCGTTGATATCGACATCGACAAGCACCTGCTGATCGACATCACTGGCCCAGGAGACGTTCATGTTTTTCAGGGCCGCCAATCGCTTGAGGATGTCCCAGAGCGGTTGCGGACCTCTCGTGGATTTAATGGTGGCCCCGACTTTGACGGTGGTTGCATCGTTGCCCAGATCCAGTTCTTCATCCCCCTCGATACCAACGATATAGGCAGGAGTCTGGTACATTACCGGAAGGTTTCCCGGTCCTTTCAACCCAGCTTGGGTATCTGGAGTAGCTGGTTGCTCAGTCGCCGGTGGTGTGACTTCAACGTCGCTTTCAGTTACGGTATCTTGGCGAGTGCTACACGATGCGAGCAGAAACAGCATGATTGCCAGATAAACTAGTAGTCCTTTGATAGCCTTCATCTTTGAGAACCTCGTCGGCAGTGGTGACAAAACTGGTTATTGATTGATGCCTTTATAATATATGTGTTCAGCGGATTGCCGCTGAGACTCTTTGCTCCACGTATTCTTTCAAGTCAAGTCGCATCTGAAACCCGGACGAGAGCAGTGCTTTGTAATTTGCGGTAGCTTTTTCATACTCACCAAGTTTGTCATAGATACGGGCTCTGCTCAGCAGGGAATGTAGGTTGTCGCCATAATGCTGGCTGTACGTGTCGAGCAGTTTCAGCGCAATCCTTTCCTGGTTGTTATTTTCGCTGAAGGCAGCATAGCTGAATAGGGCTTCCTCCAAAGGAGGATCATCACTGATACTTTGAGTGAAATAATCGACCGCTTCCGGCAGTCGGTCCATGTTGGCTGAACTGATGGCGCAATAGAGAGCAGCCTTGGTGTTGTCCGGAGCTTTCTCAAGGGCCAGTTTCCCGTAGTGCAGTGCCTTGGCATTCATATTCAGGCGACCGAGATACAAATTGGCCAATTTTGTAGTAATCTTTGCGTTGTCCGGCCAAAGTTCGGCTGCTTTTTCGTACAGTTTAGCAGCTTCCTCGAAATCGTCCTTTTGCTCCACGGCGCGAGCTTGGCGGAGCAGTTCCTTGGCTTGCATAATTTCAGCCGGTTGACTGGCCGATTCCTGAATGATTAGGGCTTCCTGCTGGACGACCTCTACATCAGCCTCGAAGCTGAGGTTGTCCATGGCTCGTTCCGGCCAGATGAATTGTTTATCCTTCGGATAGATGACAATTGTGTTGAACCGCTCTTCTTTCTTCAGGTCGGCAAGGTTCAGGACTATATCGAGGGCAAACTCCCATGGGACATCGTTGAGGGCAATGGTGATGGAGCCGTTAACGGCTTCATCAACGATGATATTTATGTCGGAAATTTCCCGGAACAAACGGAAGACATTATGGATATCGATTTTGTAAAAATCGACGCTGATTCGCTCGCTCTTATAGCCGGAAAATGAAAAGTTATCTTTCATTTTTTCCGCTTCACTTTGCTGCCGTTCTGCTGGCTCAGCCATAGCGACGTCAGTTGTCGGTGTGTCGAACAAGGAGTCGGCAACAGGATCGTCCTGGGGCGATGGTGTCGCCGCGGCTGTCTCGGCAACTGCCGGCTGCGCGGTGATCTCGATGCGCAGGTTGTTGAGCACCCGCTGGACATCGTACGTGCTGTCTTCGCCCAGGGCGAATTCTAGGCGGGCAATAGACGGCTCTTGGTCTTTCAGGATAGAGAGATGGAGCTTGGCGATATCGTTTTCCGGGAGGAGTTGATCAAGATTGATTTCACTGTTGAATTCCGCCTCGGCGATGTCGACAACCAGACGGTATGGATCGAAACGTTCGGAAACCGTATAAGCCGGAGCGCTTTCACCGATCAGCAGCAGAGACAAGTTGTCTGAACCTATCTCCGTCTTGACCGCTCTGACCTGGTAGGCACTGCCGGTTTGCGCCTGGTCGGCCGCCGGAGCGACCTGAGCGAGGGAATGAGAGAGGCAAATAACGGAGATGATGGCCAGTGTGGTCTTGATAAGCCGTGTATACATTGTCTATTCTTCTCCCTCTTTCTTTAATACCATGGCAATTTTGTTGGTCAGGATTTCCCCGCTTCGGGTCCTGGCTGTTTCTTCGATGATAACCCGGCCCGGTGCTATTTCTGAAACCGCGCCCCGCCTGCCGATCTTCGTACCTTCCTTGATGATGTAGCCTTTGCCGGTGAAATCCTGAACCATTGCGAATTTGTCGTTCTCTGTGGCCATCAGGGCAACGAGCGTCAACTGAGACGGCTCAAAGAGTTGCATGCCGGTCAGGATTTTGTCTTCCTCGATGATTTCATCCGGATTTTCGTTGCGGGTGGAACGCTCGGTGATAAAAGGCATGAATGGATCAGCGCGACCTTCAATGCGGTATTCGAAGGTTTCCGTACTCGATTTGATAGCCAATGGCTCCGCTCCTGTCGACGACGTGGCTTCATCGACCTGAGCGTTCGATGATTCATCTGCCGCGATTGTGGCAGTAGCCGACAAAATCAGCAGTAAAGCGACAGAAAGCAGAAAAAGGGTGCTGAGCTGGGTTCGAGCAATCATGGTCATGGCATGGGGCTGAAATTAAAACGCATTATCGTTGACCGGGTCTCATTTCTTTTTCTTGTCCTCGGAAATTTTGACATTGGTAAAACGATAGGTCATCAACTGGCATTGAGAATCCAGCAGCATCTCGCCGGTAACTTTCTGTGGTGAGCCCATGGTGATATTGGAGACACTGACGATACGGTCGAGCTTGCTGATCTGATCGAAGAAGTAGCCCACTGAGTGATAAGGCCCGCGAACGGTGATGTCCACGGGAATCTCGTTGTAATAATCGCGGGGTGTTTCAGGACGCGGCACGAAAGAGAGAAAGTCCAGACCGGCGTTCTGGCCAAGGGCAGAGATATCTTTCAGCAGAGACGGGATCTCTTGCTCTTTCGGTAGCATCTGGGCAGCTCGCTCGAATTCCTCCTCGATTTTTGCCACCTCGGCAACAAGTTGCGGTTTGTTGCGCTCTTTCTGCTGGAGCTTTCTGATATCGTCAGCCAAGGTGGCACTCTTCTTCTCGAGACCGGCAATCGTATCCTGGTTTGCTTGATAGAAGACGAAATAAAACACCACGATGGGCAGGATGAGCAACAGCGCGGCGATCCCGAGTTTGATACGGTTATCCAGCGGGATATATTTCTTGTCCAGGAACGCTGTGAATTTTGAGTCTTTCTTTCTCATGGGCTGACGATATTCCTGAATATGTTACTGTTGCTTCCCTTCATCAGGGGCCGTTTCGGTGGTCGTTGCCGGCGATCTGACATCGCAGACCAGACTGAAGGATTTCAGGTCCTTACCGCTGACCGACCCCAGCGAACTGTTGCTCAGGCCGACCGAATTAACATAGGGTGATTTGAACCTCAGTTCGTCCATGAATTGCGCGATCGTTTCGTTGTCCAGTGCATAGCCCGACAGGGAAAGTCGCCCACCGCTCTGGTTGAGCGAAGTCAGCCACATTCTGTTGTTGTCGATCAGCTTGGCAACTTCATCCAGGACGTGAACCGTCAGGTAACTATCGGTTTTAAGCTGATTGATAATACGGATTTTTTCGTTGAGTTCAAGCCGTTTCTGTTCGAGCTCGGCAAGTTCCTGGACGACCTTGTCAAAGGATTTTTTTTCCTTTTCTCGTGCCTGGATTTCCTCGTTGAGCGAAGAAATCCTCGCTGCCTGCAGCATGCCGACAAAGGTCAACAGGACCAGTACGCCGCAGAAGATCACGAGGGCGGCAAGGATCTGGTTGCGCGCCTTGGCCCGCTTTTTCAGCTGCCTGATGGGAAGGAGGTTGATTTTCAGCATGGCTCACCTGGGCTCGGGAAGCTCCTTATACGACCGATGGCCTGATGGCAATTCCCGAAGCGATGGCCATTTCCGGGCCGACGCTTTTCAGGTACTCAGGGTCGATCTTCTTGTCGTTGGAAATCATGTTGGCAAAGGGGTTGAACAACTCGACGGGCAGGCCGGTCTCCCTGTGCAGGTAATCGGTCAGGCCGCCAACCTTGGCGCCGCCGCCGCTCAGGATGAGGTGTTCAAGCGGGGCGTCCGGGTAATTCGAATGGTAGAGGTCGATCGCTTTTTTGATCTCCAGGACCCACTGGGTACAGACCGTGGTAAAGATCTGCTCGAGTTCTTCCTGCTTGTCCTCGGCCGACATGCGTCCGAGTTTGATGGCTTCCGCCTCGTCGAAGTCGATATCGAACTGGTTCATGATCTGTTCGGTCAGCTGTCGGCTACCGACCACGATATCACGGGCAACGACGGAAATACCCCTGGAGATGATATTGATGTTCATCTTGGCGGCGCCGATATCGACCAGGGCGACATTGCCGGTTTTCGGCGTGTTGTATTCGTAGGTGTTTTCCAGCGCGAACCCGTCGACGTCGACGACGGTCGCCTGCAGGCCGATATTCTCGAGCATATCGAGATAATCGTCGACGATCTCTTTCTTGGCGGCCACCAGCATGACATCGGTCCGCTCATTTTCGTTGGTGCCGGTCTTCAAGTCCTGGAAGTCGAGATAGACATCTTTGATGTCGAACGGGATGTATTGTTCCGCTTCGCTCATGATGTGTTCTTCCATCTGATCGTCGCTCATCACCGCCAGATTGACCTTCTTGACGATCACCGAATAACCGGAGATGGAAAAACCCACCTTCTTCTTTTTGATCTTCAAATTCTTGAACAGGTCGGCGACGACGGCGCCGACCACTTCGGGTTCATTCAGGGTTCCGTCGTCGACTGCGCCTTCCGGCAGGATGGCGGTGCCGAGACAGACGACGGAATAGGCCTTGTCGGAACGTTTGAGCTGGCACACCTTGACAGCATGTGAGCCGATATCGACACCGACCACGAGTTCTTCAGAAGAGATAAACGGCAGTTTCATGTCTGCAGGCAGAATGCTCTATTGGTATGTTTGGAGTCAAGGAATAGCCAATAAATTACAGACTTTCCAACTTAAATTACATTAAGGACATAAAAAGTGAGGTTTGTCAAGAAAAAGGAAGGAAAAAATGCAAACCTTTTTCTATTTTAAACAGGGAGTTATTCAACTTAATAACCATTTCGAAACTGGATTACTACTATATATGGTTGGTGTAAGTCGTTCGCACTCATCATGTAGTATACAGCGTAACTCCTTGCCGATAAAGAAAAAGAGTTTGATATCTCTGGTCATCGGGTGATCGTTCTTGTATAAAGATCCGTTTTCAAGTAGCTTTGCCGGGACGATTTATCATCTCAATTCAGGCATGGTCGATACCCAAAGTGAGGGATAGCAGGTGAGCACCGAGCAAAAAAAGAAGTCGGTTGTCAGAGAATATGCGGAAGCGATTGGAATCGCTATTCTGTTGGCTCTTTTCATCAGGACCTTTGTCGTTCAGGCGTTTAAAATTCCATCGGGTTCGATGTTGCCGACGCTGCAAATCGGCGATCACCTGCTGGTCAATAAGTTTATCTACGGCATCCGCCTGCCGTTTGCCGGTACGGTGCTGGTGCCGATCAAAGAGCCGAAGCGCGGTGATATTATCGTTTTTCGCTTTCCCCGAGACCGATCGACGGATTATATTAAGCGAGTGATCGGGCTCCCCGGTGACAAACTCGAGATCAGGGATAAGACCCTGTTGATTAACGATAGCCCGATCGACGATCCGCATGCCCATTTCACCTCGGCACAGGTGCTGCCGGGAGACATCAGTCCCAAGGACAATCTCGGGCCGATCGTCGTGCCGCCCGACAAATATTTCGTCATGGGGGATAATCGGGACAACAGTTCGGACAGCCGCTTCTGGGGGTTCGTCGACGATGCCGATATCCTCGGGAAGGCAATGATTATCTACTGGTCCTGGGATATCGACGAGCCGCTCCTGTCTGTCGACCGCTTTGCCTCGATCAGGTGGGATCGCCTCGGGGATATCATTCGTTGACTCGCGTTGCCGGGTCCGGAGACTTCCGTTGTCGCACTGTATGCCGTTTGCTTTTCCGTATCGCGATCGATGGGAGCGCCGGCTGTGGTGTCGGCGTTCACGGGAACCATAACGCAGTGAGGGCATGATGACCGGGCAGCAGACTCATGTGTTCAGGCATAAACATATCTTCGGGCTCGAGCAGATGTCGCGCGAAGATATCGAATATATCATCGCAACGGCGCACTCCTTCAAGGAAATCTCCAATCGTTCGATCAAGAAAGTTCCCACCCTGCGTGGAAAAACCGTCGTCAACCTCTTTCTCGAACCGTCCACCAGGACCCGGCTTTCCTTCGAAATTGCCGCCAAACGGATGAGCGCCGATACCTTCAACATCGCCTCATCGACCAGTTCCGCCGCCAAGGGTGAGACGATCATCGATACGGCGCGCAATATCGAGGCGATGAATCCCGATATCATCGTGCTGCGCCATTCAAGCTCCGGGGCCCCGCACCTGCTGGCCCGCCATGTCGACTGCCCGGTGATCAACGCCGGTGACGGCACCCATGAACATCCGAGCCAGGGACTGCTCGATATCATGACCATCCTGGAACACAAGGAGCGTCTTGACGGACTGAAAATCGCCATCGTCGGCGATATCTCGCACAGCCGGGTGGCCGGTTCCGATATCATCGGTTTTACTCGTCTCGGGGCACGGGTCTGCCTGGCCGGTCCGGCAACCTTCATCCCGTACGGTATCGCCTCGGCAGAAGTGGAGGTCGCCGCGACGGTCAAGGAAGCGGTTACCGGCGCCGATGTGGTCATGGCCCTGCGTATCCAGAAGGAGCGACAGCAGGACCCGTTGATCCCCTCCCTGCGGGAATACGCAATTCGCTATGGCATCAACCGAGAGGTGCTGCAGTATGCCCGTGACGACGTGTTGATCATGCACCCCGGTCCTATCAACCGAGGGGTGGAGATGAGCCCCGATGTGGCCGACGGTCCCTGGTCGGTCATTCTCGATCAGGTGACCAACGGTGTCGCGGTGCGGATGGCGTTGCTCTACCTGGTGCTCGGCGGTGTCAAAGAGAGCCAGGATACGGAGGGATGAGATGTCAGTAGTGATCATCGTGGATAACGGCAGGATCATCGATCCGCTGCATGGGGTTGACAGCCATGGTGAACTGTGGATCTGCGACGGCCGAATCGTCGCGGCCGGGTCAGTGCCGGCCGATGGGGCGCAGCGTTTCGACGCCGAAGGATGTTGGGTGGTGCCGGGCCTCATTGACATGCATGTCCATCTCCGGGAACCCGGCGAGGAATACAAGGAAACCATTGTTTCCGGTACCCGGGCCGCAGCTGCGGGCGGTTTCACCGGTGTGGCCTGTATGCCCAATACCAAGCCGGTCAATGATTGCGGCTCGGTTACCACCTTTATCCTGCGCACTGCCGAGCAGGGGGCGGCCCGGGTCTACCCGGTCGGCGCCGTCAGCAAGGGCAGTGCAGGCGGCGAACTGGCCGAATATGCAGAGATGAAGGAGGCCGGTATCGTGGCGGTCTCCGACGACGGCCGGCCGGTGATGAACAGCCAGTTGATGCGGCGAGCCCTGGAGTATGCGGGCAGCCACGGCCTACCGATAATTTCCCACCCGGAAGACGACGCGCTGAGCCGCAACGGTTCCATGCACGAGGGATTTGTCTCCACCCGGCTCGGGTTGCGCGGCATTCCCGCCGCCGCCGAGGCGATCATGGTCTATCGCGAGATCGCCCTGGCGGAGTTGACCGGCACCAGGATGCACCTGGCCCATATCAGTACCGCGGCCAGTGTCGACCTGATCCGGCGTGCCAAGGATCGCGGCATCGGCGTTACCGCGGAAACGGCGCCCCACTATTTTTCGTTAACCGACGAGGCGGTGCGCGGGTACAACACCAATGCTAAAATGAACCCGCCGTTGCGCAGTGAAATCGATCGTCGGGTCATTATCGAGGCGCTCGGCGACGGGACGTTTGATGCCATTGCCACCGATCACGCCCCACATTCCGTGCTGGAAAAGGATATCGAGTTCGACCTGGCGGCAAACGGCATCATCGGTCTGGAAACTGCGCTGCCGCTGGCGCTGGCCCTGGTCCGTGACGGTTCCCTGTCGGTTGGCCGGCTGGTCGAGCTGCTCTCGGTCAATCCAGCCCGGATTCTCGGTGTTGCCGGCGGCTCTCTGGCAATCGGCAGCCCTGCCGATGTGACCGTGATCGACCCGCGGAAACGCTTTGTCTTTGCCGAAGAGACGATTGTCAGCAAGAGCAGGAACAGCCCCTTCCTGGGGCGGGAGCTGACCGGCAAAGCGGTGCTGACCGTCTGCGGCGGCCGGATCACCCATGCCGAGCTGATGCCGAACTGATCTCAGCGTTATCTTCTAGATAGTCCCTCTATACGGTGCCGGATCGGTGATGCCGACCTCGGCAAAGCCGCGCAGGCGCAGCAGGCAGGCGTCACATCTACCACAGGCGGCGTCCGCATCCGGATCGTAGCAACTGTGCGTCATCGAGTAATCAACCCCCAGAGACAGGCCGGTCCTGATGATTTCGGCCTTGCTCATGGTCATCAGCGGCGCGCGAATCTGGAAATGGTCGCCGGCGGTGCTGCCCGCTTTGGTGCCGAGATTGGCCATGACCGTGAAGGCTTCGAGAAATTCCGGGCGGCAGTCGGGATAGCCGGAGTAGTCGACGGCGTTGACGCCGATAAAAATCTCCGCCGCCCCGATCACCTCCGCCCAGGCAAGCGCGTGGGCAAGCATGATCGTGTTGCGGGCCGGCACGTAGGTGACCGGAATGTCGGTGCATCTCTCCAGGTCGCGGTCTTTGGGGACAGCTATGTTGTCGGTTAACGCCGAACCGCCGATCAGGCCGAGATCGAGCTGCAGGATCAGGTGGCGCCGGGCGTTGAAGTGCTCGGCTATGCGGGCCGCGCGCTGCAGCTCGATGGCTTGTTTCTGGCCGTAACGAAAACTCAGGCAGTAGCAATCGTAGCCCTGTGCCGACGCGATGGCGAGTACCGTGGTCGAGTCGAGGCCGCCGCTGAGCAGGATGACCGCCCGGGGTGATAGTGGTCTATTTTCCATGGTGGTTCTGTCGTTCTCGCTTGTTGTTCAAGATGACCGGCAGGGAACGGACGATGTCGATCGATTCGGGCGTAACGGCGGCTTGATAGGCAAGCATCTCGACGCCCTGCCGACTGACGGTGGCCAGGGTGTCAGCGTAGTGCGGATCGATTGCCGCCGCCGGGGCGAAGCGGTCCGCATCCCGGCGCTGTACCAGCCAGATAATGACGCCGCGTCGGCCTTCCTGAACCAGCCGCGCCAGTTCCAGCAAGTGCTTGGTGCCGCGGGCGGTGATCGCATCGGGGAACAGGGCGCAGCCGCTGTCGACATAGGTGCAGTTTTTTACCTCGATAAAGATCTGCTGGTCGCCGCTCTCCACCAGCAGATCGAGACGGCAGTCGGGGGAGGTCTTGACTTCCCTGACTAGTGAGTCAACCGGCCACAGCTCTTCAATCACCCCGTTTTTCAGCCCTTCGGCGACAATACCGTTGGTGCGCGCGGTGTTGATGCCCACCCAGACGTTGCCGTTGTGGACCATTTCCAGCGTCTGCGGATATTTCCTTGTCGGGTTGTCCGAGGTTGAATAGTAAACCGGGCTGCCGGGTGCCGAGCAGGTCTTCATCGACCCGGAGTTCGGACAGTGAACGGTGAGTTCCGTGTCGTTGGGGAGACGGATATCGGCAAGGAAGCGTTTGTAGCGGCGAATCAGGGTCGCCGGTTTCAGTGGGACCGGGAAATACATGATTCTGACTGGAATTTTCTGATCACTGGTGCTATTAATGAGATGAGTTGCCAGCTCGGTTACGGCCGATGCGGCGACATTTCGGTTTCACTTTTCTTGCCATCGTCCCCGTGGTTTTCGTCGGTTGCGACCGATCGACAAACGGCAGAGGCCGGGGATGATGCCGTCCTTTTTTATACCAGCAAAGGAGGAGCGTTCCCATGAAATTAGGAATAAATGGTCTCGGCCGTATCGGAAAGCTATCGTTATGGACGCATGTCTCCCGGAAACAGCTCTCGGAAATCGTCGTCAACATCGGCCGCGATGTCGGTAGCAGCCTCGACGATCTGGCGGCGGCCATCGAGCGTGATTCGACCTACGGGCGGCTCGGGGCCTATCTCCATGGCCATCAGACCGGCCGGGTGATCGAGGAGTTGAGCGAGGAAACCGGTCGGATGCGTATCGACGGTGTGCCGGTCCGCATACTGCGGCGGGACCGCAATCCGCAGGACATCCCCTGGCGAGAAAACGGAGTCAAGCTTGTCGTCGACACTACCGGTGTGTTCAAGGACCCGACCGCCGACGCCGGTGAGGCGAAAGGTGCGCTGCGCGGGCACCTGGAAGCGGGGGCGGCCAAGGTGATCCTGTCGGCGCCGTTCAAGATCAAGGCCAAGGGTCTCGACATGCCGGGTGATGCGATTACTATGGTCATGGGTATCAACGATGACGACTATCAGGCCGCCAGCCACAACGTTATCTCCGCCGCCTCCTGCACGACGACCTGTCTGTCCTATATGATCAAGCCGCTGCTCGAGAAAATCGGTGCGGAAAACCTGATGAGCGCCTCGATGGTGACCGTCCATGCGGCTACTGGGACCCAGCAGGTTCTCGACCGGCTGCCGGGCTCCGGTGCGGCCGATCTGCGGAAAAACCGCTCCATCCTGAACAATATCATCCTGACCACCACCGGTGCCGCCAAGGCGCTCTCCCTGGTCATTCCGGAGATGAAAAACATCGGTTTTATCGCCGAATCGGTGCGAATTCCGACGTCGACGGGCTCGTTGATTATTCTGGTCATCAATATTCAGGACGAACCGGGCAAGCCGACCCAGCGTGATTTCATTAACGGTCTCTACCGCGATTACGCCGCCCATAATCCGTATCTGGAATACAGCGAGCAGCAAAACGTTTCCTCTGACATTATCGGGGTGCCGCGGGCGGCCGCCATCATCGAGAGCACCGAAACCCATACCCGGACCGCTTCCATCTTCGTCAACCTGGCCAAGACCCAGGCCGGGACGGCCGGCGGCAAGGACGCACTGCTTGAGGTCCCGGTTACCCAGGCGGTAATCTACGGTTGGTATGACAACGAGTTGGGCAGTTATACCAATATGCTCGGTGACTTGACCATGAAGGTGGCCGATTCGATTGTCTAAGAAGATCGAACTGAGTGTACTGGCCGCCCATCACCTGGCCTCGATTGCTCTGCTTGAACGGCAGGGTCTCTCGCCCTGGTCGGAACGACAGATCGATGCAGAGCTGGCGGCCGCGAATCAGGTCGGCCTGGTGGCGGCCGAGCGGGGAGCGGTTATCGGCTGGTGCTGCAGCCGGTTTTGCGGGGCCGAGGCCGAGGTGTTGAAGATAACCGTGGCCGGGTCGCATCGTCGCCAGGGGATCGGCGCTCTGCTGTTGGCAGAACTGGAGTGTCGATTGCGCGGCAGCGGGGTGACGACGCTGCTGCTGGAAGTCCGGGCGGCCAATGCTGGCGCCGTTGCCTTTTATCGCCATGAGGGATTTGCGTCGGTCGGCCGCCGACCCCGTTATTACCACGATCCTCAGGACGATGCGCTGCTGATGCGCAAAGCCATTGGACAGGGGAGGGAGACGATATGAAAACAATTCGTGAACTAACATTGCAGGGAAAACGCGTCCTTGTCCGGGTCGATTTCAACGTGCCGATGGACGGCGGTGAAATCACCGACGATATCCGCATGCGCGAGGCCCTGCCGACCTTGCAGTATATCCGGGAACAGCAGGGCCGGTTGATCATCTGTTCCCATCGCGGCCGGCCGAAGGGAAAACGGGTTGAAGATCTGAGCATGGCGCCGATTGGCGCCCACCTGGAGCGGTTGCTTGACGGCCCGGTGGCAATGGCCCCCGACTGTGTCGGTGAAGAAGTCGTCGGCCTGGTTGAGCGATTGGAGCCCGGCGCGGTGCTGATGCTGGAGAACCTGCGGTTTCATGAGCAGGAGACGAAAAACGAGCCGGAATTCTGCGAGCAGCTGGCGGCCTTGGCCGATGTCTATGTCAACGACGCCTTTGCCGTCTCTCACCGAGCACATGCCTCGGTGGTCGGCGTTGCCCAGCGGGTCGCCGAGAGGGCGGCCGGTTTTCTGCTGAGCCGGGAAATCGACTATTTTCAGCAGGCCATGGAACATCCGATCCGGCCGCTGGTCGCCATCATCGGCGGGGCCAAGGTGTCGTCAAAGCTCGGTGTTCTGCAGAACATCCTGCCCCGGGTCGACCGGATGATCATCGGCGGGGCGATGGCCAATACCTTTCTCAAGAGCCGGGGCATTGGCGTCGGCGTCTCGCTGGTCGAAGATGATCTGCTCGATGCGGCCAGAGATTTCATGGCCCAGGCCGAAGCTGCCGGCGTCAACCTCTACCTGCCGGTCGATGTCGTTGCGGCCGAACGGTTCACCGCCGATGCGGCGGTGAAAAACGTCACCTGTCTCGATATCCCGGACAACTGGCTGGCCCTTGATATCGGCCCGGCCACCGTCACCTATTTTGTCGAGGCGCTGGCCGACGCCGGAACCATCGTCTGGAACGGGCCGATGGGGGCCTTCGAAATGGACCCGTTTGCCCGCGGCACCATGGCCCTGGCCCGGGCCATCGCTGCTTCGCCGGCCCTGTCGATTACCGGCGGCGGCGATTCCAACGCGGCGATCAAAAAGGCAGGGGTGGCCGGTGACATCGGTTATATGTCGACCGGTGGCGGTGCTTTCCTGGAAATGATGGAAGGCAAGCAGTTGCCCGGAGTCGCCGTGCTGAGTGAAGATAGCTAAGGAGAGCGCTATGTCGAGAAAACCATTGATAGCCGGAAACTGGAAGATGAACGGCGTCTTGATTGATGCCTGCAACTTGGCCGCCGGTATCGCTGCCGCCTGCCGCGGGGTGAGCGATCGGGACGTGCTGCTGGCACCGCCGTTCACGGTGCTCAGCGAGGTGGCGCACACCATTGGCGATGCACCGATCATCCTGGCCGGGCAGAATGTCTGCTGGGAAGGCAAGGGCGCTTTTACCGGGGAGATATCCCCGGTGATGTTGCGTGATGCGGGAGCGACGGCGACCCTGGTCGGTCACTCGGAGCGGCGACAGATTTTCGGGGAAACCGATGAGCTGATCAACCGTCGCCTGAAGGGCGCCCTGGATTTCGGCCTGCTGGCCATCCTCTGCATTGGAGAAACGCTGTACCAGCGGGAAAAGTCCCAGACGTTTGCCGTCCTGGAGGAGCAGATCAGAAAAGGGCTGGCGGACATCGCTGCGGATCGGATGGGCCGGGTTGCCATTGCCTATGAGCCGGTCTGGGCGATCGGTACCGGCAAGACGGCCTCCAACGACCAGGCCCAGGAAGCGCACGCCTTTATCCGCACGTTGCTGGCCGATCTGTTCGAAAAAGATATTGCCGCGCAAACGAGAATATTGTATGGTGGCTCGGTCAAACCGACCACTATTGATGAACTGATGGCGCAGCCCGATATCGACGGCGCCCTGGTCGGCGGAGCCGCCTTGGACGTTGACACGTTCGGGCGGATTATTCATTTTACGAGTAGTTAATCAGATGGAAACCTTGCTGATAATCGTTCACGTCGTCGTCTGCCTGTTTTTGATCGGCATCGTGCTGCTGCAGCACGGTAAAGGCGCAGACATCGGTGCCACCTTCGGCGGTTCGAGCCAGTCGCTGTTCGGCACCGAAGGCCCGCTGCCGCTTCTCAATAAGATTACCACCCTTTCGGCGGTCATCTTCATGGTTACTTCGGTCGCCTTGGCCTATATTTCCTCGCAGAACAGCACCGGCTCGGTGATGAGCGGTGCGGTTCTGGAGAAACCGGCAGTCGAGACCACCGCCGAGCAGGAAGCGCAACTGGCTATACCCGAAGGTTCGGAAACGGCACCGGCCGCCGCCGAACCGCAGGCGGCACAGCCGGAGCAACAGGGGGAGACGCCGGCCCAGTAAGAGATCATTGTTGCCGAAGTGGTGGAATTGGTAGACACGCTATCTTGAGGGGGTAGTGACCCACGGTCGTGCGAGTTCGAGTCTCGCCTTCGGCACCAAATTCAACAAAAAGCCCTGTAACCATTTTCGGTTACAGGGCTTTTTGTTTTGCTGAGGACGAAATTGCTACGCAACGTGCAACGTCGGGAAATCATTGATTGCAGTTTGTCGAGTCGGCCGTGATTACTGCTGTAGCGCCCGTTCCGCCCGCTCCTGCAGGGACCGGATGCGATGTGTCAGCTGGCTATCGTTGCCGGCCAGGCTGGCGGCTTTCAGGCAGAACTGGACGGTCTGCCGGTGGTTGCCCTGCTGGGCGGTGGTGCGGGCCAGGGCGTACCAGTAGCGGGGGTTGCGCGGTTCGATGCGCAGGGCCCGTTGCAACAGCATCTCCGCTGCCTGATAGTTGCCGGCCTGCAGGGCGGTTTCAGCCTCGGCATAGAGAGGGGCGGCAGGTCCGGCAACCGGTGGTGCCGGAGTCGGCGCCGGTACTGGGGCCGGTTTCGGTGGTGGCGGTGGTGCGGGAATCGTGCGAATCTCGGGTCCCCGAGGCGGTACGGAGGGCGGTTGTTCGGGATAGTGCGTCACGCAGGCGGTCAGCGGCAGCAGGAGAGCACCAATGAGGAGAAAGCGGGTGGTTGTCGGTAATGAGGACATGGCGGTTTCCATCGGTTGGGCAAGAGGTGCCTGGTCAGCGCAAAAGATCGTTGAGTGAATCGAAGAGTCCTTTGATTGTCCGGTCGATGGTTTCGCCGACCGGCGTGCGGTTATTTTCCGGTATCGGGCCGCTGCCGGCGATAAACGGCAGGGTCATGGTGTCGTTGTCGAACCACGGCGCCTGGCGCAGCGTCTGCCGGTTGATCCGCAGCCATTCGATGGACGATGGCGCGACCGGTTCCAACGGCGCTGTCGGTATCGATTCCATGATGTGCTGCCAGACGCGCATCGCGCCGGCCGACCCGGTAATTCCAGCCGGGGTGTTGTCGTCATTGCCGAGCCAGACCACGGCCAGGTGGTCGCCGGTGAAACCGGCGAACCAGCTGTCACGCAGGCCGTCTGTGGTGCCGGTCTTACCGGCGATGCCGTAATCGCGCAGACGGGGCGAACGCAGCAGGGCGGCGCCGGTGCCCTCTCTGACGACCCGCTGCAAGGCGTGCGTCAGCAGGAAGGTTATCTCCGGCGAGATCCGCTGTTCAATCGAAACTCCATACCGGGTGAGTAGGTGGTGGTCGGCCGTCATAACGCTGTCGATAGCCCGCAACGTTGTGGAAAAACCGCCGGCACCGATGGTCTGGTAGAGTGTGCAGACATCCAGCGGGGTCATCTCGACAGCACCGAGGAGCAGCGAGGGTAACGGTTGCAACGATTCCTGGTAGCCGAGTGCGTCAATGGCCTCGATGACGCGCTCCAGTCCGAGGTCGAGACCGAGGCGAACCGTGGCCAGGTTATAGGAGTTGGCCAGTGCGGTGACGAGCGGGACCCGGCCGTGTTCCAGGTGGTCGTAGTTTTTGGGTTGCCATTGGTCGGCGGAGCCGGGGTTGACGGTGATCGTCGCGTCGAGCAGCGGGCTGGCCAGGGTATAGCCATGATTCAGGGCGGCCAGATAAATTGCCGGCTTGATCAACGAGCCGATCGGGCGCCGGGCCTGCAGGGCGCGGTTGAAACCGTGCCTGGCCGGCACCTTCCCGCCGGCCAGGGCCAGTACTTCGCCGGTTTCCCGGGTGGTGACGACGACGGCTCCTTCAAGCGCGTCATCTTCTTTCGTGCTCAGGTCATCGATGGTGCGCTGCAGGTTTTCTTCCACCTGCAACTGGACATGCGGGTCCAGGGTGGTCAGGATCTGCAGACCGTCGCCGGTCAGGTCTTCTTCCCGGTAGTCCTCGGCCAGTTGTTGGCGAACCAGACCGAGAAATGCGGGGAACCGGTTCAATCCGCTTCTCTGCAGATCGACGTCGGTCAACGGCTGGGCCAGAGAGCGTTCCATGTGTTCCGTGTCGATCAGGTCGTGGTCGGCCATGGCGGTGAGCACCAGGTCCCGTCGTTGCCGACAGCGATCGATATGCCGATAGGGGTCATAGTAGGACGGCCCTTTGATCATGCCGACCAGCGTGGCAATCTGGTCGGGCCGCAGGTCGTCGAGCGTTCGCTTGAAATAATAGGTGCTTGCCAGGGCAAATCCGTGAATGGCCCGGTTGCCGTCCTGGCCGAGGAAGATTTCGTTGGCATAGGCGGTCAGAATTTCGTCTTTCGGGTAGCGGCGTTCCAGCAGCACCGCCATGATCGCCTCACGGGCCTTGCGAAGCAGGGAGCGTTCACGATCAAGGAAGAGGTTTTTCACCAGCTGCTGTGTCAGGGTGCTGCCGCCCTGAACGATCTCGCCGGCCGTGATGTTGGCGACCAATGCCCTGGCGATGGCCAGCGGCGAGACGCCGTGATGGTCGTAGAAGGAGCGATCCTCGATGAGCAGCAGGGTCTCCACCAGCAGATCAGGCAGTGATTCGCGATCGACGACGATCCGATCCTCATGGACACGCGGGTGAAAACTGCCGATCCGCATCGGATCCAGGCGAGCCGACAACACCGGCTGGGAAGTGGCGGCATCGTTCAGTGCGGCGATCTGATCGCCGGCAAACGTGATGACCAGCCGGTGCGAGGGTTCCTGGCCATCAGGAAAGTGAAAACTGCGACTGGTCAACTCGATGGTGTTGTCGGTACGGGTGTAACTGCCGGCGCCTTCCGGCCGGTTTTCACGGCGATAGCCGCCAAGGAGCAGTTCGCTTTCGAGCATCTTCGGGGACAGCTGCAAACTCGGATAGAGTTCAAGTGGCCGGGCGTAGACGATTGCCGGCAGGGACCAGCGCTTGTTCTCGAAGCGGTTCCGGATCTCCTCGTCCAGTATGCGCAGATAGCTCACTGCCCCAACGGTCAGCAGCAGGGCTATCGCGAGGGTCAGCAGCATGAAGAGGCGTGATTTTGATAAGCGAAACATGGATAGCAATATAATCCGATTGCGCTGGCCTCGCCCGCAAATATGATTTTTATTAGCCCACATGACAAGACGTCACAACGAACAATTTAAATCGGCGTCATCGCGGAGGGCTGGCCGGTCCTACCTCCGGCTGCTGCGCTGCGGCCTGATCGGCTGGCCTGCGGGGCCGGCAGACAGGCCAGCCATGGCCTGACCGCCGAGCCTTCACGATGCAGTCTCCGGCAGGACCAGCCAACCCGAGGGGACTCTTGTCAAAAATACAAAATGTGGGTTAAGCTTTGTTGTCGGCGAACGTTTGATAAAACCGAGCGACTGGAAAATTTTTGAAAGTTGATTATCGTATCGCAGGGACTCACGGCAGGCAGGCTGTCTATCAGGTGATCGGCAGGGAAAAAGACGTGCCGGTTGCCATTGCAACGAGGATGTGAACATGGAAGAAAAGTGGCTGGCGGTGCTTGATCCGCTGGCGGAATTGAATCCGGAAACGGATACGACGCTGGCGATTATCGAGACCGCTCGTAGGCGCGGCATTGTCGTTGCCACCACTACCATTGAAGAGCTGTTTTTCGATGGTGCGGCGATGGCCTGGACGCTTGGCGCCGATGGCCGTCGTGAGCGGACCGCGCTTGACGATCACACCTTGGTTCTGATGCGCAAAGAGCCGCCGTATGACCTGGCCTTCCATTATGCCACCCAGTTGCTTTCGCTGACCAGTGCCGCTGTCGTCAACGAGCCGTCGGCGCTGCGCGATTTCAATGAAAAGCTGATCGCCCTCCGATTTGCCGAGTATATGCCACCGACAATGGTAGCCAGCGACCCCTCGCTGCTGGCAGAGTTTGTCGCCGGCCACGGCGCCTGCGTGCTCAAGGCGCTGGACAGTTTCCAAGGCCGATCGGTGGAACGGATCGAGACGCCAGATAATGATCGGTTGCGGCTGTTTACCGGAGACGGCAAGTATCCGGCCATGGTGCAGAGCTTCCTCGAAGATGTCTACGACGGCGATAAACGAGTCCTGCTGCTCGGTGATCAATTCCTCGGCGCGGCGCTGCGCCGGCCGCGGCAGGGATTTCATGCCAGTTTTGCCCGCAGCGAGGCCATTTCTTGCGGGCTGTCGCAGACGGAGCAACAGATTGTCGACAGGGTCGGTCCCTGGTTGGTCGACCACGGCATCCATTTCGCCGGCCTCGATTTTATCGGTGAGCGGCTCACCGAGATCAACATCACCTGTCCGACCGGTATCAAGCAGATAGGCCGGCTCGATCGCCGCGATCTCGCCGCCGAGATCGTCGATTACCTGAGCGTGCTCAGCGCACGTGCACGTGCCGACTCATGAGTGTGCCGGCTCTGGAGATCAGCGACCTACGCAAGACCTATCGTGGCGGGGTCGAGGCGATCAGCGGCATTTCGCTCCAGGTCCGTGAAGGGGAGTTCTTCGGCCTACTCGGACCGAACGGCGCCGGCAAGACGACAACCATCGGTGTCATAACCTCACTGGTCTTCAAGACGTCCGGCACCGTCAGGATTTTCGGTATCGATATCGATCGTGATTTTTCGGCGGCCAAGCGGCTGATCGGCCTGGTGCCCCAAGAGATGAATTTCTCGATCTTCGAGAAGGTGCAGGACATTGTCTGTCAGCAGGCCGGCTATTACGGTATCCCGCGGCGGCGGGCGGCCGACCGGGCTGAACACTACCTCTGTCAGCTGGGACTCTGGGAAAAACGGAACGTGCAGGCTCGAGAGTTGTCGGGTGGCATGAAGCGACGGCTGATGATCGCCCGGGGGCTGGTCCACGACCCGAAGTTGCTGATTCTCGACGAACCGACGGCCGGAGTCGATGTCGAGTTGCGCCGCGGTATGTGGGAATTTCTGGAGGACCTGAATCGGGAAGGACGGACCATCATCCTGACCACCCATTACCTGGAGGAAGCGGAGCAGCTCTGCAATCGTATCGGCATTATCGCTGGCGGTCGGCTGATTTCCCATACCGATAAGCGGGAGTTGCTGAAGAAACTGGATCGGCAGACATTTATCCTGGACCTCAACGGCCCGGTCGGCGAGGTCGAACCGTTTGACGCCAACCGGTTCACCATTGTCGATGAGTCGACCCTGGAGGTGACTTTGTCGCGGGACCACTCGCTCAACGATCTGTTCGCCCATCTCGACCGGCAGGGACTGATTGTTGCTTCCATGCGTCCCAAGGCCAACCGGCTCGAGGAAATTTTCGTGGGGATGACGCAATGATCGGTGAACAGCTCATATCCCTGGCCAGCATCGCCCGGCGGGAAACGACTCGTATTTTCCGCATCTGGGTTCAGACTCTGGTACCGCCGGTGGTGACCGCCACCCTCTATTTTCTGATCTTTGGTACGTTCATCGGCTCCCAGCTCGGCGATGTCCACGGCTACGATTACATGTCTTTCATCGCGCCAGGTCTGATCATGATGTCGATTATTACCAATTCGTATACCAATGCCGTGTCGAGTTTTTTCAGCAGCAAGTTTCAACGCAATATCGAAGAATTGCTGGTCAGCCCGACACCGGACTGGGTGATCGTGCTCGGCTATGTTTCCGGCGCAATGGTCCGCGGCCTCAGTGTCGGCGTGCTGGTGACGGCGGTCGGCCTCGGTTTTTCCCGAATAGTGCCGCACAACCTGTTTTTCATCCTGGCCTTTGCCGTGCTGACCAGTTTCGTCTTCGCACTGGCCGGACTGATCAATGGAATCTTTGCCAAAAAGTTCGACGATATCTCGATCATTCCGACCTTTGTCATTACGCCGCTGACGTATCTCGGCGGCGTTTTTTATTCAATCTCTCTGCTGCCCGATTTCTGGCGGGTGCTCTCCCGGGCCAACCCGATCATTTACATGATCGACGGCTTTCGCTACGGTTTTCTCGGTGTTGCTGACATCGGGGTTTGGACCGGGCTCTCGATGCTGCTCCTGATCGGGACGCTGCTCTTTGCTGCCAATCTGTATTTACTGAGCAGAGGGACGGGGGTGCGCAGCTGACGGCGGCGCGGGGAACTGCAGAAAAGGAGAAACAATGCTGGAACTCTATGTCCGTGACGGCTGTCCGTTTTGTCGCAAGGTGCTCGATGCAGCCCGTGAGCTGGGTCTGAAGGAAGGAGAGGATTACCGGGTGATCGACGCGGCTCCTAATACCCCGGGCCGGCAGACGGTCCTGGAGATCGGCGGCAAGGCCATGGTGCCGTTTCTGATCGACGGTGACCGTTCTATGTATGAAAGCGACGATATTGTCGACTACTTGCGGCAACAAACACACCGATAATCGGCCGAATCATGCCGCGGCAACCGCTGTTGCGGGGACGCGATGTCCTCCTGGCCGATCAGACGGAGACGCCGATCAGCGCGAGAAACTGTTCTTCGGTCAGGACGGTTTTTCCCATTTCTTCAGCTTTACGCAACTTGGAGCCGGCCTTTTCACCGGCGACCACGTGAGTGACCGTCTTGGTGACTGTCGAGGCAATCTGGCCGCCGCGATCTTTTACCAGTTGTTTGGCCTCATCCCGTGAGAGTTTCTCCAGGCCGCCGGTAAACACGAAGACCAGGTCGGCAAGCGCCATCTCTTCGTGATCGCGCTCTGCCGCTGCCGGATGGACGCCCCGGTCGGCGAGGAGTTTGAGCATCTCACCGACTTGCTCGGTGGTGAAGTAGGCGATCAGACTGTCGGCCGCCTGTTCGCCGATCCCGTCGATGTCCAGTAGTTCATCCTTTGTCGCCCGGCGCAGGTCGTCGAGCGACGGGAAGTGTCTTTCCAGCAGTGCGGCGTTGATCTCGCCGATATAACGGATGCCGAGTGCCGCGAGAAACCGTGAGAGCGGCGGGTGTTTCGCCGCCTCGACGGCCGCCAGCACCTTGTCGGCTGACTTTTCTCCCCAGCCGGGCAGTTGCCGGAGCGCTTCACGGTCGAGGGTGTAGAGATCGACGATCGAGTCCAGTAGCCCTGCCTGATGCAGTTGTTGAATGGATTTTTTCCCCAGACCCTCGATATCGAGACCGGCCTTGGAGCAGTAATGAACCAGGCTGCGCAGACGTTGGGCCGGGCAGAGCGAGTTGATGCAGCGGGTGATCGACTCTCCGCCCGGTCTGACCAGTTCGGCGCCGCAGGCCGGGCAGTGGGTTGGCATGATCACCGGGGTCTCGCTGCCGACCCGCAGGTCGGGAACCGACTTGATCACTTCCGGTATTACGTCTCCTGCCCGCTGTACCAGTACCATGTCGTCGATGCGCAGGTCCTTGCGCCGCAGTTCATCCTCGTTATGCAATGTGGCCCGGCTGACGGTAGCGCCATCGATGGTCACCGGCTCCAGAATCGCCACCGGAGTCACCGCCCCGGTCCGACCGACCTGGAATTGAACATTGAGCAGCCTGGTGCTCGCCTGGGTCGCCGCGAATTTGTAGGCGATGGCCCAGCGTGGTGCCCGCGATTTGCTGCCGAGCCGCTGTTGCAATGCGAATTCATCGATCTTGACGACCATGCCGTCGATCTCGAAAGCCAGATCGTGGCGGCCACCGTTGAGCTGCCGATAATGGGCGATGACCGCCTCGATATCGCGGCAGAAGACCGCCTGACGGCTGACCGGGAACCCGGCCCGGCGCAGGTAGTCCAGCAATTCGGTCTGTCTGCGGCAACCGGTCGGGGCGGGATCGGCCACCCCGTAGGCGAAAAAGCGCAGCGGCCGCTGCGCGGTAATCGATGGATCGAGTTGGCGCAGGGAGCCGGCGGCGGCGTTGCGAGGATTGGCAAACGGCGACAGGCCACGGGTCAATTGCCGCTCGTTGAGCCGGGCCAGGCCGTCTTTTTCCATGTAAACCTCGCCGCGGACCTCGAGCAGTGCTGGTTTGACCTGCAGCAGATGGAGCGGAATCGAGGCGACGGTGCGCAGCTGGGCGGTAATCTCCTCGCCGACGCTGCCGTCGCCCCGGGTCGAACCGAGGACCAGCCTGCCGTCTTCGTAGACCAGTTCAACGGCCAGTCCGTCGAGTTTGGGTTCGGCGGAATAACCGGAGTCGATCGGCCGGTTGAGAAAACGTTCGAGCCGTTCGGCAAAAGAGCGGAGATCGTCTTCGGAAAAGGCGTTTTCCAGGCTGAGCATCGGCAGCCGGTGACGGACTTGGAAAAACTGCTCCAGCGGCTGCCCGCCGACCCGCATGGTCGGTGAGTCGGGGTCGGCCAGTTCGGGATAGGCCGCTTCCAGATCGATGAGTTCCTGGAAAAGTCGATCGTATTCTCCGTCGGAGATGATCGGGTCATCGAGTACGTAGTAGCGGTAGGCGTGTGCGTCGATCGCCTCGCGCAATTCCCGGGCGCGTCGGGCGGCCTGCTCCATGTCCGATCAGCCGTTGCTCAGCAATGTGCCGGCCTTGGCGATATTGTCGCGCTCGACCTCGTCGATAAAGATCAGGACCGCTTCCGGCGGTTTGCCCGCCTCCCTGCAGATCACGTCGGTGACGCCTTTGCTGATTTTCTCTTTTTGTTCTTTGGTAAGTGTCCCGGCGACGCGGATATTGACATAGGGCATGACGGCTCTCCTCGATGAAGGTTTTTGGTTGCCTGCAGATATCTTTTACGTCTATGCTGCAAACCGTTACTATAGCAAATGAGGGTACGACACAACCAGTGGAAAATAGCTTGAGCGATTGAGGGTGTCATGCATATCTTGGTTACCGGCGGGGCCGGTTATATCGGCAGTCACACCTGCCTGGAACTGCTTGCCGCGGGCTATCGGGTGACGGTGATCGACAGCCTGGTCAACGCCAAAGAAGAGGCGATCAGGCGCGTCGAGCAGCTGGCCGGGCAGTCGGTCCGCCTGGCCGTGGTCGATCTGCGAGACCGTGACGGCGTGCGGCAACTCCTGGCCGACAGCCCCGAGCCTGTCGACAGCGTCATTCATTTTGCCGGACTCAAGGCGGTCGGGGAATCGGTGGAAAAACCGCTGCTCTACTATCAGAACAACCTGACTTCCACCCTGACCCTGTGCGAGGTGATGCTCGAATTCGGTATTCGGCGGCTGATTTTCAGCTCGTCGGCCACGGTCTACGGCGACCCCGCTACGGTACCGATCACCGAGGACTTCCCGCTGTCATGCACCAACCCGTATGGCCGCACCAAGCTGATGATCGAGGACATCCTGCGCGACATCAACCGAGCCGAGCCGACGTTCCAGGTCGCTCTGCTGCGCTATTTCAACCCGGTGGGCGCCCATCACAGCGGGCAGATCGGCGAAGATCCGGCCGGTCTGCCGAATAACCTGACGCCCTATATCACCAAAGTGCTGATCGGCGAGCTGGCTGAACTCCAGGTATTCGGCAACGACTACCCGACTCCTGACGGCACCGGGGTGCGCGATTACATCCATGTGATCGATCTGGCCCGGGGGCATGTCAAGGCGCTCACTAAACTGCAGGAAAACCCGGGCCTGGTGACCTATAATCTCGGCACTGGCCGCGGCTATTCGGTGCTCGACGTTATCAGGGCCTATGAAGAGGTCAGCGGTAAAACGGTTTCATACCGTATCGCCCCCCGTCGTCCCGGCGATATCGCCGCCTGCTGGGCCGACCCGTCCAAGGCCGCCCGTGAACTCGGCTGGCAAGCTCAACTCGGACTCAAAGAGATGTGCCGGGACAGCTGGAACTGGCAGCTGAAGAACCCGACCGGCTATTGACCGCCATCTCCCGCCTGACCAACTCGCACAGGGCGTTTCTCCTCCATCGCTCACCGGTCTTCCATTCGTTGTTGACTTTGTTGTCGCTGACATTTCCTCGCAGCTTATCTGTTGTTTGCAAATGAAACGTTTGCACAATGATTTCTGGCGCCTGTAGGTGTCCATATCAGAAAATGTGAAAGTTTCGTTAAAATCTGCTTGAATTATCCTTTTTGCACGGTTATTTTCCCCGGCTGGTAAGTATTGTTGCAACATTTGCACAAAGAGACCAATTATGTCTTCTACAATGATTTTTGGCTGTGGCAACCTCCTGATGGGAGACGACGGTTTCGGGCCGGCGGTTGTTGCCGCCCTGAACGATGGCGGTGACCTGCCGGATAATGTGGAAGCCGTCGATGCGATGACCGGTATCAGGGAGTATTTGTTCGACTATCTGCTCACTGAGGAAGGGCGGCCGGAGCACATTATCATCCTCGACGCTGTCGATTTTCCGGATCGGCAGCCCGGCGACGTTTTTTTAATCGACTCCCGGTCGATCCCGGCCAAGAAGATCCACGATTTCTCCTTGCATCAATTCCCCACCGTCAACCTCCTGCATGAACTTGAAGAACACACCGGCATCACGGTCACGATTGTGGCCGCCCAGGCCGAATATATTCCCGCTGAGATAGAACCGGGACTGTCGCCGACGATGACTGGTGCCGTTGTTAAAACATGTGAGATGCTCAAACGAATTCTATTAAACCAGCTCAATGAGGTGACCCTAGATGATGTATGAATTCAGAGTCAGCGAAATGGCGGAGGAGTTCGGTGTTCATCGTAACACCATCAGGAACTGGATTAATTCCGGGACCCTCCGCGCCAAGGAGGGCCCCGGCCGCAAGTATCTGATGAAGTTCGAGGACTACCAGACCCTGTGCGCCAAGTTTGGTCGTAAGCCGCAAATCAAGCCGACCAGCAACGTCGACGAGGAGAAGATCCAAAAATACGAGAGGCGTCGGAAACAACTGGAGCCCCTCGATATCGGGTATGCTGAAAAGGCGGTGTATGCCGATGCCCAATGGGCTGATATCTGCCTCACCTGTGGCAGCTGTGCCAGCGCCTGTCCGATCGCCGGTGTTGACGGGCTCGATCCACGAAAGCTCGTTCGCATGGCGGTACTTGGTCTGGAAAAGGAACTGCTGGACAGTAACTGGCCGTGGAAATGCACCATGTGCGGCAAGTGTGAAAACGTCTGTCCGGCAGGCGTGCAGATCCTATCCTTGATCAGGCGACTGCGCTCCATGCGCGATCGCAATCTCGTTCCCGGCCCGATCCACAAAGGTGTGGCTACCTGTTTGGAGCGCGGCAACAACCTTGGTATCCCGAAGGATGACTTTCTTTTTCTCTTGGAGGAGTTGGGAGAGGAACTGGACGAAGAGGGCTTGACCGGCTTCAAGACGCCTATCGATGTGGTCGGGGCCCGGGTCATGGTCACCGTCAACTCCAAAGAACCCTTCGCCGAGCCGGACGACATGAAGTATTGGTGGCGCATTTTCCATGCCGCCGGCGAATCCTGGACCATTCCGGCGGAAAACTGGGAGGGGGTCAACTGGGGGCTCTTTTCCGGCGACGACGAGGCGATGAAGACCGTTGTCGGTCGGATCGTCGACAATATGAGGCGCCTCAAATGCGAGGTGCTCCTGCTCCCCGAGTGAGGCCACGCCTACTTTGCAACCCGGTCCGGGTTGAACAAATGGTTTCCGGAAGCACTGAAAGAATTCAAGATCATGTCGGTCTTCGATCTGCTGCTTGAATATATCAACGAGGGCAAGATCAAGCTCGACAACAGCAAACACCCGATGCGGGCGACTTATCACGATCCCTGCAATTACGGGCGAAAATCCGAGAAGGCCTTCGGCAAGGCGTATTACGAGGAAGGCCGCATCATCACCAAGCTCTGTTGTCCCGACTTCAAGGATATGGAGCCCAATCGCGAATCCAACTACTGCTGCGGTGCCGGCGGCGGCGCCTGGGCCATGCCGTTTGCCCCGGAACGGGTCTTCTACGGCCGCATCAAGGCGCGCCAGATCCGAGAGACGGAGGCGCACCTGGTTATTGCACCGTGCCATAACTGCCGCGACCAGCTGCTCAAGTCGCTCAATAACGAGTACGATCTCGGCATCGAGGTCAAGTACCTGTGGGAACTGGTTGCCGATTCCCTGGTCCAGCCGGGCGAGGGAGCCGAGGCTGCTGAGCAGTCCTCTGAAACCGAGGCGCAGTAGACGGCTACAAGTGATCTGGCCGTTCGCGAGAAATTGATTTAACACGCATGTGGCGGTCCATTACCTAGGGCACACATGCACTTTCTGAAAAGGAGACATCTATCATGCTGGACACGCAAAAAGTCGGCTCGGTGATGATCGTCGGTGGCGGAATCACCGGTATGCAGGCAGCACTGGATCTTGCCGATTCCGGTTACTACGTCTACCTGGTGGAACGATCCGGCGCCATCGGCGGCGCCATGGCCCAATTGGACAAGACCTTCCCGACCAACGACTGTTCGATGTGAATTATCGCGCCAAAACTGGTTGAGTGCGGTCGGCACTTAAATATCAAGTTGATGACGCTCAGTGAACTCGCCGGTATTTCAGGCGATGTCGGTGACTTTCAGGTTACGGTGAAAGAACATCCACGCTACGTGGATATGGACAAGTGTATCGCCTGCGGCGAATGTGCGGCGAAATGTCCGAAGAAGGTGGACAGCGAGTATGATGCGGCTACCGGCAAACGCAAAGCAATCTATGTAAAATATGCCCAGGCGGTGCCGCTGAAGTACCAGATCGATGCCGACAACTGTATCCGCTTCAAGAAAGCCGGCGCCTGCGGTTTCTGTGAGAAGGTTTGTCCGGCCGGGGCGATAAATTTCGACGATACCGAGAAGATCCATCAGATCAATGTCGGTGCCGTCATCCTGTCACCGGGTTTCGAGAGTTTTGATCCGTCGGCAGCCGGTGTCTGGGGCTATGGCCGATATCCCAATGTGGTCACTGCGATGCAGTTCGAGCGGTACCTGTCTGCCTCCGGGCCGACCGAAGGGCATCTGGTCAGGCCGTCGGACGGCAAAGAGATCACCAAGGTCGCATTTTTGCAATGCGTCGGCAGTCGCGATGAGAATAAATGCGGGAATGCCTATTGTTCGTCGGTCTGCTGCATGTATGCCATCAAGGAAGCGGTGATGGCGAAAGATCACGTGCCGGGACTGCGTACCTCCATCTTTATGATGGACATGCGGACCCATGGCAAGGATTTCGATCGCTATTACCAGCGGGCTAAAGATGAATCGGGTGTCCGTTTTGTCCGCTGCCGGGTACATGGGGTTGAGCCGGAAGGCGAAAGCGGCGATCTGCGACTCCACTACATCAACGAGGAAGGACGGCAGGTCGAGGAGTATTTCGATCTGGTGGTACTCTCCGTGGGCCTGCAGATCCCTGATCATATCAAAGCACTTGCCGATCTGACCGGGGTTAGACTGACCAACGACCGGTTTGCCGCAACTTCTGATTTTTCGCCGGTTTCGACCTCGAAAAAGGGGATTTTCACCTGCGGCGCCTTTGCCGGGCCGAAGGATATCCCGCAGTCGGTGATGGAAGGTTCGGCGGCGGCTGCGGCAGTTGCCGACGTACTTGCTCCGGCTCGCGGACAGCTGAGTCAGGAAAAGACGTTCCCACAGGAACGGGACGTGGTAAACGAGGAAGAGAAGATCGGTGTTTTCGTCTGTCATTGCGGCTCCAATATAGCCGGAGTCGTCGATGTCGAGGCGGTTGCCGACTATGCCCAGACCCTGCCTGGCGTGGTTCATACCGAACGCAACCTGTTCAGTTGCTCCCAGGACACCCAGGAGCAGATGGTGCAGACCATCAAGTCCAAGGGACTCAACCGGGTGGTGGTCGCCGCCTGTACGCCACGGACCCACGAACCGTTGTTCCGGGAGACTCTGAAGGCTGCCGGCTTGAACGAGTACCTGGTGGAAATGGCCAACATCAGGAATCAGAATTCCTGGGTCCACTCCGCCGACCCCAAGTCCGCTACCGCCAAGGCCAAGGACCTGGTGCGGATGGCCGTTGCCAAGGTCGCACGGCAGATCTCCCTGCAGCCAATCTCGGTGCCGATTATCCAGAAAGGGCTGGTCATCGGCGGCGGTATCGCCGGGATGGCGGCGGCCCTGAACATGGCCGAACAGGGCTTCGAGGTACATCTGGTAGAGAAGACAGAATCCCTCGGCGGTAACGCCGTCTATCTCGGGCACACCTGGTCCGGCGAGTCGATCCAGGATCGGGCCAAAAAACTGATTGACCAGGTCCAGAAGAACGAGCGGATCATCATCCATAAAGGATTTGAAGTTCGCCAGGCGGAGGGATTCGTCGGCAATTTCTCGACGACCATCGCCACCCGCGACGGTCTGACCAAGACCATCGAGCACGGTGTCGGTGTTGTGGCCACCGGCGGTCGCGCTCTGCGGCCCAAGGAATACGGCTATGGCAGGATCCCGAACGTGCTCACCGCGCTCGAGTTTGACCGGCTCTTCAAGCTCAAGGAGCAGCACGCGGTCAAGGCCAAGACCGTGGTTTTCATCCAGTGCGTCGGATCACGTGAGGGTGACCGGATGTACTGCTCCAAGGTCTGCTGCACCCATTCCGTGCAGTCGGCCATCGATCTCAAGCAGGAAGATGCCTCGCGAATGGTCTACATTCTCTATCGCGACATGCGGACCTATGGTCAGCGGGAAACGCTCTACAAAAAGGCACGTGAACTCGGCGTTATCTTCATCAATTACGAGACGCACGGCAAGCCGACGGTAGAGGTGGAGCATAAGCAGGTCAATGTCGGCGTCTGGGATCACGTCCTCCATCGACCGCTCCGCATCAAGGCCGACATGGTCGTGCTCGCCACGGCGATCGTTGCCAATCCCGATGCCGAGAAACTCAACAAGATCTACAAGGTATCGATTGACGGCGACGGTTTTTTCCAGGAAGCTCACGCTAAGTTGCGGCCGGTCGATTTTGCCACCGACGGCCTGTTCGTTGCCGGCCTGGCCCATTACCCGAAACCCGTCGAGGAATCGGTGGCCCAGGCCCTGGCCGCTTCCGGCCGGGCGGCTACCCTGCTGTCACGCTCGGCGGTCAGCCTCGATGCGGTGAAGGCCGAGCCCGATCTGCGCTATTGCGACGGCTGTGCCCTGTGCATCGATGTCTGCCCGTATCACGCCATCGAGTTGGTGGAAGTTGAAGCGGATGAAGCTGGACAGCCGCACCGGTATATCAAGGTAAACAAGGCACAGTGCAAGGGGTGCGGTCTCTGCCAGGGCACCTGTCCGAAGCGCGGCGTTGTCGTCCAGGGCTTTACCATGGAGCAGATCAGCAGTCAGATCGAGGCAGCGCTTGCCATCTGATCGGCCGGTTGAACAGATACATGCACGACTATCTCAAAGGAGTAGCGCAATGAGTTTTGAACCGAAAATCATAGCATTCTGCTGCAACTGGTGCTCCTATGCAGCGGCTGATCTCGCCGGCACCGCCAGGATGCAGTATCCGGCCAATGTCCGGATCATCAGGGTCATGTGTTCGGGCATGGTCCATCCAGAATTCATCACCAAGGCCCTCGGACAGGGGGCCGACGGGGTGATGGTGCTCGGCTGACACCTCGGTGAATGTCATTACCTGGATGGTAATTATAAAACGATGGCCCGAGCCGATATGATCACAGAAATTCTTGACGACTGTGGGTACGAGCCCGAACGGTTTTCGATTACGTGGGTATCTTCGGCTGAACCCGACAAGTTCGTCAAGGCGGTCACTGAGATGACGGCCCGGGTCAGAAAGCTGGGGCCCGTCAACACAGATGCTCAGGCAGCGTAAGGGAGGATACGATGGGTGTTACAACTGCTTTGGAATGGCTGAGCTCGTGTTCAGGGTGTGAGATTGCCGTCCTGAACATCGGCGAGGCTTTGGTCCCGCTGCTCACCGAGCATCTCGATATCGTGCATGCCCCGGTGATCATGGATCATAAATATTACGGGCAATGCGGTGACGAAGGGGAGCATCTTCAGATTCCCGAGGCCGTCGTCGGTATCGTCACCGGCGGAGTGGCCAACGAGGAGCATCTCGAGGTACTCGAAGAGATGCGCAAAAAATGCAAAATCCTGATTGCCCTTGGTTCCTGCGCCACGCAGGGCGGCATTCCCGCCCTGATGAACGGTCAGGACAGCGGTGAGAGTTTCGATGCTATTTATCGCACCTCGTCCACCGACCCCGGCGCATCGCGGCCGGACCAAAGTGTACCGAAACTGCTCGAGCGAACCTACGCCTTGGACGAAAAAGTCAAGATCGACCTGCAGCTACCGGGCTGTCCGCCGAACCCGGCGCATATCGCCGAGGTGATCATCTCGCTGCTCGAGAACCGTGAACCGGTGTTGCCCACCAAGAGCGTCTGCGACACCTGCCCGACGCGTCGGGAAGGCAAGGGCAGCGTCAGTAAGGTGAAGCGCTACGTGGAAAATGTCGAGTTTGACCCGGACAAGCCGATCAGTGAAATGCGCTGTCTGCTCGAGCAGGGTTTCATGTGCATGGGCCCGGTGACTGCCGCCGGCTGTGCCAAATACGGCGCGCCGAGTTGCATTGAGGCCCGGGTGCCGTGCCGCGGCTGTTTCGGACCGGTTCGTCCGGACGGTAATCAATTGCTCGACATGATGAATGCGCTGGCCAGCAATGGCATAGACACTAAATCGGTGGTCGACCGTCGTTCCATTCTGCGCTTCAGCGGCGCTCATGGGAATCTGCGTCCGAAGAAAAAGGCTGCCGTGAAGGAGGAAGCATAACATGGGTAAGGTACTAAATATTCAGCCTGTTACCCGCATCGAGGGACATGCCCGAATTGCCGTTCATCTCGACGATGCCGGTAACGTCGAAAACGCCTATATGAGCTTGATGTCCCTGCGCGGGTTTGAAAAATTCATCGAGGGACGGCCGGCCGAAGAAGTGCCGCGCATCGTCAACCGGATCTGCGGCATTTGCCCATGGATGCATCACACAGCCGGCAACAAGGCGGTTGACGGCTGCTTCGGCGTCACCCCGACGGAGACCGGCCAGAAATTGCGTGAACTGTTGCAGGTAATGGCCCATATCAATGACAAGATCCTGCATTTCTTTTTCCTGGCCGCTCCGGATTTCGTGCTTGGCCCGGATGCCGATTATTCGGTGCGCAATGTCATCGGCGTGGTCAAGGCGGCGCCGGAACTGGCCACCCAGGTCGTCAAGATGCGTCAACTCGGGCAGATGATGATCGACCGGTTCGCCGGCAAGGCGATTCACCCGGTTGCCGCCGTGGTCGGCGGTTTTTCCAAGCCCCTGCCGGAAGCTGAGCGGCAGGCGATGCTCAGGGATACCCGGACGCTGCTCGATTTTTCGCTCTATGCACTTGATTTTGCGAAAAACAACGTGTTCAGCAAATATCTTGGCGCAATCAACCAGCTGGGCGTTATCACCACCGGCTTTCTCGGTACCGTCGATCCGGCAGACGGTTCTCTGCGGCTCTTTGACGGTCGTCAGCGGCTGATGAAAGCTGACGGCAGCTACGTCGATTTCGACGGTGCGGACTATCTCGATTATCTCGGTGAACATGTGGAGCCCTGGGGCTATGGCAAGATGCCCTATGCCCGCTCCTGGAACGAAGGCTTTTCACTCGATCTCGACGCCCCGAAAGGCATCTATCGCGCCAACACCCTGGCCAGGATCAATGTCTGCGACAAGATCTCCACGCCGCATGCCCAGGCCGCGCTCGAGGAGTTCCGGGCCGCCTTCGGGCGGCCGGCTCAGGCGACGTTGCTCTATCACTATGCCCGACTGATCGAGTTGATCTATGCCTGCGAGCGAACCATGGAACTGCTCAACTGGGACGGCATCACCGATACCGACGTCCGGGCCAAGGTGGAGCCCAAGGCTGGCCGCGGGGTCGGCATCGTCGAGGCGCCGCGCGGCACCCTGATCCATGATTACCATACCGATGCCGACGGTTGTATCGCGTCGGCCAATCTGATCGTCGGCACGACGCACAATATCGGCCCGATGAACATGAGCGTCAAGCAAGCGGCGACCTCGCTGATCAAAGATGGTCATTACGACCAGGGCATCCTGAACAAGGTGGAGATGGCCGTCAGGGCCTACGACCCGTGAATGTCCTGTGCCACCCACCGCCTGGATGGCGGTATTCCGATGGCCCTGGACATCGTCGATGCCAACGGCAACTTGGTTGAAACGTTGAAAAACTGAGCGAGAACGAGGATTAACCACATCCGGCAACCGGTCTCCTCACCGGTTGCCGGATGTGCTTGACGGAACAGTCTATTTTCGTTATCAAACATCATGACGAAGCTCATTCGTCATAGGGAACGGCTTCGTATCCCCCCATCAAGGAGCGTTGAGATGCCAGAGCAAGAACAGAAAACCGGACGGATTCAGGTTCGAGCTGAAAATCCCAGCGGTGCCTGCGGCAATATCGATCACATGACGATCGATGAACTCAAGGCACGAGCAGTCGGCGATAATTTTGACGGCAGCTGTCCCGCCTGCGGTATGTTTCATCTGACCCGGGCCGATATAGAGGCCGTCGAAGCGGAAAAGATCAGCGATACCGATTATTATGCCGACATTGTCAACGAGGCGGAACAGCACTGATCGACCGGAGTGACGACAAGATACCATGCCGGTCCCGGTTTCGGCAAGGAGCCGAATAACCGGCGGCGGGCAGTGAGATCATCGCGGAGATGAATAGTCGAGACGAACAGAGCGAATTACATATTCCCGCAGACCTGGTTCAGGAACTGCAGGCGGAGATGGATCGCCCCCTGCGGGTGATGGTGGTCTGCGGCACGCAAAACCGGACGTTGCTGAAATACGGACTCGACGAGGTTCTGCCGGACAAACTCGATGTCGTCTCCGGCCCCGGTTGTTCGGTATGCGTCATGCCGGCCGGGCACATCGATGCCTTCATCAAGATCGGTGTGCAGCCCGATGTGGTCACCGCCACCTGCGAGGACCTGCTCAGGGTCAGCGGCAGCAGGGAATCACTGGAGTCGATCAAGCGCAAAGGAGCTCAGGTTGAGGTGGTCGATTCGCCGATGGAGGCGCTCGACCTGGCCAGAAAATTTCCGTCGAAAATTGTCGTCTTTACCGCCGTCGGCTTTGAAGGAGCGGCGCCGGACGTGGCGGAAACCATCCTTGAGGCCGCGTCCGAGGGAGTCGGTAATTTTTGTGTGATTCCCTCCATCCGCCTGCTCCCGCCGTCGCTGGCCAACCTGTTGCGCGATCCGGAGCTGAACATCCGCGGGCTGTTGTTTTCCACCCATATCGAATCGATTACCGACAGCAATGCCTATTCAGACCTGGCCCGGCAGCATCATCTTGCCTGTGCCGTGGCCGGTTTCGGGACAAGGGAGATCCTCCGGGGGCTTATATCAATTGTCAGGCAAGTCAAGTCCGGCACGCCGATCAATGAAAATCCGTTTGCCGGCATCACCCCCAGTGAAGAGACTGCCCGGGTGCAGAAGATGCTGTCGGAAGTGTTTTTTGCCGTGGAGACGGATTGGCGCGGTCTGGGAAGTATTGAGGGCAGCGGGTTCGTGATTCGCGATGAATTGTCACTGTATGATGCGGTTAAGCGGTTCAACATTCATTTTCAAAAGGGGCAGGAGCAGATTCAATGCCAATGTGCGGAAATAATTTCCGGACGGAGCACGCCGAATGAGTGTCCGGCATTTGGTATTTCCTGTACCTCGCAACATCCGATCGGGCCCTGCATGGTCGCCCAGGAAGGGATCTGCGCCTCTTATTTTCGGTATACCTTCGGCAGAATCTGACAGATGGCCGATACTGCAATAGTATCGGATGCGATGGCGACGCCCGCAACTCTCCAATGAGGTGATCCGTCTCGAATCGACCTTTTGTTCCCCTCGCTCAACTGGAACCTGCTAGAACCGCGATGTTGAGTTAAATCAAGGTGCCGAGTGACTTCGTGGGATTCGGGTTAATTCGCCTTGTTGCGGAAATCATCCTCGACTTCCGGTTCATGGCGCATGACGAATTCGGTCCAGGTCCACGGGCTGTTCTCTATCTGGGCACCGATGACCTTGTGGGATCCGTCGTCTTCTTCCCAGATCGGCCGAGCCAGCAGTTTGAAATGGGTACCCGGTCCGTCGACGATGATCGAGTAGATATCGGCCGACCGATCCAGTCGCTTCGGAACATCGGTTATCGACAGGCCGAAACGCGAGATGTCGTTGACCACGCCGCTGAAGAATCCCTTCCCGTCGGAGATGTCAGCCTCGAGATTGGACATGACCATGCGCGGGTGTTTACGTTTTTCCATAACCTCACCTGAAGAGTATGCCCTGAGGGCCTTTTGAAGTCAGGCTGGGCAGGTACACCCCTTTGTCACCTCTTTCGAAAAGAGATCACAGCCCTGTCTCCCATTATACGCATGGATTCGCGGAAGTCAATCGAGCCTGCCGCCACGGTCGTCAGAGCAGGAGCTGCGAGCGGCACGGGTATGCGGCTATGATTTTTCGGGAAACAACACGTATGAAGCGACGATGAAGACGCTGATGATCGCCAGAATATCGAAAAAATTTCCGAGACCGCAGGGATTTCTTTTCCGTTTTCCGTCCGGCTGGATCGGCGCTTCCTGCGACCCGGGGGGACGAGTGTCGACGAGAGGAGGGTGGTTAAGATATTCGCCGATCCCGAAAAAGAGCACGGCAAAACCGGCGGCGCGCATGATCCTGCCGCTTGCCTGAAGAGATGAAAAAAAACTCAGGCTGATCAAGACGATGCCGGAAAGAGCGAGGAAAAGAAACGACATCGTAAGCAGGTTGATCGGTGACGATTTCATACTTGATCTTATCATCTGGGTTTCTTCCCGGCAAGAAGTCCGCATCTTTTTCCTCGACGCAAGCAACAGTTGGTGGCTGCTGACAACCGGCCGCACCGACTGATCGAAGGACGAGTAGTCCAGCCGGGAATGAGAATCGTTTTCCTGGATTTTCTCAGGCCAATACCGTATCTTCAGAGTCTGCAATCCGGCCTGGGACGCGGCCGGGTGCAAGGCAGAGGAGAAAGATCATGCCGATTTATCAGCGGGAAGAGCAGCGGGACAATTGCGGGTTCGGGCTGATCGCCCATCTCGATGGTGAGCCGAGTCATCGGCTGGTACGCATTGCTATCGGCGCCCTCGACCGGATGGATCATCGTGGCGCCATCGGTGCGGACGGCAAAACCGGTGACGGCTGCGGCCTGCTGCTGCAAAAGCCCGATGCTTTTTTCCAGGCCGTCGCTCGGGAACACGGCTTTCGGCTGGCCAACCGATACGGTGTCGGCGTCGTGTTTTTCGGCCATGGCCCCGAGCGACTGGCCGCCGTCCAGCGGGTCTTCGCCGAGGAGCTTGAACGTGAGACCCTGACGCTGATGGGCTGGCGGGATGTGCCGAGGGATCCGGGAGTTCTCGGAAGCATCGCCCGCGAATCGATGCCGGCGATGATCCAGGTCTTTGTCAATGGACCGTATGGCTGGGGGCCACGCGATTTCGAACGGCGGCTCTACATGGTGCGTCGGCGCATTGAAAAGCGCCTCACCGACGACCCCGATTTCTATATCTGCAGTCTGTCCAATCTGGTAGTCGTTTACAAGGGATTATGCCGCCCCGGCGATTTGCCGCAGTTTTACCCCGATCTCGGTGACCTGCGACTGCAGGCGGCGAGTTGTCTCTTCCATCAGCGATTTTCCACCAACACACTGCCGCGCTGGCAACTCGCCCAGCCGTTCAGGTACCTTGCTCACAACGGTGAAATCAATACCATCTCGGGTAATCGGCAATGGGTCAGGAATCGTTCCGACAAGTTGCGCTCGCCGCTGCTGCCGGACATGCAGGAGGCAGCGCCGTTCGTCGGCAGCGACGGATCTGATTCGGCATCGCTGGACAATATGCTCGAAGTCTTGCTGGCCGGCGGTATGGATCTGTTTCGCGCCTTTCGGCTGCTGGTCCCGCCGGCCTGGCAAAACCATCCTGAAATGGACGAGGATCTGCGGGCCTTTTACGATTTCAACTCGATGCATATGGAACCGTGGGACGGACCGGCGGGCATTGTCATGAGTGACGGCCGGTTTGCCGCCTGCGGTCTGGACCGCAACGGTCTGCGGCCGGCCCGCTACGTGGTGACCAGAGATCGCCTGATCACGCTCGCTTCGGAGGTCGGTATTTGGGACTATACCGCCGACGAGGTGGTCGAAAAAGGACGGGTCGGTCCCGGCGAGCTGCTGGTCATCGATACGATGAACGGGCGTATCTGGAGTTCCTGGGACATCGACAACGAGTTGAAGGCCAGGCACCCTTACCGGGAGTGGATGCAGCGAAATTGTCACTGTCTGATTCCGACCGAACAACTCGATGACGACCAGACCGGACAGCCGTCATTGTCGGAAGAGCAGCTGCTTGCCTACCAGAAAGTGTTCGGCTATTCTTTCGATGAAATCGATCAGGTGATCAGGGTTCTTGGGGAAACCGGGCATGAAGCGGTGGCCTCGATGGGCGACGATGCGCCGATGGCGGTACTGTCCGAGCAGCCGCGACTGCTGTTCGACTATTTTCGGCAAAAGTTCGCCCAGGTCACCAATCCACCGATCGATCCGCTGCGCGAGCAGCATGTGATGTCACTTGCCACTTGCATTGGCCGGGAGCATAACGTCTTCGACGAGACGATCGGTCAGGCACACCGCTATCAATTCGCCTCACCGGTCCTGGTCTCCAGTGATTTACAGCAGCTCAAAAGACTCGATGATCAGTTCTACCGGCATGCTGTCATCGATCTGAGTTATCGGCCGGAGGAAGGGCTGGAGCAGGCGGTGCGGCAGATGGTGGACAACGCTCTCGAGCAGACGCGGGCCGGGACGGTGCTGCTCATTCTATCTGATCGAGCGATTGCCCCGGACCGTTTGATGATCCCGTCGGCGATGGCGGTTGGTGCGTTGCAGAAGGGACTGGCCGAGGGCGACCTGCGCTGTGATGCCAATATCATCGTCGAGAGCGGGGAGGTGCGCGATTCGCATCACATGGCGGTGCTGGTCGGATTCGGTGCGACCGCGATTTATCCCTATCTCGCCTACGAAACCCTGGCCCGGCTGGTGGCTGACGGTACGATCCGGCTGCCGCTACGGACGGTAATGACCAATTATCGGGCGGGAATCAACAAGGGCCTGCTGAAGATCATCTCCAAGATGGGCATCTCCACCATCTCCTCCTACCGCTGTGCCCAACTCTTCGAGGCGGTCGGGCTTGGTCCGACGATCGTTGAGCGCTGTTTTCACGGGGTGGCCAGCCGCATCGGCGGTGCCGATTTCTCCGATATCCAGCAGGACAGCGCCCGGAGGGCGAAACGTGGCTGGAAATCGTTCAAGCCGCTACCGGCGGCCGGATTTTTCAAGTACATGCACGGCGGCGAGTACCACGCCTATAATCCCGACGTTGTGCAGGCCTTGCAGAAAGCGGTGCGCAGCAACGACTGGCAGGATTATTGCCGCTATGCCGAGCTGGTCAATGAGCGGCCGGTTTCCAGCCTGCGCGACCTGCTCCGACTGGACAGCGCAGCGTCGCCGCTGGCGGTGGACGAGGTGGAGGGGGAAGAGCACTTCTACCGCCGATTCGATTCCGCTGCGATGTCCATCGGCGCGCTCAGTCCCGAGGCCCACGAGGCCCTGGCGATTGCGATGAACCGGCTCGGCGGTTTTTCGAACAGCGGTGAAGGCGGTGAGGATGCCGCGCGGTTCGGCACCGAGCGGGTTTCTCGGATCAAGCAGGTGGCCTCCGGCCGCTTCGGGGTGACCCCGGAATATCTGATGAGCGCCGAGGTCATTCAGATCAAGATCGCCCAGGGTGCCAAACCCGGGGAAGGCGGTCAACTGCCTGGTCACAAGGTGACGGCGATGATCGCCAAGCTGCGCCACTCACTGCCCGGGGTAACGCTGATCTCGCCGCCGCCGCATCACGACATCTATTCTATCGAAGACCTGGCCCAGTTGATTTTCGATCTCAAGCAGATCAACCCGCGGGCGCTTGTTTCGGTGAAGCTGGTCTCCGAGCCGGGGGTCGGCACCATTGCCGCCGGCGTGGCCAAGGGCTATGCCGACATGATCACCATCTCCGGCTATGACGGCGGTACCGGCGCCAGTCCACTGACCTCGATCAAGTATGCCGGCAGCCCATGGGAGATCGGCCTGGTCGAGACCCATGCCGCACTGGTGGAAAACGGGTTGCGCACCAAGATCAGGCTGCAGGTCGACGGCGGCTTGAAGACCGGGCTCGATATCGTCAAGGCCGCTATTCTCGGGGCCGAGAGTTTCGGTTTCGGCACCGCACCGTTGATCGCGATGGGCTGCAAGTATCTGCGCATCTGCCATCTCAATAATTGCGCCACCGGCGTGGCCACGCAGGACGAGACCCTGCGGCGTGATCATTTCAGCGGCACGGCGGAGTTGGTGATGAACTATTTTCGCTTTCTCGTCCGTGAGACGAGAGAGTGGCTGGCCCGGCTCGGGGTACCGCGACTGATCGATTTGATCGGCCGGACCGATCTGCTGGCCGTCGTCGACGGCCGGACGGAGCGGCAAAAACGGCTGTTTCTCGACAAGCTGCTTGCCGTGCCGCAGGTGCCGCCAGGTTCGGTACCCTATCAGCGTGACGAAAATCGGCCGCACGATCCCGGACGGCTGAATCTCGAGTTGGTCGACCGATTTGCGCCGGCGGTAGAGGCTGCCGGCGGTGATCGAGGTTTTTTCCCGGTGCGCAATACCGATCGCTCCATCGGTGCCCGTCTCTCCGGGATGATTGCTCAGCGACATGGCAACCAGGGGATGACCGGTAATCCGATCACGGTGGAGTTGCGCGGCACGGCCGGCCAGAGTTTCGGCGTCTGGAACGCCGGTGGCCTGCACCTGGTGTTGACCGGCGACGCCAACGATTATGTCGGTAAGGGGATGGCCGGTGGCCTGTTGGTCATCAAACCGCCGGCCGGGGTTTCCTACCGGTCGCACGAGTCGGTCATCATCGGCAATACCTGTCTGTACGGCGCCACCGGCGGCCGTCTCTTTGCAGCCGGCCGGGCCGGCGAGCGGTTTGCGGTGAGAAACTCCGGGGCCCGGGCGGTGGTCGAAGGGATCGGTGACAACGGCTGCGAATACATGACTGGCGGGGTGGTGACCATTCTCGGCGAGACCGGGATCAATTTCGGGGCCGGCATGACCGGAGGTTTTGCCTACGTGCTCGATGAGTTCGACCGATTCGGGCTGCGGGTCAACCGGGAATTGGTGGACGTACTGGCGCTTGATGGAGTGTTGGATCTTGCCGAACACCTGCACGCCATTATCGGTGCTCACCTGTCGGAGACCGGCAGTCGGCGGGCTGAGCAGATTCTCAATGAATTCGAAGGGTTTGTTAGCCGTTTCAAACTGGTCAAACCGAAAGGGCTGCGGGTCGAGGAGTTGCTCGGCAAACGCGGCCGATCGGCCACCGAGTTGCTACTGACCACGCAATAGAGAGCCCGCGCGTGGCTGGACGGACATCATGGATCAAAATGTCTTTCAATTCCTTGAAGTAGAGCGCGTCGACCCGCAGAAACGGTCCCTGGAGGTGCGACGCAGCAGCTTTGCCGAAATCTACCGGTCGTTTCAAGACCAGCAGATGCAGATGCAGGCCAATCGCTGCCTGGGCTGTGGCAATCCCTATTGCGAATGGCGATGCCCGGTGCACAATTATATCCCGGACTGGCTGAAGCTGGCTGGAGAGGGCCGGATCTTCGAGGCGGCGGAGCTCTGTCACCTGACCAACAGCCTGCCGGAAGTGTGCGGCCGGGTCTGTCCCCAGGACCGGCTTTGCGAAGGGGCATGCACGCTCCATGACGAATTCGGCGCGGTTACCATCGGCGCCGTGGAAAAATACCTGGTCGACACCGCTTTTGCGATGGGCTGGCGTCCCGACCTGTCCGGCGTGGTGACCAGCGGACGCAGCGTGGCGGTGATCGGAGCCGGTCCCGCCGGTCTTGGCTGTGCCGACGTGCTGGTGCGCAACGGGATCCGGCCGGTGGTCTACGATCGTTATCCGGAGATCGGTGGACTGCTGACCTTCGGCATCCCCGATTTCAAGCTCGACAAAGGGATTATGAAGCTGCGGCGACAGATCTTCACCGCGATGGGCATTGAGTTTCGTCTCGGAGTCGAAGTCGGGCACGATATCGGTATCGCTGATCTGCTGGCCGAGCATGACGCACTGTTTATCGGAACCGGCTGCTATCGTCCTATTCGTGGCGGTTTAACCAACGAGAGTGCGGACGGGGTCCATGAGGCGTTGCCTTACCTGGTCGGCTCTATCTGCCATGAACGCGGGTATCCCTACGAACAGGCCCGTTTCGTATCGATGCAAGGCAAGCGGGTGCTGGTTCTCGGCGGTGGCGATACGGCGATGGACTGTCTGCGCACGGCGATTCGGCAGGGAGCGACCAGGGTTCGCTGCGCCTATCGCCGGGACGAGCGCAATATGCCCGGATCGGCGCGGGAAGTGAACAATGCCCGGGACGAGGGGGTCGAATTTCTCTTCAACCTCCAGCCGCTGGGTATCGAGATCGATGGTGATGGCCGGGTCATCGGCGTCCGCGTCGTCCATACCGAGCTGGGGCCGCCGGACGCCAGCGGGCGGCGGCGGCCGGTACCTCTCGCCGGTTCCGAGCAGCTGCTCGAGGCCGACGCGGTCATTGTTGCCTTCGGCTTCAGCCCGGAGCCGATCCCCTGGCTGGAGACCCTGGGGGTGGGCGTTGACGAGCGGGGACGAATCAAAACCGGCGGCAGGTTTGCCGGGCAGACCGATCACCGCCAGATCTTTGCCGGCGGCGACGCCGTGCGTGGCTCCGACTTGGTGGTCACGGCGATTGCCGAGGGCCGGCAGGCCGCCGTTGGTATCATCGAGTTTCTCGACATCTGATCCGGTCCCGTCCTGACGGTGAGGCGAAAAGCTTCCGTCTGGATCGGTTACCGGGGCGATGGCATCGGGCAGGAATTGAGAAAATCCTTCAAATGGTTGATTTCCTCGAGTCGGCCGAAAACGGTGAGCACATCCCCGGCCTGCAGGTGATGATTGCCGCGCGGTACGATGGTCTTGCCTTCTCGTCTGATCGATACCAGATTGACATGCTGGGGAAGTGGCAGGTCCTTGACGCTGACGTTGCAGCAAGTATCGTCCTCGTTGAGGACAAATTCGACGAATCCGGTCTCCGTCGAGGAGCGCAGCGTCGTCTGCTGTTCCAGGATCTGGCCACGTTGTTTCCTGACGACGCCGACATCGTAGGCGCGCAGGATGTCGCTGCGGCTGATCGAGCCGACCAGACGCAATGAACCGTCCCGGGAGACCACCGGCAGACGGGCCAGATCCCGCGGCGACATCTTCTGGATGGCGACCCAGATCGGTTCGTCGGGATAGACGGCGATCGGGCCTTCCACGGCGACGTCGGCCACCTTCATCTCGCGCAGGTTGCTGCTGCTATCGGACTGGATGCGGTGGACATCCTGCAGGGTAATGATGCCCCATAGTTTCTTCCCCTGCGTGACCACCGGAAAGCCGAGCAGGTTGGTTTCCTGGAACAAGGCCATCAATTCCGGCAGCGGCTGGTCTTTGTCCACGGTCACCACCTGCGTGCGCATCACCTCCTCGACGGTCACCCCCTGCATGATATCCATGTCCCGCCCCTCGTAGAAGCGGATGCCGCGTTTGGCCAGTTTGATCGTGAAGATCGATTCCGGGTGCAGCCAGTGGGCGAAATAACTGGCGGTGATGGTCGCAAACATCATCGGCAGGATCATCAGATAATCGTTGCTCAGTTCGAAAACGGTGAGCATTCCGGTCAGTGGCGCCCGGGCGGTTGCGGCGAACATGGCGGCCATGCCGACCAGCACGTAAGCGCCGGGCTCACCGGATATCTCCGGGAAGAAATGCTTGAAGATAATGCCGAGACAGCCACCGACCATCGCTCCGATAAACAGTGACGGGCCGAAGACCCCGCCGGGACTGCCCGAACCAAGGGTCAGCGCGGTGGCCAGGGGCTTGAGAAAAACGAGCAGGAGCAGCAGCCAGAAGGGAGTGCCGCCGTGCAGAACTGATTCGATGAAGCGAAAGCCCTGGCCGTAGATGTGTGGTTTCAGGCCCGTTTCTGTGCCGACAAAAACCATGAACAGCACGCCGATCAGGCCAAGCAGCACGGCACCCATCGCCGGTTTCAGCATTTGCGGTGCCTGCACTCGGTCGAACAGGTTCTCTGTCTTACTGAGCATCTTGATGAACATGATGCCGACCAGAGCGGATAGCAAACCGAGGATCAGGTAGAAAAAGACCGACAATGGCGAGCCGAAGGAGTGGATGGGAATAGAAAGGGCCGGCCGGCTACCGAGAAAATGCCTGCTGACGATGGAGCCGGCGACGGCGGCGACGACCACATTGCCGAATGAACGGACCTGGAGGTTGCCCATCAACACTTCGATGGAGAATACGACACCGGCGATCGGGGTATTGAAAGCCGCGGCAATCCCGGCCGCCGTGCCGCAGCCGAGCAGGTTCTTGATACGGTCGTCGGAGAGCCGAAAAAGCTGGCCTAAGGCTGAACCGAGCGAGGCGCCGATCTGTACGATCGGTCCCTCGCGACCGGCTGAACCGCCGCTACCCAGGCAGAGGGCGGAGCCGACGATTTTCGTGCCGACAACCCGCGCCCTGATTCGGCCACCGTGCAGGATCAGAGCTTGCATGACTTCCGGAACGCCGCTGCTTTTCGTTTCACGGGCGAAGATGATCAGCGGGCCGACGAGGAGCGCGCCGCCGACCGGCGCCAGCAGGAAGATGCTCAGGCCGAGGCTTGGGAAGAGATCGGGGATGGTGATGTAGCAAAAGGTTTCAATGATCTTGATCAACTTGATGAAAATCACTGCAGCCAGGCCGGTGCCGGCACCGACGATGGCCGACAGCACCAGCAGCAGCAATCCGACCGGCGGAGAAAAGCGATCGAGCAGGGTGCTGAAAAGAGTGCGTGTCTGGGCCATCGGGAATACTCGTGTTGCAGAAAACCGAAATGCTCAGGAACAAAACGCCCGGCGTGCTTCCTGGCGCATGACCATGTCGATGATTACCAACGCCGCCATCGCCTCAACGATCGGTACGGCGCGTGGCACCACGCAGGGGTCATGCCGCCCTTTGGCTTCCAGGGTAATCGAGTCTCCCTTGTAGTTCACGGTCTGTTGCGGCTGGGAAATGGTGGCGGGCGGTTTGAACGCGACCCGGAAGTGAACTATTTCACCATTGGAGATGCCGCCCTGAATACCGCCGGAATGATTGGTCGCCGTACCGAGATGGCCGTCTTTCATAACGAACGGATCGTTGTGTTCGGAGCCCGTCATTTTCGCGCCGGCGAAACCCGAACCGATTTCGAATCCTTTGGTTGCCGGGATGGCCAGCATTGCCTGGGCGAGTTTGGCTTCGAGCTTTTCGTAGACCGGCTCGCCCAGCCCGGCGGGAACCCCTCTGATGATGCAGGAGACGACGCCGCCGGTGGAATTGCCCGCTTCTTTCAGGGAGACGACCAGAGATCGCATCTGTTCGGCAACCGCCGGGTCCGGACAGCGCAGGTCGTTTTGGTCGACCTGCGCGCTGGTGATCGTGGCCTGGTCGACCGGACCGGCCTCATAGGGACCAACTCCGCTGACCCAGGCGATAATCTCGACTCCGAATTTTTCACGGAGGAGCTTGGCCGCCACGGCGCCTGAGGCCACCGTGCCTATGGTCTCCCGGGCGCTTGAACGGCCGCCGCCGGAGGACGCCTTGATCCCGTATTTGGCGAGATACGTGTAATCGGCGTGGGAAGGGCGCGGGATGCTCGTCATGTCGCCGTAATCGCCGGGCCGTTGATCGAGGTTGTCTACTTTCAGCGCGATCGGGCTGCCCAGGGTAATACCGTTCTCGGTGCCCGACAGGATCGTCACCAGGTCGCCTTCCTGCCGATCGGTGGTCAGTTTCGATTGTCCCGGTCGCCGCCGGTCGAGTTGGCGCTGAATATCCGCTTCGTTCAGGTGGAGTCCCGGCGGGCAGCCGTCGATGACCACCCCGACCGCCTTGCAGTGGGATTCGCCAAACGTTGCAATGCGAAATAATGTGCCGAAGTGACTTGACATAGCGGCTCCTGTATCGGGGAGCTTGGAAAATTCAGAATTTCGTTCAAAATCGAGGCGCGCAAGAAAATTTTACCGCAGGCATATACATGATATTCAGAGGATAAAATTTGATTGCGCAACGATGAGATTGGACGAACTGACAATTTTTCAAGGTTCCCTATCGTTTTGAGACGATCAATCAGATACCGGTTGGTTATACCGATACTGATCCGGTGAGTCAAAAGAAAAAGGGGAAAAGTTCCGTCGTCTTTCCGGGCACCGAAGAAAAGCGGCGAATTCTGAAAAGCCGTTGCCGGCCGAGACCATCTGCGGTTGAATAGACCGGTGAGAGGCTACGACGAACCGCCCTGGCGGACACCAGCTGAGGAATGCTGGTCAGTCTTCTTGAAACCGAACCGATATGCAGGAAACAGGAGGAAGTCATGAAAAAGGTGGTACTGGTAACCTATAACCCGGAAATGATGTGCTTTGCCCACGTTTTGTTGTACGCCATTGATTTTCACGAAAAAGGATACGATACCAAAGTGGTCATCGAGGGAGGGGCCGTGAAACTCGTGTCCGTCCTCAAGGACGCCGAGGCACCCTTTTATTCTCTCTACGAAAAAGTGAAACAGAACGGTCTGATCGACTGCGTCTGCCGGGCCTGCTCGGCGAAATTGGGCAGCCTCGAGGATGCCGAGGCCCAGGGGCTCAGGGTGCACGGTGATCTGATGGGGCATCCGTCGATCGAGGCGTATCTCAACCAAGGGTATCAGCTTATTACATTTTAGGTCCCGCACCTGTTCGGTAGCCGGACCGGTCGCTGGTCCCGCCAGGCAGGCGCGTGCTTGTATGACGCAGCTTGCCGGCTCTGTGCCCCGATGAGGGGGCGCTATCTGATCGATGTCCCGGATCAGCCTGTTGCCGATGAGAAGTAGCGGCTACCCGCCGTTCGTCGGCACACGGCTTTCGCCGGAGTGCCGCTCGTCGGTGGTCAGGAAAGATGGGGACGTTGTCAGCGATAGTAGAGGCTTGGACTACCCATGGTCAACAGGGCTTTATAGAGATTTCGTCGAAATTCCCGGCGATCCCAGATGCCCTGGATGTGGCCGCGTTTCAGAGCGTTGCGGGCCGAATGGTAATCGGGCGGGATATTGATACCGGTAGTCTCCCTGATTACCCGGGGACCGGCAAAACCGATCCGGGATGATCTGATGGCGAACTGGTAAGGACTGCAGCCGAGGAACGAGGCCACCGGCCCGGCGTAGGAGTTGTTGTCGTAGACGACGATGTAAAGCCCGCCGCTGTCAATGTATTCACGAATGGCCATCGTGCATTTCGGCATCTGAATGACGCCGAGTGTGCCTTCCTGGATTCTGATGCCACCGGTAGTGTGGACGTAGGCGAGCAGCGGGCGTTTTTTGCGTTGTGCCAGTTTGCAGGCCTGGACGAATTTTTCACCCTCGGTGGAACCGACCGTACCGTTCCTGAATTCGGAATAGAGGACGGTGGCCACGATTTCGATACCGTCGATGGCGGCGGTAAAGGTCATATTACTGCTCGAACGGCCCGTTTTGTCCTTGGCGGTCTGCAGTCGCTCGGAAAAGCCGGTGTAGCCGAGCGGATTCTGGGCGGTGAGATGGGCATTGAAGAACCGGATCGAGCCGGGATCGAAGATATTTTTCAGGTACCAGCGGTATTCGAGCGGGAAATGGTGTCCGCACGTCTCGCAGACCCCGGCGAATTCACCGTACAGGTCGGGAATCCAGAGATCCTTGCAGCCGTGCCGGGCGGCGTTGGGGCAGGTGACGGTGCGATCTTCGTTGGCCAGCGGGCTGGTGTAGGTATCCGTCAGTTCCAGCGGGTCGGGACGGGGGCTGCCGTTCTGTCCATTGCCGGAGTAGGTGATGAGCCGGGCCGGTTTCTTTTGGTTGCGTTCTCTGAGGAAAGCGACCGCGTTGCGCAGCGGTTCCGTGATCCGTTTGAGCATCACCGAGCCCTCTCCGGAGACGTCGGTGAGGACCTTACGAACCTGCCGTTTGTGATTTTTGAGAATATCGTAGCGCAGCGTGTAGTAGAAATGTTCGGTGGACACCAGGGCCTGACGAAGCAGTCCCTGCTGTGCTTCCGGCTGGCCGATGAAGCCGTGGGTGGCCATGCCGAGATATTTTTTCGAGCGCTGTCGCAGCAGGCGCGCCACCTCTTCACGACTCAGATCCCAGGACAGTTCGATGCTCAGCTCCTGGCTCTCCTTCCGTAACCGTTTCCGGTGAATTTCCCAGGTGCGAAAAGATTTGAAACTCTTGGTCGACAGAATCACCCGATCGGTGGCGCTGACCATCTCTGAGCGCAGTTTGGCAAAAAAAGCGAAGTCGTCGCGGCGGGCTCCCAACGGCGGCTCCTGAACGATCCGATCGATAATGCCGTGATTGAGATTATCAAGAGCGGTCAGGCGTAGGCGCTCAGCACAGAGTTCGATGAGTTCCCGGGGCGCCTTGTTGCCTTCGCGAACCCGCCCTTCAATGGCGGCGGCCCCTTCCGGGGAGATGACCGAGTAATAGCCGTGGCTGGCCATGAGGCGATAATCGGTCAGGCCGATGGCCTCCGCGCCGCCGGAGCCGCCTTCGGAAATAAAAGAGACGATGGGCACCTGCAGTTTGGTCATCGTGTAGATATTCCGGGCGATCTGTTGGGCGGCGCCGGGATACTCCTCGACCGGATACGAGCCGGGCGTAAAGATGTAGAAATGGATCGGGATGCCTTCTGTCTCAGCTACCCGCATATAGCGTTGCGCCTTCTGGTTGCCCTCCGGCCGGCAGGACCCGCCATTGCGGAATTCCTCACCGTGGCCGCTTTCCTGGCCGATGACCATGACGGTAACCGTATACGTTTTTTTCTTGCTTTTCCGGGTCAGCGTCGCTTTGGCGCAGATCATTGCCGGGTCGATATTGGCATCGTCCTGGCCGCCCAGTTCGGTGTAGTCGTCGTAGACATTTTCCAAAATGTCCTTGAGACTGAAGCGCTGGATGCTGCGGACGATGCGGACCCGCTCCATCGGGGTGAGCTGTTCTTCAGCGCGCTCTTCGAGAAAGGCGATCGAGTCATGCAGTTTTTTGACCTCGCCCCAGAACTGGTCGTCGGGAAGATCGTAAACGGTTTGTTTCAGCCGTTCGCAGCCGGCCTTGAAACCGTCGAGATTGCCCCAGTTCGAGTAATCCTTGATCTGGATCAGGTAATTGATCCGCTCTTCGATCTTGAGAAGCTGTTTGAGCTGTTCCTTCATATATGAGTACTGGTCCGGACGACCTGGCTAGAATGTCAACAGACGAGCCAGGTTGTCTTTCAGATAGTTGAGATTGGTTATGATCGGTTTGCCGGCCGAGTCTTTGCCCCTGATAACCGTTTCGTCGAGAAAGCGTGCGGCCCGTTGTTTGGTCTCGTCCATGGAATTTCCCCAGACCAGGGCCAGGGCAAGGTTGGGATCGAAGTCGCTGGGTATGGTGTAGGGGCGATCCGTCGGCACATGAGTATAGACCGCCGACCAGTCATGGGTCGGGAACCTCAGGTCGGTGATGGTACCGATCCAGGGCGTGAAACCGCGCCGGGTATCCTCGGCGACGATGCGTAGCTCGATAGCCGCGCCCCGAAACGTGATGTCTTTTTGCGTAAAGCCGATCCGCTCGCCAAGGGCCAGGCGGATCTGTTCGCGAATGAGGCTGGGTTGTCGGTCGTTGAGATAGCTGATTCGGGCCGAGACATCATTTTCCACCTGAATTCTGGTGTTCACTTCAAGCAGATACGGCTGGCCGCTCCTGGAGACGATCCACTCCCAGGTGCCTACATTGTCATAGTTAACGTGATCGGCAAGTTTCAGCGAATAGGCAACGATCTGATCGAGCACGTTCTGCTCGTCAAAGTCGTAGGCGAAGCAGGAGCTATGGAAACCCGGGGCGGCCTCGACCCGCTTCTGGCGGCCGGTCGACTGGATGGTGCAATTCCGTGAGCTGAAATGGACCCGCTCGTTGTAACGTGAACAGACAAGCTGTACTTCCAGGTGATTGTAGTCGCGCAGACATTGCTCGATGAGCACGCCGCCGTCGCCGAACTGGCGCTTGGCATAGTTTTGCAGCTGTCGATAAATTCGCCGGAACTGCTCGATCTCTTTGACCTCCTCGATTCCCATACCGCCACCGCCGGCCGCCGCCTTGACCAGGATGGACGGGTCATCGATTCCCTGATCGCGCTGATCGGCCAACAGGTCGAGGGCGATCTCCTCGGCTTCCATCTCGTTGTAGATCGGGGCGTCGGTTCCCGGAATGGTCGGGATGCCGAGCTGGTTGGCAACTCGTTTGGTATTGATCTTGTCGCCGAGATGCTTGATGACTTTCCAGTCCGGGCCGATGAAGGTGATGGCCCGATTTCGCGTTGCCGTTCGGCGGGCAAAACGGAAATCTTCGGAAAAGAAACCGTAGCCGGGATGGATCGCCGTACAGCCGGCATGATCGGCGACGGCCAGGATGTCGTTGGGCTCGGTATAGCTGGTAATACGCCAGGCGTTCTGGTCCTGTCCGTTGGTCCGGTTGCGCCTGACATGCTCGGAGTCTTTGTCGGCATCGGTATAAACCACGACATAGTCGAGACCCAGATCCTGACAGGCCGTCATGATGCGGATGGCTATTTCACCCCGGTTGGCGATGAGCACCTTTCCTTCCACGCAGATCCTCGTTTATGCTGATGAATATTGGCTGTTTGATACGTGCAGGAGCCGATGAGGCGGTGATGGCTATGCTCCTGGGAGCGGCAGAATCGTTAGTGATAAACCATACAATATAGTCTGCATCAGAAATTATTGAAAGCAAAAATGCCAACGCGGTTCGCCGATTGGCAGGTGCGGCTGCGGACCAACGGGGCAATTTTAGCCGAGCGCCTTGACTTTTGGCCGAAAAATTCCTAGAGATTAGCCTGATTGTCTCACTTTCAGGCCTTTTGACAAGCCCGTCTTTAGACGAGGCCCGCCTGATTTCTATCAGAGAAAACCAGGACTATGGACAAGAGCAAAGACGCTGACCCCCCTGCGGAGGAGGCGGAGCCTTATTCCCTTATCAGAAGGCTGCGCGAACTCATTCCCTTTGGCCGATCGCCGGACACCACCGAGGCGCTCGAACACGAAATTCAGGAACTGCTCGAGGAAGGCGAGGAGCAAGGCTTGATTTCCAGTCTTGAAGAGCGAATGATTTCCTCGATCTTCGAATTCAGAGAGACCAGCGCCTCCGAGGTGATGACCCCGGCGGCGGAAATTTTCAGCCTCGAAGCGTCGACCCCGCTGTCGGAGATCATCAAGCGGGTCATCGAAGAAGGGTACACGAGGATTCCTATCTATCGTGACAACGGGGATCAGATTATCGGCATCCTGCATGTCAAGGACCTGTTGCAACTCTGTACCGGAACAGTGCAGCAACCGGCCGGTCTGCAGGCGTTTCTCAACGAGCCTTATTTCGTGCCGGAAAGTAAGCCGATTGTCGATCTGCTCAAGGAATTCCAGAAGAAGAAGAACCACATGGCCATCGTCATGGACGAGTTCGGCGCGGTGCGCGGCCTTGTCACGCTGGAGGATATCCTTGAGGAAATCGTCGGGGAAATCGATGACGAATACGATGTTGACAATGACGATTTCGAGACCATCGACGACTATACCTATCTGGTTCGGGCCCGGGTCGATATCGAAGACGTCGAGGAACGACTGCAGATCAAACTGCCGGAAGGGCCCTATGAATCGATCGGTGGCCTGATCATTCATCTGCTCGGCAGGATCGGCACCGAAGGCGATCTGGTAACGGTCGGCGAAGTGCGGCTCATCGTTCAGTCGGCCGGCCGGCGCCGAATCAAGAAGGTCAAGATCGTTCTGCCCGGTCAACCGGACACCGCCTGATGGATCGGCGCCGGCTGTCGCTACAAGTTGCCGGTTTCCTGGCGATGCCGCTGCTGACCTGGCTGGCCCTGCCCGGGCGTTTCTCCTGGTGGCCGCTGCTGTTGATCTGTCTGGTTCCGCTGCTGCTTTCAGTCGGTGCGGCCCAAACCGCCCGGCAGGCCTTTGGGCGCGGTCTCGCTGCCGGGATTCTGTTTTATCTGCTGCAGATCTATTGGATTGTCCCGGTCCTGATGGACTATGGTCATCTGCCCTGGTACCTGGCGGTGCCGGCGCTGCTGTTGCTGGCCGGCTATATGGGGCTCTATCTCGGCGTTTTTTGTGTCGGCTTCCGGCGGTTGGCGCAGGGCAGAGGTGCCCTGTCCTGTCTTTTCGGAGCGGCCGCCCTTTGGGTCGGTTTGGACTGGCTGCGTTCCTGGTTGTTTTCCGGTTTTCCCTGGATGGATCTGGGCTACGGATTCTGGGCGTCTCCTCGCCTCATCCAGGCCGCCGATCTGTTCGGGCATTATGGCTATACCTTTAGCGTGGTGGTTATCAACATTGCGCTCTACCAGGTGCTTGTTACCCGCTTCTCACTTCGCCGGAATGCTGTCGGACTGACTGCCGTAGCTGCGGTCTGTCTGCTGCTCTATGGCTACGCGCAAATCCGCTGGCAGCGGATCGAGGGACGGCTGGTCCAGGCGGAGACACCGGTAATCGGCATTGTACAGGGCAACGTTGAACAGGATCGGAAATGGTCGCCGGCCGAACGCCAGCGGACCGTGCGAAATTACCTCGACCTCAGCGAGGCACTGCGCACCGCTGCTGCTCCAGACCTGATCGTCTGGCCGGAAACGGCACTGCCCTTCTATCCGCGGAACAGCGAGTTGCTGCTGCCTGTTACCGATTTTGTCAGCTGGGGCCGGCAGCCGTTGTTGACCGGGGCGCCCTGGTACGAGGTTTTCGAGGAACGTGGCAGCCGGCTGATTTACTATTATAATAGCGCGTTGCTACTGCAGCCGGGAGAACGCGCCGAGGCGAAGTATTTTAAATCACATCTGGTACCGTTCGGTGAATATGTGCCGCTGCGGCGTTACCTGCCGTTTATCCAGCCACTGGTCGAGGCGGCCGGTCATTTCACGCCGGGACGGATCGAGGAGCCGCTGGTAACCGGGTCGATCCGGGCCGGGGTGTTGATCTGCTTCGAATCGATTTTTGGCGACCTCGGTCGGCGCTGGGTGGAGTCGGGTGCCAATGTGTTGGTCAACGTCACCAATGACGCCTGGTACGGCCGATCGAGCGCGCCGTATCAGAGTTGGGCGATGACGGTTTTCCGTTCGGTCGAGACCAGGCGCAGCCTGGTTCGATCCGCGAACACCGGAATTTCCGGTATCGTCGATCCGCTCGGGCGGGTCGTGCGCCAATCCGATCTGTTTGTCCCCTGGTCCGTCGCCGTACCGGTAGCATTGCTCGAGGAGCGCAGTCCGTTCGTTCGTGGCGGCTATCTTTTTGCACCGCTTTGTGCGCTGGCGGCAGTGTTGATTCTCCTGCCTGGTGTGAAAAGGACTCAACGAAGCGATTGATTGGTTGTATAGTGGGAGAGAACGGCAGCGGTCGTGATGATTTGTGCTTCGCCCGTTCGCGGCGGAGCGGTACCAACCATAATTGAAGGGGAACTTGAAAAAATCGGAATTTCGTCCAAGATCGAGGCGCGCAAGAAAATTTTACCGCAGGCATAGATGATATTCCGATGATAAAATTTGATTGCGCAACGATGAGATGGGACGAAATGACAATTTTTCAAGGTTCCCTGAAGACGTGAGTAAACGTATGGCACAAGAAACAGGATCGGCAGTATCGTATCAGCGGCTCAATGACATGAAAGAGAGAATGCTTGCCCTGAAGGAGCATCTTTGACTTAGCTGCGAAGAAAGAGGAAGTCGAACAACTCGAGCGGCAGACGCTGGCGCCCGGTTTCTGGTCGGACAAGGATCGGGCCCAGCGGATCCAGAAACAGCTCGGTCAGATGCAGGACATCATCAAGAGTTGGGAGGGATCCTGGCAGGAGATCGAGGAGGCCGAACTGCTGCTTGAGATGGCGGTGGAGGAGCGCGACGAGGAAGCCGAACAAGATGTTGCCCGGAGTCTTGCCGCGATTGAAAAGGACATCGACACTACAGAGCTGGAGTGCATGTTCAGCGGCGAGCATGACGCCAATAATGCGATCGTTTCCATCCATGCCGGCGCCGGCGGCACCGAGGCCCAGGACTGGGTCGACATGCTGATGCGCATGTACCTGCGCTGGGCTGAAGACAAGGGCTTCAAGACAACGATTCTCGATTACCTGGCCGGCGACGAGGCAGGGGTCAAGAGCGTGTCGATTTTTTTCAACGGCAAGTACGCCTATGGTTATCTGCGTTCCGAGCTGGGCATCCACCGTTTGGTACGCATCTCACCTTTTGATGCGAGTGGCAGACGGCACACGTCCTTCGCTTCGGTCATGGTCATGCCGGAGCTTGACGACACGGTGCACGTCGATATCGACGAAAAAGAGCTGCGGATCGACACCTATCGTTCCAGCGGATCGGGCGGACAGCATGTCAACAAGACCGATTCGGCGATCCGCATCACCCATCTGCCCACCGGCATCGTCGTGCAATGTCAGAACGAACGTTCTCAGCATCGCAACAAGGATATGGCCATGAAGATGCTGACCGCCCACCTCTACGAGCGGGAGCGGGAAAAGCAGGCCGAGGAGCAGCAGAGCCTGCATGGCGAAAAGAAGGAAATTGCCTGGGGCAGCCAGATTCGTTCCTATGTCCTGCAGCCGTATCGCTTGATCAAGGATCACCGCACCGACCATGAGATGGGCAATGTTGACGCGGTACTCGACGGTCGTCTCGATTCGTTTATCAAGGCCTATCTGCTCTGGGCCAAGTAAGTGAGTGCTATGAGTGACAGCGATGGCGGCGGCCCGCCGCCGTTCAAGGAAAACAAATGTGCCAAGTGCGGGGCCTGTACCGCCGTCTGTCCGGTTTACCGGGCGAGCGGCAACGAAATCTACAGTGCGCGCGGCAAGCAACATCTGGCCGAAGTGTTTGCCGACCGGCAACCGAGTCCCGTCTTTGAGGATATCTACAGTAAATGTCTGTTGTGCGGCGCCTGTTCAACGGTCTGTCCACGGAAACTCGATATCCCCGAGGAGGTGGCCGCCGCCCGAAGCACCTTTTCAGCTCTGTACGGCGAGCATGGCTACCAGAAATTTTTGGCCAGAAAAGTGCTCGGCCATCCCGTTTTGCTTGGTGCGGCGCGTCTGCTCGGCCGGCCGGCCGCCGAGTTGCTTGGCCGCCGGCTACCGGCTGACAGCGGCCTGCGTCTGCGGTTGGCGCTGTTTAACGAGGCTTCTGGACTGGCCGGTGATCATGCCGCGTCGGAAGTCGCGTCGCCACAGGCGGGCGACTTGACGGAGCTTGCTTATTTCCCCGGTTGTGCCGCCCGCTTTCTCTATCCGGAAATTGTGACCGAGATCGAGAGTGTGCTGGCCGGATTCGGTTATCGACTCCGTATACCTGGTGGTCAGGGCTGTTGCGGACTGGCCATGCAGGCTGCCGGCAAAGCGGATGAAGCGCGCCGGGCGGCCCGTAAGAATATTGGTGCCCTGGAGCAGACCGGTGGTCCGATCCTCGTCTCCTGCGGCTCCTGCTACGCTCACTTGGCCTCCTACCGCCACCTTTTTGCCAACGATGATGAGTGGCGGCAGCGGGCCGAAACGATCAGCGAACGGGTTGTCGAGATCAGTCGTTTTGTTGATGATCTGCTGACCCGCAGGCCCGTTGCCGGCTCCGGTGAGGCGACCAATCTACGCGTCTTTTATCATGATCCCTGTCATCTGCGGCACGGGGCAGGGATTACCGGTGAGCCACGATCAATTCTGCGCAGCCTGCCCGGAGTCGAACTTCTGGAATTACCCGACGGGCCACAATGCTGTGGTCAGGGCGGACTCTTTCACCTCGGAGCGCCGGAGCTTTCGGCCGCGATTCGGGATGATCTGGGTGGCAAGATCCTGGCTCTTCAGCCGGACGTAATCACCACCACCTGCTCGGGGTGCCTGATGCAATTAAAGACTGCGATGGCGGCGGCCGGCAGCGACGTGCCGGTTGTTCATCTGGCGAAACTGGTGAAACAGCGACTGGCGGGTGCCGTCACGCGGAGCGACTGATACAGCCGCTCCGCGTTCCAGGCAGGAAGTAGCGAGGTGGACATCGGGGTCAGCTGAGCAGCGTGTCGATATCGCACGAAGCCAAGCCAAAGGCCTGGGCGACCTGGTCGTAGGTGATATTCCTCGATGCCTATTCACACTGAGTTTGATTTCGCGATTTTCACGACAGGCCTGCTGCCACCGGTAGCATCAAGGGTCTTCTTGCCGGCCACTTTCGTCCGTTGGCAACCGACAATTTTGTCTACCTCTGTCTGACGATTATGTCAAATATTTCAAAATAATCTCCGGAAAAGAGAAAATGTGCAGCGGTTTATTGCTAAATCCGCAAGCGGGGCTCGTTCTCTGTTCGTGCCTCGACACAGTCAGGTTTTCTGACGATCGATCCGGGATTGCAGTGCGGTCGAGCAGCTGCCGCACATCTGGCCACCGCTCTGGTGGCACATACCGGTCAGGCCATGCCGGGTCCGGCCGACCCGGCGCCGGCAGAAATTGATCAGCAATGCCGCACCGACCAGCAGCGGTATCGTCAGCAGCAGGGTGGTAAAAAACAGGGTCATGGTCTTATCCCCCGAAGTCATCGAAGTGAATGTTTTCCGGCTCGACACCGAGGTTGTCGAGCATTTCCAGGACCGAAGAGAGCATCATCGGTGGTCCGCAGATATAATAATGGACGTCTTCCGGAGCGGGGTGGTCCTTGAGGTAGTTATGATAGAGGACCAGGTGGATAAAACCGACATGGCCTTCCCAATTGTCTTCCGGTTGCGGTTGTGACAGGGCCAGGTGAAACGAGAAATTCTCATGTTCACGGGCCAGTTCTTCGAACTCTTCCTGGTAGAAGACTTCTTTCATTGAACGGCCGCCATACCAGAACGAGACCTTCCGGCTGGTCTTGCGCTTCTTGAACAGCTCGAAAATATGGCTGCGCAACGGGGCCATGCCGGCGCCGCCGCCGATATAGATCATCTCTTCGTCGCCGTCTTCGATCAGGAAGTCGCCGTATGGTCCGGAGATGGTGACTTCATCACCGGGCTTGAGGTTGAAAATGTACGATGATGCCTGGCCGGGAGGGGCCACGGGTTCACCTGGAGGCGGACTGGCAATGCGGACGTTGAGCTTGATGATACCTTTTTCACCGGGATAGTTGGCCATCGAGTAGGCACGGGTAACCGGGATGTAGACATGTGATTTGTATTGGAACATCTTGAATTTACGCCAGTCGGCAAGAAAGCGTTCATCGATGTCGAAGCTCTGGTATTCGAGTTCGTGGGGCGGTATCTCGATCTGGATAAAGCCGCCGGCCTTGAAATCGACCTGGTCGTCGGGTGGCAGTTCGAGCACCAGTTCCTTGATGAAGGTGGCCACATTCTCATTTGACTTGACGACGCAGTGCCATTTCTTCGTCTCGAGCATCTCCGGTGGCACCTCGATCTCCAGATCGCGTTTGACCGGGACCTGGCAGGCCAATCGGTAGCCCTCGCGGGCTTCACGACGACTGATCGCCGACTCTTCGGTGGGCAGGATGGCACCGCCTCCTTCCTTGACGATGCAACGACATTGCCCGCAGCTGCCACCGCCGCCGCAAGCCGAGGAGAGATAAATGCCCTGGTCGGCCAGGACGGTGAGCAGTTTGCCGCCCGGTTTGGTTTTCAACTCTTTTTTCTCGTTGACGACGATGTGCAGGTCGCCTCCCGGCAGCAGGGACTTCTTGGCCAGCACAATCAGGCTGACCAGGATGAACTGGATGGTCACAAAAACGGCCACCGCGACTAGGATTTCCTGCATTGCTGCGCCTCCCGTTTATACAGTTGACGACAGATAGTGTGTGCCGGTGTCATCATCATCCTCCCATGCCGGCCAGTCCCATAAAGGAGAGCGCCATCAGGCCGGCAGTGATAAAAGTCATGCCGAGGCCGCGCAGCCCCCCCGGTGGATTGGCGTACTCGCATTTTTCGCGAATGCCGGCCAGCGCCACCACCGCCAGCAGGAAGCCGGCGCCGGCGCCGAAGCCGTAGGCAGCGCTTTCGGCAAAGCTGTAGTCCCGCTCAACCATGAACAGCGATGCTCCGAGTATCGCGCAGTTCACCGTCAAGAGCGGCAAAAAAATGCCGAGCGTGTTGTACAGGGTTGGCACGAAACGGTCGAGCACCATTTCCAGGATCTGGACCACCGCTGCGATCATGCCGATGTAGATGAGCAGGCCGAGAAAGGTCAGATCGACGTCCGGTTGGCCGAGCCAGCTCAGTGCCCCCGGTTTGAGCAGGTAACCGAGCACCAGGTTGTTCAGCGGTACAGTGATTGCAGTTAGGACTAGCACGGCGAGTCCGAGGCCGAGCGCCGGTTTGACCTGCTTCGAGATGGCCAGAAAAGTGCACATCCCGAGGAAAAAACTGAGCGGCAGGTTCTCGATGAAAATCGCCCGGAAGATAATATCGACGTAATGCATCAGCTCTTCTCCTGCTGGGCTGGATCGACGCTCCTGAGTATCCAGATGATCAGCGCGATCAGGAAAAAACCGCTGGCCGGCAGGACCAACATGCCGTTGGCTACGTACCAGCCGCCGTTGGTCGTCAGTTTAAGGATCTCAAAACCGAACAGTGAACCGGAACCGAATAGTTCCCGGACGAAGGCAACGCTCATTAGGATAAAGCCGTAGCCCAGTCCGTTGCCGATGCCGTCTATGAAACTGGCGATCGGCGGGTTGGACATGGCAAACCCTTCGGCGCGGCCCATGATGATGCAATTGGTGATGATCAGGCCGACGAAGATGGACAGCTGTTTGGACAACTCGAAGAAAAAGGCCTTGAGGACCTGATCGACGATAATGACCAGCGTCGCGATAACCATAATCTGAATCCCGATCCGCACCGTGTTGGGGATCTGGAAGCGAACGATGGAGATGGTCAGGTTGGAAAAGGCAGTGACCAATATCACGCAGATCGACATCACGAAAGCGGTGGACATCTGGCCGGTGACCGCCAGTGCCGAACAGATGCCGAGAACCAGCAGGGCAATCGGATTGCGTCTGAATATCGAGCGGAGCAGCAGCTCTTTGCGGGTTTCAGCCATTGAAGCCTCCCTGTTTTCTTATCTGTTCGAAAAACGATTTGAAACCGTGCTCGCCAAACCAGAATTCCATCAACCGGTCGACTCCGTCCGACGTAAGGGTGGCGCCGGAGAGTCCGTCGACGCGGAAGCGCTGCTTTTCCGGATCAACCTGGCTACCGGGTTTCTGCACGGTAAAAGCGAGGTCGCCCCCGTCGTCGTAGAGTTTTTTCCCCTCCCAGGTAGCCTGCCAGCGAGGATTTTCGATCTCACCGCCGAGTCCCGGGGTCTCGCCGTGCTCGTAAAACGATACGCCGGTGATAGTGTTCAGGTCAGCGTCGATGGCAACATAGGCATACATGGTCGACCACAGTCCTTTGCCGCGGACCGGCAGCACCACCTGGCTGACAGCGCCGTCCTGCCGGACCAGGTGGACCAGGGAGTAGGTTTCCAGCCGCCTGATGCCGGCGTCGTCCACCTCTCGCGGCAGCGGTCGGCCGGTCTCGTCCGCCAGGGCCGCTGCCGGTTGGTCGTATACTTCCGGATCAATATCGCTATCATCGACAAAACGGCCGCTGGCCAAATCGATCACCCGCGTTTCGATCACGTCGAACTGCTCGAGTACCGGCACGCCTTCGCGATAGATACCGGCGGCGGCCAGGATATTCTTCTTCTGGTCGAGCGTACGGTTGATCTGCTGGTAGGGCTGCAGGCCGACGGCTGCCAGTGCCACCAGGGTCGAGCAGGCAAACGCGAGCACGAGCACGGAATAGAATGGTTTGAGGGGATGTTCTTCAGCCATGACGGAGCATCCTTCTGTTAACGTTGGCGCGCAGCACGATATGGTCGATCAGCGGGGCGAAGACGTTGCCCATCAAGATGGCCAGCATAACGCCCTCAATGTACGCGGGATTGGCCACCCTGATCAGGATCGACAAAAAGCCGATGAGGAGCCCATAATACCATTGGCCGGTATGGGTTTGAGCGGCGGATACCGGGTCGGTCGCCATGAAGACGAGGCCGAAGGCAAAGCCTCCGAGAACCAGATGCCAGTGGACCGGCACGGCATAGAGCGGATTGCTCGGGTCCGGGACCAGACCGAAGAGCAGGGCGGTGACCACGGCGCCGATCAGCATCGACAGCATGACCCGCCAGGAGCCGATTCCGGTGACGAGCAGCAACGCGGCGCCGAGCAAACAGGCCAAAGTCGAGGTCTCGCCGAGAGAACCGGGGATGGTGCCGAGAAAGGCCTGCAACCAGGTGATGTCGAGGGCGGCGAGCGGGTCGGTCGGGGATGCCTGGGCGAGGGAGGCGAGCGGTGTGGCGCTGCTCAATCCGTCAACCGCGGTCCAGATTTGATCCCCCGTCATCTGGGCAGGGTAGGCGAAATAGATGAAAGCCCGGGAAGCCAGCGCCGGGTTCATAAAATTTTTGCCCACTCCGCCGAATACCTCCTTGGCGAAGATGACGCCGAAGCTGACGCCGACAGCGACCTGCCAGAGCGGGATGGTCGGTGGCAAGGTCAGCGGCAGCAGCAGGCTGGTGACCAGGAAGGCCTCAGAGAACTCGTGACCGCGGATCAGGTTGAACAACGCCTCCCAAATCGAGCCGACAACCACCGTTACTAGGTAGATCGGCAGGAAGTAGAGCGCTCCGTGTACCAGGTTGGATAGCAGCGAGTGCGGGTCGATTCCGACCAATCCCATCACCCCGCCGCGCCAGCCGTCGGGCAGATTGCCCAACTCGGCCAGTACCAGGTTGGCCTGGTAGCCGGTATTCCACAGCGCCATGAAGGTGCAGGGTATCAGCGCGATGATGACCGTGATCATGATGCGTTTCAGGTCGATGGCATCACGGATATGCGGGGCTGTCGTCGTAGATTTGGTGGTCGAGAAGAGAAAAGAGTCGGTGGCCTCGTAGAGGGGGTACCAGCGCTCGAATTTGCCGCCCTTGTCGAAGAGCGGCTTGAGTTCGAGAAAGCGTTTGTTCAGATAATTCATGGGATCGACCGGCAAGGGTTAGCCTTCTATTTCGATTGAGGTCAGCGTTTCACGCAGCATCGGTCCAAAGTCGTTTTTGCCCGGGCAGACGTAGGAGCACAGTGCCAGATCCTCCTCTATCAACTCGAGGCAACCGAGTTGCTTGGCCTTCTCGGTATTGCCTGAAGCGATACTTTTGAGCAGGTATGTCGGGATCATGTCCAGCGGCATCACCTTCTCGTAGGTGCCAAGCGGGAAAATGGCCCGGTGTCCACCCCAGACCGCGGTGTCCAGCGGCAGCGATCCCGGCTTGCGAAAGGCCGACCAGAAGGCCCGGGTCACCGAGAACCGGTCCCCGCCGGGTCGCAGCCAGCCGAAGAAGGACCGGCCGGTACCCTCCGGCAGACAGCTGATCTGCTGGTGATAGCGGCCGAGGAAAGCAACCCGTTCGTCGGCCCGGCGTCCGTCAAGTACCGAGCCGGACAGCAGGCGGGTTGCGTCGCCATCGGCAATCTCGCCGGCGCAGAGTTCACCGATCGCGGCACCGAGCCGGGTGGCCAGGTGGCGCGGTTTCTTGACCGACGGTCCGGCCAGCGACACGATCCGGTCGACGGCCGGCTGTCCGGTGCGCAGCAGGGCGCCGATCGCAGCCACATCCTGGCCGCCGATCTGCCAGACGGTGCGGTGTTCGTTGACCGGGTCGAGAAAATGGATATGGGTCGACGGCAGGCCGGCCGGGTGCGGGCCAGCGAAACCGATCGTTTCGACCCCCGGCAGATCGATCGCAAAGACCCGCCAGTCGGCCGGCAGACAGAGGTAAATCGGCCGGTCGAGCAATCGTTGCAGAGCCGCCAGGCCGGCCAGGAAATCATCCTGGCGGCCGGACAGGACGACCTCCATAGCCGGCGCCAGGGGCGCCGTATCGATAGCGGTGACGAACAACGATACGGGGGTGCTGTCGATGGCCGGAATCTTGCCGTAGGGGCGGGTGCGTAGCGCGCACCAGAGACCGGAATCGATCAGCAGCCGGCGCAGCTCCTCCGGGGAAAATGTGTCGGGGGGGCTGTCCGGGTTACAGAACGACAAGCCCTCTTTGTCAGACAGCTCGATGATCAGCGATTCGAATCGTCGCTTGGCGCCGCGATGGATAGCCACCACTTCGCCGCTGCCCGGTGCGGTGAACTGCACTCCGTCGTTTTTCTTGTCTGAAAAGAGTGGTTGCCCGCAGCGAACATGGTCGCCGACCTCGACCAGCATGGTCGGCTTCATGCCCGGGTAGTCGTCGCCGAGCAGCGCCACCTGCCGGACCGGCGGTCCCTGGGTAAGCTCTTCGGCGGGTCTGCCGCTGATCGGGATGTCGAGCCCCTTGGCGATGCGTATCTGTCTCATGTCAGCTGAAAAATCCCTTGGTCGAGTATTTGTTGAGCTCTTTGTCAAAAAAATAGCCTTCACAATCCGGCAGTGTTGCCAGTAGCGCCAGCGAACGCTCGGCACCGAGCACCATGGTCGCGGTCGCCAGACCGTCGGCTCTGGCCACCGTCGGTGCCAGAATCGAACTGCTGGCGATCTGCAGCGGCGAAAAACCGGTGCGCGGGTCGATGATATGATGGACCGTTCGATCGTCGGTGAAATATTGCAGATAATCACCGGAGGTGGCGATGGCCCGGTCGCTCAGATCAATGGCGTCCATATGCTGAAGATTGTCGCTGCGCGGGTTCCTGATGCCGATATGCCAGGCCTGGCCATCCTGACGTCGGCCGATCACCATCAGATCGCCGCCGGCCTCGACGTAGGCATCGGTAACACCGCTGGCCTGCAGAGCGGCGACCCCCTGGTCAACGATATAGCCCTTGGCGATACCGTCCAGCGTGATGCCGGTACCATGGCGGGCGAGGCGTATCGTGGCCGGGTCTTCAATGAGGATATACCGATAATCGACCAGTTGCAACGTCTCTTCGATGACCGACTGGTCCGGCAGTGTCCCGCTCTGCTTGAACCTGCGATACAGGCCGAGCAGCGGCAGGACGGTGGGGTCGAAGGCGCCGCCGGTCAATTCACTCAGTTCCCGGGACATTCTCAGAACTTCCAGCAGCTCCGGCGGGGCGTTGTGGACGACGCCGCGCCGATTCAAGTTCGACAGCGGACTATCCGTCACATAGGTGCTCAGCATCGAGGATAGTGTCTCCATCCGGTGGATGCAGGCGGTGATTGCCGTCCGACAGAATTGGTCGTCGGCGCCACAGACGGTCAGGTTGACCGTGGTACCCATGAGCGGCTGGCTGTAACGGACGGCAGTCGGCGAGGGAGACCTGCCGAAGGAGAGGTAAAGCACGGAGCCGACAACACCAGCGACGGCGCCAAGCTGCAGCAGACGGCGCCTGGTCAGGCCGGGAGAGCCCGTTGGTGCGGCATTGTTTGCTGGTGACGGAGGTGTCGTGGTCATGGCGCGCTTCGTCTGAGACGGCCGGCAGCGGTTTCGTCGGTGCCGGCGTCTGCTGGGTCGGTTGTCTGGTTCGATTCACAAGAGCCACCTCACTATAACCACTGTGGTGCCACTGGGCAAAAGAAACGTTTGCTGGCAGTGCCCCTGTCGGGTGTGTTAAGATGTCGCCGTCGGGACCGATCAGGCCCGCGTGGTGCTGCGCAGAGAGCGCCTGAGCGGAAGATGAGGGCAGGGAAACCAGACAAGCGATCCGGTCGATGACCGGGGCCACTGCAAAGCGAGGTGTTTGATGGATACCAGCCGTGTCTATGAGAAACTGGGCTTGTTTTATCTGGGCAGGGAGGTTGCGGTCGGTGACGGGACCCCCTCCGAGTTGCCGTTCCTTCTCAAGAGCAAGGACCTGACCACCCATGGCGTGATCATCGGCATGACCGGCAGCGGCAAGACCGGTCTTGGCGTCGGCCTGATCGAAGAGGCGATCATGGACGATATCCCGTCGATCATCGTCGACCCGAAAGGAGATATGGCCAATCTGCTGCTGACCTTCCCCCAGCTGCAGGGAGAGGACTTCACGCAGTGGATCGACCCGGCCGAGGCCTCGCGAAAAAACATGACGATCGACGAACTGGCCGATCAGACCGCCCGCACATGGCGGGACGGCCTGGCTTCCTGGGATCAGGGCAGTGAGCGGATTGAGGCGCTGCATGGTAAGACCGAGATGACGGTCTATACCCCGGGCAGCGGCAGCGGGGCCCCGGTTTCTATCTTGTCCGGGTTTGCGGCGCCTGACGAGCAGTTGTTGCGCGATCAGGACGGGCTCCAGGCACTGGTCGGATCCACCGTTACCAGCCTGTTGTCCCTGGTGCGCGTCGAAGGTGACCCGCTGACCAGCCGGGAACACATTCTCGTATCTTCCATCTTGCTCCATTACTGGCGCAACGGTCAGGATCTGACAATGGAGTCGCTGATCGGCGCCTTGGTCAACCCGCCGTTCGAGACGGTCGGTGTTTTTTCACTGGCCCAGTTTTTCCCCCAGAACGACCGGATGACGCTGGCAATGAAACTCAATAACGTCATTGCCAGTCCGTCATTTGCCTCCTGGCTGCAGGGCGATCCGCTCGATGTTCAGCAGCTGCTCTATGGCGATGAGGGGCGTCCGCGAACCGCAATTTTTTCGATCGCTCACTTGAGCGAGGCGGAACGGATGTTTTTCGTGACCCTGCTCCTCAATGCGGTGATCTCCTGGATGCGGCGGCAGCAGGGTACCTCGTCGCTCAAGGCACTGTTTTACATGGATGAGATCTTCGGTTATTTCCCGCCGACTGCCAATCCCCCGTCGAAACGACCGATGTTACTGCTGCTCAAACAGGCCCGGGCCTACGGCCTCGGGGTCGTGTTGGCCACCCAGAACCCGGTCGATCTCGATTACAAGGGGTTGGCCAATATCGGCAGCTGGTTCATCGGCCGGCTGCAGACGGCCCAGGATCAGGACCGGGTACTGGACGGTATCGTCGGCGCCGGCAGCGGCTTTTCCCGAAATGAGGTGCGCACGCTGCTGGCCGATATGAAGGGGCGCCGGTTCATTCTCGCCTCCGCGCATCGTGACGAGCCGTTACTGTTTGAGACCCGTTGGGTGATGTCATATTTGAAAGGTCCAATCGGGCTTCCCGAGATCGCCACACTGATGAAAGGACGGCGCGGCAGCGGTGGCGCTGCTTCGATGGTGCCGGCCGACCGCGACCACTGGTCCGGACAGCTGTCCGACCAGACTCCGCTGCTCAGCAATGGTATCGACCAGCGCTATTGCCAGCCGCCGCTGCTGGTCGAGCAGCCGGTCTTCCAGCCTTGGCTGGCGGTAGCGGCGTCGGTGCGGTTCTATCAGGCCAGCCGCGCCATCGACGAGGTCAGGCATTGCTCGCTGCGCGTGCCGCTCGATGAATCGTTTGCCCGGATCGACTGGCAGGCGGCCGAGCCGCTGGCGATCGATCTCGACAGCTGTGCTGACGCGCCGCCGTCGAACAGTCTTTTTCGTGGCCTGCCGGCGGAAATAACGGCGATGAGGGACCTGCGGGCAGTTGAACGCGAATTTGCCGATTATCTCTACCAGATGCAGCGACTCGAGTTGCTCCGGGCGCCGGCGGTGAAGCTGGAATCGCGACCGGGTGAGCGCGCGGCCGATTTTCGTGTGCGTATTGGTGATGTGCTTCGGGAGCAGAAAGATGAGGCGGCGGAGAAGGTGCTGACCGGCTTTGCCCGTAAACGGGAACAACTGGCAAAGCGTCTGGAAGCGGCGTATCTCAAGGTGGACAAAGAGCGCGGCGATGTCAGTGCTCGCAAGACGGACAGCTTGATCTCTTTCGGCACAGCCATCCTCGGGGCGGTTCTGGGCCGCAAGGCATTGTCCACGACGACCATGACCAGGACTGCCGGCACCATCAGAAGCGTCGGCCGGGTGGCCAAGGAGAAACAGGATGTCCGCCGAGCGGAAGAAGCGGCAGCTCTGATCGAGCAGCAGATCAATGAGCTTGACGCCGAGCAGCAAGAGGCGATTGCTGCTCTTGCCGACACCTACGACCCGGCCCGGGTCGAGACCGAAACGATTTCGCTGAAACCGCGGCGGGCCGATATCTTCGAGGTCCGGGCCTGCCTGCTCTGGGAAATGGTACCGCCGCCGGCACCGCTGCACGGTTGAACAAGCCGGCAAGCAGTCTGTGCAACGCGGCCGGTCAGCCGTTGAGCACACGCTGCACCGCCCGGCCGAGTTCGCGCAATGAATAGGGCTTTTTCAGGAAGGCGCCGGCCCCGCAACGCAGGGTTGCCTCGACATCCTCGTTGGTGGAATAGCCGCTGACAACCACCGCCTTCTGGCCCGGGGATCGGGAGCAGATTCGGACATAGGTCTCGCGGCCGTTGATGCCGGGGGCCATCTGCATGTCGAGCAGCAACAGGTCTGCCGAAGCGTTTTCCAGATAAACGAGCGCTGCCTCGCCGCTGTCGACCGCCGTTGCCTGGTAGTTCAGCGTGGTGAGCATATGGACGGCGATTTCCCGCAGGTGCTGCTCGTCATCGATGACCAATACTCTCTCGCCGCGGCCCATCAGGTGAACGATGTCCTCCTCCTCGACGACGGTGGCTGCGGGGGCCTCGGCATCCGGCAGGTAGACGGTGAATGCGGAGCCGCTCTCGGAACTGGTCACCACGATCGTGCCGCCGTGCTCCCTGACCGTACTCCAGGCGACAGTGAGCCCCAGTCCGGTGCCGCTGCGCCCCAGCCGTTTTTTGGAAAAGAATGGCTCGAAGATTTTTCCCAGATGCTCCGCATCGATTCCTTTTCCGGTGTCGCAGACCTCAAGTCTAAGGTAGGACCCCGGCGCCAGATCGTGAGGCAGTCGGGTGTCGGTCTCGTCGAGCCGATCGCAACGGATCTCTACCCGGCCGGCTCGCTCAACCGCTTCGAAGGCGTTGATCACCAGGTTCATCACCGCTTTTTCTATATGAATCGGCGAACAGCGGCAAAAAATCGGCTCTGGGTAGGGGGTATAATGGAAGTCGACGTCCGGATGGTGGCGGCGGATCGTGCTGAGTTCGGGAGAGGCAGCAAAGGCACCGACCAGATCGTTGATTTCGACGGTCTCATGCACGGCGGCCGAGTCCCGGGCCACCGTCAGCAGGTCGGCAACGACGGCCGCAGCCCGCTCGCCGGATCGCCGGATCGCTTCGATGGTCGGTCGCAGCGGATCGTTTTGCTCGAGTTTTAAAAGCAGCAGCTCCGGGTAATTGATGATACCGGCCAGGATATTGTTCAAATCGTGGGCCACCCCGCCGGCCATCAGACCGAGCATTTCCATTCTTTGAGATTGCTGGCGTTGCCGCTCCAGTTCCCGGCGTTGACGGTCCATCTCGAGGCGCGCGGTGATGTCGTGGCCGATGATGCTGATATCGATGAGGTGGTGGTTATCATCGAAGTGAATATTGGCGGTGATCAGTAAATGACGAATGGTGTCGTCCTGATGCCTGAGGCGAACTTCCAGGGAGGCGCTCGTCGTTTCTTCCTGCGGCCAGTGCTTGGCGGCATCCTGGAGCAGGTGAAGGTCCTCGGGATAGACAAAGTCGGGTAACGGTCGGCCGATAACCTCGTCGACCTCGAAGCCGGTCAGCCTGACGATGGTATGGTTGGCATAGGAAATCGACAGGTCGTGTTCCAGGCGAAGGACCAGATTGCTCGTCTGCTCGATCAATTCACGGTAATGGAGTTCGCTTTCCCTCAATTGTGATTCCCGTGTCCTGATTGCATCGGCCATGGAGTTGATGTTTTCGGCCAACTGGTCGAGCTCGACAAAGGATCCGGGCGGCAGAACGTCGCCGTAATCTCCCCGGGCGATGATTGCGGTACGATCGGTGATTTCGAAGATCGGGGCAGCAAGACTGCGGGCTCGGTACAGTGAGAAGACGAGTGACAAAGCGGCGGCGCCGCAGATGCCGGCAGCAAAGATGAGCAATACGATGAGCAGCCGCCTGCCCAGGTGATCGAGCGGTTCGGCGAACAGGCAGACCCATTTGGTCGGCTCGATAATGCTGGTGGCGCCGAGATAACGCCTTCCCTGGAAGATAAATTCGCCGGCACGCTCGTCACCGGCCAGGGCTGATGACACGAGGGCGATATTGTTCATCATGATACTGTCGCCGATCAGGGAGGGATCAGGATGGATGATGATTGCTCCGTTCCGGTCGATAACCGCGGTGACCACGTTGTTCCGGCTGAGCCGGGTGATGAGTTGTGCCAGCAGGCTGAGGTTGATGTCGGCGGCCAGCACCGCTTCGCCGGCCGGAACGTAGAGGGTAAGACTGGTCTTGCCGCTGGAGAGCGACAAGAAGGTGTCCGACCATTGCGGTTCGCCGGAGGCCCGGACGGCGGTGAATTCTTGCTTGTGACTCAAGTTGATCCCGAGCAGATCGATCCGTTGGGATTCACGGTCAGCCGGCAGGCCGGCGCTGACGATGCGTCCCCGATCATTGAGCAGATAAATGGAATCGAAATACGTCGAGTCGCGCAGGTGGCTGTTGAGCATCGCTTCTACGGCCTCATGCTGCCAGGCGTCCGGCAGCATCCTGGCAATGGTGCGCAGCACGGAGAGCGGTTGGCCCATAAAGAGCTGAATCTGGCCCCTGGTTCCTTGCGACAGTGTGTCGATGCGCACGAAGAAATCGTCCCTGACGGTCTTGATGACAAACAGCAACGTAAAAAGCGCGATGAGAGCAAGAGGCAGCAGACCGGTGAGGATATGCGAGAGCAGCAGGCTCTGCCTGAGTGTTTTACTGTCGCTCACCGGAAATCCTCGAGGATGACAAAATCGCCGTTGTTGATAACGCCCATATAGGTGGGATGTGACGCGTCGCCGTATCTGTTGATGACAATGTCGCCCTGTAGCCCGGGGAAAGTGGAACGGCGCAGGATAGCCTCTTTGAGCGATTCATCCGGCCCGCGACCGTTTATCGATTCTCCGACGAGCATGACCGCGTTGAAGGCGTGCAGGGCGCCGAACCCCAGATCGCCCTGGTAGACCTGTTCAAAGCGGAGCTTGAAGTCGCGATAGGAGGCGGAACTGCTCTTGCGGTTGAAGAATTGGGAGATGACCGCACCTTCCACCGATTGACCGCCCAGGCTGAGCAATTGTTCGGTGGCCGACCAGTCGGACAGGGCCAGTTGAATGTGCCAGTCGATTTTGTGAACCTGCTGGCAGATCATGGCTGCATCCACCGAATTGGCGACCACGACGAGCACATCGAAATCACGCCTGCGCATCTGCTCTACCAGCGGCAGCAATTGCGCTCCAGGACCGCTGGTGAACGAAAAGGGCTGGATGATGTCGCCGCCGGCCCCGAGGAAGGTTTCCCGGAAGGATTGATACCATTGTTCGGTATAGGCTTGATTGCCGAGATCGTAGATGACCCCGGCCCGCCGGGCATCGGTCCGCTCTCTCAGGTAGCGGGCCATCGTGGTTGCGGCGGTAGTCGAAACGGTGCAGGAGCGAATGAGATTGTCGTCGATATCGCTGAGCAGCGGTGTCGAGGTGGTCGGACTGACCAGCAGCGTCGAGCTCTTGTTGATTATCGGCAGGGTAGCCATGGTCATGGCACTGGTGGTGTGCCCGATGATAACCGGAACCTCGGCGGCCAGCAGCTCGGCAACAGCAGCCCTGGCCAGCGCTTCGTTATGGCCGTCATCCTTGACCAGCAGCTCGACAGGACGGCCGTTGATTCCTCCCTGCTCGTTGATCCGGGCGACGGCCAACTCGGCCCCTCTCCGGCAATCGACTCCAAGATCGGCCGCTTTGCCGGTCAGGCCGCCGATGAACCCGATCGTCAATGGGGCGGGCTGGCGGTTGATCAATAAGACAGCTGCCGGTACGAACAGCGCCGCGGCAAGCACGATGAGAAAAGTCGACCTTTTCGTTAATCGCATGCTTTTCCCTTTTCTCTTCAGTTCGGGATCATTCACCACCAGGCAGTTGTTCGACAGCCGCCCAGGGTCAGGAGCTTGTCATACTTCATAGTAGCCAAAAGGCGATCAAAGAGCAAAACTTCGCAGCTAGAGACGAGCCGTTCCCGGTGGGAGAGTGCAACCAGTTGTGGGAAAGGTTTCGGCCGATCCTTTGCTGACTGTCAGGACTTGTCAGGTTGTTGCCGCCGCATCGCCGCTTTTCGTCTTTTTGCCGGTTTTCTTTCCCTGATAATGTTTGCGTGCCAGCGTTCCGACTTGCTGGACATCGATGCCGACATCGTCTTTGGGTGAGACGATGCACAATTGATATTTCAGCAGCCGTTTGCCCGGATTGGTTTGCTTGTAAATCCGAACGACGCCGATAATCGGCAGATCCTGGACCTCGGCGAAGATATCGTCGGGAGAAAAGGTTATGTGGCGGCGCTTCAATTCGCCAAGCAGTTGTTTCGTTACCGATTCGAACGTAAAGGTGGCGAATTCACCAAACCTGCCGATACCGAGGATCCGAGTCAGACCGGTGTAGTTATTGTCTTTGTATCTGGTGTCGTGGCAGACTACCACATAGGGCGGGAAGAGGACGTTGCCGTCGGAGCTCAACACCCTGTCGCGGGTTCGGTCGAGATCGACGGTGAAACGTTCGGTTTGTTTGATTGAGAAGTTGAGTTCGGTTTTATAATAAGCAAAAAACATCGGCGGTTCGATCAAGCCTACCGATATGCATGAACTGATCCGGGTACGGGCGCCGTATGGTGGTTTCATGTAGGTCGGACAATGGCTTTTGATGATGTCGTCGGAGCTGATTTCGATAACCGGACCTGTGCCCACTTTCTTTGAACGGCGATGAGCGGCTTTTTTATAGGTGAATATTCTCCGGGCGGCCTTGGAGAAGAAGCCGCTGTCCAGGTTGACGCTGGTGGCGATGCCGTCCGGGTAGAGCAGGGTCGCGTTGTCGTTGCGCATCGCATCCCTGATCTTGCGGCGGAACTCTGTTCCGGTTATGGAACCATACGGTTCGTAGCGGATAAATCGCTCATCGACGTCCTGGTAAATCAGGCCACCGGGAATGAAGATGGCGCCCTTGTTGTCGAAGCGGCCGGTGGCGCCTTCGTCGTCGACGCCGGGAAGAAAACCCATCCGGTCACGTTCCAGCATGCGCCACAAGGTATCAAAGCGGATAGCGATGATTTCCTTGATCAGTTCGTTGTCGATGATGTCTTTTTTGGTGATCATTGCCCGGTCCGGATGGTTGGCTCCTGGCCCATCGGTGACGATGAGACCGACGACTTGCTTCAGTTTAGAGCATATTCGTCAGAAAAACAATTGGCTATCGAGTTGCTTGCCGCCCGGGCGACGGAGCGTCGTCGACAATCTCCATGACACTCCGTTGCTTTTGCGGGCGGCCTGCTCCGGATCGTGTGGCTCGCTACCTGCGTATCCTGGTCGGCGGGGCGGCGCCCGGCGCCGCTTGTGTTGCCGGTGGCGTGGTGAGGGGAACTGTTCCGGTCGGCAGGGATCGGCGCCGATCAGTCAGGCAGGTCCTGATAATGGTCTGGTAGGTGTCCCAGTCGCTGGTGGCCAGGGCGCCCTGTTTGGCAAAGGCGATCTCGTGACGGTGCATGGCTTCCTCCTGTGGAAAGGTAGAGAGTTGCAGGCGAGATCCCGGAAAATAAAAACCCCCGGGATCGATTTTCGATCCGGGGGCCCTGTCCCACAGATACCGTTCCGGTAATCCCTATTCCGCGGGGATTGGTCCGATCATCATCAAGGCAGGTCTTCTGACTCTCGGATCGTCCGCTGCACCGCGCCTTCCCGATAATATTCAGTGGCATGTGCGTTGCGCGTCCCCGGTTACAGCGGCGGGCCCGTTCCCGATTCGCACGGGATTCCCTCTTCGGTCTCAAGGACACCCTGATATCTGAGGAATAGCTGCCGGCCGGCCGTTTGTCAACAAAAACTAGCGGAAAGGCGGCCGGGGTTAGTGGTTGTGTCGCAGGGTGATCGTCACCACCGAGGTTGATCATTATTTTGGTCTTGCGCTCACAATAGTCCTTGCGGGCAATCTCTGAGGTGGTTATGTTATGAGCAAATGATCAATACGGAGGAGCGATGCCGCGACCCAAAAAACTCAGATTTATCTCCGGCAGTACCGAGGTGGGCAGTTATATCCCGGAGAATGTTGAACCGACCGGAGTGATCGATTTGTCCATGGAAGGGTTGGAGGCCATCAGGCTCACCGATTATGAAAAACTCGACCAGGAAACAGCCGCACAGCGTATGGGCGTCTCTCGTCAGACCTATGGCAGAGTTTTGGCCCAGGCCCGGCAGGCAGTCGCCACGGCACTGGTAACGAGGCAGAGGCTGCGTATCGACGGCGGTGCCTATTGCCTGGGGTCCCCCGGGCACGGCAGGCAACGTCGCCGGCACCGGGGCTGGAAGTAGACTGATGATAAGAAGCTTCGGTTTTTACGAATCACCGGTTCACCGATTCGCGCCGATGCGATTCCAGACGGAATCGACCGGCGGAGACGGTGGACACCATCACAGGAGGAGACATGATGCCGCAAAAAGATGGTAACGGGCCGCTGGACCCGGACCAGAGAGATCAGGTGGATAAACGGTCGAATGATCGCCCGGACAATCTCGGAACGCAGCGCCCCGGTCGTGGTCTTGGCCGTGGCGGCGGTCAGGGACGGCGAGACGGCACCGGCGGCGGCAAGGGCCGCGGCGGTGGCGGTCGCGGCGGTCGGCGCGGGCAAAACGGCTGACCCCGATTGCCCGCAAGAGAGCCATATACAATAATGGAGGTACGATATGCCAGGATTTGACAGAACAGGACCCATGGGCGGCGGACCGATGACCGGCGGCGGATTCGGCAGGTGTGCCGGCGGAGATCGGGCCGGCATGTATTATGGTTGCGGCTTTGGTCGCGGTCGCGGTTTCGGCCGCGGCTTCGGCCGAAACGTACCCGTCGCGGTCCCCGGGGCACGGATGGCCGCTCCGGAAGACGAACTCGAGTATCTGACTTCGGAAGCGCAGCGGCTCGAGCAACATCTGCAAACGATCAATCGACAGATAGAAGATCTGAAGCACAAGACCGAATAATACCTATCTGACTTGCAGCAACCAAGCCATTGTTCCTCGTCAGGAGGAACAATGGCTTTTTTTGTCGGGTGCCGGCAACCGCAAATCTATTAAAATATTTTTTAATTCAAATGATTGATGGCTTCTGGAGCAATAAAATGACCAGATCTCTGATTTTTTGTTGACAAGCATGGAGGCGCACGGTAATTAACTATAATCGGAACCTAATTACTATTATAGTAAAAAAATGATGCCAGCCAACGAATCCTATTTTTCCAAGTCACTCGAGAAAGGACTGAAAATCCTTGCCCTGTTCAATCGGGAGACGCCCGCGCTCAACCAGACCGAGATCGCCAAAAAACTCGGACTGAATATGACTTCGACCTACCGCTATATCAATACGCTGGTGGAGATGGGTTATCTGGAGAAAGAAGAGTCGACCAAACTGATCAGGCCGTCGATCTTTTGCCTGGCTTTCTGCAATAATCTGATGCGGGCTTCAGACCATCGGCGTCTGATCAAGACCATTGTCGACGATATCCACGCGCGTTTCAATATTACCATCGATGTCGCGCTTTCCGTGGATGACGACATGATGCGCATTTACCACCGGGAAGCGGCGGATACGCTGACGTACACGTTGCCCGACTTTACGAGAAATTGTCTGCATACGACCGCCCTCGGGAAAGCCTATCTCGCTTCATTACCGGACCCGGAATTGCGTGCCAGAGTTGCAACACTTGATCTTTCTCCCCGGACGAACCGCACGGTTACCGAGCGCAGTGCTCTGCTCGAAGAACTGCTCGAGGCCAAGCGTAACGGGTATGCGATGAACGTCGAGGAATACTTGCCCGGTCTGATCGCCATAGCGGCGCCACTCATTCATCCCTTTACCGGCCGCGGCGTCGGCGGAGTGTCGTTTGATTTTTCGGTTCTGCAGCGTCGTCCCGACGAGATCGTCGAACAGTACGCCCCTCTGGTCATTGATCTGGCGGCCCGGCTGTCAGCCGCCATTCCGCTCGATGATCGGCAGCGCGGCTAATAGTTTTCCCGGCGATCGAGCTCCCTTCGGTCGCTCCTCCATTGCTGATGCGAGGTGATTTGCGATGAACGCTTCAACGACACAAAACCCTCTTTTCTATCAAACCTCGTCGCACATTCCGCTCGTGTCGCGCGCGGAGGGGATCTATATCTGGGACGAGGACGGTAAGCGTTACATGGACGGCAGCTCCGGGGCGATCATCTGCAATATCGGTCATGGCGATCCGGCGGTTCTCGATGCGATCACGCAGCAGGCCCAATCGACGTTCTTCACCTATCGCACCCAGTTTGAAAACGGACCGGCAGTTGAACTGGCACAGCAACTGGTACATCATGCGGCCTCCAGCCTGAGCCGGGTTTTTTATGTTTCCGGCGGGTCAGAGGCCGTCGAATCGGCCATCAAGCTATGCCGGACCTATCACCTGAGCCGCGGTGACGGCGGCCGATACCTGTTCATCAGCCGGTTCCCTTCCTATCACGGTTCGACGCTCGGGGCACTGGCGCTCACCAGTTATGCCCCGCTGGAAATCCATTACCGGCCGATGATCAAATCGGCTCCGAAAATTCCGGCGCCGTATTGTTATCGCTGTCATTACGGGCAGTCGTATCCGACCTGTTCACTGTCCTGCGCCCATGCCTTGGAAACGATGATTAAACAACTCGGTCCGGAAAATGTGGCCGGGTTCGTGGCCGAGCCGATTGGCGGAGCGAGTACCGGCGCCCTGCCACCGCCCGACGATTACTTTGCGGTCATCCGGAAGATATGTGACAAATACTCGATCTTACTGATACTTGACGAGGTTATGACCGGATTCGGCCGAACGGGAAAGCTGTTTGCTTATCAACATTGGGATCTTCAGGCCGATATCGTGGCCCTGTCCAAAGGCATGGCCTCAGGCTATTTCCCGCTCGGAGCGGTGATGTGCCGTGGTGATATCGTTGACAGCGTCCTGGCGACCGGCGGTTTTCCGCACGGCCACACGTATGCCGGCAATCCGATGGCCTGTGCGGTCGGTCGGGCAGTGCTCAAGCGGATTGTCGATGACGGTCTGGCCGACCGGGCTGCAGCAATGGGCGAGCGACTCCTGCAGGGCCTCCGGCGCCTGGCAGTCAAATATCCGATTATCGGCGAGGTGCGCGGCAAAGGGCTGTTGACGGCCCTGGAGTTCGTCAGCGACCGGGACACGCGCACCCCGTTTGCCGATCACCTGCAGGTGGGCAACTTGGTCACCGCCCGGGCCTTTGCCAACGGGTTGATAGTCTATCCCCGGCGATCGATCAACGGGCTTTCCGGCGACCACATCCTGGTTGCCCCTCCGCTGATCATCAAGGAAACGGAGGTGGACGAGCTGCTCGACAGGCTGGGTCGTAGTCTGGATGAGGCATCGACCCGGTTGGCCGGTGCCTGAGGCTGTTCTGGTGCTGGCCGTTCCACAAGGCATTGAATCCGCCGGGCGGACTCAATGTGAACAGTGCAACCGACAACAAGAGGAGAGAGTCTCATGAAGCGAACAATGACCGTTGTAATGACCTTTCTGGTGGCCGCTTTTCTGTTTCTGCAACCGGCCTGTGCCGATGACCTTCAGCGAATCAAGGCGAAGGGCGAATTGACCATGGCCATGAGCGGCCAGTACCCGCCTTTCAATTTCGTCAACGACAAGAATGAACTGGCTGGCTTCGATGTCGAGATCGGCAAAGAGATTGCCCGTCGGATCGGGGTGACCGGTGTCCCGATCAGCACTGCCTGGGACGGTATCATTGCCGGTCTGTTGGCGAAAAAACACGATCTGATCTGCGGCAGCATGGCCATCACCGAAGAGCGGCTCAAGTCGATTGATTTTTCCGACCATTACTATCGATCCGGCGCGCAGATGTTTGTCAAGAAGGGGTCGCCGATTACCTCGGTGGACGATCTGGCCGGCAAAAAGATCGGGGTGACGTTGGGCACCACCTTCGAAACATGGATCAGGGAACATATCAAGGATGTAGATATCCGCACCTACAAGGGTGACCCGGATATTATCTTGGAGGTGACCAACGGTCGTCTTGACGGGTTTGTCACCGACCGGATCGTCGGCGCCCTGGCCATCAAGGACAAAGGTGCGCCGATCCAGATGGTTGGGGATCTGCTCTATGAAGAAAAAATGGGCATAGCGATGCGCCAGGACAATCCAGAACTCAAGCAGGCCATCAACGAAGCGTTGCAGGCCATGAAAGACGACGGAACCTACAAAGAAATCTCGATGAAATGGCTTGGTATCGATGTCCGCTAAGTCCCGATCATTCGCTCTGGACCGCCGGGATCCGGCTGATCTCGGCGGCGTTGCCCGGCATTGATCGCCGTCCGTTAAGGGTGCGATGCGGGGTAGTCTCTCCGCCTTGAGGATTGCGTACCCGGGAAGAGCAGGTTCTTCCCGGGTGACAGGTTCTCGCACCGGGCCGCAGGTGGAAGTATTCTGAACCGGCTGTTCCGTTACCGTCTTGTCTCGTGTGGCGAGAACCTTAGAGGTAACGATCGTTCCGGTTTGTACGAGGCCGTTAAAACAGGAACCGCGTATGTTCGATTGGAATATCATCATTCACTATTTCCCGTTTTTTGTCACCGGGGCGCTGTTGACCCTGAAAATCTCCATTTTGTCCCTGTTATTCGGACTAATATTCGGTCTGATCGCGGCATTGTGCAAGCTGTCGATCAATCCATTGCTCCGTTGGCCGGCGGTCTTCTACGTCTGGCTGATTCGTTCCACACCGTTGCTGGTGCAGTTGTTCATCATCTATTTCGGCCTGCCGCAGATCGGGATAGACCTGGGGCCGTTTTTTTCCGGGGTTCTCGGTCTGGCCTTGAACGTCGGTGCCTATAATGCGGAAACCATCCGCGGCGGCATCATTTCGGTGCCCTACGGCCAGACGGAGGCGGCCCGGTCGCTCGGCATGAACGGAGCACTGGCGATGCGCCGGATCATCCTGCCACAGGCCCTGCGCATCATCATCCCGCCGTTGGGCAACAATTTCGTTATCCTGATCAAGGACACCTCGCTCGTCTCAACCATCACCGTCGTCGAACTTACCCTGACCGCTCAACGTCTCATCGGTTCCACGTATAAACCGTTCGAGATGTACGTGATGGCGGCGGTCCTGTATGCCGTTTTGACTTCTTCAGCCAGTCTGCTGCTCACTTGGGTGGAGAAGCGTACCCGCACGGAGGCTCGAAGATCATGACATCGCATTCACCGGACCGGACCCAGTCAACCATGCTGCATATCAACAACCTTCAGAAGAGCTTTGGCGAACTGGCCGTGCTCAACGGTGTCAACCTGGAGGTGGCCCAACAGGAAGTGCTGGTCATCATCGGGCCGAGCGGGTCGGGTAAATCGACGCTGCTCCGTTGCGTCAATCACCTGGAACCACCAACCGGCGGCGAAATCTACCTGGAGGGTGTGTTGATCAATGACACCACCAAGAGCCGCCGGGCCTTCGAGAGTCATCTCAACCGGATTCGCTGCGAAGTCGGCATGGTCTTCCAGCAATTCAACCTGTTCCCGCACATGACCGTGCTGGAGAACATCATGGAGGCACCGATTCAGGTGCTCGGGGTAAGGCGCGAAGAGGCTCGCCAGGCTGCCATTTCCTTGCTCGATCGGGTCGGGTTGGCCGACAAGATGGATAATTATCCGTGCATGCTCTCCGGCGGCCAGCAGCAGCGGGTGGCCATAGCCCGGGCCCTGGCCATGAAACCGAAGGTGATGCTCTTTGACGAGGTTACCTCGGCGCTCGACCCGGAGCTGGTTGGCGACGTGCTGCGGGTCATGGAAGGACTGGCGCGTGACGGCATGACGATGCTGGTGGTTACCCATGAGATGGGGTTTGCCGAGAAGGTCGGTGACAGAGTCATCTTTATGGCCGACGGACTGGTGGTCGAGGATGCGCCACCCCAGGAGATATTCAGCGCCCCGAAGGAGGCGCGCACCAGACAGTTTCTTGCCGAGGTCCTGAAATGATCGACAAGACGATCTCTGCCCAGCAGGCGATCGCGCCGGTGACCGATGGCCAGAGCGTCATGGTCGGCGGCTTCGGCGTGCCCGGCACACCGTTTTTGCTGATCGAAGCGCTGCTTGCCAAGGGGGTGAGTGAGTTGACCCTGATCAAGAACGAGGCCAACGAGGCTGGGCTCGGCGTCTCGAAACTGATCGAGGCCGGCCGGGTCAGACGGTTGATCACCTCACACCTCGGGCTGAACGCAACGGTCATCGGTCTGATGAACAGTGGGGCGATCGGTGTCGAATTCTTCCCCCAGGGCATCCTGGCCGAAAAGATCAGGGCCGGTGGCGCCGGCCTGCTGGCCATCGTCTCCGATATCGGTATCGATACCATCTTGCGTAACGACAAGCAGCTACTACGCTGCGGCGATCGAGACGGAATTGTCGAGCCGGCCCTGCGTGCCGATATCGCCCTGGTCCATGCGGCCAAAGCCGATCGAGCCGGCAACCTGGTCTACGAGAAGAGCGCCCGCAACTTCAACCCGTTGATGGCTACCGCCGCCGATCTGGTGATTGCCGAGGCGGAACAGGTGGTCGAGATCGGCGAGTTGGCGCCTGACGAGATCCATACTCCCGGCGCGTTTGTCGACCGGGTGGTTGCCATTGAGGAACTTCTGCCTGCCTACGGAGTGTTGCACCATCATGTCCGTTGACGCCAAAACGAAAATTGCCCGCCGGGCAGCCCGTGAAATCCAGGCCGGCCAGGTGATCAACCTGGGTATCGGTATTCCGACCCTGATCCCGTCCTTCCTGCCGCCCGATCTGCCGTTGACCATGCACTCGGAAAATGGCATCGTCGGGGCCGGCACCATCAGTGCTCCCGGCAAGGCCGACCGGAACCTGATCGATGCCGGCGGCACCTACATCACCGTGGTGCCGGGCGCGTCATTCTGCGATTCGGCGCTCAGTTTCTCGCTGGTCCGGGGCGGCCGGTTGGACGTGAGCTTTCTCGGGGCCCTGGAGGTCTCGCAGCAGGGCGATTTGGCCAATTGGATCATTCCCGGGAAATTTGCCCCCGGAATCGGCGGTGCCATGGAACTCGCCCAGAAGGCACGGCGGTTGATCATTACCACCACCCATGCCACCAGGAAGGGCGAGCCGAAAATTCTGCGCTCCTGCACGCTGCCGTTGACCGCGCGGGCCTGCGTGGATCTGATTATTACCGAATTGGCGGTGATCAGCGTGCAACCCGACGGCCTGGTACTCGAAGAGATCGCTGCGGAGACCGAACTGGAAATCGTCCTGCAACTGACCGAAGCGCCGCTCGTTGTCGGGGCGGCCCTCAAGCGCTTCTAGTTACAACCGGCCGAGGAGGAAGAGATGGATCGTCGAGAGACAAAATTGATCGACACCGTCGACCGGCTCGGTGATCAGATTGTCGATTTTACCATGCGTCTGGTCGCCGAGCCGAGCACGCTGAGCAGCGAGGCCGGAGCCACTGCGATCATGGCAGTGGAACTGGAACGGCTCGGTTTTTCGGTGGTGAAGATTCCTCTGGCCGGCGATACGGCACGTAGCCATCCCGGGTTTGCCCCGGTCCCGTGGTCCCTCGATGACCGGTTCAACGTCGTCACCACCCGCGCAGCTGACCGGTGCGGCGGGCGCAGTGCGCTGTTCAACGGCCACCTCGATGTGGTGCATGCCGGCAATCCCGAGCGATGGACTCGGGACCCATACGTCCCGACCATCATCGACGGCTGGCTCTACGGCCGCGGCGCCGGCGACATGAAGGCGGGGGTGGCGGCGATGACCTATGCTGTCCATGCGGTAGATAAGGCCGGTTTCGGCCTGGCCGCACCGGTAACTATCGAGGCGGTTATCGAGGAGGAGTGCAGCGGCAACGGCGCCGTCGCCTGCCTGGCCGAGGGATACGACGGTGAGGCTGTCCTGATCCCGGAACCGTTCGGGCCGACCATCCTGACCGATCAGCTCGGTGTGCTCTGGTTCAAGGTCGGCCTGAGCGGCCGATCGACCCACGTCCTCCAGGCGCGCAGCGGTGTCAATGCCATCGAGAAATGTTTTCCGCTGATCGCTGCGCTGCGCGGACTCGAGGCGGAGCTCAATGAAGAAGCGCCGCCACCGGCTTATGCCGGACTGGTTCATCCGATTAATCTCAATGTCGGGATTATCGAAGGGGGCGACTGGCCGTCTACCGTTCCGGCCGAGGCGGCCTTCCACGGCCGGCTCTCGTTCTATCCCGGGGTCCGGTATGAGCGAATCAGTCGTCGCATCGAAGAGACGGTGCGCCAGGCTGCGGCAGAGGATGAATGGTTGCGGGACAACCCGCCGGTGGTGACGTTCTACGGATTTCGCTCGGAAGGCCACAGTCTGCCACGGGATCTGCCCGCCTTTTCCCTGCTCGATGGCTGTCATCGCAGTCTGACCGGCCGGTCGGCGGAGTCGTATATCTCGACGTGCACCACCGACCTGCGGGCCTTTCATCATTTTGGAACGGGACAACCGACCTGCTACGGACCCGTCGCCGAAAACATCCACGGCGTCGACGAGCGGGTCGCTATCGACAGCATCATCCAGGTGGCCAGGACCTATGCCCTGTTCCTGGCCCGCTGGTGCCTGTTGGCCGAGTAATTTGGTACATCCCTGAGGAGCGTGTCGGCTATGAAGGAAGTGGTAATCGGCGGCTATCTGAGAACCGCCCAGACCCGGGCCAGGCCCGGCGACCCATCGCGAGACTGGTTTTCTCAACTGCGGGCGGACGACCTGCTTGCCCGGCTTATTCCGGAGCTGCTTGCCCGGACCGGGATCGAGTCCGGTGAACTCGATGATTTTCTGGTCGGTTCGGCCCTCGGCGTCTCGGAACAGTGGACATTCGGCGGCCGCACCCCGGTGCTGCTGGCGGATCTGGACGCCCGGGTACCGGCTCGTTTTATCGATCAGCAATGCGGCTCCGGCATGGCCGCCGTTCAACTCGGTTATGTCCAGATTGCCGCCGGTTGTGCCGATGTCGTCCTGGCCTGCGGTATGGAGCACATGACCCGAGTACCGATCGGGCCGAGCCTGTTCAAAAGCGGTGCGATGTCGATTAACCCGGCGCTCTACAGCGATGAGCGCTATCGCCGGTGGGATATGGAAACCACAATGAATATGGGGTTGACTGCCGAAAAACTGGCGACGCACAGTGGTATCGCACGGGGCGCTATGGATGACTGGGCCGTTCGCTCCCATCGTCGTGCCGCCGCAGCGCAAGCAGATGGCTTTCTTGCCGGCGAGATTCTGTCGATCAGTGCCGAGCAGGCGGACGGTACGGTGCGTGACGTGGATCGCGATCAGGCCGTCCGGCCGGATATCGATCCGGCCGGCACGACGCAACTCAAACCGGTCTTTCGCGCCGACGGAGTGATCACCGCCGGGAATTCATCGCCGCTGAGCAGTGGTGCGGCGGCGATGTTGCTACTCTCCAGAGAGAAGGCGGAGCGGCGGGGGATCGAAGCGCGCTTTGGTGTTCGTTCCTTCGGCATGGCGGGTGTCGATCCGACGCTGATGGGCATCGGCCCGGTGCCGGCAACGACGATGGCCCTGGAAAAGGCGGGACTGCCGGCCGACGCTATAGATTTCTGGGAGATCAACGAGGCCTTCAGTGTCGTGGTGCTGCACTGCATCAACCACTTCGGCATCGATCCCGAGCGGGTCAATATCCACGGCGGCGCGCTCGCGCTCGGTCATCCGCTCGGGGCTACCGGGATACGGCTGGCCGGGACGCTGGCCCGGGTGCTCGACGAGCAGGGCGGTCGTTACGGCTGCGCCACCGCCTGCGTCGGCGGCGGTCAAGGTGTTGCGCTCATTATCGAGCGGTTAATCTAAACTAACGGCGGGACAGGTTTCAACCTGTCCTCCGCTAACTAAGCGAACCAGACCGCAAACATAGTTGTTCACCTTAACTAGGAAACGATCATGGAAGCACAACACACCAACAAACAGCTGCAAGACCTGCGCAGCCGCTGTATCGCCAAAGGAACCAGCAGTGCCAACAGCTGCTATGTCGATCACGCCCGTGGCGCGGTCATTACCGATGTGGAGGGGAACGATTATCTCGATTTTGCCGGCGGCATCGCCGTGATGAATGTCGGCCACTCCCACCCCACAGTGGTCCAGGCCATCAAGGATCAGGCCGAGAAATTCACGCACACCTGCTTCATGGTGGTCCCGTATGAGGCGGCGGTTACGCTGGCCGACACCCTCTGCGCGGCGGTGCCGGGTGATTCCCCGAAGGCGGTAATGTTTGCCAACAGCGGCGCCGAAGCGGTGGAAAACGCGGTGAAGATCGCCCGTTACCACACCAAGCGCCCGGCCATCATCACCTTTGACAATGCCTTCCACGGCCGGACCCTGATGGGCATGACGTTGACTTCGAAAATGATGCCCTACAAGTACGGCCTCGGTCCCTTTGCTCCGGAAGTCTACCGGATGCCGTACGCCAATTGCTATCGGTGTCCGTTCAATCGCACCTATCCCGAGTGCGATCTGCATTGCGCCGATCATCTCGAGTATTTCTTCATCAACCAGGTGGCGGCCGACCAGACTGCGGCGATCATCTTCGAGCCGATCCAGGGCGAGGGTGGCTTCATCGTCCCGCCCCGGGAGTATTTCACCCGGCTGAAAAGCATCTGCGACCGGCATGGTATTCTGCTGATTGCCGACGAGATCCAGACCGGTATCGGTAGAACAGGACACCTGTTTGCGATGGAGTATTTCGGCGTCGAGGCCGATATCACCACAACTGCCAAGAGTCTGGCGGCCGGCCTGCCGCTCAGTGCCGTAGTCGGTAAGAAGGAGATCATGGATGCGGTTCATCCGGGCGGCATCGGCGGTACTTATGGCGGCAACCCGCTGGCCTGCCGGGCGGCGCTGGCGGTCTTCGAGGTGATCGAAACGGAAGGCCTGCTGAAGCGGGCCAAGCGTCTCGGAGAGAGGCTGCAGGAAGCATTTTGCGGTTTTCAGGAAAAATACGACGTGATTGGTGATGTTCGCGGCCTCGGTCCGATGATCGCGATGGAATTGGTCCGTGATCGGACGACCAAGCAGCCGGCACCGGATGAGACCCGTGAGTTGGTCGGCTATTGTTTCCAGCACCGGCTCATGGTTTTGGCCTGCGGAACCTACGGCAATGTGCTGCGCTTTTTGATGCCGCTAGTGATCACCGACGAGCAGGTGGAGCAGGGGCTGGCCATCATCGACAAGGGACTGGCCGCGCTCAGCACCCGGTGACATGCCGGCCGGCAACCGGCCGGCAGGGAGAGGGTACTATGAACGGTTTTTATCAACGCATCCTGGTGGTCGATCTGACTGAAAAAGTCGGCACCGTTGAACAACTCGATGATGACGTGGTCGGTGACTATCTCGGCGGCAGAGGTCTGGCGACCCGCCTGTTGCTGAAGCGCAACCCGGTCGGGGTCGACCCGCTGGCTCCGGAAAACAACCTGATTATCGCTACCGGTCCATTCTGCGGTGGCCGTCTCTGGGGCGGCAGCCGTTACGGGGTCTACACCAAATCCCCGTTGACCGGCCTCTATGCCGAGTCCTATTCCGGCGGAAAAGTGCCGGAGGCCATCGATGCCGCCGGTTTTGATGCCATTGTGCTGCATGGACGATCAGAGCAACCGTGTATACTGGCGATCCACCCGGACGGTGTCGATTTTCATGATGCCGGTGAGCTGTGGGGTATGGAGACCTTTGCCGCAGAGACGGCGGCGGTAGCCCGTTTCGCCCCGAATCGGGATGGTTATGGCAGACCCGGAGCGGTGACCATCGGACCGGCCGGAGAGCGGCTGGTCCGTTTCGCTCTGATTGCCAACGACACCTGGCGCTGCGCCGGCCGCACCGGGGTCGGTGCGGTGCTCGGTTCCAAGCGGGTCAAGGCAATAGTCTTCCAGGGAGATCGGCGCCGCAGCCTTGCCGATCCCGATGGGATTGCCGCCTATGCCAAGGCCTTTTCCACGGAGAACATGCAGCATCCCGGAGTCAAGGCCTATCGGGCCATGGGCACAACGATGATGGTTGAGCTGATGAACAAGGTCGGCGCGTTTCCGGCCCGGTATTGGCGGCAGGGCTCGTGCGCGCATTGGCAGCAGATCAGCGGTGAAACCTATCATGAATTGCACGAGGTCAAGGCCCACGCCTGTGCCAAATGCTTCATGGCCTGCGGCCGCCTGACCCGGCTCAGCCGGGGGCGGCATCAGGGGCTGCAGATCGAGGGACCGGAGTACGAAACGATCTATGCCTTCGGCGGCTTGTGTATGATCGAGGATATCGCGGAGATCGCCCATCTCAACGATCTCTGCGATCGACTCGGTATAGACACCATCACTGCCGGCAACTTGTGTGCCTTGGCCATGGAGGCGCGTGAGCGAGGGCTGGTCGATATCGATATCAGCTACGGCGACGTCGAGGGGACTGCGGCGCTGCTCCGTCAGATTGCCGGTCGTCAGGGCCCCGGTGATCTGCTGGCCGACGGTATCGTCGCCGTGGCCCGGGCCTGGGGAGTCGAGGATTTGGCCGTGCACGTCAAGGGATTGGAACCGGCCGGTTACGATCCGCGCAAACTCAAGGGGATGGGGTTGACCTATGGTACATCGCCGCGCGGCGCTTGCCATCTGCGTACCACTTTTTATAAACCGGAACTGTCCGGCGTCATTCCCCCCGAGCAAATCGATGACAAAGCCGCCCTGCTGGTTGATTATGAAGATCGTCTTACGATTTTCGATACGCTGATCCTCTGCCGCTTTTATCGTGATCTGTATAGCTGGGAAGAATTGGAAAAAACGGTTACTATGGTCACCGGTCGGCAGATGACTGTCGATCGGCTGCGCACCATTGCCGGTCGAATCGTCGATATGACCAGGCGCTTCAACATCCGGGAAGGATTGTTGCCGGATATGGATCGCCTGCCGCGACGACTCACGAGCGAGGCTTTGCCCGACGGCAGTGCGATCAGTGCGGCGGAGATGGACCGGCTGCTCGACGATTACTATCACTGTCGGGGCTGGTCCACAGCAGGTGCCCCGCCGGTGGACTGAATATCGGTTAGAGGTCGCGCAGATCAGTGACTGCGATAACGACCGGGCGGAACACGTATCAACCATCATTCAAGGAGCAGAGACGTGGACGAGATACCATTTGTCAGGGAACGAGATCCGCATGAGATTGAATTTCACCAAGCCGTCGCCGAAGTGATTGCCTCGATTCGTCCGGTATTGGACCGCAATCCGGAATACCGTCGCCAGGGCATCCTGGAACGGCTTGTCGAGCCGGAACGAATCATCATGTTTCGCGTTCCTTGGGTTGACGACCAGGGCCAGGTACGGGTGAACCGTGGTTACCGTATCGAGATGAACAGCGCTATCGGCCCGTACAAAGGCGGTTTGCGATTTCATCCGTCGGTCAACCTGTCGATTTTGAAGTTTCTCGCTTTTGAGCAGGTCTTCAAGAATGCTCTCACCTCACTGCCGATGGGCGGTGGAAAAGGGGGGTCCGATTTCGATCCGAAGGGTAAATCGGACGGTGAAGTCATGCGTTTCTGTCAAAGTTTCATGGCTGAGCTGTTTCGCCATATCGGTCCCAATACCGACGTGCCGGCCGGCGATATCGGCGTCGGCGCGAGAGAGATCGGCTACCTGTTCGGCATGTACAAAAAACTCGCCAACGAGTTTACCGGCGTGCTGACCGGCAAGAGCCTGAATTGGGGCGGTAGCCTGATCCGCCCTGAGGCGACCGGCTACGGCAGTGTCTATTTTGCCGCGGAGATGCTGAAGACACGGGGCGACAGTCTGGAGGGCAAACGGTGTCTGGTCTCCGGATCCGGCAATGTCGCTCAATTCACGATCCAGAAACTGATCGAACTTGGTGCCCGGCCGGTGAGCTTTTCCGACTCCTCCGGCTGTATTTACGACGAGCAGGGCATCGATACGGAAAAACTGCAGCGGTTGATGCAGATCAAAAACATCAATCGCGGCCGGGTCAGGGAATATGTCGAGACCTATCCGGACGCTATCTATGCTCCGCTCGACACGGCCCTGTCGTATAATCCGTTGTGGAACTATCCGGCCGATTGCGCCTTCCCCAGTGCCACGCAGAACGAGATCAACGAGCAGGACGCCCGCAATCTGCTGGATAACGGTGTTTCGGTAGTATCAGAAGGAGCTAACATGCCGACGACGCCGGAAGGCGTTGATCTGTTCATGGAGAAAAAGATTCTCTATGGTCCCGGCAAGGCGGCCAATGCCGGCGGCGTGTCGGTGTCCGGCCTGGAGATGGCGCAAAACAGCATGCGACTCAACTGGTCCCGCAGTGAAGTCGACGGCCGTCTGCAGGAGATCATGAAACGGATTCACCGGATGTGCGCCGATACCGCGGAGCAATACGGCATGGCCGGCAATTATGTGGCCGGGGCCAATATCGCCGGGTTCGTCAAAGTGGTCAATGCGATGATCGATCAGGGCGTGGTCTGATACCCGATACGAAGTGTCGCTTCCCTCTCGTCCGTTCAGCCCGGCTAATGGGGCCGACGGACTGTCTTGAACCCCGACAGTGTTGCCGGAAACGGCAGTACTGCCGGGGTTTTTCTTTCATCGATCCGCTCGTGTAAGCAATCGCCACGAGCATCACCGCTGGCCGATCGATCTTCCGGTGCAGTGTCGGGTCTCGTGTTTCCGGTTATTCCCTGCGGCGTTGAACATTGCGCAAGCCGTGTTCTTGGGCTATGATTTTTTTGAGCTGATCGTCGTATCGGCCGGAACTGAACGTCTAACCCCCATTACGCCCCGTCTTGGGGGGGTATATAAACAGAAGGCGGGCTGATGGCATCGGAAAAGAAAACAACGCTGGTCAATCCAGACACAATCGGCGCCGTTTTCGCGAGCGGCACCGGCATCGCTTGTGCCGGTGCCTTCCCTGTGGACGGGCGGTGCGGCGAGGTCTGGCTCGATAGCCTGCTGAGAGCGATTCCTGCCGGAGTGGCCGTGATCGATCGCGGTTCCATCCTGCAGGTTAACGAGCGAATGTGCGAGATCACCGGCTATGGCCGGGAACAACTGATCGGCAGCGACGCCCAGCGGATTTTTGCGGCTCGTTTGGAGGGGATTCTCGATCATCGTCTCCGTCTCGCTGCCGCTGACGGCAGCGAGACGGAGACGACACTTGTCTGCCATGACGGAACGCGGCGCGACGTCCTGCTGACCTCGGCTTCGATTGCTACCGATGCAGCCACCGGCGAGGTGATGATAGCCGTCATTGATATCACCGAAAGAAAGCGGATCGAACGGCAACTTCGGCAAACGTCGGAGGAGTTGCAGAACTATTTCAGCCAGAGCCTCGATCTGCTCTGCATCGCCGATACCGATGGCCGGTTTGTACGGCTCAATCCGGAGTGGGAACGGGTACTCGGTTATCCGGTGCGGGACTTGATCGGCCAGCACTATCTCGATTTGGTTCATCCCGACGATGTGGCGTCGACCGTGGCGGCAGTGTCCCAGCTCTACGATGGCCGGCAGGTCCATAACTTTGTCAACCGGTATCGCACCAGAGACGGCGAGTATCGCTGGATCGAATGGCGATCGGCCTCCTCGGGGGAGGCAGTCTATGCCGCCGCTCGCGATATCTCCGAGCGAGTCGCTTACGAAGAGGCGTTGCGCCGGAGCGAGCAGCAGTTTCGTGCGGTTTTCGAACAAGCCGGGGTCGGCGTGGTCCAGGCGGATACTATCAGTGGCGCCATCGTTCAGGCCAACCGGCGGTTCTGTCAGATCGTCGGGTATCTTCCGGAAGAGATCGGGCGACTGACCATCGGCGAGTTGACCCACCCCGATGATTTGATACGCGAGCGTGCCTTCTTCGACCAATTGATTGCCGGTGCTATCGGTGAATTTTCCCATGAAAAACGATACGTCCATAAAGGCGGTCAGCCGGTCTGGGTGAATATTACCGTATCGCCGATGTGGGCCGCCGACGAACCGCCACGGTTCTGTATCGGCGTGGTCCAGGATATCTCGGCCCGAAAAGAGGCCGAGGAGGCGTTGCGGCAGAGCGAGGCCTCGTATCTCACGGTGCTGGAGCATATCCAGGACGTTTTTTATCGCTCCGACGTCGAGGGGCGATTGATCATGCTCAGTCCGGCCGGCGTCCGGATGCTCGGCTATCACAGCGTTGAAGAAATGCTTGGCCGGCCCAATGCCGAGTTCTGGAAGGATTCCGCCCAGCGGGCGGCGCTCCTGAAAAAACTGCATGCCGACGGTCACGTCCATGACTACGAGGTCACCTTGGTTCGCCGGGATGGCTCCGACGTGCCGGTTTCCACGAGCAGCCGGTTCTATTACGACGATACCGGTGGTGTTCTCGGGATCGAAGGGGTCTTTCGTGATATCACCGAGCGAAAACGGGCCGAAACCGACATCAAACGACAGAAAGCGTTGTTTGAAAGTCTGTTTGCCGGCTCGCCGGAAGCGATTGTCATCGTCGATCGGGATGATCGGGTTGTCGATATCAACACGTCGTTTACCGCGGTGTTCGGTTACCAGCGCTCAGAAGCACTGGGCCGTTCGATCAACGAAATGGTGGCTGTTGGTGAAGAGTGTGCAGATGCCCTGCAGATCTCGTCGGCGGTCATCAAGGATGGGCAGATTGTTCAGCTGGAGTGCCGGCGGCGACGAAAAGATGGCAGTCTGGTCGAGGTTACGGTTATCGGTTTTCCGATAATGATCGATGGTCAACTAAGTGGTGCGTTCGGGATCTACCACGATATTTCCGATCGAAAGCGTGTGGAACAGCATCTTCGGGAGAGTGAGGCTCGACTGAAAAACCTCTTCGAGACCATGCCCAATGGTTACTACCGCTCAACGTCGACCGGCCGCTTTGTTGATGTCAATAGCGCGTATGTCAAAATGCTCGGTTATGAAAGTAGAGAAGAATTATTGGCGGTCGATATTGCCGAGGCACTCTATGTTCATCCGGAGGAGCGGGGCAAGACGCTGAAAAACCGTCACAACCGGGAGTTCCTGGAGGGGAGTCACGGTGAAACTTACCGGTTGAAGACCAAAGACGGAAGGATCATCGACATTGAGGATAACGCCCGTTATATCTATGACCCCAGCGGTGCCATCATCTATCATGAAGGGATTTGTCGTGATGTTACCGATCGCAGGCGCGCGGAAGATGCCTTTCGTGCCAGTGAGGAGCGTTTCGCCAAGGCCTTCCGGGCCAACCCCGGGCCGATGGTCATTTCCGATATCGACACCGGTCGATTCATCGATGCCAATGAGAGCTGGCTGACCATGCTCGGTCATTCCAGCGAGGAAACCGTCGGACATACCTCCTGGGAAATCGGTCTCTGGAATGACCCGAATCATCGCGATCGAGCGATTGCCGAGTTGAAGCGGCACGGGTCTTTCCGCGATTTGAAAACTGAATTTCGCACCAAGACGGGCGAGATACGCTTTGTCCTCTGGTCCGCGGAAATCATCACCCTCGGCGGCCGCCAGGTAATGCTGTCTTTGTTGCATGATATGACCGCCCAGCAGCGCGCCGAAGAGGAGCGACTCCGGCTCGAAGAGCATGTGCGGCAGGCGCAGAAGATGGAGGCAATCGGCACCTTGGCCGGCGGTATCGCCCATGATTTTAATAACCTGTTGACCACCATCATGGGCAATGTCGCCCTGATCCGACACAAACACACGCTCGAGCCGTCGGTGCAGGAGAGGATCCGGATCATCGAGGAGATGGTGCAGCGCGGTGCCGACCTGACCCGACAACTGCTCGGTTTCGCCAAGGGAGGAAAATATGAAGTGCGGCCGGTCGACCTGAACGCACTGCTTCGGGAGAGTCTCGACATGTTCGGCAGGACGCATCGGGAGATCTCCATTGCCACCGAGTTTGCCGACGGACCGTTGACGGTGGAGATCGATCGCGGGCAGATTCATCAGGTATTGCTCAACATCTATATCAATGCCGCCCATGCGATGCCCGGCGGGGGCAGGCTCGAGGTATATTCCGAGACCGTGACCGTCAAATCCGGCGAACGTTTTCTCGGAGAAGTGGCTCCCGGCCAGTATGGCCGGATCACCATTACCGATAGCGGGCATGGCATGGACCCGGAGACCATGCAGCGGGTCTTCGATCCGTTTTTTACTACCAAGCCGGTCGGTAAGGGAACCGGGCTGGGGCTCGCTTCGGCTTACGGGATCGTGAAAAATCACGGTGGTGCCATCCAGGTGGTCAGCCGCCCCGGGGCGGGCAGCAGCTTTATCATTTTCCTGCCGACCTGCAGCCCGCCGGTTGAGGGCACGGAATCTGAGGCATCACAGGTGATGGTTGGGGAGAGCCGGCAGGAGACCATTCTGGTCGTTGACGACGAGGAGATGATTCTTGCGGTCAGCCGGGATCTGCTGACAGAGCTCGGTTATCGTGTCTTGACGGCGATCAGCGGCGATCAGGCGTTGCAGCAGTTCACCGCGCCGGATTCGGTCGTCGACCTGGTGATCCTGGACATGATATTGCCCGATATGGACGGCAGTGCTATCTTCGATCGGCTGCGCCAGCTCGAGCCCCGGGTCAAGGTGCTGTTGGCCAGCGGCTACAGTGCCGATCAACGTGCCCGGGCGATCCTTGACCGCGGCTGCAACGGTTTTATTCAGAAACCGTACAATCTGCATACACTGGCAGGAAAAGTGCGGGAAATCCTTGACGGCGGAACGGTAGCGAAGCCTTGCTAGACCCGACCATCCCGGGAGATTTATTTTCATAAAACCAACAAAAGGAAATCCTATGATCGATGCGGAAAAATTGCTCGGTAAAGTGCTTGCCGGAGCGATGCAGGGCAAGGTGAAAAAAGGGAAAAAAAGAAGGCGCTCGAGTGATAATCTGGTCGGCTCGCTGGTCGGCGGCCTTGCTTCAGGCAAAGGGCTGATTACTGCCATCGGCCTCGGTGTGGGCGCCTACGAGATTCTCAGACAGTCCTCGGCGTCGGCTGGGAGCGGGGCCGCAGCCACCACGTCCCGGCCGGCAACGGCCGTGCCGCCTCGCCCGGGCGTCCCACCGGCAGCGCCGGTGCCGCCACCGCTGCCGCCTCAGCACGGAGCACCGGTCCCTCCTGCGGTGGAACCGGTTGCCGCCGCGGATTCGGCCGATGGGCATCACAACCGGGAGCAGGAACTGGCGATGCGTCTGATCAGGGTCATGGTGGCGGCGGCCCATGCCGACGGGCGACTGGACGAGCAGGAAGAGCAACGGATCCTGGAAAAACTGCAGGAGCAGGGATTGAGCCGGGAGGAACGGTTGTTTCTGCTGCAGGAACTGCATGGGCCGAAAGAGATTGCCGAATTGACGGCCGACATAAACGGCCCAATGATCGCCCAGACCATGTACAGCCTGGCCGTGTCCACCATTGTCGTCGACACGCCGGAAGAGCGGCAGTGGCTTGATCAACTGGCCGCGGCGCTGTCATTGTCTCCGGCCATGCAGCAGTTTATCGAGCAGGACGCAGCCTGAGCGAAAGCCGGTCGGCAGGTAATTCCGGTCGACCGGCTCTGCCGTCAGCGTTGAAAGAGGTTGCCGATCCCGCCGAGAACCGAGCCTTCTCCGACCCCGGAGGAGCCGACGTTCTGTGGCGTTGCTTCATGGATCTTTCCGGCCAGCCGCGAGAACGGCAGTGATTGCAGCCAGACGTGGCCCGGCCCGCGCAGGGTCGCAAAAAAGAAGCCTTCACCGCCGAAGATCGCCGATTTGATGCCGCCGACGAATTCGATATCGTACTGGACCGTTCTGGTCAGAGCGACGAGACACCCGGTATCGACGCGCAGTGTTTCGCCGGGCTGCAGGTCTTTTTCGACGATGGTGCCGCCGGCATGGATGAAGGTCAGCCCATCGCCTTCAAGTTTTTGCATGATAAAACCCTCGCCGCCAAACAACGCAACGCCGATCTTTTTCTGGAAGGCGATGCCGATAGCCACCCCTTTTGCGGCACAGAGGAAGGCGTCTTTCTGGCAGACCAGCTGGCCTTCGTACTGGGCCAGATCGAGCGGGATGATTTTACCCGGATACGGCGAGGCAAAGGCGACCCGGCCCTTGCCGGAACCGTTGTGCGTAAAGACCGTGGTAAACAGGCTTTCCCCGGTGATCAGGCGCTTGCCGGCCCCGAGCATCTTGTCGAAGAAACCGCCCTGTTGAGATTGATGGCTGCCGTCGCCGAAAACGGTCTCCATGGCGATACCGTCGGTCATGTACATCATCGCGCCCGCTTCCGCCACCGCACTTTCCCCGGGATCCAGTTCGATCTCCACGAATTGCATCTCGTTGCCGTGGATTTCGAAATCGATCTCGTGGGCGCTCTGTCCATAGACCGCCGGCGGCGGTTGTTGGATCACGGGTTGTTGCAGTTCCCGGGCCTGCGCGATAGGAATCCAGTTCTGATATCCTTCCGTCCAGACCATGGTGGATTGATTGTATTGTCCCGAGGCGATCCCCTGGATGATGTGGTTCTGATCGAAGGGCCCCTGTTGCTGGCCGGCAACGGCTACATACCAATAGTTCATAGGCGTGTCCTCATTTGCTGGGTGAGCAGGCTGGTCAGTCATGGCGTAATGATGCTCAATCGGTACCAAAATGTAACTGGAATTGCAACAAAAAGTGGTTTTCGCTCAGAGTTTGGACGACGGTCTGACACGAAAGGTGGTCAGCATGATGCCGCTGAAGATCAGCGCGATGCCAAGCAGGTGGTAGGCCTCGATTGTCTCGCCGAGAAAGAGGACCGCAAGGATGGTGCTGAAGACCGGCATCAGGTGAATAAACGGGCCGGATTTATTCGGCCCGACGGTGCGCACCGCCTTATTCCAGAAGATAAAGGCAAGGATGGAAGCGAACACGGCGACATAGCCGATAGACAGCAGGGTAGGTATCCCCATGGTCATGGTTTTGCCCATTGATAACTCGACCAGGTAGCAGGGGAAGATGACGATCAGGCCGCTGACCACGATACCTGACTGATAGGCGAATGGGTGCAGCTCCCGCGGATAGTTCTTCAGGTTGGTTGAGTAGAGCGCCCACAACAGCGCGGCCAACAGCACAAGCAGATCGCCCGGGTTGAAGGAGACCGAGAGCAGAAATTCCCAGCGTCCCTTGGCGATGATCGAGACGACGCCGCACAACGAAAGCAGAACTCCGCATCCTTGCCGAACGGTCAGGGCCTCGCGGAACATGATCCAGGAGCAGACGGCGATCAGCACCGGAATACAGGAGTTGACCAGGACCGCATTGATTGCCGTGGTCGTCTGCATGGCAAGGTAGATCATGGTGTTGAAACCGGCAACACCGAGCAGACCCTGTACGATGATGAAACGGAGGTGACGGCGAACCAGGTGGTGTTGTCTGATCAGGTGGTGAGAGGCGAACAGCAGCAGGATCAGCAGGGCCACCAGCCAGCGCCAGAATGACAGGCCGAGCGGCGGGATATCGGTGTGCATGCCCCGGCTGATCACGAAGTTTCCGGACCAGAACAAGGCGGCTAATGTGAGCAGCAGATACGGCATGAGTCCAGCGGCGATGAGTTGAGGTTTTCGTGAACGCGGACCAAAGAACCGGATGACGGCATGGCGGCGTTGTCGCCGCCTGCTGAAACGCATTGCACCCTAGCGTATTCGGCCGATCATTGCAATCTTCTCCGCGGCGACGCCGAGGCTGTACGGGGCATCGAGGCGTGACGGAATCGGTGAATCTGCTTGACAAGCGTCGATGATGCGGTAAGTACATCGACAAGAAGGAAGCCTCCGGTCGACTGCGCTTCCGGGGTGATATCTAGGGGAGCTTGAAAAATTCGAAATTTCGTTCAAGATCGAGGCGCGCACGAAAATTTTACCGCAGGCAGAACTATTTTGACGAGAGGGGAGTGATGAAACGCAACGGATTGAAAACCTGGATAATAGCGATGGCAATGCTGACCATGATGATCTGTCCGGCGTTACCCGGCTGGTCGGCAGAGATCAAAATTGGGGCCATCCTGGCGGAGACCGGGCCGGTTTCCTTTCTCGGTGGGCCGGAGACGCGCTCCCTGCAGATGTTGGCCGAGCAGATCAACGAGCGTGGCGGCATCAACGGCGATCAGATCAAGCTGATCATCAAGGACAGTGGCGGCAGTCCGGAAAAAGCCATCTCCTTTGCCAGGCAGCTTATCGAGGAGGAACAGGTCTTTGCCATCATCGGCCCGTCGACGAGCGGCGAGACGCTGAAAATCAAGAAAATGTGCGATGATGCCAAGATGATCCTGATCTCCTGTGCGTCGGCGGAGCTGATCGTCAACCCGGTTGCACCCTACGTCTTCAAGACGGCGCCGAGTGACTCCTTTGCTGCGCACCAGATCTTCAGGACCATGAACACCATGGGGATCACGCGAATCGCCATCCTGACCGGTAACACCGGATTCGGTAATGCCGGAAAGATGCAGATGACCGATATCGCGCCGGAATACGGTATCGAGATCGTCGCCAGCGAGGTTTATGACAAGGCGGCCAACGATCTCAGCGCTCTGGTGGCCAAGATCAAAGCACAACCCGAGATCCAGGCCGTGATCAATTGGTCGGTTGTCCCGGCCCAGTCGATCATCGCCAAAAATATCCGTCAGGCGGGCTGGGATGTGCCGATCTTTCAAAGTCACGGTTTTGCCAACGCCAAGTATATCGAAGCGGCCGGTGCTGCCGCCGAGGGAATTATCTTTCCGGCGAGTCGCCTGATTGTCGCGGAGTCGCTGCCGGAGGGACCGCAAAAGGACTTTTTGCTGAAATTCAAAAATGATTATGAATCGCGTTACGGCGAAGATGTATCGACGTTCGGCGGCCATACCTACGACGCCTTGATGATCCTGACCAAGGCGATTACTGCAGCCGGGCTCGACCGGGAAAAGGTGCGGACGGCCATCGAAAACCTGCAGGGCTATTACGGCACTGCCGGCGAGTTCAATTTTTCCGCCAATGACCACAACGGGCTCGGGATCGATGCCTTTGCCATGCTGATCGTCAAAGACGGACGGTTCGTCCTCCTCCAGCAATAACCGTTGCGGTGCCGATGACGCAGCATTTGCCGACATTTAGCGAACGCTGCGTCACGATCTTTTTTATCTTCGACCATCTCGATCAACAGCGGGACAGGCAGTGAACCTGTCCCGCGTCGACCGGTAACGCACTGGCCGAGCTTGTCACCTTCCCCATGGAGAGGAGATGACTGAGCTCCTGGCCCGGAGGGGAAACCTGAACGGCGCGGGGCGGTTCCCCATGGAGAGGAGATGACTGAGCTCCTGGCCCGGAGGGGAAACCTGAACGGCGCGGGGCGGTGCCCGTAGTGCGGCGACCGGTCCCCGCGCCGTTGCAGGGAGGAAGAGCTAATCAAAGGCCATATCGGTTTTCCATTCCTGCCAGACCTTGCCAACCAAGTCAATACCCGGCTTCAGCGTTTTCTTGCCGGGGCGCCAGCCGGACGGCGTCGCCTCGCCGCCCTTTGTCTCGCGGATCAGCTGGAAGGCCTGGATCTGGCGGATGGTTTCGCTGACATTGCGGCCGACCGGCGGGGTCAGGACCTCAAAACCCTGAAGGATTCCGTCCGGGTCGATCAAAAACCGCCCCCGGGTCTCAACCCCGGCAGCTTCGTCGAAAACGCCGTAGGCCTTGCCGACATTGCCGCCCGCGTCGGAGAGCATCGGGAAGGGGACTCCGCCATCAACCATCTTGCTCAACTCGTCGTCGTCCCACATTTTGTGGACAAACATCGAATCGATTGACATCGATAGGACTTCTACGCCAAGTTTTTGAAATTCAGAATATTTCGCGGCGACCGCCGAGATCTCGGTAGCTCAGACGAAGGTGAAATCGCCCGGGTAGAAGCAGAGTACCACCCATTTACCCAGATATTCAGAGAGCGTGACATTGACGAAAGCTCCCTTGTGGTAGCCGGGGGCGGAAAAATCGGGAACCTTTTGTCCAACGGTAAGCATGGTTTTCTCCTTGACTGGTTTAATGGTATCCGACATCGGTTCTTCCGGCGCCGTTTCGCCGACCAGACCTCCGGTTGGTCGGGCACAGCCTACTTGTTCTTCTTGTGCCATAAATGTCTCCTTGACAATGGTTGCCCCGCGGAGGGGGGACGACACGATTGCCGTTATCCTACGTGCGCAAGACGGATCGGTTGCGCTCCTGCGCCGGCGAGGGTGCGTGCATCCCTTCTCAGTCGGGCGGCATGCCGACGGCTAATCGTGCATATGCAAGAATACATCGTGTGAGTCGGATCGTCAAACCAAGATGAAGGTTTGCGAAAGATATTCATTCCCAAACTCGAGGGATGCTTTTCCTGATCGATGCCCATAAGGCGTTGACAGCGAGAAGGGTGAGAAGTACTATAGCAGCCGCCCAAATGGGCATATGTTCAGAAGGGGACCATCTGTGAATTGAAAATCATTTCAAGTGGTTCAGGGAGAATATTATGGAGCAGCAACAGGTCGAATCGTTTGTACGGGACTGGCCGGCTTCGTCTACGGCCGGTAAGGAGGGTTTTATCGCCTTGTGGCAGCAAGTGCAGGGACTCTCTGATGCCACTTTAGAGTTTCATGCCCGCCCGGGAGTCAGCTATTCTCTGCGCGGCATCTGCCGGGACCGGGCAAGCCGTCCCTTGTTCGTCATGGTTGACGTGATCGATGACGATCCACGTTGGCTGTCGGTCTGTTTTTACGGCGAGGATGTCACTGATCCCGAGCAACGGGGTGATCTGGTACCAGGCGGACTGTTGGGTGAAGACGGATTGTGTTTTGACATCGATGAAGCCGATCCGTCGGTTCTCGATTATGTCCGGCGGCGCATCGACGAGGCCTATGCTGCGGCTTCCATTGCCTGACACCATTAACGGAGAAAAGGGCGGCAGCATATGACGTTGAGCGGTTTTCTGCTGTTGGTCGGTGTCCTGGTTGCCTTTGTTGCTGCCTGGTATGGCTTGAGTTACCTTTGGACGCCGCATTTGCCGGATCCCGACGGTTACGCCAAGGTGACAGGTAATTGCGGAGATACGATGGAACTCGCCTTCAAGATCCGGCAGGGACAGGTGATAGAGACCCATACCTGGACGGATGGCTGCACGATGAGCAGGAGTTGTATCGATGCGGCGGCACGACTGGCGTCCGGAAAGGGCACGGCGGCACTTGCGAAGCTGACGATGATGGACATCGTCGATGAGGTCGGCAGTGTACCCGAAACCCATCTCCACTGCGCCCAACTCGCCGAGGCGACACTGCAGCAGGCGCTGGGCGACTATCAAGCCCGGCAGCGCAGGGCCGAGGCTGACAATGGTTCGGCTGACCGGAAGAAACAAAACCGATGAATAGTAGGGGAACAGTACAATGACGACGACACGGTTGACCGTGGTGGTTGATAATCAGGCCGGTGACGGCCTGATTGCCGAGCATGGTTATTCGCTCTGGATTGAGGCGGATGACCGGATAATCCTGTTTGACACTGCCGAGAGTAAATGTCTGCAGCCCAACTGCCGGACCCTTGGTCTGGATCTTTCCCGGGTCACCGATCTGGTCCTGAGCCACGGTCACTATGATCATACCGGCGGTATCGCGCTGGTTCTGGCCGAGGCCGGCAGGCCTCAGGTCTATCTGCATCAGGCGGCGCTGCAACCGCGTTATGTGCTGCGCAACGGAACGACCATCGAGCCGGTGCGCATGCCGGAGCGATCAATGCAGGCGCTCGATCACCTGCCGGGAGAAGCCATCCATTGGTTGACCCGGCCCACGCAAATCACCGATCGCATCGGTGTTACCGGCCCGATTCCGCGGCTCACCAGCTACGAAGACCCCGGTGCACCGTTTTTCTTCGATCAGTTGGGACAGCGGCCGGACCTGATTGAGGACGATGTCTCAATGTGGCTTCGCACCGAGACGGGCCTGGTGATTTGTGTCGGCTGCGCCCATGCCGGTATTGTCAATATCGTCAATGAGATTGTCAGGATAACCGGTGAGAGGCGCATTGATACCATTATCGGTGGGCTGCACCTGTTGCATGCCGGACCTGAGCGGCTACAGCAGACCGTGCAGGCGCTCAACGGCCTGGACATCAAGCGATTGGTTGCCTGCCACTGTTCAGGGGCATCGGCAGTCGATTATCTGGCGCAGCACCTGACCTGTCAGGTGATCCACGGCCACTCCGGTCTGTCCTTGTCCTTTTGAGCGGTTCCTGGTTCCGGACGGCGGCAGGTGGCTCACGGAATTGTCAGGCGGTTTAAGCCCTTAACCCGAAAGCCCTGGCGGCCGGTTTCGATGATATTGAGACAGCCGTAGGTCTGCTCGATTCGAAAGAGATTGGCCAACGGCATACCGAGGGCGGTGCAGAGAATCACCCGGTTAACTCCGGCATGGGCCACCACGGCGGAAACCGTATCCGTCTTGGCGACGATAGCTTCGAAAGCCGGCCAGACCCGCTTCTGCAGATCGCTGAAACTTTCGCCGCCTGCCGGACGAAAGCCGGCGACATCGAGTCCGCGAGCCTCATATTCTCCCGGGTACCGGGCCCGGACATCACCGACCCGCAATCCCTCCCAGCTGCCGAGACTAATTTCCTTCAGGGCCGGCTCAATGTCCGGCCGGTATCCCAAGCGCAGACAGATGATGCGAGCGCTGTTCAGGCAGCGGGTCAGCGGACTGCAGAAGACCCGCTCGACGGAGCGCGCGGCGAGCATCGGCGCCAGCCGGGCGATCTGCTCCTTGCCCCGATCGGTCAGCGGCAGGTCGCGCTGGCCGATGAACCGCTGCGGTGTTGATTGGGGAATTTCCCCATGACGGATTAGGAAGATGGTTGCCATGATTGAAAGTCCGGTTGTGCCGACCAGTCGGTTCTACCGGCCGGGGCTGCGCTGCTGTTCGCCGCAATCATTTTGTAACCGCCATTCGATCTGCTCATCTCTACACTGGCGGGTTACACATCATAGAGATAATGACAGTGGCGACACCCTTCCGGTGCCTGGGGCATTGCCTCGATTGCCGCCTGAAAGGCCTCCTTCATCTTGATCAGGTCGCGGCCGATATCGGCGTTGCTCAGTGTCTGGTCGTGCGCGTTGACTCGCTGCTCGAACCGGCGTCGATAAAAAGTGCAGGTTTCACTGTGCCACAAGGATTCCAGATCCGTTTCGGGAAGTCTGCCGTAATGCACGGTGGGGAAGGTGATCTTCTTGCCGAAAAATCGAGAGGGACCGCCGATCGCCAGGTTAATGCACGGTGCGACGGAACCGTCATGCCGAATAAACAGCGAGTCCCGTGGATCCTGATCGCAAACCGGTAATTCTTCGGGCGTAAATGAAAAGGAGGTTGTGCGAATACCGCGTTTGCGGGCCAGTCGTGTTGCCTTTTTCAATGCCTTCTCGAGGTGCCGAATCTGTTTTGTCTCCTTGTCGGCAAACAATCCGAATGCGGCGCCATGTTCGCCGCGGATAACGTCGCATTGTTTAAAGTTTACCTGATCGGCCCCGAGCTGCGCGGCACATTCGATGATCGTTTCCAGCTGGTGCTGGTTCATACTCATGATGACAAAATTGATCATTACCAGCGGGCGGCGATCGATTCGTCGCGAGGTGAGTGTTTTGATGTTGGCGCAGACCCGATCGAAATCTGCGCCTTTCCGGATCGCTTCATAGGTGGTTTTGTCCGCCCCGTCGATGGAAAAACCGATCCAGTTCATCCCGGTGTCGAGCAGGGCGTCGATCATCGCGTCGTTGAGCAGCAGACCGTTGGTCAGAAAACCGGCGTCGCAGCCGGCGGCCTTGGCTTGCCTGATCCAGGTCAACAGGTTCGGCTGGAGGAGCGGTTCGCCGCCGCCGGTAAAATCGATTGATTTTACATCTCCCAGGTACGGCAGCAACGCCTGCCAGACTTCCTCGCCCATGTGCCCACCATTTGGAGCGCACCGGCGCACACCTTCCCAGGGACACATGATACACCTGAGATTGCAGGCAATGGTCGACTCCAGCTGCCAGAGCCGCCAGCGTCTGAATTCTTGAGGCTTGAGCCGATTTGTCTGGCTGAGCGTCTTGTCTCGGAGGTGTTTTAAACGATTGTCCACGACCGTGGGCCAGGCGATCGCTGCCAGCGCCAGCAGACGACCGGTGCGCTCCAGCCACACCTCACCGGCCGGGCCGGCGGCGGCATGGATGATTTGGTTGGCGATTTCCTCCTCGGCAGCGCCGCAATCGACCGTTGGGCAGAGCCCCGGACGAGCCGCTTCGCGCATGGCATTCCGTTCAAATGAGCTGTTGACCGTTCCCGGGTAGATATTGACAACTTCGATTCCTTTCGGCTCAAGCTCCAACCGCATGGTATTGGCCATGACAGCCAGCGCCGATTTGCTGCCGCCATAGACACCGACCGTCGGTATCGGCACCCGGCCGGCGCTGGAGACGATATTGACGATGCGTCCCGTTCCCCTGATGATCATTGTCGGCAGCAGCGTCTGCATCAGCAGGAGCGGTGCAAACGTATTGACTTCAAAGAGATAGCGGATTTTCGCCTCTTCGGCTTCTTCGATCAGGGCAAAATAGCCGAGGCCGGCGTTATTGAAGACCAGATCGAGGTGTCCGGCCTCCACGAGGGCCTGATCGGCCAGCCTGGCGGCTTCGCCCGGTACCGAGAGATCGGCGGTGATGGTGATAACCCTGGTGCCGTTCGGCAAGGAGTCTGCCAATTGTTCGAGGCGACTGGATGATCGAGCGTGCAGGACCAGCAGACCGGCCGGCTCGCTCAGTTGTTTCACCAAGGCCGAACCGAGTCCCCCGGTGGCACCGGTGATGAGGATATGTTTCCCGGCAAAAAAAGAGTGCGGCACCGCGCCTCTCCTCGTTTTTCGTGAGCGGGGGCGTCCGCCTGAACGCCCAGGTTAAGACAATAACTCAGCCACTTTACTCTCTTTCTTTTTCTTCGGCAAGCAGATGGCGGGATAGGTCAGCGGACGATCAGGTTGTGCAACTCGTTCTTATCGTCGGCCTCGATCGGGAATTCCTGTTCGAGGATCTCACCGATCCGTGCGATGGCTGCGCAGATGGCCTCGCATTGGTGCCCGGTTTTGACCCCGTCGGTGACCAGTGAGACGATTTCCTGCCAGCGCTGCCGGTCGATTTTTTCATTGATGCCGCGGTCACCGAGGACCCACACCCGTTGCTCGAGAACGGAGATGTAGAGCAGAATGCCGTTATCCGCCTTGGTTTTGTAGAGCTGTTCGGTAAAAAAGGCCATCGTCGCGGCTCGCCGCACTTCCTCTTCCGCCTGGCGCTGGGAAAGAAACAGGCGCAGTAGAGCGGGGAATCGTTTGATGATCTGCTGACAGAGCAGAAAAACGACGCAGAAACCGGTGATGAACAGCCACATCCGGTTAAAATCGACCCAGAAGGTGTCGCCGATCAGGCGGGTGAGCAGCACGGCTGTCGGCAGCGCCACCAGGGCCGCGCCGGTCACCGGTGCCAGCGGGTAGTCGTGACTGGCTGAGACGACCATCGGCACGATTTCTCCAGAGGTCTGTTTTTCCGCCTGTTGCACGCAGTGCGTAATACGCTGCCGCTCGTCGGGAGAAAGGAATTTTTCTGCCAGGGTATGCATCGTACCTACCAGCTGCCCGATGCCCCGCCGCCGCCGAAACCGCCGCCACCGCCGCTGAACCCGCCGAATCCGCCACCTCCCAGACCGCCGCCGGAACGATGCCAGCCCCCGAGTCCGCCGCTTCGGACGACATGAGAACCGGCGTTGAGCGAGGCGGCGACCAGCCCCCCGAGTGCGCCTGCCGGGATGAGCAGAAGGAGCAGCAGGCCGGTGATGCCGAACAGCAGCAGGGCGATCAGTGGCGCGGCAATGGCGCCGGCACCGGCGGCCAGCGGTTTGTTGCGGCGAAACATCGAGCCGAAAATGAAAAAGAGAAAGAGCAGGGCCGTGATCAGGCCACCGGGGTCTTGTCCGGCCCCCTGGCGGCGCTGCCCACTGGTCGGTGCTTGGAATTCGCCGCGCACTGCGGCGATCATGGCGCCGGCGCCGTCGATGACGCCCTGGTCGAAATTGCCGAGACGAAACTGCGGCGTGATCACGTTGCGAATGATCTGCCCGGCAACCAGGTCAGTCAGGCTTCCTTCCAGACCGTAACCGACTTCGATGCGCAGCTTGCGATCATCGCGGGCGATCAGCAGCAGGGCGCCATTATCCAGATCTTGCCGGCCGATCTGCCAGTCCTCGACGACGCGCAGGGAAAAGTCTTCCAGGCTGTCGCCGTCGAGCGAGGTGATCGTCAGTACGACGATCTGGGTGGAATCGCTCTTTTCCAGGTCGACCAACACCGTTTCAAGCTGTTTGACCGTGGCCGGAGCGAGCATCCCCGCATAATCGTTGACCCGACCGGTCAGTTTGGGGACCGGCCGGGCGCCAAGCGTCAGCGGGATGAACAGGATGACCAGCAGCGCGGTCGTCAGCCGGATCCAACGAGGCGTGTTCATGCGCAGTCGCACCAGCCCTGACTCCGCTTCAATTGAAATTGACCTGCGGCACCTGCTGGGCGCCTTCGTCCGCCTTATAGTATTCTTTGCGGTCGAGATGGAGCAGAAGAGAATTGGTCAAGCGTTCCGGAAATCGGCGGATTGAGCCGTTGAAGTCTTCTACGGCCGCATTATAGCGCTGCCGGGCGACGTTGATCCGATTCTCGGTTCCCTCCAGCTGGTTCTGCAGGTCGAGAAAGTTCTGGTTGGCCTTCAGGTCAGGATACTGCTCGACGACCAGTAACAGTCGTGATAATGCCGAGCTCAGGCTGCCCTGGGCGGCGGTCAGTTGTTCCATCGCCGCCGGGTTGCTGAGGTCGGCCGGAGAGATCTGCACCGACGTGGCACGGGCGCGGGCGTTGACGACCGCTTCGAGGGTTTCCTTCTCGTGGGCGGCATACCCTTTCACCGTTGCTACCAGGTTCGGTACCAGATCTGCCCGGCGCTGCAGCGTCGATTCGACATCGGCCCAGGCCTTGAATACCTGTTCTTCCTTCATCTGCAGGGTGTTGTAGCCGCATCCGGTAAACAGCAGCGTACACGACAACACCAGAATGTATCTCATTACTCGTGACATAGATCCTCCGGCATGGTGATAGATGCCGCTCTTTCGGGCAGTGGTGTCCGGGTTATGCTTCTTCGAGATAGTCCTTGAGTTTGTTTGCCAGTTCCTTCGGCAACGGTTCACCGTAAAGGAAGATCCGGGCCTCCTCGCCGGTCAGCTGCTGCTTGATCTCTACCGGCAGCGAACGCAGCGCGGCCATGCGTTCCGGAATTATTTTGTCCTTGTCGAGCGGGGGTCTTTCCTGTTGGTTCGTCATCGGTGATTCTCCCTGACAGCGTATCAGCGTTTCCAGTAGTATCTGGCATCCTGGCCGAGGTGGTGTTCGATCTCCAGCAGACGATTGTATTTGGCGACCCGATCGCTTCGTGACGCGGAACCGGTCTTGATTTGTCCACCGTCCATGGCGACCGCGAAGTCGGCGATGAAAGTGTCTTCGGTCTCTCCGCTGCGATGGGAAATTACATATGTCCAGCCGGCGTCGCGGCAGAGCCGGATCGCCTCAATGGTCTCGGTGACGGTACCGATCTGGTTGAGCTTGATCAGGACCGAATTGGCGGTCAGCCAATCGACACCCTGTTTGATATAGCGGGGATTGGTCACGAAGATATCATCGCCGACGATCTGCACCGTATTTCCGATCCGCTCGGTGATCTGGGCGAAGCCGTCCCAATCCCCCTCGGCCAGCGGGTCTTCCCAGGAGACGATGGGATAGTCGGCGACCCATTTGCAGACCAGATCGACCATCTGTTGGCTGGTCAGGGCGCCGCCTTTGGACCATTGCAGGTCGTATGTCGACTTGAGGTCGGGAGAAAATGAGCTGGCAGCACTGTCCAGGGACATCGCGATGTCACTGCCGGGTTGATAGCCGGCCTTGGCGATTGCCTCGAGGATCACTTCCATCGCTTCTTCGTTGCTGCCGAGATTGGGTGCGAAGCCGCCCTCGTCGCCGACGCCGGTCGCCAGGCCTCGACTGTTGAGCAGTTTTTTCAGTGCATGAAACGTCTCGGCGATGGCGCGTAGCCCCTCGCTGAAGGTGTCGAAACCGATGGGTACGGCCATGTATTCCTGGAAGTCGACGCTGTTGTCGGCATGGGCACCGCCGTTGAGAATATTCATCATCGGTACCGGCAGGCGACAGGCACCGCTGCCCCCGAGATACCGATACAGCGGCATGCCAAGTGATTCCGCGGCGGCCCGGGTAACGGCCATGGATACTCCGAGAATGGCGTTGGCGCCAAGGTTTGCCTTGTTTTCCGAGCCGTCCAGTTCGATCATCAGCCGATCGATCACGGCCTGGTCCTCGGCTTTGATGCCGATAATCTCCGGGGCGATAATCTTGGTGACGTTATCGACGGCGGTGCGGACCCCTTTGCCGTTATAACGGGTGGAATTATTGTCCCGCAGTTCGATGGCCTCGTTTTCTCCGGTGCTTGCGCCGGAAGGAACCGAAGCGCAGGAACGGATGCCGTTTTCCAGTTCGACAAAGACCCGAACGGTGGGGTTGCCCCGTGAATCGAGAATCTCCAGAGCATCGATGGCGGCGATTCGTGAACTCATGACCTCCCTCCTTTGGTATGGTGGCCTGAAACCTGTCTGAAAATGGGAATGAAGTGAGCCGGACGTATTCATCCTCCGGATGATAGTGCAATAAACCAAAGATTGCGGCCGCTGGCAAGCAGGCAAAAGTGAACGGCTGTAACAGTCCGGGGCGCCAAGAGGCTTGGTCGGTCCGAAGAGCGGTCGTTTGTTCAGCGCTGACAGTGGCGGCAGAAAAAGGTCGACCTGCCGCCCAGCCTGAGCGATTGAATCGGGGACTGACAGCGGGGGCAAGGCTGGTCTGCCTTGCCGTACACGGAAAAATGGACCTGGAAATAGCCACCTTCCCCGGTCGTACCGAAGAAATCACTGATTGTCGAGCCGCCGCAGGCAATGGCCCGGTTGAGAGTGGCCCTGATCCGGTCGAGCAGTCTCTGCCAGCGGCGACGGCCGATCGTGCCAACCGGCCGGGTCGGCCTGATACCCGCCGCGAACAAGCTTTCGTTGGCGTAGATATTGCCGATTCCGGCAACGATGCGACCATCCATCAGGAATTGTTTGACCGGCATGGACCGGCCGTGTGCTCTGGACAGCAGGTAACTCACCGTTAAGTGTGGGCCGAGCGGTTCCGGTCCGGTATCGGCGAACAGGATATCTTCCGGGTCACCGTCTTCCTGCCGGGAGAAGAGCATGACGGAACCAAAGCGTCGGGTGTCGTTGAAGCGCAGTTCCAGACCGTTGTCAAGGCGCCAGCGGAGATGATCGTGGGGCAGCACCGGATCGGTTGCGGGGAACATCCCGAGTCGGCCGGTCATGCCGAGATGCAGAACGAGCAGTGCCCGGTTATCGAAATCGATCAGCAGGTATTTGGCCCGCCGCCGGATCGCCTCGATACGCGCCCCGACCAGCAGCTGCCGTAGCTTTTCGTCGGGGCTTTTGCGGCGCAGCGGTTTGGTGCTGCTCTGGTATCCGGTGATCGTGCGACCGGGCAGGTGGTGTGTGAGGCCGCGCCGAACGACTTCTACTTCAGGCAATTCCGGCATGTTTCAGGCGCGTTGCATCGACGGTGCAGACTGCCAGGGCATAGGCGCTATGGACATGGGTGGTGGTCGAAACGGTGCCGAGCCGGCTCATCGGTCCGCCGAGGCGGAAGTTGAGCAGACGATAACCCCGGTCGACAGTGATCCGTTCCAGATGAATTTCGAGAAAACCGAGCAGGGCAATATCGCTGAAACTTTTCCGGATCGCCTCCTTGCTGACCCAGAGCAGGCCGAGTTGCACGAGATCATTCTCCAGAATGGTTTCCAGCAGTGCGGTCTCGAACTCGTCGCAAAAACGCGATTTAACACGAAAAAGAGTGTCGCTCAAGTGTTGGATGTCGACACCGCAGAGGCCGTAACCGGCGATCCCGATCGCCTTGCCGTGAGAGTGCGAGATGGAGATATCCAATTTGCCGATCTCGGTGGGCGTTTCGGCCAGAACGACGGACGGTCGTCCTTTCGGGCCGTTGTGGATGGAGATATCCAGAGGGCCGAGCGGATCTGTCGCTTGCCGGGCGAGCAGGTCGAGGACGGCGCGTTTGGCGCAGATTCGGCCGGCGAGCCATTCGCTGCGGCGCTTGGCAAAGGAAAAACGATCGAGATAATCCTGCTCTTGATCGGTCAACCAGGCAGCGACGAGTTGCGTCAGTTGCTGTTCGCCTACCGCCGGGCTGTCGCTCAAAACAGTGGCCAGATTGTTGCCGGGAGCCCGTGAGCTCAGCAATAGGCGGAAGTCGTCGGAAAGGAGCTTGCCGTTCAGTTCGGCGGAGGTGTCGGTCATGGCTGTGAAGGAAAAAGAGATTGCAATTTCAAACCGTCTTGATAATGAGATGGGAGGCTTCGTGTGTCGAGCACATGATATGGATTGTTGCGCTGTTGTGCAAGAGGAGACAATGGAAAGTATGCATCTGAGCCCTTATGATTTCGTCGTTCTCAGCATCGTCGTGCTGCTGGCACTCAGAGGGTTGTGGATTGGTTTTCTCGGGCAGGTGGTGCCGTTGCTTGCCCTCTACCTCGGATATTTTGCCGCCAGCCGCTATCATGAGCAGTTGCTGCCATTTTTGCAGGATGTCTCGGATAGTCCCCGGGTGGTTTTCCTCAGCGCCTATGCCATTCTTTTTATCGCCACGTTCCTCCTGGCGACCCTGCTCGGTAAGGGCCTGGCACTGGTGATCCAGGTAACCATCACCCCCTGGTTCGATCGTCTGCTCGGCCTCGTGCTCGGCTGCGCCAAGGCCCTTATTGTCGTGATTTTGCTCCATATCGTGCTGGGAACGCTGTTGGCGCCGGAAAACGATATGCTGCGTTCATGCCAGAGTTGTCCGACCCTGAACCGCTTGGCGGATGTGACCCGGCAGGTAATTCGAGATGAGGATATCCGCGAAGCACTGCGACAGAATGCCCCGGCGATCTCAATGGACTATATCAACTCACTGCTGGCTCCTGAAGTCACCGCGGGGCAGGCTGGTCCGGAAGCCGCCCCGGCCGACTGAGCACCTCCGGCCATGACGGTTTGCCATCCTCGAACGTCGTGCGTATGCCGGCTGTCCGTGCGCCGTTGTGGTCTGCGGACAGCACCACTATGAAGATCCGTTCCGGCCGCAGCAGCAAAGATCCGCAATCCTACCGCCAACGGACGTATCGCGGTCTGGTTGACCGGGCGGAATTGGTTGCCACCCAGGTGCGGCTGCGGGAGACAGATCTGCAGATCCTGGCTGATCGAGATGTGACGCGGCCGGCTGGGGAGCTCGTCGCCGGCTGTCGCCTGCAGCTTGAACGCTACATCGAGCACCATGAGGACTTTGCCGGCTCGTTGACGCCGCTGCCCGACGACGAGCTGGCGCCGCCGATCGTCCGCCGCATGCTGGCCGCGGCTCAACAATACGGTGTCGGGCCGATGGCGGCCGTCGCCGGAGCGGTCGCCGAATACTTAGGTAACGGACTGGTTGCAGCTGGCTGCAAAGAGGTTATCGTTGAAAACGGCGGGGACATTTTTCTGCTGCGTTCCCGGCCCTGCACGATTGCCGTTTTTGCCGGCCGGTCGCCGCTGAGCAATCGGGTCGGTCTCCGCCTTTCGGCCCGGCAGCAGCCGCTGGGCGTATGCACGTCATCGGGCACCATCGGTCATTCACTCAGCCTGGGCCGAGCCGATTCGGTGACCGTCGTCGCCGATTCGGCGACGACGGCCGACGCCGCCGCCACCCGACTCGGTAACGAGGCTGGTACTTCCACCGATCCGCATGAGATGGTCAGGCGGGTTTTGGCGGCAGCCGATCGGCTGCCGGCGATCGACGGGGTGCTCGTGATCTGCGGGGATGTGATGGGCGCGGTTGGTGCGATCGAGCTGGTACCCTTGAGCTGAGGCGCAGGAGACCATGAGAAAAGCGAAGAAAACCAAGAAAGCCGACAAGCGGAAGGTGCAGCGCTGGCACCTTGTATTTTACCTGCGGGTCTTCGATGGGCAGAGCCAAACCATCGTCGGGCACCTGGTCGACATCTCCAGTCGCGGGCTGATGCTCGTCTGCGACAAGCCGGTCGAAAGGGGGCGGGCCTTGACGCTGCGCATGAAACTGCCGAAGGAACTGGCCGGCCGCCAGGAGATCCTGTTTGACGCGGTTTGTCGCTGGTGCCGCCAGGATAGCAACCCGGATTTCTATATCGCCGGCTTCAAGCTTGCCGCGGTGCCCGATGATATCAGCGAGAACCTGCGGCAGCTGGTCGGCGAGTTCAGTATCGAGGAGAGCCTGAAGACTGTCGGCTCGGAATGTCCGGCCTGCAGCCTGACCCACACGAGCGGCACACCGGTCTGAGGATTACCGGGCAAGCTGGGCGCTCGCTTCGGCGATCAGCGAATCCCTGAACAATTCCACGTATCGGTCCACATCGCGTTGCCAGGACCCGAACAGCGACAACTCCCGTTCATCGAGAACCCCGTTTTTCAGGATGGAGTTGGCCGGGCGATGGGCAGGGGTCGGGTAATCGGCGGTGGTGCAGGGTTGAAAGGAGTGCGGCAGCGCCATCTTTTCCAGGAAATAACAGGCCCCTTCGTACCAGGTACTGTAGCCGTCGGCGGTGGCGTGGACGATGCCGGACAGCGGGGTCTCGAGCAGCACGCCGATCTGGCGGGCCAGCGTGTGCGACCAGGTCAGTGAGCCGAACTGATCGTTGACGATGGTAAAGGCACGGTGCGGGTCGGACAGTGCCAGGCGCAGCATGGTTTTCAGGAAATTGGGTCCGTGGGCCGAATAGAGCCAGGCGGTCCTCAGCACCAGTGCGTCCGGGGCCCGCTCCAGGACCGCCTGTTCGCCGGCCAGCTTACCCCGCCCGTACTCTGACAGGGGGTTGACCGGATCGCTTTCCCGGTATGGCTCCGGTGGCGTTTTGCGGCCGTCGAAGACGTAGTCCGTCGAGATGTGTACCAGCCGGCAACCGGCCTGCGTCGCGCAGTCGGCGAGGAACCGGGGGCCGTCGGCATTGATGCGCCATGCGGCCTGCGCTTCGCTCTCGCAGCGATCCACTGCGGTGAAGGCGGCGCAGTTGATGGCGATGTCCGGCCGGCTGTCGGCAAAAATTGTTTTCAGGCTGTCGGGGTCGCCGATATCGAACGCCGGGTAATCGACGGCCGTCAGCTGATGGCGGTCCTGCAGCACCGAGATGCAGTCGGTGCCGAGTTGGCCGCCGCTGCCGATAATCAGTATTTTCATTGTCAGTTCAGATGGTGGTTGTTGTTGGTTTCATCGCGTTCACCGATGATGTCCATGATATAGCGACCATACTGGTTTTTCATGGTTTCCCGGGCCAGGGCCGCCAGTTGGTCGACGCTGATATAACCGAGCTGGTAAGCGATCTCCTCGATACAGGCGATCTTCAACCCCTGCCGGTCCTGGACGGCCTGGACGTAGCTCGAGGCCTGCTGCAAGGATTCGTGGGTGCCGGTATCGAGCCAGCAGAAGCCCCGGCCGAGCGGTTGGACATGGAGGTCGCCGCGGCGCAGGTAGGCCAGGTTGACGTCGGTGATCTCCAGTTCGCCTCGCGGGGAGGGTTTGACCTGTTCGGCGATGCTGATGACGTCGTTATCGTAGAAGTAAAGACCTGGCACCGCGTATTTCGATTTCGGCCGGGCCGGTTTTTCCTCGATACTGACCACCCGTTTCTGCTCGTCGAACTCGACCACCCCGTAGCGTTCCGGATCCCTGACCAGGTAGCCGAAGATCAGCCCGCCGCTCTTCAATTGCGCTGATTGTTGCACGAGACCGGTAAAGCCGGGTCCGAAGAAGATATTGTCGCCCAGGATCAGGCAGACCGAATCGGCACCGATAAAGGACTTGCCGATCAGGAAGGCCTGGGCCAGTCCGTCCGGGCTCGGCTGCACCTCGTAACTGATCGACAGGCCGAGATAAGAGCCGTCGCCGAAGAGTTCGCGGAAAATGGGTAAATCGTGCGGGGTGGAGATGATCAGGATGTCCCTGATGCCGGCGAGCATCAACACCGATAACGGATAGTAGATCATCGGTTTGTCGTATACCGGAATGAGCTGCTTGCTGATGACTTTCGTCAATGGATAGAGGCGGGTGCCGGAGCCGCCGGCGAGGATGATTCCTTTCATGATATGGGATAACCTGTCGGAAAAGCTTTACTGATCGGTCGTGATAGGGGTAGATTACGCCCCGCGGGAAGCACATCGCTGACGAATATAACAGCCTGGACGAAAAAGAAAACGAAAAATGGCCGCTTCGACAATCCCCTCCTGTTTCAAGGCGTACGATATCCGGGGCAAGGTGCCCGATCAACTGTCTGCTGACCTGGCCCTGAAGATCGGCCGGGTCTTCGCTCAAACCTACCGTCCCGCGGCGGTGGCCCTCGGTCATGACATACGGCTGTCCAGTCCGGAACTGACCGGCGCGGTGGCACAGGGTCTCTGCGAGATGGGGGTCGATGTCCTGCACCTTGGACTCTGCGGCACCGAAGAGGTGTATCATGCCGCTTTCAGTATGGTCGACCAGGGAATTGACGGCGGTATTATGGTGACGGCCAGTCACAATCCGGCCGACTACAACGGTATGAAGTTTGTAACCCGTGGCGCCCGCCCGGTGACCGGTGCCAATGGATTGTTCCGGATGGGCCAGCTGATCGGCAGCGACCGGGTCCCCGAACCGGTCGACCGGCGCGGCGGCCAGCGGCGGCAGCCGGACAAAACGGCCTATTTGGACCATTTGCTCGGTTATGTCGCGGAGGCCCGGTTGCGTCCGCTGAAACTGGTGGTGAACAGCGGTAATGGCTGTGCCGGTCCGATCATCGATCTGCTCGAACCGCACCTGCCCTTTTCCTTCATCCGTCTCCATCACCAGCCGGACGGCAGTTTCCCCAATGGCGTGCCGAACCCACTGCTGCCGGACAATCGCGAGGAAACGGCGGTGGCGGTGCGCGAACACCGGGCCGATCTTGGCATTGCCTGGGACGGTGATTTCGACCGCTGTTTCTTCTGGGACGAAAAGGGCCGTTTCGTTGACGGCTATTACCTGGTCGGACTGTTGGCCCTGGAGATGCTGCACCAGGAACCGGGTGGCACCATCCTGCACGATCCGCGCCTGGTCTGGAATACCAGGGAACTGGTGGAAGATGCGGGCGGCCGGCCGCTCGTCACCGAGACCGGGCACGCCCTGATCAAAGAGCGGATGTGGCGGGAGGGCAGCGTTTACGGCGGCGAGATGTCGGCCCATCATTATTTCCGTTCGTTCGGCTGCTGCGACTCCGGAATGATTCCCTGGCTGCTCGTCTGCGCCCTGCTCAGCAGGACCGGGAAGACGCTGTCCGCGCTGGTTGGCGAGCGGATGGAACGGTACCCGATATCAGGTGAGATCAATTCGCTGGTCGATGATCCCGATCTGGCCATCGAGCGAATCAGGGAGCATTTCCCCGGCGGCGAGGTGGACACAATTGATGGCCTGAGTGTTGCCTTTGTTGATTTTCGTTTTAATGTGAGAAAATCCAATACCGAGCCGCTGCTCAGGCTCAACGTCGAGACGCGGGCTGACCGCGCGCTGCTCGAGGAAAAGACGAATGAATTGTTGACCCTGATCCGCGGCTGAAGGAAAAGAAATGCCGCGATTGTTTCAGCGCAAGAGGAGAAACCATGCTCGCAATCCAGCCGGTTATTCTGGCAGGTGGAACCGGGTCCCGGCTCTGGCCGCTGTCCCGGGAAATTTACCCGAAACAACTGCTTTGCCTGACTGGTCAGCATTCATTGCTGCAGACTACCCTGAAGCGGGTTCAGGCCTTGCCCGGCGTTCTGGCGCCGGTGATCGTCGTCGGGGAGGAGCATCGTTTCGTCACCCGCAGCCAGGCAGAGGAAGTCGGCATCAACGGGGACTATGCGATTCTGCTTGAGCCGATCGGCCGCAATACAGCACCGGCGATCAGCGGCGCCGTCGAGTTTGTCCGCAGCCAGGGTGCTGCCGAAGACGTTGTCATCCTGGTACTGCCGGCCGATCACCTGATCCGGGACGAGACAGCGTTTGCCGAGGCAGTGGAAAAGGCGGCACGAAGAGCGGCCTCCGGCGTTATCGTCACCTTCGGTATCCCTCCGCAGCGGCCGGAAACGGGTTACGGTTACATTGAGCGCGGCACGGACGACACTGTTGTTTCTTTCAAGGAAAAACCGACACGGAGCGTGGCCGAACAATACCTGGCTGCGGGCAATTATTACTGGAACAGCGGCATGTTCGCCTTTTCCATTGCCACTTTTCGACAGCAGCTGGATGTCCATGCTCCGGATATCCTGGTCAGCATGGACAAAGCGGTGGCCGGTGGGGCCCGTGACGGTCGGTTTTTCCGGCTCAACCTGGCCGAAATGGAGCAGTGCCGGGACGATTCCATCGATTATGCGTTGATGGAAAAGACCGATCGGGCGGTAGTCGTTACCGCTGACCTCAGCTGGAGTGACATCGGCAGTTGGCAGGCGCTCTATGACGTGCTGGAAAAGGATGAGCAGGGCAACGTCAGCCAGGGTGATGTCTTACTCGAAGATACGAGAAACTCCCTGATCCGGGCCGAGGACGTGATGGTGGCCGCCGTCGGTCTGGAGGACACCCTGGTGGTCGAGACCGCCGATGCAGTGTTGGTCGCACCGTTGTCCCGCTCCCAGGACGTGAAGAAAATTGTCGCCCGGCTGAAAAAAGAACAGCGCCCCGAGTTCAAGACCCACCAAACCGTTCATCGTCCCTGGGGGAGCTATTCGGTCCTGGAGGTCGACCAGCGCTATCAGATCAAGCGGATAACGGTTAATCCCGGGGAGAAATTGTCACTGCAGATGCATCACCACCGTTATGAACATTGGGTGGTGGTCAAAGGAACGGCAAAAGTAGTCAACGGGGATGCGGAGATCCTGCTCTATGAAAATCAGTCGGTTTATATTCCCGCCGGCAACCGACATCGGCTGGAAAACCCGGGCGTGATACCGCTGGAGTTGATTGAAGTGCAGATCGGCAGTTATCTCGGCGAGGACGATATCGTCAGGTTCGACGATATTTATGGGCGTCACGGCTCCTGAACGGTGCCGACAGCAGAACCGTTTCCGGGGGGCCGGGCGCGAACGGTTCAGCCGGCCGGGTGCGGCGGGCGGATCTCAGCGAGCCGACTCGCCGGTCTTCTGCATCTGCTTAAATGCTTCGGTATAACGACGAAATACCCGGCGTCCCTCGCCTGACATCTTGACGAATTCGATGCCGGAGACAAACCGTTTGCCCTCCGGGTTCGAATAGGTGATCCGGCCCTCCAGATCGACCAGGTCTTCCTCGATACCAATCGTGATCTCCAGTGTGTCATCGGTGGACAGCAGCTCCGTCGTCTCCATCTTGATTCCGTTGACACTGACGTCGAGCGTTCTGCCCATCGAATAACGGCCCTTGGATCGGTCCTTGTCCAGGACGGTATAGTCAAGCAGATGCAGGGACTCCAATCTGATGAACTTCCGTTTCTCACCGTGTGCCATGCAAGCTCCTTACCTGTTGGAGTGTCCTGGGGACGAACAGAGGTCGGGAAACAGAGCATGGATGGCGGACCGCTCCGCCGGAACCACGCCGCGCTCGGTAATCAAACCGGTCACCAGCCGTGCCGGGGTGATGTCGAAACCGTAATTTTTCGCCCTGGTGGATGCCGATGTTATGCTGATCGTTTCGCGTCTGCCGTCTTCCGTCAGTCCGGAAATCTGGGTGATTTCCTCCCCTGATCTCTGTTCTATCGAAATTTCAGTACCTTTGTCAAGCGTCCAGTCGAATGTGGAGCTCGGCAGAGCGACATAAAACGGAATGTCGTTATCGCGGGCGGCCAGTGCTTTAAGGTAGGTGCCGATTTTGTTGGCCACATCTCCGGTGTGCGTGGTCCGGTCGGATCCGACCAGGATCAGGTCCACTTCACCGCATTGCATCAGATGTCCGCCGGCGTTGTCGGTAATCAGAGTATGGGCGATTCCCTCCTGCTCCAACTCCCAGCAGGTGAGCCGGGCGCCCTGGTTCCAGGGGCGGGTTTCGTCGACCCAGACATGGAGATTGATACCGTCATCACGGGCCGCATAGATCGGTGCGGTGGCACTGCCGTAGTCGACAAAGGCGAGCCAGCCGGCATTACAATGCGTCAGGATGTTGACGCATTGTTTCCCCTTCCGGTGCCAGATGGTATCGATCACTTCTTTGCCGTGCTGCCCGATCTGCCTGCAGTAACGAGCGTCTTCGTCGGCGATTTCCTCGGCGGCGAAACGGGCGGTAGACCTGATCTCGGTCGCCGAGGCGAGGCTGCTAACAGCGGTGAGCACCCGGTGCACCGCCCAAGCCAGGTTGACGGCAGTGGGTCGAGCCGAGATGAGCAGCTCGGCGGCAGCCTGCAGGTCCTCATGAATCCGCTTTGGGTCTGCGGTTAGGGCCGCCAGATACATGCCGTATCCGGCTGTCGCCCCGATCAGCCCGGCACCGCGGACGAGCATCTGATTAATGGCCCGGAACGCATCGTCCGGTGAGGAGAGTGTCCGGGTGACGAATTGGTGCGGCAGATACCGCTGGTCGATGATCTTGATTGATTGCTGGTTGTCGGGGTCGGGCCAGATGGTTCGGTAATGGGTGCCGTTGACATTCATAAATGATCAGTGGATGAAATGGGGACCGGTCAGTCCTTCCGACATGACGCCGATTTTCATTGTTCGTTGTGACGTCCCGTCATGGGGTTCAGATCTGGATGCGTTGATGAACAATGGTAGCCGGACGGACCCCGTTCGTCAATAAGACGGTGTTCTCTGGGCGATAGCTTAATTGACCGTCCCGTACAATTTTTGTTTTGATAATCATTCCAAACATGTTATTTAAATGTTCTGAAAATACAAAAACGATACATAAATGTAATTTTACCAAACAAACGACATCCAACGGAGGAGTTCCATGAATAACGCGGATACCGCCTTTATTCTTGCCGCTGCCGGCCTGGTTTTGTTGATGACACCGGGGCTCGCCCTGTTTTATGGAGGCATGGTTCGGGGCAAGAACGTGTTGGGGACGATTATGCAGAGCCTGTTCATGATTTCGCTCATTACCATCGAATGGGTCTATCTTGGGTATTCCATGTCTTTTGGCCCGACGCTCGGCGGTATTGTCGGTGATTTGTCCTGGTTCGGTCTCAGGGGCGTCTCTACTGCTCCGAGTCCCGATTACGCAACCACGATTCCGCAGATCGTTTTCATGATCTATCAATGCATGTTCGCCATCATAACGCCGGCATTGATTACCGGTGCGTTTGCCGAGCGGGTCCGGTTCGTCCCGTTTATCGCCTTTTCTCTGCTCTGGGCTGTGTTTGTTTATAATCCGGTATGCCATTGGATCTGGGGGGCGGGCGGCTGGCTCGGGGCCATGGGGGTGATGGATTTTGCCGGCGGGCTGGTGGTTCACGCCACCTGTGGCATGGCGGCGTTGGCCGGGGTCTTGGTGATTGGGCCGCGCAAGGGGTATGGCAGAACCAGTTTTATGCCGCACAGTCTGCCGATGACCGTTATCGGCACCGCCCTGCTCTGGTTCGGCTGGTTCGGTTTCAACGGTGGTTCGGCCCTGGCCGCCAATGAAGTGGCCGGGACTGCGTTTGTCGCCACTCATCTGGCCGGTATGGCCGGTATGGCCATGTGGGTTGCAGTGGAGTGGCTGACGCGGGGCAAGCCGACCACCCTCGGGGCCGCTTCGGGGGCTATCGCCGGGTTGGCCACGGTTACGCCGGCGGCCGGTTTTGTCGGGCCGAACAGTGCGATCCTGATCGGTTTTCTCGGTGGCGCGCTCTGTTTTGCTGCGGTGAATTTCAAGGTTCGGTTAAACTTGGACGATTCGCTCGATGTGGTCGGCATCCACGGTGTCGGCGGCCTGCTCGGCACCCTCTGTCTCGGCATTTTTGCCAGTACCGCGGTCAACCCGGGTGGTGTAGACGGTTTGTTGGCCGGCAACCCGGGGCAGTTTTTGCGGCAGGTGTTCGGTGCCGTCGTGGTAAGTGGGTATGCCTTTGGCATCAGTTGGGTTATATTCAAAGTGCTCGATGCGACTATCGGCCTGCGTTTGACCGATGAAGCGGAGGTGGCCGGTCTGGACTCCACTGAACATTCGGAGACAGCCTATAATAACTGACGATCGCCGATTGCCAGGGGTACTGCCGGTATGGCGGAGGTGGAAATTGTTGGGACCGCGCCGTGAGAATTGGCACGCCAAGCGAAATCGTTTACTGCCGAAGAGGGGAATGCTATGAAAAAGATAGAGGCGATAATCAAACCGTTCAAGCTCGATGACGTTAAGGACGCCTTGAATGAAATCGGTATCAAGGGCATGACCATTACCGAGGTCAAGGGGTACGGGCGACAGAAAGGGCATACCGAGATCTATCGGGGTGCCGAGTATGTCGTCGATTTTATACCGAAGATAAAGCTCGAGGTGGTTGTCCCCGCGGACAGTGCCGACCAGGTGGTCGATAAGATCCGCGAGGCGGCCAATACCGGCAAGATCGGTGACGGCAAGATCTTTGTCATGCCGATCGAGCGTGTCGTCAGGGTGCGGACCGGCGAAGAAAACAACGACGCGGTTTGATGAGTCTCATGGAGCAGCAGCTCAACAGGCAGCGTCAGGCCCTCGATGAGCTCTGGGCGAGAGGGTTGAGTGGGGCATCGCTGCTGCGTCAGCACAGTCGGCTGGCGGACCGGTTCATTGCCGACTGCTTTACCGGTTTTGCCGACGGGCAGATGATCTCTCAGGTGGCGGTGGTGGCCCTAGGTGGGTACGGGCGGGAGGAGTTGTTTCCGTTTTCCGATATCGATCTGATGATCCTCTTTCGTCCGGCCGTGCGTGACAGGATTGCCGGGCTCGCCGACGCTATATTGTACCCGCTTTGGGATACCGGCTATGAAATCGGCCATGGAGTCAGGACGGTCGAAGAGTCGCTGCAGCAGGCCGGCGATGATTTCATCTTTCGGGTAGCGCTGCTCGATGCCCGCCTGCTCGCCGGCAGCGAGGAAGTGTTCGGTGAGCTGACCGAGGCCTACCAGCACGACTTCGTCGACGGCCGGAGGCACGATTTTATTCGCAACCTCAATCGCTTTAACGATGAGCGGAGGAGTCGTTTCGGTAGCCACGGCTACCTGCTCGAACCAAATATCAAGGAGAGCAAGGGCGGCCTGCGTGACGTCCAGTCGCTGCTCTGGGCGGCCAAGGTGGTTTTCGGCATCACCTCCTTTGCCGGCATTGTCGATGCCGGCTTTCTGCTGCAATCGGAGGCGGAGCGATTCCTGGCGGCCTATGACATGCTGGTGCGGATCAGGAATCGGCTGCACTATCTCAGCGGCCGCAAGAACGATCAGCTCTATTTCGAACAGCAGGAGGCGATGGCCGACGCCTTTGGCTACCAGGCAGACCAGGTGAAGGTCAGCGTAGAGCGCTTCATGCGCGATGTCTACGGTCACCTGCGCGTCGTCACCGTCTTCAGCGATCGTTTTTTCGACCATGTCGGCGAGGTCCTCGGTCTTGACGATCGGCATGACGGCCCCGCCGACCGAGTGGTGGAGAAAGGTATCGAGATTCGCGGCAAAAGGGTTCACCTGGTAGCCCGCGATGCGGAGTTGGCCGGCAAGCCCCACCTGCTGATGCGCGTCTTCCTCGCGGCGGCGCGTTTCGGGGTGCCGTTGCATCATCGTTCGAAGATGACGATCACCCGGCATCTCGGCCTGATTACCCCGAAACTGCGCGGCTCGCCACGAATGGCCCGGCCGTTTCTGACGATCTTGTCGACTCCCGATGCGTTGCCGATTCTGGAAGTGATGCTCGATACCGGGCTGCTCGGCATGTATCTGCCGGAATTTGCCCGGATCGATTCGCTCGCCCAGCACGATGTCTATCATATCTATACCGTCGATCACCACTCGTTGCAGGCCCTGGACGAGTTGCACCGGGTGGTCGAAGAGCAGCCGGACATCGCCGCCCTGATCGGTTGCCGGAGCCCCTTCTATCTGGCCGCGCTGCTCCACGACATCGGCAAGAATAGCGGTCGCGACCATTCGGAATACGGGGCCGAGCTGGCCGCGACCATCGGCGGGCGACTCGGCCTGTCTGACAAGGAGATCGACCTGCTTGTTTTTCTCGTCCGATATCACCTGTTCATTCCGGAGAATGCCCTTCGCCGGGATCTGGAAGACCGAAATTTCATCAAGCGGTGCGCCGAGACCATCCGTGATGGTGAGCGGCTGGCCATGTTGTATCTGCTGTCGGTGGCCGACTCCCGGGCCACCGGACCGTCGGCCTGGAGTGATTGGAAGGCGACCCTGATGCACGATCTGTATCGCAAGGTGGCAACCTACCTGGCCCATAGCGATGAGGAGATTGATGTAACGGCGATGGTCGACCAGCAGTATGAGGAAGGCGTGGTCTGGCTGCGCCAGCAGGTCGACCAGCTGGCCGCCGCCGAAACAGGGCTGCAGATGGCAGTAGGCGATCTGGCGGCCGATTATCTGTGCAGCTTTACGCCGGGTACCGTGCTGTCCCACCTCTGTCTGCATCGTGACCGTTATCAGATTATCAGGCAGAAGTCGCTGCTGCTCGCCGAGGAGGCGGGGGATCACTGGTCGGTGCTGGTCATGTCGTTTGATCAGCCGGGTCTTCTGGCCAAGATCTGCGGGGTGATGACCCTGAACAATCTCAGTGTGGTCAATGCCCAGATCTTTACCTGGCCCGATGGCACGGTGGTCGATATGATCGATGTCCGGCCCACCGATGATTTCACCTTTGCCGAATGCGACTGGCAGGACATCAATCGGCAACTTGATCTCGCGGTCAATCATCGGCTCGGTTTGAGCGGACGGCTCTCTAAGAAGCTCAGCACCACCACCGGCCGGCGGCTCGAACTGGCCGGCAGCCACGAATACCGTGTCGAGGTGGAAAACGAAAGTTCCGACGACTTTACCATAGTCGAAGTCCATGCTGCCGACCTGCCCGGACAGCTCTACCGGATCACCCAGACCCTCGCCGACCTGGGCATAAATATCCATAAGGCCTTCATTGCCACCGAAGTCGGGCAGCTGATCGACGTTTTCTATGTGCTCGACAAGCGTGGTCACCGGATCGAAGACCCGCAGCGGCGCGAATCGTTGAGTGACACGGTGCTACAGGCCCTCGGGAGGCCCTGAACGGGGATAGTCATATTTACAATAATGTAATAAATATTTATTTTGTAATTTTTCTGTTGCGCATATTGTAACAAATTGGTAAACGACGGATAACTGATTGCACCGGCATCAGCTCACCATTCCACATTGAACACCATAGGAGACGTTAGCGATGACAAGAGATGAAATAATGAGAGTAATCGAGGAAAAGAATATTCACTTCTTTCGCCTGCAGTTCGTAGACATTTTCGGATTCATGAAGAACGTTGCCATCCCGCGCAGCCAGATCGAAAAAGCGCTGGACGGTAAGATGATGTTCGATGGCTCGTCCATCGACGGTTTCGTCCGCATCAACGAATCCGATATGTATCTCAAGCCCGATTACGATACCTTCGTTGTGCTGCCGTGGCGAAACAAGGAAGGAAGGGCCGCGGCCCGGGTTATTTGCGACGTCTACAAATCGGACGGGGTTACCCCCTTTGAAGGTTGTCCCCGGGTGAACCTGAAGCGGGTGCTCGCCGAAGCCCGTGAGCTCGGTTTCACCATGAACGTCGGCACCGAGTGCGAATTTTTCCTGTTCGAGTATGACGAGGACGGCATGCCGACCACGGTCTGTCAGGATGTTGCCGGCTACTTCTCGCTCGATCCGGAGGACAAGGCCAACGACTGCCGCCGCGAGATCATCGAAGTGCTGGAAAACATGGGGTTTGAGATCGAGGCATCGCACCACGAGGTAGCAGAAGGCCAGCACGAGATCAACTTCAAGTACGCCGATGCGCTCACCTGCGCCGACAATACCATTACCTTCAAGTGGGTGGTCAAGACCATCGCCGCCAGGTACGGTTTGCATGCCACCTTTATGCCGAAACCGATTTACGGTATCAACGGTTCCGGCATGCACACCAACCAGTCGCTGTTCAACCTGGACGGGACCAACGCCTTTTTCGACGAGAAGGACAAATTGCAGCTTTCCAAGGTCGCTTATCAGTACATCGCCGGCATCCTGAAAAACGCCCGCGGCTTTGTCGGCGTTACCAATCCGCTCGTCAATTCCTATAAACGGCTGGTTCCGGGCTACGAGGCGCCGGTTTATGCCGCCTGGTCCGCCTCCAACCGGTCGGCTATGGTGCGAATACCGGCGGCTCGCGGTATGTCGACGCGGACCGAGGTACGCTGTCCGGATCCGAGCACCAATCCCTACCTGGCCCTGGCGATGATGCTCAACTCCGGTCTCGACGGTGTCAAAAATAATATCGACCCGCCGCCCCCGGTCAACAAGGACATCTTTGAGATGACCCGGGCGGAGATGACCGATGAAGGCATCACCGTGCTGCCCGGCAGTCTCGAAGAGGCCATCGTCGAGTTGAAAAACAATCCCATCGCCAAAGAGACCCTCGGTCCGCATATTTTCGAGAAATATATCGAGGCCAAGGAAAAGGAATGGGACGAATACCGCTGCGCCATTTCCGAGTGGGAGCTTGATAACTACCTGCGCGTCTATTGATCCCGCATCTGCCACGCCGACCTCTCTCGGCGGAAAGGCCCGTATGCCGATTGCGGCATACGGGCCTTTTTCATTGGCGCTTGATCAAGCCGGAGCGACACGGTAAAAGGAAGGCGACATGTGGCGATAAAACGAGGTGCGATCGGGGAGAACATGAGCAGGAAAAGCAGCTATCAGGGATCGGAGCAGTTGGGTGGCACGCTCTCCGGCATTATCCGGGACCGTCAATGGGATTACAAATTCGACCAGCACCGGATTTTCCCCGACTGGCACGATCTGGTAGATCCGGATACCGCCGCCCATGCCCGCCCCCTGAAAGTGGTCAAGGACGTTCTCGTCCTTGAGGTCGATAATTCGGCCTGGATGCAGCAGCTGCGTTTCCAGAAATTGCAACTGCTCGAGCTGCTCAATAGCCGGCTGAGCATCGCCCGCTTCAGCGATATCCGTTTCACCCTGCGCGGCAGTGAACCGGAACCGCAAAACCGGCCGCCGCCCGCCTCGGTTCGGTTCGAACCGCCGCCCGCCGAGCAGGTGGCGGCCTTCAAAAAGCAGATCGAGGTTATCGAAGATGAGGCGGCCCGCGAATCACTGCTGCGCTTCTGGTACCTGGCCCACGCCTGCCGGCGCGAATGATGCGCGGTTGCCGGATTGCTGCCGAGAAAGTGCTTGACCGACCGGCAAAAGGGAGTAACCTCTGCTCGTGGCGTGATCGGCGGCATGTCCGGCCGATTTTGCAGATGATGACTGGCAACGCGGTACGGAAATGATTTACAACTCCATTCTCGAATCAATCGGCAACACCCCGCTGATCAGGATCAACCGGCTCAACCCGAACACTGCGGTCACCGTCGCCGCCAAACTTGAGTCGCGCAACCCCGGGGGATCGATCAAAGAACGAATTTCTCTGTCGATGATCGAGGCAGGCGAGTTCAGCGGCGATCTGACCAGAGACAAGATCGTCCTCGAGGCCACCAGCGGCAACACCGGTATCGGCCTGGCCATGGTCTGCGCCGCAAAGGGATATCGCTGCATGCTGATAATGCCCGAGTCGGCCTCAGTGGAGCGACGCCGGATCATGCAGGCCTACGGCGCTGAGATCCTGCTTACCCCCGCCGCGCGGGCCACCGACGGCGCCATCGAAAAGGCCTACGCGCTGGCCCGCGAGTTTCCCCAGCGCTATTTCCTGACCGACCAGTATAACAACGAGGCCAACTGGCGTTCCCACTATAACCGCACCGCCCCGGAGATCTGGCAACAGACTGACGGCGCGGTCACCCACCTGGTTGCCACCCTCGGTACCACGGGCACGGTCATGGGACTGTGCGCCTGGTTCGGCGAGTTTCAGCCCCATGTGCGGGTCGTCGCCGTCGAGCCGCACCTGGGGCACAAGATCCAAGGCCTGAAGAACATGAAGGAGTCGTACCGGCCTGGTATCTTCGATAAATCCGTGCCCAGCGAGATCGTCTCCATCGACGACGATGATGCCTTTACAATGGCCCGTAAACTGGCCAGGCAGGAAGGGATGTTCGTCGGCATGAGCAGCGGTGCGGCCATGCATGCGGCCCTGGAGTTGGCGGGGAACCTGCGGGAGGGGTTGGTTGTTGCTCTGCTGCCGGACGGGGGCGAGCGCTATCTCAGCACGCCGCTGTTCACCCCGAAAGAGACCGCGGCCGAGGGCAAGAAGCCGCGCCTGCGTTTTTTCAACACGATGAGCAAGAAAAAGGAGCCGTTTCTACCGGCAAACAAAGACCGGGTTACGTTCTATTCCTGCGGCCCGACTGCTTATGAGCCGGCCAGTCTGTCACTCTGCCGCCGCTTCCTGGTCAGCGACCTGATCGTTCGCTATCTCGAGGCCCGCGGCCATACGGTGTCGTCCTACATGAACCTCACCGACCTCGACGACAACACCATCGCCGGGGCGGAAAAGGCCGGCCTGCCGCTCAAGGAGTTTACCGGCCAGTATATCGATGGGTTCCTCTCCGACATCGACACTCTTGGCGTGCATCGTGCAACCGGCTATCCGAAGGCCTCCGAGCATGTCCAGGACATGATCGATATCAGCCACAAGCTGATTCACAAAGGATTTGCCTACGAGAAACACGGCTCGATTTATTTCGATATCTCCAAGTTTCCCCGTTACGGCCGGCTCTCCGGTATCGATCTCTCCAAGATCCAGGTCGGACGTACCGTCGATCTGGACAATTACGAAAAGGACAACCCCCGGGACTTCACGTTGCTCAAGCGCTCGACCCTGTCCGAGTTGAAAAAGGGCATCTTCTTCGAGACCGACTGGGGTAATGTCCGGCCGAGCTGGCATATCGAATGTTCCGCCATGTCCACCGGCTATCTCGGCGAGACCCTCGATATCCATACCTCGAGTCGCGATCTGATGTTCCCGCATCACGAGAACGAGATCGCCATCGCCGAGGCCCTGACCGACAAGCCGTTGGCCCGCTATTGGCTGCACTCGGAATTGCTGCTGGTGGACGGCAAAAAGATGTCGTCGGAAAACCATAACGTGGTCACCCTCAAGGACCTGCTGGCTCGCGGCTTCACCGGCCGGGAAGTCCGCTTCATGCTGATCTCGGTACACTACCGCAAACCGATCCACTTCTCCCTGAAGCGGTTGGAAAACGTGCGCACCGCGCTGAAGCGGCTCGACGATTTCACCTGCAAGCTGCTCTGCCTGCCGCCGGGCCGTCCGCATCCGGAGGTGACCGCCTACGTGTCGGCAATGGAAGAGCAGTTTTTTGCGGCCATGGACGACGACCTCAACGTCTCACTGGCCATGGCGGCGATCTACAACTTCATCAAAAAGGTCAATCCAATCCTGCAGATCAACCACCTCGACCGGGACCAGAAGACCTACATCATCGAAAAGCTCGACCGGCTCAACCAGGTCCTCAAAATCTTTAAACTCAAGGGCTGCCCGCTCGAACCGGAGATCGACGCATTGATCCAGCTCCGCGAGAAGGCCCGGGTGGAGAAAGACTGGCAGGTGGCCGACCGCGCCCGCAACGAGTTGGCCGAACGCGGCATCGCCGTGATCGATACGGCCAACGGCCCGGTTTGGAAACGGGTAACCGATACGGAAGAGGACTGATACACGCTAATTTGAGCCAGAATCAGGTTGCGTTTTATCCGCCGTCAAGTAATATATCGCCGCCCGAAACCGGCAATTGCGTTTCGCGCACGCTGTTCCTATAATTTCACCACCAGCGCCCGTAGCTCAGCTGGATAGAGCAACGGACTTCTAATCCGTAGGCCGCAGGTTCGAATCCTGCCGGGCGCGCCATGAATATCATACGGTTACCGCTTCTCGCTGTAGTCTCTTTTTCGTTTTTGGTCGATTTGGTCACCCCTCTTGCGTTAGGGTGCCTTAAAAACCGCCCCAGCATGGATAAGCCATGGAAGCTATTGCACCTATAGAGGGACAGATGAACAGAGAAAAAGATTATAAGGTAATTTTGGTTTGAATACGACGGGAATTACCGGGAATTAACGATATGTTGTGGGATTTCTGGACGGGTCTTTTGCTTGGTTAGATCGTATTTTTATTACTCAGAAAAAGAACATCATATCCACCTGGGAACGTAAATTTTTGCAGATGAACACAGAATAATTAATTGGTTGTTTCGTTATCCGGCTTTTTTAATTGAACCGGGAAAGAGATCGAAAAAGTTTGCGAAGGCTGATCTCCAAAATCCGATTTTATAATAATGTTCTTCTTCGTACCCCATAGCTTTTAGAAGATCGTTGTGACAAGTCAGGTCGAGAACCTTTAAGACTGGAGGTTCTTCCGCTTCTATATCAAGTCGTCTTGCTTCGGCTTCCGCAAACTTCTCCGGCGTGAGATGAGGGGCTATCAGATTTTTTTCAATCGTTATGAAGTCTCGGGCCAGATCGTGATGCAACCGAGCATTTTCTTTTGTGTCAAAGACAAGGTTGATCACAGATAGAATTGCCGTTATTCCTGCCATATACATTGGAGTCTCTGGCGGCACAACCTTGGTGCTGCCAAGCAGGGTTATAATAGTTGCAGATCCGAAAATAGCAGTCAGCGCATCAGATCCTTTGCATATACGATCATAGAAGAGACGTCGCCGGTTGTGATACCTCACCGAGCGACGAACATCAAAAAGTAGATCGTGCAGCTTTGTTTGGTCTATACTAGATTTCGCTTGCTCACTCATCATGCTTCTGCGTATCTGATGGTTTCCTCGGCGGTGGTGGAGGAGCAGTATTCACAACTGAAGTATCTTTTACACTTTCATTGAAATTACCAGATTTTTTAAAACAACCATCCCTGACAATAGTACTCTCTGAGTTGCGATCTTTCTCATGCTTTTTTTCTTTGGACATTTCCGTGGTCCCCGAGGCTAATCGTTGTTTTGGTTTAATCGTTAGGGCGCAAGATCTCGTTACTTGATATGTTGTTTTAAGAAAGTGTTTTTGGAACAGGGTTCACTTGCTGCAGTAAAGTTAAATAATTTGCTAGACGACGGCACTTCGTATTTATTAGCATGTCATTCAATTGAGATAGAAATTGTCCTCGCATTCTGAAGCCTAAGAAAGGGATATTATATTCTTGTATCTCGAATGGTAGAACTGCAACATCTGGTCGATTTAACTTAACAGAGCGCTCTTCCTGCATTTGAATGATGTCAACCTGGGCCTGACGCAAACCTTCGCTGATAGCAAAATCGGCATTAATTACGCCAAGTTCTTCAGGTAAATTATTCGCGAAAACATGAAACTCTCCCTTTCTTGAAGATTCCTGCGGCCTACTCGAAATGATGTAATATTCTACAAAAAAGCCCCGACTATAGCGGGAGTCGCTGATTGCGATCACGATATATGTTTCACCAAACAAGCCAGGAGGAAGTCCAGTTAATATATAGCCTTTGTAATCATGATCGGTATCGGCCATTCGCATACCCTCCATTTTTGTTTTTCCATCGCATTATTCATTGATGTTAAGGTCTTTGCTTTTTAGATTTCTTTAGCTACAGTCGATTCCACGATTTGTTTTACGGAGCCTGCTTAATAGGCAACCAAATCTCGGGAGAAGAAAATGATCTGGCCTATTATATATAGGTCGCTTCTTTTTGCCTGGTAGGTTTCGTACTCTTCTTTGTTGTCCGAGATAATGTTAAGGATTATTTTTTTCTTTGTTCGAAAGAAGCTTTGATTGATGCAACAAAACTGTAAACTTGCTTAATTGCTCCGAGGTCGGGCAGATCGGTGGTTGACCTAACGCCAAAATTTTTATCCATATAGTCACGGACCCTCTCCTCACAGTTCAGTTTTCGCATGTTAGTCCTGATATACTTTAGTTTTGTCTTTTCAACAGTATCACGGGCCTTCTTTTCTGCCATTCTACTACTGGTTAACCTGCCTATCCATCCATTCAAGAATTTTTCACCAGCTTTGAACTTAGCGGATGGCAACATTCGCATACTGCCTATGCCCATTTTTTTATTAAAAACTGACCACACCTTCTGATGGCTCGCTGGATTTTTCTTGGTAATTCTCTCAAGCTCTATGATTTTATCTTTTAAGTCGTGTAGTTTTCTGACTTGTGATTCGTTTATGTGTTCTTTTCCTGGCTTGGGCTCTGCTTTTGTTTTTGTGATGTGCTTCTCGGTTAGGATAATTGTATTCCCATTTCCCACAGCATTCGCATTGCCATTTATAGTAATACGGTGATCGTTGTGTTTTTCGCGGTCTGACCTTGATTCCTTCAGTAAACTGACAACTTTGTCTTTTATATCAGAAGTCATGAGCATTCCTCATTATGACGCAAGCTTTGCAAGGCGGATCACGACCGCCCGGTTCACTTTCTTTTCTTCCGACCGTGAAAACATCTCATAAAGCGCAGATATGAGCTGCGCCTTCTTCTCCGGTGGGAGGTAGCGTTTTTCTTGAGTAAAGTATGTTTCAACCGCGACTATGACGTCAACTAACACTTGCTCAATGAACACCGGCGCATCTTGGTTCTCTGTTCCTTGGAGCATTGGGACGCTATCCATAAAGAACCAGTTAGTATTGAATCCCAGTTTTGCCAGAGCTTCAAAAACCTTCCCACCTGGGATGCTCGTCCCCTGCTCGTAACCTTGCCAAGAGCGGTACCCTCCACCAATAAGCGCAGCCATCTCTTTTTGGTTTTTGCCCAAGTGCTCGCGCGCTTTTTTTAGCTTTTCATTTATGGCCATGTGCGCATCATGTTGCGTCCATCCTGGCGGTCCGGAAGCTGGACGCTAAGCAGGACACTATTTTCTTTTTGTAAGACTGATCATTTGTACTGCAATTACAGTATTATAAAAAACAGAAAGCAAAAAGATGCGCTTTTGTTAAGCTAGACGCAACTTCACGCTTTACAAAGACCATATTATACGCTTATACTTACGCAATGTCAGAAATCAAACATGCTGACTGTTTGCAGAATATCAATAATTAGCAGCCAAAACAACGTGAGAATTACATCGTTAATCGGATGGTTAGCGAGAGGAGGTTCGGACGATGAAAACGAAATCGGCACGTGAGCTGTTCAGGGCCGTGTACGACAGGGATTCAGGCAACACCGCACACTACTGGGACGGGCTCATGGTCGGACTTCGGTTCGGGCTGAAAGAGTCGCCCTTTCTGGCCTCCCCTTTTATTCCGGGAACCGAAAGCGACACTGCGTTTCGCACCGGCCTGCAACGCGGTCTCGATATCGCACAGGTCTACCATCTCCTGCAGGCGGCCGGCGGCGACGAGAGCACCGGCACGCCGGAGAGCTGCCTGGACAACATGCGCAAGCAGCTCGACAGGATCGAACGGAATCAGCGCGTTATTCTCTGCTGCGCGCTCATGCCGAAGGACGGTCCCAACTGGGGCTTTTTCGAGCAGCTGTTCCGAGAAGCCGAGAACATGCTCTCTGCTCCCGGCGTCAACCTGCAGCTACTCGTCAGAGAGCTGCTCGCAACCAGGGCGGACGAACCCCAGGGCTCGGCACGGGGCTAAGCAACCATGGCCTGCACCGCACCTATCAACAGGGAAGCGACCACGTTCGGCGCCGCCGCTTTGAAGAGAGCGGTCACCGAAGAGGACAAGCCGTTCTGTTCTTTTTCGGGAAGGTTCGATTGCGCGATTGCCGACAGAATCGATTGCAGCATCTTGTCGGCGTCGGCGTTGGTTATGTTGTTGAGGTTGCCGACATTGGAGAAGGAAAAGGCCGGGGTCGAGTTGCCGTTGGTGTTGATGTTAAACACCGTAGAAACGGAGCCGGTCTGGCTCTCCGGCTTTCCCTCAAGGAAGGCCCAGCCTTCCTTGGATAGCTTTATCTCGCCAACGTCTAAGGGCAGGCCGAACGTCTCGCGCATGCGTGAAGAAATCACCTGGGCTGTGATGAATCCTCGTTGCTCGAGCTCGTACAGATCGTTTCTCAGCTGCTGCTCGTCTTCTGCCGGCACGCCGAAGTCCCTGTCGAACATCGGCACGGCTCGGCTGTTGGCGATCTTCTGCAGCAGCTCTCTCATTCTGTCTTTGTCCATGTGCCTGCTCCCTGGTGAGGTTTTCTCTTTGATGTTTCGTGCAATTGACCTTCGCGAAATATACAGGGGGCAGGCAGTCTTTTCAAACCATTCCCATAACCAAAGGGTGGTGCGCAAACCGACGAGGGCGTCGCATGGTTAAGCAGCTCAACCTTTTTGACAGAAAGAGCTTCAACATCACCCGGGAGCTGAAAGAGTGCATGGCCCAAGTGGTGGCCGACAGCGGCCGATCGCGGGCGGAGTTCCTGGATCTGATGAACCGGCTGGCCGATCGGTTCGGCGTCCGGTTGGTGAAGGGAAACGGAAACCACCTGCGGATGGCGACCTTTGAAAAGTGGCTGAACCCGAACGATCACGAGCACATCCCTTCGCCCAGCGCCCTTGCGATTTTCTCTGAGATCGGGGCGTCGTCCCTGCCGCTGCAGGTTCTGGCCGCGCCGATCGGCTGCCGGGTGATAGACGAAAAGGATATCAAGCTGCTGTTGTGGGCCAAAGAGTACCACCGGATTCGGGAATCACGAGCGAAGATGCGGAAGCTGGAGGCGGATTTGTGAGCGGTACGGGAAAAACCAGAGAGCGGATAAAGGCTAAGGCTTGGATGGTGCTGAACCGGATACGCCAGGTGGATATCCAGAAAGCGCTCGATTTCACACACGACACCCAGGTTACCGAGACGCTCAGAGGGATCAGGAACAACAGGGCGGTTCTGCAGTATCTGCTCGACGCGGGTTGCCCCGCCGATTACCTGCATCTGCCTGAAGACATGAAACAACCAACGGAGAGAACGGCACAATGACAGACCACATCATTCCACGTGAAGCGCCCGAGAAACCATTAACCGCCAGGGAACAAATGGTGCTGGCCGAACACGAGCGTACGATCGTCAGGGATTTCGCCGCATTCTACCGGGTCGGTCGAGCGCTGGCGGAGATTAACCGGCTACGACTGTACCGAACCGAAAGCGGGCGCACCTTCGAGCAGTACTGCAAAGAACTGTGGGATATGTCAAAGGGCCGGGCGCACCAGCTCATCGACGCGTCAGCCGTGTATGATCAGCTGCAAATCCAGGGCGAAGGAGAAATGTCTACAAATTGTAGACATTCTCCCGACGATCCGATCGACACCGCCTTGCCCCTGAACGAGGCCCAGGTCAGGCCGCTGACACGGCTCAAGGAATACCCGGAGAAGGTCAGGCTCGTCTGGGACGAAGCCCGGAAGCGCGCACCGAGAGGCAAGGTGACCGCCAGTCATGTCAAGCGGGCGGTCAAGGAATACCTCGGCGAGAACATTCAGCACACCGTCCGCGTGGCACTCAGAAAAGTCGAGCGGACATGCAGCGCCGACTTTGCGCAGGCCTTCGAGCTGCTCTCGCAGCAGATCATCAAGGAACGCAATTCCGGCTACAAGTACACGTCCCGGGGCGCGATCGTCCAGGCGCTCGACCAGCTTCGGGCCGATATCGCCAAGGACGGCGACGTTATCAAAGACCCGGTGCTGCAGGGCGGCAGCGACGACATGAACAAGCTCGAAGCGGCCGGCTTCTCCCTGTTCCGCATGGACCGCGGCACCATGACCATCCGGCGGCGCAGCGAGAACGGCGGGTGGAGCAAGGAGATCGGCCCGTTCGACACGCTCAAGGCGATGGAGGCCGCGTTCAAAGAACTCCTGCTGGACGATCGGCACCTGCGAGGCTAGGTCATGAAACCTGCCTATTCAGCCAAAGAGCTACAGGCCCTTGATCTGCCGGTTCTGCCAAAAACAGAACGCAGCATAGCACGAAAAGCCGACCGCGAGAACTGGTCTTTCTATTGGGAAACGGTGCGCGGCGGATCACGGAAAATGTATCGGTCTTACATGCTGCCGGACGAGATCCGCACCGCCATCCTGGACAAAGAGAAGATCGAGGCCCTGGTACCGGCCGGGCCGGCGTGTCTGCTGCCGGCCGCTGTTGAAGGCGTGGACGCCTCCCGGGAGCGGTCGGCGCACTACAAGGCGGCCCTGGTGAAGCTCTATCTGCAGGCCCTGTCGGCCGTCCCCTGGGGAAAAAAGGACCGGGCGCGGGAAACCTTCATGGTCGGCTACAACAGCGGGGCCGCCTATCCCGAGCTGTACAAGGAACTGGGTGGGGTCTCCTGGAAGACCATCGAAGGGTGGAAAACCAAGCTGAAGAAGAGCGACGGCAACCGCCTGCCCCTGGCCGACCGCCGGGGCAAGAAGAAGGGGGCGCGGACCATCACCCCGCTGCAGGCCCAGATTATCCTGGCCATCGTCCGCCAGCCGAAGGGCAAGAGCCGGCCGAAGAGCGAAATCATCAGGATCTCCCGGGACATCATGCGCCACAAGGGGATAGACAGTCTGTCCGAGGCTACCTACCGCCGGTTCCTTGATGACTGGATCGCCATCAATTACGACGAATGGGTCTGGTGGCGCGAAGGCGACAAGGGTCTGAACGACAAGTGTTTGTTCTGGGTCGAGCGCGATTACGATCGTATCGAGGTGGGCGACATCGTTGTCGCCGACGGCCACGTGCTGAACTTCCGCATCGTCAATCCCTGGACCGGCAAGGACCAGCGGATGATGCTGGTGCTGTTCTTCGACATGAAGAGCAACATGCCGCTGGGCTGGGAGATCATGCCCACCGAGAACACCGCTTCCATCTCAGCGGCGCTGCGGCGCTCCATCATCAGCCTGGGTAAGATCCCGAGGATCGTCTACCTGGATAACGGCCGGGCGTTCAAGGGTATGTTCTTTACCGGCACCGACTTCGAACAGACCGAGCTGCCGGGGCTTTATCAGCGGCTCGGCATTCAGTTGATCGTCGCCAAGCCGTATCACGGCCAGTCGAAAACGATCGAACGTTTCTTCAAGACGTTCGGCGAGCTTGAACGCCTGTCTCCCTCCTTCGTCGGCACCGCGATCGACACCAAGCCGGCCCACCTGAACCGTGGCGAAAAGCTGCATCGGCGCATCAACGACAAGATCTGCCAGGGGTATGTGCCAACGCTGATCGACAGTCACCGGGCGATCGCCGCCTGGTTCGACCTGTACGCCTCGCGCCACCAGGGTCCGAGCAGTCACATGGCGGGGCAGCGGCCTATCGAGGTGTTCGCCGCCGGCCGCGGCCCCGGCGTGGACGAAACGGCGTTGCGCATCCTGATGATGAAACGGGAGGAACGCACCATCTACGGGCGCGGCGTCAAGGTCTTCGACAAGGGCGACTACTATTATCACCCGGCCCTGTATGGCCGGAACCATAAGGTATACGTGCGCTTCGACCTGCAGCACCGGAATTCGGTGCTGGTCTACGACCAGCGGACCGACGAGTTCATCTGCGAGGCATCCCGGATCGAGAAGACCCATCCGGCCGCGCGCATCCTCGGTTCGGAAAAGGACGTAGCCGTGCTCGAGGCGCAGCTCGAATTACAGGGGAACCTGCGGAAGAAGACGATCGCGCACGCCCGAGCGATCGCCGACCAGGTGGTCATCCCGGAGGCGCAGCGGCTGATCGATGATACCGGTTTTCGCTCCGAGGCCCAGGACGGCGGGCAGCGGCTGGGCGGCGGCAGGAACGGCGCGGTCAGGCAGTTGCCCAGCAAGCCAAAGAAACTGAGCAAGGCCGAGCAGCTGCAGGCAATCAAGGAGGCCGACGAGGCCCAGCAGTTCCAACGGGAACTTGAAGAGGCGCAACTCTGCGCGGAGCTTGAGCGGATGGACGAGTTCAACCGTTACGGCAAGCTGCTGGAAATGGAAATGCAGGGGCATAAGATGACCAGCCAGTGGCGCCGTTTCATGCGGGTGTACGAGCAGATGTCGGAATTCGAGCGGGACAAGGACTATTGGGACGGCCAGCGGGCGGCGCTGGCGGTGCTCTATAAACAAAAACATCCGACGGCCGGTGAGGCGGCCGCCGGATAACCTCAACATCCGCCGGAGGTGTGATGAAAGAAATACGGCTCAAACCAACGTTTGTCAACGTAAAGAATGTCCGCAACTTCCAGGCCATGCTCGACGCCTTGATGCTGTCCGCCGGCGAGGGCCGGCTGGCGGCGGTGATCGGGTCGGCCGGCCGGGGCAAGACCAGGACGGCCCAGTGGTACGCGGCAAACAACCGCTGCGCCTTCGTCCGTTGCCTCTCCATCTGGCGGCAGACCGAGCTTGGCTTTCTCCAAGCGTTGTGCCGGGAGCTGGATGTCAAGACGGTACCGCACCGCAAAGACCCCGCCTTTCTGGCGGTACTCGACGCCTTGAACATGCAGGGCGGCCGGCCGGTGTTCGTCGAGGAGATCGAGAAGCTGCCGCGGCTGCACCTCGAACTGGTGCGCGATCTTTCCGATTTGTCCGCGGCGCCGTTCGTGCTGATCGGCGAGGACGAGCTGCAGTATCACATGCGGCAGGTGACCAGGATCTGGAACCGCACCTTCCAGCAGCTGGAGTTCGAGCCGCTCGGCCTGGGCGACGTGGTGATGTTCGCCCGGGAGGCGGCCGGCATCGATCTGCCCGCCGAGGTCGCGGAGGTCATCCATCGGGAATCGGCCGGTTGTTTCCGGGTGATCAAACGGGACCTGGTCACGTTGATCAATATCATGAACGCCAAGCAGAAACAGGAGCCGGACCTGGACATGGCACGGTCGGCGATCAAGCAAGGACTGAGGGGGTAGGCGATGGCGCAGCAATCCTTTGCCAAGACCGTCCTTGAAACATTGACCGCAGAGGCCCGCAAACGGGGCGGCGAGGTGAGCGTTGACGAACTGTCCTGCGCGCTCTTGCTGCAGACCCGGGCGGAGCACAAACGGATGACCAACGCGCTGTCCGACCTGGTCAAGAGCGGCCGGGCCGGCCGGGTACGGCAAGGTGTCTACGCGGTTGCCTCCCGGGAGCGGGAGCCGGACCGGCGGGAGGTGATGTGGCGGACGCTGCGGATGCGCAAGAGCGTCACCGTCGCCGACCTGCAGGAATTTGCCGGCGTGGCCGCGTCGTATGCCGAGGAATGGCTGCAGATGCTTGCCCGGCGCGGGGTTGTCCGGCGTGCCGAGCCAGCGGGCAGCGATCAGGAGTGCTCGTGGCGGCTGATCAGGTCCGACCTGGTCGAGATGCCTCTCGACACGGCCAAGGCAAAACGCCTTCGGGCCCTGCGCCGTAAACGAAAAACAGAACTGCAGCAAGCCCTCGACCGGATCAGCGACGGGCTGGGCACGGTTCGAAAACTCATACAAACCTTGGGGGATGACCAATGAAAGCACAGGTTACGGGAAAACACCAGGCATTGACCGGTGATGGCGTGCGGGCGATCGCCCGGGCCATCATTGACGACGTGGTGTCCATGCAACAGACAACGGCCGCGACCCGAAGCGATTATGTACGGTCGGATGTCCACCTCTGCAGGATTCAGCGCAGCGCCCGCCAGCTGCTTGCCCCGATCGACGACGGGTCCCGGGCGTCTGGTCCGCTTGCCGGTCTGGTTGCGTATGTGTCCGGGTTGGAGGCCGGCGAGCGCCGAACGCCAAAGGATTTGGCCTGCACCCTGGCGGCGCTCGAATTTGCCGTCGCGAAGATCAGGAACCACATGCGAGCGGCGCACTGTCTGCCGGACTTCGGGCAGGGCGTGGAGGCGTCATGAGCTGGACACGACTCCTCCACCAGGCGGTGGCGGCCGAGGGCAGCATGGCGGCTGCGGCCCGCAAGCTCGGCTATTCCACGTCGACCATCAGCAGAATCATGGCCGGCACCTACTCGGCCGACACCGGCGCGGTAGCTGCCAAGGTCAAAGAAATCTACGGGAGCACCACCATGAACGAGAACATACCAGACGGCTATAAGAAAAACAGTCTCGGGCACCTGGTGCCGATCGAGACCATCAAGGAGGAGGACCTCGCCCGGGATGAATTTGTGCTGGAGGCGGTTGCCAAGGCCCGAAACATCAGCCACGTGGTCACCACCTTCAAACTGCAGCTCGCCGACGACATGCAGGCGTTTCTCGACCTTGCCGCCGAGAAGTACGGGGCCACCCTGGGCGGGGCGCGCGGCAATGTCACCCTGACTTCCTTTGACGGCAGGTACCAGCTGATGCGGGCGGTTTCCGACCTGCTTGATTTCAACGAAACCCTGCAGGCGGCCAAGGCGCTTATCGACACCTGCCTGCGGGAATGGACCAGCGACTCGCGGCCCGAGGTGCGCGCCCTGATAGAGGATGCCTTCCAGGTGGACAAGAAAGGGAAGATCAACGCCAAGCGCATCCTGGGGCTGCGCAAGCTCAATATCAACGACGAGAAGTGGCGGCGGGCCATGGAGGCGATCAGCGACAGCCTGACCGTGACCGGTTCACGAACGTATTTCAGGCTGTACGAGCGGGACGAAGGCGGCAACTACCGGCAGATTCCCTTAGATTTTTCCACCGTTTGAGCGGGGTGACCATGAGAAAGACCATACGCCGGGCGATCAGAAAGACGCTGTCACTGGAGGCCGACTGCCCGATCGAGGCCACCTGCGTCTACCGCGACGAGCAGATGAAACGGTGGATTTCCTGCGGCTGGTATGGCGGGGTCCGCTACGATCAGGTGGGCGGGGCGACCGTCACCTGCACCTATCAAAAAGGAGAACATCATGAGTTTAGCTGACAAAATGGCAGAGGCAACCTACGGCGCGATGGAGCTTATTGTCGACGAGTTACAGGCGGCCGAGGAAAAGCATCCGGGCTGGCCGTCAGACCCGATCCACGGCACCGCAATCATGGTCGAGGAGGCCGGCAAAGCCACCCAGGCTGCCATCGACTGTATCTACTCTGACGGCGACGTTGAGCGGTTGCGGCGGATGCTGGCCCGCACCGGGGCGATGGCGGTCCGGGCGCTGGTGAACTTGGAACCGGCCGAACAAGCCGATAACAACTGAAAAAAAACAGGCGAAACGCCGGGGTGACCCGGCGTCGTCGGAGGGTGATGCCTCCGGCCTGACGATGCCAGTTACAGAAGACAGAAACCAAAAGACAGAGGATAGCATGGCCAGAGCGATCGTTATCTTTGAAGACGATAAGGATGAAGGCGGTTTTTCGGTCAAGATCACGTTTGAGCCCGGATTGGAAAGGGGTCAGCGATTGACCATGGCGCAGCAGTGCGGCCTTGCTTTGGCTGGCGAGCTTGGCGAAGAGGTGGAAGACGTTCTGGAGAGTGACCCCGAATGAAGCTGATCTGCCCGACCTGCGGGGCGATTGCCAGTGCCGAGACGTGGCTTAACGATGCGGTGTGCCGCGATGTTTTGGCGGCGATCGCCGCCCTGCCCGCACCGCTGCCGAAGGCGGCGCTCGGGTATCTCGGGTTGTTTCGACCGGCCGAGCGCGGCCTGTCATGGCCGAAGGCACAGCGCATCGTCGGTGAATTGGTGACGCTGATCGGCGCCGGCTGGGTCTCTTCGCCAGGCAAGGTCGACCGGACCTGCGGCCCGGCGGTCTGGGCGCGGGCCATGGAGCAGATGGTCGAGCAGCGGGTCCGGCTCACCCTGCCGATGAAAAGCCATAACTACCTGCGTACGGTGGCCTGGGAGCTGGCCGACGAGGTCGACCGGCGGCAGGAAGCTGCCATCCGCAAGGGTCCGCCCCGACAGGCGGTGAAGACCTATGACCCGCTGGAAAAAGCCCGGCGGGAGTTTGACGAAAAAGTGGCCAGCGGACAGGTCAGCCCCGGCTTCAAAAGCATGCTGGAGCGGATCGGCAAGATCGACGATGACCGTGAGTAGAGGAGGATTGCCATGACCCAGCGAGAGAAGATTTTGCGGCATCTGCAACAATTCGGCTCGATCACACCGGTGGAGGCGATCCGGGAATACGGGATCTACCGACTGGCGGCGCGGATCTCCGAGCTGGCCGAGGAGTATCTGATCGAGGCAACACTGGTCAAGGGAGTCAACCGATTCGGCGACCAAGTACGTTACAGCCGGTACCGGCTGGTTTCTGCTGACAGGAGGTGACAGCTGTGGAGATCAAAACGAAAGACCTGTCCAAGGAAGCGTTGACCCTTATCGTCGAGACAGTCAGGGAGGCAAAGATTATTCCCGATCATCTCGTCAAAAGATTTTATCGGCAAGATTTGGTCAAACAGATCCTCGCAGCAGAAAAACAACTCGATGCGCTCGAAAAACGCTTTAAGCGGAAGCGCATTCCCCGAGAGGAACATCAACGGTTGATGAAACGGTACAGGCAAATTTGCGTTACGGCAAACAAGAAGATCGACATCGTGCGAGGGCTGGACGATGCCGGTGTCAATTCAGGTGAGGGGCAATCATGAATATCTGGGGATGGGTGTTTATCGGTCTGATGGCGGTTGCGTTTTTGTGGGCGATGATCCATGGGTGGCGACTCGATGTTCATTTGCCGTCGGTTATGTTCGTGATCTTTTGCTTTGTCGCGGCCGGCTATGTGGTCGGGCTCGGCGCACGGATTTTGAAAGCGACGCTGGGGTGGTGACATGCCGACCAGGGCCGAGTACGCCAAGATCAACATCGCCTGCAAGAAGCTGGGGATTGATAAGCAGCAGCTGCTGCTGGACCGCTACGGGCTGACCACGTCGAAAGACCTGAGCCGGAGGCAGACGTGGGATCTGCTGGCGCATCTGAAACGGCTCGGGTGGCAGCCGAAGCCGGGCAAGAAGGCGGCGCGCCCGTCGTATACCGAGGCGCAGAAACGCAAGATCGCCGCCCTGTGGCGCAATTTGGCCGACGCCGGCGTGGTGCGTGAGCCGGGAGAGCGCGGGTTGAACCGTTACGTCAAGCGGATGACCGGGGTCGACCGGCTCCAGTGGTGCGATGCCGAGCTGACCAACCGGGTCTGCCAGAGCCTGGTGGAGTGGTGCAAACGGACAGAGGTGAAACATGAAGCGTGAGATCATCCACATCCCGCCGGAGCACCTGCCGTCGATCGACGAGCTGCCCGGCGATCTGGTCCTGCTGGCGCGCGGCATCGAGGCGTACCGGCCGGGTCAGGGTGTGGCGATGGCGCTGTTTTTGTCCCAGGTCTTTGCCGGTATCGGTGTCTATATTCGCAACGCCGATGATTTTTTCCGGCGAATCAGGGACCGGGCCATCCGGCGGGATTATGATGCCGGCGCACGGGTCAAGGAGCTGGCGTTGAAAAACCGGCTCTCGACCCGGCGCATCGAACAGATTCTGGCCGAACCGCCGAGTCCGGCGGAGTCGGCTGACCGGCAGTTGAAACTCTTTTGAGCGAGGTGACGCCATGAGAACGATCTGGATACCCGAGCCGTTGTACCGGGCATGGCCGTGGCTGGCGATGCTCAGCGGCAGTTTTTTCGCCGCCACCGCCCCCACCCTGGCCAGTCTGGCGCTGGGCGTGGGGCTGGTGGTATACGGCGCATTCACCCGGCTGGCGCGGTATTAGCCGGACGCGCTGAACGCCCAGGATCAGGAGCGCGTATTGTGCGTCTGGCTGAATCCGTTTGATGTCCTTGCGTTGCCGATTACCCAGGATTATGAAGCTGCTACGTGCTCTTGATCCTGAGCGATGTTCCCGCACAGCGGGGACATCGTTGAGTTGAGGGGTTGCGCGGCTGTTCGCGCAATCCATCTCGAACGGCTGGTTAGCGAAAACATTTAATTGGAGGTTGCAATGGGCGAGCAAGATTACATCAGAGGGTCGAGGAATGCGTACAGATTTATGATGCTCCACTGCCTGCGCGAACTTGATATTGAAACGGATGCTGAGAAACTGGAGAAAAAAATTGTCCAGCTTGTTGCCGAGCGTGAAGAGGCAATAAGCGTCCTACGTGATATCTGCCGTGACTGCGGCGACAACTCCTGGAGCGATGATCTGCACCTGGCGGACATCATTGATAAGCACCTCGGTCGGCACCTCGGCCGCTAATAGCGGCGCTCACCGGCTTGACCGGTGTAGTGCCTGGTTGGGGTAAACTTGAGGTAAAGCAATGAATACCACGATAGTCGGAATTGCATTTTTCTTATCTTTTCTAGCATCTATTGGGTTCTGCGCATGGGTGGCGGTGAATGGAAGCGCCGGACCCGCCATACTTTTAGCACTCTTTGTTTTGCTATTTTTCGGTTCTGTTAAAATCTCTAATACCGACACAGCAATCTGCCCAAAATGTGGGAATGTCTTTGAGGTAAGGAATCGTGATCAGAGAGAAGATGGTTGATAATCCCTACTGACGCTCTTGACGATTTTCTTTCGTGGTATAAGGATCGTGAATCATAATGACCAGCATAACTGGCCGCCCGAAGCGGCCCACAGGAGTTGAACATGACCACAAAAAACCGTGCCGCCTCAGTTGTCCACGTTGCTGTTGTTGGCGCAAAATCCAAATTGATCGATTATGGCTCATTGCGCCGATCATATAAGCCGGAACAGATCATTGATGGCGAGACAGGCGAGATAACGACTGAGGCTGTAATTGGTGGGCGTCGCAACGAGACGATCATTAACCCAGAGCGGAACACCATCGACCTGGCGATTACCGGGCTGCACTAGAGACCGCCACACCGGGCCGGATGTTCTCCGGCCCGGTCCTTCCTTTTTCCCCACATACCGAAGCGCTTCGCTAACAAACAACTACCCATCCGAGTAGTAGTAACCCCAGAGGCCGCTTCGCCCCCCCCCCCAGAGCGAAAAACCGCCAGCCTTCGGTCACCGGCCTGCGCCGGGGCAGGGTCTTACCAGCCCTGCCCCGGACGTTACCGTTTACAGAGAGCGAGGAGCATGGACCAATTCGACCGAGCCCAGGAGTTCGAGGAACGCGACCGCCGCCAGGCCCTGGCGCTGCATGCCTGCCGCCGCCGGCGCGGGCCGTCGGCGCTGGTCTGCCGCGAGTGCGGCGAGCCGATTCCCGAGGCCCGGCGGCTGGCTGTGCCCGGCTGCGTGCACTGCGTGCACTGCGCCGAGCGGCTTGAACGGACGGGAGGGACGCGTGATTGAGGACTACACGGTGTGGCGCTTCTGGTTCGACGTCGCCCAGCTCGCCGGCACCATGGCCATCGGCGGCTATGTCTGGTGGGACCGGCGGAAGAAGGCCACCGACAAGCGCTTCGTCGCCCTGGAGGAGACGGTGAACGATCATGGTGTGTCGATCACCGGCCTGGCCGCGGCGCGTGAAAAGCGCGACCGCGACTGCGACGAACGGTTGCGGCGGATCACCGACATCGAGCGGGACGTGCACCATCTGCCGAGCCGGGCGGAGATCGGTAAGCTCTCCGACCAGATCGGCTCGCTGACGGAAAAGCTCGGGACGCTTGACGGCCGCCTGAGCGGCATCAACCGAGCTGTGGACCTGCTCAACCAACACCACTTGAGGATCGAGCCGTGATGAGCTTTGCCAAACTTGTACAGGAAGATCTGCGGCTCGTCGTGCTGCGGGTGCTTGCCGAAGATGCCGACTACAGCCACAACGAGCACGTGTTGCGGGCGGCGCTCGGGGCCGTAGGCCACAATATCAGCCTGGACCGGCTGCGCACCGAGCTGGCCTGGCTGGCCGAACAGGGACTGATCGCCATCGACGATAGCATCGGCGTACAGGTCGCCCGACTGACAACGCGGGGCCTCGATGTCGCCGGCGGCGCCACCGTCGTGCCCGGCGTCAAGCGCCCGGTGCCGGAGCTGTAGCACATGGGCAAACCCTCGACCATCGACAGATTGCCCGAAGATATCCTCGAGCGGTTGCAGGAGCTGCTGCGCGATCCGCGCGTCACGCAACTTGACGCCACCGCCAGGATCAACGAGATCCTCGAGGCGGACGGCCGCGATGAGCGGCTGAGCAAGTCGGCGGTCAACCGCTACAGCCTGTCCATGCGGCAGGCCGGCGAGAAGCTGCAGCAGTCCCGAGAGATCGCCAAGATGTGGATCGGCAAACTGGGCGCCGCCCCCCAGGGACAGGTGGGCAACCTGGTCAACGAGGTGCTGCGGACGCTGGCCTTCGACCTCAGCCTGAAGCTGCAGGATGCCGAGTTAAACGAAGAGACGATCCCGGACGTGATTCACAACCTCAAGGCCCTGGCGCTGGCTGCGCAGCGTCTCGAGGCCTCGGCGACGCTGAACGTCAAACGCGAGGCGGAGATCCGCAAACAGGCCCTCGAACAGGCGGCCGCGGCCGTGGAAGATGAAGCCCGCGCACAGGGTATGGATGCCGAACAGGCGGATTTCTGGCGGCGCAAAGTGCTGGGAGTCGCGTAGATGGGCGCTTTGACTCCACTGAAAAGCACGATCCGGGTGGTCGAATGGGACGAGCTGCCGCCGCAGGCCCGGGAGATCCCCGAAGGGTTCGACCCGTTGGCCGAGGGTGTGCTGATGGCGCACCAGGCTGCCTGGCTGGCCATCAAGGCCGGGATCAAGGTGTGCCCGAAGGGAAGGCGGACCGGCATCACCTTCTGCCAGGCCCTGGACGACACCATTACCGCCGGCAGCAGGAAAAGCGCCGGCGGCGACAATATCTACTATATCGGCGACACCAAAGAAAAAGGTCTGGAGTTTGTCGGCTACTGCGCCAAGTTCGCCCGAGTGATCGCCGAGGCCCAGGGCCAGGGCGTGTCCGGGATTGAAGAATTCCTGTTCGATGACCAGGACGACAAGGGGTATTCCCGGCATATCAATGCCTATCGCATCCGGTTTGCCTCCGGGTATCAGATCGTGGCGCTCTCCAGCCGCCCCGCCAACATCCGCGGTCTGCAGGGCAAGGTCCGCATCGACGAGGCGGCGTTTCATGCCGATGTCCAAGGCGTGCTCGATGCGGCCACGGCACTGCTCATCTGGGGCGGCGAGATTGTCATTATCTCCTCGCATAACGGCAAGGGCAACCCCTTCAACCAGCTTATCAAGGATATCGAGGCCGGCCGGTACGGAGAAAAAAGCGACGCCGTAGTCTTCGCGGTCACCTTCGATCAGGCGGTGGAGAACGGCCTGTACGAGCGGGTCTGCCTGATGAAGGGTTGGACGCCGACCCCGACCGGCAAAGAGGAGTGGTACAAACGCATCCGGGCGGCATACGGCCCGCGCAAGGCGGCCATGCGCGAAGAGCTTGACGCGATACCCCGGGACAGTGGCGGCGTCTCGATACCCGGTGTCTGGATCGAGCGGGCCATGAAAGAAGAACGGCCCGTCCTGCGGGCAACGCTCGATGATGATTTTGTCCGTCGGCCTGATAGCGAACGAAGATCCTGGGCCGACGATTTCATCAAGCGGTCCATCGCCCCGCTGTTGGTGGCGCTTGATCCATCGCTCGAGCATGTGGCGGGGATGGACTTTGCCAGGCATCGCCATTTTTCGGTCATCACCCCGCTGACCATCCAGCATAACCTCGACCGGAAGGCCCCGTTCGTCGTGGAGTTGAACAACGTCCCGAACCGGCAGCAGGAGCAGATCTGGTGGGCGGTGCTCAGGGGGTTGCCCAGGTTTGCGGGCGCGGCCATGGATGCGACCGGCCCGGGACAGCAGATGGCCGAGTATACCGCCGACGAATTTGCTGCCGACTTCGGCCGCGACTGTATCCATCAGATCGACCTGTCGCGCAAATGGTACGGGGCGTGGATGCCGAAGATGATCACGTGCTTCGAGGATGACAACTACGATCTGCCCCGGGACGCGTCGCTTGAACAGGATCTGCGGACGGTCGAGGAAATCGACGGTATCCCCATGGTGGCGCGGGTCGAACGCAAAGACTTCAAAGACCCGGACCTGGTGCGCCATGGCGACTTTGCCATATCGCTGGCCCTGGCGGAGTATGCAGCGCTGAATAAGATGCCGCCGGCATATTTTGTTCCGCTGACCGCTCCGCGTCAAGCGTCCCGCATGGTGAGGGGGTTCTGAAATGAACAACGAAGAGCTGCTGCGGCAGATCGCCGATCATACGAGCGACCCGAGCTTCGTGCGCGGGCTGTCGGCCCTGCCCAACCCCGACGAGGTGCTGCGCAAGGCCGGACTGAGCCACCAGATTTACGACCAGGTGATGTCCGATTCGCATGTCATCGCCAAAGTAATCGACCGCCGCTCCGGCATGCTGCGCCGGGAATGGCAGGTCAAGGCCGGCGGCGAACAGAGCGCCGATGTGCGGGCCGCCGAGCTGTGCCAGCAGGCGCTGGCACAGCTCGAAGAGCATGAGGAGTATCCGCTGGAGAACAGCCTCGGCATTCTGCAGGAGGCGGCGCTGCGCGGCCACCGGGCCCTGGAGGTGGTGTGGCGTTTTGAGAGTGGGGTCTGGCTGCCGGCGTTTCTGCGCGACATCCCCAACCGGCGGCTGATCCATACCGGGGTGCAGTGGCGGCTGCAGACGCTGACCGAGCCGAGCTACGGCATGGAGCTGCCGCCCTACAAGGCGCTGGTTGCCTCCCACATGGCAAGCACCGACAACCCCTACGGCGAGGCGCTGCTGTCGCGCTGCTACTGGCCGTACCTGTTCAAGCATTCTGGCTGGAAATGGTGGGTGACGCTGGCAGAGAAGTACGGCCTGCCGTGGATTATCGCCCAGCTCGGCGGCAAGGCTGAAGAGCCTCAACGGCGCGAGCTGCTCGGCGCGCTGGTGGCGATGGTCGTCGATCCGGTAGCGGTGGTGCCGGAAGGGGCGAAGGTGGATTTTCACCTGACCGAGGGCGCCAATCCGGAGATCCACGAGCGGCTGATCCGGACCTGCAACGGTGAGATCAGCAAGGTGCTGGTCGGCCAGACGCTGTCCACCGAGATGGACGGCAGCTCCGGTTCGCGGGCGGCGGCGGAGACGCACAGCGGCCTGCGCGACGAGATCGTCGAGGCCGACGGCAAGCTGGTCGGCCGGGTGATGAACCGGCTGTTTGCCTGGATCACCGAGCTGAACCTGGGCGACAAGGCGGCGCCGCCGAAGTTTGTCTGGCTCGAGGAACAGGAGCCGCCCAAAGGCTGGGCGGCGGTGGCCAATCTGGCGATCAAAGCGATGCCCGGCCGGGTGCCGCTGCGCTGGGCCTACGACAAGTTCGGCATCGGCGAGGAGTACCGTGATGACGATGAGATGGTGGCCGCTCCGGCGGTGCGTCCGGCCGGCGGCGGTGAGACCGGCGCCGACTTTGCCCGCAGCGACGAGCCGTTTACCGCCGAGCAGCAGGCCCTGGAAGAGCTGGCCGAGCGCAGCGCCGCCACGGCGACGGGCATCCTTGCGGCCAACGAAGCCAAGCTGCTCGGTGTGGTGGAGTCGGCCGAGTCCTATGAAGAGGCGATGGAGCGCCTGCTCGAATTGTATCCGGATCTGGAAACCGAGGCCCTGGGCGATCTGCTCACCAGGACGCTGACGGCGGCATCGCTCTACGGCAGCTATACGGCCAAGCAAGAAACGGCGGAGGGCGGCGATGACCCTGACGCTTGAAGCGCTGCCGATGCAAGAGGCGATCGCCTTCTGGAAGGATAAGATCCAGCTCGGCCCGGCGGCCTTTGCCAAATTGGACAACGAGACCCGGCTCAAGGCTTTTGCCGTCTCCGGCATCGCCAAGGGTGACGAGCTGAGCAGTGTCTATCAGGCGCTGCAGCGGGCGATCGAGGACGGCATCAGCTACGGCGAGTTCAAGAAGCAGTGCGCCGAGATATTTGCCCGGCGCGGCTGGAGCGGCAAGCGGGAATGGCGGGTGCAGAACATCTTTCGCACCAACATCCAGACGGCCTACAACGCCGGCCGCTGGCAGCGGCAGAAGGAGCGGACCGGGACGTTTCCGTATCTGATGTACAACGCGGTCAACGACCGGCGCACCCGGCCCACCCACCGGGCCATGGACGGCAAGGTCTTCCCGGCCGATCATCCGTTCTGGGACACCTGGTATCCGCCGAACGGCTTTCGCTGCCGCTGCTCGACCATTTCGCTCACCGCCGGCCAGGTCAAACGGCGCGGGCTGAGCGTCGAGACCGAGGACCCGACCAACACGGCGGTGCTCATTCCCCATCCGGCGACCGGTGAACAGATCGCCATGCAGCAGCTGCTGCCTGATCCCGGCTTTAACTACCATCCCGGTAAGGCGGCCTTCGGCGGGATCGGCCGCGCCGCCAGGAAACAATTCGAACCGCTGCCCGACCTGCGCGGTCCGGACGATTTTCGCCGCCCGGCGCTGCGCAACATCCGGCCGGCGGCGATCGCTGATCTGGATGAAAGCGCCCTGCTGCCGGCCGGGCGCGGTGACGAGTTTTACCGGCAGGCGTTTATCGAGCGGTTCGGCGAGCAGAGCATCCTCACCGACGGCGCCGGCGAGCCGGTGGTGCTGTCGCTGCGCAGCTTCCTCATCGACAAGACGCCGGGGACGGAGCCGCGCTGGAAGTTCGGCAAGGCCGGACACGGCGAGTCGATCGGCCTGCTGGCGGAGATGATCGAGCGGCCGCTGGAGATCTGGTTGACCCCGCAGAAAGACGAGAAGTCCGGCGCGGTGCGGCTGGCCAAACGCTATGTGGGGCTGTGGAAGACCGAGGATAAGCAGCGGCTTGCCGGGCTGGCGGTGTTCGAAGTGGCCGACGGAGAGTTTCAGGGGGTGACGGCTTTTCTGCCGCTGAAGAGCGGGGAGCCGGATCTTGACTACGCGGAGCGGCAGCGGCGGGGTTTGCTGCTGTACCCGCGATGATCGGCCGGGCCACCGACCGACTCGTGCAGGCCTGTCTGGCAGGGTGGCCCCCCCGACCGGCACGACGGGCATGTCGCTGCGACATGATGAAAAAATAACATGCGATCAGTGAAAGCGCAAGAAACGCTCAGAACGGCCCAAATTCGCACGCACGGTAGTGCCCGCCCCGACACTCGGGCGGTGCCCGGTGCGGCCAGCAGGCGAAAAATTAAACGGGGTTTAAACATACATCCCGCTGCCGGCTGCCCGGCACCGGTACCCGGAGGGAGACGATGAGCGATTCCGGTCTCACCTACCGCCTCGAGCGGGCCGGTTTCGACCGGACCGTGCGGCTGCTGCTCCGGGAGGTGGATGACCTGCTGCCGATCGCCGGCGATTTGGGGCTGCTGCTGGAAGAATCGGTGCGCTGGAACTTCCGGGTCGGCGGCCGGCCCCAGAAATGGCCGGCGAGCAGCCGGGCCGACAGCCAGGCCGGTTACGGGCAGGCTTCCGGCCAGACCCTGATCGACACCGGCCGGCTGATGAACTCGATCACCTCCATGGGCAGCAGCGAGGCGGTCCGGGTGGGCACCAACGTGGAGTATGCCGCCGCCCATCATTTCGGGGTGGACAAGCAGATCAGCCAGCAGGTGCGGGCGCATGTGCGGCGTATCACCCAAGCGTTCGGCAAACCGATCCCGCTCACCGAGGTGCAGGTCAGCGCGCACCAGCGATCGCGGCACCTGAAACTGCCGGCCCGGCCGTTCATGATGATTCAGGACGATGACTGGGGCGATATCGAGGAGCTGGTGAGCGCCAACCTTCAACGACTGATGCAGAGGAGCTGATCATGAAAAGCGGAGCATGGACGGAGATCTTCAAGGCCGGCGACTACGGGGACAAGGGCGTCTATAGCGAGGCCGACCTGGAAGCGATGGTGAGCAACTTCAACGCCGAGGACCAGGTGCCGATCGTGGTCGGCCATCCGGCCACCGACAGTCCGGCCTGGGGCTGGATTGCCGAGGTCAAGCGGAAGGGCGGCGTGCTGCTCGGCCGGATCGGCGAGCTGCACAAGGATTTCGCCGAGGCGCTGGCGCAGAAGAAGTTCAAGAACCGGTCAGTGCGCATCGTGCGCACCGGGGCCGGGGCGAAGCTGCTGCACCTGGGTTTTCTCGGGGCGGCCCTGCCGCAGGTGGCGGGCCTCAAACAAGCGGCGCAGTTCGCCGGGGACGGCGAGTGCACCGACCATGAATTTGCGCTGCCGGCCGATGACGGGCGGCGCGACACCGATCAGGAGGAAGACGAGATGGAGAAAGACGAGAAGATCAAACAGCTGGAGGCGGATCTGGCCGCCGAGAAAGCGGCCCGCCAGGCCGACCGGGAGAGTTCCGCGAAGACCAGGGCGGCGGCGCGCAAGGACGATTTTGCCCGCTTCGTCGACAGCGAGATGGTGGCCACCGGCAAGATCGCCGTCGACCGGAAGGATGAAGTGGTGGCCTTCATGGAGTCGTTGCCGGACGGCGAGCAGGCCGATTTCAGCTTCGAGACCGACGGGACGAAACGTACCATCAGCCAGGCCGACTGGTTCAAGGGCTTTGTCCGGGCGCTGCCGGCAGCCGAGTTTACTCAGCAGTTGCCGGACTGTCCGGACCAACAGGGCCGGCACGGCCAGGACTTTGCCCGAAACGACAAGGGGCAGCTGGCCGATCTGAGCAAGCACGTTTAAGAACGGCGGGTGCCGACGACGAGCGCGCTAACCACAAACGAGGAGAAACGACATGGCACATAACGCAGTGCTGGGCAGCCAGCAGCTCACGGAAAAACAAATCATCGACCGGACCCATCCGGCGGTGGTGCTGGCCAAGGCCTTTCGCCAGGACGGTCGGGTATTGGAAGCGGGCGCCGTGGTCGCCAAGGACGCGAATAGCGAGATGGCGGCCTATGAACCGGAGCTGGCCGACGCGGCCGCCTGGGAGGCTGAAACGGTCGTCGCCGCCGGCGCCCTGGCCGTGCCAACCACCCCCAACGGTCATTACTACCGGGCCACCAGCGGCGGCACCACCGCCGCAGCGGAACCGACCTGGCCGGAGACGGCTGCGGCAAACGTTGCCGACGGCACCGTGGTCTGGCAGCAGGCCGGGCTGCTCGGCGTGGACGATTTGGCCGGCGGCGGCGTGCTGACGGAACGCATCGATACCGCCGAGGAGCAGGCCGGCGCGGTGCTGGTGCACGGCACGGCGGTGGCGGCCAACCTGAGCGTGGCCGGGGCGGCGCCGGTGGCAGCGGACATCGAGGCATTGGAAGGGATCGGCATCTACCCCCTCTGAGCCGGCGAGCGTAAACGAGAACCATACCCCTGATCATCATAGCCAAGGAGGCTGACATGCAGATCAACCTGAGATCATTTTTTTCGCCGGTGGCGGTGGCCAACCATTTGCTCGCCCTGCCGGTGCTGCAGACCTTTATCATGGACCTGATCTACCCGAACCGGCCGACGCACCCCTTCCCGGTGCTCGGCTTCGACGAGCTGACCGCGATCAACGGCAACGTGCCGGTGGTTCGCCGGGGCACGGCCGCCTATGCGCTCGGCGGCGAGGGTCAGAAGATCACCTATCTGGAGCCGCAGCCGGTGGACATTTCGTCCTTTGTCACGGCGGCGGACCTGAACAACCTGAAGCTGCTCGGGACCACCGGCACCGAACAATGGGTGCGCAACAAGGTGGACGCCCAGCGCCGGGTGGTGCGGGCCACCACCGAGGCCCTGGCCTGCCAATCGCTGACCGGCAAGATCAGCTACCCGATGAAGACCGATACCGGCCTGAAGCTCTACGAGGTGGATTTCGGCTCGGTCCTCGAGTTCACCATCGTCAAGAAGTGGGATCATGCCGACACCACTGTCGCCGACATCCTGCTCGATCTGATCAACATAGGTAATAAGATCAAGCAGACCAGCGGCTACGGGTCGACCATCCACTATCTGGCCGGACAGAAGACCTATGTGGCCGTGGCCAACAAGGTGCTGGCCCTGCCGGGCGACAGCAAGGTCGCCGCCAAGGTCACCGAGCAGGGGATCAACATCGCCGGCTTTGAAATCAAGCTGGCCCAGGGCGGCTACACCAACCTGACCAACAGCGCCTGGGTGCCGGCGGTGACCGACCACCACGTGCTGGCGGTGGCCGCCGACGCGCCGTGGCGGCTGTTCTACTGCGCCCTGGACGATCTCGACGCCAACCTGCTGCCGATGCCGTTCTACTCCAAGCCGGTGAAGAAGGATAACCCGTCCGGCTACGAGATCATCGGCATGAGCAAGCCGGTACCGGTACCGGTGGTCAAGGCGATCTGCAAAGGCGTGGCGACCGCGGCCTAAACTGAGAGGAACTCATGGCCTACGCACAGCTGACCGACCTGGTGGCCCTGCTGCCGGAAGAGACCCTGATCAAGTTGTCCAACGATCAGGCTGGAGCAGAAGCCGTTGACGATGCTACCATCGCCGCGGCGATCGACCAGGCGGGCCGGGTGATCGACGGCTATGTCGGCCTGCAACGCACGGTGCCGCTTGATCCGGTACCGGGTTTGATCCGGACCATTGCCGCCAACCTGGCCGTCTTCTTTCTCTACCGGCGGCGCAATCAGGTGCCGGAGGTGTGGGAGAAGCAGTATCAGGCGGATCTGGCGGTGCTGGTGAAGATCAGCACCGGCCAGATCGGCTTCGGGGCGACCGAGAAAACAGAGTCGCCGCCCGGCCAGACGCTCGCCGCCTCGAGCGGCAAGGTATATGGCGGGCCGGGCGGCCTGCTGGAGGGCTTTTAGATGGCGGCGGTGCTGAGCCTGGCCGAGCAGCTCGACGCGTTGATCAAGCAGATCAAGGAGCAGGTGCCGGCGCTGCGCTCGGTGGTCGGCATGGAGGATCTCGACGAGGCGATGGCCACCGATGCCCTCCTGCCGGCGGCGGTGGTGGTCTTCTCCGGGGATTACCCGGAGCGCTCGACCGGCAGCCTGCAGCAGCATATCGGCCAGAAGCTGAGCCGCTACTGGTCGGTGATCGTCATCCTGGAGCTGACCCGAACGCCTGCCGAGGCGCTCAATCTGGTTGAGCAGGTGAACGCCGCCGGGGTCGGCTGGCAGCCATGCCGGGGCGTGAAACACCTGGCGGCGGCCGGCACCCGGTTTGTGGATAAATTCGATAAAACGCGGGTCGTCTACGAGGTCCGTTTCGTGACCATGACGATCATCTAAGGAGGAGCACATGAACACACCGTTTTCATTTCTCGGCGCGGCCGACGCCTACGTCGACATTCTCAGTGATACCGGCGAAGCGACCGGCCTGGAGCTGAAAGGCGACTGCTCGGAATTCACGCCCAAGCCGGACTCGGAACGTAAGGAGCAGACGGCGCACGGACGTAGCAATTACGGCCAGGTATTGGCCAGCGTGACCCTGCCCAAACCGATGACGGCGACCATCACGTTTGCCCAGCTCGACCAGGCGTTGTTCGCCGCCGCTTTCTTCGGCACCAATAGCGTGCTGACACAGGATGCCGGCGACGTCACCGAGGCGATTGCGGTGGTGACCATCGCCGACAAGTGGGTGGATATCGGCCATTACATGATCAGCGCCGTGGTGGTCAAAGACGAAACCGACACCACGACCTATACCGTCGGCGACGACTATGAGATCAACCCGCGTCTGGGCATGATCATGGCCAAGTCTGACGGAGCCATTGCCGCCGGGGAGACGGTGCATGTGACCCTGACCAAGGCGGCGGTATCCGGCACGATCATGAAGGGGATGACCAAGGCCAACGTGCGCATCCGGGTCAAGCTGGACGGCCAGAACTTCGACGACGGCCGCAGCTTCATCTCCGAAATCTATCAGATGCGTCTGGCCCCGACCTCCAACTTCAGCCTGATCGGCGAGGACTTTGTCAACGTCACCTTCGAGGGGGCGCTGGAGACGCCGGCCGGCAAGGATCATCCGATGCAGCATATCTGGCTCAGCTAATAAGAGCCGTTAACGGGGCTTTAAATCAGGAGTAACGCCATGCGTAAATCACTGATCATCACCGTCAAGGACGTCGGCGAGGTGACCGTCAAGGAGGTCAGCCCGTTTGCGCTGTACCGGGCCTTGAACTCAGCCGACAAGGCGGGCGAAATGATCTCGCTGCTCACCGACTGCGTGGATCTGCCCGAGGGAAAGCGGTTGCAGGACTTGTGGCCGTCCGAGATCGAGCAGATCGTTGAGAGTTTTGTCGAGGTGAACAGCGCTTTTTTAGGGATCGCCGACAAGCTCGGCCTCAAAGGAATGCTCGTCGGCCTGTCGGCAATGGTCACGCAGAACTTGCCGAAGCTGTTTGCCGAGTCATACAGGCAGGTCATGGAGTCGGCGCTTGGCACTACGGCTGGAGCTGTTTCCTCACCGCCCTCAACGCCTTGAGCACGCGCGCCCGGTAACGCATGAACGCCAACGAACACCTGGAGTTGTTTCTCACCCTGAACACCGAAGCGTTCAAGAAAGCGCTCGGTGACACCGGTGCGGCCGTCGGCGCCATGTCCGGCAAGGCCGGCACGGCGCTCGGCGGCATGAGCAGCGGTGCGGAAGGGGCGGGAAAAAGCGTCAAGCGGCTGGGCGACTCCGCCGCCACCGGCGGCAAAAAGGTGGAGAAGCTGGGCGAGAAGGCGCGCAAGGCCGAGGTCGATACCTCCGTGCTGGGCCGGACAGCCGAGACGGTGACCGCCAAGCTAACCAAGTTTCTTGCCGGTTTGGCGGCTATCGGCAAACCGGTTCTGGAAGCGGCCGGGTTCGAGCGGAAGATGGCCGAGATCGGCGCGATCACCGGCGCCGCTACGGATACGCTGGATAAGATGTCCAAGCGGGCGCAGGAGTTGGGACGGCAGACCGAGTTCTCCGCCGTCCAGGCGGCCGAGGGCATGAAAATGCTGTCCATGGCCGGACTCACTGCCGAACAGTCGATCGCTGCCATCGGGCCGGCCCTTGATCTGGCCCTGGTCGGCGGTATCGAACTGGGCGCATCGGCCGATTACATCACCAATATCATGGGCGGGATGGGTCTTTCGATCGGCGATCTGTCCCGGATCACCGATGTGCTGGCCAATACCAGCACCCGGTCCAACTCCACCGTCACCGAGCTGGCCGAGGCGATGAAGTACGCCGCCCCGGCCGCGGCGGCGCTGGGCGTTCCGCTTGAGACAGCGGCGGCGGCGATGGGCGTGCTGCACGACAACGGCATCAAGGGCACCATGGCCGGCACTTCGATGCGGACCATGCTCGCCAAGCTCGCCAGTCAGACCGGCGAGGCGGAAGAGACGCTGCGGCGAATGGGGGTGCAGGTGGCCCGCAACAACGACGGCAGCGTCGATTTCGTGGCGACCATGCAGCGGCTGCGCGACGCCAATATGGGCCTGGCCGAGGCCAACAAGATCTTCGGCACCGAGGCGGGCACGGCGGCGATCGTCATGAGTCGGCAGATTGACAGCGTCGAGCGGCTCGCCAAGGCCAACGAGGATGCCGCCGGTAAAGCGCGGGAAATGGCTAAGCTGATCAACGACAACCTGACCGGTTCCTGGCTGAATTTTCAGTCGGCCGTCTCGGGGCTGGCCATCGCCCTCGGCACCCATCTGCTGCCGGTGCTTGCCGGGGTGTTGGACGGGCTGACCGGTATGCTCAACATGATCACGGATCTGGCCACCGCTTATCCGGGTATCACCAAGGTCGTGGTCCTGCTGGTCGCGGCGCTGGTGACGCTCAAGGGCGCGGCGCTGGCGGCCCGGTTGGCGATGCTGGCTATCGGCGGCGTCAAAGGTCCGCTGAAGGCGCTGTCGCCGGTGCTGAAATTGCTCGGCGTTGATATGGCTGCGTTGGCGAGCAAGGCGAACCTTCTGTCTAAAGCGAAGCTGTCCGGCTGGGCGTCGGCGGCCATGGGCCAGCTCGGCAAGCTCAAGGGCGTCCTCACTTCATCCGTCGGTAGCGTCGGGCTGCTCTCCAAGGCGTTCGGCGTGCTGGGCGCGGCCACTGCCGGCTGGGCTGTCGGGACATGGGCCAATAAAGAGTTCGCCATTGTGCAGAAGGCCGGCGTGGGCATGGCTTATTCCCTCGATCGGATCGGCCTGGCTGCCCAGAAAATGTGGGCGATCCTTACCGGTGGCGACGTGGAGGCCGTTAACCGCAAGATCGAAATCGCCAAGGACGCGCTTGACAAATCGTATGAAGAGATCGACCGCAAGGACCGGGAGCGAAAGGAAGCGAAGGACAAAGAAGAGGAAGAGACGACGGCCGATCGCGCCAAAAAGGAAGCCGAGGCGAAGCCCGAAACCGAACCCGTGACGGAAGCTCCGGTGCTCGATACCGAGGCGGCGGAGAAGAAGAAAGACCCGTTTGCCACGTACCTGACCGACAAGGAGGCAGCCCGGAAGAAACAGGAGGCCGACGACGTCTGGCGCAAAAAACAAGGCCTGCCTTCTCGGGCCGAGGAAAAAGCCGCCGCTGACCCGGAAACCAAGGCCCAGGCCGAAGCCGAGGCGGCAGAAGCAGCGCGCGAAAAAGCTCGCAAAAAAGAAGAGAGCGACCGGAAGAAGGCTGCTGCCAGTGAAAAGGCAGCCAACGACGAGGCCGAGTTGGAACGGCGCATGAAGGCCGCCGAGGAAGAAAAATACCGGCTCGCCGAGCAGAAAAAGCGTGAAGAGGAACAACGTCGCGAGAAAGAAGCGCTCGAAGATGAAGCCACGGCCCAGGAGCGGGCGGCCCGGAAGAAAAAAACCGGGCACGGTTATGCCCCGAAGGCTGATGCAGCGCAAGAACCTATTGAGAAAAAGCAGTTCGAGCCGATTGGCAAAGCCGCCGACGAGACGAGTCAGGCGGTGGAGCAAGCCGCCGAGCAGTCCGAACGGGCCTACCGGGACAGCCAGGAGGCCATGCTGGCCGACAGTACCGCCGATGCGCGGGCGGCGGCCGAGACCGACGCCTTGGATCAATCCAAGACCGGCTGGCAGACCTATGCCGATAACGTCAAGCGCATCCAGGACGACATTGCCGGCCGGGAAAAAAGCCTGGCCGACGAACTGAACCAGTTGGGCGGCCGCCATCGCTCTGAGGAACAGGGCTGGCGGGCCAAGGCCAAGGCGGCCAAGGAATATCAGAAGGCCGCCGAAGAGGCGATGAAAGCGGGCAATCTGGAAGAGGCCCAGGCGCTGGCCGATCAGGCGAAAGACGCCTATCGGGGACTGGCCGGCGGCGCCGGAAAGGTCGGCGCCGCTCAGGGTGACCGAGCCGCGTTTATGGGAGTGAAGTCAGCCGGCGAGTTGGGACTGGCGATCTCCAAGGCGCTGCAGCAGACCGCCGCCAAGAACGCCCTGCAGGCGCTGCCGGCCGACGCCGGGCTGGGCGACCTGGGGGCGACGGTGCGCGGCCGGCTGGCGGCGATCGCCGATGGGCAAGGCGGGGCCGGGGGCGGGACGACCGGAACCGGCGGTGCGGCCAAGGTGCATGAGCTGCGCTTTGCCGGCGGCAGCCTGCGCGGCGGCGAGCAGGATGTGGAGGCGCTGCTCCAGGTGTTGGCCAAGGCGGGGATGACTACGGCATGATCATGCTCGACGACATCACCCTGCCGGATGATCTGTGGTGGCAGGACGAAACGGACTGGACGCCGGTGCAGCAGGAAGAAGGGTTCTCAATCGCCGGGGCCTTGCTGCTCGATATCTCGACAAAGCTGGCCGGCCGGCCAATCACCCTGGTGGGCGACGAGGGCTGGGCCTGGACGACGCGGGCAACGGTGCTGGCCCTGCAGGCCAAGGCGGCGCATCCGGGGCTGGAAATGAGCTTGAGCCTGCGCGGCAGGACGTTCACGGTGCTGTTTCGCCACGGCGACGGCAAGCCGATCGAGGCCGAATCGCTGACTAAGATGACCCCGCCGGCTGATACCGACATCTACCTGCTGCACGCGCTGCGGCTGCTGGCAAAAGAGGAAACGACGCAAGGATGATGCTATGCCGATTGTAACCGAAGACGTCAAATTGATGGCCTCCCAGCGCCTCACCGACAACGACGACGGCGGCGGCCGGATGACCGGCATTGAGATCGTCGACGGCAACGTCAACAATCTCTTTCCCGATATCTCCCGCCTCGACCGGGTCTATGGCCGGGTCAGCCTGCGTAAGGGATTCGTGCACGTCAACACACCGGATACCGAAGTCTACTCCGGCGCCCATGTCATTTTGTCCAAACCGGCGGCGGACCCGAAGGTATCGGTCTGTCTGTTCACCACCGGCGACCCGCATGACGAGCGCACGGCGGCCCGCGACCGCCTTGAATCCTATGTGACCATCGGTCCGCGCTATCCGGGCTGGCTATGGGGCGATCAGCCGGCGGGCGCGCGGCAGCTGCTGCTGTTCCAGATCAAGGGCTCCGGCTCGCCCGGTGTCGGCGACGTCTTGGTGCTGTTCAACGACAAGGGACTGGCAGGCGAGCAGTCGCAGTTCGTCCGGATCACCAAAGTGGAGCTGACCACCGGCGAGTTCTCCACCTCCGAATACACCCAGGCGCTGAGCTTTAACCGCGAAGTGCTCAAGCTGGAGATCGGCGACCCGCTGCGTTACACCTTCAAAGGCGTCGAGGTGAGCCGCAACGACGCCCTGGCGACCACCGTCTATACCACCATGGTGTCGGATGCCGCCAAGTATTACGGGGTGATGCTGCCCACCCAGGAGATCAGCCAGGGCGCGATCTCGCTGCTGGTCGATTCGATCTATGCCCACCTGGTGCCGTCCGCCCAGGGCGAGTCGCCGATGGTCGACCTGTCGGTCGGCGAGGCCGGTCCGGTGATCGGCAGCGGGCAGCCGCAGACCATCACCGCTTCGGGTTTCACCCTGCAGACCGATGCGCAGGCGTACTTCGGCGCCGGCATCAAACCCGGCTCATTGACCATCCAGACAAGCAACGGCAGAAGTTTCGCCGACGACGGCGACGGGGTGCTCTACGAAGGCGAGGATCAGCGGGGATTGGTCGATTACTCGACCGGGACCGTCACGTTCAGGGAGCTAGCCGGCTCGACAACCGTCACCCTGACCATGATCGCCGTCGTCGGTGTTGAGGTGTTGCGGGTGCCGACCACCACCGAGCGGCTCACCGGCGTGCAGCCCGGCTATAACTATACGGCCATCCTTGATCCGCTGCCGATCCCCGGCTCGGTGTGGGTCGATTTCATGGCCCAGGGCAAATGGTATCGGGTCCGGGACAACGGTACCGGCCAGTTGGTCCCCGACATTATCGGTACCGGCAGCGGCACGGTCAACTACGCCACCGGCTCGATCATTCTCACCTGCGGGGCGCTGCCCGACGCGGAGACGCCGATCATTTTCAATTGGGCCAATCCCATCGAAACGGTGGATCTGAGCGGCGTTGTTACCATTGACGTCCCGGAGGTCGTGCACCAGCTGGCCAACGCTCCGATCGAGCCGGGCAGTGTGTCCATCTCCTGGCCGGTCGGTGTGGATACGACCGCTACCGCCGCCGATAACGGCAGCGGCGTCATCACCGGCGATGCGGCCGGGCATATCAACTACGCCACCGGTGAGCTGGTGTTTCGGCCGACCCAGCTGATCGTTTCCGGAGGCTCGTACGAGATCGATTATGAGAAGTATCCCTTTGTGGATGCAAGCCTTGCCGGCGGCTCCGGCACCGTGCCATTCACCCTACCGTCGGCGCCGATCAAACCCGGCTCGCTCAGACTGACCTTCAATTTGGCCATCGCCGGCCTGGCCCAACTGGTGACGGTGGTTGACGACGGCAGTGGCAACCTCTCCGCTCCGGAGTGGTCGGAGAAGGTATCGGCCAGCCATCCCCGATGGCCGGGTAGTACGACGGTGGCGGCAGTCACCGGGACGATCGATTACGTCACCGGCAACGGCAGTCTCAACCTGACCCTGCAGGTGAGCGAAAGCTGGTCACGGCCGTACACCGAGACAAGCTACAGCACCACTATCCCGTCAGCGTAACGAGGCAAACCGCATGGGCAGAGGATCTTTCAGGACAACGACAGCAGCGAGTTGGGGTGCTTCGCGCAACGCCGCCACGGCGTATCGGAGTTATGCCAACGCCACGACGGCCCAACCGACCGTGCAGCGGACGGCAACGACCGTCACCAGGTATCAACAAGGATCGCTCTCTCGTGAGTTGGCCGGCTCGATAACGGGCAACATCGCGGCGTCCTATGCGCTCGCCGCGTCCGCCCAGGAAACGGCAAACGAGCTGATCGCCGCCCAATCGTACCAGCTCAAGCTGCTGCAAAACGATGTCGGCTACACCATCCAGCCCGGATCGGTGTTGTTCGAGTGGGCCGGCGACCGCTACATCGACCGGCTCGGCAAACTCTACCGCAACCCGGACCCGGCCACCGGTTTGGGCGCTCTGGCCGGCCAGATGGATTATTCCACCGGGCTGATCACGCTGGATGTGCTTGACGGCGGCGACAACACTATTGAAGTGCAGTCGCTGACCGGGCGGCTCGGCAACCAGTTGGTCAACAGCGTCACCTTCCGCACGCCGGGTGCGCCGCTGCGGCCCGGATCGGTCAGTCTGATCGGGGCCACCATTGACGGCGAGACGGTGAGCGCCACCGCCGGGTTCTCCGGCACCATCGTCGGCGACTTTGTGCGCGGCGCCGTTGATTATGAAACCGGAGTGGTCTGTCTGGATTTTGGCGTCAACGTGTTTGATGACGGCAGTTATATCGAGGAGCCATGGTACCACCCGGACGATATTGACGAGGACGGCTATGTCTTCAAGCCGGTGGAGGTGTTCGCCGATTCCATCAGCTACACCTGCGTTGCCTATTCATATATCCCGCTCGATGCCGATTTGATCGGCGTCGACCCGGTTCGGCTGCCGTCCGACGGCCGGGTACCGATCGTCAAAGCCGGCGATGTGATTGTCGTGCACAACACGCAGAACGACGAGCTGCCCAACCCGCTTTCCGCCGGCCAGGAGATCATCCTGAGCAGGTCCGGTGTCGCCAGCGTCGAGCTGTACGACTCGAGCAGCCCGCCGCTGCGGGTGCCGTCCACAGCATACAGTTTCGACAAGGACGCGCAGCTGCTGACCATGGCCGATCCACTCGATCTGTCCGGGTTCACCTATCCCATCATTTGCTCGCACCGGATCGAGGATATGGCGCTCGTCTCCGGGGTGCAGATCAACGGGCAGCTGACCGTGGCCTCCGGTCTGCAAAACAGCTATCCGGTGGCCGGCACCTATGTCAGCTCAGCATTGCTGTTCGGAGATCTCCAGGCGCGGGCTTTTAACCTGTTCGACCAGAAGACCTGGAGCGGCGTTTGGTCCGACGATCTGATCGGCGACGCCACGAGCGCCAACTATAACGAGATCAACTACCCGATTGCGGTGACCAACGCCGGCGCGGTGAAAGAGCGCTGGGCGCTGGTGTTCGATGCCGAAGATCACTTCCAGGTCATTGGCGAGAAGTACGGCGTGGTCGGCGAAGGCTACATCACCAACGACTGCAACCCGATCAACCCGGCGACCAACCAACCGTTTTTCTTCATCGACTATCGCGGCTTTGGCGCCGGCTGGGCGACCGGCAACGTGCTCAGGTTTAACACCGACGGGGCCAATCCCCCGTTATGGGTCGCCCGCACCACCCTGCAAGGACCGGCCGAGGAGCCGAGTGATCAGTTTACCCTGCAGATCAGAGGAGATGCCGAATGATCCCGATCAACCCGGCGACCAACCAACCGTTTTTCTTCATCGACTAGCGCGGCTTTGGCGCCGGCTGGGCGACCGGCAACGTGCTCAGGTTTAACACCGACGGGGCCAATCCCCCGTTATGGGTCGCCCGCACCACCCTGCAAGGACCGGCCAAGGAGCCGAGCGATCAATTCACCATACAAATAGAGGAGATGCTGAATAATGGCTGTCTTCAAAAAATTTCAATGCACCGACGGCAATGCTCCGGTTCTTAGTGGCACCAGGGGGGCGCTGATAAGTCTGCTTAGGGCGTGCCTGATCGACGGATATGGCGATGTAGCGCCAGTCCAAGGGTGGACCCTTGAGTTCATCAACGCCACCGAAGACATAGCTGTGTTTAGGAATGATCCTGTTGACGGGACGGGGGCGTTTCTGCGCATAGATGAGGCCACGCCAGATGCCAAAAGTTATATCGCGAAAGGCTATGAGATAATGACCGATATAGACAATGGATCAGGCTTATTTTACGAAGCCGGAGCATCCACCTACCAAAACAAAAGCAATTTTAGTAACGCCGATTCGAGGCAGTGGCATCTTTTCGCAAACAACAAAATGCTACACCTTTTTATTCTCCCCGCAGCAGGGATTGACGTAATTCCGAATATGTCTTTGTCAACCGATTTTAGGATTTATTCGTTTGGCGACTTCGCCTCCTACAGGGCAGAGCCGTTCCCGGCGTTTTCTTGCACGTCATATCCTTATTCAGCATACACCTACGGTCTTTTGCCCACAAATTACAATTATTCCAATGCGCAGACGCCCAGGAATTATTCACTTGAGGCCAATACGCCTCAGCTCATTTACTCGGTGATAGCGGGTCCAATAAATTTGAAATGGCACGAATTGCAAAAGAACGCAGTGCCATACAATGGCAATTTATTGCTTTGTCCAGTGTGGTTTTTTGATGCCAGCCCTACCTATGAAAAGCTCAGAGGGCGCGTTGAAGGCGTATATATCCCTTGTCATCATCCTGAATCGCTTTCATGGCAGCAGGTCATTCAAGACGGACAAAAGTCTTACATGCTCTTTCCTTTCTCTTTTCGCACCACTTACAACCAGATAAATTTCGCCTTTGAGTTTGAAGAGTAACAGACATGTCAATAATTCCAATGATGTTGCAGATAGGAGAGCGTTCACCAATAGCTCACCGGCATAAACTGGCTGGCACGGTGACCGTCGATGGACTGCCGGCAAGACGGACTATAGTTGCTTTTGACAGAAGGAATCTTGATTATGCTGGCAGCACAATCAGCGACGCAGAAACCGGTAAGTGGGACATCACAAACTTGAATGAATTTCCTGAGCGCACCTTGCTTGTCGTCGCTTTTGACACCACCGGCTACTACAACGCCGAAGTGGCCGATTATATCACCCAGGTGGCAACTGTTGAGTCATGACCTATGAGCCTGTCGCCGGCGATTCGATACTGCTTGCCCTCAGCGGCCTATGGATGCCGCCGCTGGGAGACGAGATTGTGCTGGGCGGCGCTCCGGAAGAGCCTGAGCCGCGCACTCTGTCGCCCGACACGGCTATTCCGTGGGACGAGATGGCGCGGCTTAACCGGCTCTTGGGAGCCGGCTGGCAGCGACGGCGTTTTGTCGCCAGGTCATTCTCTCCGATCTACCGCGACCTGCCGGCCAAAGAACGGCGCCTGGATAGCGTCTGGGAGCGGATTGGCGGCAAGGACTGCACAGCCGGATCAAGCTGGCGGAAAGCCCAGCGCACGCTCAACTATGAAGGGCGTTACGGCTGGCGACGGGTGGTGCGCAAAGATCACGGCGCGAGGCAGCTATGGGATGACACTGATCACCGTCCCGATCGTGTCAAACCGATTTATTACGCCTACCCGCCGCCCATGGACCGGCGCTACCGGTTGGCCTGGGAAGACGATACGATCAACGACATCATCAAGGGCGCCCCGTGGATCGGCAGACTGCCCGTCAAGGATATCGATCACCGGACGACCTGGGGGCCGAAATTCTATTACGAGATCTGCTGGCGGCATTATGAGCCTCCGGACGGCGACCAGATCAGACACGACATCCACCTGTCCATCACCCAGGTTGGCGATCGGGACCATATCGATCTCTATTTCGACCAATACACGTATGACCGGCGCTGCGTCTGGCGAGAGCCGTCCGGCTGGCGCGACGCCTATTTTTATCGACCGCCCAAGACAGCGCCCTGGGCGCTGGCGGCAAAGGTCTATGTCATGATCCATACCGCTTATCTGACCAGGGTGGCCGACGGCGCGCCCATCGACACCACCAGCCTGACGCTCTCCACCGATTGGGATTCGGTGTGCTGGAGCCTGCGCGCCGCCATCGGCAGCGATGCGCATCTGGCGCTGCTGGAGCCGACCGTGGCCGGCCCGATTGCGGTGGATGCCGAGATCAACGGTCACACCTGGCGACTGCAGGTGGATCGGACCACTGCCAGCCGGGCCTTTACCGGGAAAAGTCGATCGATCGAGGGGCGTTCGGTGTCGGCTCAGCTCGGCGCACCGGCGGCCGAGATCAGGACCTATACCGAGAATCAGCAGCGTACCGCCGTGCAGCTGATGGAGCAAGAGCTGCAGGGCACCGGCTGGAGCATCGACATGGACGCCACCGACTGGTTGGTGCCGGCTGGGGCGCTCAGCTACCGAGACCAGACGCCGCTGGCGGTGATCAAGAGTATTGCCGATGCGGCCGGGGCCATGGTGCAAAGCCACATGAGCGATCAGGTACTGCTGATCCAGCCGCGCTACCAGACGCCGCCCTGGGACTGGCCGACGGCGACGGCGGCGATCGTCATTCCCGCCGAGATGATCGACAAGCTCGACAGCGAGTGGGATGAGCGGCCGTTCTTCAATGCGGTGTTTCTCTCCGGCTCAATCTCGGCGCGGGTGATCCGTCAGGGCAGCGCCGGCGACCTGATCGCTCCGATGGTCACCGATCCGTTGATCACGGCGGTTGAAGCAGCCCGCCAGCGCGGTATTGCCGTGCTGGCTGCCTCCGGGCGGTGGCAGAAGTACCGCCTTGAGCTGCCGGTGTTCGCCCCGCCGCTGCTGCCCGGCGTACTGCTGCCCGGCACGCTGATCCAGGTGGATGACGGAGTGATTTCCTGGAAGGGCCTGGTGACGGCGGTCTCGGTCACCGCCAATTGGGGCAAAAACGGGCTCAAGGTCCGGCAGACCATCGACGTGGAGCGCTATCGTGGCAACTAACCTGTGGGCGAAATTCAAGCGGCTGTTGCCGGACAGTCCGCTGATCATCGTCACCGTCGCATCGGTCGAGCCCGCGACCGGCACGAGCATGGTGACCACGGCGGGCGGCGGCGCCATGCGGGTGTTCGGGACCGGCGTGGCGGCGGGCAGCAAAGCGTACGTGCGGGACAATACCATCATCGAGGCGGCCCCGAACCTGACTCATTATGAAATTGAGGTGTGAGATGGAAAAGACCTTACGTCTGGCTATCGCAGCGGTCGCCGTGCTGTTTGTCTTGACCGGTGTGCTGTTGGTGGCCGTCAATGCGCAGGCGGCGAGCTATGAGGTGACGTTCATGTATACGGCCGATCCGGAAGCGCCGCCGGACGGGTTCGCGCTGTATCGGCGGCGCGGTGATGAACGGTTAACAGTGCTCGACGATATCGGTCCGACGCAGCGCTCGTTTGTGGTTGAGCTGCCGGACCCCGATGCGTTGCACTGCGATACGTATTTCATGGCGGCCTTTTTCGGTGGTGGCCACAACGGGCCGTACAGTCGTGCTTATCCGCTCTGCCCGCAGTTCCCGCTGCCGGCGGGCGATGAGGTGCGGATCAGCGGTTCGGCTGTGTTTGATTTGATCATGAGGCGCGTGGACGCGCCGGGAGGTGAATGATGAACTGGATGAATTGGAAGATGCTTCTCGAGACAAGGTTCCGTGGTGTTCTGATGGTGCTGTTGCTTCTGATAGTGGCCTTTGTCCTCGTCGGCTGCGGCGGCAAGGTGACGTATCTCTATGACGACAAGGACCAGCCGGACCGGGTTACCGGAATGATCAAGGAAGGCAGCTTTTTCGAGTCGGAGAACCTGGTTGCCCATTACGACGCCGTCCAGCACCAGGCTGACGCCTTGATCGGACTGCATAAAAGCAACGAATACAAGACCGACACCGAAAAGGTAATGGGCGGCATCATCACCGCCATGCTTGTCGAAAAAGTTTCGTTGATGCCGACTCCGCGCATCATGGCCGATGTCTTCAACAACAACCTGACTGGCTGGCTCTCCCTCGGTTTGCAAGCCTACCAGGCGATCGACGGCGACCTCGGAAAGCGCAGTGGTTCGCCGAACATTGAGAACCGGGATGGCATCGTCATCTACGATTCGATATTCGACTATGGGGACGGCTCGAACCAGCAGACCTATTGGGGCGACTACCAGAAGCTCGATCTGACCGTCTCCGGTGAGGGCACCAACGGCAGCGTCGATGCCTCACGCCCGTATACCTACGATTACAACTGGACGCGCACCGAGACGCGCACCGACTCGCCGTCGAAGAGCGATTCAAGTCTGTTCTGACAAGGAGGGGAAGATGCAGTTAAAGACATCCTTTCTGTCCGGCGAATTCTGGCTGTTTGCCTTGATTGCACTGGGCATGATGTATCTCGAACATAAAGGGATCTCGGCGGCCGATGTCAAAGCCCATGGCGAGGTACTGGTGGTCAAGATGCAGGATTACGTAACTTCCGTCGGGCCGCTGGTGTTGGCGGTGGCGTTTGGCATCAAACGGACGATCCTGAAGATCCAGAAGATGAAAGCGGAGATGGCCATCCAGATCGAACAGATCCGATCGGCCCTTCGCGAGTGAGCTGATGGAAACCAAGGCGCTCAACGTTGAAGGGATTGAGCTGGTTATGCCGGTTTTCCTGGTCCAGTGGTGGCCACACCAGCTGCCGCTGGACCGGTTTCCGTCCTTTTGCGGGGCCGGCGGCGGTCTCGGCGATGCGCTGGTGCCGGAAAACTGCTATGGGCTGCCTCTGTCGCCGGCCTGCTTTGTCCACGATATCAGCTGGCGGGTGGTCGAGGCCACCTGGGCGGGATTTCATCAAGGCAATTCGATGTTCCTGCACAACAACCTGGCCATCATCAATGCCCGGTCCAGGTTTCCGCTCAAACAGCTGCGGGCCTACCGGGCGGTGACCTACTTCAACGCGGTGGATACCATCGGAGCAAAATATTTCTGGGACGATAAGTGGCAGTTCGGCACCTACGAAGATCCGCTGGAAGACCCGATCGTACTGGAGAAGCTGGCGCGGGTCGGCGTTGAACCGCTGCGCCGGGCGGCGTGACAGCGTTCTATTTTATATAGGTGAGACGATGACCAGATTGAGTACGCATTTTAACCGGCAAGAATTCACCTGCCGTTGCGGTTGCGGCTTTGATACCGTTGACGCCGAATTGCTCACCGTGCTGCAGTGGTTGCGGTGGGAAACAGGCAAGCCGGTCCGGATCAGCTCCGGCTGCCGGTGCGAGAAGTACAACATCCGTGTCAAAGGTGCGAAACGATCAAAACATTTGACTGGCCGGGCTGCGGATATCGTTGTCGATGAGTATCAGCCGGCTGAGATCTTCCACCTGATTGACACCAACTTCCCCGATCGGCTCGGGCTGATCGAGTACGGTGCGTTCGTCCACATCGACACGAGAGAAGGCAAATACCGCGACAAGCGATAGGAGGTCAGGACAGGGGGATGCTAGAACATCCCCGAACCGGCCGAGCGTGCGCAAACACGAACGGCGGTCCACAGGGTTCACCTGCCATAGTCCTGGTGCGTGGTGGCACGGGACAATTTCTAGCAGGTCTCCCTGCAAATTGAAAGGTTATTTATGGGAGCCTTAATACCGTACTTCGGAGGCAAAACCAGGCTGGCAAAACAAATCATCGACCGATTCCCGGAGCACACCTGCTATGTGGAGGTGTTCGCCGGCGGGGCTTCGGTCTTTTTCAGCAAGGAGCCGTCACCGGCTGAGGTGCTCAACGATCTGGACAAGGAGTTGATCACCCTGTACAGGGCGGTGAAACATCACCCGGAAGAATTATATCGGCAGTTCAAATTCTCGCTGGTGGCCCGGACCGAGTTCAATCGAGAAACGCAGGTCAACCCCGACACGTTGACCGACATCCAGCGGGCAGCGCGCTATCTCTATCTGCAAAAGATGGCCTTCGGTGGGCATATCACCGGGCGGACGTATGGCACGGCGACGACCGGCAAACCGCGACTGAACCTGCTGACCTTGCAGACTTCCCTGGAGCAGGCCTGGCAACGGTTGGCGAACGTCAATATCGAGTGTATGGATTTTCGGGATCTGATCAAACGATACGATCGGCCGCATACTCTGTTTTACCTGGACCCGCCGTATTGGGATCTACCCGGCTACAACCATAATTTTGAGGAACAGGACTTCAAGGACCTGGCTGAGCTGCTTGTCGGCATCAAGGGGAGGTTCCTGATGTCGTTCAACGACACACCTGAAATTCGTGAGCTGTTCGGGCAGTTTCAGATCGACGAGGTGAAACTGAAATATTCGCTCACCAGGTCGACGGCTGGAAGGAGCAAAACTCGCACCGAATTGCTGATCTCAAACGGCTAAAAACGAGTTTTTAAACGGGTGGAGAGTGAGGTGCAAGACCGGCTGAGATGGAGCTGGCTGTGGTGGCAAAAACTCCCGCTTTGAGTTGCCAACCTCGAAAAAGAAATTTCTTAGATTATTTGCTAAAAATTCTGAGATCACGTGCCGCGCTACAGCACCGAAAAGCTCACTTAAAATTCACCAGAAAGTTCACCCAAAAGTTCACCAAAAACCGACAAGGCGTCGGGTAAGTGTCGGAAAAACGTCGGTTAAGGATCTCGAAGCTTGTCGGGAGAAAAGCGCCATCACTTTTTGCCGAATTCCGCTTCAATCCGTCAGTTGATAAACGCTCACTCCCAGCGCTTCGGCCAGTTTTTCAAGAGTGGCGCTGCGCGGGTTGTCGCTGTTCTCCATCTGTGAGAGGGCGGGCTGGCTCACTCCGGCCCTAGCGGCAAGCTCCTTCTGGCTGATGCTCAAGTACTTACGCCAGGCTTTCACCAGATTCCAGCCGTTCTTGATGGCCAAACCGACAACTTCGTGAGGAATTGTCGCTTCGCCGGCGCCGCCCTGACCGGTTAGGACCAGGTAGTCCGCATAGGGGATGACGGCAAAGGCCGGGACGCCGTTCTGTTTGATGATCTGAACCTTATCTGTATGTGCGCTCATTTCGCCTTTTAGCCTCTTCTATAGTGATGATTTCAAGCCGGCTGGAGAAAATCACTCTCCATTTTTTCACTCGTAAACGGTAGAGGCTATCCGAATTCACGATAAATTTAATGTCGTCGTAATCGGGAAATAGAGCCAGTTTGCCGACAGCTTCATAGATATCGGTAAGGTCTTGTTTTTTGTTGATTTTTTGAAGTTGCCGGAGGGCTTTATTTTTCCATTCGATCTGCTTCATGCTTATATTTTTAACTTATAATATAAGTATTCACAAGTGAAAGGATAGGGCTATGGAAAATCTTTTGCTGGCGGCCAAATGGTGGATTAGGCCGGATATGGCGTGGACGGAATCCGGCGGAGACGGCAATCACAAAAGATTGGCGGACACCTGCGGTGCGTATGCAGATGCGCCCGCAGCGGGTGCAATGAATGCCGCCCATGGTCAGCCTGATTTCCGAGGAACCGCTGGCACGGTTAACCGGTTTTTGGTGGTTCGAAATTTTTGCCTTGCAGCAAACTCGAGCTTTAGGGAGTGACCGGGTTGCCGGCTACCGTAGAATTTTCAGGTTGGTTTGCAAGCAATGGCTACTGTGATTACTAAAGTGAACAGTCTTATTTCTGACGCGGCACCTCTATACCTGGAAGGGATTGATTCATGACAGTACCATTCATCGCAGTGTTATTCGGTCTAGCACTCCTGGTCTGGAGTGCCGGCCGTTTTGTGGAGGGATCCGCTTCCACCGCTCGTCACTTTGGCATGCCGCCGCTCTTGATCGGCATGGTGATTGTCGGTTTCGGTACCTCGGCACCGGAGATGGTGGTTTCAGCATTGGCTGCTTCGCAGGGTAATCCGGGTATCGCCCTTGGTAACGCTTACGGTTCGAACATTGCCAACATCGGCCTGATCCTGGGACTCACGGCGCTTATCAGTCCCATCGCCGTGCACTCGCAGGTACTGCGTAAGGAGCTGCCCATTCTCACGCTGGTGACAGTTCTGGCGGCATGGCAGATCTGGGATGGTAACGTTACCCGGATTGATGCCGGGGTACTGTTTGCCGTGTTTGGCGGGTTGATGGCCTGGACAATCCGGCAGGGGATGCAGAAACAGCCCGATTCCCTCGGTGACGAAATGGCACGGGAGCTGGCTGTCCGAGCCATGCCGGTGAGGCGGGCAATTTTCTGGCTGGTGGTGGGGTTGGTGCTGTTGATTGTCAGTTCACGTATCCTGGTTTGGGGAGCGGTTGAGATCGCACATGGATTCGGGGTCAGCGATCTGATCATCGGCTTGACGATCATCGCCGTCGGCACTTCTTTGCCTGAACTGGCCTCGTCGGTTATCGCCACCCGTAAAGGAGAGCACGACATTGCGTTGGGTAACGTTCTCGGCTCGAATCTGTTCAACACCATGGCGGTTGTCGGAATCGCCGGAATGATCCACCCGATGGCCGTCGAACCGGAGGTTTTTAACCGGGACATGCTGTTTATGGCCGCGCTCACCGTATCTCTGTTCGCGATCGGTTATGGGGTTCGGGGCCCGGGGCGAATCAATCGTACCGAGGGCTCTTTGCTGCTGGTCAGCTGGGTGGGGTACACGGCTTACCTGATCAGCACGGTTCTCGGTTGACCGATAAAACACTGATCCATGCCCCTTTTCAGCCAATAACAAAGAGAAACAAGCTGATCCCGGTATGACCAGCGGTGGATTGCATAACTAACAATCAATGCTTAGTGTTTTGCCAGAAATGTCGTTTGTTATTGAAATAAAACCATAAATTATGGAGGTATTTGCGATGAAAGTGTTAATTGTATACTACTCTACCTATGGACATGTCCACCAAATGGCCGAGGCAATGGCAGAAGGTGTTCGGCAAGTCGATGGCGCCGAAGCCGTTATGCGCAGGGTGCCGGAAACCCTTCCCTCTGAAGTTCTTGAAAAAATGGGGGCTCAAGAGGCCCAAAAGACTTTTTCTCACATACCGATTTGCACTGTTGAGGAATTGGCTGAAGCCGATGCCGTGATTTTCGGTACGCCCACCCGGTTCGGCAACATGTGTGGCCAGATGCGTCAGTTTCTGGATGCCACAGGGCAGCTTTGGGCCCAGGGCAAGCTGGTGGGTAAGGTGGGCAGTGTTTTCACCAGTACTGCAACGCAGCACGGCGGGCAAGAGTCGACAATCCTCTCCTTTCATATCTCGCTATTGCATCAAGGATTTGTGATCGTGGGGCTGCCTTATACGTTTCAGGGGCAAACACGTATTGATGAGATTACCGGCTGTTCTCCCTATGGTGCATCGACTATTGCCGGCGGGTCAGGTGAACGACTGCCCAGTGAGAATGAACTGGAGGGCGCACGTTTTCAAGGCAGGCATGTTGCCGAGATCACCTCAAAATTGAGCGCGTGACGGTTTTTCCGACCAGAATGGCATGACAACAACAATCCAAGACAGAGCGCAAGGGGCCATACTTGGAGCATTCATCGGTGATGCCTTGGGGCTCGGCCCCCATTGGTACTATGACCTCGACGAGTTGCGAGCCGATTATGGGGAATGGATCGATGACTTTGCCGATCCCATGCCGGGGCGATACCATGATGGATTAAAGGCCGGTCAGCTTTCCCAGTCGGGGTATATCCTGACCATGATGATTCGCTCTTTGAATGATTGTGGTGGTTATGATGAGAGCGATTTCTGTAAACGGTTGGATGAGGAGCTTTTCCCGAAGCTGGACGGCACGCCGATGAGCGGTCCCGGAGGGTATACCAGCCAATCGATACGAGAAATCTGGCGGCAGAGGACCATTCACGGGATAGACTGGCAGGATACCGGCAGCAACGCAGATACCACCGAAGCCATCGAACGTACGCTGGCCATTGCAGTACGCTATGCAACCCGCCCTTCAGACCTGGCCGCAGCTATTGTCAGTAACACCGTGCTAACCCAAACGGACGACACGGTCCTTTCAATGACGGTAGCCTTCGGGGCGGTACTGAGTGCGCTTGTCCGGGGACGCCCGTTTGACGCCTCATTGTCGACCGAGTTAATGGAACTGGTGAAAAATGGAAATTTACCGTTCCACGCCGTCACCAGTGACAACCTTCAGCCACCCAAACAGGGTTCCCCCGATCCGCCGAGAGCAGGCCGGTTTGCCTCGCCGGACGCATTGCTGACACCGTCTTATATGGCTGCAGCAGCACGTGATGCCGATATCCGGATAGAGCCGGCCTGGAAAGTTTCGATAGTCTACGGTATGCCGTGTGCCATTTATCATCAATTACCGGCAGCATATTACCTTGCGGCTCGGTTCCACAACGATTTTGAGTCCGCTGTTCTTCATGCCATCAATGGCGGCGGTCAAAACCAGGCGAGAGCAATTTTGACGGGAAGCCTGGTCGGTGCCCAGGTCGGGTTGTCACACATTCCAAAGCGTTTTCTGCGTGGGCTTGAGAACTATTCAGAATTGCTTGAGTTGGCGGAAAGATTGGCCAACAGCATACCTTCTGTTCATGATTGATTTCCAGGGTCGGCGCCCCAGATCGTTGCTGCACAAAGGCTTGCTGACTGCTGCGCCCATCTATCTCTCTCCTGGACGAATATATAACCGTTTGGCGACCAGCACAAAGAGACGATCGGGACGCTGGGATGGGCTTCCTCAGGAAAGCGGCAATCCATAATTGTCTGGCAGCTTCTTCCGGGTTGTTTCTCGCAACGTGATCCATCGGGAGAGTCACTCATTTTTACGCTTATTCTTGGATGTTATGGTTCTGAAAGAAGATTGTGCTGATTGACGAAATCTTCCTTATGTGGTATATAATCTTCTTGTAATGTGCCATGGGAAGTATGGCGCGGCGCTAGCCTTAACCACCCCCATAGCTGGGTGAGCCGACCCTTTCGGTCTTCGAGCGGGACGTCCGCTCACAGGAAGTGGAGGGTGTTATGTTTCTCTTGAGTTCTGCTATGCTTTGCGGTGCCGTGGTCTTGCTTTTTCTTACCTTGTTGCAGTATCGTAATCCGAATCAAACCTTTTTAAAACGACATGAGTTCATGGAGGTTTCCCTAAGCCTGTTGTTGACCGGTCTTTTCACGTTCGGCTTCATCGGCCTGTTTCTGCACCCCGTTTCCATGATTGATCTCGTCGGGGCTGCTGTCATGATGGCCGCAACCGTTGTTTTTTTCAAAGTTTTGAAGATAAAAGACCGCCTTGCAGTGTATGACGTCGAGCAGAAACGCGGCCAGGTGGTTATCGGCGATTTTCAGCCCACTACTCCGGCCAACAAGCCTGGCCCTTCCTATCGCAAGGCTGCGTAACACCAAGTGACAAAGGAATGGAAACCGGTGGAACAGTATCTCTCCGGGTACTTATTCAGGCCGACTTGCCTATTTGAGGGTGATCAGTCTTTGAACGTTCAGGGTTTGGGGTATAGAAAGCCATAGCTTTCCAGTATCGTTTCAATAACTCAAATATTCACATAACGCTGATGTACCGGGAGCAAACCCGGTGCATCAGCGTTTCTCGTTTCGGTCCTCCCGTCTATCTTGATTGCATCTTCGCCGGATATGCGTTTCATTGGCTGAGAAGCGCCGTGGGTGAATATCATACTGGCCATAAAATCACCGCCGGATTCCGCGCTTGATTGGACATGCCCTATCCTGGCTCGATCTCCTGCAGGGTTAGTCGTTTGCAAAGCCCACTGACTGTAACTGGCGGGTGAGAGGGCGATTCGTGATCCTGTCAGGAGAGTGCCCTATACTCGTATGACTTTTGAAAAGGAGTTTTTCACGTGAAAAACCGGGCTCTTCCAGTACTGATGTTCACTGCCATATCTTCCTGCATTATCGTGCCCGCTTATGCCGGCACGGCAAATGGTTCGGCGTTACCACTCGTTCAGCCTGCCACGACAGATGTCGTGTTACTGGTTTTTTACATTTGCCTGGCCTTGATCGTCTCTTTTCTCTGTTCGATCGCCGAAGCGGTGTTGCTCAGCGTCACTCCGTCCTATATCGAGAGTGAGAGACGCATCCATCCCATCCGCGCCGCCCTGCTCAAGAGATTGAAACAGGATAATGTCGATCAATCGCTGGCAGCGATCCTCACCCTCAACACCATTGCCCATACTGCCGGGGCGATTGGTGCCGGAGCAAAGGCTGCGGTGGTTTTCGGCAGTGCCTGGTTCGGCCTGTTTTCGGTGGTCATGACGCTATTGATTCTATATTTCTCGGAGATCGTTCCAAAAACGATCGGCGCGGTTTATTGGGCACGGCTTGCCGGACCGGTGGCCTATTTTGTCAGGGGACTGATAGCCGTTCTTTATCCGCTGGTTTGGGTCTCCGAGCGGTTGACCAAGGTGATTGCACACGGCCAAACCGTCCACATCTTCAGCCGGGAAGAGTTGCTGGCCATGGCTCGAATCGGCGAACAATCGGGCCATATCAATACGAAAGAGTCTCGAATCATTCAAAATCTGTTTCGCTTCAACGTATTGTTTACCGGTGATATCATGACGCCACGCACCGTCATCTCCGCTCTTCCCGAAGGTCAGCAGATCAACGATTCAATCGAATTTTTGACCCACACGCAATTTTCACGCATCCCGCTGTTTAAAGAGGATATTGACGATATTACCGGATTTGTACTGCGGGATGATGTTCTGCTGAAAAATTCACAAGGGCAGGGAGATGAGGCGCTTGCAACGTTGAAACGAAACATCCATGTCGTCCCGAATACAATGCCCCTGTCGATGCTCTTTGATTGTCTGCTTGAACAGCGACAGCATATTGCCATTGTCGTCAATGAATACGGAGGGACCGAAGGGCTCGTGACGCTCGAGGATCTGGTGGAGACGCTGATCGGCGCTGAAATAACGGATGAGCTCGATAAGGTCGAGGATATGCGGACGCTGGCCAGGCGATTGTGGAAGGAACGAGCGCAGGCCTTAGGAATCGCGGTAGATGAGTCTGTACGTTAAGGTGCAGATGTATCGTTTTATCCGTGTCGAAGCGATAGTTCGCCCAGATAGGCCGCTCCCCACAGACCGCTTTCCTCGTTTTCCAGCAGATAGACCGGCAATCGAGATAGCAGCTGGCCCATGGTCGGTGAATCGGTGAATTCCCGACGGAATTCTTCGTGGGTAACGATTGTTGGCGACTTCGCCGCAACACCGCCGGCAATGTAGAGTCCGCCCTGGGCGAGAACCTCCAGGGCAAAATCCCGACAGACGCGACCATAAAACCGTGCGGCCCAGGCCAATGTCTCAGAAGGTCCGGTAAATCGAACCGTTACCTGCTCAGGGGAGAGATCTTCACCCGTCAGAAACCAGTGGAGATAGCGCAGTCCGCGTCCGGAAACCACCAGATTGCCGGTGATGTGGTGCTGACCGCTGTTTTGCTGGTAAAAGCGCTGAAATGCACATTCACGTTCCCCGATAAAGGGGAAATAAGCGTGTCCGCCCTCGGAGGGGAGCGCCAGCGCGGTAGTATTCTCCTGCGGCACCAGAATCGCCTTGCCGAGTGCGGTGCCGGCACCGAGCACGCCGACCGTGCCGCCGCTCACCGGCTCTCCGGGTATGATAACCCGAGCGGTTTGGCCAACAGGCGAGGAGCAGGCATAGGCCTGGGCAACAAAATCGTTGATCAGTTCCACGCGCTGCGCGTCGGCGCGATCCTGCGGCCGGGCGAGGTCGATATCCCAGTCGATATTCGGCGGGTTGCAATACCTTCCCTGCCGGACCGGCCCGGCAACCCCGATAACGGTTATATCGGCCGTTGCCGGAGTCAGCGGGAAGTTGCTGTCTGCCAGTTGTGTCAGCAGCTTTGCAAAAGAGTCGGCATCTTTTGTCGGCAACCACCGGCTGGTTAGCAGGGACAGGGGTTTGCCGTCGGACTTTTGGAAAACGGCAAACCGGCTGTTGGTGCCGCCAATATCGGCGGCCAGAATCGATTTCATATCGTTATTCCTCGGTGTTTTTTCCCCAAGACTGTTGCGTACCTTTCTAGGACCTGATCGAGCCTTGTTTTTCCTGCAAGCGATTCCATAGCCGATGGTGCAGGCTTTCCCGGTCCCGCCAGGGCGACAGGATTCTTCTCACTCGATAGCAAGGATGTCATGATCAAACGTACAGGTGCCTGACGCGATAACCACCGGCAGTATGTTGATTGTTAGCAGATAACGCGAAATTGTCCAGACCTTGCTTCATGTCCGAGAGTGTTCCAGCAATATTCCCCAGGAACTGGTCTATACTATAACATATAGTGTTAATAGGAGATTGTTGAGGCTAATTGCTCGCAAGAGGTTTTCCGAACCCACCTCGGGGAACAGGTTGGCATACTTGTTCCTTTTTTTGATTTTTCAGGGGTACAGTGTTGAAAACAGACTTGACTCCGGCGAGAGCGTGCCGATTGTAATAATAAACCGAACGGTCTGTTTATTGGGAGATCATCATGGCACATAAAGGCGAATTAACCAGGGCAAAAATTATCGATCAGGCGACGCAGGTCTTTCATCGCAAAGGTTTCCTGTCGACGACGATCAATGATCTGCTGGCGGCGACGGGAACCACCAAGGGCAATCTCTATTTCCATTTTTCGGGTAAGGAAGCGGTTGCCGCCGAAGTGCTGAGGAAAGCCCACGAGCGGTTCAGGCACTTTCTTGAAACTTCGTTGCAGGGCCCGACGCCGGGCACCAGACTGGAAAATTTCTTTCGCCAGGCCCTCGAGCGGAATCGCGATAAAGGGTTTGTCGGCGGCTGCCTGTTCGGCAATACAGCGCTTGAAGCCAGTGATAATGCTCCGCAGCTCGCTGCGTTGGTTGCCGATGTTTTTACCGAGTGGATTGAAAGCCTGCAGGAAACTATTGCAGCGGCGCAGGCTTCCGGAGAGGTGCGCAGCGATCTGGCGGCGGCGGATCTGGCCGGCTTTGTGGTCAGTGCACTGGAAGGCGCGATTATGTTGTCCCGACTGAACAAACGAGAAGAACCGCTTGTCCACGTTTTGGACACCCTGCGCCGCATGCTGGATCTGAAGGTAGCTGAGTCGCCGGTAATAATCAGGCATTCGCCGTCTGCCCGCAGGCGTGCCGTCGGGGAAGAAGGATGAGGTGGCACATGCGACAGGCGCTCGGAGACCGGCTGGTGCATGGTAGTAATTGTGAGAGACACCTTCCGCTTTGTCATTTTCAGGAAGGCATGGATGCCCGTACCCAAGTGCCGCTAGATATCCGTCATTCGAGAGGGAGATAACCATGTCAGCTCGTTGGAGCAAGTTACTTATTATCGTTGGGATCGCCGTGCTGGTCGGGCTGTTTTTCGCTCTCGATCTGCATCGTCATCTGACGCTGGCCGAATTGAAGGAAAAGCAGGAACTCCTGCAGTCGTACCTGATGGAACACTGGTTGAAGACCTTCGGCGGCTATTTCCTGCTCTATGTTACCGTGGCCGCGCTGTCGCTTCCCGGAGCGGCGGTGATGACCCTGGCCGGCGGCGCGTTGTTCGGCTTTTGGTGGGCCCTTCTGATCGTCTCCTTTGCCAGCAGCATCGGCGCGACACTGGCATTTCTGGTCAGCCGCTTTTTGCTGCGGGACTGGGTGCAGGCGCGTTTCGGCGATCGGTTGAAAGCGGTCAATGAAGGGGTTGCCCGGGAAGGCGCGCTCTATCTGTTCTCTTTGCGATTGGTACCGATCTTTCCCTTTTTCGTGATCAACCTGGTCTTTGGCCTGACGCGGATGTCGGCCCGAACCTTTTACTGGGTCAGCCAGATCGGTATGCTGGCCGGTACCGCGGTCTATGTCAATGCCGGTACCCAACTTGGCAGGATAGACAGTCTTTCCGGCATCCTGTCCCCCGGGGTGCTCCTCTCGTTCGTGCTGCTGGGCCTGTTTCCGCTGATCGCCAAAAAAACTTTGGATTTTTTCAAAAGCCGGGCCGTGCTGAAGCAGTATCCCAAGCCCGAACGGTTTGACTACAACCTGGTGGTGATCGGCGCCGGCAGTGCCGGCCTCGTCTCCAGCTATATCGCCGCGGCCGTCAAGGCCAAGGTGGCGCTGATCGAAAAACACAAAATGGGTGGTGACTGTCTCAATACCGGCTGTGTGCCGAGCAAGGCGCTGATTCGTTCAGCGAAGATGGCCGCCTATCGCCGTCGTTCCACCGAATTCGGCCTTGGGGCAGCTGAACTCGATGTCGATTTTCCGGCAGTGATGCAGCGGATTCAGCAGGTCATTGGCACCGTCGAGCCGCACGATTCGATCGAACGCTATACGAGTCTCGGCGTTGAAGTCATCACCGGCGAGGCGCGGATCACCTCTCCGTATACCGTCGAAGTGGACGGGCGGGTGCTGACGACCAGAGCGATCATCGTCGCTACCGGGGCCGTACCGTTTGTGCCGCCGATCCCCGGCCTGGCCGAAGCCGGTTATCTGACCTCCGACAGTCTCTGGGAGTTGCGGGAAAAACCGGAGCGGCTCGTCGTTCTCGGCGGCGGCCCGATCGGCTCCGAGATGACCCAGGCCTTCGCCCGGCTCGGCTGCCAGGTGACCCAAGTGGAAAAGGGACCGCGCATTATGCCTCGGGAAGACCCGGATGTCTCCGAATTGGTTCGTGAGCGCTTCACGGCCGAAGGGGTAACCGTGCTGGTCGATCATGCCGCCACCGAGGTTATCGTTTCAGATGACACCAAGATCCTTCTCTGTGAACATCAGGGCCGGCGCGTGGAGATCCCCTTCGACCAGATTCTGGTTGCCGTCGGCCGTCGACCGAGCGTGAAGGGGTTTGGTCTGGAAGAGCTCGGCGTGCGCATCGGCTCCTCGGGGACCGTCGAGGCCGATGGTTTCCTGCGCACCTCTATCCCGAACATCTATTGTGCCGGGGATGTTGCCGGACCGTACCAGTTTACCCATACCGCCGGCCATCAGGCCTGGTATGCCGCGGTTAATGCGCTGTTTGCCGGTATCAAGTCGTTTCGGGTCGATTACCGGACTATTCCCTGGTCGACGTTCATCGATCCCGAGGTCGCCCGGGTCGGCCTGAATGAAACCGAAGCACACCGGCAGGGTGTCGCTTTCGAGGTCATCCGTTACCGTTTCGAGGAACTCGATCGGGCGATTGCCGACGGGGAGGAGCGTGGCTGGATCAAGATCCTGACCAAGCCGGGCAAGGATAAAATCCTCGGGGTGACCATTGTCGGTCCCCATGCCGGGGACCTGATCGCCGAGTACGTGCTGGCCATGAAACATAATATCGGCCTCAACAAGATCCTCGGGACGATCCATATCTACCCGACCCTTGCCGATGCCAACAAGATGGCAGCCGGCGCCTGGAAGCGGGAGCATGTGCCGCACGGCCTGCTGCGCTGGGTGGAACGGTTCCATGCCTGGCGACGAGGATAGCGAGGATACATTATGAGAACAACATCGAAAACGATGACGAAAACACACAACCGCGACGAAAAGGTAATCCTGATCCTTGACGATCATTCGGCCCGGTCCCGGAAAATTTCCGAGTATCTCCAGTCAGCCGGCTATCAAGTGGTACCGGCTGCCGACCGGAAAAAAGCGCTGACGCTGATCAGGCGGCAGGTGTTCGATCTGGCCGTTATCAACGATCAGCACAACGGCGAAGACGGTTTTCTGCTGATGGACGAGTTGCGTGAGACGCAGCACGGCCTGCCGACGATCATCGTTGCCGGCCAGGGAAGCATCGAGCGGGCGGTCGAGGTGATGAAACACGGTGCCTGCCACTACCTCGTTGGGCCGGTGGACGGTCCGCAGCTGGCCGGGCAGATCGAGCAGTGCCTGGGATTACGGCAAAAGGAACCGGTTGGTCGACCGAAACCGTCGAGCCCGCAGCCTGAGTTGGCGCCCTCCTGTGCCAGGATTATCGCTCACAGCGATGTTATGAAGGACGTATTGGCCAAGATCGGCCAGGTCGCCGTATCCGATGCAAATGTCTATATCGAAGGGGAGAGCGGTACCGGAAAAGAATTGGTGGCGCGCTGCCTCCACGGGGCCAGTCGGCGCAAAGACGGGCCGTTCATCGCCATCAACTGTGCGGCGATACCCGAGAACCTGCTGGAAAGCGAGTTGCTGGGTTACGAGAAGGGGGCTTTCACCGGTGCCGATGGCCGGCGTGACGGTTTGTTTGCCCAGGCGCACGGCGGCACCTTTTTCCTCGATGAGCTGGCGGAGTTACCGCTGTCGATGCAGGCTAAATTGCTCCGCATTCTCGAAGAACGCGAGTTCTATCCGCTCGGCAGCAACCGTAAGGTAACTGTCGATGTCAGGATTATCGCCGCCTCCAATCGGCGGCTGGAGCAGCAGATGAAAGAGGGGCGTTTCCGTGAAGATCTCTATTACCGGGTACGCGTCATCCCAATTACTCTGCCGCCGTTGCGGGAGCGAAAAGAGGACATCCTGCCGCTGGCCCACTATTTTCTCGAGCAGTTCAGCAGGGACAGCGGGAAATCGGTGCAGCATATCGCGCCGGCTGCGGCCCGGAAATTGATGGCCGCGGATTGGCCTGGCAATATCAGAGAGTTGGAGAACACCATCGAGTATGCCGTGGCGCTGGCGGACGGTGACACGATCACGCCGGAACTCGTCAGCGGTTCGCTGTCTGCGGAAAACGATACCCCGCCACTGCGTCACGCCAAGGCGGACTTCGAGAAAGATTACCTGATCCAGATCCTCGAACGCCACCGGGGCATCGTCAGCCGGGCGGCGAGCGAGGCGGGCAAGCACCGCGCCGATTTTTACGCGCTGCTGCGCAAACACAACTTGTCTGTTAATGATTTCCGGACGAATTAGTTGGCGGTGATCGGTGACCGATCAGGTCGCAGCGCACCAGCCGGCGGCAGGGCCGGCCAGCCCTTTCAACCGCGACGCCGATTTCCATTGCTTTTTGTGACTTCCCATCATGGGGGTTAGAGCCGGGCAACACCGAGAAAAAGGGCATGCAGGCTGACCGCTACGGCCAGAAAGACGGCCCGGGCCGCCGTATCTCCGAGGCCCGGGAAGGTGTAGTGAAGATGGTTGTCCGGGCAGGCGGAGATGCAATCGCCGCATAGCGAGCAGGTGAAGCCCGCCCTCCTTCCGGCAAGATCCGCCGGCGTCAGTGCGTTGTAGCGGCAGACGCGGGAGCACCGGCCGCATTGATTGCAGCCGTCGTGGATCTTGATGCGCCACGGGTTGATCCTGCCAAACAGATCGGCGAGCAGGCCCATCGGACAATAGGTGAGGCAGTGGGTCATCGTGCCGGTCCGGCGTGACCAGAGGACCATCAGGCCCACACCGACCAGACCGAACCCAGCCGCCAGCACTGCCGCAGGGGGTGCCGCCATACCGATTCGACCAAGGATCAGCGCCAGGCCGAGAACGGCAATGCAGATCAGCCAGCGCATCGCCCGCGTCCAGCTCGGCAGCGGTGTCGCCCGCCTGTTGGCCGTGGCGGCCAGGTTGTCCCAGGAGCCAATATAGCAGAGATAACTGCACCAGGCGGGACCGACCAGGATGACGGCTGCACCGAAGAGGATGATCATAAAGAGCCCCTCGCCGCGAAAGATCGGGCCGGCGGCGATCAGGGCGGGAACCGGCAGGTGCAGGGCGCCGGTCATCAGGAATTTCTCCAGGCCGGCCAGGCCGAGCAGCAACTGGGCAAAGAAGACCACGGAAAAAGCGGTCCAGATGATGCGACGCCAGCGTGCCGACTGGGCGGTGTCGAGCATGACGGTGGTGATCAAGGCGGCATAAACGCCCAGCAGAAAGATCGCGACCCAGCCGCCTCCCGGCAAAAAACGGTCGACCAACAAGATGTCGAGCGAGCTCATCTGCCGGGCCAGAGACAAGCCGCCCACCGTCAACAGAAACGCGCCGCCCGGCGCCAGGTTGTCGGCCGATTTCAGCTGCATCGCCCGGCGCAGGTTCCACCCCCCCGCGACAAAACAGATCAGGGTTACCGAACCGAGGATTATCGCCAGACGCAGCCAGGGCAGCCCGAGCGCCAGCCGCTGTTGTGCCAGCTCGACGGTGATGCCGACCCAGAGAAATGTCCCGAAGCCAAGCAGGCCGGCCAGTGCGGAATACGTCCAGGGCCACGGAGAAACGGCCAGCCCGATCCCGAGCAACCAGAAGCAGGCGTCGTTGATATCACCCGTACGCAACGCGTGGGCACCAAGCAAAAGCAGGGAGATAACGGTCAGGATACGGGGTATCATCGTCTGGTTCTGTTTCGGGTTATGGTGGATACGATGACGGTTGATAGTAGCTATGATACTTCGAAACATCTCTTTTTCTTTGACTTGAATCAAAATCTCTCGGGATAAGGTGCGGTCGTTTTGCCGGAAGTATCTTTCCGGCAGCTGTAAAAAATAATCAATTTCGCAGGCAGCTCTGCCTATCTTTCTGATAGATCCGATTTTTTTCGAAAAAATACCATTATTGTCTGGTTTTTATTCGGCAAAGGAAAAAATCGGAATCTTGACATACGTCAATCATTGTTCGACAATTATCCATTACCATCGAAAGAAGAGCTCACGTAACTGGGCTCAAGAAACGACCCGGTTTCTCCGTTGATTATGTGTGCCGACCATCGCACTTGGTCTCCGGGAGTCGTATTTGTCAGCCCAACAAACCCGAAAAGGAGGAGTGATCATGTTTTGTTTCCAGTGTCAGGAAACGGCCAAGAACACCGGTTGCACCATTAAGGGCGTCTGCGGCAAGCCCGAAGAGACCGCCAATCTCCAAGACCTGCTGCTCTTCGTTCTGCGCGGCATGGCGGTGTACGGTGAAAAACTCAAAGAGATGGGAAAAGCGGACCACAGCAATGACGACTTTGTGCTGCAGAGCCTGTTTACCACCATTACCAACGCTGCCTGGGATGACGAGCGATTTGTCGCCCGTATTGAGGAGGCACTCAGCCGCCGGGACAAACTGCGGCAGACATTTTTGAGTGCTTACAAGGAGAAGTATGGTAGCGATTTTGCCGGTGAGTTGCCGGATGCGGCCATATGGAGCGAAGGCAGCTCTTCGTTTGTCGAAAAAGCGAAATCGGTCGGTGTGCTTTCTACAGTCAATGACGATGTCCGCTCCTTGCGCGAAATGCTGGTTATCGGCCTTAAGGGTATTGCCGCTTATGCCGAACATGCATCAGTCCTCGGGTATCGCAAACCGGAAATCGACGAGTTCATGTTTGAGGCCTTGGCTTCGACCACCAAGGATCTGTCGGTCGACGAGATGATCGCGCTGGTGATGAAAGCCGGAGAAACAGCGGTGACCACGATGGCCCTGCTCGACGAGGCCAACACGAGCACGTATGGCGCCCCGGAGATCAGCGAAGTCAATATCGACGTCGGTACCAACCCCGGCATCCTGATCAGCGGGCATGACCTCAAAGACATGGAGGAACTGCTCAAGCAGACAGAAGGTAGCGGCGTCGATGTCTATACCCACGGTGAAATGCTACCGGCCAACTACTATCCGGCCTTCAAGAAATACCCGCACTTCGTCGGCAACTATGGAGGCTCCTGGTGGCGTCAGGTCAGCGAGTTCGAGTCGTTCAACGGCCCGATCCTGTTGACCACCAACTGCCTGGTACCATTGCGTAAAGACAGCACCTACCTGGATCGACTCTATACCACAGGGATCGTCAGCTATCCCGGGGCGAAGCATGTCGCCGACCGGCCGGCCGGCAGGGCCAAGGATTTCTCGGCATTGATCGCCCAGGCCAAAAGCTGCGCGTCGCCCACCGAACTGGAGACAGGAAAGATCGTCGGCGGTTTCGCCCATAATCAGGTTCTGGCCCTGGCCGACAAGGTAGTCGATGCGGTCAAGTCGGGGGCGATCAAGCGCTTTGTGGTCATGGCCGGTTGCGACGGTCGCCAGAAATCGCGTGGTTACTACACCGAGGTGGCGGAGAATCTGCCAAAAGACACCGTCATCCTGACTGCCGGGTGCGCCAAGTATCGCTACAACAAGCTCAATCTCGGTGATATCGGCGGCATACCCCGGATACTCGACGCCGGCCAGTGCAACGATTCCTATTCGCTGGCGGTGATCGCGTTGAAACTGAAAGAAGTATTCGGTCTCAGTGATATTAACGAACTGCCGATATCCTACGATATCGCCTGGTACGAGCAGAAGGCGGTAGCCGTGCTGTTGGCCCTGCTCGCCCTCGGCGTCAAGGGTCTCCGGCTCGGCCCGACACTGCCGGGATTCCTGTCACCGGCCGTGGCCAAGGTACTGGTGGAAAAATTCGATATCAAGCCGATCGGCACGGTGCAGGACGACATCGCCGCGATGATGGCCGGCGCCTGATCATTCCATTTTCTCTGAGTAGGGTTGAAGGATCGCCTTCGCCCTGCTCAGGTAGCTGATTTGAGTCTACACGACATTCCCAACGCGGCAGACCCATAAAGCCAAAACGCCAGTTCCGAAATCTGTGTCCAGCAAGTCTCAATATTGGTCGATATAGTCCCAAGCCAGGTGCAGGGCGACGTTGTAGTCGGTCTGCAGGCCGTCGGTGCCGAGCAGGTCGGCATAGCCCATTGCCAGCATCTGCCGCCTGATGCCCACCGCCTCGCGGACCACCAGGATCGGTTTGATCTGCTGGCTTTTCAGGCGATCGATCATTTCGCTCAGCGCGAACAGGCCGGAGAGGTCGAAAAAGGGGACATCGAGACAATTGATGATGACCACCCTGGTGCCGATCAGCGTGCTGACCTGTTTCTGCATCTTGGCGGTGGAACCGAAGAAAAAGGCGCCCATCACCGAGATGGTGCGGATCTGGTAATCGGTTTCTTCCTCAAGGCTTTTTTCGAGATCGCGTTGCCACTCGTGGTGGGGCACTCCCATCACCTCGATCCGTGCCTGGTTGGCGAGTCGGTAGGTGATCATCAGCGAGGCCAGTGTAACGCCGACGCCGACAGCAACGATCAGATCGACGAAGACCGTGAAAAAGAACACAGTCAGCATGACCAGCAAGTCCTGGCGCGGGATGCGCTTGATCAGCCGCAGCAGCCGGTAATCGAGGATGTCGACGCCGACCTTCATCAGGATGCCGGCCAGTACCGGCAGCGGAATCAGCGAAGCGAAGGGGCCCAGGCCGAGCAGCACGGCCAGCAGGAAAACGGCGTGAATCACGCCGGAGACCCTGGTCGTTCCCCCAGTCTTGATATTGACCACGGTGCGCATTGTCGCTCCCGCCCCGGGCAGGCCGGCGATGAGTCCGGCGGCCATGTTGCCGAGACCCTGGCCGAAGAGTTCCCGGTTGGAATCGTGCCTGGTCTTGGTCATCGAGTCGGCGACCACCGAGGTCAGCAGCGAATCGATGGTGCCGAGAATGGCCAAGGCCACGGCCAGGGGCATGATCTTGGGCAGTAGCTCCAGCGGGACGAGGGGAAGGCCGAAATGGGGTAACCCCGAGGGGATCTCTCCGATGGTCGCCACCGGCCAGGGCAGAATCAGGGCAAGACCGGTGCCGGCTAGCAGCGCAATCAATGGTGAGGGGACGACGCGGGAGATCGGTGCCGGAGTGAAAAAGACGATGATCATGGTGATCAGGGCAAGCAGCAGACTGGCCGGGTTGATGGCGGCGATGGCCGCGGGTAGCTGGAGTACCGCGGTCAGCGGCGAACCGACGGCCGGATTGCCGAGCAGTGGATGCAGTTGAATGAGGATGATGATCACTCCGATACCGCTCATAAATCCGGAGATGACCGGGTACGGGATATAGCGCACGAAGACGCCGACTTTGAGGAAACCGAGCGCGATCTGCATCATACCGGCAAGGAAAATAACGGCAAAAACGGGCGAGATGTCGCCGGCAAACGAGGTGATGGCGGCGGCGACGATAACCGTCATCGGACCGGTGGGACCGGAGATCTGTGAGGGAGTTCCGCCGAAGAGCGCAGCGAGCAGGCCGAGGGCGATGGCGCCGTAGAGACCGTTGACCGCGCCGAGACCGCTGGCCACGCCGAAAGCCAGCGCCAGAGGCAGCGCGACGACGCCGGCGGTCAGGCCGCCGAAAAAATCTCCTTTGAGAAGGCGAAGGGAGTATCGTGTTTCCATAGAGCGGCTCTCGGGCAGATTGATCGCTTGTGTTGTGCATCGGGCCATGCGCACATCGGTGCCCGGTCAGAGATCAGGAAAATCGATTTTCCGGTCGCTGGCAAGCGGTATCCGGTGCAGACAGGTGAATGTCTCAATAACTAATAACCGGTAATCCCTTGACTTGAGTCAATTGCGAGCGGACAATACCGTAGTACCGTACTGTCACGGCTACTCGAAAGGAGGTGTTCCCACGCGATTTCTGCGTTCATCTCGGTCTTGGATGGAACGTTGCATCTTTTAAGGTAGATCTGAGCTGTGAACGCCAGCGCACAGTGGCTCTGACGGTTGCGGAGGAAATCTCGAGGGAGAAAGATTATATGAAGACAAAGAGCGGCTTCGGCCGCATCGCACTGATCCTTGCCGGTCTGGTTGCCGGGATCGGAATATTGGCGCTGTTTGTGGCCAATCGCCAGACGCCGACCCATGACGAGGCGAGTCTGGTTGTCCCGCCGGTGACGGTGATAGAGGCCCGGCCGGTACCGTTTCTGATAGAGGTCCGCGGCTACGGTGTTGCCCGTCCCGCCGAGACCTGGCATGCCGTCGCCACTGTCGGCGGCACGGTGATCGAGCGACATCCGGAGTTGGAGAGCGGTACCTTGTTGCCGGCCGGTACGCTGTTGCTGGCGCTTGATCCCAGTCGCTATGAGCTGGCCATCGCCGCCGCCGAGGCCGAACTCGCCGGCCTGGCCGCCGAACAGGAGCAACTCGACACCGAGGAAGAGAACACCCGGCTGCTGCTGGCCTTGGAGCGGGAACGACTGTCGCTGGCCGAGCGGGAACTGACGCGCATTGAGACTTTGGCCGGCAGCGGCGCCGTGTCGCAGTCGCAGTTTGATGAACAGCAGCGAGCCGCCCTCGTGCAGCGCCAAGCCGTGGTTAATCTGGAAAACCAACAGCGGCTCATCCCGTCCCGAAGGCAACGCCTCGAAGCGCAGATCGACCGGGCCGCTACCCAACTCGGCCAGGCGCGACGGGACCTGGCCGATACCCGCTTTGCAGCGCCCTACGACCTGCGGGTCGGTGAGGTAGAGGTGGCATTGCACCGGCAAGTCTCTGCCGGGCAGCACCTGTTTCAGGCTGACAGTATCGAGGCCGCTGAAATCGAGGCGCGGATTCCGCTCACTATGCTGCGTCGCCTAATGAGCGTCGTACCTCATCCGCAGCGCTTCGAAGAAGCTCTGGACATCGGTGAACTGTTTGATTTTTCGGCGATCCGGGCAGAGGTTGCATTGGTGGGGGTCGACGGCGCAACCTGGCCGGGCCGGGTCGATCGGGTGGCAAGCGGCCTGGATCCCCTGACCCGCATGGTCCGAGTGGTGATTGTCGTCGAGCAGCCCTATCGGAGTGCGGACCCGCCACGGCGCCCGATTCTGCAACGCGATATGTTCGTCAGTGTCCGTCTGTCGGCCGCCAGCCCGGAGCCGCTGCTGGTAGTTCCGACCGCCGCGGTGCACCACGGCGAAGTGTATCTCGTCGACGACCAGCAGCGACTGCAGCGTCGCCGGGTCGAGGTCGCCTTCGACCAGCGCGATCTGGCCGTGATTACTGAGGGATTGGCGCCGGGCGAACGGGTGATCGTCGATGACCCGGTGCCGCCGCTCGGAAGCATGAAGGTGAGTCCGCATCTCGATGAGGAACGGGGGCGAGCTCTGCAGCGCATTGCTGCCGGAGAGTCGCGATGATCCGCTGGTTCGCCGCCCATCCCACCGCGGCCAATCTCCTGCTGCTCCTGCTGCTGGCCGCCGGACTGGTTGCCGCGCCGTCGCTGCGGCGCGAGACCTTTCCCGATTACCGGCCGGTCGAGGTTCGTATCGAGGTCGAGTATCGCGGTGCCAGCGCTACTGACGTCGAGGATGCCGTGTGCCGCCGGGTCCAGGAAGCCCTCCAGGGCGTCGATTTTCTCAAGGAATTGGTCTGCGTGGCGCAGGACAATCTGGCCAGTGCCACGGCAACCATGGCGGCCGGCGGTGACGCGATCCGCTTTATCAACGATATCGATACCGAGATAAACGCGTTGACCGATCTGCCGGTCCGGGCCGAACCTCCGGTGGTGCACGAACTTCATCGCAGCGATCTGGTGGCGGCGGTTGCCGTCACCGGCGATATGGCGCTGCCCGCGCTGGAAGACTACGCCATGGCTCTGGAAGAACGGGTGCTGCGGCTGACCGATGTGGCCGATGTTACCATCCGCGGCCTCTCCCAGCGGCAGTGGCAGGTTCAGGCGGATCGCGATATCCTGCGCCAGTACGGGATTTCGGCCCGCGACCTGGCTGTGCTGGTGGCGAGCGGCAGCGTCGATATGCCGCTTGGCACTCTGGAAACGCGGGACCGGGACATCCTGTTGCGCTTCACCGACCAGCGTCGGACGCTGCAGGATCTGGCAGCACTGGTGGTGATCTCCGGCACCGGCGGCGGCGAGCTGTCCCTCGGCGAGCTGGCGACGATCCGGGAAGTCGGTGAGCGTCCCGAGGAGCAGATCTGGTTCAACGGCGAGCGAGCCCTGGTGCTGGAGGTCAGCAAGACCCTGCGCGGTGACGCGCTGGATGTGATGGCTGAACTGGCAGCGCTGGTGACGGCCGAACGGCGGCGGCTCGATGACGGGATACACCTTGCCGTCACCCAGGATATGACCAGTATCGTTCGTGACCGCCTGCAGATGCTGGTGAGCAATGGTTTGACCGGACTGGTGCTGGTGGTGCTGGTGATGAGCTTGTTTTTCCGCCTCCGGTTGGCGTTGTGGGCGGTGCTCGGGTTGCCGGCGGCGTTCATGGGCGCCTTTGCGGTCATGGCCGCAACCGGGCTGTCGCTCAACATGATCACGCTGGTTGCGCTGTTGATGGCCATCGGTATCGTCATGGATGACGCCATCGTCATCACCGACAACATTGCCGTCCAGTCCCGGCAGTATGATTCTCCGCTGGCCGCCGTGGTGGCGGGAACGCGCCAGGTGCTGCCCGGCGTGCTGTCGTCGTTTTTGACCACGGCCGCGGTCTTTCTGCCGCTGTCTTTTCTGGCGGGTGACATGGGCGCCGTGCTCGAGGTGTTGCCGGTAGTCTTGATTGCCGCGCTGGCGGCCAGCCTGATAGAGGCCTTCCTGATCCTGCCGCACCATCTCAAGGGCAGCGTAGCGCGCCTGACCGAGGATCGGCAATCACGGTTCCGGGCGGCATTCGAGCGGGGCTTTGCCGCTTTTCAGGAACGGGTCGGGCGCCTGGCCGATGCGGCCATTCGCCTGCGCTACCTGGTGCTCGGCCTGGTCATCACGGTGTTGCTCGGCTCGGTCGGCTTCATGGCCGGCGGCCATATCGGCAGCGAGGCGATGCCCGATATCGACGGAGACGTGCTGGAGGCGCGTATTCTGATGCCCCAGGGAACGCCGCTGGTGCGGACCGAAGCGGTGGCCCGCCGGGTCGAGGAGGCAATGCGCCGGTTGGACAGCGAATTGACGCCGCAGCAGCCGGACGGGGCGGCCCTGGTGGAGTCCATCCAGGTTCGCTTTAACCACAATCTCAGCGCCCAGGAGTCCGGCGCCCATGTGGCTACGGTCATGGTCGATCTGCTGACCGCGGAGCGTCGCACCGTTTCCTTGGATGACCTGATAACGGCTTGGCGCGAGCAGATCGGCGATATTCCGGGGATCCTCAGCCTGATCATTCAGGAACCGGGCTTCGGACCGGCCGGAATCCCGATCGAGATTCGGTTGCAGGGCGAGGATCTTGACGCGCTCAAGCAGGCTGCCGTGGATATGGCGACATACGTGGCCGGCTATACCGGGGTCTACAATGTCATCGACGATCTGCGGCCCGGCAAGCCCCAGCGCCGTTTCTCGCTCGCTGAAGGAGCCCGGGGGCTCGGGGTGAGTGCCGAGGAAGTGGCTGCCCAACTGCGCGCCGCGATGCTCGGGCAGATCGCCGCCACCCAGCGTATCGGCGAATGGGATATCGAGATTCTCGTCAGTCAGGCCGATCAGGACCGCCGGAGTCTCGATGACCTGGCCGACCAGATCATCCAGTTGCCGGACGGCCGGCAGATCCCGTTGGAAGTGCTCGTTCGGGTGGAAGAGGATCGCGACTGGGCGCGGATCACCCGGATCGACGGTCGCCGTACCGTGGTCGTCAGCGCCAATGTCGATGCCCGCCGTACCAGCGCCCAGGCAGTCGTCAAGGATATCAAGGCCACCCGGTTGGCTCAGTTCTCGAAGAGCCACCCCGGTATCTCGGTGGTGTTCGAAGGGCAGGTGGCCAACTCGGCGGAAACCGGAAAATCGATCGGCCGTGGCCTGCTTGTCGGCCTGCTCGGGATTTTTATCATTTTGTCATTTCAGTTCCGCAGTTATATCGAACCGCTGATCGTCATGTTATCCATCCCGCTGGCCTTTATCGGCGCCATCTGGGGGCATGTGCTGATGGGCTTCTACCTGTCGATGCCGTCACTGATCGGTGCCGCCTCGCTGGCCGGCATCGTCGTCAACAATGCCATCCTGCTCATCCAGTTTATCAAGGTGCACCGGGAGCAGGGCCTTGCCGCGGCGGCCGCCGCCGGCCAGGCCAGCCGTGACCGGCTGCGGGCGATCCTGATCGGCACCGGCACCACCATCGCCGGACTGCTGCCGATATTGCTGGAGACGAGCACCCAGGCTGCGGCGATCCAACCAGTGGTTATTTCGGTAGTATTCGGACTGCTGACCTCCACCGTACTGGTGCTGGTGGTGATCCCAGCCCTCTATGTGCTCTTCGATGACTGGGGGCTGGCTGTCCGGGTCGGCAAGACGACTGATGGATAGATAGGTTCTCCCGCCCGGTGATGCTTTGCTTGCCTTTGTCGATTTGCAACCCTATCGTTGATAGTAACGGAGTACTGCGACACGGCCGGTTCGGATAGCTGGAGAACCACAATCTGCAATTTTATTGAGGAGTGGCTATGATCAAGAGACAACTGCATGACAAGGTATACTGGCTGGGCGCCATCGACTGGGACCGGCGCCTCTTCGATTCATTGATTCCCCTTCCCGACGGAACCTCGTATAACGCATACCTGGTGCAGGGCAGCGACAAGACCGCGCTGCTCGATACCGTCGACCCGGCGATGGCCGAGATGTTTCTGGCCCAATTGGCGGACGTGCCGCGTATCGATTACCTGGTCTGCCACCATGCCGAGCAGGATCATTCCGGGACGATACCGCTGGTGCTCGATCGTTATCCGGACGCCAAGGTGGTGACCACGGCGAAGGCCAAAACATTTCTCATCGATCTGCTGCAGATCGATGAGCAGCGCTTCATTACCGTAGCCGACGGCGATTCTCTTGACCTGGGTGGTGCGACCCTGAACTTTATCCACACCCCGTGGGTGCATTGGCCGGAGACCATGGTCACCTATCTGGCCGAGGCGAAGATTCTTTTCTCCTGCGACTTTTTCGGCTCGCACATCGCCACCAGCGATCTCTTCGTGACCGACCAAGGCCGCGTTCACGAAGCGGCGAAGCGCTATTTCGCCGAGATCATGATGCCGTTTCGCACGGTGATCGGTAAAAACATCGAGAAGCTGGCACCGCTGGCCATCGAGATGATCGCCCCGAGTCACGGCCAGGTCTACGATCATCCCGAGTGGATCATCGATGCCTATCGCGACTGGACGGCTGGCACGCCGCACAACCTGGTCTGCCTGCCGTTCGTGTCGATGCACGGCAGCACCAGGGTCATGGTCGACCACCTGACCGCCGCCCTGATGGAGCGGCAGGTACGGGTCGAACTGTTCAACTTGCCGGTCACCGATATCGGTAAGCTGGCCATGAGCCTCGTCGATGCCGGCACCATCGTGCTCGGCACGCCGACTGTGCTCACCGGCCCGCACCCGATGGCCGCCTACGCCGCTTTTCTGGCCAATGCCCTCAAACCCAAAGCGCGCTATCTATCCATCATCGGCTCGTACGGCTGGGGCGGCAAGACCGTCGATCAGCTGGCCGCGATGATTCCCAACCTCAAGGTCGAGGTGCTCGATCCGCTCCTGGTCAAGGGGCACCCGAGGCAGGATGATCTGGCGCAACTCGACCGGCTGGCGGACCTGATAGTCGAGCGTCACAAGAAAGACGAGTTTCGCCGGTAACAGGTACTGCGACAAGGCACGCTCTTTCGGCTGTCGCCTCGAAGCCGGCGTGCCTTGACTGCCGCACGATGGCAGGCACAGAGCTGGAACTATACACGAGCACCGGGCCCTCACATTGAGGAAGAACCGTTGACGCGCTCGTATTTCCCCTTTTAAGGGATAGAGAATATCCACTTCTGTAGAGCACTATGTCGAAGTGGGCGGGGGACGGGAAATGAGTACAGTGAAGGCACCATTTTTTTCTGGGCAGCATTTGGAAATACGGTGAAAATGGGCGATAATGATGGGAGTCAAACGATTCAAGGTATCCCCCCTGAGCGATAGCCACGACCAGGGACAATGGCCCCGGTTTCTTAATCGGGAGTTATGCCTGAAAAAATGAGAACAGCTGTGGAGCGAAGGGGCTGGAGAAAGCCGCACGGTCCCCGATGAGATCACCCGAGATAAACCTCCTGCCCACTATGTGATGGGTTGTGGCGTATTCGCTGGGAATAAGGGAGAAACGTCGACTCACCAGAGTAGAATATGGCGCTCACGCCATCATTCGATCGGACAAGAAGGAGAAAACGGTCGAGGCGATTGTCCGAGATATCAGCATTGAATCAATCTATCTGTATTGCCGGCTGGAATTTCGTATCGGCGAACGGGTCAGCGTCAGGATTACCCTCCCGGGCCAGGAGAGTGAGCTGGTTATCAAGGTGCCTGGCAAGGTGAACAGAATAGATCCGCACGGGATTGCCGTCGCATTTCACCGCCCCCTCGACTGGTGGCCCGTTTTCACCTATTTTCCGCTGCATAAACTGGAAGATGATGCCATTGAGTCACCGTCAGTGGGCCAGGGGCCACTCATTTCGTAACAGTGCGTTTCCCTGACCTCAGGTTTTCAATGTTTCTGGCGGCAATCGGTTGATGGCAGTATCGCCGCACGTTTCGAACCACACGGGCAATGTCTTCCTGCAGCGCGGTTGAATCAAACGGTCGGAAAGGAAGAAGAGGGGCGACGGCTCCACTTGATCCGGGATACCCTTTTGATTTTCCGTAAACCGATGCAGCCGGCGGTTATGAAACACTCAGGCGTCGGTAGCCGGCACGCAGCAGGGATTCACGGCTGATCATCCCGGTAAAGCGATTGTTAGCATCGACCACCGGCAGCCGCTTGAGCCGCTGCTTGGTCATCAACCGGACGGCATCTTCGATCAGCATGGCTTCACCTGCTGTCGGCGGATCGGTGTGCATCACGTCGCCGGCAGTCGTCGAGGCAATACGCTGCTGGATGTCGCCGCCCGGTGCAGCACCGCCGAACGCACGGGCAAACCGCGCAAAGAGGTAGCCTAGTCCTGCCCGATCCGGTTTGAAATAGCGCAGCAGGTCCTCGTCGGCAATGAGGCCGAGCAGGATGCCGTCGTCATCGACCACCGCCACCCGCTGCAGATCGTTGCTGTCGATGAGGCGGATCACCTGGTCGATCGGTGTGTCGGGCCGGACGGTCAGCGTGTCGCGGCGGGTGATGTCGGCGACGGTACGGAGGTTGCTGAGACTGATCTGCTGTGCCTGGAAGGCTCGCCAGTCGGGCGCCTCACGCATCACTGTCCGGAAGATGTCGAGCCGGGAAAGCATGCCGACGAGGATTCCTTCTGACCCGGTGACCGGCAACCGCTTCAATCGCCTGGCCAGCATCAGGTCGACCGCTTCGCCTAGCTGGCGGTCGACGCCGACGGTGACGGCAGGGGCGGTCATTGCTTCGGCGACCCGTTTGCTGGCCAGCGAGTCGGTGATCGCGTCGAGCACCTTGGTCTCCGATTCGGCCAGTAGACCGAGACGAAGCGGTAGACCGCCGCGGTTCAGTAAATCTCCCTGGGTGATGACACCGATGGGGCGATACTGCCGGTCGACCACCGGCAGCCCGGTGTAAACCGAAGAGAGTAGCAGCCGGGCCGCGTCGATCAGCGGACTTTCGGCAGTTATCGTCTGCGGCTGGGGGGTCATCACGTCACCGACGGTAAGCTGGCGTGGGAAAAAGGTGGTGGCCGCCTTGTGATTGACGACGGTCAACTCGTGCAAGGCGATGATGCCGTCGCCAACCAACTCGTCCAGGCCGGCCAGCACCCGATCGACCGCCGCCGCCGGCAGCAGGATATAGATACGGATCGGCAGGTTGTAGGAGAGTACCTCCAGCCGGCCGGTGGCGACCTCGCCGCTTTCGTAACAGCCGGCGATACCCCGGAAAACGCTGCAGCGGGCGGCGATTTTCAGGCCCTTGATATAGTCCACGACGGCGTCGGCCACCGGTTGATGATCGGAGCGCGCTTCTTCGCTGGTGAAGATCTCGATTGCCCGGTAGTTCAACATCGGCTTCCTCCTATCTCAGGCCGCCCAGTCGCAGTCCCAGATAGGTCAACGACAGCCCGCCCAGGTTGTTGAGAAGGATATTGGTCAATGAATGGAAGACGAGGCCGCTGCGACCGGCGGTCACTGTTTCCAGCGAGAAGGTGGAAAACGTGGTCAATGCCCCGAGATACCCCGTGATCAGCAGCAGTCGGACATCAGGGGTAAGCAGTCGGGCACGGTCGGCCAGGGCGAACAGCAGCCCGATGAAAAAACAGCCGACCAGGTTGACCACCAGTGTACCCCATGGAAAGTGGGCGCCCCAGATGCGCGCGGTCAGCAGGCCGATGCCGTAACGGCTGGCGGCGCCGAGACTGCCGCCGAGCATGACCAGCAGCCATTTGTATCCCCAGATCATTGACGGCTTTCTCCTTGAACGGGTTTTCCGTTTTGCACCTGGTTGAGACAGTCGTGGATCTGCCTGTCGGCGGATCGTCAACCGGACGCGTATCGACGGCAGCCGGTGCGCTGGTTCCGTAGCTCAACCCTTTTCTGCAGTGCTACCCCTTAGGACCGCCTTGCTGCAAGAAAAAAGTTGACCGAAAAAATCATTTTTCCAGGAAGATAAGATGTTTTATCCAGTTCAGCCGGAGGATGAGAGGCGAATGCTGCCTTGTTGAGTAGGACGGGACTGCTTGCCGAATCGACGGGAAAACGATATTCTTTCGGATATCTTACAACTGCCCGAAAAACGCTTTTCCCGTTGTCAGCGTGACGGGGCCGACCGAGGCGTTCCTCACATCCCGGTCGGTTGCGAATACTTACAGGAGTAGCCATCATGAAGAAGCATGTTGTTTTCCCGGCGGTGGTGCTATTGACCCTCGCCCTGTCCACGCCCGCCTTCAATTGCACCACCACGTTGACCGGCAAGGACGCATCGGCCGACGGCTCGGTGATGGTGTCGCACACCGATGACGGGCTCGGAGATCCCCGGGTGGTGTTCGTGCCGGCCATGGACCACCCGGAAGGAGCACTCCGCCCGGTCTTTTACGAGAGCGCCGCCATGGGCTACTTGCCCGAGTGGGGCGGCAGCCAGACCCACCGGTTGGTCACCGACGGCCGCGGCCCCGGTTACCGGAACCCCGATGAGCCGGCCAGCGTACCGCTCGGCTTTATTCCGCAGGTGTCTCATACCTTTGCCTATATCGACGCCAACTATGGGATCATGAACGAGCACCAGGTGTCCATCGGTGAATGCACGGACAAGGCCAAGGTTCATCCATTGCCGGAGCCTGGCAAGCGAATCTTCTATTCCGCCGAGCTCTCGCGTGTGGCCCTGGAGCGCAGCACAACCGCCCGCGAGGCCATTGCCGTGATGGGCAGGTTGATCGATACCTATGGCTATTACGGTACCGGCGAAACCCTGCTGGTCGCCGATCCGAACGAAGGGTGGGTCTTTGAAATGGCCGGTTACGATCTCAACGGTACGGATGGCGTCTGGGTGGCCCAGCGGGTGCCGGACAACGGCTTTTTCGTGGCGGCGAACCAGTTTCGCATTCGCGAGATTCGTGAAGGCGCCGACGATATGATCTTCTCGGCCAATATTTTCGATGCTGCCCGGACCAATGGCTGGTGGCGGCCCGAGGACGGTCCGCTGGACTGGGCGCGGGTCTATGGCGACGGCGAGTTTCATCATCCCTATTACTCGCTTCGCCGCGTTTGGCGCGCCCAATCCCTGGTCGCCTCGTCCTTGGACCTGCCTGCCTGGGTGGATGGGCCGTTTACCCGCAGCTATCCCTTTGCCGTGGTTCCGGACCAGAAACTTAGCGTGCAGGATGTTATGGCCGTTCATCGCGACAACTATGAAGGCACAGAGTTCGACTTGACCACCGGACTGGCCGCCGGACCGTTCGACAACCCGAATCGGTTCGAGGGCGGCGCCGAAGCGACGATGGACAAGCAGGGCCGGATGACCACGCTCAACGGGGCGTTTGAGAGACCGCTCAATATCTATCGCTGTGCCTATGTCTATGTCAATCAGTCCCGTTCCTGGTTGCCCGACCCGATCGGCGGCGTCAGCTGGATCGGTCTCGATCGCCCGGCCACGTCGGTGTTGCTGCCGTTTTATGCCGGCGGACTCGGGCTGCCGCGCTCGCTCGAGGTGGCCGATGTACTTCGTGTCGACCGGGGCAGCATGTGGACCGCGTTCAACTATGTCGCCAACTACGCGATGCTCAAGTATTCCTATATGATCAAAGATATCCGAGCAGAGCGGGGTCGTTTTGAGGCCCGGGGCTTCGGCGGCCGGCACGAGGTTGAGGCCCGGGCCCTGGCCCTGTGGCAGAGCGGCGATGAACAGGGTGCCCGTCGACTGTTGACCGAGGACAGCGCGGCCCATGCCGACGAATTGCTGGCAGCCTGGTGGCAGCTTGCCGATCACCTCTATATCACCTACAACGACGGCTACATCAACACTAAGGAAACGATTGCCCAGCCGGTCTTCTATCCTGCCTGGTGGCTTGAAGCGGTGGGGTATCAGAATGGCCCCCAATCGTATGAGAAGCCGGCGACCAAATGACCTCGCAGCAGAGAGGAACCGACCATGACTACACGATCTTTTGACGACTTTCGTATCGATCTGGCGCGCTGTCTGCGGCGCAACCGAATCAGCCGCCGGCAGGCGCTCTGGCTGATCGGCGTCGGCACGCTCTGTCCGTCGACGATCAGCCTGCAGGGCTGCGCCACCTCGCCGGTGACTGGAGAGAGTATCCTGGTCGGCATGACCGAGGCCCAGGAGCGGGCGATCGACGCCCAGGTCTCGCCGCACCAGTTCTCCCAGGATCTCGGCGCGGTCCAGGACGGCCGGCTGAACGATTATGTGACCGAGGTCGGCCGGCGCGTCAGCCGGGTGAGCCACCGACCGGACATGCCGTATTCCTACCGGGTGCTCAATGCCAACTATGTCAATGCCTACACCTTTCCCGGTGGGGCGATGGGGGTGACCCGCGGCATCGTCTCGGAACTGGACAACGAGGCCCAGCTGGCAGCCTTGCTCGGTCATGAGACCGGCCATGTCAACGCCCGCCACGCCGCACAGCGCCAAGGCCAATCGTTGCTGGCACAGGTGGCGGTGGTCGGCCTCAATGTCGCCGTCCGCGATTCCCAATGGGGGGCGCTGCTCGGTATGGGCAGCCAACTCGGCGCCAGTGCGCTGCTTGCCAGCTATTCGCGGGACAACGAGCGGGAGGCCGATGCGCTCGGCCAGGATTATCTGGTGCGGGCCGGCTATCCGGCCGACGCCATGGTCGGTCTGCAGCAACTCCTCGTCGATCAGGAGAAACAGGCGCCGGGCCTGCTCGAGACGATGTTCTCTTCGCACCCGATGAGCAGTGAACGGCGTGATATCGCCCGGCACCGGGCCGAGACCGTCTACGCCGCCACCGAGGGTGCCGATCCGCACCGGGAGCGATTCCTCGACCGAACCGCCGGTCTACGCCGACTCAAGCCGACCATCGAGGCCTGTCAGAACGGCGAGTTGGCCATGACCAAGAAACAATTACCGGAGGCGGAAAAACAGTTTCGTACGGCGTTGACGAAAACCCCGCGAGATTATGCCGCCACCATTCGCATGGCTCAGTGCCTTCAGGCGCAGGGCAAGGGGCAACTGGCGCTGCGTTATGCCGACGCCGCCCGAAAAATCTACCCGGAAGAGGCCCAGGGCCACAAGCTGGCCGGTATTCTGGCGCTTAGCCAGCGCGAGCCGGCGGCCGCTTACCAGGCCTTCGACGATGTCGATCGAACCCTGCCCGGTGACGCCGGTATCGCTTTTCTCAAAGGCGTGGCCGCGGAAGGAACGGGTGACAAACGGCTCGCCGCCCGTCACTATGCCGCCTATCTCAATCTCGGCCAGCGTGGGCAGGCAGCGCAGTATGCCTACGGGCGGCTGCAGAAATGGGGACTGGTGAAATAGGGGTACATGCCGATGGCAATCGCTGATCTGATTACCGCCGCCCGGGGGCAGCGCCCGGTCGACCTGCTGCTGACCGATGCCCGGATCGTCAATGTTTTCAACGGTTCGATCGATGCCGGCTCGGTTGCCGTTGCCGACGGGTGCGTTGTCGGTATCGGTGACTATCAGGCACACCACACCGTTTCGCTGGTGGGCCGGTTCCTGGCTCCCGGTTTTATCGACAGCCATGTCCATATCGAAAGCGCGATGACCTCCGTCTCGGAATTCGTCCGGGCGGTGCTACCGCTCGGCACGACGACGGTGGTTGCCGATCCCCATGAAATAGCCAATGTGCTCGGCCTTGGTGGCATTGAGGCGATGCTGGCGGCGGCGGAGCAGCAGCCGATGAACATCTATTACGGGCTGCCGTCCTGTGTGCCGGCCACGGCCATGGAAACCGCCGGTGCGGTACTCGACGCCGCGACGCTGGCCCCGTTGTTGGCCAACGAGCGGATTCTGGCCCTGGGCGAGATGATGAATTTCCCCGGCCTGCTGGCCTGCGACCCGGACGTGCTCGCCAAGATCGAGGCGACCCACGAGCGGCGCAAACCGGTGGACGGCCATTGTCCCGGACTGGCCGGCAAGGAGCTGGCCGCCTATGTCGCGGCCGGTATCTCCAGCGATCACGAGTGCATCTCGGCCGCGGAGGCCCGGGAAAAGCTCGCGATGGGCATGCATATCATGATCCGGGAAGGGACCGGTGCCAAGAACCTGGCCGATCTGCTGCCGATCATCACCCCGCAGACCGAGTCGTTTCTGATGTGGTGTACCGATGATCGGCATCCCGGCGACATCTGCCGCGAGGGGCATATCAATTACCTGGTGCGGCGAGCGGTGCAGGGCGGCATCGATCCGTTGACCGCCATCCGCATGGCCACCATCCACCCGGCCCGCCGTTTCGGATTGACGCATCTCGGGGCGATCGCGCCGGGCCGCCGTGCCGATCTGCTGGTGCTGCCGGATCTCGAGAGTTTTGTGCCGACCGCTGTCTACAGCGGTGGCCGTCTGGTTGCCCAGGCCGGGAAGATGCGTCCGGAGATCCCGAGCCCGCCGGTGATGGAGTGCCCGCCGACAATGCGGGTGCGTACCGACTCCCTCGACCTGGCGATTGGTGCAACCGGGACGACCGGCCAGGTGATCGAACTGGTTCCGGGCCAAGTCGTTACGGGCCGACGGACGGTCCGTCTGACGTGCCGGGACGGACTGGCCGTGGCCGACCCGGAGCGCGACCTGCTCAAGCTGGTGGTGGTCGAACGGCACCGGGCCACCGGCAATGTCGGCAAGGGGTTCGTTTCCGGCTTTGGCCTGCGGACCGGAGCACTGGCCTCCAGTGTCGCCCATGATTCACACAATATCGTCGCCGTCGGCGTCAGTGACCGCGATCTGCGCCAGGCCATCGATGCGGTAATCGGTCTTGGCGGCGGCCAGGTGGTAGTTGCCGGCGGTCGGCTGGTCGCTTCACTCGCGTTGCCGCTGGCCGGGCTGATGGCGGTGCTGCCGCTTGATCAGGTGCGGCAACGGATCGAGGAGCTGACCGCCGCCGCGCGAACCATCGGTGCCGTCCCCGGTGATCCGTTCATGGCCCTGTCTTTCCTGGCTCTGCCGGTTATCCCGGAACTCAAGCTCACCGACCAAGGTCTCTTTGATGTGACGCGTTTTTGTCACGTACCGCTGTTTACCGATTGATCCGTCCAGCCGGCCGGTGCCCGTGTCTCCGGTTCAGCCGTCGCTGTGCGCTCAGGCCTCGGCCCGATCCTCGGCGGTCAGGGCCGGCAGTGCGGTCTTGTATTTCACCTGCTTGAGCGCGATGCTCGATTGAATGTTGGCGATATTGGGGATGCTCGCCAGTTTGTCGGTAATAAAGGCCTGCAATGATTTGAGGTCTTTGGCGACGACGCGAAGCAGATAATCGGACGCGCCGGTCATCAGATAACACTCCATGACCTCGGGAAACCGCTCGATCTGCCCTTCGAAAATCTTCAGATCTCCGACCACCTGACGTTCCAGCCTGATCTCGATGAAGACGCTGACCGGCCAGCCGAGCTGATCGGCGTCGAGCAGGGTGTTGTAGCTGCGGATCACCCCCCGCTCTTCCAACTCACGGACCCTCCTGAGGCACGGTGCCGGCGAGAGGTTGACCGCTTCCGCCAGGGCGACGTTGGTTATCCTGGCCTGGTGTTGCAGTGTGTCGAGAATCTTCAGGTCGGTCTGGTCCATTAATGTATTTTATTGCTAAATTTCAATAAAAATAAAATAATATTGCTCAATATATACAATATAAGCCATAAAAAGCAATTATATTCTGCATATCCTTTGCTATAATTCAAGATATTCAGGACTTGTTCTGCACAATCCATGTGTGCAGTTCTCACCCCATAGTGCGTCGCGGCGCGGATCGAAGCCACAGGAGGGCAGGATGAACATCAAGCGGTGCCGACAATACTCGGTATTTCTGGAAAATCGGGTCGGAGCCCTGGCGGAGGTATGCACTATCATTGCCGACCGGAAGATCAACCTGCACGCCATCTGCGCCATCGATACCATCGAAGAATCGATTCTGCGCATTGTTCCGGAAGCGGGCTCGGAAATCGGTCGGCTTCTTGATCAGGCCGGCTTCAGGTCGATCGAATCGGAGGTATTGCTCGTCGAACTTGTCAATCAGCCGGGTGCCACCGGCGATTTGGCGACCCGTCTGTCACAGGCCGGTATCAATATCAATTACGTCTACGCCAGCGTTCACCCTCAGTGTCAGCAAGCGACCCTGGTGCTGCGCGTCGGGGACATCGACCAGGCGTTGGCCGTTCTGCAGGGGGAGGGGGCATGAAAACCTACGTCGACTGGAACGTGAAGCGGTTGAACCTGCGGCAGATGGTGGCCCGGCGTGATGAGAGGATCCTGCTGGCCATCGGGGTGTCCAACGGCATAGAGGCCCGCCAGCTGCACCACTGTATCTACGATCTCTACGAGCAGAAGGCCGTTCCCGACTATATCGGCGGCTTTATCACCTTCGTCTCCGGCTATCTCTGTGCGGCCAATTACGGCCTGCCGGACATGGACTATATCCTGCGCCACGAGATCGTCGAGCACACCAATATCATCGAGCAGGCCACCTGGCTGGCCGCCCTGGATACCGGCTCACCGGCCCTGCCGATCGGCGTCGATATCGATACCGGCTACGGCAACGAGCCGTCTTCGATCGTCCTGACCTGTCGCCAGGTCCACAAAATGGGCGGGCAATACGTGCAGATCGAAGACCAGTACGCGATCAACAAGACCTGCGGCCACATGGACGGGGCCTGCGGCAGCGGCAAGCAAACCATTTCCGCCGAAGAGATGATCGAGCTGCGGCTGAGGCCTGCGGTCGATTTCGCCCGGTGCCAGGACGATCTGATGGTCATGGCCCGGACCGACGCGGTGGCCGCCGACGGCTTTGCCGAAGGGCTGCGGCGCGGGCAGCTCTACGCCGAGCACGGCGCTGAGCTGATCTTCATCGAGGCCTTGCTCGACGATCGCCAGCTTGCTGATGCGGCTGCTGCGTTCAAGGGTTCCGAAGCACTGCTGGTGGCCAATATGATCGAGGGCAGTCCGAAGACCCCCTACAAAAGTCCCCGTGAGCTGCATGAAATGGGGTTCGGCATCGGTCTTTATTGCGTCGGGCTCGGCTTGACCACGCGGGCCGCGCAGCAGCGTTACTTCAATATCCTCGGCAAGGGCGAGTCGGTGACCAGCGGGATCGAACTCGATGCCAATCGCTGGTTCGAGGGTTTTAACAAGATCATCGGCCGGCAGCAGACGGAGCGGTTCAACAGTATCTTCCGCAGCTGACGGCAGCGGGTTGCCCCGGGCCGTCGGCAAGTGCGAACACGCAGTCCGGCCCGGGGCATTTGACCACTTTTTTATCGTTGAGCAGCGGTACGTATTGTCGGTCGATTTTCAAAATGTGGTTTTGCAGCCAGTCCATCAGGTCGCCTGCTGCCGCGTCCGCTGGCGATGATGGAGCGGGCTCGCGCCGGGCCCCTCGGTCTGCTTGATCTTGAAGACCGAAATCATCTCCTTCAGCTTTGCCGACAGGCTGGTGAGATTTTCGGCGCTGCCGCGCATGGTCTGGCTCTTCAGGTGCATATCGTCGGCATAAGTTCGCACATCGGAGATGTCTCTGGCGATCTCCAGTGAGACCTGGGAACTCTGTGACACGTTTTCGTTGACTTCCTGCAATCCTTTGGCCGCCTGCTCGATATTGCCGGCAACCTCTTCGGCGCTTGCCGATTGCTGCTCGATGGCCGCGACGATCTCGTCAATGACGGTTTTGACCTGGCCGAAGACCTCGGCGACCTTGTCGACATCGTCAACCGTCGTATTGGTCAGGGACTGGATCTCTGAGATTTTCTGGCGGATGTTGCCGGTCGCAGATGTCGTCTGGCTGGCCAGTTCCTTGATCTCCCCGGCTACCACGGCAAACCCTTTCCCCGCATCTCCGGCCCGGGCCGCCTCGATGGTAGCGTTGAGGGCCAGCAGGTTGGTCTGGTCGGCAATCTCGGTGATGGCCTCGGTGATCTGCGAGATCTCTTCGGCGGCTTTTCCGAGCAGTTCTACCCGCTGGGTGGTTTCGTTTATCTGTGTTGCCGCATGATCCGAAACAGTGCTCGCCTGATCGCAATTGCGGCGCACGTCGGCCAGGCTGTTTTGCATCAGGGACGCGGAACCGGTCACCATGCCGACATTGGTGGCGATCTGCTCGCTGGCGGCGGCCACTGAGTTCATGTTGGAACTCATCTCTTCCGAGGCAACGGCAACCGTGTTCGATCGTCCGGTCAGGTTTTCCGCGGTATCGGCCAGTTGGCCGGATACCGAGAGCAGTTCGTAGGAGGCGGTGGTAACAGTTTCCGAGTTTCTGCTGATATCGACGACGATGGCATTGAGCTTGTCGAGAAACTGGTTGAACCAGCCCGCCAGGATACCGATCTCGTCTTTGCTCTGGACCGGGATTCGTTTGGTCAGATCACCCTCGCCGACGGCGATGTCCTCCATGTTCTTCGAGATCGCGTTGAGTGGCGCGATGACCGTTCGGTTGATGAAGAAGATGAGAACCAGCAGCAGTGCCAGGAAACAGCCGAACAGGCCGGCGAACAGTTTGGCCATCAGACCGCGCAACGCGTAGATGTCCTTCATTACCAGATCGGTCTTCATTCCGAGCAGGTAGAGGCCGACCGGCTGGCCGGAGAAATCGGTGAAGGAACCCTTGAAGCTGAGGTATTCGTCGGTGATCAGGTAGTCGTTGTCGAGGATGCGTGGCAACACGCCCTCCTGATTGATGAAGGTGTTGAATTCCTCGTCGATATTGCCCTGGTTGAGCAGGAAGGCGCCGGTCTTCTGCTTGTCCTTGAGACCGGGAGCAATGGCGACATCCTTGGCGTCCATGAAATAGAGAAAGTCGATGCCATAGGGTTTCAGGGTCATCTTGATCGAGTTGAGCCCGCCCTCGAAGTTGGCGATGCCGAGAAAGGTTTCCCCGTCACGGATCGGAAATAGTCCTTTGAGGCGCAGCCCCTTGGGTGATATTTCCATCGCCACTAGCGATTTGCCGCTGCCCTTGATCAGCGGATAGCCCTGCGAGTGTGACAATTGCTCGCCAAACCGGTCTTTGTCCCACGATTTGTAAAAAGAGTGCAGATCTTTGTCGATCAGGTGAATCGCCACGTTGCGAAACGTGGTATTTTCTTTGAATACGGCACCCAATCCACTGAGCACTCGGTCTGCCTGATCCCGGTCGCCGGAGGCCAGCGCCGAAATGATCTGCTGGTTGCCGGCAATCTGCAAGGCGTTGGTCTGCCAGACATCCTTCTTGGCGTCCATGGCCACGTCGAAGTTATGCTGGGCCATGGCCACCGCTTCGGTGATCCGTTTCTGTTTCTCGTGATTATAATAGTAGAAGGTTATTGCCGCGCTGGCGGTAAAACTGATGACGATGCCGATGGCACTGATGGCCAGTAACTTTCCTTTCAGTTTCATGTTGCCTCTCTCCGGTTGTCAGGCAGGTCAGGTTTGAATCACCGGTTTGGCGAGTCCGCTCTGCCACCACCGGCATTCAATGGCAATAAACACTAGAATGGTATGCCGTTTCGTCGCTATCTGTCAAGGCGTGGGGGGGAGGCGCTCTCTGTTTCCCTCGCCTGAAGGCAATCAGGCACAGAGCGCTTCTATTCGATTCCGGCCGTTCTCTTTGGCCCGGTAGAGGGCTTCATCTGCCCGGGTGATGAAGTTATCGAGGCTGATGGACGTGCAATCAGTCAGCGTGCAGACACCGAGGCTGATTGTAACTGTTGCGGAGACCGGCGAAGCCTCATGGGGAATTGCCAGACGCTCGACGTTGATGCGAATGCGTTCAGCGATTTCACAGGCGGCCTCGTGCGAGGCGTTGCTGAGGATGGCCATAAACTCTTCGCCGCCATAGCGGGCAACAAAGTCGGAAGATCTGTGCAGTGAGTCGGAGAGCGTCCGGGCAACTTTTTTCAGACAGTCGTCACCAGCCGGATGCCCATAGGTATCATTATAATTTTTGAAGCAATCAATATCTAAAATGATCAATGACAGGGCAAAGTTGTTGCGGGCAGCCAAGTCGAATTCATGTTTGAGATATTCATCGAGTTTGCGGCGGTTGGCTATGCCGGTTAAGCCATCCTGATTGGACAGCGCTTCCAGTTGTCGGGTTCGTTCTTCGACCTTGTTTTCGAGGGTGATATTGACGGTCTCCAGTTCGGCATTGGTGGAGTGAAGATCAGCCAGATATCTTCGGATCTGGGCCAGCATTTTGCTGAAAATGAGAGTGAGGCGGCCAATCTCGTCGCCTCGTTCGGTGGTAATCTGGACATCATACTGTCCATCGATCACCTTTTCGGTGGCGTTGATCAGGTTGTTTATCGGTCTGAGCAGTATCTTGCTGTACCACATGGATATGCACACCGCAAAGATGAGGATGCAGAGGGCGGTGAATGCTAACCGAAGCTTCATGCGTTCGATAGGTGCTACCAATTCATCGATGTATACGCCACTGCAAAGGTAGTAATCCAACGGTTCGAAATATTTATAGATAACGATTTTTTCCCGCGCAGCTGGTTCTCCGGGGTTCTTCCACGGATAGATGATGGTCCCGTTCTTTCGTTTAATAATCTCTTGGATGAAATGATTCCCCTGGGAGTCGACTGAATCGTAAATGCTCGTTCCTTCGAGTTTCGGATGGACGATGAGTTCTCCCTGAGAATTCAACATGTACATATATCCGGTCTCACCGAGCTCAATAGCCAGAATCTTGCTTTTGAAATCATCGATATTGATCAGTGAGGTAAATTCCGACTTGTATGAGGTGACGGAGATAATCGCATCCCACTTGTCGAAATATGTCATATAGAGCGCTTTCTCTCGGGGCTCGGAATCGGTGGGATTTTTCCACGAGTACTCCATGTATCCGTCTTTTCGTTTTATTTGCTCCTTGATAAAGGCATATTCCGAGATATCAGAGCCTTTCAGAAGCGGATGAATCTTGAGGATGCCGTTTGAGTCGATGACATACGTGTAACCGGTCGTCCCGACGACCTGACTGAGGAAAATTTTTTCAATTTCCGTCCAGGCCGCGTCCCGAGAGATGTCTCCTGATTCGACGCGGGAGAAAAACATCTCCATCACGTTTTTGTTTTGTTCGGCGATTGCCCGCAGATGGTTTCTGATTGACGAGTTGACCGCGGATTCGATCAGGTTGTAGGTCGAATCGGTCAAGGTCTGGAGGTTGACCATGACCAGGTCGGTATTAAGCCTTTTGGTGATTCGGTAGCTGATAACACCGACAAGACAGATGCAGAGCACACACAGGGAGATGAGCAGGAGAAGAATCTGTGTGGAAAAACCGATCTGTCGTTTCATGGCACCACGGGTTCATTTGAAGAGCGACGGTTGGTATACCAAACCGATATCGTTATGAGGCTAGCGTAATTGCCTAAGATTGGCAAGATGATGATGGGCTGATACCTCAGTTCTTCCGGTCAGGCCTTTTATTCAAAGGGGGGCATTGGTTGAGAGATAATTCCCTGGTATGCTCCACCTGAGCACGAGGCATTTACAGCTTGCAGCCCAAAATTGCTTGAGATTATATCATCAGGCAATCTCAGCCTACCTCAGATGCTGCAGTTTTTAATGACAACCTTTATCTTGTTGTGATGAAATGTGAAAGATAACGAATTTTTGATGAATGAGAGGAGAGAAATGTTATTACAGAAATTGAATGATCAGGCTAATGTAATGATATTTTCTGGTATTTTGAGATAAACCGCTGCTTCTTAATCAAACCTTAATGTTTACAATGTAGTATTAAGCACAACTCTTCACGTCTTTGACTTCCAACCGCTATTAGACGAACCGGCCACCGGAGGGTGCATGATGGGGTGCCAATCGAATTTCAGCCTTGGCAAATATATCATCACGGTCTCTGAATATGGCGCATTAGCCTGGACGACAAATGCCACTTTTGGCAGAACGAGGAGCGGGAGCTGCTCTGTTGTCGGCAACATTCTCATTCTCCTGTCCTGTGAAGAAAAGGCACTCGGGTATTTGAGATTGGAGTTCCAGCGAAATCAAATGAAACTTCCGGTCTGGGATTTTTCCAGGTATTACTGCCTGTCTCTTGACCTCAATTCGACCGGGAAGCGAAATAACTCCACGGAAGCTTGCATAGAGGATCTTGCCCTGAACTATGATCACCGCCCGCCCGCGTATGAAGAGCCGGGCCTGTATCGCCTCGATCGATATGAAATTTGTGTCGATCCATACGGAGGCATCAGCTGGACCACCATCGATGGATCGGGAAAAGCGGCGAGAGGCTCAGCTGCGATTGATTCCGGTATTCTTCTTCTCAAGCCGAAGCATGATATAATTGATACTGGCCCCGCCAGATTGTTTTATTCAAAACTTCGATCAATGCCGTCATGGCAGCGAACCGATTTATGGGGGTATGAGGCGTCACTGCGGTCCTGTGCGGCAAGGTCGCGGGGTAGTGCTGGGAGTGCAAGAGCGATTTTGGGGCGACTTTTTTCGAGAAGAACCGTCTTTTAAAACATGATCGAAACTATGGTGATCGTGCGACAAGCCGGGGCCATACCCGAGTAAAGAAAGCCTTTAATTTTCGCTAAGGAGATGGACGTAATGAAAGGAAATGATACTCTTGTCGTCTGGGACCCGTTTATCCGCGTCTTCCATTGGAGCCTGGTGCTGCTCTTCATAGCAGCCTATGCGACAGGCGATGACGATAGTTCTGCCCACCGCTATGTCGGCTACCTGCTCTTGATTCTGATTTCGCTTCGCATACTCTGGGGATTTATCGGCTCCACGCATGCCCGATTTAGCGATTTCGCCTACTCTCCCCGGGCTGCCCTCCTCTATCTGAAAGACCTAATTACCGGAAAACCAAAATATTATAGAGGGCACAACCCTGCTAGCTCGTGGATGGTCTATCTCTTCATAATTCACATTGTGGTTCTCGGCATTACCGGGTATGCCGCTTTTTCCGCAAAGCAACACAAACCATTGGCGGCGATAGAAACGAATTTTTCTCTGGTTGCAAACGCTTATGCCGATGATGACGATTTTGCCGATAGGGATAAGCGGCATGGAGGACACAAGAGAAATCATGCCAACTCGGAAAACGATGCCGATGATCGTGATACAATCTGGGAGGATATTCATGAAGGGGCAGCGTATTCAATGCTATTTCTGGTTTTCCTCCATGTGGCAGGAGCAATTGCATCAAGCATACGGCACGGGGAAAATCTGATTTTATCGATGGTCAACGGAAAAAAACGGTCATTCGAGGCGAGATAAATGGAAATCTCGAAGACGGCGAATGAACGTTTTTCTCCGTTGGTGATGGGCCGGCGAGCAAGGCTGGAGCCGGATTGCCTATCATATAAGTATGTCTGCTGAATCGAAAACATCTCCGCTCTTTGCTAGACTTCAGTGGCCATCTGAGCCATAATTGTAGCAGTACCCAGGCCATGTTACAATACCCTCTGCCTGTCAGGGAGAGCGGGCAGCACACGGCTGGAGGATGCAACGGCGGGAATGCGGCACTTGCCATCAATCGCTTGAGCGATCAGGAAATGCGCCGTTCGATCCTTCGGCTTAAGCGGGACGTGAGGACGCAATGCGTGGCACGGCAGGATTGTTCCATTTCAATCAGAATGCGCTCAAGCATCGGTTTTTTCCGTTTCTGCTCTGGGTGCCATTTGTAGATCGTCGGACACTGAAGGCCGATCTGATCGCCGGTTTTACCTGCGCCGTCGTCGCCCTGCCACAGGGCGTGGCTTTTGCTGTCATCGCAGGCATGCCGCCGGAATACGGGTTGTATGCCAGCATGGTGCCGGCGATTGTTGCGGCCCTGTTTGGTTCTTCGTGGCTGCTGGTTTCCGGGCCGACGACCGCGGCATCGCTGGTGCTGTTTTCCTCCCTGAGTCTCTACGCCGAACCGGGCACGCCGGAATATGTGCAACTGGCCCTGGCCGTTACCCTGATGGTTGGCCTGATCCAGTTGAGCATGGGGCTGGTCCGTTTCGGTTCGTTGGTCAATTTCATCTCTCACTCGGTGATTGTCGGCTTCACTGCCGGTGCGGCTATTCTGATCATGGCCAGCCAGGCCAAGCATTTCTTCGGGATTTCCTACCAGAATTCCGGTGATTTCGGGACGATCGTCAAATATTTTTTATTCCATGTCAAGGAAATACAGTTGCCGGTCGTGGCCGTCGGTTTGGTGACTTTGGTGACAGGGATTACCTGCAGGAAAATACGGCCGTCACTCCCGTACATGTTGATTTCCATGCTTGCCGGCAGCCTGACGGCGCTGTTGATCAATACGCTGATCGGTCTGGAGCGCAGCGGCATTGCCATGGTTGGGGCGCTGCCTGCCATCCTGCCGCCGCTGTCGCTGCCCGACATTACACTGGAGAATATTCGGCGCTTGACACCGACTGCCTTTGCCCTGGCTCTTTTCGCTTTGACCGAGGCGATTTCCATCGCTCGATCTTTGGCCGACAAGACGGACCGTGAGCTCGATGGCAATCAGGAGTTCATCGGGCAGGGATTGTCCAATATTGTCGGCAGCTTCTTCAGCGGTTACGTGGCTACGGGGTCCTTCAATCGCAGCGGCATGAATTACGAGGCGGGTGCCAAAACCCCGCTTGCCGCCGTTTTTTCCGGAGTGTTGTTGGTACCTGCCGTGTTACTGCTTGCCCCGCTTACTGCCTATCTGCCGAAAGCCGTTCTGGCGGGGATTCTATTCCTGGTTGCCTGGCGTCTGATCGATCTCGCCCACATCATCAAGATCGTCAAGACCAGCTTGACTGAAACGGTGATTCTGGTAACCACCTTTCTCGCTACTTTATTGCTCGAACTGCAATTTGCCATTCTGCTTGGTATCCTGGTCTCGCTGGCCATCTATCTGAACCGTACCTCGCATCCCCATATCAGGGTCCGTGTACCCGATCCCCGTCAGGAATCACGTTCTTTCGTTAGCGACCCTCTCTTGCTCGAATGCCCCCAATTGAAGATTGTCCGTATCGACGGGTCGCTCTATTTTGGAGCTGTCACCCATGTCCGGGCCACCGTGCACGAGATGCTGGCTCGGTGTCCGGGGCAGAAACACCTACTCATTATCGGGAGCGGCGTCAATTTCATCGATATGGCCGGGGCTGAATTGCTTTCCCATTTGGCCCATGAGCGCAAGGCTGCCGGCGGCGCCCTGTACTTCTACGACATGAAAGAAGATATCTGTAGCCATTTCAAGTTCCTCGATTACCTGCTCGACATCGGTCTCGACAATGTCTTCGTTTCCAAGAAGGAGGCGATAGCTACTATTTTCAGCAATTTGGATCACTCAATCTGCAAAACCTGCACCGCAAAAATCTTTCTGGAATGTCGTAATAGTGCGTTTGGCTTGCAATCGGCTCAAGAAAATTTGGCGTGTTCGACCATGGTAACCAGTAATCACATGGCCGGGAGCCTCTCGTAAAAGCGCCGACCGGTTCGGATTCTTGCCTGATAATCAACGACTCGGTCGTAATTCGCCTCGCTGATTCCGTTCCTCTGCTGCAATCCGGCCATCAACAAATCAGGTATCCGCCGGGCGGAATAGGTTGCCGATCATCGTCACGGTGATGACCAGCAGGGTGGAAATACCGATCATCATAATTCCCAGCGCCGATAGCCTGCCCCACAGGCCGTCCTCGGAAAAGCGCAGGATCTGCACGGCCAGCACCTCGGTTCCCGGGCGGGACAATACCACCGACAGTGAGAGTTCACGGACGAACATGGTGGCCATCAAGACCCAACCGGAGACGATGCCGGGGATCAGGAGCGGGATGACGATGCGGCGCAGAGTGGTCAGGTAGGAGGCGCCGGAGACCAGGGATGATTCTTCGAGATGGTTGTGAATCTGCACGAAGGCGCTGGACAGCGGACGGATGCCGTAGGGCAGATAGGTGGCGATATAGCCGATCAGCAGGGCCCAGATGGTCGCGTAAAGCGGCGTGCGGACGAAGAACCACATGAACCCGACGCCGATAACGATGCCGGGGAAGGAAAACGACAGGAAACTGAGCGACTCCAGCACGCCGGCGGCCCTAGTACGTACCTTGACGATCACATAGGCGACGAAGATCGACAGGACGATGCCGATGGTCGCCCCGAAGACTCCGAGAAACAGGCTGTTTTTCAGGGAGAGGAGCGAGATCGGATCGTTGAGCACGTCGACCCAGTGTTTCAGGCTCATCATCGAAAACGCTCGGGCGCTCGGCACCATCGAGTAGGGTACCAGCGAGGTGTAGACAAGGACCACCACCGGCAATACGATCAGGATGAACGACAGGATGCCGAGGATGATAAAGAGCGGGATCTTGGAGCGGTAGAGCTTGATGATCGTCGGCTTGTAGCCGCGTCCGGCGATGGTCACGAACCGTTCACCGGCCGAGGTGAGATGGCGGTAGAGGTAGATCAGTACGATCGAGGTGAGCAGCACGCTCATACCCACCGCGGCGGCCTTGCCGTAATCGGCCGCGAAACCGGTAGAGACCATCTGGTAGAGATGGGTGGCCAGGACGTAGATGCGGCCGGGCATGCCGATCACCGACGGTACGGCAAAGGACGCCAGGCCGCGGATTACGCAGAGGATGAAGGCGGCGAGAATGGCCGGCCGCAGAACCGGCAGGGTGATGCGGAAGATAGTTTTGGCCGTCGAGGCGCCACAGACCCGTGATGATTCTTCCAGGGAGGCGTCAAAGGCGGCCATGGCCGGAGCGATGATCAGATAGGCGATGGGCAGGTCGAGCAGACCCTCGACCATGATCATGCCGGGCAGGGAGTAGATGTTGAACGGGGCACTGTCCAGGAAGAACAGCTCCTTGAGCACCAGGTTGAGAATGCCGTTGGACGGGTTGAGCAGTAGGGCCCAACTCACCGAGAACAGGATATGCGGGATCATCATCGGGATGATCGAGATGATACCGAAGATGAATTTGCAGGGAATATCGGTGCGGATATTGAGATAGGCGAGAAAGAGCGCCAGGGTGGTGGCGGTGATCGCCGCACCGACCACGAAAATTACAGTATTCCAGATGACTTCCAGCAGTGCCGGATCCGAATAGGCGGAGGCGTATTTGGCCAACGTGAAGGTGCCGGTGGCCGTTAGACCCTCGGAGAGACTGCCGAACCCGAGCATGACCACCGGGCAGACAGTGAGGAATCCGACCAGGGCGATGAGCAGATACGTCAGATTGGTGTGTTTTCCAGACATTGCGACCCGCTATTTGGCGACGAGCAGGCAATGCTCGGGGCGAACCTGAAAACCGACTTCATCGCCGGCGGCCAATGATGTTTCCGGCTCGATTCGGGCCAGCAGGAGCTGCTCGCCAACACGGAACTCTCCCTCGAAAGCGTCGCCGACGAAGACCAACGAGACGATGGTTCCGTTGACGACGTTGGTCCCTTCATGTTCCCCCTTGGCCAGTGAGATGAATTCGGGGCGCAGGCAGAGGGTGACGGCGGCGTCGATCGGAAAATCGCCCTTTCTGCAGGCCAGCCGGCCGATGTCGGAATCGACGATCGTCGCATCGGTGGTCTGTTGCCTGACCACCGCTTTGACCAGGTTGGCCCGGCCGATAAAGTCGGCGACGAACTCGCTTTCCGCATCGAAATAGATCTTCTTCGGCGAGCCGATTTCGATGATCGAGCCGGCCCGCATTACCGCGATGGTGTCGGACAAGGCGAGCGCTTCGACGCGGTCGTGGGTCACGTAGACGGCGGTGATCTGCAGGTCGTTGAGAAAGCTCTTCAGCTCCTTGCGGGTCTCCTCGCGGAGTTTGGCGTCCAGGTTGCTCAGCGGCTCATCGAACAGGATGACTTTCGGTTGGGCCACCAGTGCCCGGGCCAGTGCGACGCGCTGCTGCTGGCCGCCTGAAAGTCTGGTGGCGGGGCGTTTCTCGTAACCTTCGAGCTGGACGAAGGCCAGGGTTTCGGCGACCCGGTGGCGAATCTCCTCTTTGGGCACCTTCCGGTTCTGCAGCGGGTAGGCAACATTGTCAAAAACGTTCATGTGCGGCCAGATCGCATAGGTCTGAAAGACCATCCCCAGCCCCCGTTTCTCAGTGGGCAGGTTGATGCCCTGCCGGGAAGAGTAGACGATTGTGTCGCCGATCCTGATCTCCCCGGCGTCTGGGTTTTCGAGGCCGACTATGGCGCGCAGCAGCGTCGTTTTGCCGCATCCGGAAGGGCCGAGCAGCGTGAAGATCAGGTTGGCCGGGATGGTCAGGTCAACATCGTCCAGGGCCTTGATGATCCTGCCTTCGGAAGCGTAGTGCTTCCGAAGGCCTGTTATCTGAATTTCCATGCGTTTGGGGGGTTATCGAAGGGCAAAAATCTTCTTGAATTCCTCTCCCCAGGTCGCGATTTCGTCATCGGAGAGTTCGCGGATCGGGATTACCTGGGCCTGGTCCATGCCGTCAATTGGCGGGAAGACACCGGGCGTCAGCACATACTCACCGACTTTGGTGGCCAGCAGGCTCATGGCGTCCTTGGACAGCCAGTAATCCATGAATTTTTTCGCCGCTTCGGGATGGGGGGCCTTGCTGGAAATGCCCATCGCCCGGGGGGTGCCCATCAGGGGCTGGTTCTCGACCCGGGCCCAATCCAGCGGGGCCGGGGCTTTGGTAACGATGTATTTGGGCATGGAGATGCCGATCTGTTTCTCGCCGCTTTCGATCGGTGCCGGGGTCGGGCCAAAGGATGCAACGAGCATCGGGTTGTTGGCCGCCAGGCCCTTGAGAAAATCACGCCACTCAGCCTCGGAGGCGAAGACGTGCTCTTTCAGTCCGATCAGCCAGCCGATGGTGGTGGCGTGGCTGGCCGGATTGGCCATAACGATCTTATCCTTCCATTTTGGGTCGGCCAGATCCTGGTAGCGTTTGGGCACGTCTTCGGGGTTGACCAGTTCCGTATTGTAGATGAGGCCGACATACTCGATACCGAAGAGCTGGATGCCGTTCTTGTTGGCCCAATCCGGATAGGCGGCCGCCTCGGGCGAGACGTAATCGGAAATGACGCCTTTGTCTTTGAGCATCTCCAGGACCGGCAGCGGTGCCTGAATAACATCGGCCATTAGTTTGCCCGCTTCAAACTCGGTAAAAACGGTGGAGAGAAACTTGGCCGTGGAAATCCGGGTGTATTCGCCTTTGATCCCGGTTGCCGCGGTGAAGGCCTCCATGATCGGTTCAACGGCGGTGATGTTGGCGTAAAAGGCGACCGTGTCATCGGCGGCCGCTGCTCCATCTGTCCATACCATTCCGACGGCCAGAACAACCGCCGCACAACAAGTGAACCATCTCCGTACCCTGTTCATGACGCTTCCTCCTTGCCCACTGATTGATAGAGAAAAGCCCGCTGCCGACGATATTGCGGGCAGTGTTTGCAATCGCGTATCTCTCATTTATTCTATCAAACTAATAGATACAACTGCAATCGCAACATTGCCATCGCAAGATTAACAGCGGGGAACGACCCGTCTATTAAATGGCTCTTTAGTGCGTTAGGTGCAGTCGGTCCTGGCTGAAACGACGGGATCTGCCTGGCAGCCTTCGAGCGGACTGATCGTTGGGACAGTTGCCGGTGCCTGTCCAATCTCTTCTTGACGACTACCACATTGTGGCATAAATTGACCTTAATAGCATCGATTGGGTGTTGATGCAGAAAACCAAACCTGATGCAAAACAGGGACGGAAAACAACAGATCTTCCTGAGATAGCCGGGTTCAGGCGGCTAACGTGGCGTTTGTCCTGAGAAAGGCGCCGTTTGTGCTAACTATTCATACCCGATGGCGAGACAGCTCCGGCGATGATCGATGTATAGCTTGGGCTCGTGATTTCCGTGACACCACTGTTCCATATGCTCAAGGAGTATCCGTGAATTTTCTCAGTAATGAGGGTGATGCGCATGTGAGAGATGCCTGGACCGAACAAACTTGGGAGAGACTGGTAAAGTTGAAAAACAAGTATGACCAGAATAACCTCTTCAGACTAAATCAAAATATCCCACCTGCTTGAAGTCATAACATGCCGGTGGGAAGCCGCAACGACATAGAGGTATGAATCATGCGTATAGCAAAAGAAGACGTACCGGTTATGATTGATGTGCCAGGTGCTAAAGCCCGACAGCAGACTGATTTCGGCGACGTTTCCGCATACGGAAAGATGGGAGCCGAGTATTTCTCCTTTGGATCTGGCACCGACATCACAGAGTTGCTTCATGGACTCGAAGGAGATAGGTGCCAGTGTCCGCATTGGGGGTATGTCATAAAAGGAGCGATCACCGCTTTGTATGATGGTGGGGAGCAGGAGACTTCTCATACGGGCGATCTGTTCTATTGGCCCCCCGGCCACAGCGTCAGGGCGGAAGAGGATACCGATATTGTAATGTTCAGCCCGCAGAAGGAACACAGCGAGGTTATTCAGCACATTCTGCGAAAAGTCAAAAGCTGATCAGCTCGTAGCTCAATAAGAGCAGGGAGTATATCGGTCGAGTCAGGCGGCGGGACAGAGCTGCGATCAGCGGCTAGTAGAGGTCGTTGAGGGCGACGCCGATGCCGACGGTGTTCTGGTACCAGTTGTAATCGATCAAACTCTCACCGTAGCCGCTGAAAAGTTGGACATAGCCGCGCAGCGGCCCGATGATCGGCGGGGTCACCCAGGAGATCTCGGCGGCCCCCTTTCCGCTGGCCAGGCTTCCGCCAACCTTCAGGGACAGGCTGTGCCCGTTGATACGATACAGTGCGGTGAGGTCGCCGTAGCCGTAATAATCGGTGATATCTGGGTTTTCGTCTTCGTTATTCTCCGGGATGCGATACCAGAGCCGGCCAAACAGGCCGAGATTCCCCCGTTCAACACCGCCTTCGACAAAGAGCCGATCCCAGCTGCGCGACAAAATACCGGATCGGCCGTTGGACTGGTGGTTGTAGCCGGCGTTGAGCAGGTTCCAATCGAAACCGGCAAACGACAGCCCCGGTCGATAGCTGAAGAACAACTCCGGCATGTAGTTGGTTTCGCGAAACGGCCGCGACTGCTCATCGTTGTAAACCTGCCAGTGACTCTGTTGGGTGTAGGCCAGCCACAGGCCAAGCTGCCGGTCATTGCTTGCCCAGAGCCGGGTTTTGAAACTGATCTGCAGCTTGGCCTCGACCGCATCCAGGCCGGAGCTGTCCCCGAAGTCATCGAATAGTGATGAATAAGGTGTTTCATTGCTGCTCGAGGTATAACGGCCGAGCAGCGCGTAGTTGCGCTGATGGGTGGTGATCAGGGTGCGGCTGCTGTCGGCGTCGAAAGCCCAGACGGTATCGATCATCGACGGCGTGCGAGCCTCTTCGTAGGCGGGAGCGCCGCTCTTATCAGCCGTCTCGTCAGGCGTTGTCGCCTGATCCGGGAGGTTCAGACGGTCGGCGGTGCTGCCGGCTACCGGTTCATCTGTGTCGCGGCCGCTGGCCCGGTCGTAGCAGGCCAGTCGTTCGAGAGAATCGGCTATCTGGTGGCAATGGATCAGGGGTGAGGGGGGGGCCGCCAAGGCGGCAGCGGTTGCTGGCACGGTGGTCAATGCCAGAACGAACAAAACGGCCCGGGTGCGGCGGTATATTGGTGGCATGGATGATAGCACGACTGTCTGATAGATAGCGTTGGTGGTGCGGAGGCCGGCAGATACCACCAGCCTGGTCTGATACCGTTATGCCTCTGTATAAGCCTAATCTAGCCGATTAGTCGTGTTGCAACAACGATTACCTGAAGATGCCTGAGGGAAGGAGGCTATTGTTTTTTCCCCTAAAGCCTGCCGGCGATGTGAAACCGTCGTTCCAGATAGTGGGACAAGCGTACCACGCTATAGGTCATTATCAGGTAGATCAGGCCGATCACCAGATAAATTTCAAAAGCACGGAAACTCCGAGTGTAGACAAGTTGTCCAACGCGGGTCAGCTCGGTAATGGCGAGAACCGACACCAGTGATGTCTCCTTGAGCAGACTGGCAAAGATATTCATCAGGGGTGGAATGGCAACGGTGAGCGCCTGGGGAAGGATAATATAGGCGAGCGTTTGCAGCCAGTTGAGTCCCAGCGCGGCGGCGGCGTCTCGCTGGCCGATATTCACCGCCAGCAGAGCACCGCGAATCACTTCGGAGATATAGGCACCGCCATTCAGCCCAAGTCCGAGTATCGCTGCCTGGAAGCTGGTCAGGGTCAGACCGAGGGTTGGCAAACCGTAGTAGATGAAAAAGAGCTGGATGAGCAGCGGTGTCCCTCGAAAAAGTTCGACATAGGGAGCCAGCAGGCAGTACCATCGCCCGGGCCGGGAGCGAAGAATACCGACCACGAATCCAAGGATGGCGGCCAAGCAGAAAGACAGGATTGCTATGTTCAGGGTCACCAGGGCACCTTCCCAGATGGAAGGTAACGCCCTGGCGACGATGTCGAATCGGAAATCGGGCACGTGCAAAAGGACAGGATAGAGTTATTGCACCTTGAGCCAGGTGTCGTGGATCTGCTCGTAGGTCCCGTTCTCTTTTATTCGTACCAGTGCCTGGTTTACCTGGTCGGTCAACGTGTCGGCCCCCAGTGGCAGCACGATGACGATTTCCGCTTTGGCCAGCGGCTCACCAACCACCTTGAACGACGGATCGGTCTTCATTTGCTGAACCGCGTAAGCGTACCCGACCAGCACCGCGTCAAGACGGTTGAATTTGAGATCGGTGAAAGCTTCAGGATTGTAATTGTAGCGTTTGATTTCACCGAAGTGCTCCTGCATTGAGTCGGCGAGCTGTTCGCTGCCTGAGCCGACTTGTACGCCAACTGTTTTTCCCCGCAGATCGTCGCGACTGCTGATTGCCTGTTCATCTTTGCGCACCACGATGACGTCGGGTAGCTCATAGTAAACATCGCTGAAATTAACGTTTTCGCCGCGCGTCTCTGATTTTGACATGCAGGTGATCAGCATATCGAAATCGCCTTTTTTCAAACCCGCCAACAGTCCCTGCCACTCAGCATCGACAAATACGGCTTCGACCCCGAGTTCCCGAGCCAGCGCTTTGCCGAGATCGACGTCGAATCCCTCGAATTGGCCGGTGGTCTCGTTTTTTGACTCGAATGGCGGATATTGCGCACAAAAGCCGACCTTCATTTTGCCGGTGGTCTTGACCGCCTCGAGGGATGCATCGGCGAGACTTGTCTCGATGGTACCGAACAGAAGCGAGAAGGCGATAATCATTACGATAAACGGAGTTTTCATGTTCATGGCAGTGTGTTCCTCATGTTTTCGTTGGTCTCGAATGTCGTTTCGGTGTGCAGCGCAAGAAAAGGGATATCGATTCGGACTGATTGCAGCAGTTCGGCCAGTAAATCCATAAAGACTCCCCGACCGTCGATCGTTGCCAGGTTACGACACGGGTCATGTCGAAAAAGATGACTGCAGACGTCTCCGCCTGCCAGACCGACGCAAGTCTTTTCGATCCCGCAATTGGGACTGCCATCCATGCCGGCGACGCCGACAAACGAGTACCCGGCGCGGTGGAAAGCCTGGATTTGGAGCATCGTTGGCTCGAGGAGATTTCGACAAAAGGAATGGAATGCCGGGTGATCGTATTGTTCTTTGCTCATCCCCCAGCGATTGACTCCGAGATAGCAGGTTTCCGGGCAGGGGAGTTGTATGATCCCGACACCCTCGGCCAGAGACGGTGAGACGGCGTCGATATAAGCACCGGCAACATCAGCCAGCGGATAGATCTTGGCATTGCTGTTGAGCAGGCAATGACAGACCAGCAGAATGCGTTTTTTTCGTTTCATCTTGTTCGTCTTCGTTTGGAGAGTCTTTATAGGTCAGGTTTTTGGGTCATGTTCGCAGAATACAGTACCCTGAAAAGCGCGGATTGGACCGCTAGGTATGGACTGCGTTTCGTTGGTGATGAGCAACGACTATCTATCCCGTTTTCTCCTTTTTGACAAATCGGAAAATATTATGGATCTTGATGCTTCGATTTTTCTCGCAGATAGGTGGGTGGAGAAGGTAGTAGCAGGAAAACTTTGACGTTTCTGTATTACTAGAAATATAGTTGACTGCGAGCAGGTACAGGTGTATCATCGCACCGGAAGTTGAGAACCTGGAAAAAGGAGAGGACCTATGGATCTGGAAATCGCTGCGGCTCGATGTGCGGAGATCGGTAATGTCACCAGGCTCTCCATCCTGCGGCTGCTCGTCAAAGCGGGCCGGAACGGCCTTTCGGTCGGGGAAATCCAGCGACACCTGGGTATTCCCGGATCGACGTTGTCCCACCATCTCCAGCGCCTCGTTCAGGTCGCCCTGATCAGTCAGCGGCGGGCCAGCCGGATGCTGTATTGCGAGCCGCAATACCAGGAAATCAGGGAGCTTGCCGAATTTCTGCTGGCCGAGTGCTGTTCGCTGGAGAACCGTCAGGACGGGTGATAGCGTGCTGGCTCGACCTAAGGGAACCTTGAAAAATTTTCATTTCTCCCAATTCATCGTTGCGCAATCAAATGTCATCCTCGGAATATCATGTACATGCCTGTGGTAAAATTTTTTTGCACGCCTCGATCTTGAACGAAATTCCGTATTTCTCAAGCTCCCCCATAAAACAAGCTGTTTGTGCGCTTTAACATTTCGATAATACTAGAATAATGGGAGATATAATATGGAAAGTGAACAGTTGCTGCCGTTAATCGAAGGAACGGTGCGGTTTTTCCTGGTAACTATGGTGGAGTTGTCAGTGCTCTTTGTTGGTATCAGTTTTCTCGTTGGTGTGATCAACGAATTTCTTCCCCAGGAAAAGGTCCGGCGCTGGTTGTCGGGACGCCGGGGGCGCGGCTATGTGATCGGCTCAATTCTCGTTGGCCTGACGCCGTTTTGCAGCTGTTCGACCATTCCAGTGACCATCGGGTTGCTCAAGGCTCAGGCCGGGTTCGGTCCGACGATGACCTTTCTTTTCACCTCGCCGCTGGTCAACCCGATTATCGTGCCACTGTTTCTCGCTCTGCTCGGTCCGCAGATGACAGCGGTCTATGTAGCTGTAGCGGTGACGATGACCATCACCATCGGTTTTATGCTGCAGCAGGCAGGATTTGCCGTCTATCTCAACCGGGAGATAGTTTACGGTAGCGATCCGCCGGTTGCTGGTTGCACTGCGACATCTTCGTCGGCAGGTGTTGGTTCCGGCCTACCGGCGCTACGGCCGTTGCAGGTGATCAGCACGCTACCCGCCGCGCCTTGCTGCTCCGCAGTTTCAGGTTCAGGTTCAGAAACGGTGCTGAACCAGCGGCGCGGTCAACAAGCCTGCCAGTGACGGCCGGTGGCGCCGCATCTTGATCGGCGCGGTTGGGCAGTTCAAAAGACTGCTGCCTTTTATCCTGTTGGGGGTAGCGATCGGTGCCGTGCTCCACGGCTTCCTGCCGACGGAGTTGGTAACGCGACTGGCCGGTGCCGACAATCCGCTGGCCGTGCCGATTGCGGCGGTGGCCGTTATTCCGCTCTACCTCAGGGTCAGTATGGTGGTGCCGATCGCGGTAATTCTGATTGGCAAGGGTATGAGCGTCGGCGCGGTCGTCGCATTGATCATCGGTGGCGCTGGGGCGAGTCTGCCGGAGGTGGCCATGCTCAAGGGGATTTTTCGCTTACCGCTGCTCCTGGCCTTTCTCGGATCGGTGCTGGCCACAGCTATTGCGGCGGGTCTTCTGGTGCAGGCGGTAATTTCCTAGAGAAGGTACGTGATAACGTTTTTGCCGAGATTCATCGGTGCAGGCCGCGAAACTGCTCCAGACCCTTCTCCGGCAGGCACCGTCGAGCCGTCAGTCGCCCAAAACCTGCTGGACCTTGCCGGTCAGGGTCTTGACGGAAAACGGTTTCTGGATAAATGCCAGGCCCGGGGTGATTATCCCTTTATGGGCGATGACGTTGTCGGTATAGCCGGACATGTAGATCACCCGCAGTGACGGTATCGTTGCCAGCAATTGGTCGTAGAGCTGACGGCCGTTGATCCCGGGCATTACGACATCGGTGAGCAGTAGATCGATCGGTGCGGCACTGTCCCTGGCCGTCTGCAGGGCTTGTTCGCCATTGGCTGCGACCAGGACGGTATACCCGTTGCTTTCCAGAATGGCGGTGGCCAGGGTCCTGACGCCGAGGTCGTCTTCGACCAGGAGGATGGTTCCCGAGCCATGTTGCCGGATCGCCGGTTCTTTTGTCTCCGGCGTTATCACCGGCGGCTCCACGGGAACCGGCAGAAAGACCTTAAACGTTGTTCCTTCCCCCGGCTCGCTGTAGACGAGGACGCTGCCGCCATGCTGCTTGACAATCCCGTAGACGGTGGACAGGCCGAGCCCGGTGCCTTTTCCCTTCTTGGTCGAGAAGAACGGTTCGAAGATATGTTCTTGGATGGACTCGTCCATGCCCGAGCCGTTATCACTGACGCAGAGCAGCACATATCGGCCCGATTCGACGCCCGGATGGGCGGCGGCATAGTCTTCGTCAAGTTCACTCATGGCCGTTTCGAACAGTAGTCGCCCGCCGTGGGGCATCGCGTCGCGAGCGTTGAGGGCCAGGTTCATGATGACCTGCTCGATCTGGCCGACATCGGCCATGATGGTCTGCAGGTCAGGTGCCAGCGAAAAGATGAGTTGGATGTCCTCGGGAATGGAACTGCGCAGCAACCGACCGATTTCCTGAACGGTGTTGTTCAGGTTGACCGGTTTGTACTCCAGGGTCTGTTTCCGGCTGAAGGCGAGCAATTGGTGAACCAGGTCCTTGGCCCGAGTGCCGGCCTGCAGAATCTGCTCGACGGGACGGTAGTTCGGGTCTGCCGGGGTGCTTCTCTGCAGCAGGAGTTCGCTATAGCCGATAACCGGTGATAGCAGGTTGTTCAGGTCATGGGCCACGCCGCCGGCCAGCCGACCGATCGCCTCGACCTTCTGGGCCAGCCGATATTGCTCCTCGATGTGCTCTTTTTCCCGCTCTGTTCGGCGGATATCGGTGATGTCGCGAGCAATCGACAAGATGACGTCATCTCCGTCGATCCGGATCAGCCGGGCGGACATCAAGCCGCGCCTGATGTTACCGGATTTGTCGACGAAGTCGGCTTCCAGATTATCGACAAAACCCTTTACTCTGAGGCCGTCCACGAGGCGCTGCCGATCTTCGGTGCGATGCCAGACGTTCAGTGCCAGCGATGTTCGGCCGATCACCTCGTCCCGGCGATAGCCCATCAGGCGGCAGAACCCTTGGTTGACGTCAAGATAGAGACCATCGGAGACGCGGTTGAGATTGATCGAGTCGGGGCTGGTGTGAAAGGCCAGGCGGAATTTTTTCTCGCTCTGCCGGAGCCGCCGCTGGGCCGCCACATGGTCGGTGATGTCGGTTGAAACGCCGCCGATAGCGATCAACGAGCCATTCTCGTCGAAGAGAGGGAACTTGTCTGAAAGAAATTCGCGAGTGGTATCGGCGAAGACGGCCTGTTCCCGGAACGTGCCCGGGCGTCCCGAGGCGACGACCTGGGCATCGTGCTGCAGGTGTTGCCGGGCGACCTCATCCGGGAAGAGCTCTGCCGGAGTCAGGCCGATGATGTCGTGCTCGCGTTTGTTGACCAGGTCGCTGAAACATTTGTTTGCCAGGAGGTAGCGCCCATCGGCATCCTTGACGTAGATGATGATTGACGTGTTGTCGATGATTGACAGCAGCAGCGAGCCGATTGTCCGTTGACCGGGACCGGGTGACAGGTGCTTCCGGTCATCCTGGCAGAAGCGCCGGTAGGAAAGCAGTTCGGCTTCCAGGATGGCATTTTTCTTGAGCAGCTTGGCAACCTGCGCTTCCAGCGCTGCGATGTGTGCAGACTCAGTCATCGGTTCCTGGGAAAGATTCTTGATTTGAGCGTCGTCAGGCCGCATAATGGCAACAGCGTGACAATAGCTTTGTTGTACACGATTTGCCCGAGCATGGGAAGGAAACGACAGAAAATGGCTGGTTGTCAAAGCCGAGTCCGTCTCGCTCCCGTTTATCAAGAGGTGCCGTTTTTGACAGAAGGTTCCGATTATGAGCATGGGTGATGCACAGCACTACTTATCAGGCTAACGGACCCGTATTGACGAGAATCTACGAGAGCGGCTGTTGGAACCGTTTTCCTCACAAAGGAGGCCGGCATATCCCAAGCCCTTTACTTAGCACCACCAGGGACGCATTCAGTTAGGCAGATCGCCGTTACTTGGCGGCGCCTGATTCAGCGCCATCGTGCCGATCGGTACCACCTGATGGTTCATCGATTCGTTCGCAGATACGGTAAGCGGCCCGGAAGGTGAAATTGCGGGAATGGCGAAACGGCAATTCCGCCCGGAACGGCCGGCAGCGGTACTGCTCCAGTGCCGTGTCGCCGATCATCCCGGCCGGATCATGGACCTGCCAAACGACGAGCAGTTGCGGTGTCAGCCGATAAGGTTGAAGCGGCAGCGACGGTGTAATGACCGTGGACTCCGGAAAAAACAGGCGCATATTGCCACCGATGAACTTGTCCTCGGCGACGATGGTGCCGCCGGTAAAGCCGCTGTCCGCGATAGTTCGAGCCAGGGCCGGGAACGGGTAATTATCCCGGCGCGGACCGTCGGACAGATCGACCAGGAAGATCCGCAGGGGGATCACGGCGGTAACAATAGCCGCGGTCAGAACCGTGATCAGCGCGAAGATCGCGGTTCTCCGTGTCGGAGGCTCGGCCGTTGGGGTGCACATCAGCAGTAGCAGGGGAAAGATAAAAAGGAAGGGTTGCAGCCAACGCTGCTTGATCTGGGTGGTCTCGGTAACCAGGATAACCGCCACGATCAACAGCAGTGCCGCCCCGATAAAGCGGGCCAGCAGGCGGTGCTGTGGGCCCACATGCACCGGACGGCGCGGTTTCAGCAATATCAGGGCGCAGAGCAGAAACGGTCCGATAAAGGCGAGAATGGCCACGGCCAGATCGGCCATTCCTCTGAGGATATTTGAGAGATATGTCCCGTCCTGGTCGAGTTGCATGCGCTGCAACGTCTCCGCCGTTGCCAGCTCCGGATGGTTCAGGAACCAAACCCCGTGCGGAGCGACCAGCAGCGCGGCTGTCAGGATGGCGAGCAGCAGCTGCGGTCGCAGCAGTTTTTCCCGGTACTTGGGGATGGAGACGGCGGAAAAAAGCAGGGCGAGCGGTACGAGCACGAAATTGTATTTGGCCAGGATGCCGCAACCGACCGTCACTCCGAGAAGAATGAAAACCCATGCGCCGCCGCCCCGAAGCAGGAGAATGAGCAGGTAGAGCGTCGCCGCCGCGGCGGTGGTTACCAACACGGAGTGGATCTGGTCGACCTGAGCCTCGCCGACAATCTGCGGCAGCAGCAGCAGCGAGAGCGTGCCGAGAGCGGCGGTCTGCCGGTTGCCGGTAAGGAGCCGGCCGATCCGGTAGGTCAGCAGGTAGACCAGCGCGAGCAGCAGATTTTTCAGCACGGTCAGCGCCAGGATGCCCGGACCGAACAGGGCGAAGAACGCCATCTGGGTCCAGGTGTAGAGCGGTGGCTGGGCGTTGTAGCCGAGGGAGAAGTGCTGGGTGAGCAACAGTTGCTCGCTCTCGTCGATCACCGCACCGGGGGTGGTGATCAGGCGCACCACCACCTGCAGCACAAAATAGCCGATGATAAACAGTACAACGTGCTCCAGCAGCAGTCGACCGGCTCTGGTCAGCATGGTTTCTCCTGGTCGCAACGACCGGCGGAGGTATCGCCGAACGAGAATTTCCGGGTGATGTAGTTGTAGAAGAAGATCAGGCCGATGGTCACCACCTTGGCCGCAACCGGGAAGCCGGCCAGCGGGGTATGGTGCGTGAGCAGGTAGATGATCGCCGTGCCGAGCAGCACGCCGAGTCCGGCGAAACAGAGCGACAGGCCGATCGCCTTTCTCAATGTATTGGTCGGCGTAAAGACGAAGGTGTACTGCAGCGTGAAATTGATCACCATGCCGGTCGCCGCACTGATCGCGTGTGCCGGCGTCGGCGAGATGACGGTGATCAGTGCCAGGTAGAGCAGGAAGTCGACACTGGTGGCGATGACCGAACTGCCGAAGAACTTGACGAGTTTCACCGGTCCTCGTCCTTAATCGAGTAGCTGTCGAGTCGCTCCCGCTCGCGGTTGTAGACGATTAACTCGGCCACCGTGCCGATGACGAAAACCTGGATGCCGGTGCTGATCAGAAAGATCGAAATACTGAACAGCGGGCTCGTGCCGATCGATTCGCCGCCCAGCCAGCGGCCGAAGAACAGGTAGCCGAACAGGGCGGCCCCGAGCCCGGAGAAAAAGGCGGCGACCCAGCCGAACAGGTGCATCGGCCGGTTCAGATAGGTGGTGATGAAAATCACCGTCAGTAAATCGAAAAAGCCGCGGGCGTAGCGCTCCAGGCCGAATTTGGAGACGCCGAAACGGCGCTTGCGGTGATGGATGGCCAACTCTTTGATGCGAAAGCCTTTCTTGTGGGCGAGCAACGGAACGAAGCGGTGCAACTCCCCGTAGAGCCTGATCTCATCTACCACCTGCCTCCGGTAGCATTTGAAGCCGCAATTGTAGTCATTGAGTTTGAGGCCGCTGAGCAGTGACACGACACGGTTGAAGATTGCCGAGGGCACGGTCTTCTCACGCGGATCTTGGCGGTCGATCTTCCAGCCGGAGACGAGGTCGCAGTCGCTGGTCAACTCGTCGAGAAAGCGGGGGATCTCGGCCGGGTCGTCCTGCAGGTCGCCGTCCAGGGTGATGATGATATCGCCGCGAGTCTTGTTGAAGCCGACCTGCAGGGCCGCGGATTTGCCGAAATTGCGGCGCAGTGTCACGTAGTGAGTCCGATCATCACCAGTTGCCAGAGCCCGGATCACGTCGGAACTGCCGTCGCTGCTGCCATCATCGACGAAGATGATCTCGTAGTCGACATCGAGCGGTCCCATGACCGTTCCTATTTCACGGTGGAGCGGCTCCAGGGACGCCTGTTCGTTGAACACCGGAATGACGATGGAGATCATGGCTGCTTCCCGACTGGTTGACGATCTGCCGCACCCGCCGCGGCTCGCGGTGCACGACGGCCGAACCATCGTGCGACGAGCGGTATAATGCCCCGTTTTCACCCCCCGGTCAAGTTCTCTGCGGCAGACAGGGCCCGGCTGAGGGCTACTCAGACGGGCGGCAGATTCGCGTGGCTGTCAAGAGAACCACTCGATTGTCGGGTCTTTCCGGCAACCATCAGGACCGTTGGCCACCGAGCAGGGGCAATTGCCGGTCGATCTTGAAATAGACGAGAAACAGGGCTTCCCCGTCGGTCTGCGTTGGGGTTCGACGCTTGTAGCGGTTGATCAGAGCCGGGTCGCTGCTCTCCCCGGTTTTTTCGAGGAAGAGCCGTTTGCCGTGATAGCCGGGCCCCTGTTCAATGAATAAATAGGTGGCGTAGGGGTTCGATTGCAGATTGGCGTGGGTCAAACGGTCGCGCATGACGAACGCCAGTGTCCCGTCATCGAGGAAATGTGGCCGTGAGTAGATGGCCGCGTCGACCCGACCGTCGCTGTCCGACGTGGCCAGGATGCCGGTGCCGCCGGTATTCTCGAAATAGTCCTGCAATTCCATGATAATCCCGCTCCCTTGCGGTTATTGTCGATTGAACGGTTTGGGAAAGATCCCGTTTACGGAGTGATCTCAACCATGCCCGTCCTCGACCGCATGGGCGAACAGGTCGGCGCCGGCAATGATTTCCAATACGGACGAACTGGTGGCGGCCAGAACCACCGGCGGTGCGGTGTCATGCTCGAGCGCCTCTTGCCAGCGGGCTGCGCAGAGACACCAGCGATCGCCCGGCAGCAGGCCGGGGAAGTTGAATTCCGGCCGGGGGGTGGATAGATCGTTGCCGCTCTCTTTGGAAAAGCTCAAAAATTCTTCGGTAGCAACCACGCAGACACCGTGTACTCCAACGTCTTCCGGTCCAGTGCGGCACGATCCGTCACGGTGGAATCCGGTCAGCGGCTCAATGCCGCATACCTGCAGCGGCATTCCCAAAACATTCTTCTCGGTGGTCATGGTGTCGGGTCATCCTGTGGTTTCTGTTGATGAGAGTAGGGCTCAACTGTTCCAAGACTGTAAGCAAAAGAATAAACCATGCAAGTGGAAATCATTCTTATTTCCGTGTACCAGGAGCTTCATTGGACAGCTCATGTTCAACAGTCTTGCCGAATAAGGCTTTGGGTAGCGCCGTCGGGACACTGGAAGAGCGTTGAAGTGGCGAAGCATTCTTTCCGAGAAGCGGCCGGTCCGTTTCTGGTAAAAAACGGGGACCTCGGTTCTTGGTCGTTTCGGTGCCGGAGTCCCCGTCTGTGCGGTGGTTCGGCTAACGGTTCGTCATGTCCTGCCCACAGCATTGCAACGGCACGGAACAGCTCTCCTCTGCTCCCGGCTTGCACGTACAGGGTTTGGCGACTCGTAATTCCAATCCGCATTTTTCACAGACAAACACGTCTCCTTCTTTCATTTCACAACAATTGGTCATAATGGAACTCCTTAATCAGTGGTTTGATCTTTGCTTCAGGCAATTTCTGCAAATGCCTTCCACGAGAACTTCAATCCGATCTACCTCTCCGGCAAACGTTTTATGCAGGTTATCCGCGTCGATAGAGAGACTGTCGGGATTGAGACAGATGACAGCGCCACACCGGCTGCAGCAGAAATGGGGGTGCGGAGCATGGTACTTGTTCGGTGCCAGGCCGAAATGGGCGGCCCTGCCGCCGCTGCTGATCCGCTCGAGCACCCGGTGTCGCACGAGTAGGTCGAGAATCCGGTAAACGGTTACCCGATTGATGGGGTGGAACCGCCCGATGGTTGCAAAAACCTCGGCGGCGGTAAGCGGTGCATCGTTGCCACCGATCACCGCCAGAACTTGAAGCCGGTTGGCAGTCGGTTCAACCCCGGCCTTCTCGAGCAGATTCTGGTAATTGCAGTGCGCACACATCAGCAGGATTACCTGTCGTTGCCGTCGATAGCGTGAGCCCTGAGCCAGCGCTGTCGCCGTTGTCTTAAGATCACCTGATCGACCAGCATCGAAAGCAGAAACCCCGTCGCTGCGACCAGGATAATAGCCGCTCCGGAGGTCAGATCGTAGTGATATGCCCCCCACAACCCCCCGGTAATGAAGAGCATGCCGAGACCGCAGGAAACCGCCATCATCTGCAGCATCGACGATGTGTATTTTTCGGCGATCGAAGGCGGAATGGTCATCAGCGCGATGACCAGGATTAGACCGACGACCTGGACTACAACGACGACGGTTACCGCGACACTGCCGATCAGCAGATAGTAGAGGGCCTGCACCGGGACGCCCTGGACTTGGGCGAATTCCTCGTCGTAGGACATGACCAGCAGGTCCTTGAAAAAGAAGAAGACCAGGGCGAGCACGCCGCCGCCGAGCAGCGCCATGGAGATGAGCTCGGAGCGGGGCACGGACATGATGCTGCCGAACAGATAGCTCATCAGATCGACGTTGTAGCCCGGTGTAAAGTCAAGCAGCAGAATGCCGGTAGCCATGCCGATCGCCCACATTACCCCGATGATCGTGTCCGCCCGCTGTCTCATGGACCGGGAGACCGCGGCCATGATCAGGGCCGCAGCCAGCGCGAAGATCGTGGTGCAGACCATGTAGGGCCAGCCGAAGAAAAACGCGAGCCCGATGCCACCGTAGGCGCTGTGGGCGATGCCGCCGGACAGGAAAACGAGCCGGTTGACCACAACCAGCGTGCCGATGACGCCGCAGATGACGCTGGCCAGCAGGCCGGCCAGCAGGGCGTTGCGCATAAACTCGAAGTGCAGGGCGTCAATCAAGGGTCACTCCATTTTGCGGATGGTCCAGGGTTGCTGGGCGATAACGCCGACCGGACAGATTTCGTCGACCGAACAGGAATAAAAGGCGTCCAGGACTTCGCGGGACGAACCGAAGGACTGATGGTAGTGCATGCACCGGTTGAGACAGGCGATCGACTTGGCATAGGAGGAGACGATGAGCAGGTCGTGACTGACCATCAGAATAGTCAGCTCCTTGTTCAATTCCTTGAGCAGCTCGTAAAATTCGGTCTGCCCCTTGGTGTCGATGGATGCCGTCGGTTCGTCCAAAACCAGCATTTCCGGGCGGGAGACGAGGGCTCGGGCGATCAGGATCCGTTGCCGCTGGCCGCCGGACAGGGCGGCGATTTTCCGGCCGGCGCAGTCGGCGACGCCGAGTTTGGCGAGAGTCTCGCGGGCTGTGTCCTTCGTCTGGCCCGAAGTGCGGGCCCACCGGCTGGCTCGCGGATCGTGGGCGCCCATCAGTACCACGTCGAGCGCGGTGGCCGGGAACCTGAGATTGTGATTGACGTGTTGCGGGACATAGCCGATGCACGTGCCGTGCGTACCGGGCGGCCTGCCGTTGATTCTGATCGTGCCTTTGCTCGGTTTGAGCAGGCCGAGAATCAATTTCAGCAGGGTCGTCTTGCCACCGCCGTTGGGGCCGATGATTGAGATAAAGTCGCCTCGAAAGACATCGAGGTTGATATTGTGCAGGATATCCTGCCCGCCTGTGGAATAGCAGAGATCGGCGATGGTGACGATGGGTGGCACAGCTGTCATCACGGCCCCTGCAGTGCGCCTTTCAGGCGCCTGGCAACTTCCCTGAGATTGCTGAGCCAGTCCTCGGCAAGCGGGTCGATCAGGATAACCTCACCGTCGATTTCCCGGGCGATCAGTTCTGCTCCTTTGGTCGACAACTGGGGCTGCGTGAAAACGACGCGAATCTCGTGTTCCCGGGCGTGCTCGATCAGCGCCGCCAGTTGTGCCGGTTTAGGGTTTTTGCCGTCGACCTCGACGGCCACCTGCTGCAGACCGTATTCGCGGGCGAAATAGCCCCAGGAAGGATGAAAGACCAGGAATTGCATGCCCTGTCTGTCGGCCAGTGTGGTACGTAAATCTCGATCGAGCGTCTCGATCTGTCCGATGAAAGCGTCTCGGTTGCGTTGAAAGGTCGAGGCGTGTTCGGGGAACAGATCGGCAAGCGCGTCGGCGATGTTGACCGCCTGCTGCTTGACCAGGGACGGAGCCAGCCAGATATGCGGGTCGAGGCCCTCGCCGTTATGGTGCTGGGCATGGTCGTGCCCCTGATGACCGTCATCATGATGTCTGTCGTTCTGCTCCTGGTGACCCTTGGCGTGGTGGTGGTCGGTCATGGCCAGCTTGTCGATGCCGGCATCGGTGTGAATTATTTTCATAGCCGGATTGACCCCACCAATGCGTTTTAGCCACACCGTTTCAAAGTCGACGCCAATGGCGAAATAGGCTTTTGCTTCCGCCAAGGACTTCATCTGCGACGGTTTTGGCTCATAGGTATGCGGACTGGCGCCTGCCGGAACAAGGACTTCAACGGACAACAGGTCGCCGCTAATCTGTTGCACAAACTGTTCCTGGGGAGCGATGCTGACAAAAACGACGGGTTGGGTATCTGCCGATGCCGGAGAGCGTAGAATAATAGATAGGAAACAAAGGAAAATTATCGACATTGAGATACGCATTGGTTACTCCAGGGTTGAGTTACAATTCGTGATATCATTGATGCAACTATATTGCATAATCATCATTTGACAAGAACAATGTGTCACCCCGGGAAACTGACGATCCGAGGGTGCCGTATCGCCGTTGTAACAATGTTGCCCTCTCGAGCGGCAAGGAACTGGTGGAACTGCTGTAAACCGCCGTCTGTTGGCATTGACTCTGAAAATGAATACTATCTCCAAATGTCCCTGTCGTTTTGGCTCGGACTTTCACGAACGTGGCTTCAGCCAGGTTTCGTCGAGCGTTGGCAAGAGGAAGGAGGGAATACCATGACAAGCCTGCAACAACAGCTCCAGACGATCAGAGAAAAGTCCGCCGAGAAACTCACACCGGACGTGAGAGCGGCGATACAACAAGGATTTGCCGAACTACAGGAGAGTGTCGTTCGAGAGAAAGTACTGGGTGTCGGTGATACGGCTCCACCCTTTTCCCTGCCCGATACACGGGGCAAATGCATCGTCTCGGACGCCCTGCTGGCCGAAGGGCCGCTGGTGATCCTGTTTTACCGCGGCAAATGGTGACCTTACTGCAATGCAGAGCTGGCGGCTCTGCGTGACAGCTATCCAGATCTCACTGCGGCGGGAGGTTCTTTGGTGGCCATTTCCCCACAGTTGCCCGAGCATTCCCGGGTACTTGCAACCGAAAGCAAGTTGCCGTTTCACGTGCTCAGCGATCAGGGTAATGTGGTCGCTGAATCATTCGGGGTTGTCATCACTCTGCCGCAGAGACTTGCGCGAGTTTATGCCAAAGTGTTCAATATTGATATTCCCGCCTACAACGGAGACAACAGTTGGACGCTGCCGATGCCGTCGCGATTCATCGTCGATCAGCAGAGGATAATTCGGGCCGTTGATGTGAATCTCGATCATACCGTCCGCCCCGAACCGGCCTCGGCTATCAGCTTAATTAACAAGTTAGGCAAAGAGTAGTCTGACCGGTTCACCGGCCGGAATAGATAAAAGAGAACAGGGACGAGCAACCCTGCTCCATCCCCGGCTCCTGGAAAAATGGCCGAGCGGGGTCCGGCGGATCCGTAAAAAACGAGGGCATGGATGATGAAGCAGCACCGGCGCGCAGCAATAATTTGCTGTCTATTCGTACTGACTGCAGCCAGCACCGTTTCTGCCGACGATGATGTCTTGCTTCGTGAAGAATTCAATCATCTCGAGAATTGGTCCTCATATTCTTTTCGCAATATAGACCGACAGACAACGTATGAAACTGCGGTGCAGGGAGACGACTCGGTTCTCGTTGCCGTCAGCGACGCCAGTGCTTCGGCGTTGATCAGCAACGCCCGCTTCTCCGTCGAGCAGTACCCGATCATCACCTGGCGCTGGCAGGTGGAGCGGGTCTTCAAGGACGGGAACTACCGCCAGAAATCTGGTGACGATTATCCTCTTCGTATCTACGTAATCTTCGAATATGATCCACAAAATGCAGATTTCGGAGCGAAAATAAAGTACGAGCTGGCCAAGACCCTGTACGGGGAATACCCGCCGCACAGCAGTATCAACTACATCTGGGCCAACCGGGAAGAAGAACGGGAAACCGTCGCCAACCCCTTTACCGACCGGGCCATGATGATCCCGTTGCAGCATGGCTCGGAAAATGTCGGTTCCTGGCAGGAAGAAACCGTAAACGTTTACGAAGATTACCTGAAGGTTTTCGGCGAGCCGCCGCCTCCGATGGCCTCCCTGGCCATTATGAACGACTCGGACAATACCGGCGAGTCGGCAACCTCCTATCTCGATTTTATCGAAGTACGAAAACCCGGTCGAGAAAATGGGGGCAGGCCCCTTTTCTAGGCAATCCCCCTTCTTTTGCTTTCAACAAAGAGATAAATTGCGTTATAATGCGATATTCTGAAATTATGTGCAATCTGTCGAAAAGGAGGAGTGTGATGAAATACCAGATTGACGTGAGTGGGGTGGGCGTCATTATTACCGGGGCAAGCAAAGGTATAGGCCAGGCGTTGGCGCATGGGTTCAGTGAGTGCGGGGCCCGTGTGATCAATGCCGACCTCGGGCCACCGGAGCCACCTCATGACGAAGTGCTGCTACAGAATATTGAATACATTGAAACCGACATTACCAACTTTGGCGATGTTCAGAAGATGGTCGAGAAGGCAGCCATCAAACATCCAATCAATGTTCTCATCAACAATGCCGGAGTCATTTACAAGGCGCTTGCCGAACAGATGGATATGGCCCAATGGGACCATGTTCTGAAGGTGAACCTGACCGGACCAATGAACTGTGCCAAGGCGGTCATCCCCCACCTCAAAAAGCAGCAAAGCAGCCGGATCATCAACCTGTGTTCCATGCAGTCTTTTTTGGGAACACCGACCTATGGCGCCTATACCGCCACAAAATCGGCGCTGAGTGGGCTGACGCGAGTATGGGCCAAAGAGTTGGCCGAATTCGGCGTCACCGTAAACGGCATATGTCCCAGTTTTGTGGACACTCCAATGCTGAAGAACGCGATACAAAAATTTGCCGACGAGCACGATATCTCATTCGATGACGCATATAAAACGTTTATCGAACCAGTGCCACAAAAGAGGGTCTTGCAACCGGAGGAGATCGTCTTTCTTTCCCTGTTCCTCTCGTCCCCATTGGCACAGAGCATAACCGGACAGAATATCCTTGCCACCGGAGGGATGGTGTTGAGTTGAGACATCCCGACAACCATGACCGTTGCACTTCCCCTTATCCTCAGCAAAAAAGGACGATGAGATGAGCCCTAACAATCGCTACATGCTCGGCGTTGATATTGGTTCCAGCAATTTAAAATGCTTGATTGTCAGAAATGATGGGGAATTGATCGCGAGCGAATCGAGAGAGCTGAAGACGCTGTATCAATACCCTGGTTGGTCAGAGCAAGACCCGGACGATTGGTACACTGCCTTGGCTGACTGTTGCCATAAGATCTTCACCACATCCGGTATAGGCTCCATAGAATCGGTCTGCATCACCGCCGCCACTCATACCGCAGTTCTTTTGGATGAAAATGATAAGCCGCTCCGACCGGCAATCATGTGGACCGATCAAAGGAGCATAGAAGAATCTAAAATCCTGAATGACAAATACGGCCAGTCGATACTGGATATCGCCTACCAAAAGGCCAACCCGACCTGGACGTTACCACAGTTTTACTGGCTGATGCGTCATGAGCGCGACGTCGTCGAAAAAACCAGAAAGGTCATGTTCGCCAAGGATTATCTCCGCTTTAAACTCACCGGTACCTGGGAGACCGATTGGATCGATGCCCTCGGCTCCATGATGATGGATGCGCGCACGAAAGAATGGTCATCGGAACTGTGCGATTATATCGGGTGGCCGCTTTCAACTCTGCCGCCCATTTGTTCGCCGACCACGGTGGTCGGCTCCGTTCTGGAAGAGGCCGCCCGGCACACCAAAATCCCCGTTGGCATACCCGTTGTGGCCGGAGCATCTGACACCGCGGCCGAGGATTATGGCGTTGGCGCGATCAACCCCGGTGACGGTATCATAAAGCTGGCGACAGCCGGCAACACCAACATCATGGCCAGTGAGCCCTCGGTCGATCCCCTTCTATTCAATTATTACCACGTCATTCCTGGCATGTGGTATACGGTAGCCGCGACCAGTTCTTGCGCTGCGGTGCATAAATGGCTGCGGGACGAATTCTTCCGGGTGGAATCCGACAAGTTTGAAAACAGTGGCAGCACGGTTTTTGCGTACATGGACAACCTTGCCAAATCAATTCCGGCCGGTTCCAATGGGCTGATTTTTCACCCCTATCTGATGGGCGAGCGGACCCCACACTGGGACCCACTGCTCAAAGGAGACTATCTCGGCATATCCATCAGACACAAGCGGGAACACTTTATCAAGGCACTGTACGAGGGGATCTCGTTTTCCCTTCTTGAATGTTACCTGTCCCTGGAAAAACGCGGCCTCAAGATGGAGCAGGCCCGCCTTATCGGCGGCGGCGCCAAGAGCGAGTTATGGCGGCAGACTCTAAGCGATGTTCTGGGCAAGGAAACCTTGATTCCGGAAATCGATGACGCCTCGTTCGGAGCGGCGTTGATCGGGGGGGTAGGGTGTGGCTTGTTCAGCAATGAGAGGGATGCCATCGACAAATGTACACGGGTAAAAACGGTTATCCGTCCGAACTATGAAAATCACGCCAGATACCAGGAGCTTTTCGATATCTTTACGAGATCACAACAGCTCCTCGTGGAGATAAACCACGCTCTGCACAGATTCAACCAATAGCGCGGTCGACGAACAAGGCTGTAACGCCGCGGGATTGCAGATTAACCGAGAGATGTGATGTCTTGCAGGTAGTTCCGTCTGAATCATGGCAACAGCGATGGTTCAGACGGCAGAAAGAAGTTATAAGTCCATGAAAATATTGGGTAGCAGCATCGCCAGAGAAGGGAAAACACTAATCAGCACAACAACGACCATCATACTTAGAATAAACGCCCACAGAAACCGGAGCGTCGCTCCGGTCTTCACCTGAGCCAGGCCGCAACTGATGTTCAATAAAATGCCGACGGGTGGCGTCGTTCCACCGATCTGCATGACGATAATTAAAATGATACCGAAGTGGATCGGATCAAACCCATATTGCTGACCCATCAAGTTTAACAGTGGACCGAAAATGGTCGCTATCGCAAGTACTTCCATCACGGTTCCGAGGATCAGCAGGAAAACGATGATAATCGCCAAAAATACGTATTTGTTTTGCGTTAAATGACTGAAAAACTCGGTTGCCGCGGCAGGGAACATTTGCCACGCCAAGAGCCAGCCAAAAGCATAGGCGAAAACAATGATCGACATGACCATTGCAGTGGTCGAGGCAGAAGATATTAACATGGCAGGGATATCTTTGATCTCGAAACCTTTGTAATAGAATTTCCCTACGAAGAAAGCATAGACAACCGCCACCGCACCTGCTTCGGTCGCCGTGAATACTCCGGAAATGATCCCGACAATGATGATGAGTGGCATAATCAAGGCAGGGAGCGCATAGATAAAGTCTTTCAGCAATTGCTTGAGCGGGACACGCTTTTCCCTGTCCAGGGCCGGGTGATACTTCGGTCCGGAATAGTAATAAACGACAAACATCATACAAGTGCCGATCAAAAAACCCGGTAACACGCCGGCTAAAAACAGCCCTCCGATGGACACCTCGGTGATCGAACCGTACAGGATCATGATGATACTCGGCGGGATAATAGGCCCGATACAGGAAGATGCGGCGTTAAGCGTGGCACTGAACGCGGGATGGTACTTTTTCTTCCTCATCGCGGGGATTAGGATCGATCCTATGGCGGTTGTATCGGCGACTGCCGACCCCGATATGCCGGCGAAGATCATACTGGACATAACCGACGTCTGTCCCAATCCGCCGCGAATATGCCCAACGATAGAATGAGCGAAATTGACCAGACGAATTGTCAACCCGCCGCGATTCATCAGCTCGCCGGAGAGAATGAAAAGGGGAATCGCCAGCAGAGAAAAACTGTCGGCCGCATGAAGAATCTTTTGGGCCAAGACCATAAACGGCATGCCGCTTACCGTCATGACAATCAAGACAGCTAACCCGATGGCAAAGGCAATGGGAATTCCTATCAGCAGAAAAACGGCAAATGTACCAAAAAGAAGAAAGATCAATTTCCATCTCCTTTCTCTACAAAGAGTACATCATAGATTCTTATAAAAGACTCTATAATCACGGTGAAACCGCAGAGCGGAAGAGCTAAATAAACCAGTAACTTCGGAATTCTTAGACCTGAAGTGTATTGGCCTACCGATAGTAAAACAAACTTTATCCCACCGATTGTGATACAGACAAACAGCAAGATTACAAAGACATCAGCCAGTGTCAAAATTACCTTTTTGGGTACTCCGGTAAGGCGCTCGGTTAATATTGAGACAGAAGCATGCTCACCACGATTCAGGCTGATCAGTATCCCGCTGTAAACCAGCCAGACGAAACAATAGCGCGCCAGTTCATCGGCCCAAGGCAGCGAGTGGTTGATAACATATCGAAAAATAATCTGGACAAACGTGATGAGCACTACAGCAGAAAATGAAACTATGACGATCCATTCACTGAGCTTGATGTGCCACTTACGCATATGAACCAACCTGAATCGTGTATCTCAGAATACGGGTTACATACCCTTATTTGCCCAATTCTTTACGAATTTTTTGCACGAATTCGTAAATACCCCTCTCTTTCGCATATTCATCGACCATCGGGGTAAACAGCGCGTTCAACTCACCCTGGTCGAGGGCAGTGATTTTGAACCCATGCTTTTCGATCAGTTCCTGTTGCGCTTTTTTTTCCGCGCCTTCACCGGTAAATGGCCGGAACCAAATACCGGCTTCCTCTGCTGCCTCGTAAAAGATCGGCTGGTGCTCTTTCGGCAATTTTTTGTAAAAAATATCGCTTATCTCCCAGATGGCAGTCTGGTAGACATGATGGCTGACGACCCCACGGTTTTCGATCTCATAAAACTTCATCGAGATAACACCCGGATCCTCCTGCTCATGACCGCTGACGACGCCGGTCTGAACGGCTGTGTAAATCTCCCCAAAAGGCAGAGGGGTGGGATTCATGCCCAATGTCTGCAGGATCTTGATGTACAAAGGCGAATTGGGGGAACGGATCTTTATCCCTTTCAAATCAGCTAGTGAATTAACCTCTTTATCCTTAAGCCAGATATTCCGATAGGCTTGGTCGACAAACCAGAGGATTCTCACCCCCGTTTTCTCCAGGAACATATCGGCGAGTTCTTGGCCGATAGGCCCATTCATTACGGTGTGAACCTCGTCAAAGCTAGCCAGCACTCCCGGCAGGCCAATGGCCTCGAACTCTTTCACATAATTCGGTCGTATGGCTGAATAGCCAAACTGCATGTCAAGAGTCCCCATCTGCAATTGTTCCAGCATCGATTCTTCACTGCCCAACACACTTGAATAAAACATTTTGAAATCGTAAGCGTCATTGGTTTTCGCATTAACAATCTCAAAAAATTTTTCCATATACTTGTTCATATAAAAAGATTCTGATTGTATGCTGCCTACACGTACAAGAGTTTTGGCCTGTACGGCTGAAACTACACAAAATGCCATCACAGAGAACATTGCAAAACAAAACATTAAACGGCGCATAGGATTACCTCCATCACCAAAGGGGTTCAGCAGGAAAGAGTTAAGGCTCGATTATCAGGTCATGCATGAATTGGGCGTCGGTCACCTCCTGGTAGTGGTGTTATGGTATATAGTGCCCACACCTACTTATATGGTAGGGCTCTAGACGTGACAAAATGATCCGGGTAGGCGAGTCATCATTGGTATTCGAAGTGGTTTAGCGATGTCATGGAGCGATTACGAAGCAATATTCACACCGGAACTTGCGAGCGGCTCTTTTAAAAAGCCTATACAAGAAAACGGGTCAAGTCAAGCGAAACATCGCACATTATTGCATCTTGGCTTAAATTATCGCACTTTCATGCATCCTGGTCAATCTCGTTTGTGCAGTGAGGTCGTAACCAGATATGGTGATTTTGCTAGGGGGCAGGGCCGGATGCATCTCGGCTGCACCGATTCTGACCGAAGGTGGATATTGTCCGGGAAAATCTGAGTGTAGGAGCGTGTGGCTTGATATGCTCAGTAGATGACCCGGGGACCTTTTTTCTCCACAGACGTTAAGATCTCCTTGGCGAGGGGCTTATCGGTCACGATCAGATCGGCTTGTTCGATATCGCCGACATGGAAGGTCGCCACTTTGTAGAATTTCGAGTTGTCGACCAAGGCGACCTTCACCTGTGGCAACAGAAAGACTTCCGGGAATATTTCATGGATAAACGGTAGTTGGGTCATGAACCCTTTTTCAGGCGACACGGCTCCAACCGAGAGGAATATCTTGTGAACGTTTATGTTCTCAAACGATTTCAGGACCCAACGACCTCCTAAAGCCTCCAGTTCATGATTGGCTTCTCCACCGGTTAAAAGGACCTTCACTCCTGCCGCTTCAGCAAGAATCTCAGGAGCTACCAAAGAATTTGTCAGAATGATGAGGTTTTTGTAATCATGTTTGGCGAGTTCTTTCGCCAAATACACAGACGTGGTTGAATGATCGATAAAAACGCAGGAGTCATCTTCGATGAGTTTTGCCGCCTTTTCGGCAATTGCCGTTTTCTCCGGTACGTTTCTTTCGAGCCTCATCCTGAAATGCGAAAATGTTTCAACTTTCTCTTTGTAGACTGCCCCTCCTCTGACTTTTTCTATAATTCCATCTGCTTCCAAGCGATCAAGATCCCGGTGGAGCGTGGAGAAAGATACGCCCAGGTGGGTGGCCGCCTCGCCGATCTTGATTTGCCCTTTTTCCTTTAATAATTTTATTACCTTATTCAGCCGCTCGAATGGATACATTGATTTGTCCTTGACAAGATGTGCGTGATTGTGAGATTAAATGAATTATTAGTCGTGTAATATTGGCCGGATTTTTTCAAACTTTTCATCCACTTTATCACGTAAGCTGCTCAAGTGGCAATAAAAAGATAATCATTTATTGGGTGTACGATATGTCAACGTTTCTTTTGCATCAAATAAAAACAGAGTTAATAGACGCGGTAGGGTGGGATAATGTAAGCACTCGCGAACCGGATCTGCTTGCTTACAGTCTCGATTACTTCGCTGCTCCTCAAATATGGCTTGACAGAGGCTTGCCGTTGCAAAAACCGAGTTTCATCGTGCATCCAGAGAACTCCCACCAAGTGGCTTCCTTGTTGAAAGTCGCTACACGCCACAGAATACCGGTCATCCCCTACAGTGGAGGAACCGGTAGTCAGGGAGGCATAACTCCCTTGTACGGCGGTATAATCGTGGACATGAAAAAAATGGATCGGATCATTTCGATCGATGAAGAATCATTTATTCTAACTGCACAACCAGGAATCAACGGCTATCGACTGGAAAAAGAACTCAACAAAAAAGGATTTACGTTGGGCCATTATCCAGCCTCCGTCTATGGAGCTACCCTTGGCGGATATATCGCCGCCCGTGGCGCGGGAACCTTATCGACCAAATACGGGAAAGCTGAGGATATGATCATCAGCCTGGAGGCTGTCTCGGCGCAGGGTGAGATTTTCCGAACCCTCCCGGTACCCAATCACGCCTGTGGTCCCAGCTTGCTCCAGCTCTATGTCGGGTCTGAAGGGACCTTGGGTATTATCACCGAAATATCGATAAAAATCGAGCCGCTGCCGCAAATCAGAAAATTCAATGCCTTCCTCTTCAAAGACGTCAGAGATGGTCTGGAAGCAGGTCGCCGCATGATGACGGAGAAACGCCTCAGACCGAACACCATCCGCCTGTATGACGAAAGTTCAAGTGATCGTATCGTCAAAAAAGTGCTCGGTTTGGATCTGAAGGGGTGCTACATGGTTGTGGGCGCCGAAGGCGCCGAGGCGCAGGTGCTCCTCGAGATGAAGCAGATTGAGGAGGTGTGTGTCGCCCTGCAGGGAAGGGAGTTGGGTCCAGAGTCGGGCGAACATTGGTGGAACCACCGCTATGACTTTTACTTCCCGCCGTTCAACCTGATGTTGCCTGAATTGACCGGAACCGTGGAGACCACCACCACCTACGATAAGATCTACTCCATTCATCTGAAGAAAAAAGAGGCCATAGAAGTCGGCTTCAAGGATTGGAACGCGAAATACATTGCTCACTTCAGTCATTGGTTTCCTTGGGGAGTCATGACCTATGACCGGTTCATCATACCCGTACCTCCGGAAGATCCGGAAGAGGCCTTGCAACTGCACAACGCCATATGGGCAAAGGCTGCCCGGACATCTCTGGCGCATGGGGGGATTCTCAACGACCATCATGGTATAGGGTTTAAACTCGGGTGGTTGATGCCGGAGCAATACGGTACAGCCTGGCCTATCATGCAGTCGATCAAAGATGCTCTGGACCCTGCGGGAATCATGAATCCTGGGAAATTCGGCTTTATCAAACGTTTTTAACACTTCCTTTCAAAACCATATATACAGAGGAATACCATGTTCTTAAATGAGAAAGAAAGGGACGAGACCATATGGGCCTGCCGGTTTTGCATGATGTGTCAAACGGCGGACCGGGTCGGTGAGATTATCTGCAACGAGTCTTATACCCCCAGAGGACGCGGAGCGATCATCCATAGCCTGGAAAAGGGTTTGCTGGTATGGAACGAGGATATTGCCGACATCATGTACACGACGTTGAACGATGGCCGGCTCCAGGAATGGTGTGTTGGCAATTACGACCACGAAGAGTTGATCATCGATACGCGGGCAAAACTGTTTGCCAAAAACCTCGTTCCTGAAGATATCAGACAATTCCTGCTGCAGCTGAGAAACCGCTTCACTAACCATGAACGACTCATCAACCATTTAAAATCTGCACAACTGTCACCGGATGCATCTGCCAATACCTTGCTGTACATCGGCCGGGACGTCACTCCGGAATGGATGGGAACGCTGACCACCTTCGCACAATTTTTAAAAACAGCCGGGGTACGGTTCAACATATTGCCGCAGGAACCCCTCAGCGGTTATGAATTCTACCAGGCAGGGGATTTCGACAGCGCTGCAGCGTGCTCGAAGACCCTGGCTACAGCCATTAAAAACACTGGCTCCACCCACGTAATGGTACTCGAGGCCGACTGTTTCCGCATGCTGACCACGAGGACCAAACGGTTCGGAGGTGACACCTCCGGCCTGCAGGTCGAACATTTTACCACGACCATCAGGAGACTGGCGGAGGAAAATAAACTGCCGATCAAACACCTGGCCGAGGCAACCACCGTCACCTTTCAAGACCCCTGCAACCTCGCCAGATACTGTGGCAACACGGAAGACCCGAGAAAAATCCTGTCGTTGCTCGACGCTGAATTGATCGAGATGGACCCTGCCGGCAAGCTTGCTTATTGCTGCGGCGGCGGCGGATTATTGCCTGTGCACCGGCCGGAAGTTGCCCGTGAAGCAGCAGCAATGCGCTGCCGTGAAGCGGCGGAAACAAAGGCTGACTATCTGGTAACCGCCTGCATGGGATGTCATCAGATGCTGACTCACGGCTGCCGGAAGGACGACCAGCTGGCACCGCCTCAACTGATTCATCTCATCGATCTGGTGGCCCGGGCAGTCGCGTCATGAACGGTAAAAAAGCACGTTAGACGTATACGAGAGCACCGATCTCCTCCTTTTCTCAGCTCAACAAGGCGGCACATATGATCAGAGGTTTTGGTTCCCCCGGCAGATATTTTCAAGGCGCTGATATAACGGATCAAGCGGGCCGTTTTTTGAAACACCTTGGCAAAAAATTTTTCTTGATCGCTGATCCTGTCGTTTACGGCATAGCCGGAGAGCGGTTGAATAAATCACTCGAGGCCGAAAACCTGCACTTGCTCTTCCCCACGCCCTTCCAAGGTGAGTGCTGTCAAACGGAGATCCAAAGAATCACCTCTCTGGTTCGGCGGGAACAGGCCGATGTGATCATCGGCATGGGTGGAGGCAAAGCAGCCGATACCGCAAAAATGGTCAACATAGCCACGACCCTGCCCGTCGTTATCATCCCGACCGTGGCCTCCACCGATGCTCCCACCAGCCAGCTCGCCGTCGTCTACGACGAACAGCATGTCAAAGCCGGTGTCTTCTTCATGAGCCGCGGGCCCGATCTGGTCCTGGTGGACACGGCAATCATCGCCCGGGCACCGATCAGGACCTTTCGGGCAGGCATCGGCGATGCCCTTTCTACCAGCTTCGAAGCCGAAGCATGTCATGCCTCTCAGGCAAAAAACATTTTTGGGGTACGGCCGACGCGAGCCGCATTGGAGCTGGCCCGCCTCAGTTTTCACATCCTGAAGGCGAACGCCATGGAAGCCCTGGCTGCGGTCTCTGCGCAAACCGTCACCGATGAACTGGAAACTGTCGTCGAAGCCACCATATTGTTGAGTGGACTCGGTTTCGAAAGCGGCGGCCTGGCGGCGGCGCACTCGATACATGGCGGCTTTACCGCTCTTCCTGCCATGCAAAAAGCCCTGCATGGCGAACTGGTCGCCTTCGGTGTTCTAGCGCAGTGTGTTCTGGAGGGGAAAAATGATGCCGAGCTGCAGGAACTGTTGTGGTTCTACCGTGCCCTAGACCTGCCAATGACCCTGGCTGAGCTTGGACTGTCAGGTAACGTTGATGATTCGCTGGTTGTTGCCGTCAAGAAGATTTGTGTTCCAGGATCATATATCTACAACATGCCCGTCGCCATAAACGAGGAAACGGTGCTTCATGCCATCAAAAAGGCGGATCGTTTAGCGGTGAATTACAAGGCCAAAGCAGATTAAAAAAAGGGGACTGTCCCCATTTTTCGATATAGTACGAGATGGCCAAGACCCTGCACGGGGAATATCCGCCGCACACCAGTATCAACTACATCTGGGCCAACCGGGAAGAAGAATGGGAAACCGTCGCCAACCCCTTTACCGACCGGGCCATGATGATCCCGTTGCAGCATGGCCCGGAAAATGTCGGCTCCTGGCAGGAAGAAACCGTCAATGTCTACGAAGATTACCTGAATGTCTTCGGTGAATCTCCGCCTCCGATGGCCTCCCTGGCCATTATGAACGACTCCGACAATACCGGTGAGGCGGCGACCTCCTATCTCGATTTCATCGAGGTACGAAAACCCGGTCGATAAAATGGGGACGGGTCCGTTTTCTATTGATTGTGTTCGGTGAAAACAATCTCCTGTGCACCATGCCAGAGAACCAGGGAGCCAAGGTCCTGAAGCCCTTCAGCGCCTTCAATGATGGTGAGGAAGTGATTTCCGGCCAGTTGTCCCATCTTGCTGGCAAAACAGGTTGGCCCGTAAGGGAGCAGGATTTCGGTTTCGCTGAAGCCTCCGGGATAAAAAAGAATTTCACCGGGGGCCGGATAGCAGGTGGCATTTTCCACCCCTACCGGTAGAAGGAAGTCGCCCAAGGGAATCCAGCAGGCTTCTCCGCTCCAGCGAACATGAATGAGTTGTTGGCGATAAGGCAACATCTCCATGAAGTGCGCACATGTCTGTGGCGCCCGATCCCGTTCCAGGCGGGCGACGAAGGTGTGAGTGCCGGCGACCGTTATCCGAACCGTGTCCATCGTCGATACCTCCTGTCTCTCAAGTATCTGAGCCATGCTCAAGCTTTTTCGCTATGGCATCGCTGGCATCTTTGACGTGCTTTCTCATCAGCTTCTTCAGACCGTTCTTGTCTTTCTCTTTGAGGAGTTTGATCATCTGTTTGTGTTCCGTCCAGGAACGCTCTCTTTGCTTCGGGGTCTCGAGCGAGAACGGTCGATAACGCATAATCGGCAGTCTGATGATCTCCAGTATTCGTTTAAGGTAATGGCTGCCGGCCGCTTCATAGAGGATATCGTGGAACTTTGTGTTCAATTCGGCCAACCTAATTAGATCCAGTTCCCGGCCGGATCCGCTCTCAGAGAAAATCTGGTCGACCTCCCGAATCAAATCCTCGAGAATGCCGATCTCTTTGGTGCTGATTCGATCGCAGGTCAACTGAATCGAATAGGTTTCAAAAACCAGTCGCAGATTAGACACCTCGACCAACTCTTCCAGGGTCAGTTCGGTTACCTTGACGCCGCCCCGTGGATTCTTGATGACCAGAGCGTCGTGCTGCAGCAGACGGAAGGCTTCGCGAACGGGGGTACGACTGACCCCGAGGGCTTCGCTGACGGCCACTTCGAGCAGAACCTCTCCGGGATTAATTTCCTGGTGAAGGATTTTAGTACGGAGCAGGTCGTAAACCTGCTCCGACATGGTCTTGGGCACCTGCAGGAGGCCATTGTCCCATCCCTTGTTTTTCATTGTCGTCTTCCTTTGACCTGATGTGAATTGTGGATCATCTTCCGTACCAACTATTTTGCCGAGAGTCGTTTTGACGCTGGCAGCACTGTCCTGCCACCAGCGTGTCCCTGCCGACTCGTTATTCCCGCACCATCTGTTAATTGGCAACGCGTGTACTTTGTATTCGTGGATGCATAAAAACACTGTGGTCGTAAAACCGTCAAGAGATTTCTCTGTTTTCGGGTGGTTGTCTTTATCGTACAGGTGCATTTTTGGCGGTACAAAGAGTTTTCCTGGCTTGTGCTTACCGTTTAACATGTTGATTTGATAAGTCATATCGAAAATTGAAGTATAACAAAAAAACGGTTTGACATTGTGACACGCAAGGTGTACCCATGAATACATGGATACATTAACACGTGGATACGCGGATCCGATATTTGAGCTTGCTACATTTGGCAGGGAGTTGGAAAGCTGGCTGTGTCCTGCCATGTACCCGTCTTTTCCTTCCGGAATTGTCGTTAAAAGGAGAAATCGATGAAAAAACGAACATTGCTCGGGGTGCTGACCCCCTCTTCCAACACGGTTCTTGAACCGCTGACCCAGGCGATGGTTGCAGATCTCAAGGATGTGACCGCCCATTTCGGTCGGTTTCGAGTAACCGAAATATCAATGCGGGACCAAGCGCTCGGTCAATTCAACAACGAGCCGATTCTTGAAGCCGCGCGTCTGCTTGCCGATGCTCGTGTCGGCACGATCATCTGGAGCGGGACATCTTCCGGCTGGCTCGGATTTGACGCAGATGAAAAACTCTGTGACGAGATCAAGGCAGCGACCAACATCGAGGCATCGACATCGGTACTCGCGCTCAACGAGATTTTCGAGATGACCGAAGTGAAACGTTTCGGCCTGGTGACACCGTATCTCGATGAGATTCAGGAGCGCATTATCGCCAATTATCAATCTGCCGGTTATCAATGCGTCGCTTCTCAGAATCTCAGGGATCGCGGCAATTTCTCCTTTTCCGAGGTTACCGAGGAGACATTGATGGATATGGTGCGTCGCGCCGCTGAACCGAAACCCGATGCGATCACCATCTTCTGCACCAACCTTCGAGGTGCCGGTATCGTCGAGCGGATGGAACAGGAGACAGGTATTCCGATTTACGACACCGTGGCCACGGCTGTCTGGAAAGGAATGAAGGTCGCCGGAGCTGATCCGGCTCGGATCAAAGGCTGGGGGCGGCTCTTTGGTGAAGTTTGATTTTTATTTCGGCTAAACACGTATCGTGGAGGACGACCACATGAAAACGAACCTTTTTTCACTCGCTATCGTAGCTGCAATGCTTTTGGCGATTTCGTCGGCCGGCTCGCTGCAGGCCGCGACCAAGCTGCGTATTGCCGGAAATTTTCCGGTGGAGCATTCGAGCAGTCTGGCCATGGAGGTCTTTAAAAAAGAGCTGGAGGAGCAATCCGGCGGCGATATGACGGTTGATGTCTTTCCGGCGATGCAGCTTGGCGGAGCCGCCGAAAATGTCGACCAGGTACGCTCCGGTGCTCTGCTGATGACCTGGTTGAGTATCGCCTACCTGTCGCGGACGGTGCCGGAACTGGAGGCTGTCAGCCTGCCGTTTCTATTTTCCGATCGCGAGCAGGCCTTCCGGGTAATCGATGGCAAAGTCGGCGATCTGCTGAATGAGAAACTCAAGCGCAAAGGCTTCATCGCTCTTGGTTATATGGAGCTCGGTGCCCGGCATGTGACCAACAGCAAGCGACCCTTGAAGTCTCTGGCCGACTTCGAAGGGCTCAAGATCCGTCTGCAGCCCAATGAAACACATCTCAACACGTTCCGGGCTCTCGGGGCTAATCCGGTTTCGATGGATATCAAAGAGGTGTATCAGGCCTTGCAACAAAAAGTGCTGGACGGCCAGGAAAACCCCTATGCAGTGAGCAAGACCAACAACTTCAATGAAGTACAGCAGTATCTATCCGATACTGGACACTTCTTCGACTTCATCGTCGTGGTAGCCAACAAGAGCAGCTTCGAGGCGATGTCGCCCGAGCAGCAGAGCATCTTGACCTCGGCAATGGACAAAGCCATTGCCTGGCAGCGAGCCAAAGCGATTGAGGCGGATCTGGCCAGCAGGGACGAATTGATCAAGCGCGGCATGCAGTTCGATTCGATCAGTCCGGAAGTGCGCGCTGAGCTTCAGCAGGCTACCGCTCACATCGTTGACGATGTTTCCAAAAAAGTCGGTGCCGACTTAGTCGATGCCGTACTCAGCGAGATCAAGCAATGAAACCGGCACCTGCCTCATCGTCAACGGTTTTGCCGCGCTGGATTCAGCGCGGCAAAACGGCCATGGAACACGTTGACCGGGCCACCGCCAAAGTACTGGTTGCCGCCATGGGGATCATGGCGGTACTGGTGTGTGCCCAGGTATTTTTTCGTTATGTGTTGTCCAGTTCCATCGACTGGGCCGATGAGATCTCACGGTTGATGTTCGTCTGGTCGATGTTTCTGGCGATACCACACGGCGTTCGGGCCGGAGTCCACGTCGGTATCGACGTACTCGTCCAGTTTCTCGGGGAGCGTTCGAGAAACCTGATCGCCCGGGCCATGCTCGGCCTCAGCGCGGTGTTGTCGCTGGTAGTCTTCTACTATGCGCTGATCGTCGTTATCCAGAAGTGGGAAGAATTGATGCCGACGGTCGATATCACCGCCTCTGTTTATTATATCCCGGTTCTGTTCGCAATGCTGCACAGCTTTTTCCACCTGCTGCTGCTCAGCTGTGCCGGACCGGATTTGTGGCGTTTGGAGGAATCGTCATGACCGCTGTCGTCATTATCGTGTTCGCCGTTCTCGCCTTACTTGGTATGCCGCTGGCCTTTGCGCTCGGATTTGCTTCATTTGCCGGAATCGCGATAAGCGGGGTCGATTTTTACATTATGCCGCAGCGCATGATGCACGCCATTGACTCCTTTCCTTTGATGGCGATTCCACTGTTCATGATTGCCGGAGAACTGATGGTGTTGGCCGGAATCATGAATCGTCTGATTGATTTTGCCAACAGTCTGATCGGTCGGGTACACGGCGGTCTGGCCCATGTCACCATCATCAGCGGCGGTATCCTGGCCGCCGTCAGTGGGGCGGCGGTAGCCAGCGCCAGTGCGCTTGGCAGCATTATCGTACCATCGCTACGCAAGCATTACGATGATGGCTATTCCAGTGCCATCATCGCTTCGGCCGCAAACCTCGGTCCGATCATTCCGCCGAGTAACGCGATGATCGTCTATGCGCTGATGGCCGGCTCGAGTGTGTCGGTTGGCGCTCTTTTCATGGCCGGTGTCATTCCGGGCATTATCATGACCTTGTCGCTGATGGCCACCGCCAGTTATCTCTCTTATAAAAAAGGATTCGCGTTGACAGGTGAGCGGTTCCAGTTGCGCCGGGTTCTGCTGCAGGGGCGCCGGGCCGCCGTCATCCTGATGATGCCGGTAGTGGTTATCGGCGGTATCGTCGGCGGTATTTTTACGCCGACTGAAGGCGCTGCCATTGCGGTTGCTTACGCGCTGGTTATCGGTTTCTTTGTCACCGGCGAGTTGAAATTTGCCGATATCCCGGCGGCCCTGTTTCGCGCCGCGATTGGTTCTTCGGTTGTTGCCGCGCTGATCGCTTTTGCCGCGACGGTCACCTTCGTCTTCACCATCGACCTGGTACCGATGAGGTTATCTGCCTACCTTCAGCAACTCACCCAAAATCCCCAGGTCTTTATCGCCCTGGTGATGGCTACCCTGCTTGTCGTCGGCATGTTCATCGAATCCAATGCCGCCTATATCATGCTCGTTCCGCTGCTGGCGCCGGTGGCTATGACATACGGCATCGACCCGGTCTATTTCGGTTTTCTCTTCGTGCTCAATCTGGTCATCGGCATGATGACTCCGCCGGTCGGCGTTTTGCTGTTTGTGATGTGCGGTATTACCCGGATATCGATGACGGAAATGATCCGCAATGTCTGGCCGTTTGTAGTGGTGCAGTACGTTGTCTTGATGCTGTGTATTTTCTTTCCTCAGCTATCGTTATTTCTGCCGAGAATCCTCGGCTTTTGATTGCCTTGAGTCACTTGTGAACCAATGGTTTTCATACAACGAACAAACAAGGAGATGAACACAATGAAAAGAAAAACACTCGCGCAGGTTGTAATGGTCCCGATGTGTGCTTTCCTGCTGTCTCTTCCGGTTCAGGCTGCCGACAAGGTTTCGATCCGCGCGCTGGGCGGCTTTACCAAGCAGATCCAGAGCACCCTGGTTGAGCAACCATTTTTCGAAGAATTGGCCACCAAGCATAGTGATCGGCTTGATGTCCAGTTCCGCACAATGGACGAACTGGGCCAGAAAGGATTTCAGGCCCTGCGGCAGCTCAAGGCCGGCGTATTCGATATTATGGAAATGCAGCTTGGCTATATCAGCGGCGAAGATGCTTTTTTCCAGGGAGTTGACCTGGTCGGTGTAGCGCCCGATGTCGAAACGGCGCGCAAGGTGGCCGATGCCTATCGTGAGGAATTCGACAGCAGATTGCAGAAGAAATTTAATGGCAAACTGCTGGCAATCTGGCCGTACGGTGATCAGGTGTTCTGGTTCAAGGAAAAAATCAACGGACTGGATGACTTCCAGGGCAAGAAGATCAGGGTGTTCAGCCGGCCAATGGCAGAATTCGTCAAGCATTTCGGAGCAACCGGTGTCAGTATGGCTTTTCCCGAAGTCTACACATCACTGCAGCGCGGCGTCATTGACGGTGCCGTGACCGGTGCCCTGGCCGGTAATACCGCTTCCTGGTACGAGGTTGCCAACTATCTCTACCCGATGCCGGTTGGTTTCTCGATTCAGGTCCATGTCGCCAACCTGGATTTCTGGAACAAACTCGACCAGCAGACACGTGATCTGCTGACCGCTGAATTTCAGGCCATGGAAGATAAATTGTGGCAGATCGGCGCCGAGGCAACGCAGGACGGTATCAACTGCAACACCGGCGTCGGCGACTGTAAATACGGAAAGCCGGGCAACATGACCCTGATCTCTGTCAGTCAGGAAGATCGACAGCGGATGAAAGAGGCTGTCGAGCAGGCGGTCCTGCCCGAGTGGGTGGAAAGCGCTACGAAAACGGATGAAAAGGCTGCCGCGATCTGGAACGAGACGGCTGGTGCAGCGGCAGGGGTGACGATCTCTGGCAAGTAGGGTCGCTCATCAACATAGTTTTTCTTCCAGAGCCATTCCGGCCGGGGGATTCCGGGGTTTCCCCCGGCCGGCTAATGGAGGTTGATCATGGCACTGAAAAGTACAGTTGGCCGTTTCGATCGGTATAGCAGAACTCTGGCTATTCTCGGCGGCTGGGCACTTCTTGGCCTGTCGCTCTATGTCGGTATTGACGTGATCGGTCGAAAACTATTTGCCCTGTCTCTTCAGGGTTCCGATGAAATCGGCGGCTATGTTCTGGCAATTGTTTGTGCCGCCGGTTTTTCCTATACGCTCTCTCATCGAAGTCATATCAGACTCAACGCGCTGCTCTCGGCGTTTCCTTCGGGTATCCAGGCGGCCGCCAATGTACTGGCTTACACACTTCTTCTGTTGCTGGCCTTTATGATGCTCTGGCGCAGCTCGGCGATGCTGCTCGAGAGTTTTTCCTTCAAGGCGGTGGCTCCGACCCCGCTCGAAACCCCCTTATGGATCCCGCAAGGGTTATATGTTCTCGGGTTGCTCTGGTTTTTCCTTCACGTCGCGGTGTGTTTCTTCCATGCAGTATCGTTGGCCGCCAAAGGACAGAGCGATGAGCTGAACAAGACCTACGGCGTCGAGCAGAGTGACGTCAACGAAAAAGATATGAGGTAAGTCATGCAGATTCTGGTCGGTTTCGGCATCCTTTTCCTGCTCCTTGCCATCGGCGTTCATGTCGCCTCGGTATTGTTCGTTATCGGCGCCGGCGGCGCCTGGATGACCCTCGGTAGTGCCGTACTGTTGGATTTTGGCAACCAGGTCTGGTCGGTACTGAACAGCTTTGTCATGACGGCGATTCCCTTGTTCGTGCTGCTCGGCGAACTTTTGCTGCGTAGCGGTATTACCGATAAAGTGTATCAGTCGATGTCGTTGTGGCTGGCCCGCCTGCCCGGCGGCCTGCTCCACACCAATATCGGGGCCAGTGCTCTGCTTGCCGCGACCAGCGGGTCAAGCGTGGCGACGGCCGCGACGATCGGCACCGTGGCCATTCCAACTTTCAAAACGAGAGGTTATAACGACCGGATCGTACTCGGTTCGCTGGCGGCTGGCGGAACGCTCGGTATCCTGATTCCACCGAGCATTAACATGATCATCTACGGATCGATCGCCGACGCCTCGATCGGCAGGTTGTTTATTGGCGGTTTGGTACCCGGAATTATGTTGGCCTTGGCCTTTATGACCACCATCATGATTATAGCGGTCATCAGACCATCGGTGACCGGGGAACCGGAAGAGCCGCGATCTTTTGTCTACAAGATCAAGACGCTCGGGTCGTTTCTACCCTCGCTGATTATCATTTTCGCGGTTATGGGCAGTATCTATCTCGGTTGGGCGACGCCGACCGAGGCGGCTGCACTCGGCGTACTGGCGGTAGTGGTGATCGCGCTGGTTCAGGGGCGCTTGTCGATCGCCATGCTGCACGAGTCGTTTGCCTCGACGATTAAGACGACGGCGATGATCCTGCTGATCATGGCCTGTGCCTTCTACATGAATTTCATTATTTCGATGCTTGGTATTCCGCAGGCCTTGTCGCAGTGGTTTGTTCAGTTCAACCTGTCGCCGCAATTGACCATGTGGCTGATCGTTGTTTTCTACATCGTGCTCGGCACCTTTATCGAAACGATTGCCATGATGGTGACCACTATTCCGCTGGTGGTACCGCTTGTTGTCGCCGTCGGCTACGATCCGGTCTGGTTCGGCGTGTTTTTGATGATCCTCTGCGAGGCATCGCTGATCACGCCGCCGATCGGCATGAATCTCTATGTCGTCCAGGGAATCAGGACCGATAACGGTCCGCTCAAGGACGTCATTATCGGCGTTTTACCGTTTCTGCTGACCATGCTCCTGATGGTCGGCGTGATGATCTACGTTCCCGAACTGGTGCTCTGGCTGCCTGATCGGATGCTTGGCTTCTAGCATGCCAGCCGGATCGACCAAGGGGCTGGGGCAAGGAGGTGCACAATGAAAGTTGATACGTTACTGACCGGCGGCATGATCGTAACCGCTCAAGATCGGTTTGTCGGTGCGCTTGGCATCAGGGATGGCCGGGTCGCCTGCTTGCTCGATAGCGCGGCCGGTGTCGACGCGCAGCAGGTAATAGATGTTTCCGGGAAGTACATTATCCCGGGGGCGATTGACGCCCATGTCCATTTCCAGGATCCCGGCTCTCCCGAGCGCGAGGACCTGGAACACGGCACCCGGGCCTGCGCGGTCGGCGGCATTACCACGGCGATCTCGCAACCGGTCAATAACCCGCCGGTCTTTGATGTTGCCACGTACCGGGAAACGCTTGCCGGCTATGAAGGACGTTCCTATGTCGATTACGGACTGCATGGCGGCGCCTCGTCGGGCAATCTCGACCAAATCGAGTTGTTGTGGACCGAAACCGGTGCCCCGGCCCTGAAAATGATGATGTGCTATTCCCCGAAAAGTTACGGGATGGTAGACGACGGGCAATTGTACCGGATAATGCAGATATTGCAGAAACACGACGGCTTGGCCTACATTCATGCGGAGAATCAGGCGATTGTCGAGACGCTTGAAAAGCAGCTGCGTGCCGAGGGACGAACCGATCCGCTTTCCTATCTCGCTTCACGGCCATCCTGGGTTGAAACCGAGGCCGTCAGGCGGGCTCTTATCCTGGCTGAACAGACCGGATGCCGGGTGATCTTAGCCCATGTGTCGTGTGCCGATTCGCTGGAAATGATCGGTGAGGCGCGAGGCAGGGGGGTATCGGTGTTCGCCGAATCGTGCCCCCATTTTTTTACCTTTATAGATGAAGATATTGTTGAGCACGGCCCGTACCTGAAGTTTTCACCGGTCATGCGTGATGAGCCGAACCTGCGGAGGCTCTGGGAATTGCTGGCCGGGGGCGCTGTCCAAACCATCGGCTCGGATCATTGCCCATATGCCCCCGAGGAAAAGACTCCGGGATTGACCAACATCTGGGATGCGCCAAACGGTGTGCCCGGCCTTGAGGTCTTGCTCCCGGTTCTCCTGGACGGGGTATCAAGAGGGCAATTGTCGATGGAGCGGTTGGTCGAAGTTACCAGCTTGAACCCGGCCAAGATCTATGGGCTTTATCCGCGCAAGGGCCATTTGAGCCCCGGCGCCGATGCCGATCTCGTGGTGGTCGATCCGAGTCTGGTGAAAACCCTGGATCTTCAGGATCTGCAGACCAAATGCCCATATTCCCCCTATCTTGGTAAAACCTTCCGCGGCTGGCCGATCATGACCATGGTACGTGGGGTGAGTGTTGCCGAGGGAGGTGCGATTACCGGAGCTGCCGGTCATGGCCGTTACGTCTCCCGAACGAATTGACCGAAAGAAAAAGGGATGTTCCCGTTTTGGGACAGACTCCGTTTCTAGGCAGCGGGGAAAACTCTAATTTTCTTTTTGTCGTTCAGACTGCTGAGCAGCATGATCAGTGGCCAGAGCAGGCCCCAGACAACGGCCAGCAGCAGCAGTGATTCGAGCAGCGGCCAGTTCAGGGTCGCCGCGCCGAGGCGGGCGCCGCCCCAGTAGGCGAGCGGTCCGCCGAGTGCGCCGAACAGGGCCGACAGCACGGGACGCCGCTTCATCCAGCTGAGGCTGTGGTTGGGGAGGGTGGCCAGGGCGAGCCAGATGACGGCCAGCCAGAACGGGATCGGAAACTGGTCCGGGATGAAGGTGAAGAAACCGATGGTGTGGAGGATGCCGTCGGTCATCACGCCAACGGTCAGTACCGCCGTCGCCAACAGCGCATCCCTCCGCCGGTTGGGACTGATCAGGAAATGACCGGCCACCAGGACCAGGCCGAGCCAGGCCAGCGAGTTGCCGCCCAGCACGCAGATCAGCCAGACCACGTTGTAGATAGCCAGGTTGACCAACCAGTTCATGGCGCCCGCCTTGCCGGCAGCCGGTTGCCGGGACGGTCGGCGACCAGTTGTACGACACTGATGGTCCGTTCGAGAAAGCCCCCTTCGCAATAGCAGAGATAGAATTCCCAGAGTCGCCGGAAGCGTTCGTCGTAGCCGTATTCCCTAAGGCCGCTGAAGGCCGCGAGAAAACGAGCCCGCCAGTCCTGCAGGGTGCGGGCATAGTCGAACCCGAAATCCTCGATACCGCGTACCACCAGGTCGGTGGAACGGCTCAGCACGTCCAGCAGGCGGCTGTTGGCGGCCAGACAACCACCGGGGAAGATGTGTTTCTGGATGAAGTCGACATCGCCGAGATACTCTTCGTACTTCTCGTCCCTGATGGTGATCGCCTGTATTATCATGACGCCGTCCGGTCGCAGCAGCGACATGCACTTTTTGAAAAATTCCGGCAGATAGCGATCACCGACCGCCTCGATCATTTCGATGCTGACCAGTTTATCGTAGGTGCCTTCCAGGTCGCGATAATCCTGCCGCAGCAAGGTGATCCGCTCGCCAAGGCCCGCCTCTTCGATGCGCTTGGAAGCCTCCCGGTACTGGGCCTCGGAGATGGTGGTGGTGGTAACCCGGCAGCCGTAGTGAGTGGCTGCGTGAATGGCGAAGCCGCCCCAGCCGGAGCCGATCTCCAGCACGTGGTCCTGCGGGCCGAGTTGGAGTCGCCGGCAGATGTGGTCCAATTTATAGCGGGCAGCCTCCTCCAACGTGCTGTCCGGGGCCGGGTAAATGGCCGACGAATACATCATCGTCTGGTCAAGGAAGGAGGAGTAGAGCTCGTTGCCCAGATCGTAGTGGGCGATGATGTTGTTTTTTGCCCCGCTTCGGTTGTTGCGCCGCCAGAGGTGGCCAACCCGCCGCAGCAGCCTGACCAGGGTGGAAGACTGCCGTTCCATGTTCTGCAGCACTGCCTGATTGCGGGCGATGATGCGCACCAGGTCGGTGAGCCGGTCGGTTTCCCAGGAACTGTCGATATACGACTCACCGGCGCCCACCGTACCTCCGGTAAGGATGCTGACGTAGGCCCGGGGATCCTTGATGGTGATCGTGCAGTGCAGAGATGGATCGTTGCCGAAGCTGTGGCGGCCGGTGTCGTCGACCAGCGTGATCTGGCCGTGGCGCAGCGTTTTCAGGACCCTGTGCAGCAGTGCTCTGGCCCGGTTCTGCAGAAAGGTCGGGACCGTCAGGGGGGCGGTAAACGAGCGAGAGGGAGCGATGGTGGTCATGTCATCTCCTTGCGATACGGTATGTAAGGGACTCCTTTGATGTACAATTTCAAGGCCTGCCAATAGATGGCACTGATTACCGCGGCGGTCATCACCGGACGGCGCAGCAGCTGCCGGCGCAGGATGGACCGATCGAGCGGTCTCCGTTCCAGGTTCAGCTGGGCGGAAAAGACTCGACCGCGCGAGTCGCTGACCTCGATGACGATGCGGGCCGTTTCGCCGGGTGCCTCGATCTGCCAGCGATACTGTTGATCGACCGGGTTGAAGGGCGAGACCTTGAAGGCCTTCGGATGGGTCGGCTGCTGCTCGCCGTGCGCCAGGTGAAAGCCGTAGTAGTGGCGCTCGTTCCACGGGGTGTTCGATACCTCGGCGAGCAGGTGGCTGCAGCGACCGTCTTGATCATGGCCGAAATAGAAATTGACCGGGCTGAAATAAAGGCCGAGCGTGCGCAGGTTGAGTAGCCCGGTCACCTCGCCGGCCACCGTCTGTTCGGTCAACTCGGCCATCTTTCGTTTGACGCTGGTCGCCAGCGGCTCGTCGGCCGGGCCGAGATAGTCGCTGCGGCGCAGGCGGCTCAGGGCGAATCCCTTCTCGGCAAACCACGGCTTCAGTTGCGGCAATTGGTCCAGCCGGTCGAGGTTGAGATGCCACATGAAAAACGGGTAGCTGAAGCGATGGGCGCGGGGCAGAAAGCGCTGGTGGCTGACACGGCCGACGTAGAGTGCATGGTTCATACCGGCACCCCCAGCGACGCGCAGACCCGCAGCGCACTGTGCACCCCGTCTTCATGGAAGCCGTTGAACCAATATGCACCGCAGAAATGGAGCCGGTTGCTGCCGGATATGCTCGACCAGTCTTCCTGGGCCTCGAGAAGGCGCATATCGTAGGCCGGGTGGTGATAGTTGAAACGGGCCAGCACCTTGGTTTCGTCGATCGACTCGTTGAGCGTCACCAGATAGGTATGCTTTTTGTTCAGGCGCTGCAGGATGTTCATGTTGTAGGTCAGCGTCGTCTGCCCGCTGCGGGCCGGGTCGAGTCGATAGTTCCAGCTTGCCCAGGCCCGACGCTGCCGCGGCAGGATGCTCTCGTCGGTGTGCAGCAGCACCTCGTTGTCGGTAAAGCGGATCTTCTCCAGGACCGCCCGTTCCCGCCCGCTCGGATCGCCGATCAGGGCCAGGGCTTCGTCGCCGTGACAGGCGAGTACTACCTCGTCAAAGGTCTCAGTTGTCCCGCTGCTCGTCACCTGCACCGAATCAGCGCTGCGGACGATTCGCTCGACCGGGCTGCTGAGCCGGATCGAGTTTGCAAACGGCGCGGTTAGCGGCTCGATATAGCTGCGCGAGCCGCCGATAATGGTATACCACTGCGGTCGGTCCACCAGGTTGAGCAGCCCATGGTTCTCGAAAAACCGGGCGAAAAAATGCAACGGAAAGGCCCGGGCATCATCGAGCCCCATCGACCAGATGGCGGCGATCATCGGCAGCAGATAATTGTCGGCGAAGAGCGAGCCGAAACGGTGCTCGTCCAGGTAGTCGCCGATGGTGTACAGTCGCTCGTGCGAGGCCTCGGTCCGGACGCTGCGGTTGAAGCGGACGACGTCGGCAAGCATCCGCAGAAAAGCCGGGTTGACCAGGTTTTTACGTTGGGCGAACAGGCTGCTCAGGTTGTGGCCGTTGTATTCCAAGCCGATCGCGTCGTTGCGCACCGAAAAACTCATCTCGGTCGGCTGGTAGGCAACGCCGAGTTCATTGAGCAGCCGGATGAAGTTCGGATAGGTGCGATCGTTAAAGACGATAAAGCCGGTATCGATGGCGCTCCGTTCGCCGTCATAGTCGATATCGACAGTGTGGGTATGGCCGCCGATATAGTCGTTTGCCTCGAATACGGTTACCCGATGTTGCCGGGACAGGTAATAGGCGCTGGTCAGGCCGGCGATGCCGGTGCCGATGACGGCGATCGATTTCATGATTTTTTCATCCGTTGTGCCAGCCGCAGCCAGAGTCCGCGCGGCAGCAGCGATGCCGCTTTCATCAGTAGCGTGAAACGTTTCGGGAAATGGATCTCGGCCTCGCGTTTGGCGATGCCGGCACGGATTGCAGCGCTGGCCTGCTCGGTGGTGACCATAAACGGCATTGGAAAGTCGTTGCGGTCGGTCAGCGGCGTCTTGACGAAGCCGGGGCAGACCAGGCTGACCGCGATACCCTCGGCGGCCAGCGTAATGCGCAAGGTCTCGATCAGGTAGGCGACGGCTGCTTTCGAGGCACCATAGGCCTCGGCACGGGGCAGCGGCAGATAGGCGGCGGCGGAACCGATGCCGACCAGCTGCGGCGCTTCGCTGCGTCGCAGGGCAGGCAGGACGCCTTCGATGCTGTGCCCCATGGTCTCCACATTGATACGCATGACCCGGGCAAGCAGCGCGCTGTCGAAATCGGGCAGGTCGATGTATTCACAGGAGCCGGCCGAGAGGATGGCACAATCGATGCGGTCCAGTCTGCCGAACCAGGCCAGGGTCGCCTCGCGGTCGAGCAGATCGACGGCTCCGGTCTCTGCGCCGAGACCGGCGAGTTCCTCGAGTTGCTGTTCGTTGCGGCCGATCGCCCAGACCCGGTGGCCGGCGGCGAGATAGTCAACGGCCAGTTGCCTGCCGATACCCGAGGTGGCGCCGGTGATCAGGATATTCATGTGCCGAGCCTCCGTTTGATAGTTTTGACGAGCGAGCCGAGCAGCGGCAGGTGCTCGTAGAGCATTGCGCCAAGATCGAAATAGTCCCGGTGATAGCGGACTTTGTCGGCTTCATCGAACTGCAGGTAGCTCATGCCGTCGACCTCGATGGTTCGGCCGCGGGCCAGTTTCGGGTGGCGAAAACTCATGCGCCAGCTCAGATAAGCCTCATCATCGACGAGGTGCCGGCGAATGAAGGAAAAACCGACCGAGTCGGCGTTCCGGTAAAGTTCACCAAAATAGCTTCGCAGTGCGTCCAGACCGTGGATTACATGGGCCGGGTCGCAAAACTCGATATCTCTGCTGTAGACTGTGTCGAGCAGGTCGAGATTGTCGGCCGTGAGCTGTTGGTAGACAGCCAGGAAATCGTCCAGTCTGTTCATTTGTTTATCTCCTGCTTCAGGCCGGCAAAGAGATCGTCTCGCAAAGATTCGTCCAGCGGTTGGTCGGGACTGAGCCAGATACCGAAATAGATGGCGGCGAATTCGGCGGAGTCGACGGTTGCCAGGATCTCGTCGTTGAGCGCCAGCCTGCTCCGTCCGCTGGTGTCGTCGTAACAGAGCCGGTAACTGTCGCCGTCGCCGACATCGCGATAACTGCCGTGGATCACGTCTATCTGCGGTCGTACCCGGGTCAGTACATCCGGTTCGTGTTGCCGGGCCAGGATGGTCTCTGCTGCTTCGATAAAGGCCGAGGACGGTACGTCGACCGCGTAGTCGAGTTGCAGACAGATGGATTGCTCGGCTCCGAGGATGGCCGTTTCGCTGGATTGCAGCGGGGCGTAAAGAGTCGCATCGTAGACCTTGATCAGGCCAAGATAGCGCACGCTGCCGGAACCGATCGGGGCCAGCTCCGTTGCCGCATGGGCCGGTGATTGGAGGGCCAGGATCAGACCGAGAGTTAAGAGAAAGAACGGCAAGCGAGCCATGATCAGTTTCCTCCAGGGTTGGGTTGTTTCTGGAAGGCGATGGTGACATCACCGACCCGGATGCCGAATTTACTCATCTCGGCCCGGTTAAGCAGAATGTTGTCCGGCTGCAGGAACATCCAGTCGTCAAGAGCAACGACCCAGGTAGATCCGTCGATCACCAGTTCCAGTTTGTATTGCCAGTTCAGCACGTTGCCCGCAGTCTCACCCGACGCCTCGCCGACGACATCGTCCGCGCGGCCTCGCAGAGCGCCCTCTTCGATTCGGGAAATGGTCCAGACGCGGCGACTGAGTTCCCCGTCGTCCCAAGAAAAATCTTCCTCAAGTACCAGGTTGCCGTCACCATCGAGGTGGCCGGCAATATCCACAACGAATTGCCGTTTCAGGTTGCCGAACCGGTCTTGGACGATGCCCCAGCCGCGCGTCTGGCCACTGAAAAAGTCGATGATATCGAAGCGCGGGGTCCGGCCGTCATAGTGATGCACATCCATTTTACTACATCCGCCGGCAAGGGCAAGCGAGCCGAGCAGAAAGACGGTAATGATAAGCCGGTGGAGCCGGGACGATTGTTTTATCATTGCATAACCTCGTAGAGCGTGAATCGTGCAGGTGAACTGCTGCGTTGTTAGAACAAAGGTAGGGAGCGATTGATTGGAAAACAATAGGGAGTAAATGAGTGTAAAATGATAGTTTTGTCTACTATTGGTTATAGAGTAGTGACGAATTGACAAGGAGCGAGGGGGCTGTACGCCCTATTTCAGCCGGGAGGGAGGACCTGCCGGACCAGCCGGCCACTGCGCTGGAGGTGGTTGCTCGGCGCCGGTTGTGCTTAATTAGTTAGCGGAGGACAGGTTAAAACCTGTCCCGTCGATGGTTGAGATTGACTGCGGTGATATAGTCATCCACCGCGAACTTTCTCCGGCAGCCTTTTTCGTTCATGAAGCGGACTTTGCCGAAGATCAGTCGACGCGGCCAGGCCCGGTCGTGCACCCCGCCGATTGACCAGGCGATGCCGGTGTAGCCGTTTGCATCCCGGCCGTCCAGGGAATAGCGGTCGTTCAGGGTGATGGCGATGTGCAGTGCTTCTTCCGGCTCACTCGTCCATTCTAGGATCTTTTTGGCCCAGTACATGCGCAGGTAGCCGTGCAGTTTGCCGGTCGCAACCAGATCGCGCTGGCAGGCATTCCATAGTGCTTCGTGGCTGCCACCGTTTTCCAGTTCGGCAAGGCTGTAGCAATACGGCCGACGGTCGCCGCGATGTTCGTCCAGGCTCTGCCGGGCCCAGGCGGGAAAGCCGGCAAAGCGGTCGTAGTCGGATTCATGGAGGCAGAAATTGTCGGCCAGCTCGCGGCGGACGAGTAATTCCTCGAGAAAGGCCTGTCGATCCTCCTCTGCCAGCGGTGCCCCGGAAACGCGCCAGGCCAATCGCTGGGCGGAGATCTGGCCGAAATGGAGGTAGGGCGACAGGTTCGATTGCCCGTTTCCGCACGGGTCGTTGCGCCGGCTCGCGTAGCCCGGCAGCCGGTCGTTTAGTGCCGTTTCGACAGCCGCCTTGCCGGCGGTTTCGCCCGGTACCAGCCAATTAACCGGGCCGGCTCGGCGGCCGGTAACCTCACCGAGCAACCGGTCCGTCTCCAGCGGCGGAGAAGCGGCCGGGCCGGGATGCGGATGACGGATCACCGCCGGTATATCGGTCAGGTAATCGTCAATCAGCCGCCGATACTTCGGCCGAAACGTGGCCGCGCTGTATTCCCTCTTGTTCGAGGCGATCCAGGCCGGTATGACATTATGGGCGTCGACCTCGATAAATGGTATTCCGATTTCGGCGAGCAATCGGCGCTGCCACTGTCGTTTGAGGCGCAGAGGGTCAAAATCGCCGATCAGCGTGCAGGCATCGATCCGGTGGAGCCAGGGTGGTAGGGCCAGGGCCGGATCTCCGCGCAGTAGGACGAAACCGATGCCGAGCTCCGCCAGTTGCCGGGCCAGTTCGGCTAGGCCGGCCAGCAGGAAGTGATAGCTGCGTTGCTCACCGCCCGGATAATCGGTGACCAGGCAGAAGACCACAACCAGCCCCCGGCCCCGAATCAAGGCCTCCTGCTGGGCGCAGAGCAGGGCCCAATTGTCGTGTACCCGCTGGTCACGTGACAGCCAGTAGACCACCGGCCCGGCGCCACGACGGCCGTCGACGAGCAGGCGACTGCGCCGTTCGATGTCTCTGCTTTTGCGGTTCACCGGCGCATCTCCGTAATTATTCGGTTGAATCCGAGGAACACTGGACCTGTGCTACCGGTATCGTGCATGGTTTTTTGCGACGAAATCTCATATCGGTGCTATGATAATCACTACGACAAAATTTCACATCACCCATCAGCGACAGAGGAGAAGGAGCCATGGAGAGCGAAACGGATGAAACGATCAGGATCGGCGTCAGTTCCTGCCTGGTCGGTAACGAGGTCCGCTACGACGGCGGGCATAAGCGTGATCGCTATATTACCGATATCCTCGGCCGGTTCTTTACCTTCGTGCCGGTCTGTCCGGAGGTGGAGTGCGGTCTGCCGGTGCCGCGGGAAGCGATGCGTCTGGTCGGCGACCCGACGGCGCCACGGCTGGTAACCGTCAGGAGTGGCGCCGACATGACCGACCGGATGACTCGTTGGGCAGCTGAACGGGTGCGGGAACTGGCCAATGAAGAACTCTGCGGCTTTATCTTCAAGAGTAAGTCGCCGTCGTCGGGCATGGAACGAGTCAAGGTCTATGACGCCAATGGCGTGCCCCGCTCGGCCGGCGTCGGCCTGTTCGCCCGGGCCTTTATCGATCATTTCAACTGGTTGCCGGTCGAGGAGGAGGGAAGATTGCACGATCTGGTGCTGCGTGAAAATTTCATCGAGTCCGTTTTCGTCTACCGTCGCTGGCGCACCGCGTGTGAGCAGGCTACCGCAGCGGTTTTGGTGGCCTTTCATACCAGTCACAAGCTGTTGTTGCGGTCGCATAGCGAACAGCATTATCGTGAACTCGGACGGTTGGTCGCCCGGGCCGGCAGCAGTGAGCCGCGGTCGTTGTTTGCCGCGTACCAGGAACTTCTGATGGCTGCGATGAAGCTCAAACCGACGGTGAAAAAACATTGTAACGTAATGATGCACATGATGGGCTATTTCAAGAAACTGCTTAGCGGCGACGAAAAACAGGAACTCCTGGAGATCATCGATCAGTTTCGTGCCAATCACGTGCCGCTCATTGTGCCGTTGACCCTGTTCAACCACTATATCCGGAAATATGACGAGCCGTATCTGCAGAATCAATGGTATCTCAATCCGCATCCGATTGAGCTGAAACTGCGTAATCATGCCTGATGGGCGCTGACGGCCGATCTGTTCCCCTGGGGCGGTGAACGTGCTATGATAGCTCTTGGCCTGACGAGACGGGAACCATGCCTGCCGGGTCGGCATTCTCGGGGTGCGCACCGTTCGGCGACTCGCCAAGGGGATTGGCTCGGCCGCCCTGCTAGTTTGAATAATTTTAATTTCCGTTTAAAATCAGGATTAAAGAGAGTAATTAGGTGCAGGTCTAGAGGTGCTGCTTCGGGGGCGCATGGTTCTCACTTAACCCGGAGATTGGACCGAACCGGTATTGTTTAGAGCGGACATCTGGAAGACAGAACAACACGGTGAAAAGCGAAACCATTCCCTCGCCGAGAATTCCGATCTGGCTGCAGCTTTCCCTGGCCACCATGGTAGTGCTGGCAGTATCGATCGGTATCCTCAGCTATGTGATCATCGAGCGCCAGCGCACGAGCCTCTATGATCACATCGTCAAGCTCGGTTCGGTCAGCCTGAGCTACGTTGCCGATAATGCCAAAGTACCGCTGCTCACCGACGATACGTTGACGCTCAGTACCCTGATCAACAACGTCGCTTCGGTCGACGGACACTTTTATGCGATGATCGTCGATACCGAAGATATCATCAAAGCGCATACCGACCATGAAAAAGTCGACACCCGGTTTGAACCGTTCGAGCGCGCCGGTGAACGGGTGCAGCAGGGTGCGGTGACCTATTTCAACTATCGTTTGCCTGATGGCAGGCCGGTCCTCAATTTGAGCATGCCGATCCTGTTCCAGGAAAAGCAACTCGGGGAGGTACACGTCGGGTTGTCGGTGAATTTTATCAGACAGCTGTTCGTCGACGAACGCGCCTTTCTCGTTGCTGCTACACTGATCATCATCGGTCTCGGAATGATTGTCGCGGTCATGTACAGCCTGCGTTTCACCAGGCCGCTCTCGGCGCTGGTCCAGGCCACGTCGCAGATTGCCCGAGGCAACTACGACTTCAAGGTCGACAGCAGTCGCAACGACGAATTGGGGCGCCTCGGGCAGGCCTTCAACCGCATGGGCGAGGAATTGTCGCGACAGGCGATGATCAAGGAGTCGTTCGGTAAATACGTCGGCTCGGAAGTCCTCGATCTGATCACCAGGAGTCCAGGCCAAGCCTGGCTCAAGGGGCAGCGCAGCGAGGCATCGATTCTCTTTGCCGATATTCGTGGCTTTACCGCGTATGCTGAAGGAAGAGAGCCGGAAGAGGTGGTGGAAAAGCTCAACGATTTTTTCGCGATTGCCACCGAGGTGATATTCAGTCACGGCGGTTATGTCGACAAGTTTATCGGCGATTCGGTACTGGCCGTCTTTGGTATCCCGGTCGCCCATCCCAACCACCGGGAGCGCTGCATCCGGGCGGCGGTGGCGATGCAGCGCCAGCTGGCCCGTGCGGCGGGAGGGGGCAACCCGCTACTCTCCTCGGTCGGGATCGGTATCGCTTCCGGCATCGTCGTGGCAGGGAACATCGGCTCGTCGGTGAAAATGGAATACACGGTCATCGGCGACAGCGTCAACGTCGCCTCGTCGCTGAACAGCCTGGCCGGCGCCGGGGAGATTATCGTCGACAGCGACGGTACAATGGATCTGGATGGTTTCGCCGAGGTCGAAGCACTGCCTCCGCAGAAGATCAAGAACCGGGAGCAGCTCGTCGAGGTTTTTCGTGTCGTCAGAACCCTCTGCTGTTTACTGGCCGTGCTGCCGATACTGGCCGGCTGTGCCGTTCCCGGGCCGCAGTCGGGGGATGATGCAACAGCGGCGGTGCTGGCCGAACAATCGCTGGTGCTGCTGCCGGCCTCCGCTCAACTCCAGGCGCTCCGGGACGAGGGGTCGGGACGCTACCAGGAAGCCGTGACCTATTGGCGGCAGGCCGAGATTTTGGTCGATGAGAAAATAACCTTTCTCTCCAAGCAATTACAGGAGATTGCCGCGGTTTATGCCCGGCAGGGAGTGGACCTGTTTGAACGCAAAGACGGTGACGGAGCCCGGCAGGCTTTTCTCGAGGCGTTGCGGCTTGATCCGCAGAATCAGACGGCCCTTGATTACCTGAAAAACAGGTATCAGGCCGAGCGGACGATTGAATATACCGTGGGCGAAGGCGATTCCTTTGCCACCATTGCCGAGTCGGTCTACGGTTCGGCCGACTACGCCTTTGCCGTCCGGCTCCTGGCAAACGGCGGGCGTCAGGATGAGCCTCAAGTCGGTGAGATTCTTGTGCTTGCCGATCTAGACACGCTGTTTTCAAAGATCCTGCTCGATTACAGTAAGCAGATCAGGGTCGCCCGCCGACTCTTTGCCGATAAGGAGTACGAAGCGGTGCTGTCCGTGGCCGAATCGATCCTTAGTGACAATCCCGGTGATGAAGAGGCTTCCTATATTCTTAACCTGTCTTTGGTGCGTTTGACTGAACGATATTGGGACGAGGAGCGATACGACGAGGCGATTGCCACGTTGACCCGTGTCGATCCGGCCTTCAAGAACGTCTCTCCGCTGATCGAGCAGGTGCGGACAGAGCAACGGCAGAAGGAGGCGCGTGACCGGCTGCAGGCCAACGCCGCATTGTTTAGGCGCGGTCAGGAGCTTGCCGCCCAAGGGGGCTATCTGGAGGCGTTGGCGATGTTCCTGCAGGTTGATTCGACGCACGAGGGGATCCAACGGGCAATTGCCGATGTCAAGCAACAACTGGCCGTCAAGGCTGAGGAGCAGTTTAAGCACGGAGTGAAGCTCTTCGTCGAAGAGGATCTGACAGGCGCCATAGCGGCCTGGGAGAGAGCCCTGCGTCTCGACCCAAACCATACCAATGCATCAGATTCACTGGAAAAGGCTCGTCGGCTCCTGCAGCGGGTCAAAGAAATTAACTGAGCCGCTGTTTTTTCGGTATTACCTCTCATGTCCACCACTCACTCATGCCGGGCGTATCGCTTTCCGGTTGTTTTGTCTGCAGGAAATTGAATGAAGAAACTGATTGGTCTGCTCGCCCTGCTGGCCGCTTTTCCACCGTTGTCGACGGATATGTATCTGGCGGCAATTCCCCTGCTGGTAAACTCATGGCAGGTGCCGCTGGCCACGGTCAATCTGACTCTGGTCGGTTTTTTTGTCACCTATTGCCTGTTTCTGCTGATCTATGGTCCGCTCTCCGATCGGTACGGGCGGCGGCCCCCTTTGCTCATCGGACTGCTCGTCTATATCGGCGCGAGTCTGCTCTGTGCGCTGGCCACAACGATCGAAGTGATGATCGCCACCCGGGTGTTGCAGGGCGCCGGGGCCGCCGCGGCCTCGTCGATCGCTTTTGCGATCTGCAAGGATCGGTTTGACGGGCGGCTGCGACAACGGATCTTTGTCCAACTCGGCATTATCGTTGCGGCGGCGCCGATGATCGCCCCGGTGATCGGTGGCTGGATTATCGAGTTGTCGTCCTGGCGCCTGGTCTTCGTGATCCAGGCACTGCTCGGCTTGATTGCCGTTCTCGGGGTGGTGCGGATGGAAGAATCCTTGAGAGAGCCGGTTCAGGAGTCGATGTGGCGGGTGTATCGCGGTTATTGGCGATTGATCGATAATCACCGGTTTTCCCTGTTGACCCTGGTGTTTGCCTGTCTCGGCGCCCCGTTTTTCGCGTTCATTGCAGCCTCTTCGGATATCTATATTACCTCGCTCGGCTATACGGAGCGACAATACGGCTATTTCTTCGGCTTCAATGCCTCCGCCTTCATGCTTGCCCCGTTCGTCTTTTCCCGGCTGGTCAAACGGTTTGCCTTGTCCCACTTGCTGCTGGTCAGTTACGGCGGCATGCTGCTGTGCTCGATGTTCCTGCTCGGCGATATGCTTCCGCAACCGTTTCGATTGGCCGTGCCGATGTGGCTGCTTACCTTCTTTTTCGCCTTCGGTCGACCACCGAGTAACAACCTGATCCTGGAGCAGGTCGAGTACGATGTCGGCTCGGCATCCTCGCTGATGGTCTTTACCTACTTCATCACCGGCGCCTGCTCCATGTGGTTCATTTCCCTGGGATGGGCTGACAAGGTGACGATCCTGGGCTGGTTCGGCCTGTCGTCGGCCACGGTAACTCTAGTCGGCTGGCTGTTGATCAATCGTTTCTATCCACTGAAGATGCCGTACCAGGAGAACGTGCAGAAAGAGGTGAATCGGTGAATGGCTGCGGCCTGGGGCCGTTTGACATCGGTCCGCTTAACCGGATGATACGGACCGGTCGAGCGTTGCGCGGACTCTGGCCAGCAGATCCATGACCGAAAACGGTTTCTGGACCAACTCCGTCCGATGATCGAGAGCACCCTCGTCGGTCAGCACTTCGGCGGTATAGCCGGACATGTAGAGCGCTTTGATGGACGGGTACTGTCCGGCCAGACGCTCGTATAGCTGCCGGCCGTTCATTTCCGGCATGACGACATCGGTGAGTAGTAGGTCGATCCGGCCCGGATAACTCTGAGCCAGCTCCGCCGCCTGCCTGCCGTCTGCTGCGGGGAGTACGGTGTAGCCGTGTTTCTGGAGAACCGTCTCAACCATGGCGCGCAGGTTGAGATCATCCTCGGCAAGCAAGATGGTTTCACTGCCCTGGACCTGGGGGTGCGAAGCCTCTCGTTCCTCTTCGACCTGGTTGAGGTTCCTGTCGGTTGCCGGCAGGTGGATGGTGAACGTCGTTCCTCGTCCCGGTTTGCTGGTGACGCCAATCGCTCCCTTGTGTTGTTTGATGATGCCGTAGACGGTGGACAGGCCGAGGCCGGTGCCGCTGTGCTGGCCTTTGGTCGTGAAAAACGGTTCGAAGACCTGGGCGCAGGTGTCGCCGTCCATGCCGATGCCGGTGTCGGTGATGGTCAACAGTACGTGGGGCCCGGCCTGTCCAAGGTCCATCTCGGCGCGCTCTGCGTCGTCCGGCACGGCCAGTGCCGTCTGGAAACTGAGTTCACCGCTGCCGACCATTGCGTCCTGGGCGTTGACCGCCAGGTTGAGGATCACCTGTTCGAGTTGGCCGGTATCGCCCTGGATATTCGGCAGGGGGTCGGCAAGGTGCAGGTTGATCTGGATATCTTCCCTGATGGTACGGCGCAGCAGACGGTGAAACTGCGACAGCAGCTCGTTGATGTTGATGCTGCGAAAGGTGAGGGTTTGCTTGCGGCTGAAGGCGAGCAGCTGTCTGATCAGGTCACGGGCGCGCTGGCCGGCGTAGAGGATTTGTTCCACGGCGGCTCGGCGCGGGTCGTTTTCGGTCAGGTCGGTCGCCAGCAGTTCGCTGTAACCGAGGATCGGTGCCAGCAGGTTGTTCAGGTCATGGGCGATACCGCCGGCGAGGCGGCCCACCGGCTCCATTTTCTGGGCCTGTCGATATTGCTGTTCCAGCTGCTCATGGGCGATGCGCTGGCGGGTCAGCTCCGCCTCCTTGCGCTTGATGTCCGAGATATCGGTGATCGAGATGAGCACCTTGTCGATCTGTTCGATGGTGATGACGGCGGTGGAAATGAGCAATTGATAGGTAACCTCATGATCGCCGCGGCGCAGGGTCATCTCGCCCTCCTCCTCACGGAAGGGCGTGCCGCTGCGAAAGGTTTCCGAGAAACGGCTGCGGATCGGGCAGCTTGGACATGCCGCCATGGCGCCGCAGGCATCGGGTCCGACCGCGTTGATGCAGCGAAACAGCAGACCGCAGAGCCGGTTGGTGACCTGTTCCTGGTCGCTGCCGAAGAACTCGACCGCCCGGCGATTGATTTTCTCCACCCGGCCCTCTTCGTCGACGAGCACGAGCATGCTCGGCGTGCTGTTGAAGATTGCATCCAGCGTGTTTGATTGAGTTTTGACCGCCTGTTCCGCCTGTTTCCTGTTGCTTATATCGAGTACCGTGAAGATGATGCCCGCTGTTTCAGGGGCACCCGGGTCGATCGGCGTTGCATTGGTCAATACGGTGATGACTGCGCCGTCTTTTCGCACCATTCTCGTTTCAACCGAACTGCTGCCGTGCTGCCAGATTTGTCGCCGTCGCTCGGCTCCGGCGGCATCATACTCTTCGTCACTGCCGTAGAGCAGGCGGGAATTGTGGCCGATCAGTTCATCCTGTCGATAACCGAGCATCCGGCAAAGCCGGTCGTTGACTTCGACAATGGTCCGGTTGCTGGTGATGCCGATGCCGATCGGCGCGACCCGGAAGATGCTGCGCATCTTTGCGTCTTTTTCACGCAGGGCCTCGTGGGCCGTTTTGACATGGGTGATGTCGTAGAGAATTGCGTAATAGCCGAGAACCTCGCCGCTCTCCGACAGATCGGGGATCAGCCAGCCGTCGATGGTGTGCACCTTGTCGTCTGGATAGACAAGATCCCGCTGATAGTGCGACGTCTCGCCGGCGAGGACTTTTTCCAAATACGGCTGAATGGCGTCGTGGGCCCGGGCGCCGATGATATCCCTGGTCTTCCTGCCCACCAGCTGTTCGGGTGGCAGGCCGAAGAAGGCCTGCGACGAGGGATTGGCATAACGATAGGTGAGATCGGGATTTACATAGGCGACAAATTGCGGCAGTACATTGATAATGCGACGAAAATGATCTTCGTTCTGCCGGTTTGCCTGGTTTGATTCGTGTGGTGGCGCGTCTTTCACGATGACTCGTTCAGCGAGGTTGGTGGTCGTCGATCATCGTCCGGATCGGCCGAGTGCATCGGCCTGTAGCTGTTAGTGTCGCAAATTTTCGACACCAATGCAAAGATTCGTTGCCGCGGCCTGAGGAAAAATAACTATCCGGCAACGCACGTCCCGGAGGTGGTCACGACGGGTGTTTCGCCCCGGCCTGTTTAGCAACGGGGATGCCGGATTCGCAGGGGACCCCGGTCTGGCAGAGGCCGCAGCCATAGCCGTCGAAGCCGTACTGCTCCTTGACGTGGGCGTTGGCGGTGCGATGGACGTGGTCCCGGCAGAGCCGTTTGTCATGACCCTGCTCGGAGATGGCGCCGACCGGGCAGCGCTCGATACAGGCACGACAGGTGCCGGTCGAATAAAAGAGGCAATAGGCATGATGATCGTCGTAGGGCCGAGGCGATACCGGCAGGTCGGCGGTGGCCGCTACCACCGCCCCGACCCGCATGGCTTTGCCCTTCGGGGTAATGAGCCCGTCACACAGGCCGAAGGTGCCGAGCCCGGCGGCATAGGCCTGGTGACGCTCCGACCAGGTCGAGGCCCAGACGAAGCGGTCCGAATCCTTCCTCGACCAGGTCGGCAGCAGGACCGGCGCCAGTGCCGCGATGGTTTCGCCGAGGAAAAAATCGACCACCCGGCGGCGTAGGGCGTCGTTAACGGTCTCACCAAAAAAACGGGCCCGGGCCCATGATTCTGACGGATAGAGTGTTTCCCGCCGGTTGTCGTGTTTTGTACGTTCGGTATGCGGCAGGATCCAGGAGATCACGGTGATCTCGTCGGCCTCGATCGTCCGGTCCGGAAATGCCTCACGAAAGGCTTCCAGCGGCGTCCAGTGAAAGGGGCCGACGACGTCTTTGTATCGTGCGAAGATCGGGTCGTCTCCACGGGCGAAGCCGACCAGCGGTTCGGCAAAGGCCGGATCACCGGCATCATTTGCCAGCGAGTTGTCGGTAGAGCGGATAAAGGCGGAAATCTCAGCGAGCAGGCGATCATGGAGAGAGGGTGCCGGTTTCATCGGTGTCGGGGTAGAGTGTTCAATTTGGTCGAGGTACCATCCGCATTGTGCGGTCACGCCCCTGTCATGCAAGATTTATCCTGTTTGACGCAGGAAAACAAGTCCGCGTTCACTCCATTGTGGGAATCTTTCCTGAATATTGTCGATCATCAGCTTTTCTTTTCGGCCGATTTCTGGCAGACTGTCGTGAAGTGATGGAGCACCGTCGGGGGGCGGCTGTTGACATTGGTCCTCTCGAGATATTCATGTTTTTTTCATGCCCATGGTTGCCGGCCCGAACGCCGGTTTTAAGAAAGGGTGCCACGATAACGGACAGTTCACAGCAACTGCCGACTCACTACGTCGGTATCGGCGCCTCTGCCGGAGGGCTGGAGGCTATCGAGAGTTTTTTTGCACCAACATGCCGGCGCGCAGCAACCTGGCCTTTATCGTCGTGCAGCATCTGTCGCCCGACTACAAGAGCCTGATGGTCGAGCTGCTGTCCAAGAGAACGGAGATGAAAGTCAACCGCGCCGAGGACGGTATGGAGGTCAGGCCCGGTAATGTCTACCTGATTCCGCCGAAGAAGAACTTGATCATTTTCCACGGCAAACTGCTGCTCAAGGATCGCTCGGATCACGAGGGGATCAGCCTGCCCATCGATATCTTTCTGCAATTGCTTGCCGAAGATCAGGGTAAAAGGGCTATCGCCATTATCCTGTCCGGCACCGGCAGTGACGGTGCCCGGGGGGTGTGGGCGATCAAGGAACATAACGGCATGGTCATGGTCCAGGATGAGCAGACCGCCAAGTTCGACGGCATGCCGCGGGCGGCAATCTCCACCGGCACCGCCGACTTTATCCTGCCGCCGGACCGGATGCCCCAGGAATTGCTGGCTTATATCGCCCATCCCTATATTTCCGGAGAGAAACCGGCCGATGCGCTGCTCGAGGATGCCGATGCATTGACCCGGCTTTTTGCCGAACTGCGCGCCAAGACCAAGGTCGATTTCACCTTTTACAAGCCGAGTACCATCAGCCGGCGCATCGAGCGGCGGATGTCGATCAACCAGATCAACAACTTCGATGATTACGCGCGCTACCTGCAGCATTATCCCGGCGAGGTAATGGCGCTGTATCGCGAGCTGCTCATCGGGGCGACCAGTTTTTTTCGCGACCCGGAGGCGATGGAAGAGTTGCGCACCCTTATCCTGCCGGGGTTGGTCGAGCGGGCCCAGAACCGGGAAGTACGCTGCTGGGTGGCCGGTTGCTCCAGCGGTGAGGAGGCCTATACGCTGGCCATCCTGTTCCGTGAGGTAATGGCCGAACACAAAGTGAGCCGCGACGTGAAGATCTTTGCCACCGACATCGACCGGGACGCGATTCTGCGGGCCAGCAACGGCATTTACCCGGAGAGCATCGCCGCCGACCTGACAGCCAAGATCCTCGGCAAGTATTTTTATCACCGTGAGGATTCCTACCAGGTGACGCGGACCATTCGCGAGATGGTGGTTTTTGCTCAACACAACCTGATCAACGACCCGCCCTTCACCAATATCGACCTGGCGTCCTGCCGCAATCTGCTCATCTACCTGCAGCCGGTGCTACAGACCAAGGTCTTGGAGATGTTCAACTTCTCGCTCAACCGCAAGGGCTGCCTTTTCCTCGGCAACAGTGAGACGGTCGGAGATCTGACCGACTATTTCAAACCGCTGCACCAGCGGTTTCGTATCTATGAATCACGCGGCAGAAATCAATCGCTGCGGCACGACGAGCTGCAAGTGTCCGGCAAAGGCCCGGGGCGGTATCACTTCAAGCGGCCGGCTAGCGGTTATCGTTCAGGCCGAGACCGTGACGGCGACGGGGAGCTGGCCTTGCTGCGCCAGTATCTGGTCGTGGCCGTCGAACGTTACCTGCCGCTGTCGGTGATCGTCAACGAACAACAGCTGGAAGTCGTTCACATCGTCGGCAACACCGAGGGCTGCTTTTCCGTTCCATCCGGACCGGCGGAATACAACATCACCAAACTGGCCGCCCGGGAGCTGGCGATTCCTCTGGCCACGGGCATTCAGAAAGTCTTTCGCACCGGAGAGGAGATCTCCTACTCGAACGTGCGGATCCAACACCGGGGCGAGAAACAGTCCCTGCGCATGCACCTGACCCTGTTGCCACAGCGTAAGAACCAGGAACCGTTGGTGGCCGTGTTTCTCGAGGATACCGGTCGGGAAAGCAGTCCACCGCGGGAAGGTGCTGAAGTTTACGATCTCAATGAGGATGCCCAGCAGCGGATTCGGGACTTGGAGCAGGAACTGCAGTTCAGCCAGGAAAATCTGCAGGCGACCATCGAGGAGTTGCAGGCTACCAACGAGGAACTTTACACGGTCAATGCCGAACATCAGAAGAAGATCATCGAGCTGACGGAATTGTCAAATGATGTAGACAACCTGATGACCAGTTCGGGTATCGGTACCTTGATCATCGATGAGAATCTCGAGATTCGCAAATACTCGCCGGAAATTGCGAAAATCTTCAATATTCTCGAAAAAGATATCGGCAGGCCGTTCACCCATATTTCCCACCGCTTGGCAGGTTTTGACCCGCTGGCGGCGGCCAAGCAGGTGCAGAGAACCAGTGAGGCCCTGGAAGTCCATGTCGAGACCAGCGACGGTCGCTGGTATCTGACCCGAATCCTGCCCTATCATATCGGCCCGGAGACTTATTCCGGCGTTGTCTTGACTTTTGTCGACATTACCGAGTTGCGCACCGTCCGTAATGATTTGCGGCGCAGTGAATTGGTAGCCCAGGATATCAGTGAAAATATCCCGGTCGGGCTGCTTGTTTATCGGCTCGATGAATCGGGCTGCTTCGTCCTGGAAAGCGGTAATCCGGAAGCGGAACGCCTGGTCGGTTTTGCCGTCGATGACTGGCTTGGCAGCAGCTTTGAAGATATCTGGCCGGCGTCTGAGCAGCATAACTTCGTCGATTGTTTCAGGAAGGTTGTCAAAACCGGTGAGACCTGTGTGCTGGATCGGGTCAGCTACCAGGATGAACGATTGGCCGGCGATTTTCGTGTCCACGCGTTTCGCATTCCGGACGATCGACTGGTCGTCAGTTTTAAAAAATACGGCCGCCAGTCGATGCCGGCTAAGCAGGAAGAGTAGGATGCATGAGGTCCTCGCCGCCGGTTGGCAGCAGTTTGGCGGAGCGCTGAGAGGTGCTCTGCACCGTAGTGATGATTGAGGCAGGAGAAAAGAAGGCAATGAAGCAGCAACAGGCAACGGACAGACCGGATACAACGACGCCGCGCACCATGCGGAGCGACGAATTGCGCCGGCGGGCGGAATTGTTGATCGATGATTTTGCCGGTGCGGCTTCGCCGGCACAAAGCGCCGATTTGCATGAGGTGCTGCAAGAACTGCATGTCCACCAGATCGAGTTGGAGCTGCAAAACGATGAGTTGCAGCTGACCCAGAAGCGGCTGGAGGAGAGTCGTCGGGGCTACATGCGGCTCTACCACGATGCGCCGGTCGGCTATGTGGTTATCGATACTGCCGGCATGATCAGGAAGGCCAACAAGACCTTCGCCGGCATGGTCGGCGATCCGGTAGAGGCGGTTGATGGAACGCCGCTGGCCGGTTATCTGGCGGCAGAAGATCGCTCGATCTTCCTGGCCCGGCTTCGTTCGTTTCGCAAGAATCCGGCCGACAAGCAACTCGATGTCCGTCTCGACGGCCCGGGCGGCCCGCGGTTTGTCAGTATCAGGGCCTTTTCCGGCGAGATAGGAAGCGTTGCCGACGAGTCACCCGGGGACGGTCTGCTGGTGACGGTGACCGATATCCACCAGCGAAAGCTCATCGAGAAGGAAATCGAGGGTCGCCGCCGGGAGCTGGACGCGATCCTTGCCGGCATGTCCGACGGCTTTCTCTCGCTGGACGGCGGTTTACAAATTCGTTACATGAACAGTGCTGCCGAGCAGGTACTCGGAGCCGACCGGCAACAGGTAATCGGACGCGGTCTGTTCGAGGTCTTTCCGGAAGCGTGCGCATCGGTTTTCGAGACGGAATACCGTAGGGTTTTGCTCGAGAAACGGGCACGGAGCTTTGAGACCTTTTTTGCTCCCCATGACCGTTGGTATGAGGTCAATGTCGCTCCCTTCCAGGACGGTCTGAGCGTATTTTTCCGGGTCATTTCCGATCGAAAAAAGGCCGAAGATGCCATCGTTGAGAGCGAGCAGCGTTTTCGCAGCTACATTGCCAATGCGCCGTATGGCATCTTTGTCTCCGATGGGCATGGCCAGTATCAGCAGGTTAATCCAGCCGCCTGCTCGTTGACCGGATATGCCGAGAGCGAGCTGCTTGCCATGGAGATTGGTGAGATGCTGGCCCCGTCGTTCCGGGAAGCAGGTCTCACGCATTTTCAAACGGTAAAGGAGCAGGGGCAGGTCCAGAGGGAGGTCCGTTTGCGCTGTAAGGATGGCAGCGAGCGCTGGTTCTCCGTTTCCGCGGTCAAGGTAAATGACGATCGCTATCTCGGCTTTATCGACGATATCGATGCAGAAAAACAGACCCAGGAGGAATTGCAGCGCTCGCGTCGGATCCTTGAACTCAACCACCGGATTGCCACTATTTTCCTGACCGCGTCGGACGACGATCTGTTCCACGATGTGCTGAACCTGCTGCTGGAGGCCTTCGCCAGCTCGATTGGGTTGTTCGGTTATATCGACGATAACGGCGATCTCGTCTGCCCGACCATGACCCGTCATGTCTGGGAGAAATGCCAGGTGGAGGAGAAGAGCATTGTTTTTCCGCACGCTCAGTGGGGCGGGGTATGGGGACGGGCGCTGCTCGAACGCCGTTCATTGCTGGCCAACGAGGGGCTGCAGGTGCCGGCCGGGCACATTGAACTGCACAGTGTGCTGGCCGTGCCGATTGTTCAGCGTGACGAGGCGATCGGCCATTTCATCCTGGCCAACAAAGAGGGGGGGTACGACCAGGAGGATCTGGATCTGCTCGAAGGTGTGGCCGATCAGGTCGCCCCGATCCTGCTTGCCTATCTGGGTCGATTGCGCCGCCGTGAATTACAGAGCGAGCTGGAGACCATCAACCGGCAACTGCATAAAAACGAAAGTCTCGGCCGAATGGCCGGCGCGGTAGCGCATAACTACAACAATATGTTGACCGTTATCCTCGGCAACCTCGAAGTCGCCCTAGCCGATCTGCCACAGCACGACACGGGATTGAAAAACGTTCTGGGTGCCGCCCATGATGCCGCCAGGCGATTGGCCGCACTCGGCACCAATATGCTGATCTATCTCGGTCAGAGCTCGACGGCGCGATCCTTTCCGCCTGTCGATCTGGTACCGCTGCTGGAGGACTATGGCCGGGCATGCAAGCAGAATCTGACCGAGGAGGTACTACTCACTATACGTCTGCCGGACCAACCGGTGCCGGTGGTCTCCGACCGGGATCTGGTCCGGCGGCTGCTCGACAGCCTCTTTGCCAATGCGGTCGAAGCGTTGGGCAGTAATGGCGGTTCGATCGAATTGACGCTGACGGTTGTCTCTCCCGGCGAAATTGCCGGTGATCATCGTTTTCCGGTGGACTGGCAGCCCGTTGACAACCCTCACGCCTGTATCCGTCTGCTCGATACCGGCTGTGGTATCAGTGCCGAAAACCTGGAGCGGATCTTCGATCCGTTTTATACTCAGAAGTTCACCGGAAGAGGCATGGGGTTGCCGCTGGTGCTCGGCATCGTCCGCATGCACGGCGGCGGCGTCACGGTTCGTTCGGTCGTTAACAAAGGATCGGTGTTCAAGGTCTTTCTGCCCGTGGCCGATGTTCGTCCCGATGGGGGCAGTTGCGACGGAGAAGAGCGGTAAGTGGCGGCCGGTCAAGCAGGAGGCCAGCGTGTCAGCGTTGCACGGCCTCCACCAGGCACGTGTTCAGCCGTTCCCGGTCATTATCGGCGAGCGTTTCGAAGGCAATTGCCACCCCATCTTCCATCTCCCTGATCAGCCGGGACGGCAGCGTGAACTCCTCGACCGTCCCGTCGCGTCGGGACAGCGACAGCTTTGTTGTCAGCCGGCAATCGGCGGGTAGCTTCGCTGCCGGGCGGACGGCACAACCGCCGGCGGAAATATTGATCAACCCCGCCGGTTGTTCCCGGTCATCGACCATCAGGGTGATGGTAGTTTCCGGCAGCAGGAAGCGCAGGGTACTGCGTTCCCGGGATTGCTCCAGCACCGCCTCCGCTTCCTGGTAACTGGCGACGTACATGGTCTGGTAGCCGGGGACCCGGGCGGCGTAGTTAACGATCTGCCGGTGGATCAGTTTGTCCGGATTCATGATCCGCACCACATCGCGTACACCGTGGGCGACGAGGTATTGCATGATCTTGCGAAAGGTCGGCAGAGCACTCAGGTGGCCGAGATGGCACTGGCTCAGGTCGGTGATCACGTCAAAACCAGGCGCAAGATCGGCGACGCAAAAACGGGTGTCGGTGTAGAGCCGGTCCAGATCACCCCGCTGAATGGTGCCGGCGACGGTGAAAAAGAGACGGTTCTTGCCGATATCCGCATCGACTTTGAGACGTTGTGTTCCGTTGCTCACCGGCGTCTCCGCTGGTTTTCTGAGTTGTCCCGCGGCAACGGGGCGTGCCGAAAGGTTGAGGAGGGCCGAGAATTTCAGAGGTTACATAACCACGTTCGGCAGTATCGTTTCAATGATTATTGTCACTGTCGTGATCGGTGCTTGTGCAGTACAGCCATCTCTTTTACGTCTGATGGTTTACTCCCGGTGATGGGCCGGGAAATAGAGGCGAAACGTCATTCCCTCACCGGGAGTGCTGATCACGTCGATGAAGCCGTCGTTCTGCATGACGATGCCGTGTACCGTGGGCAGGCCGAGCCCCGGTCCCTGGCCGACTTCCTTTGTGGTGAAAAAAGGCTCGAAGACGATTTCCAGGACATTCTGGTCCATTCCCGGGCCATTATCGTTGATCGAGAGCACCACGTAGCCGCCGGGAACCGCGTCGGATCGATGGGTGCAGGCGCTCCTGTCAATTTCCTCGTTGCCGGTTTCGATGACGACCGAGCCGACCCCGGCGAGGGCGTCCCGGGCATTGCTGCACAGATGGGAGAGAATCAGCCCGATCTGGTCCGGGTTGATGACGATCGGCCATAGCGCAGCGCCGGGGCGCCAGGATAGGGTGACGCTCGCACCGATCAGTTGCCGCATCATCGGCAGCAGACCGTTGATGATATCGTTAAGATCGATTGTTTCGCTCGCTGCCGTTTGCCGCTGGGCGAACGCGAGTATCTCACCGGTCAGGTTCGCCGACCGCGTGGCGGCGGTCATGATCTGTTCGAGATGATAGCGCAGCGGGTTGCCGGGGCTCGCGTCTTCCAGCGCCATTTCCGCCTGGCCGATAATAACCCCGAGCATATTGTTGTATTCGTGCGCCACCCCGCCGGCCAGACGGCCGAGGGCTTCGAGCCTGCGTGCCTGTCGATAGCGGGCTTCCATTTCCTTGTGCCGACTGATGTCGATGTGCGCTCCGATGATTCGGGTTGGTTGACCGTCCTCGTCGTGATGGATCGATGCCCGGGCGAAAAACCAGTGATAGCTGCCTTCGGGAGCCAACAGACGATATTCGAGATCGTAGGAGCCATTGCCTTCGGCGATTGCTTCGTCCTTGACGATTCTGGCCTGTTCCAGATCTTCGGGATGTAAACGGGCTCGCCAGTCGGAGAGATCAAGCACTTCCTCGCAGAGCCCGCGGCCATTTTCAGCTTCCCACTCCAGCGTCACGTGCAGGGTATCGTCGGTCAGATTCCAGTCCCACAGGCCGATGCGCGCGGCCTTGAGCGCGGCGTCGAGACGAAGAGACGTCTCTTGAGAATAGCGGTAGGCGTCCGTTAATTGATCTCGGGAGAGCTGGTGCTGCCGAAGTGATTCCAGGCGACTCTCGAGCTTCAGGGCCGGACGCTGCTCGGATAGGTAAACATCCGGGTGGATGTAGTAGGGATTTTCGATCACCTCGGGTCCGATAACGACAAACGGATGGGTGTCGATAACCGCGTTGAGCAGATCCGGGGAAAAACGGCGGCGATCATACTGACAGATGGCCAGCGCAGCGCTGCCCGGAATAATCCGATTCAGCTTCGCCTCATACTCGATCAGCCCCTCCGAGCCCGGTGCGCCTCTGAGCATCCAGGTCATTTCTCCGGTTATGCGCAGAGCGGCATAGCCGTCTTCCACTGCCTGCCGTGTTGCCTGCCGGAGCAGGGTGAGCATTGTCTCCGGATCGAAGGAGCCGCCCAGCAGATAGGTCTCTTCCGCGGGCAAGATCAGCAATTGGCCGGAGGCACAATATGGCTCCGGATCGATGCCGTCTTGCTGGAGATAGCGGCGGATCTGCGCTGTGGTCCGGGTATCGACGATATAGAGAACGCGTTCGTTTCTCTCCAGACCGCTACGGATGTACGGAGTGACCAGCGCGCGGTGCTCCGCTTCGGACTCGAAGATACAGCAGAGATGATCGCCTGCTCTCAGGGCTTCGATGGTTTTCGTTTCGTGCATGAGTGGGTTTATTGCGGGATGTTCTTTCTGGTGGTCCGTGTCGTCTCGGCTGTTTTAACAATGTTCAATCAGGTTATGGAGTTCGCTGATTCGAAACGGCTTATTGAGAGCACCGCAAAACCCGTAATGGGCATAGTCGGTCAGGATCGGATCGGCGCCCGAGCCACTGGTCACGATAACGTGGGCGGTTGGCTCGATCTGCAGCAGTTCCCGAACTGCCTGAACGCCTCCCATGCCACCTGGTATGGATAGATCCATGAACACCAGATCGAAGGGGGCACCGTTTTGTCTGGCCTGCCGGAACCGTTCGGTGGCTTCCCGGCCGTCGGCCGCTTCGCAGCAGAGGTGCCCGCGCATTCTGACCAAGTCACAGACCAGATTGCGATTCGTTGTTTCATCGTCCATGACCAGGATACGTTTTGCCCGTGCCTTCCGTGGCGGCTCTTTCATGGCTATTCGTCTGGATGAAGGACCTTGTCGATATCGAGCATGCCGATCAACAAGGAATCGGTTTTGAAAACCCCGGAAAAGTACTTTCCCTGGATGCCCCGCATGTTGGCCGGCGGCTTTTCCTGCTTATCCAGCGCGACCTCGACCACGTCACCGATGCGGCTGACCAGAAAGCCGGCGCTGCCGTCAAAGGAGTTGACGATGATATTGCGCGCGTTGTCGGTTGAGTCGGTTTCTCCGAGGCCGAGTTTTTTGGCCAGGTCAATGATGGTGACGATTTTGCCGCGCAGGTTCAGTACCCCGAGGACATAGTCGGGAGCCTGTGGTACCGGTGTGCGCTGCATGATTTTGTTGATCTCCTGGATCTGCAGGATATCCATGCCGCACAATGCCTCGCCGATGGCAAAGGTGGCAAGCTCGATTGATTGTCGGGAACCGGTTGATGATGCTGTGGCCATGGTATATCCTCCGTGGCGGCAGGGGTTCGTTTGCTCTGGTTTAGCCGAGGCGCTGAGGCGCTATTCTGTTCCTCTTCAGAACCATTCGGGATAGAGCTGGCCGACCATTTCGTTGATATCGACGAGCAGGGTGGTCTGGCCGCCGATGATTGTCGAACCGGCGATGCCCGGTTGCCGCAAGGTCTCCTCGTCGGCGCGGGCGGCAATATCACGGGTGTCGATCGGGCCGCAGGCCAGTAGGCCGATACTGTGCGTCCCGAACGAAAAGACGATGACGAGCAGGTCATCCCGCTCGGCCAGCGGCTGTACCTGGGCGATATCGTCAACGCAGATCAGATGCAGGCTGCCGTCCCGGTACTGCATGACCCGTTTGGCGCCAAGATACTCGATATCGTTGCGCTTGATTTTTTCGATTCGCTCCACCTGGTCGAGCGGGATGCCGAATTGCTCCGTTTCCGAGTTGCGAAAGATCAGTACCGACCGGCTGTCTTCGGCAGTGGCAATTTGGCTTTCGGTCTCCTGTTGAACCTCGGTCGCCCGGTCGCTGCCATCGACCGAGCTGAGGTGGGCCATGGTCGCCAGGTTGGCCACATCGAGGATCAATGCGATCCGCCCGTCACCCATGATGGTTGCCCCGGCATACCCTTGGCACTGCTGCAGGTGCCGGCCGAGCGGTTTGATGACGATTTCCTCGGAGTCTTCCAGTCGATCGACGATCAGCCCGTAGGTGATCGGGCCGGCCGAGACCACGACGATATTGAGGGCGCTGTCCGTGGCGATTCGCCTGTCCGGCGACTCGCGTCGCACCGGTGGTGCATGCTGATCTGCATCTTGCTCGGGAGCGGCTGGTGCAGTGGTGAGCGGTGATTGTTTGCTGCGCCGGTCGGCGATCCGCCGGCGGCGATCGATCTTGACACTGCCGTCGTCCGGGTCGGTATAGGTGCGCTCGACACCGAGTGCGTCGGCCAGTCTTACCAGCGGCAGCAGTTTGCCGCGAAGCCGCACCACTTCAGCACTGCCGACGATTTCGATGCGCTCTTTGACCAAGTGGGCCGGGATGCGCAACAGTTCTTCCAGGTTTACCTGGGGAATTGCATAACGCTCCCCTTCGGTCAAGATCACCTGGCAGGGTATGATGGCCAGGGTCAGCGGCAGTTTGATGGAAATCGCAGTGCCTTTACCCGTTTCCGAGGTAATGTCGATCTGGCCGCCGAGTTTGTCAAAATTTGATTTGACCACGTCCATACCGACGCCGCGACCCGAAACGTCGGTCACCGTATCGGCCGAGGAAAAGCCGGGCAGGAAGATCAGGTTCATCTTCTCCTTGTCCGACATCGACTGGACCTGTTCGGCAGTGACCAATCCCTGCCGCAGAGCCAGGCTTGCCAGCTGCTCGCTGTCGAGGCCGGCGCCGTCGTCCTCGATCTCGATCACCACCTGTCCCGCCTCATGGAAGGCGCGCAACACCACGCTGCCGACCTCCGGTTTTTCTCGCTGCCGGCGTAGCTCCGGTGGTTCGATGCCGTGATCGACGGCGTTACGCACCAGATGGGTGAGCGGATCGCCGATCGCCTCGATGATGGTCTTGTCCAGTTCGACCTCCTTGCCGAAAATCGACAGATCGATCTGCTTGCCGAGCTGTGCGGCGAGATCGCGGACGATGCGGGGGAATTTCCCGAAGACGTTGCCGATCGGCTGCATCCGGGTGAGCATGATCGCTTCCTGGAGTTCGGAGGTGATCAGGTCGATGCGCTGACCCACCGCCTCGGCGCTTTTCAGGCCGCCAGAACTGATCGTCTGCAGCAATTGATTGCGGCTGAGTACCAGTTCGCCGGCGAGCGTCATCAGCGAGTCGAGCAGGCTGACATGGACCCGGATCGAGGTCTGCCGACCGGCCGAGTCGACGCCGCTTTCTTCATCGGTTGGTTTTTCCCCGGTCGACTCCTCACCGGAAAATACGGCCGAAGTGTCGATCAATTCTTCTCTGGCCGGATCGAAGGGTTCTTGGAATTTCTGGTCGCTCATCATAGGGTCTCCGCGGCGTTCAGCCCGGTGTGCATTGTCTAGTGATGGGGGAGCGGGGGGCTCCCCCATCGTCATCATTTGACGTTGCTTATCTCTGTTATCCTGGCAGTGTGATCGGCTCAGGCAACCTTGAAGCGGCGTACCAGACCGTCGAGTTGTTCGGCCAGCCGGGAGAGTTCGATAGCGCTTTCCTTGACGTTGTGACTGCCCTGGTTGACCTCCTCGGAAGTTGAGCTGATCTCACCGATATCCCTGGTAATATCGCCAATGGCGATGGAGCTTTGGGCGACGTTCTCGTTGACCTCGGCGATACCGGCCGCGGCCTGGGCGACGTTTTCCGAGATTTCCGAGGTGGCGGCCGACTGCTGCTCGACGGCGGTGGCGATGGTGGTGATGATCTCGTTGATCTCGTTGATGACCTCGGTGATATTCTTGATATCGGTGATCGTCCCGTCGGTGGTGTGCTGCATTTCCTCGATCTGGTTCTTGATGTCAATGGTGGCGTCGGCGGTCTGCTTGGCCAGTTCCTTGATTTCGTTGGCCACGACGGCAAACCCTTTGCCGGCCTCGCCGGCTCGGGCCGCTTCGATGGTGGCGTTTAAGGCGAGCAGGTTGGTCTGCTCGGAGATTTCGGTGATCGCCTCAGTGACGGTGCCGATCTTGTTGGCCGCCTGGCCGAGTTCGTTCATCTTCACCGAGGTCTTCTGCGACTGGTCGACAGCCTGCTCCGAGATGTCCTTAGCCTTGGCGGCGTTCCGGGCGATCTCGCCGACGGTGGAGGACATCTCCTCGGTGGCGGTGGCGACCATGCCGACGTTGCTGGCCGATTGTTCCATCGCTGCCGATACCGAACTCATGTTGGTGGTCATTTCCTCGGCCGCCGAGGCGACGCCGGTCGAACGGGCCGAGGCGTTCTCGGCATTGGACGACAACTGGGAGGAAACGGCGGAGAGCTCAGTGGACGACGAGGAGAGGGTGTTGACGCCGGCAACGACCTGCTTGATCATCGCCCCGAGTTCATCCACCGTCTTGCCGAGTGCCTTGGCCATTTTGCCGATCTCGTCTTCCTGGTCGATCTCCAGCTTGGAGGTGAAATCACCACCGGCCAGAACCTCGACAAAATGCATGACTTTCTGCACCGGACCGGTGATCCCCCGGGTGAGCAGGAAACCAGAGAAAATTGCCAAAACCACCCCGACGACCAAGCAGATTATGGTGATCATACGGCCGGTGGAGGCAATACCATGGGCACCTTCAACTGTCTGACGGGCGGCATTGTCAGCGATCTGCACCATCTGGTCGATGGCGGCAAAGGTTTTCGCCTGGTGGGCCGCCCCTTTTTCGAGGAGCAGGGTGCTCATGGTGGCAAATTTTTCCGCCGCGTCATCAGCTACTTCCGACATTTGGCGCATGTAATCAAAAACCTGCCGCGAGGCGGGAAGGAGCTTATTCTCGTAGAGATCCTTGGCCTGGTAATGGTCATCGCGACCGGCCAGTTCTTTGATTTCAGCGACAGTATTGTGCAGTTCGGCATGAACCGGTTTTATTTGCTCTACCAGGGCGATAATCTCCGGATTGGTGGTGTCCATATTGGCAATCCACCGACCGAGAGTGCAGGCCGTATGATCGGTGCCCCCGTCAAAGTCTCTGTTGAGAAGCATTAGCTGCCCGGTGTTGACAAGCAACTCATTGTGGGCCAGCTCAAACGAGGACATATGCAGCTTCATCTGGTCGGGGTTGGTCATATCCATGGCAATCAGCTGTTTGGAGATGTCGGCCGCTTGGTTGTTGACCCCGACCCATTGGCTGATAGAGGTGGAAAACTCCTGCCATTCCGCCTTGACCTCACCCATGATCGGCAGGGCGGCGAACTCATCCCTGGCCGCGGCATAGATCTTTCGTGCCTCGAGCAGGTGCTGGTGGGAAAGCTCGAGCTGCTCTTTCGAGGCATAGGGGGTGAGCAGGGTACGCATCGAAGCGGCGATGGTGGCCGTCTGGCTTTTGACGGTGAGAATATTCTCGACCGCCGGCAGCTGTTCCGTGCCAAGCTGCTCAGTTTCATGGTCAAGCTTGTCCTGCTGAACGATGGAAAGGATGCCTACCACGAGGATGATCAGGGCGGTGAGCAGAAAACCGCCGAGCAATTTCACGCCGAGATTGATGTTTTTCATAGTGCGTCACCTTGCCGAGGAGGGTTATTGCTGCACCGTGGAAAATTTAAAATATTTTTGACTTAGCCAGCACCAAAGCTAAACTTCTCACTGCCAACAGCAGATTGTCGGACGGGCTACCTGAATATTATCTTAAACATCATAAAAACTCAATTTTTTGGAAAAGTTGTAATTCCATGTCTATGTTGAGCGGTACTTGATGTAAGCTCACTTTCTAATGAGAGAAAATAAGAAGCGCAGGACATTGGCGTCCTGCCGATCCTCGCAAGATTCAGGTACCGTTAAAGGAGGAGCTATGCCAGCTGCTTGAGGAGACTGTCGGTGAACGGTTTGTCTTTTCGTTGTGGAGAGTTTTAGCGGAATGATGCCAAGAAATATGAGAGAGATATGGCGGCAGGCGAGTGGTCATTTTACCTCCCAAGGCATGATTGTCCAGGTCTAGATCGTTACCGGCGGTTGGGTTTTCCGCGGCGAAAAAGCGAGAAGCCCAGATGAAAGCCACGGGGATACAGGCAAACGTGCAGGGCGCAGCTCGTTGCGACAATGGGAGGTATGTTTGCCACCGCATGTTTCAAGCCGATCACGCTCCTGGCGAAGCGTGATGGATATCGCATTGAAAGCGTCGGTCAACTCGGCCGGTGCCGCTGCCGGCATGCGTGACACCGCAGGCAGCTCTTCTGGATGACTTGAAGATTTTCGATCCGATCTTTACCACCAAGGACAAGGAAAAAGGGACCGGCATGGGCCTGTCGATCGTCTACGGTATTGTCGCTGAATACGGCGGTGTTCTGACCGTGGACAGCGAAGTGGATCAGGGCACCACCTTCCATGTCTTCTGGTCCTGCTCCCGGCAACAGAGTTTCATACCGGCGCAGGACAGCGAATCCTTGCCGGGCAGAACGGAGCGGATTCTCTTTGTCGATGATGAGCGGCTGCTCCTGGAGATGTCCGCCAAGATGCTCGAGCGTTATGGCTATACCGTGACTTCGGTGACGGACGGACAGCGCGCCTATGATTTTTTTTGCGCTGATCCGCTGCGCTTCGACCTGGTTATCACCGATCAGACCATGCCCGGCATGACCGGTCTGGAACTGGCCGGCAAGTTGCTGGCCCGTAAACCTGAATTGCCGATTATCCTCTGTACCGGTTATAGTGCTGCCATCAATGAGGAAAAGGTCAAGAAAGCAGGGCTGCACGGCCTGATTTTCAAGCCGCTGCTCAAAAAAGACATGACGGTGCTGATCCGCTCTGCACTTGCCGCCGCCCTGCCTGAGTCGCCTGGGTCCGAGCCGGTCGGCGAGCCGACCTCTCTGGGCGGTTGACCCCACACGAAAGACACGGCGATTAACGGGATAATCATGGATACATCTGCCGAGTCGGTTTTGACTGCTTCGTGCCTGTCTTGAGCGGACCGTGTTATCTACCTGAGTCTCAATGGGGAGCGCTTCACTCTTCCTCATCATACAGATCGCCGTAGAGTTTCCTGGCGCAGTTAGGGCAGATGCCGTGGGTGAATTCGGCGTCGGAGTGGCGTTTGACGTAGGATTCCACCTCCTCCCAGGAGCCGGTGTCGTTGCGGATCTTTTTGCAGCTGGCGCAAATGGGAAGCATGCCGCTCAGGGTCTTGATGGTCTCCATGCTTGCTGCAGTTTGCTGATCAGCCGGTCGCGCTCCCGTTCGGCCCGGATGATCCGCGCGACCGACTCGACGCGGGCGAGCAGTTCCCGGTTAGGCAACGGCCGCGTAATATAGCCGTCGGCGCCGCTTTCCAGGCCTTCCGACTGATCGTCCGAGGTGGTCATTGAGCTCGACAGCATGACCACGTAGACGGCCTTGAGCGATTCGTCGTTTTTGATCCGCCGACAGATTTCATAGCCGAGTAGATCCGGGAGCTCAACGTCGAGCAGTACCAGGTCGGGAAGGTGTTGGCGAACAGTCGTCAGGCAGCTTTGGCCGTCGACGGCTTCGTGGACCGTGGCCCCGACCGAGCGGAGCACGCGGGTGGTCGCCCACAAAAGGTCCGGTGTGTCATCGACGACAAGATGGTAAGATCGGCAGGCATCGTCTCAGGTTCCATGAAAGTTTTGCGATACAGGCATTGACGTGTCGATCGGATCGATATCAGTCAAGGCCGTGAAAAAGGGGATATGGGTAATCAGCCAACTGTAGAACGGGCCGATTTCGCTAAAGACCGGTGCCGATAGCTCGGCACGAAGGTGTTCCCGCCAGGTGTCCAGGTTCGCTGGCCAATAGATCGGTGCGAAGCCGTGGGAACGATAGGTCCTGAAGACCCAGAGCACGGTGTCGACCAGGATTTTGGGACGGTAGCCCTGCCACAGAGATTCCATGAACAGCGAAAAGTTGCGATTGTTGTCCTCGCTCATCAACCGGCCGGCAGGACCCACCAGTTTTTCCAGATCGGGGCGTTGAGCCATGGTGCGATTGACCGCGGCTGCCAGCACTTCCCGCTTTTCCGAAAAGGCGGCGGTCGCCTCCGCAGACGGTTGTTTGAGTTGCGCGGCGTCGGCGATCAGTTCCTCGCGGTTCATGATTGTTTCTCCTGATGGTCTTGGTGGGTCGGAATGGAAAAACTGAAACACGCACCATGTCCCGGTCGGCTGTCGACCCGGATGGTGCCGCCGTGGGCGGTGACGTTTTTTTTCGAGATGGCCAGGCCCAGCCCGGTGGAGCGGGATGTTGCCGTTTTGCCGGCTTTCCCCCGGCTGAAGGGAAGGAAAAGCGCGGCGGCCTCGTCGCTGTCGAGTCCGGGGCCGCAATCCGTTACGGATACCTGCCAGTTGGTGCCGACCTGCGCCAGTCTGATGCGCACCTCGGAGTGATCCGGGGCGTGTTCGATGGCGTTGGCGACCAGGTTGTTGCAGACCTGTTCGATCTTGTAGTGATCGATCTCGGCGATGATCGGTGCCGGCGGTTGCTGAACGATCAGCGAGATGCCCCGTTTTCGGGCCATGATAGAGTCGGATAGATTGCCGCCAGGGTTCGTTCGGTGATGGTGGTGGCGAGATGTTCGGTGGCCACGGAGACCCGGTTGTGTTCCCATAACTCGCCGATCCGGTAGAGCGATCGTTGCAGCAGATCGACATACATGACAATCGGCCGAACCTGCTCGTCGAGCAGTCCGTCGATTATCTTCAGGCAGGTGCAGCTGTCGCCGCGCAGCAAGGCCTCGAGATACCGATCGTAGACGTCTTCGCTGATCATTGAGCACTTATGTACATTTTCCGTCATTTCATTCCGACCGCATGTGGTACTGGCGGCCCTGTGTTTACGGGGCAAACTGATTGGAGTATAGTTTGCATGGCAAAGAAGCGCAAATTATTGCGCTGCTCCGGTTTGATTTTACGGTGCGACCCGGTTGATCCATAACGCCGGGAAAACCGCATCTGCCCGGTCGGCTGTCGGCCGGGGTGATGCAACCGTTGGGGTGCGCAACGCTTTCGGTAATCACGGACGATATGGACGTAGCACAGCTTAACAGTCTTGATCAGCGCTTCGTTGGCCGCATTATCGATTCGATGGCCGACGGGGTGTTCACCATGGACGAGCAGGGCCGGATTACCTCCTGGAACCGCTCGATGGAACGGATCAGTGGCTATTCTGCGGCCGAGGCGGTGGGCCGGACCTGCGCGATTCTCAGCTGCAGTCGCTGTTTCGGGACGAGCTGTCCGGCCGACATCCGGCGTTGCCGAATTTTCGAGCGGGACTCGGCCGAGGCCAAGGAATGTCAGGTTCGCCACAAACTCGGTCATGACGTACCGGTCATCAAAAACGCCAGCGTGGTGCGTGACGACAACGGCCGAATTCTCGGCATTGTCGAGACCATCACCGACCTGACCGAACTCAGTCGCGTGCGGCGGCGCGCCGAAGAGGCGGCGCTGCGGCTCGGCGAGGTACACCGGCTTGATAACATTATCGGCAAAAGCCCGGCCATGCGCGGCGTCTTCAGGTCCATCGAAGCAGCGGCGGCCAGCGAAGCAACCGTGGCTATCCGTGGCGAGAGCGGTACCGGCAAGGAATTGGTTGCCGGCGCTATCCATTTTCGCAGCCCGCGCGGCCGGCAACCGATCGTTACCGTGAACTGCAGTGCGCTCAGTGAGACCTTGCTGGAGAGTGAATTATTCGGCCATGTCAAGGGCGCCTACACCGGGGCCCTGCGCGACCGTATCGGTCGTTTCGAGGAGGCTGCCGGCGGCACGGTGTTTCTCGATGAAATCGGCGATTTGAGTCCTCTCATTCAGGTCAAGCTGCTGCGAGTGCTGCAGGAGCGTGAGATCGAGCGGGTTGGTGAATCGCGGCGTCGGTCGATCGACATCCGCATCATCACCGCCACTCACCGGGACCTGGCCGCCCTGGTAAGGGAGGGCCGTTTTCGCGAGGACCTCTATTATCGGCTGAAGGTTTTTCCCATCGTTATTCCACCGCTTCGGGAGCGCCGTGAAGACATCCCGCTGCTGATCAGCCATTTTATCGATGCATTTAACAGGAAGACCGGCAAGCATATCGTCGATGTCGCCCCGGCGGTGATGCGGTTGTTTCTCGACCACGACTGGCCGGGCAATGTACGGGAACTGGAACATGCCATCGAACACGCCTTCGTGCTGTGCGGCCGCGACCGGATCGATGTCGATGATCTCCCCGTCGAGCTGCGCCACGGTCCGCCTCCGCCCACCACTCTGCGAGGTTCGACCGGACCGGCGAGCAGTGGTCGGCCGCTGCTGACCAGAGTGGTATTGATCGAACTGCTTGACAGCTGTGGGTGGAACAAGGCCGAGGTGGCGCGCCGGGTCGGGCTGAGCCGAACGGCTATATGGAAATATATGAAAAAATGGAATATCCCCTTGCAGCGACACGAGACGACGACCAGCTGAGCACACCTTCCGAGTTGAATTCCTGACGCCAAGTAACGTTACAGGTAACGTTAGTAACGTTACTTAGCCGTTCTTTTTTCTCCGTGCCATTCCGCTTCGCCTTTTCCAGGGCTTTCTCCTGTTTTCTATTTGTTTTTCTATATCTAATGGTTAACGGGAATAGGGCCGTTATTTTCTGGTGTCGGCAGGCATGGGCATAGTTTTTGTTTATCAGTAATCATTCCCCCGGGCTGGCCGGTTCTGTCGGAGGCTGCATCGCGAAGGCCCGGCGGGCCGGAGGATCAGGCCCGTAGGGCTACGGACAGGACGTCCGTAGCCGGCGGCCAGGCCATGGATGGCCTGTCTGCCGGCCTCGGAGGCCAGCCGATCAGGCCGCAGCGCAGCAGCTGGAGGCAGGACCGGCCCGCCCTTCCGCCATGAGCCGATTTTTATTGTTCATTGTGACATCATGTCACAGATCATGCTGAAAGGAGAAGGACGATGACCACCGATCATCTCTATTGTGCTGAAACGAAGAAAAGTCCGGCCCGTTTTGCCGCCGACTTCAAAGATGTTGCCGGCCGCCAGGGGTTTATCGTGGCTAATGAGAGCCACATGGACATGGCCCGTGCCTTTCGAGACCATGGTGCCGGTGTTGATGAAGGTTTCGACCTGCATATGCTGCAGGTCTGCAAGCCGGACAAGGCAGCCGGCAGCCTGCAGGCCAATCCGGAGCGAGCCATCCTGATGCCCAAGTTTGTCATGGTCTTCAGCGATGAACAGGCGACCAAGGTGCGGTTTCATCATTATTGCCGGGAGACAATCGCCTCCCTGGTAAACTGTCCGACGTTTCCCGACTCACTGGCCGAAACCTATCAGAAGATTATTGCGATGATCGACGAGGCTGCCGCCTGCTCAGAGGTCTCTGCGGCGCCTGAAGATTTTACGCCGGAGAACCGGCAAGGGGTGTCAGTATGATCAAGCTATTACGCATTCTGCAAAAAAATCTGGTCTGGGCCATCCCGATCGCGATGGTACTCGGCCTTGTGGGCGGCGGTTTTCTCTTTGATGCCGCGCCGCTGAAGACCTTTATCATCCCGATAACCTTTGTCATGGTCTATCCGATGATGGCCACCCTCCAGGTGCGCAGCATCTTTTCCGGCCATGATCTCCGGCTGCAGGTGACTACACAGGTGATCAATTTTCTACTCGTGCCGCTAGTCGTGTACGGCCTCGGCAGATTGTTCCTGCAGGGCGAAGAGATGAAGTACGGCCTGTGGGCGGTCGGCTTGTTTCTGATCGGGGTGCTGCCGGCCTCGGGTATGACCATTTCCTGGACCGGTTTTGCCGGCGGCAACAAGGAAGCGGCCACCAAGATGCTGGTCTTCGGCCTGATCATCGGCGCGCTGGCAGCACCGGTGTATACCCGGGTATTCATGGGAGCTACCGTGCATGTCGACATGTTGCACATGTTCCAGCAGATCTGCCTGTTTGTCTTTGTCCCGTTGATTGCGGGTTTGCTGACGCAGCGGTATCTGGTCAAGAAGCATGGTGCCAAGGCCTGGGCCGAAGTCTACAAGCCGCTATTTCCACCGTTCTCGGCACTGGGCGTGACGATGATCGCCTTTGTCGCGATGGCCCTGAAGGCCAAGACTATCCTTGCCGACCCGAGTGACCTGCTGGTTATCGCCGCGCCGCTGGTGGTCTTTTACCTGCTCAATTACGTGGTACTGTCAGTGATCGGAAAATTGTTCTTCACCCGGGAAGACGCCATTGCCATGGTCTTCGGGGTGGTCATGCGTGATCTGTCCATCGCTCTGGCGATCGCGATGACGGCTTTCGGTCGCGACGGTTCGACCATCGCGCTGCTGATCGCGCTGGCATATGTTTTTCAGATTCAGTCGGCGGCCTGGTACATCCGACTGGTGCCGTGGATCTTTGGCCAGGCGCCCGCGAAAAAGCAGGTTGCCGTTGCCGTGTCACGCTGATTTTCTCCCCTTCCTTCCCCCCGCGCGGGTCGTTTCTGATTGCCGAGGCGACCCGCCCTCCCTGTAGGGTGTCGCTCAACCCGCTGTTTGCAAGTGCTCACGCCGGAAAGCGGAATATCGTTATCCTCCAACTATACGTTATATAATCGCTCTCCAGTATCGATCAACGCTCATCATCACATGAATTGATGCTGCTCTGGTCAAATCTTTTTTGTTGACAAAAACTGGCCGATTACGGTAACAAAGAGTAACATCATTACAAGAATATTTTTTTTACTAAAATTTATAATATAAAAACACAACAATATTAAAAGTTAATAAATTAAATAAAAGAGTAACAACTGTTCGTATAGGCATTGTCGTCGTGACGTGCGGACGAGTTATTTGTTGAGAGGAAGCCTCTATGCCAACTGACAAGATTGACCAGCTTCGCCGGAAACGGCAGAGAATCTCGCTTGGCGGCGGACAGGAGCGGATCGACAAGCAGCATGAAAAGGGAAAACTGACTGCCCGCGAGAGGTTGCAGTACTTGTTCGACGCCAACTCCTTCGTCGAGCTTGACGCCTTTGTCGCTTGTCGCTGCACCAACTTCGGGATGGACAAACTCGGCTTTGAGGGTGAATCGGTGGTTACCGGTTACGGTCGGGTTGACGGCAGGCTCGTCTATGCATTCTCTCAGGACTTCACCGTTACCGGCGGGGCGCTGGGTGAGATGCATGCCCGCAAGGTGGTCAAGGCGATGGATGCGGCGGTGAAGGTCGGGGCGCCGATCGTCGGGCTCAACGATTCCGGTGGTGCCCGTATCCAGGAGGCGGTGGACGCGTTGTCCGGCTATGGCGAGATTTTTTATCGTAACGCAATTTACTCCGGCGTTATCCCGCAAATATCAGCGGTTATGGGGCCCTGTGCCGGCGGCGCAGTATACTCGCCGGCCCTGACCGACTTCATCTTCATGGTCGACCGGACCTCGCAGATGTTCATTACCGGCCCGCAGGTGATCAGCACCGTGACCGGGGAGCAAGTCAGTGCCGAGGATCTCGGTGGGGCGCTGACCCACAACAAGGTCAGCGGCAATGCCCATTTCATCGCCGAGTCCGATCGCGACTGTCTGGCAGCTATCCGTCAGTTGCTTGGTTATCTGCCCGGCAACAATATGGAAAACCCGCCGCGGGCGCCTTCTGGCGACGATCCGAACCGGATGGTCGAGGCCTTTGATACGATAATCCCGGAAACTCCCAACAAGCCTTATGACATGCATGAAATCATCAAGTTGCTTGTCGACGACGGCCGATTTCTTGAATACCAGGCGCTGTTCGCACCCAATCTGCTCACCGCCCTGGCCCGGATCGACGGTCGTCCGGTGGGGATTATCGCCAACCAGCCGGCGGTGATGGCCGGCTGTCTCGACATCAACGCCGGTGATAAGGCGGCCCGCTTTATCAGGACCTGCAGCGCCTTTAACCTACCGTTGCTGACCTTTGTCGACGTGCCCGGTTTTCTGCCCGGCGCCGCGCAGGAATACGGCGGCATTATCCGTCATGGTGCAAAAATACTCTACGCCTACAGCGAGGCGACCGTACCGAAACTGACCGTCATTACCCGCAAGGCCTACGGTGGTGCTTATGTGGCCATGTGCTCGAAATCACTCGGGGCCGACCTCGTCTTTGCCTGGCCGACCGCCGAAATTGCAGTCATGGGATCGGAGGGAGCGGTCAACATCATTTTCAAAAAGGATCTCGATCGGGCCGAAGACAAGCAGGCGGCCAAGCAACAGATTCTGAAAAATTACGAGGCGGAGTTTGCCACGCCGTACAAGGCGGCGGAGCGTGGTTTCGTTGATGATGTGATCGAGCCGCGGACGACACGGCAGCGGGTCATCGATGGGTTGGTCATGCTTGCCGGCAAACGGGAGCGTCGCCCGGCCAAGGTGCACGGCAACATACCGTTGTAAACAGGAGAGGGAGATGGATATCAGCGAATTGCTGGCAAAATTCGGTGACCCGGCGACCATCGGCAGCTTGAGCTTTGCTGACAAGATGCTGGCCGGACTGGTTGCTACTGTGCTCGGTATGGGCGTCACGTTTGTTGCCCTGATAGTGCTCCATGGCGTTATCGTGCTGCTTGGCAGACTAACGGATCAACCGGCCGTTGAGCAACCGACTGAAACGGAAAAAGAACCGTCAGCCGAGGCAATCGGTGCCGACACCGTCGCCGCGATCACCGCGGCGCTGGCCCTGGTGCTGAGGACGTCGCCGGACAGTCTGGTGGTCAGGGAAATCAAACGGGTTGAGGACACGGCGCCGGCCTGGGGGCGGGTCGGTTTGATCGAACGATTACGCAGCGGTGATTGACCGTATAACGAGTTATGACGGTTGGAGGATGAGCAATGAGACGATTCAGGGTGGTGGTCAACGGTAGTGAATTTGAAGTAGCCATCGAAGAAATCGCCGGGGCTGGGGCCGCCGCTGACGTGGTGGCCGCAGTTCCGGCGCCGCGGGAAGCCGGGACAAGTTCTGCAGCGCCGGCGGCCCGGCCGGTCAGCCGGGCGGCCGCAGTATCACCGACCGGTGCCATCATTGCCCAGATGCCGGGAACCATCGTCGGGGTCGAGGTGAGTTCTGGCGACCGGGTAACCAGGGGGCAGACCCTGCTCATCCTCGAGGCGATGAAGATGGCCAACGAGGTGGTAGCACCGGCCGACGGGGTCGTCGGCGAGGTCAAAGTGGTCAAAGGGGCCTCGGTCAACGCCGGCGACGTGCTGGTTGTCCTGACCTGAGCCGGGAGGATCAGCCATGGGTGCGGCCTTACTGGAATTTTGTCGGACGACCGGCGTCTACGGTCTTAGTTTCGGAGCGATCCTGATGCTCGGGGTCGCCTGCCTGCTGCTCTATCTGGCCATTGTCCGCGGCTTCGAGCCGCTGTTGTTAGTGCCGATCGCTTTTGGCGTGCTGCTCACTAATCTCCCCTTTGCCGGCCTGATGAAGCCGCCGGTCCTGGAGATCACCGCGGCAGCGGTTCACACCGTTGAACCGGGCGGGTTGCTCTACTACCTGTTCCAGGGCGATCACCTGGGTATCTTTCCGCCGTTGATCTTCCTCGGGGTCGGCGCCATGACCGATTTCGGGCCGCTCATCGCCAACCCGCGGTCACTGTTGCTCGGCGCGGCGGCGCAGTTCGGCATCTTTATCACCTTTATCGGGGCTATCGCTTCGGGGCTGTTCACCGCTCAGGAAGCCGCGTCGATCGGCATTATCGGTGGGGCCGACGGTCCGACCGCGATCTTTCTGTCGTCCAAACTGGCGCCACACCTGCTCGGGGCCATCGCCATCGCTGCCTACTCCTATATGGCTCTGGTGCCGATCATTCAGCCGCCGATCATGAAGATGCTGACCAGCAAAGCGGAGCGGAGTATCCGGATGAGCCAGTTGCGGCACGTTTCGAAAAAGGAGAAAATTCTCTTTCCGATCATCGTTACCATCATCGTCAGCCTTATCGTGCCGGCCGCAGCAACCCTGGTCGGCATGTTGATGCTCGGCAATCTCTTTCGGGAATGCGGGGTGGTGGGCCGTCTCGAGGACACGGCAAAAAATGCGCTCATCAACATCATCACCATTTTTCTCGGGGTCACCGTCGGGGCGACCGCTACAGCTGAGCAATTCCTCAAGGTGGAGACCCTGGCCATTCTCCTGCTCGGCGTAATCGCTTTTGCCATGGGCACGGCCTCGGGCGTCTTGCTGGCCAAGGTGATGAACAAGTTTTCAAGGACCGGCATCAATCCACTGATCGGTTCGGCCGGTGTCTCGGCGGTGCCGATGGCCGCCCGGGTATCGCAAGTGGTCGGCAGCAAAGAGGATCCGACCAATTTCCTGCTGATGCATGCCATGGGGCCAAATGTTGCCGGGGTCATCGGGTCTGCCGTTTCGGCCGGGGTACTGTTGTCGCTTTTTGGTCATTGACAGACGGCGGATTTGCGGTAAAAGACGATCCGATATAGTCGAATTACAGGTAGTTTTCTCCAGATCAGTCAATCAGGCCCAATGAGTAGATCGTTTCACCCCGATGTCCATGAACGTCTCGAGCGGGCGGTGCTGGACGTTTTTTCCAACGCCGATTTTCACCAGGCCAGCATCCGTGATGTGGCCAGCAAGGCCGGGGTGAGTTTTACGACGATTTACAAGCACTACGGCAGCAAGGAGCGGCTGGTGTTCGCTTTTGTCGATATCTGGATGGGCAAACTCACCGACCGGATTGTCGATCACCTGCAGGGCATCGAGGACATGAAGGAGAAGCTGCGCAAGGTCTTCTGGCTGCAGCTCGACTATTACGAGCACCATGTCGGCCTCGGTCGCATCGTCTTCATGACCTTGCCGATGAACACCTGGATGGCCGATCAGACCTTTGCCCAGCCGCGGATGATGGGTCTGATGATCGAGGTGCTCAAGCAGGGCCAGCGGGAAGGAGTGCTTAATCCGCACGTAAGAGCCGGCGCACTGCTCGATTTTCTGATGGGATTTGTCCAGCGCAGTTTCTTCATGTGGATCCTGCGTGGCCGCCAGGAAAGTCTGGCAGGCCAGGCGGCGGTGATGTTCGATATGGTCTGGCGCGGCATGGCCAATCCGGATCGCGTCGAGGATCAGTAAGCCGTGGCCGGGGAACAGGAAGGGCAGATCATCGCGGACGTGGAGAAACCGCTGGTACTCAGTGACGAGCTGCTGATCAATCGCGGCCGGGGGCGTCTCTGTTTTCGTCATCCCACCGATCGGTCCCTGGTGATCAAGGTGCCGGCCGGCACCGGGAATGCCGATCAGTCGGCCAATCGCAAGGAGTGGCAAGGGTACCGGGATCTGATCCGCCGACATGGCCGGTTGTCCTGCATCAGTCATTGCCACGGCTTTGTCGCCACCGATCGCGGCACCGGGCTGGTCTGCGATTGTATTCGTGATGCCCATGGCACCATCGCCCGGTCCATCTACGATATCATCGTCTTTGACGATGCGTGCGATATTACGCGGGTTCTGGCCGTCGCCGAGATATTTGGCCGATACCTGCTTGAACGAGATATCCGCCTCTTTGATCTCAATCCGAAAAACATCGCCTTGGTCCTGGAACAGGACGGCGGTTATCGAGCCGTTGCGCTGGATCTGAAAGGCCGATTTGACAATAACGAATTCATCCCGTTGTCAAGCTATGTCGGATTTTTTGCCAGGCGGAAAATGCGGCGGAGAACACGGCAGCTGCTGGAGCGGATTCGATTTTTTCACGAGCACCGGGATCGCTACCGGGCGCGACAGCACCACCGACAACGCGACGGTCTGTAGAGAAGGCTGCTGGGCGGGACAAAAAGAGGATCCGCATGCAGACACGATCTGCCTGCATGCGGAAGGCTGGAAGCGAGTTAATACTCGTTATTGTCTCTCGGGTTGAACTCGGCGTTTTCCACCCACCACTCCGGTTTCTGGACCATGTCCAGCAAACTCTCGCAGGTTCTCAGGTGGTAGCTTTCCTGTTTCATCAGGGCCTCGAACAGCTTTTTGCTGGTCGGGTCGGTCGCCTCGGCGAATTTTTCCTGGTAGAAGGCGATGCCCCGTTTCTCGATTTCGACGGCCTTGCGGTAGTCTTCAACCGCGTCTTCGGACAATGAAGTAAAATCCTTGTCCTGCTTCATCTCGTCGAAGACGGTCTTGATATCTAGCGCCACGCCTTCCTGCGGCTCGACGTTCATCCTCTTCTGCAGTTGCTCGATGGCCTTGCGGTGTTTCACTTCATCCTCGGCAAGCAGCAGCAGGACCTTTTTCACCCCGGCAGCCGGGGTATTATCAGCCATTTTGCGATACAGCGCTTCGGCGTCTTTTTCCATCTGAATGGAAAATGCAAACGGATCCATTGAGACCTCCTCTCCGGTGGATAGTGTCGGCCGTCGTGAAAACCTCGTACCTCCATGCAACGCGGAGGTTGGTCGGAAATGCCGGTATTCAGGGCAGCCTGTCGTTTTGCTGTTTGGTCCACTTTATAATCATCTTGCCATTACCACAAGTGAATTCACGGTATGAAAACAAGTATCAGTGCTTTTGATCGACGGCTTTCTGGTCAGAATGTAAGAGCATCGCCAATAGCTGCTGTGTGCCCTGTGTCTTCTTGGTTGATTATAATGTCTGTTATTGTAGTGAGATATGCTGCATTATCCGGGAGCTGGTATTTTAGAATAACGGTCAGACCAGACCGCTTCTGAGCATCGTAATGGCTCGCTTGTCATAGGGGGCAAAGGGGAATCCGGCGATCTCGTCGGCGGTGATAAAGTGGTGGGCGTCATGCTCCAGCAGCGTGATATCGGCCGGGTCGATGGAGCCGGAAATGGGAATGAACTCTGCCGAGAGGTGGCCCAAGGTAAAGCGATAGCCGGCAAACACTCGGGCGATGATAATCGGCGCGTCGAGTTCCTCGCGCATCTCGCGTCGCAGGGCAGCCGGGTCAGATTCGCCGGGCTCAACCTTGCCGCCGGGAAATTCCCAGAGACCACCGTAGCGTTTATCGGTCGAACGCCGGGCGATCAGAATACGCCCCGTGTCGTTGAAGAGCAGGCCGACGACCACTCTGACCGGCGGATCAACGGCTATCATCGGCGGTCTCCCAGTCTGGCGGTGCTGGGCCGGCGTAGCGGCAGACGAGACGCTGTTGCAGAAGACAGTGGCGGGGACAGATCATGATTTTCCTTTGCAGTGGCAAAATTGCCTGCACCGTTCAACCACTCCGTCACCGCATCGAGGTGTGCAGATTACGGCGTGTTGGCGTAGCGAACGGGCTGGTCGGTCCTGCTTCCGGTTGCGGACATTCTGTCCGCAACCCTTCGGGCCTGATTCTCCGGCCTGTCGGTCCTTGGCGCTGCAGCATCCGATAAAACCGACCGGTCCAGGGAACTGAGTTCCATGTAAATAATAACCATTGAGCCATTTGTAAAACAATCTTTTCGCCCAAACTCTGCGTTATGCTCAAAATTTTATCCTCGGAATATCAACTATATGCCTGTGGTAAAATTTTTCGCATGCCTTGATTTTGAACGAAAATCTAAGTTTTGCAAAAGGCTCCATTGTCAGGTTTATGTAAGGGGGAAGGATGTTTTGCACCCGTCGATCGGCGACCGGGACGGTTGACAATCAAGGGATGGGGTTGCCGTGCGGACCGACCTTCGGCTGGCCAAGCTTTTCGTCGAGGTACTCGACGGCCTCACCGCCGAGATGTTCCAATTGGTGCGCGGTGGAATGGACCTCCCTGGCAGGTGTGCCGATGGTCGCCAGGTATGCCTCCCAGAGGCGATGGGCGCGCAATACCTTGTCCGCTTCCTGTCTCCCGGCGGCGGTGAGCCGGTAGCCGTCTTCGGACGCTTCCAGAAGATTGTCGCGGACCATGCGCGACAGTGCCCGTTGCAACCCTTTGCCGCTCTCGACGTAGGTGCGGATGATCGATAGCGGAGTCGGCCGGTCGTAGCGCAGGATGGTGGTCAGGATGTCCTCGACCACCTGCTGCGGAATGAGGCTGCGCAGGCGCAGCCAGCGGGCCAGCAGACCGTATTTCGGAGCCACTGTCAGGACAACGAGAAATTGCAGGGTGCAGAACAGCATGATAGCACCGCCGCCGGCCGAGTCGAGCCAGACGCAGAGATAGAGCCCGCCGATAATGCTCGTAGTGCCGAACAGGGCGGCCAGCCACATCATTCGGTCGAGTCGGTCGCTCAGCAGGTAGGCGGTGGCGGCCGGCGTAATGAGCAGGCCGACCACCAGGATGACGCCGACCATGCTTACCGCGCTGACTACGACCAGGGAGACGCAGGTGGTCAGCAGATAATCGAGCAGCAGTACCGGCAGGCCGATCGAGGCGGCCATCACCGGGTCGAAGGTGGCCAGTTGGAAGTGCCGGAAAAACAGGATCAGCAGGCTGAGCACGAAGGCACCGGCGAAGGCGCTGACCCAGAGATCCGTATCGGCGACGCCGAGGATGTCGCCCATGATGAAATGCATCAGGTCGATGTGGATGTAGTGCCGGAAAATGGAGACGACGACGACGCCGAGGGCGAAGATCCCGGTGTACATGATACCGATGGCGGTATCTTCCTTGACCCGCGAAATCCGGGCCACAAAACTGATCAGGGCGACGGTGGCGATCGCGGCCAGCAGCGAGCCGAGCAACATGCCCGGGGCGTGGGCCTCCAGTCCGAAAAGCAGCTTCATCACCAGATAGCCGCCGGCGACGCCGGCTATCATCGCATGGGACAAGGCATCGCCGAGAAAAGCCATGCGCCGCAGTACGACGAGACAACCGACCACCCCGGCGACGATGGCGACGATGCAGCCGCCGATCAGGGCCTTTTGGAAATAGGGTTCGGTCAGCGGCAGAATGAAGAGGTCGTAGAGCATCAGGCCCCCTCCTGGTCGATGACGCTGCTGAAGATCCGCAGGCGGCCTTCGTAGACTTTGCTGAGCAGATCCTCGCGCAGCACCGTGCCCGGCGGCCCGTAGGCGTAGAGACGCTGCTTGATCAGGATCAGCTTGTCGAAATACTCGGCGGCGGTCGATAGGTCGTGATGCACGACGACCAGCGTCTTGCCGGCCTGTTTGGCCCGCTCCAGCACGTCGAGAATGGCACGCTCGGTGGCCGCGTCGACGCCGGCGAACGGTTCGTCGAGCAGCAGGATGTCACTGCCCTGGGCCAGGGCTCGGGCCATGAAGACGCGCTGCTGCTGGCCGCCGGACAACTCGCCGATCTGGCGATGGCTCAGATCCTCCATGCGCACCATGGCCAGTGCTTCCCGTGCCGCCTCACGATCGACGGCGGTGGGCGAGCGGTACCACGGGATCTGTTGGTAGCGGCCCATGACCGCGACTTCCTCGACGGTGATCGGGAAATCCCAGTCCACCGTGCCGCGCTGCGGCACATAGGCGACCTCGCCCTTGACCGTTCGAGCGTCCCGGCCGTTAATCCGGACGCTGCCGATATCGGGCTTGACGAAACCGAGGATGGCCTTGATAAACGTCGACTTACCGGCGCCGTTCGGGCCGATCACGCCGACCAGCTGGTCCCCCTCGATGCGCACGCTGACGTCGAGCAGGGCCGGCCGGGCCTGATAGCTGACCGTCAGGTGCTCAACTTCGATAACCCAGCGTTTTTCAGCGGCCATCGGGACCTCCCGCATCGAGATCAAAGGAGACGACACCGGAGACAAGCGCGCCGCCCTCGGCCCAGATGGTGCGGTCGGCGATCGGCCGGCGCCCGTCCATGATCCGGACCCGGATGCCGTGTGCCGCCAGGTCATCTTCCAGCGGCGGACTGGCAACCACCATAATTTCGTTGGTGCCGACATGCAGCGAGGTCTGCGGTTCGATCAGCAGCGGCCGCCCGCGGTGCAGCTCTCCGGGGGACGGCTTGAGCAGCTGCCCGTTGATCCGGACGGTCAGCTGCGCTGCCGGCCTGGTATCGCTGCGCCGGGCAAAGGGATCAGCCGTGCCGGAAAAGGTCGGCGTCAGCTCCAGCGAGATGCGCGTCCCGGGCTGTTTCTCCAGGGCGGGGGGCTGAGCGGCGGGCGCGGCGGAAAGATCGGCGCGGTGGCTGGTGTAGGTGAACAGGCCGCCGACGAAAACAATCCAGATCAGGATGACGAGAATAAAGCGCATAGCGGCTCAGAGCAGGGCGTTGACTATCATCAGCACGTTTTCCCGCATCATGCCGATATAGGTTTCCCCGGCGGAGCCCGACGGGCCCATCGAGTCGGAATAGAGCTCGCCGCCGATGACGATGCCGGTTTCGCGGGCAATCTCCCGAACCTGCTTGGGATTGACCGTGGTTTCGACAAAAAGGGCACGGGTGCCGGATTGCCGGATCGATTCGATGACCCGGCGGCGGCGTTCCGGCGTGATACCGGCGCCCACTTCACCGCCGGTCGACCAGCCGACCGGGGCGATGGACAGGAAGTCGTTTTTCGGGTTGAAGCGATATTCCCGGCAGAAATAGTTGAAGGCGTCGTGGGTGGTGACGAGTACCCGTCGGGACGGCGGAATGAGGCTGACCTGCTGGCGGATCCAGGCATCGAGCACCCGCAGCTGGTGCAGGTAGAGTTCGGCCCGAGCATCGAAGAATTCCCGGTTGTCCGGGGCGAGTCGGATCAGCGCGTCGGCGATGTTGTTGACGTAGACCGCGGCGTTGCGCGGCACCAGCCAGGCATGGGGATCGGAGATCTTCTCGCCGCTGCCCTCGAGCAACAGCGGCTGAATTCCGTCGGTTGCGGTGACGAGCGGTTTGCCACCATCCCGGGCAAGCGTTGCCATCCAGCTCTTGCCCTCAAGGTGCAGCCCGTTTTCCAGGCAGAGATCGGCACCGAGCACGATTTCCACATCGTTTGGCGTCGGCAGGTAGGTATGCGGATCGGCGCCGGGCGCCAGGATACTTCTGACGACGACTTGGTCACCGCCGATCTGCCGGGCGAAATCGGCGATCTGCGTCGTGGAGGCGACGATCACCGGCAGCTCTGTGTTGGCCGGCACGATCGCCGGCCGGCCGATGATTCCGAGCAGTAGGATAAAAACTGCAAGTATCGGCTTGGTCGCGATCGATAGCATTTGCACCATGGGCAATGGACTCCGGAAGGGGGCTGGCAATCGGCGGGATAGCTCCCAGCCGGCAGATGAATCACCCGTCAAGCATAAACGGGGAGCGAAGGTTTGCAAATGAAAAACTATGCAGCGCGTTTTCCGGCGGTATCGTTACCGTCGGCGATTACGCCAGAGCGGCCTGCCGATCGTCCCGGATATCGAGGATTCGGCTGAGCCCGGCCATGTCGAACACCTCGCGGACGTATTCTTTCAGGCCGCAGAGCATGACCTTCTTGCCGGTGGCGGTCTGGGTGTGATTGACCTTGATGACCACCCGCAAGCCGGCGCTGGAGATATAGTCGACCTGGGCTAGGTCGATGATCAAGTTGCGCGGCGTGCCGGCGCAATACTCGTCAAGGCACTGGCTTACGGCCGGGGCCGAATTGGAATCGAGATTGCCGGAGATTTCGAGAATGTCGCAGTCGGCTTCAGAGGTCCAGGTGTACTTCATGCCATCTCCCGGTGATGTTGGTTGTCGTTGTCTGGTCTATCGGTCAGGTTTTTCGTCATGGTGATGACATTGTGGCCGTCTTTCCATCGATAGTCGATCGCGTCCATGATGGTGGTGACCAGCGAGATGCCGAGACCGCCGAAATTGGCCGCCTCGGTACTGCGCTGCTCCGGGTCCACGGAGACCGTCACCGGATCGAACGGCGGGGCGTCGTCACGGTAGACGATACGGTAGCGGTGGCCCGGCCACAGTGTGATCGTCACCTCGATACCGCTGCCGGTGCCGGTCGCAAAACCATAAGATACGGTGTTGGTAATCAACTCGTCAAGGGCCAGGCGCATTTGGTAGTGATCTCGCTCCGTCAGCTGGCCGTCGGTTTTCAGGGGCGCCAGGCCGCCTACCAGATCGTCCAGGGCCGTCAGCTTGGTGCCGAAACGGAGTTCGACGGTGATGGTATCACGCTCTCCGGTTGCCGCCAAGGTTGCCGAGGCGGCGTTTTCGTCGGCCGTTGCCGCGGTTGTCTCTCGATCGGTGGGAGCAATGAAGCGCAGACAGAGCATGGTGATGTCGTCGAATTGCTCTGCACCGCTGCAGAAGTCGTTAACCGACCGATCGACTGCGCCAACAAGTTGCTCGGCACGCTGTGCGCCGGCGGCGGAGATTTCCCGGAGCAACCGCTCTTCGCCGTAAAAAGTGCCGTCGGCGCTGACCGCTTCCGTCACCCCGTCGGTGTAGAGAAAGAGAAAATCGCCAGGCGCCAGCAGTACTTCCTGGGACGTGTAGGTGATACCGCTCATGGCGCCGGCCAGCGGTTCCTGCGGCGACGGCAGCAGGGCCGGCTCGGTGCCGGCAGCCAGTCGGACCGGCGGATTATGACCGGCGTTGCCGGTGACCAGCCGCCCGGTGCGCAGATCCAGCACGCCGATGAACAGGGTGACGAACATGCAGGACTCGTTGCCCTCGGCCAGGTCGTTATTCACTTTGGTCAGGATCGCACCGGGATCGGGGTACTGGTCGGCGACGACCTTGAGCAGGGTCTTGGTGACGGCCATAAAGAACGCCGCCGGCACACCTTTATCCGAGACATCGCCGATCAAAAAGCAGAAATGGTGCTGGTCGAGGAAGAAAAAGTCGTAGAGATCGCCGCCGATCTCACGGGCCGGCTTGATCGACGCGAAGATATCGAATTCGCTGCGCTCGGGGTAGGGGGGGAAGAGCTTCGGCAGGATGCTCATCTGGATGTTGCGGGCGATGCGCAGTTCCGCCTCGATCCGTTCCTTGGAGGCGGTGGTTTCCGTCAGCTGCTCGATATGGTCGCGCAGGGAGCGCTGCATCTCGCTGAACGAGACGGTCAACTGGCCCAACTCATCGTTGCCGCCGTGCGTCGGCATGGGTGTTTCAAGGTTGCCGCCGGCGATCGAGCGGGCCGCGTGCGACAGGTTGATCAGCGGCCGGGTCAGCCGCCTGGTCAACCAGGTGATCGCCAGTGCGAGCACGAGAAAGCCGAGCAGGTTGATGACCAGCGTCGTCCTGGTCAGTCCGGTGATGTCGCGCAGCACTTCAGCTCGGGGAAACAGGAAGCAGAGCGACCAGTCGCCCACCGGTAGCGGGCGATAGTAGAAAAAACTCGGTTGTCGGTTCTGGTAGCTGACCCGTTCCAGAAACCCGGAGCCGCCGGCGATCGCATCCTTGCCTATTTCCCAGAGCTCCCGGTCGCCGAGGGACTCGGCAAGGGAGAAGATCGTCTCGTTGAGCACGAGCTGCTGGTCGGGATGGTAGAGAAACATGCCGCTGCTCGAGAGCAGCGCCGCATAACCGCTGTCGTATAGTTCGATCCCGGCGAGCAATTGCTGCAGCCAGGCCAGCGAAATGTCGGCGGTCACCACACCGACCGGCTGCCGGCTACCGTCTTTGTGGGTCCGATAGAAGGGAACGGCATAGGTGGCCATCAGGATATCGCCGCCGCCGGTATCATAGTAGGGTTCGGTCCAGACACCTCGGTCGAGCAGGCGTGGCAATTGATACCAGTCCTGGTGGAAATAGCGGTAATCGGCGCCGCCGAGCTGTTTGGTGACGATCTGATCGCCCGATCGGTAGCTGTACGGGGCGAAGTAGAGTTGGTCGTCGATCATGGCATACGGTTCGAAGGCGACGGCGGAGGCAAAAATTGCTTCGTTTCTGGCGACGATCGATCTGGTCAACTCGAAAATCGCCTCGTCGGACAGGTCGGGGTTCTCCAGCGTAGCGGCGATATTGCGAATAATCGTTTCCACCGGGGTGATCCGGGCGGCAATCTGGTGCACAATGGTGCCGCCGATACCACGGCTGTTTTGTTCGGCCATATCGACGATGATTCGCCGTGAAACCAGGTAGCTGTAGAGGTGAACTGCCGTCAGGATGGAGACCGACAACAGCAGGAACAGGGAAACCGCCTTGAAGGTGATGCCCGGTTTAATCGACATAATCGATGCTCCGCACGAAGACCTCATAAGACGGCAATCGGTCCGTGAATCCGGCCTGCAGCAGGGCGGCAGCGACCGGATCGAAGGAACGGCGGCTCAGCCGACCGAACTCATCAGGTCCGTCGGGGGGTGCTATCAGGGATTCGATGGTGCGCAACATCCAGCGCTGATGGGTGGCTGAAAACGCCAGGTTGGCCGCCCGCATCCGGGCTTCGGTGCTGGCCAGTGCCTCCTCTTCGTGGGCAAAGGCGTAGCGCCAGCCGCGCAGGGTGGCCGAGACGAACGCGGCGACGGTCTCAGGATCGTTTTCGACGGTCTCGGCCAGGCAGTAGATGCCGTCTTCCGGAAAATCGAAGGCGGTGTCCTTGAAGAAAAAGGGCTGCAGTTCTTCTTCAAGATAGCCGGCGGCTTGCACGGTGTGATATTCGTTGTACCACATGGCCAGGGTCGCCGATACCGCTTCCTTGAGGAAGAGTTCCATGGAGCCGCTGAACGGTACGAGCAGCGGATCGATGTCATGCTGCCGGAACAGCGCCCATGGCTGCAGCTGGAATTCGTTGGCCCAGACGGCGACGCGGCGACCGTCCAGATCGGCGATGTCGGTGATGGCATCTTTCTTCCTGGTGAGCAGCAGCAGCGAGGAGCGCTGGACCAGCTGGCAGACATTGACCAGGGGAATGCCGGCACCCCGCCGTTCCAGCGCTGTTGCCAGGAACATCGTGGCGAAATGGGCCTCGCCGGAGCTGAGGCGGTCGGCCGGGACGCTGTCGGCCCCGCCGTGTAGGATGGTCAGGTCAAGCCCCGCTTCCCGGTAGAAGCCCTTGTCTTCGGCCAGGTAAAACCCGGCAAACTGGGCCTGCGGTTGCCAGTGCAGGGCCAGCCGGGTGGCGGTCAGCGCCGTGCCGGGCGGCAACAGGATGAACGTGATGAGCAGCAGTGCAAACCTGGTCATGGTCACTGGCTGGAGTCTTGGTGGAACTGGTTGACGCGCTCGTTCCAGACCATCCCTTTTTGTGCTCCCTTCCAGGCGAGCAGTGGATCGACTTGGTAGACGAAATTGCCGTTCGTCTCGAAAAACCGCAATTGTCCGGTCCTGGCCAACTCTTCGGATAAGATGCGCAGCTGTTCCCGGGAAATGCCCAGGTGGGCGGTCGCCTCGCCGGCCGGGACGAAGGCGATGTTCTCCCGGCGCAGGCAGGAGAGGATATAACTCAAAAATTCGTTCGCTTGACCGAGTTCCCAGAGATCGTTGAGTGATTCACGCAAGCGCACCTGGTTAATCGAGATCGATTCGTCGTCGCCGGCGTCCAGCGATTTTTGCGCGGACGGCGGCAGGGCGTTCATGCCGCCGTCGAGAAAGGCGTAATCGAAAAACCCGCCAGCGCGCAGGAACAGCTGCAGCCATCGGGTCCTGCTGCCATCCTCGTCGAAGATCAGCAACGGTCGGTTCGCCCAGATGCGGTTACCGACGGCGGCGAGCAGCGCCTCCAGGCTGATGTTGCGCACCTCGAGTCCGGCCGGTACGCGGCGGCGTTGATAGACATTTCTGATATCGATGACGACAGCGCCGGGCTCGCCGGCCAGCCGTTTAAAGCGCTCGATGGATACCAGCCGGGACTGGTGGCTGATCAGCGGCAGGACCTCCTCCAGCCGGGCCGGCGACCGGCCCATCAGCCGGGAGCGATCCGGATAGGCGTGCAGCCAGGAGTACACCCCGGCATCGTAGACGAGAACATTGATAAGGCCGCGCGCCCGCGCCAGCAACGCGGCCTCGAAGGCTCGCGAGCAATCCGGGTCGTTGCCGATCAGCACCATGGTGATCTTCTCCTGTACCGGTTTGAGCCTCTCGATCCGCTCGGCGAAGCTGCCGTCTTTCAGAGGAAGATTGATCGAGCGGGCGATATGCACTACCTCGAATTCGAAACGGCTGCGAATATCGATGAGCGTCAGGGTGAAGAGCCGTTCGTGCAGTTCGGTGGTCGAGATGGTCGCCACATCCGGAAAAAAGGCGCGAAACGGCGAGGAACCACCGGCCCGGACCGGACCGGCGATGGCGACCAGCGCCAGGCAGATCGTCAGCAGCAGCAGGAGGCCCGCTCGTAACGAAGCGGCGGGGCTGTTTGTGCAGGAGCAGGGAGGGTGGGTCATGCCATGGCCGTCTTACTCTGTCAATGCTCGAAAGACAGGGTGGTGGTTACCCGGTCTCCGTCGGTTTTGCTGCGCACCTTGTCGGCATAGGATCGTACCATGAATCCGGCGAGCTCGCCAAACAGATCTGGACGCGTGACCAGCAGCTCGGCAGGGGGCGCCTGCTGCGGCAACCGGGGAGCCGGCGCGGGATGCTCGATGACGACTTGCAGGTTCAACTCGTCGAAGTGGGCGCTGATGGCGGCGGTTCGTCCGGCCTGATCGGTGCCGACCAGCTCACAGTATTCGCTGGTCGCCGCCGCGGCCTTGTCGATGACCTCAGGACGTGCCGCCCAGGCGCCGCCGTTGCGTTGGAAGAAATCGAGCACGGCAACGGCACCGGAGCCATCGCACGCCACTTCGAGGCGGGCCGTCGAGCGGATGCCGATGCGCAGGATCAGATGGAGCAGCACGGCAAACAGGGCCGAGGCCGACAGGGAGGAGGCGAAGACCGGCTGCAGCCAGTCCGGCAGGCCGGCAAAGGCCTCAGGGAGCATGTCGACCATCAGGCCGAAGATGATGGACAGGCCGATGACAAAGGTTTTTCGGGAGTCGATCATCCGGGACATAATGATCTGGAAGCCGGCGACGACCATGAACCCGAGCGCGAAGACCAGGGTGGCGCCGATCACCGGTGCCGGCATGATGGCGAAAATAGCTGCCGGTTTCGGCAGAAAGGCAAGGAGAATGAGCAGGACGCCGGTGCTGATCGCGATGACTCTGCTCGTCGCCCCGGTGGCGATGGACAGACCGATGTTGGTCGACGAGGTCGACTGGCCCATACCGCCGAACAGTCCGGCGGAAAAGCAACCGATACCATCTGCCAGGATGCCCCCCTTGATGGAGACGATGTCGGGACGCTTCCAATCGGCCTGATTGATCTTCTGGCAGGTGGTAATGTCGCCGATGCTCTTCAGCGACGAGCAGAGGACGGCAACGGCGAACGGCAGCACCATTGCCCAGCTGAAACTCCAGCCGGGATGGTGGGCTAGCGGAAACCAGACCAGCGGGGCGCCGGCCGCAGCGCTCAATTGCTCGACGGTCAGGATGCCGGCGAAAAAAGAGAGCAGATAACCGACCGTCATGCCAATCAGGATGCAGAACAGTTTCAGGTTGCCCCGGGTCCAGACATTGAGACCGATCATCACCGCCAGGGTGGTGAAACCGACGATGACCGCAGAAGGGCTGTAGGTGCCGTTCTGGAGCCCGAAGAGGTTGATGCCGGCGACCCGAATGACCGAAATGCCGACCATGGCGACGATAATGCCGGTAATTTCCGGCGGAAAGAGGACCCGCAGGCGGTGCAGGACCCGGGAAAAGGCGGCTTCGACGAGACCTGCGGTCATGGTCATACCGAAGACCAGGGAGAGCCCGCCGGTCTTCACGCAGAGCAGCGATGCGGCCAGAAACGATGGACCGCAAACCGCAGGAATCAAAAAACCCGAACCGACCGGGCCGCGGCGCAGACTCTGGACGATGACGCCAACACCACCGGCCAGCATCGACATGCTGACCATGAAGCGGGCCTGCTCCTCGCTGCCGCCGATATGACGAACCAGGATAACCGGAAATACCAGGCCGATGGCGATAATGCAGACGTGCTGCAGGCCGAGCAGAATAGTGACCGGAACCGGGGGCTTGGCATCAAGGCCATAGAGTAGAGAAGCAGGTTTCATGAGACCGCATCTTCCTCGTGCTATAGGGGGAGCGCCGGGCGCTGCCGTTGCTTCGAAGTCTATCGCAGATCTTCTTGAAATAGCAACAGCTTTCCGTGCTTTTTTTGCCCGTTGCCCAAAACCGCGTTGCCGGCGAGACGCGCGGCGACACGACAGCATCGTGGCGAAAGGCCGGTCTCGCCGGTATTGACATGATCGACGCTTCCCGGTAATTACTGGGACCAGACTTTCAGGTTCCACATGAGTGGATGAAGAGGGAACCTCGTGCAAATCGAGGACGGGCCCGCCGCTGTAACCGGGGACGGGCGCTGCAGATAGGCCACTGCTGCCACGGCATCGGGAAGGCGCGGCGTCACGAAAGATCCGGAAGTCAGAAGACCTGCCTGAAAGAAGGTTCGACATCCCCGCGGACACGGGCTGTCGCATGCGAGACGAGGGTAAACCAGGGCATCCCCGGATCATCATCATGGTCCGGGGATTTTTTTCTCCGGACCGGTTACGAGCCAAGGAGAGAGCTATGAAGAGAAGATGTGCAGTACTGTGGCTGATTGTTTCGTGGGTGTTGCTGGTTGCCGCCAATCCGGTCGCGGCCGCCGGCCACGGTCAGAACGGCCAAGAGGACGACACGGCCATTGTCCTGGCCTATTTCGGCACCACGGTGCCCGGGGCGATCGGTGCCATCACCACCATTGCCGATACGGTTCGGGCCGCCTATCCGGGAACTGAAGTGCGGATCACCTTCACTTCCAACATCATCCGTTCGATCTGGAAAAAACGCCGGGCTGAACGACAGGTCTGGCTCGACAAAGGCATCCCGGAAGAGGTGCTGGCCGTGAAAAACGTCATTGCTACCATCGGCGATTTGCAGGAAGACGGGTATCGGCGGATCATCGTCCAGCCGACTCACATGTTCTTCATGGAACAATCCCACGACCTGCTGCAGCATGTCAACGCCCTCGCCTCGATCCGGACCATGAAGGAGCGGTGGCGGCCGTTCGACCAGCTGGTTATGGGTCGGCCGGCACTCGGCATGCCCGGTGACCGCTACCCCTATCACGACGATATCGACGCGGTGGTGGCAACGCTGGCCGCAGATATCGAGCAAGCCCGGCAGGCGGGCGCAGCCCTGATCTACATGGGCCACGGCAACGAGCACTGGTCCACCGGCATCTACGGCGAGGTGCAGCAGAAACTGCGCGAGGCCTACCCCGATGTCGTCTCTTATGTCGGCGTGGTCGAAGGTTCCCCATCCCTGAGCGACTTGCTGCCCGCAATCAAAGCCGGCACCGAGAAAAAAGTAATGCTCAAGCCGTTCATGATCGTCGCCGGCGACCATGCCGTCAACGATATGGCCGGCCCGGAAGCCGATTCCTGGCAGAGCATCCTGACCGCGGAAGGTTTCACCGTCGAGCCGGTACTGACCGGACTCGGCGAAAACGACGCCTTTGCCCGATTATTCGTCGATCATATCGCCGATGTCGCCAAAGAGCGGAACATCATCTTGAAGTGATGTTCGTTTCGGTGTGACCTCGGCTCCTGTGATTACATCGTTGGGCAGCTGTTGAAACTGTTTGAAATATATGTAAAATCGTTTTTTACCTTGAAAAAGGAGTGCCCGATGGCGTAAATAGCGAGTGCGCCAGACGCGGAGGAGTGCCGGAGCGGCTGAACGGGACGGTCTCGAAAACCGTTGTGGGGGTAACTCCACCCAGGGTTCGAATCCCTGCTCCTCCGCCATTAGTGCTTCCGAGGGATTCCAAAAGCTCTCAAAAACAAAAGAAAATATCAAGTTTTGCTCTATTTTTCGGTCCGCTGAGTTCCGAGAAATACCGTTGACAGCCAGCGACATTTGACGGTATCATAGACGGTATCCGCAAAAACCGTCTTATTGGATACCGTCAAATGCTCGTTGATACCGTCATCAAGAATGCCCGGCCAAAGGAGAAGCCTTACAAGCTCACTGATGGGCGCGGGCTCTATGTGCTCGTTAATCAGACAGGGCGGTATTTTCGCTTCGATTATCGCTTCCAGGGCAAGCGAAAAACGCTGGCCCTGGGCGTCTATCCTGACGTGTCGTTGTCTCAAGCGCGTGACCGGCTCGTTGAGGCGAGAAAACTTCTTGCTGACGGGATCGACCCCGGCGAATATCGCAAGGCAGCCAAGGCAAAAAATGACATGCTGGCGGTAAGCCGGTTTGAAGCTGTGGCCCGTGAATGGTTCGAGAAAAAACGGGGACAGTGGGTGGACAGCCATGCGGTTACTGTTATCTCCCGATTGGAGGGCAATATTTTTCCAAGGCTCGGAGCGCGGCCGGTAAGCGAAATCACAGCTCCTGAATTGTTGGAGGTGTTGCGAACCATTGAAGCACGCGGGGCAGTTGAGCTTGCCCACCGAGTAAAACAGGTCTGCAGCCAGGTCTTTCGTTACGCTATCGCTTGCGGTCTTGCCGAGCGGGACCCGAGCGCGGATCTGCGCGGGGCGCTTGCTTCCCACAAGACCAAGTCGATGGCGACCATCACCGACCCGAAACAGGTTGGCGAGCTGCTGCGCGCCATTTCCGGCTATCAAGGGCATGTCGCTACCCGGTGCGCCCTGCAGTTTGCCCCGCTGACCTTTGTTCGCCCTGGGGAGCTTCGGCACGCTGAGTGGTCGGAGATGAACCTTGATTTAGCCGAGTGGAAAATACCCGCCGAGAAAATGAAAATGAAGCGGCCTCATATCGTGCCGCTATCCCGTCAGGCTGTTGCCGTGTTGCGCGAAATCGAGCCATTGACGGGGGCGGGGCGCTACGTTTTCCCTTCTTTGCGTACCGGCGATCGCCCCATGAGTGAAAACACGATCCTTGCCGCGTTGCGGCGGCTTGGCTACAGCAAGGACGAAATGACCGGGCACGGTTTCCGGGCGATGGCGTCTACCTTACTTCACGAGCAAGGTTGGAAGTCTGACGTTATCGAGCGGCAGCTTGCCCACGTGGAAAAAAACAGCGTGAAGGCTGCTTACAATTACGCTGAGCATTTGCCGGAACGCCGGGAAATGATGCAGGCGTGGGCTGATTACCTTGACGGCTTGGCAGCCCTGAAATGATCTGAATGAAGGTTTCGAGCCTGGACAGGCTAGGGTCGCTCCCGAAAAGCCGTGACCCTGACGGCCTGCCTGTTCGGTTATACGGCAAGGGCTTGACCATAGGGAGGTTGACACATGGGTTTTCTCAAAACACCTATTCCATTGTCGAAGCGTTTTTTTAAATTATCCGAGCTTGCCGGGCAGCGCTGGCCGAACGTCACCGAGGACCAAATCTTTGAATGGCATGACGTAGAACTTGACCCGATCCCCTACTGCCTCCCTCATGCTTCTCTGAGAGTATTGCTTGAGGAATTATGGCCTGAAGATAAGCTGCCAGAAGAAGTTAATGCGGCTTTCGAGGATTGTTGGTTTGGGTCCGGTGAAGCAGACAAACTGATAGATATTTTGAAAGATTGTTGGCCAGAAAAAACACTTTCCGACTGGCATATGGAGACGATAAGAAAACAATGGGAAGCGCTATACCCGTCTGTTAGTCGCCAAGAAGCATTCACGGCTTTTTTGTCGGACAATCCCTCTGAACAGCCGGGTAATTTTCTCCATTTCTGGGCGTTTTTTCCTGAGTTACGCGTGTTTCGTCTCAACGGGGATAGAGCCGGAGACGACCTCTCCAAAAAAATAACCGATTTATGTGGTTATGATTTGCTCGTTACTGCCTATTTGATGCCGGACAGCAGCAGTGTGAAGGGGTTTGCTCACAACAGAGCAGGCAAAGCAAACTGCTCAATCCTCTTTGATGAAAACTTGATGGCGCAGGTTCCAACCGAGTTTAACCGAGAACTCAAAATGAATGTTGCGTGTCAAGTGGAAATCTCAAAGGACGATCTGTTGCTCAAAAGATCGTCGGTAGTGCTTATAGAGGAGTTTTTCCCGGAGATAAAAACTGCCGGGGCTCTCGGCAGTCCCGCCGTGTCAAACGAAAAGCAGGCAGACATAATCGAAGGTAGCCCGCCCGTGCAGCCAGTCGGCAAGCCCCTTATTGGTTGGAAGGAGATTGCGGCATATACCGGACAATCGGTGTCTACAGCGCAACGCAAGTACACGCCTGCTGTTAGATATGACGGTAAGCGGGTAATCGCTTACCGTGAAGATATTGACGCCCACCTGTTTAAAATGACAGAACCCCGCAAAAAAAGAAAAAGATGACCTGATGCGCTACTGTCATCCGGTGAAACGATCATAACCGGTTTGCCGTTTTCCCGACGTTTTCTTGACGCTTTTCTGCTGCTCCCTTCATGACCAGGGCGGTTTGACCATTCTCGCAAGCCCCTTTACCTTCCAAGCCAAACATGGACGTTCTGGGCTCTCTACGGAACGGAATTGGAGGGTAAAACATGCGAAGCCAGAATCAAAGTAAAGCCTTGCTCAGAAGGCCGGAGGTCGAACGGCGAACCGGTTTGAAGCGGTCGACCATCTATTCCAGGATGAAGGAGGGCAGCTTTCCGCAGTCCGTTTCTCTCGGGCGGTCGGTGGCCTGGGTTGCCGAGGAAATAGACGCCTGGATTGAAGAACGGATAGCACAGCGTGAGGTCATGGCGGCGTGAGGCGACCGGCCGTGATCCTGCGCAAAAGGCTTGCGCCTGGTAATAAAGTGCCGTATTCTGCCAGAACCAAACTACAACGGCGGCTCCCGTACGCCTTAAACCGGGAATTTTTGTTTGCACGACTCCCAGAAATTGAATGTGCCCAGACTGTGGGGTATCCGCGAGGACCCCGAAGCCGTTGTAGGCTTGGTAACAGTCTGGGCATTTTTATTTTCCGGAGGATACGCCATGCCTAGTAATCAGGATGGAGCAGCACACGGCAACCACAGCACCCTTACCCCTCTTAATCTTCAAGAGATCATAACCGAAGACAATGCGGCATTGCGTGCGCTTGGCACATTGCTCAGAACCGCGCGTCTCGCAGAGTTCGACAGCAGCACGTTTAACCAGTCGCACAAAGCTGACATTGACGAGCTGCAACACGGGCTTTACCTGCTGATCAGCCTCTATCTGGAGAAGCAAGAGCGGGTGTTGCAGGCTTGCGCAGAGCAATACCAGAAGAGCAACGAGTATTTGTTACGCCTTTCTGCTACCCGATTGAAGATGGTCGTCGGTGGTGCCATCGAAAGCGCCCAGCACGCCAGAAAAACCTTGCTTTTGGCTATCCGAGACCTTGATACGGTTATCGAGGGAGACAACGAGTTCAAACCTGCCGCCGAGGAATTGAAAGCAGCCATTCTGCAGCATGACTTGATGCAGGCGGCACCCTCCAGACAGGGCAAGAAAGGGCTGACGGTGGCGTCATGACCGATAATTTCGCCCTGCTCAAGGAAAAGACCGACCTGGTTGACTACATCGTCGGCCGTACCGGGGGAACCTCCAAAAAAGTCGGCGCTCACACCGTTGATATTGCACCATGCCCTCTTTGCGGGGGGCATGACTGCTTCCGTATTACAGTGCCGGCCTTAATTTGGCACTGCTACCAGTGCCCGACCGAGAAAGACGGCGGTGACGTATTCGATTTTATCGAGTTCTTCGACCGGTGCGACAAGGCCGAGGCATTGAAAATCCTGGCCAAGCATCACGGCTACGAACTGACGGCAGGCGCGACCAGGAAAACAACGCGCTCAGCGAAAGAGAAAGATGGCACTACGGAGCAGTCCGCCATTTTCGAAGCGGCTGCCGCTTACTACCATGACGCCTTGCTCAGCAACAGTCAGGAACTCGGTTATCAAAAGAAGGTTCGGCGGCATACGGACGCGACGCTTGCCGCCTTCCGGGTCGGCTACGCTGACGGCCGGCTGCATGAACTCCTGAAAAGCGCCGGCTATGCCGAGGACCAGCTCACCGGCTCCGGGCTCGTCAAGAACAAAGACGGCACGCTGTGTGACTTCTTCATCGGCGGCTTGTTCGTCTATCCGCACGTTGACCCTCAGGGCCGGGTTGCCGGGTTTACCACCAAGGACCGGCGCAAGAAATACACGTACCGGCTGCCCGGCGAGCATTGGGGGGCTGGTTGCCTTTTCTTCAACATGCCCGCCTTCAAAGGGAAAGAGGTTCTGCTCGTTGAGGGGGAAAACGACCTGCTGTCAGTGCATGGCCGGGGCGGTTATCAACACGTTGCCGCCATCAACGGCCAGATATCCAGGGCACAGCTTGACTACCTGACCGATTGGGCGCCGGGGAAAACGCTGTATCTCTGCTTCGACAATGACGACGCCGGCAGAACTTACACCGACAAAGTTTGTTCGGCGCTCAAAAAGCTGTGCCTGCCGGGCACCTTGGCCAAGCTGCTGCAAGAGCAGGCCGTTGAAGTGCGGATCGTTCGTTTTGATCCTGAGGCCAAGGATATCGACGACCATCTGAAGGGCCAAAAGGAGCCAGTGACGGCGCTCAAGGCTTTGCTCAAAGGGGCGGAACGGTATTTTCCGCCATTGCGCTCGCTGAAAGATATTTATTCGACCTGGATCAGCGAGCCAGGGCAAGAGCGCAAGTTTGATTTCGACACCTACGGGAAAATTTGTTTCGAGTGGTTCCGGGCCAGCGGTAAATTCTTCATCGACGGTGAAGCGTGCCATCTCTACTTTAACAACTGGATTTACCAGATCGGCAACAACACGCCGTTCAAGGCCCTGCTCTACCATGAGGCGGGGATAAACGCCGCCACCAATGGTGCCCGGCTGATCATCCAGAACATAGAAAGCCAAGCCTATCTGAAAGGCGATCACACCTCTATTCCGGGTTGGATTTTCACGAACTTCAAGGAAAGCACGGTCTATTTCAACCTGTGCGGCGAGTACAACAACCTCCTCAAAATCGGCCCTGGAAAAATAGAAGTGGTTCCGAACGGCACCAACGCCGAACGGGTTTTGCTCCGGAGCTCGCCGAAAATGCACCCGCTCCGCTTCATACCGAACGCCGATATCCGAAAAGGCATGACGAGCTTGAAGACTCATATATTTGACAATCTCGCCTGTGACAATGCTGATCGTTACTTTGTCGTCTGTCTGCTGTTCAATGTTGTGCTGCTGCAATATATCAAAGCCAGGGGCATCACCAAGTTTTCCGGGACCAAAGGCTGTGGCAAGACTTCGGCCGCTTCCATGCTTTCAACCGTCATCTACGGCGAGGATTGCGTAACCACCGGATCGGCGGCTTCCGATTTTTCCGAGGCCGCGATTTCCCCGCTGACCATCTCGGATAACCTCGAATCTGACGCTGTGCGCGGCGGCAAGCGCGATTTTCTGTTGACCGCGGCCACTGGCATTACCCGGCAAAAGCGAAAAGCAGGGAGCGATTCTGACAACGTTTACGAGCGGTCATGCACTCAGCTTCTCGTGACCTCAATTGAGCCTTTTGTTGAGCCGGAACTGATCGAGCGAACAAACGAAATCCTTTTTGACAAGCGGTTTCATAACCCGGCATTCAAAGAGGCGGTGGCCGTTGAAGCCGATCTGCGGGAGGCCAGGGACCTGATCTGGAGCGCCGTTTTCAAGATCATCGCTCATGACATCCTGCCGAACATCGCAGAGAAAAAGGCCGACACCTTGAAAGTAATCCGGACGGATTACCCGAACCACTCAAAATCAAGGTTGAATGAGCTTTACGCCATGCTCTATTTGATCCTTGTCGAGGTGGTCAAATACATTCCGCGACCAGGACACGTAAAAGGCTCTTCAGTGGCGAGAATGATCCTCAACGAATGGATAGTGGCACAGAATGAACGCTCTTACGCCACAGAACGGGAGAGCAACAAAATTCTGTACGGGCTTGAGGCGCTGCTTTCTGAATATGAGTTTCGGCCCACCGGCTTTGAACTGGAATACGGGCTCAAGGCTGCCGATTTTAAGAACTCTTCCGGGATGACTGAGCAAATCATTTTCGAGGCGACCACCGGCGAGTTGTATAGGGCTTTTGACTATCTGGCAAAAACACGGGGTATTACCAATCAATTCCGGTCAGCTTCTCAGCTTGGGGCCAGGATAGGTGATTCCCTGGAAATATTGGAACGAGCAGATTGGACGGTTAAACGAAGCGCCGTCATCAATCGGGGGACACGGAAACATCATTTTGTTAGGCGATTTGTTAGGCATTCGGCAAAATGATAGCGGATATCCGTTTTAGAAAAAGAGGGAAGGGTCAGCCGATTTTGACCAAAAAAGAGGTAAGGTCAGGCCAAAAAAGCCGATGGTAACAGTTTGCTAGGCAAGGAATGATTATCAAAACCACTACAAGCGTGGTACAAAAAGGGCTGATTCTGAAAAAAACTGTGGCGTATATATGAAAACATTTACACCCTTTACACCATAATTAACTATCTAACTATAATTATTATATTTAAAGGGTGTAAAGGGGGGGTGTAAATGGGGGTGTACATGTGGTGTACATCCTCCGAGGGGGTGTACATCCTCTTTCTGGGGGTGCAAAGGTATATGAAGGGCTTAAGGCTTTGAAACAAAATAAGGAAATGGCAAATAAAATCGGCCGGGGTGTACATCCTCAGAGACATTTACACCCCGAAAAAACAACGATATATCATAAAGATAAGCCCTCTGGGGTGTAAAGGGTGTAAATGTTCTGAGCATACGCCACTACCTGTTTTTTCCAGGAAAAAAGCCATGAAAAGGCCCATTAAGCTCTTCGAGTCAATCACGAACGAACAGATAAAAAAGCTCCATTCCGCTCCATTTCCCGGAGGTGAAGCCGGGGTTTATGCCCTCGTTTCCGAGCTGATCGGCATTGCCAGTATCACGGCCTTATCAAAACAGGAGGCAATCTTTCTGATTGACCGCTTGCAAGGGAAAACCGAACGGCGGTTTCCGGCCCGGCCGCGCTTCTCGAATGAGATCGAAGGGGATACGTCGAGCTTACCGAGTTTTTATCATGTCCGGGATATCCGCCTGCTGTTCAAGGACCTGGGATGGGATAAACAGCGCATAAAAAATTGGCTGCGCAAATACCGGAAGGTAAAAGATATCCGGTCATTGGACCGAGAACAGGCCAGGGCAACCTATCATATTTTGACGCGGATGGTTGAAGGCAGGAATGAACGAGACGCCACCAGTCAAGGGAAGGGACCGAAGCAATGAAAGACTATTCGAAAAAGGCGAAAAAGCTTGTCGATCTATTGAGCGCTGAAGAAGTCATGCAGGTTCAAAAGGATAATCCTTTCAGAGTTGAGCGGAACGCTAAGATAGTTGCGCTTCGCCAGCGGGGGGTGGCGCAAGTGGTATTAGCGGAAATCAGCGGTCTCAGCGATACCACGATCAGCAATATTTGTGCTGAAAAAGGTATCGAAAGGCACGCCAAGGGTGCCGACAGGGGTTGACATGTCCTTTATTGATGGCGGCACGGGCAAGCGCCTTTTTGAGAAATACCTCAAGAAATACCATGGAGGCAGTCAGCGCGTATACCGCTCCGAGATCAAGCAGTTTTTTGATTTCAAGAACAGCTCTCTTGAGCACGTGAAAATTGAGCTTCTTAGGCAGTACCAGGAAAAACTTGCCGAAGAACACACCCCGGCCACAACGAAACGAAAATTTTCTATTCTGAATGGCTTTTTCAAGTTTATCGAAGGTCAGGTAAAGGGGTTTTCAAATCCCATCAGCAAGCTTGGCGATTTCAAAACTCACCGGGGAATTAAAAGCGATGAGTTTAAAAAAATGCTTGCCTTGTTTATTGCTGAGCAAAACACACTAAACACTAAGCGTAGTTATGAAAATCAAGTGAAACTATTTTTTTCCTGGGCTGGCAAAGATCTTGCCGAAATTACGCGCTCTGAAGTTGCCACGTATCGTGATTATTTGAGAATGGAACGAATGTGTAAGGACTCTACCATATGGAATAAATTTATTGCTCTAAATCGCTTTTTTAAGTTCGTCGAGCGTGAAAATAGAAAATTCAAAAATCCAATTGTATTTAAAGAGCTCAAGCTGATCTTTCCAAAGAAGGATAAAGGGTATTACAGCGTTCTTTCAACGGTTGAGGCAGAGAAGCTCTTAAGGGCGGTTGACAAGAGAACAGCGATAGGAAAACGCGATTATGCAATGCTTCTAATCACTTTGGTCTATGGCTTGCGGGCCAACGAAATAGCCCGGCTGCAACACAACAACCTGGAGCTGGAACGGGTGAAAGGGCAACAAAAAGTATGGGTGATTGATAGGAAAGGACGTTTTCAGAATCGACCGAAGACTGCCATTATCTTAAACGGCAGAGCTCTTCGGGCTTTCGATGATTGGCTTGAAACAGTCAAAAATCATGGAGTCAGGTGCTCTGGAGGGATGCCAATTTTTTTGCCGTTCATTTATGACAGAAATGATGGCGAATTTGTTATAAAGAGATCTCGCAATTATCGGCCACTATCGGTTAAGGCTGTGGAAAATATTGTTAAAAAATATTTACAAAAAGCTTCTATCAGCAGGGAACAGAAGACTTTGAGTCCTCATGCTTTAAGGCATACAGCATTTACCTTGCTTGCAAGAGCGGGCGTCAAGCTCCATGATATTCAGAAACTTGCTGGTCATCAGGACATAAATACCACAATGATTTATGTTCACTCGGCCCAAAGCTATAAAGATCATCCGGGAATGCACAGTCCTTTGAATAAATGACAGCCAAGGAGTTGTGTTTATGAATGTTGAAGAAATAGCAAGTGAAATAGCAATTGATGAATTGCCTGGTGAGCTCAAATCTATTGCTGAAATTGTCGGGATTGAAAATGCTATCAAACTCGCAATTTCATTTCGTGGATGCTCGCTTTATATACGAAGCCTTGATCAACTCTTTAGGAAAAAAAGAAATAACAAGATTCGCAATGAGTATGATAATGGAGAAAGTGTACTATTTTTGGCTAGAAAATACCGTTTATCGACCCGTAGTGTTGAAATAATTCTTGGGTCATCAGATTGATTCATATCTCTCTTTTTTAAGGCTTGGTAATAGTGCCAAGGTTGTTTTAAAAAAAAGGACAAGCGGAGGAAGAAATGAAAGCTCAAAGTATAGAAAGAAAACTTTACCTGGAGTCCGAACTGAAAAAAAATCAAGAACACATGGTGGAGTTTGACCGCATTGACTCTCTCGATACACACCTTGATGAGCTTAAAACCAAGCTGGCACTGTTGAATACGCGGGCAGAAGACCCGGTGTTTATGATGGGCATCATTGACCTTGAAGGCCAACGCGCAGAACTGCAGGCTGCGATAAAAAGTGTTGAGAGCGACCTCAGTGGGGACCTGGAGGCAAAAAAAGAGTTGGAGTGCTCCACTGCTCAAATACTTTCCGAGCTTGAAGGTATTAAAATTTGGCTCTTCGTCGTTTCAAGTGGATTTGAGCAGATTACCAACCGGTGAGGCGATCAGGTAAATCATGCTGATAAATGTCTGTGGGTTCCGATACCCTCTGGCCCGTGCTTTGGCTGCCTGGAAAATGCTATTCAAGCCTTCCAGGCGAGCATTGCTGTGGCCCGACTGCCACCGTGATTCAATCGCCTGGCGGTGCCTGATCACTGTTTCGATTGCGGAGATGATCGGCTTTAACACCGGTGATCTGGTCAAATCGGTCTCTGCCATGCACAGTAGAAAATTGCTCAAGCGCCACTTGGCTGCCTGCGGGGTTGC
>NZ_FQXS01000029.1 GCF_900130015.1 Desulfofustis glycolicus DSM 9705 | reverse complement strand
GGACGTGTATCTGAAGGGCTATGCCACGATGATCGACTTGACGGTCGGCCTGGCCGAGTATTTCAGCTTTTATAACGGCGAACGCCCTCATCAGTCGTTGGGGCAAAAGACACCTGATGTCGTATATAAGACCGCGATGGGCGGTGGAGCAGTGATTGTGAATAAATACCCACGCGCGATTGATGGAACCCCTGTTCCGCTACGCTCCACAGGGGTTCCATCAATCGCGGAGTCAGCACCAGAAGTATCGGCAGAAGCTAAACCGGGGCAGCGCCGACCCGCTGCACGTGACGTTGAATGTCTAGCTTAAACCCAGTGGATTTCTGTCTTGACTCAGGGGTCCACTTCAATTGCCTGCGCGATATCTATGTGCGTGGCAAGTATCGCGATGTCATTCTGCCGATGTTCGTCCTGCGCCGCCTCGACTGCCTTCTCGAACCAAGCAAGGATGCGGTGATGGAAGAAGCCGGGGAACATTTCACCCCCCGCGAGGTCATCGATCCCTACGGGGATCCTATACGCACCGCATTCAGTACCGCCATATTGATCGACTGGCTGATTCGCAAGCCCGGCGCCTTCGCCAACTATCGCTATCGAAGCGATCTGTTCCCGACAAGTCCGCTTCCGGATGGCGTACGACTCGCTGTGTGAACGCCATACGCTTGGCAAGGCTGGGAAGGAGTATGTGAAGATCCTGCAGCTTGCCACCAGCGAAAACGAGACCGCTTTAGACGATACCCTACACTAATTGTTCAAGGGGTAGGTGTCTCACTCTCATTGACACAGAAGGCAGACGCATAAAATAGCGGGAAAGTATAATAAAGCGATGCTGTTTTCCCAACAGAGACGGAAAAGCCCGGAGAACCAATTATTCTTGGCTCTCCGGGCTGAACTTGGTGCCGGAGGTCGGAATCGAACCGACATGGGATTGCTCCCGCGGGATTTTGAGTCCCGTGCGTCTACCAGTTTCACCACTCCGGCATGAGATGATGTTTATAGCTCAGATTCCGTTTTGCAGTCAAGCAGAAAGCGTTGTCGTTCTCGTACTCGCTGTTCAGTCCTGGAACAAATGAGACTGGACGTGACTGAGCGTCGGCAGCTTCTCCCTGATTTCTCGCACCCGTTTGCTGCTCACCGAACCGGTCAGCAGGGTTTCACCTTCTCCGGCGGTGGCGAGCGTTACCCCGTACGGATCGAAAATCGCCGAGCGGGCCGCGAACGAGGTGCCGCAGAGATTGACCCCGGCCATATAACAGGTGTTTTCGATGGCCCTCGCCTGCAGCAAGGTAAGCCAGTGTTCTTCTTTCATCGGGCCGGCATACCAGGCGGACGGGACGATCACCAGGTCGGCGCCGTGACCCGCCAGATAGCGGAACAGTTCAGGAAAACGCAGATCGTAGCAGATCGCCAGGCCGACCTGTAGCGAGCCCACGGAAAAAATCGGGGGCGGAGTCCGCCCGCCGATCATCGTGTCTGATTCCCGGACGCTGAGCGCATTGAAGAGATGGATCTTGCGATAGCTGGCCAGCAGATCACCATGATCGTCAAAGACGACAGCTGCGTTGACCGCCTTGTCCGGCTCCTGGTCGGCCTTCTCCCAAAAGCCGCTGGCTACTGCGATCCGGTGCGCCCGCGCCAACTCACTCAGCGCCGTGGCAAACGGACCATCAATCGGCTCGGCCACAGAGCCGAGTGGTTGCCCCGATTGCGGCAGCGCCATGAACATCTCCGGAAACACGATCAGGTCACCACCGGCCTGCGCCGCCTGACCGATGAGACGGCGGGCCGTTTCAATATTTTCACGGACCGAAACCGAACCAGCAGTTTGCGCAAGGATGAGTTTCACGGTCATAGGCTGGGTTCCTCCCCGGTGTCTGGCCAGCTCGCCTAAATGAACTGAGGCAACACGCGAATATCGTACGTATGGGCGATGCGTCGTTTGAGCAGCGGATCGGCCATCTCGATTTCAAACCGCTCGCCGTAGCTCAAGCCGCCAATGGCAGCAAACGTACCGCAAAACATACAGAATGAGCACCCGTCGTCCACGCACTCTGACGGCATTTCGGCAAGCAGTTCGAAAATATCGCGATTGGCCGCCAGGGTCCCTTCCTGGTAGAGCCGTCGCCGGCCACCCTCGGTAATCCAGGAACGGAGCGTCACCTCGGCCAGGTGGTCTTGCACCTCGTCCAGCGGCCAGGCTGCGTCGGCCATCGGTTTGGCACACATCTGTTTCGATTCCGGGATGCCGTATTGCTCGAACTGGCGATCGGTGTGATCGCTGCCGACCGTCAGGTAGCGCTGTCCGTCCCGGGCGACAACGACAACCGCCTCGACCTCCCCGGAGGAGTTCGGCCCGACGACGCTGATCTCCGGTCTGCTGGTCAGCAAGGATGGGCTCAGGTTCATATAGGTCGGCGTGCGCCCCGGCGGGGTGACGCCGAGGGCGGCCAGTTCATCGATATGCTTTTGCAGGGCGGCCCTGTCTTTACCGACCCAGCCGGCGACAACAAGCCGATCGATGACCAACTCCTGCGAGCTGTCGGGAAACGTGAAGCTGATCGTCTGCATGATAGTCCTCCGAGAATGACGAAAGATTACTGAACGTAGCGGGCCAAAATCAAGGCCAGGTCAGGGTAGAGCAGCAGCAGGAAGATCATCAGGAGGATCAAACCGACAAAGGGAATGCTGCCGATCATTACTTCACTGATCGAACCACTCTGGCGGATTCCCTGTACCACATAGAGATTGAGCCCCACCGGCGGGGTAATCAGGGCCATTTCAATGAGCAGAATGAGCAAAACCCCGAACCAGACCGGATCGAAGCCGAGACCGACCACCACCGGCGCCACGATCGGAATGGTGATGACCATCAGCGACAGGGTCTCGATGAAAAAGCCGAGCACCATGTAGAGAGCTACGATGACCAACATGGTCGCCATCGGGCTCATGCCCAGATTGTTGACAAAATCGGTGAGCATCTGGGTCAGACCGATCGAGGCGAGGACGAAGTTGAGAAAATAGGCGGCAAACAGGATGAGCATGATCATCGCCGTGGTACGCATCGTCCCTTCCACCACGTCGCGCAGCATGACCAGGCTCAGGCGTCGGTGGGCCGCCGCCAGAGCCAGCGCCGCGAGTACGCCGAGGGCTGCCGATTCGGTCGGCGTTGCAAAACCGGCATAGATGGAGCCGATCACCACGACAAAGATCAACAGCACCGGAATCAGGTCTTTGAGGCTGCCGAGACGCTGCGACCAGGACGAGTTCACCTTCTGTCCGGAGAGTTTCGGATTGATCAGGCAGATGACGACGATGCCGATCATGAACAGGATCGTCAGCGTAATGCCGGGGACGATGCCGGCCAGGAAGAGGCGCGGGATCGACGTATTGGTCAGAAAACCGTAGACGATCAGGTTGATCGACGGCGGAATAAGAATCCCCAACGTCCCGCCGGCCGCAATTGAACCGGCAAACAGGCTTTCCGCATAGCCGAACTTGCGCGCCTGGGGCAGCGCCACCGTGGTAATCGTCGCCGCGGTCGCCACCGAGGAGCCGGACGTGGCGGCAAACAGTGCCGAAGTGGCGACGTTGGCATGCATCAAACCGCCGGGCAGCCAGGAAAGCCAGTAAAAAAGCGCTCGATAGGTGCGCTCGGCGATACCGGCCCGGAGCAGGATCTCACCGAGCAGTACGAATAGTGGAATGGCCAGAAGTAAAAAATCGGTGCCCGCGGACCAGGAGATCTCCCCGAGGGCCTTGTAGAGCGGAAACGGGGAATACACGCTGCCCATGCTCAGGCCGAGAGCCGCCAGGGCCGCGGCAACCGGGATGCTGAGCAACAGAAATAGCAACAGGACGGCAAGAACGACACCAATGATCATCATCGGAAGCCCCCATCGGATGGTGTCTTCGCTTCAGGCAGGGACGCACCTTCCTCCTTGATCTCGTCCTCGATGGTATTCGGTCCGGTCAGGGCGCGGGCGCCCTCCAGATCGCCACGGGCCAGCCGGGCGACAGAGGACACGAGCAGCACTACCGTGGTCAACAGAAAGCAGACAAGTCCAAGAAACCAGAGTCCTTGCGGAATCCACAACGGGGTATGCAGCGGCGTGTTGGCCGCCGAATTCCTGATGATCGAGGTCTTCACCACCAGCCAGGCAAAGTAGACAAGCGGTATCTGGTAGACAAGAAAGGTCAGCAGCGACAGCAGGTCAAGCAGCGATTGCAGACGCTGCCCCATTTTCGCGTAAAAAATATCGATGCGGATATGTGCCTTGCGCAGCAAGGCAAAACCAAAGGCCCAACTGCAACTGATGGCCAGCACGTAGCTGGAGATTTCATCAGCTCCGCCCATGGAGATGGCGAAAACCTTACGGAGCACCACCTCTACGGCAATCATCGCAGAGGTAAAAAACATCAGCAAACCGCCGACCCAGACGCCGACCCGATTGACGATTTCGGTAAGAGAGAGGAGTTTGCCCATACGCTCAATCCCGGCCATCTACAGCTGATGGCGGATCCTGAATCAACTGGTGGTTCTGCGAACCGGTCATCGGCAGGAAGACCCGGCTCGACGGCGGACACAGCGGTTACCTACATCAGTGGGCCTGATCGGTGGGCAGGGTCCGATACGATCCCCCGCCCGCCGACGGCCTGAGAGGCTACTTGATCTGGATATTGGCCTGCTTGCCGGCAGTTTCGTTCCATTGCGCGACATCGGCCGGGGAGACCTTGGCGGCCCAAGCCGGCAGGACGTTTTCCACCAGAACTTCCTGGGCCCGCTGCAGGTCGTTGTCCGAGATCGGCACCAGGGTCAAATTGTTGGGCTCACCGTGGGCGCACTGCTTGCCCGTCAGGCAATCCACCCCGGCTATCGTCTCCTCGGCAGTTACCTGCCAGGCCGGCGTTTCCAGCTCGTCGGTGATCATCTCCTGCAATTGCTGTTGCTCGGCCTCGGAAAAACTCTCCCAGGTTTTCATGCTCATCGAAGTGATCACGTAATCCCAGCCGCCGACCGGCAGCGGATAGATATGATCGGCCACTTCTCCCCATCCGGCCGAATATCCCGATAGGCTGCCGGTAATGGCGCAGTCGACGACACCGCGCTGCAAGGACTGGGGGACTTCGCTGAAGGACATGGTAACGCCGGTGGCGCCGAGCGCGGTGACGAATTCCGACGTGGTCCAGCCACTCGCCCTGATCTTCTTTCCTTTCAAGTCATCGAGCCCGGCGACCGCTCCCTTGCAAAAAATGACCTGGGCCGGGTATGGGGCGATGGCCAGCAACTTGGCGTTAAAGTCCCGGGCCAGCGTCTCGGCGACGACCGGACGATAGGCATCGACCACAGAGCGCGCCTGCTCGATCTCCGGGGCCAGGGCAGGCATATCGAGCCCGGCCAGGACCGGGGAATCGGCTACCACGTAATCGGCGACAGTATGTACCACATCAAATACACCCATATCCATCTGGCGCAGGACGGCGGGACCGTTGAGGTTGACCTGGCCGAGGGAAGTCATCTCGACCGTCACATCGGGCATCGCCGCCGGCACCTTTTCCGTCCAGAACGGCTGCTCGAAATTCTTGAACATCGTCAAACTGTTCCAACTGCCGACGACCCGAAGGTCTTTGGCGATCGCCCCCGAGGCAATGGTCAGGAGCAGGCCGGAACACAGGGTGAACATGGCAACTTTTTTCATGGGTGGACCTCCGTCTTTTAAGGGTGGTGGTAGTAATGCACGTTCGGCTGATGAAAGACCTTGCTGCGGAAATTCATCACGTGTTCCACGATGGCGTCTTCCGCGGCCTGGGCGTCTCCCTGACAGACCTTCTCGAACACATCGAGATTCTCCTGCAGGGTCTCGGCCAGATCCTGTTTCGTCCTGTTTTTAAAGGACAGATACCAGGTGCGGGTCACCAGGTCGAAGATATGTTCGGCCAGATCGTCGAGTAACGGGTTGTTGAGCAGCGCGACCAAGCCTTGATGAAACTTGCGTTCGATAACCAGCAACGCGTCGATATCACCGGCTTCGACCAGCTCGGCGACATTGTCGAACAGCGCCCGAATCTGCTCCAGCCTGTCGGGGTCGACACCGCCTACGAGCATACGGTTGCGGGCCAGTCGCCGAACGACATGGGTCTCGAGCATGATCCTGACCTCGATCAGGTTCTCGAAATCGGTGAAATTGATATTGCTGACGAAAATGCCCTTTCTCGGCAGTATCGTCACCAACCCTTCCGCTGCCAGCTGCTGGAGCGCTTCCCGGATCGGCGTCCGGCCCATCCCGAGGTCCCGGCAGAGCGTGTTTTCCACCAGGCAGCTACCCATCGGAAAATCGAGCGTGATGATCTGCTTTTTCAGCCAGTCATAGGCAACCTGGCGCATCGATTTGTTTGGCATACTTGTGATATATCATGTAGTATACCAGGTGTCAATACAACGATGATCTCATTTCACAGGAGCGAGGCAATGAACCAACCATCGCCGGTATCTCCCGGCACTGCGGCTATCCCGGAACGGATGCAGACGCTGACGCCGGTACAATTCAGAAATGAAGTTCGCCGCGGCTTGTGGCGCCAACCGACCAGCGGCTGCTGTGTCGGCTACACCCAGCTCAACCTGGTCATCCTGCCGAGCCGTTACGCGGACGATTTTCACCAGTTCTGCCGGCAGAATCCGAAACCGTGCCCGCTGCTCGAGGTGGTCAAGGGGGGTGGCTATGAGGCGAAAAAGCTCGCGCCGGGTAGTGATCTGCGCACCGATCTGCCTGGCTACAAGGTCTTTCGAGCCACAGAAGTTGAACTGCGCAGTGACGTGACCGATCTCTGGCAGGACGATTTCGTCAGTTTTCTGATCGGCTGCAGCTTCACGTTTGAAAACGCGCTGCTCAAAGAGAACGTGCCGGTTCGTCATATTGAATGCGGCTGCAATGTACCGATGTACCTGACTAACATCGCCTGCCGCCCGGCCGGTCCGTTTACCGGTCAATTAGTGGTCAGCATGCGCCCGATCCCCGCTGCACTGGTCGAAAAGGCCTACCGAATTACCGGCCGTTATCCGGCCGTCCACGGCGCACCAGTCCATCACGGCAATCCGGCTGCAATCGGCATCGGCGATCTGTCGCGACCCGATTTTGGCGATCCTGTTCCTGTTCGCGATGGCGAAGTGCCCGTCTTCTGGGCGTGCGGGGTGACCCCGCAGGCGGCTTTGATGAATGTCGCCCCCGAACTGGCCATTACCCACGCCCCCGGCTACATGTTCGTCTCTGATTATCGCGACGAAGAGTTCCAGGACCGTCAGGGCGATTTCAGCGAGGTATAAAAGGAGGTACGGGCAGTCGCCTAGCGGGCGGGAGTTTCCACGAAAACGGCGCGGAGTTTGTAGAAGTAGTCGATAGCGGACCAGACGGCCATCACCAATGAGCCGTAGATCAGGATCCTGCCGATTTCATGCTGGTACGGCACGGGCAAGACACCGAGCGGAAAGATCAGAAACCCGAGACCGAAATACTGCAGGTTACTCTTGATCTTGCCGAGCATGCCGGCTGCCACAACTTTACCGCTGGTGGCGGCCAGGCCGCGAAACCCGGTAACGATGATTTCGCGGCAGATAATAACCAGGCTGACGGCGGCCGGAATCTTGCCGAGCGGGATGAGCATGATCAGCGCCGTGGTAACCAGCGCTTTGTCGGCCAACGGGTCCATCAGTTTGCCGAGCACCGTCTCGGCCTTGTACCTGCGGGCCAGGTAGCCATCGGCAAAATCGGTCAGTGCGGCCAGCACAAAGACGAGAAAAGCCGCCATTTCCACACCGGTGCCCTGGTGGATCATAAAGAGCACCATCAGCACCGGTATCAGCGCAAACCGGAAACCGGTCAGTATATTCGGCAGGGTCAGCAAGTATTTCATCGGGTTATTGAACCGTTACCAAACCACGAACATTGATCTGCGCACGATCGAAGACGTCGGCGATACGTCTTTCACCGTAGCCTTCATAATAAGAGAGGACCCGTTTGACATAGAGGACGGTTTCCGGAATCGACGGTACCTTACGGACTTTCTTGACCAGCGTGGGACCGGCGTTATAGGCGGCCAGCGCCAGGGTCACGTTGCCGTCGAACATATCGAGCAGGGTGCGCAGATAACGCGTGCCCCCGTCGATGTTCTGCCGGGCATTGAACGGATCGGCAACGCGCAACTCACGAGCCGTTGCCGGCATCAGCTGCATCAACCCCTGCGCCCCGCGACGCGACACCGCGTGCCGGTTGAAATCCGATTCGGCCCGGATAACCGCCTTGACCAGGTTCGGATCAAGACGGTAACGGGCGGCACACTGATTGATCTCCCGGTCATAGGCAAACGTTTTTTTCGCCGCACCCCAGCGGGCTGACAGCGAGGAGCCCTTCTTCGTAAAATGGCTGAACGTAACCTGTTTGCCGGCGCGAAAGGTTCTGCACTGCGAAGAGTCTGGCGTGTTCGTGAAGTGCTTGTTGCCTTTGCCGTCCGGGCAGACAAAAATGCCGTCGCTCGCCAGGCCGGGTCTGCCCGTCATGACGATACCGATCAGCAACAAAGTCAACAACCGGCACAACCGCTTGCTGTGCCGGTCCCTGGTTTGGAGCCTCGGGCTCATTGGGCGCGTTTTTCCCAATCCGACAGGAACTGCTCCATACCGATATCGGTCAACGGATGCTTGGCCAGTTGGGCGATCACCTTGAACGGAATAGTGGCGATATCGGCACCGATCAGTGCAGCTTCGACGACATGCATCGGGTGCCTGACGCTGGCGACGATGACTTCGCTCTGGAAGCCGTAGTTCCGATAGATGGTCATGATATCGTTGATCAGATCCATTCCGGGTTGACTGATATCATCGAGCCGTCCGATAAACGGGCTGACATACGTCGCCCCCGCCTTTGCCGCCAGCAGCGCCTGAGCCGGAGAAAAGACCAGGGTCACATTGGTATTGATCCCTTCGGCCGTCAGCTGCTTGACGGCTTTCATCCCCTCGACGATCATCGGGATCTTGACGACGATTTTGTCGCTCATCGCCGCCAGTTCCCGGGCCTCACGCAGCATCCCATCGGCTTCGAGGCTGACCACTTCGGCGCTGACCGGGCCATCGACGACGGCACAGATCTCTTTGAGAATCTCGTGGAACGGCCTTCCTTCCTTGGCCACCAACGACGGGTTGGTGGTAACGCCATCAACCATACCCATTGCCACGCCTTTTTTAATCTCATCCAGATTGGCGGTATCGATAAAAAATTTCATAATTCTTCTCCTTTTTCGGACAGAAAGTGTTCAGAGCATTCCCTGCTGCAGAAGTAATGCGTCTCGCCCTTTACCTCCAGCTGGATGGCCTGCTGCTTCGGTACCAGTTTATGACAGACAGGGTCCTCGACCAGGACATCGGTGATCATTTCAGGTTTCTCGGCCGACGCACGCTTCTTTGCGTCCTTCGTGCCGCTTCCTTTACCAAGGCTTCGCATGATCAATCGATAGCCGATATAAAGCAGCCCAGCCAGGATCAGAATTCTCAGCGGTCCCAAAAGACCTCCTTGTCCGTTGTTTCGTAACGTTCATGATCAACTGCGACCACGGTACTTCCATTATAGTCAACCGGCAATAAAAGTCTAAATCTTCCGTGCCGGGGTCAACTCCTGTCTTGTCCGTCGTCTCAACTGCCCGCCGACCAGGATCCTTTAAGCAGCTCCTGCGCGGTGACCCGACCGGCAGCGATTCTGCGCCGCAGATCATCGAGCAATTGACTCACCGTAGAGCCCGCAGCCAGTTCGGGGTCGGGAAAACCGGGGGCGATGTCGGCAAGCGGCGCCAGCACGAACAATCGATCGGTCCGCTGCGGGTGCGGCAGGGTCAGGCGCGGTTCGTCGCAGACCACGTCTCCGAAATAGATCAAGTCCAGATCAATCAGTCGATCCTGGTAGCCTTTCGACTCTTTTTCGCGCACCCGGCCGAAGGCAGTTTCGACATGCTGCAGGATTTCGAGCAGGCGAAACGGTGAACAACGGGCAACGACCCGGCCGACAGCATTAGTGAACCAATGACTGCTGCTCATGCCGACCGGGGAAGAGAGATAGGGGGCGGACAACTCGCCAAGCGTCACGTCCGGCTGCTCTCCGAGCAGATTCCAGGCCTTGATCAGAGTCTGCCGGCTGTCGCCGAGATTCGATCCGAGCCCGATGAAGACGTTTTCGCACGCCGTACCATCCTGTTGCGTACCCATGACTCTCCGCTGGTTCTTACTACCGCTCTCCAGCCGCCAGCGCCTTAAAGATCCTGCAGGTCGAGAACGTCGAACATCGAATAGAGGCCGTTCGGTTTGCCGGCCAGCCAGGCTGCCGCAATGGTGGCTCCGCGGGCAAAATGGTCCCGGGTCTGAGCACGGTGCGTCAATTCCAGCCGCTCACCGGGACCGGCGAAAAAGACGGTATGCTCGCCGACGATATCGGCGGCCCGGATCGACTGGATGCCGATCTCCTGCGATGTTCGCTCACCGATGATGCCGGAGCGTTCGTAGACGCCGACATCGGCCAGCCGCCGGCCGACCCCTTCGGCGGCGAGTTCGCCGAGTTTGAGCGCGGTGCCGCTCGGCGCATCTTTCTTCTTGTTATGGTGGGCCTCGAGGATCTCTATATCGAAATCATTGCCGAGGATGGCCGCCGTCTTCTTGACCAGCTTGAACAGGACGTTGACGCAGACCGACATATTGGGGGCTTGGACGCAGGGAAAGTGGGCGCTCAGCTCGGCCAGCTCGGCCAGCTGGTCGCCGGACAGGCCGGTGGTACCGATGACCATCGCCTTGTGGTGGTCGGCGGCCAGCCGGGCAAAGGACATGGTGGCCTCGTGAAAGGTGAAGTCGATAATCACGTCGCCATCTTCGATCACCGACTCGAAGCCGGCGCCGATCAGCACACCGTTGCGACCAAGGCCTGCCAGCTCCCCGGCATCGCTGCCGACCGCCGGACTGCCCGGCACCTCGAATGCACCGCCGTAGACCAGATCCGGGTGTCGGTCAACCATGACGCCAACGCGCCGGCCCATGCGTCCGGCGGCACCGGCCACGATCACTCTCATCATTGCTGTCTTCTCCTGCCGTTTCGGCGCTCTAAAGCATACCGAGCCGACGCAGCTCGGCCTGCAGCGCTTCGATGGTGGCCGCGTCCGGCCCGGTCATCGGCAGGCGCGGCGCACTGTCTTTCATACGACCGAGCAGCTCCAGCGCTTTTTTGGCCGGGCCCGGACTCGTCGATTTGAACATCAGCCGCATCAACGGGAAAAGCCGGTAATGCTCGGAGCGGGCGGCAACTGCATCGCCGCCCAGGGCAGCTTCGACCATGCGCGCCATGCCGCCGGGATCGACGTTGGCAACAACGGAGATGACCCCTTTCCCGCCGGTGAAGATGGTCGGCATGGCTGAGAAGTCATCGCCGGAAAGCAGCACGAATTCGGGCGGGCAGAAACGGATCACATCACTGATCTGGCCGAGATCGGCACACGCTTCCTTGATGCCGACGATGTTTGGTATCTCCGCCAGGCGGGCTACCGTTTCCGGCAGCACGTGAATGACCGTCCGACCGGGGACGTTGTAGAGTATGATCGGAATGTCGACGGCCTCGGCAATGGCCTTGAAATGGAGGTACAACCCTTCCTGATTCGGCTTGTTGTAGTACGGCACGACGGACAACGCAGCATCGGCGCCGCTCTTCTTGGCACTCTCGGTCAGCTCAATCGCTTCGGACGTGCTGTTCGCCCCGGTGCCGGCGATCACCGGCACCCGGCCGGCCACCGTTTTCACCGTCAGATCGATGACCTGTTTGTGTTCGTCGAAGTCAAGGGTCGCCGATTCACCGGTCGTCCCACACGGAACGATGCCGTGAATACCGTTTTCGATCTGGAATTCGATCAGATCAACCAGGCCTTGCTCGTCGAGCCGGCCATCGATGAATGGCGTTACCAGTGCGGTAATCGCGCCATGAAAGCGTTCCATGGCTCCTCCTGTTGGTTTTTACTTCACGTTTCGCGCAATCCGGCAAGAGCCTAGAGCAGCGCTTCTGCGGATAATTCCGCCTGATAAATCAACCGGGCCGCTCCCTGCAGGAACACCTCAGTCGCCCGGTTCTGCTGCAACGAAAACTGAACGAGCAGCTGCTCGCCACCGGTGGTGGTAACGTCAACCGGCGACTCGCTCAACCCCTGCTGCACGGCAATGATGGCAGCGGCAACCACACCGGTGCCGCAGGCCATGGTCTCATCCTCAACGCCCCGTTCATAGGTGCGCACGAGCAGGCTGCCGTCCTCTTCGACCCGGACGAAATTGGCGTTGGTGCCGGCCGGGGCAAACTGGTCGTGATAGCGGAGCTGCCGCCCCCACTCTCTGACCGGTACCTGATCGGTTTCGACAAAGACGACCGCGTGCGGCACCCCGGTATTGATAAAGAACACCTCGTGCCGGACGCCATCCAGGGTAATGAAGATATGGTTTCGATATCCCTCCGGCTCGGTCATTCGGACGCTGACGTGCTCCTGCTCACCGATAATCTCCGCCTCGATGACTCCGGCCACCGTACCAAAGCGCATGCTCGACCCGGCAATGCCGGCCCGGTAGGCAAAGCGCGCCGCGCAGCGGGCGCCATTGCCGCACATCTCGGCGATTGATCCGTCGTTGTTATAGAAGCGCCAGCGAAAATCCAGCTCATCGTCGTTTTCGATCAGGATCAAGCCATCCGCACCAGCCGAAAAACGCCGGCGGCAGACCAGCTGGGCGAACTCCGCCTGTCGCTGCTCCGGAATGAGCGGCTCCCGGTGATCGATAACGATAAAATCGTTGCCGGCACCGCTCATTTTGGTGATTGCTATCGGAAAATCCAGGTTCATATCACTGGTTGCCGGCCGCTCGTTGCCGCCTGCTATCTGGTGGTTGCCTCGCGCGAAAAATCCGATTCGTTGGGCGGTGTCGCCTGATCCAGCGCGGTTATCGAGTAGTACGAACGCGCGGTGGCCGGCGGCTGCGCATCAACGTAGAGTGAATAAGGCGCGGCAACCTCGCCGATCAATTCCGGCTGGCGCTGTTCGGCCATACGGCGGTAGACGCGATAGCCGGCCACGTCCTCGTCGGCCGGCTCCCAGACAATCTTGACCCCATCGTCGGTCTGCACGGCGGCCACACCGACCGGTGGCGGCGGCGGAGTCTGGTCGACCGGGGCGGCGCTGATCGCCTCGCTGACACCGCCGGTGACCTCATGGCCCTGATAATCGAGCAGGCTCTGCACCCGATAGAAATAAGTGCGGCCGTTGCTCACCCTGCTGTCGCTGAACCTCGTTGTCGCCAACGCCTCACCGAGCGGCTCGAACTCCTTGCCTTCATCGCTGCGAAAGAGCTGATAGCTGATATCGCCTTCAACAGCGCTGCCGTCGACCAGCGACGTCACCGGTTGCCAGTTCAACGTAACGCGCGAATCGGCGACTTCGGCGTTCAATCCGGAAGGGGCGACAGGCGGTAGTGCCCAGACGAAGGAGACGATGTTCGAATCACCGCTGGCGGCCCACCAACTGTTGCGGGAACGGACCTTGAAGAAATATTTATGGCCGGGACGCAGCAGAGAGGTCTGGTAGACGGCCGTCCTCGGCTTTTTGGCCTCGATGGTTTCGCCGCCGGGGACCTCGAGCGGCTCGCCAAACGGTATCGGACACGTATCACATACCTCGTCGAGGGCGACTACCGCCCGGTACACGTCAAAGGCGGAGATATCGACCAGATCGGTGCCCCTGACGGTCTTGACCGGATAGGTCCAGTTCAACTCGACCCCTTTGTCGTCAATGTTATAGCGCAAATCATCGATGGGCACCGGAACGATACTGGCCGGCGGGACCGGATCGGTCTTGAACCCGCACCCTCCGGCGACGAGGACCGTAACCAGAAGAAAAATCGTGCCTGCACGTCGTGCGCAATATCCGCTTTTCATCATCATATCCCCATGTGTTTTTCCGCGGCACCGAGTGCTTCCGTGACCCGCTGCGAACTCGTGCCTCCCGTTGAGATCCGGCTCTCCACCGAACCGTCCACGCTTAAAACCTCGAAGACATCTTTGTCAATCGCCGGCGAGAAACTGCGTAATTCATCAAGGCTCAGTGCATCCAGTTCGCACTTCTTTTCCAAGCAATACCCGACGATTCTGCCAACTATACCATGCGCTTCCCGGAATGGTACATCTTTCACGACGAGATAATCGGCAAGATCGGTGGCGGTCATGAAGCCGGTGGCGGTTGCTGCCCGCATCGTCTCGGTGTTGAAACTCAGGTTGGCAAGCAGCTCGGCCATGATTGCCAGCGATGCGGAGACGGTGTCGACGGCATCGAACACCGGCTCCTTGTCTTCCTGCAGATCGCGATTGTAGGTCAGCGGCAGCCCTTTGATCAGCGTCAGAAGCGACATCAGGCTGCCAACCACCCGGCCGCTCTTGCCCCGGATCAACTCGGGAATATCCGGGTTTTTTTTCTGCGGCATGATCGACGAACCGGTGCAGAAGCGGTCCGGCAGATTGACGAAATTGAACTCGCTGCCGGCCCAGAGCACCAGTTCTTCGGAGAGCCGGGACAGGTGCAGTTGGATCAAGGCGCAGCAGGAGACGAACTCGATAGCGAAATCCCGGTCACCGGCAGTGTCCATGGAGTTGGCGGTGACGTCATCAAACCCGAGCAGCTCGGCGACCCGCTCGCGGTCGATGGGCAGGCCGGTACCGGCCAGCGCGGCGCTGCCGAGCGGGCAGACATTGATGCGCCGGCGACAGTCCTGCAACCGGTCCGCATCGCGCCCGAACATCTCGTAATAGGCGAGGAGGTGGTGGGAGATCAGCACCGGCTGAGCCCGCTGCAGGTGGGTATAGCCGGGCATCACCGCGCCGAGATAGGTACGCGCCTGAATCACGAAGGCCCGGCGCAGCGCGGTCAGCAGCTCGCCGAGCCGGTCGCACTCGTCACGCAGGTAGAGGCGCAGATCGAGTGCGATCTGGTCGTTGCGGCTCCTCGCCGAGTGTAGCTTCGCCCCGGCCGGGCCGATCCGTTCGGCCAGCGCTTTTTCGATATTCATGTGAATATCTTCAAGCTCCCGGCGGAAGGCAAAGCTGCCGGCAGCGATGTCGACCTCGATACCGCTCAGCCCGTCGATGATCGCGCTCAGCTCGTCACGGCTGAGCAGGCCGTTTTCGGCGAGCATCGTCGCGTGCGCCTTGCTGCCGGATATATCGTAGCGATAGAGCCGGGCATCATAGTGGATCGACGCGGTGAACTTCTCCACCGATTCGGCGGTCGCCGCGGCGAACCGGCCGCCCCAAAGTTTTTCAGAACCGCTTGCTGGTGTTGTCATCGTTTCTTCTGCTGCAGTGCCTGGATTCTCAGGCGCAGGCCGTTGAGACGGATAAAGCCGGTGGCATCCGCCTGATCGTAGACGGAGTCCTCTTCAAATGTGGCAAAACTCTCCTGATACAGGGATTGCTCGGACTTCCGGCCAACCGGAATACAGTTACCCTTGTACAATTTCAGCCGCACCGTACCGTTCACCGTCTGCTGGGTGGCATCCATCGTCGTCTGCAACAGTTCGCGCTCCGGCGAGAACCAGAAGCCGTTGTAGACCAGTTCGGCATAGCGGGGAATCAGCGAATCCCTGATCTTCATCACCTCGCGATCCAGCGTGATGGTCTCCAGGTCGCGATGTGCCGTCCGCAGGATGGTGCCGCCGGGGGTCTCGTAGACGCCGCGCGATTTCATGCCGACGAAGCGGTTCTCCACCAGGTCCAGCCGGCCGATGCCGTTGGCGCCGCCGAGTTTGTTCAGGCGCGAGAACAGTGCCAGCGGAGAGAGCCGATCGCCGTCAAGGGCCACCGGGTCGCCACCGGCAAATTCAATCTCCAGATAGGTCGGTTGATCCGGTGCCGCCTCGGGCGCCACCGTCATTTTGAACATCGCCGGGTCCGGCTCCGCCCACGGGTCTTCGAGGATACCGCCCTCATAGCTGATATGCAGCAGGTTCTCGTCCGAGCTGTAGGGCTTTTCCTTGGTCACCGGCACCGGGATGCCATGCTGCTCGGCGAACTCCACCAGCTTTTTGCGCGAATTGAGGTTCCAGGTGCGCCACGGAGCGATGATCTTCAGCTTCGGGGCGAGACCGATATAGCCGAGCTCGAAACGCACCTGGTCGTTGCCTTTGCCGGTGGCGCCGTGGCTGACTGCGTCGGCGCCTTCGACGGCGGCAATGCGGACCTGTTCCTTGGCGATGATCGGCCGGGCCAGCGAGGTGCCGAGCAGGTACGATCCCTCGTAGATGGCGTTGGCGCGAAAGGCCGGAAAGATGTAGTCGCTGACGAACTCGTCCTTGAGATCGGCGACGATCACTTTTTCGGCGCCGGTCGCCATCCCCTTGGCCCTGACCGCCTGCCAGTCCTCTTCTTGACCGATATCGGCGCAATAGGCGATAACCGGGCAACCGTATTCCTGGGCCAGCCATTTGAGGATCACCGAGGTATCGAGCCCGCCCGAATAGGCCAGGACAATTTTATTTACATCCATCGTTTCTCTTCCTTTATGGGGGAGGTTCTGCTCCTGCACCGGCGCACCGGGCGATTTCCAACAATCACGACACGCTTCACCGTAAGACTTCACGCCTGTGGGTTAAGCAAAGTTTCAAGGATCGCCTTGTGCATGTGCATCTTGTTTTCCGCCTGATCGAAAATCACCTCGTGATACGCTTCCAGCACCTCGTTGGTGATCTCTTCGCCGCGGTGGGCGGGCAGACAGTGCAGCACTATAACCGTCTTCGGCGCCAGGGCCAGCAGGGCATCGTTGAGCTGGTAAGCAGAGAAGGTGCGGAGCCGCTCCTGCTGCTCCTCTTCCTGGCCCATCGAGGCCCAGACATCGACGTTGATCACCTCGGCGTCCTGAACCGCCTGGGCCGGATCGCGCACTACGGTAATCGGTTTGCTTGCCTGGCTGCGGGCTGTACCGAGGATCTCCTGATTCGGCTCATAACCCTCCGGGCAGGCCAGCGCCAGTTCGAAGCCGAACCGGGCCGCCGCCTGGATCCAGGAATTGGCCATGTTATTGCCGTCGCCGACCCAGGCAATCTTGAGCTGCTCGATGGCGCCCTTCTGCTCGACAACGGTCATGATATCGCTGAGAACCTGGCAGGGGTGGTGCAGATCGGTCAAAGCGTTGATGACCGGCACCGTGGCGAACCGGGCCAGCTCTTCGACCACATCCTGGCCAAAGGTCCGCACCACCATGCCGTCGACGTAGCGGGACATGACCCGGGCCATGTCCTTGAGCGGTTCGGAACGGGCCAACTGGGTATCCCGGGCGGACAGGAAGATGACCTGGCCGCCGAGACCGTACATTGCCGACTCGAAAGAGACCCGGGTGCGGGTCGATGGTTTTTCGAAGACCAGGCCGATGATCCGGCCGGCCAGCCGGTTGTGCGTCACGCCGTCGCGTCGCTGTTGTTTCAGCTCAAGGGCACGGTCGACCAGGCCGGTCAGTTCAGTGGAAGTAAAATCCTGCAGCGACAAAAAATGTTTCGTCATGTCCGTCACCTGCTCACCTGCTCCCGAAATCGGGAGGGGCCGGGCTGGGCCCGCATTGGTTTTTGTTGCCCCCGCACCGCAGCTGCCGGTTCGGGGAAAACTTTTATCCTTACCAAAAAACAGGTGCTTTGCAAAGAAATTCCCCAACACCGCCGGGCCGTCCCCGTCGGCTGCTGCCCCGGTCAGGCTTGGTCGGCAAGGACCTCGGCCAGTGCTTCGATGAGCAAGTCGATATCGGCCCGCTCGACGATCAGCGGCGGGACGAAGCGCAGCGCTACGTTGCCGGCGAAATTCATCAGGAATCCTTTGTCGAACATGGCGTTGACAATGGCCCCGCCCCGGGCCGTGCCGGCCTCGGTCAAGACCAGTCCGCAGATCAGCCCGAGACCACGGACGCCGGCGCAGATCCCGGGAAAACGCTCGACTAGGCCGGCCAGTTGCTGCCGGAAATAATCGCCCTTGGCCCGGACTTCCGGGAGAAAGCCGTCACCCTGCATGGTCTGCAATACGGCCACCGCGGCGGCCGCGGCAACCGGGTTGCCGCCAAAGGTCGAGGCATGGGTGCCCGGTGTCAGCGACGCGGCAAGCCGGTCGGTGGTGAGCATCGCGCCGATCGGCAGACCGTTGCCGAGCGCCTTGGCAACACTCATGATATCCGGAGTGATGCCGAGCTGCTCGTAGGCGAACAGGGTGCCGGTGCGGCCCATGCCGGTCTGAACTTCATCGAAAATCAGGTGCAGGCCACGGTCGTCGCACAGCTGCCGGATGGCCTGCAGGTAGTCCCGACTCAGCGGCCGCACCCCGCCCTCGCCCTGCAGCGGCTCACAAAGCACGGCGCAGGTCCGCTCGTTGATTGCGGCCTCGATGGCGCCGATATCGTCGAACGGCACGTGGACGAAACCGGCGGGCAACGGCTCGAAGCCGGCATGGAACTTGGGCTGTCCGGTAGCCGCTACGGTGGCCAGCGTCCGGCCGTGAAAAGAGCCGGCCAGGGAGATGATCTCGTAGCGCTCCGGGGCGGAGGCAATACGGGCCAACTTGATCGCCGCCTCGTTAGCTTCGGCCCCGCTGTTGGCGAGAAACACCTTGTCGGCAAAACTGGCGGCGACAAGCAGTTCGGCAAGCTCGGTCTGCGGCTCGGTGTAATAGAGGTTGGAGACATGGACCAGTTTGCCGGCCTGGCGACAGATCGCCTCGGTGACCAGCGGGTAGCAGTGGCCGAGCCCGCAGACGGCGATGCCGGAAAGAAAATCCAGATACGTCCGACCGTCGGCGTCGGTGAGCCGGCAGCCGCTGCCGGAAACCATCGCCGCCGGGTAGCGGGCATAGGTGGGGCAAAAAACTCGGTCGGCCCGCTGCTTCAATAACTCATTGGCTGTACTCATCAGTAAATCTCCGTTCCTACACCCTCATGGGTGAACATTTCCAGTAAAATGGCGTGCTCCAGCCGGCCATCGACGATATAGGTCTTATGGACGCCCTGGCGGAGCGCGTCACGGCAGCAATTGACCTTCGGGATCATGCCACCGGCTATGGTGCCGTCGCCGATCAACAGATCCAGATCCTGCGCGCGCAAGGTGCGCAACAGCGCGCCGCCCTTGTCTTTCACGCCCTCGACATCGGTGAGCAGAATCAGTTTTTCCGCCTGCAGGGCGCCGGCGATGGCGCCTGCAACCAGATCGGCGTTGATGTTCAAGGCCTGGCCGTCTTCGCCGACGCCGACCGGGGCGATGACCGGGATGAAGTCCTCACGCTTGAGCGTGGTCAACACCTCGGCGTTGATTTTGGTCACCTCTCCAACCCGGCCCAGATCGATGATTTCCGGCGGCGCCTCGGCCAGGGCATCCGCATCGGCACCGACGCTGATCTGCAGCTTGCGGGCGCAGACCAGATCACCGTCTCGGCCGGACAGACCGACCGCCTTGCCGCCGCTGTGGTTAATCAGGCCGACGATGTCCTTGTTCACCCGACCGACCAGCACCATCTCGACGACATTCATTGTCTCGCCGTCGGTGACCCGCATGCCCTGGACATAGCTCGGCGTGATCTCGAGCCGGTCGAGCAGCCGATTGATCTGCGGGCCGCCGCCATGGACGATGACCACGTTGACCCCGATATGGTTGAGCAGAATCACGTCAAGGGCAAACTGGCGCTGCAGGTTCTCGTCGACCATCGCGTGGCCGCCGTACTTGATAACCACCGTTTTATGGCGGAACTGCTGGATGTATGGCAGAGACTCGATCAGGATCTTGGCCCGTTCAATACTTGCTTTCATAAAATCACACCGGGTAAGGGCAGACCGTTTTCGGCTGTCATGAACCATGCAAGTTGCAGAGCATATTCGAAACAGTCTTATGGCCACCTTGAAACATTTGAATTCCCCCGGCGCCCTCTTTTTTACGGGAGCCGTCGCGCTATCTTAATGACTTGCCGACACTTAGTAAAGCACTCTTTCGAGTCCATTTTTACCGCTTTGCTTTCCTTTCTCCCCATGGTAGGGTATAACAGGCTCGCAATTTGCATCCTGACCGGCTTCCGGATCCAGTCAACCCTAGTGAACACTATGTATCGACTTAATATTGCAACATTTTTGTTTTTTGTTACATTTTTCTGTCTCTTCTCCGTGGGCGTCGCTCCATCGTTTGCCGTCGACAACCCGATCTATGTCGAGGCGGACCAGATGTCCTCCACCGCCGAGACCAACACCGTGCTCTTCACCGGTAATGTCGACGCCAAGCAGGGCGACCTGCGCATTCGCTCGGACAAGATGACCGTCTATTACGACGACCCCGAGACGCCTGAAGAGAAGAAAACCCCCGACACCACCCAGCGCATCGAAAAACTGGTCTGCGTCGGCAACGTCGAGATCACCCGTGAGGACTGGCTCGGCACGTCGGAAAACATGACCTATCTCTCCAACTCCCGCCAGGTCATCCTGACCGGCAACGCCAAGGCCTGGCAGGGTCAGAACATGGTCACCGGTGAGAAGATCATCTATTACATGGATGAAGGGCGCTCGGAAGTGGTCGGTGGCACGGCAGTCACCGCCGGTGGTGGCGACAAGAAGACCGAAGAGAAAGGCGGCCGGGTCAAGATGACCATCAGGCAGAATTAAAGGCCCATCATGTCCCTGCTGGAAACGAAAAATCTGGTCAAGCGCTACGGCCCTCGCACCGTTGTCGACGGGGTGAGCCTGCAGGTCAACACCGGCGCGGTGGTCGGCCTGCTCGGTCCCAATGGCGCTGGCAAGACCACCACCTTCTACTCGATCGCCGGCTTCATCAAACCCAACAACGGCAACGTTCTGCTCGATGGCGAAGTGATCACCAACCTGCCGATCCATCGCCGGGCCCTGAAGGGCATCACCTATCTGGCCCAAGAGCCGTCGGTCTTTAAAAAGCTGACCGTCGAGGAGAACATCCGCATCGTACTCGAACCGCTCGGGTTGACCACCAACGAGATCAACAACCGCATCAACGAATTGCTGGCCGAGCTGAAAATCGAGTACCTGCGCACCAACAAGGGCCACGCCCTGTCCGGCGGGGAGCGGCGGCGGGTGGAGATCATGCGGGCCCTGGCCACCAGGCCGCGCTTCATCCTGCTCGATGAGCCGTTCGCCGGCATCGACCCGCTGGCCGTCGGCGAGTTGCAGAAAATCATCCGCACCCTGAAGGTGCGCGGTCTCGGCGTGTTGATCTCCGATCATAACGTCCGGGAGACCCTTCAGGTCTGCGATTTCGCCTACATCGTCAACAACGGCTCGATCCTGACCAGCGGCGTCGCCAACGATATCATCGAGAGCGAAGTGGCCAGGAAGATGTATCTCGGCGAAAACTTCACCATGTAATCGATCGGTCACCATCCATGGCACTTGAACTCAGACAGCAACTGAAACTGGCCCAGAAACTGGTGATGACGCCCCAGTTGCGCCAGGCCATCAAGCTCCTGCAGCTCAACCGCCTCGACCTGTCCACCGCCCTGCAGGCGGAAATTGAGCAGAACCCGGCCCTGGAAATCGAAACGTCGGCGGAAGACGGCCAGGACGAGCCGTCATATAGCCTGAGCACCACCGCGGAACCGGACCGGACCAACGCACCGGAAACCGACTTCACCCCCCTGTTAGCCGCCTCCGATGCCCTGCCCGACACCAATTGGGAAGAATACGCCAACAATTTCGATTCGAATTTCTCCTTTTCCAAAGAGACCCCGCCGGCGGACGCCCCCAGTCAGTTCGACTTCATCTCCGAAAAGCCGGGACTCTCCGCCTATCTGCAGTGGCAGCTGGCCCACAGCGAACTGGACGAGCGGGAATGGGAGATCGCCCTGTATATCGTCGGCAACCTCAATCGTTACGGCTTCCTGGAAACCACCCTCGAAGATATCATTGAAAACACCAACTGCACCTTCGACGAGGCGGACTACCTGCTGGAAGTGGTACAGGAACTCGACCCGCCCGGCATCGCCGCACGAAACGTCAGCGAGTCGCTGAAACTGCAGCTCGAACGAATCAACATGGGTAAATCGCTGGCCGCCCAGATCGTCACCGATCATCTCAACCTGCTGGAAACCCGCAACTACAAGATGCTCTCCCGGCTGACCGGCCGAAAAAAATCGGAAATCGTCGAGGCGATCAACTTCATCACCGCCAACCTGACCCCCTTTCCCGGTCTGCCCTATGCCGAGGAGGCCACCAATTACATCGTCCCCGATGTCTACGTGGAAAAAATCGACGGCGAGTATGTCATCAAACTCAACGACGACGACCTGCCGAAACTCAAAGTATCGAGCTACTACCAGGACCTGCTGCAAGCCACCACGCCGACGACCACCAAGGAATCAAAAACCTATATCGCCGACAAGGTAAAGAGCGCCGAGTGGTTCATCCGCTCCATCCACCAGCGGCAGCGCACCATCTACCGGGTCATGGAGTCGATCCTGCGTTTCCAGCATGACTTCTTCGATAACGGACCGGCCGCTCTCAAGCCGCTGATCCTGCGCGACGTCGCTGAAGACATCGGCATGCACGAGTCGACCATCAGCCGGGTCACCTCCAACAAGTACGCCCACACCCCGCAGGGCATCATCGAACTCAAGTACTTCTTCTCCACCGCCATCCCCCGCGAAGGCGGCGACGCGCTGGCCGCCGAGTCGATCAAGACCCGCATCCGTCAAATGATCCAGGAAGAAGACAAGACCAAGCCGCTCTCCGACAGCGCCATCGCCGAACTGCTCGCCGACCGGAATATCCAACTGGCCCGGCGCACCGTGGCCAAGTACCGTGAGCAGATGAAAATCCCGCCGGTCAAGCACCGCCGGCAGACCAATTGATCCAATCGGCGCCGATCTCCAGCAATAATGAGCCTTCTCGAACGGATCTATTTCTTCCACAACGAACTGACCCGCAACCGCTACCCCAATGCCCGCACTCTGATGCGGGAATTCGAGATCTCCCAGCCCACTGCACGCCGCGACATCGCCTACCTGCGCGACCGCCTGCTGGCCCCGCTGACCTACGACCAGCGGAAAAACGGGTTTTACTACAGCGATGCCGCCTTCAACCTGCCGTTCGAGAATAGCGCTCGGATCGTCTTCCTTCTCGGCATGCTCAACAAACTTGCAACCGAAACCGGACTGGGCGAGTTACCTGAAATCCGCCAGCTGGAAAAGCGGCTGACCTCGATGGTCGCTACCGGCGGCACCCCGATTACTGATAGTATCCACTGCGAATGGATCGAGGTGGAGTATCCGACCCCGGAAGTCTTCGACACCATTATTGAAGCCATCGTTAAGCGGCGCCGACTGGAACTGACTTACTCTACGCTGAAACACAAACAAACCGAGCGTATCGTTGAACCGCTGAAACTGATCAATTACCAGGGCCGCTGGTATCTGGCCGCCTGGTGCACCTTGCGCGAAGAGACCAGGATCTTCCATCTGGCCCGGATCAAAAAGGCCGCAGTCGGCGCCAGGGCAGTGCACTCAGCCAGCACGGCGGACAAAGATCTGGACCGTTCCTTCGGTATCTTCAAAGGACCCCTTCGGTACCGGGCTGAAATCCTCTTCACCGGCGAGGCCGCGGAACTCGTTAAAAATCAGTATTGGCATCGTGAGCAAGAGATCGAATCCTCCACCGACGGCATCATTATGAGACTGCCGGTAAGCGACAACCGTGAAATCATGATGAAGGTCCTGCAATACGGCGCCCAAGCCAAAGTCCTCGGCCCGCTCGAGTTACGGCACCGCGTCGAAACGGAAATCGCCAAACTCACCGACAGCTACCGGAGCTAGCCCGACACTTCCAGTTTTAGCGATACCGCGCCCATATTCGACCTCAACAGCCAACCCGACAGATTGAAACGGATGTTCCATACTGAAATTGTAGCAAAATCTTGATTTTCCGTTCAAATTAGAAGATTTCCGTTTCGATATCGTAGCCATCAATGTTCATATATTATATTGATATGCATATATGGTATTAAGTAGCCATCATGTATATCGAGCGAGTCAAATCCAGGCAAGGCGGTAAGGTCTACACCCAGATCCTGCTCCGCGAATCATACCGTGAGCGCGGAGAAACGGGCTCCAAGGTCAAGAAACGAACCCTGCTCAACCTGACCAAATACCCCGAAGCGGTGATCAAAACCATCGATCTTGCCCTGAAACACAAAGACAGTCCGGACGAATTGGAACACCTGTTGGGCGGCAGTGTCAAACAAAAACAGGGTCGCTCGGTTGGCGCCGTGTGGGTTTTGCTCCACCTCTGCCGGGAGCTGGGACTTGATAAAATTATCGGCTCGTCGCGACATGGCCAGCTTTGCCTGTGGCTGATCATGGCCCGACTGATCGAGCAAGGATCACGGCTGAGTGCCGTGCGCCTTGCCGATGAACACGCGGTGTGCGAGTTGCTCGGCGTTGATTCGTTTACCGAAGATGATCTTTACCAGGCCCTGGACTGGCTCTGCGAGCAGCAGGACAACATAGAACAGAAACTGTTCAAGAAAACCTTCGGAGATCAAGCGCCCACCCTGTTTCTTTATGATGTCACCTCCAGTTACCTGGAAGGCGACCAGAATGAACTCGGTGACTGGGGCTACAACCGGGACAATAAGCGGGGTAAGAAACAGATTGTGGTCGGCCTGCTGTGCGGTGATGACAGCACCCCGGTGTCGGTCCGTGTCTTTAAGGGCAACACCACCGACCTCAAAACCTTTGGCGCCCAGATCGAGAAGACCGCCCGGGAATTCGGTTGCCAGCGGGTGACCATGGTCGGCGATCGGGGGATGATCAAAAGCGTCCAAATCGAGGGGCTGAAAGAAGCCGGTTTTTACTACATCACGGCAATCACCAAGCCGCAGATCCGGGCCATGCTGAAAAGCGGTGCTTTGCAGCTGGGCCTGTTCGATAGCGAACAGTGTGAGGTGGAACAGAATGGAGTGCGCTACATCCTGCGGCGCAACCCGATTCGAGCTGCTGAGGTGGCAGCGTCACGCGCCCGGAAAATTTCTGCCGTCCAGGCGTTGGCCGCTGAACAAAACCGCTATCTGGCCGAGCACTCGCGAGCTGATTTCTACAAGGTCACACAGAAGGTATGGGATAAAGAGAGCAAACTGAAGGTCGGTGATTTCCTGAAAACTACCTGTACGAATCGCACGATCACCGTAGAGATTGACGAAGCCTATTTGGCCGAAGTACAGGAACTGGATGATTGTTATGTTCTAAGAACCGATCTTCCTGCCGAACATGCCCCGACGAAAACCGTGCATGATCGCTACAAGGACCTGATTCAGGTTGAGCACGCGTTTCGGACCTGCACAACCGGCCACCTGGAAGTTCGGCCAATCTATGTGCGCAAGGAATCGCGTACAAGAGGTCATATCTTTGTGGTCATGCTGGCGTATTTGGTCCGCCGGAAGCTGGCGGCGGCCTGGCGGGATCTGGATGTGACGGTTGAGGAGGGGCTGAAAAAATTGTCAACTTTATGCGCGATGGAACATGAGATCGACGGCCGGCAGACCGGCGGCCTGCTCAGTGTACCGAAACCGAGGCCGAGTCTGACCCGGTTGTTCTCGGCGCTGGCGATCACGCCGCCAAGCGCTCTGCCGCGAAATGGCGGCCGTGCAGCCAGCAGGAAAAAGCTGCCCGATAGGAGAAAAGCGAAATAATTCCTGCGTGTTGAGAGTCAACTTCGACTGCCCTATACTTGGAACATACGATAGAAGTCGAAAAAGACCCAGATTATGGTGTTCGTCCAAAGAAAGGAGACCAATGCTGGATAGTTCCGGAATGTGCACCTTATGATAGGCCTCCTAAAACAAGTTGGCACAGGCATAGTGCCTTTTACAGCAATTAAAATAAAAGTTATGGATACTGATACAACAAAATTTTCCAAAGTCTCAATAGTTATCCCTGTGTTCAATGAGAGGGAAACCCTGCTAATGCTTGTTAAACAAGTTCAGGCAGTTAACATTTCCTTAAAAAAAGAGATAATACTTGTTGATGATTGTTCAACGGATGGCACTAGAGAACTGATAGAGTCTGAACTGCTAGATTCCAACTTGTTGAAAGTATACCACAAGGTCAATTTGGGAAAAGGGGCCGCTCTTCGTTCTGGCTTTGAAGTCGCAACTGGCGACATTGTACTGATACAGGATGCCGATCTAGAGTACGACCCTACTGAGTATCCAAAGTTGCTAGAACCGATCTTAAACCTGAAGGCAGATGTCGTTTTTGGTTCTAGGTTTGTCGGATCTGGTGCCCATCGTGTGTTATATTTCTGGCATATGCTTGGCAATAAATTTCTGACCTTACTTTCCAATATGTTTACTAATTTAAACCTAACGGACATGGAGACCTGCTATAAAGTTTTTCGGAAGAATATTCTCGATCAGATCAAGATTGAAGAAGATAGGTTCGGTTTTGAACCGGAAGTAACCGCAAAAATAGCCAAACTTAATTGCAGGATTTACGAGGTTGGAATTTCATACAGCGGGCGTACGTATCAGGAGGGAAAAAAGATCAGCTGGCGAGACGGTTTAAGCGCTCTTCGCTGCATTATAAAGTATGGTTTGTAGGCGTCCAAGTAATTTTACTTATGACGGACCAGTTCGGATTTAGAAATTTATATTAATAGTATACTGAAGTTTAGAGTTTCATAGTCCTGAGAAAATAATGCATGAACCGTAACCAATCACGCTCATCAAGCACCTCGGAAGCCGCCGCCCTCATGCCAGCGAAACGCCGTCCCAACAATCGTCTCCAGCTCTGAAAAGCGGGGCCGCCAATCGAGGAACTGCAGCGCCTTACGTGGATCGGCTACGAGTTCCGGTGGATCACCCGGCCGCCTATGTCCTTCGCGTACAGGTACCGTACACCTGCTTATGGTTTCAACACTCTGGATAATCTGTCTGACTGATGTTCCAGTTCCCGTGCCGAGGTTGAACTGGTCGCTGGAACCGTCTCGTCGCAATTTATCCACGGCCCGCACATGAGCATCGGCAAGATCAGTCACATGGACATAATCGCGAATGGCCGTACCATCCGGAGTGGGATAATCCGTCCCGAATATTTCAATACATTCCCGCCGCCCCAAGGCCGCATCGATGACAAGGGGAATGAGATGGGTTTCCGGCTCATGATCCTCTCCAACTACACCTTCCGGATCAGCACCGGCAGCGTTAAAATAGCGAAGTGCGATATGCCTGATGCCATAGGCGCCGTCGTAATCCTTGAGGATCTGTTCGATCATCAGTTTGCTTCTACCATAGGGGTTGATGGGATTCTGCTCCGCTGTTTCACCAATCGGTATCATCTTGGGCAAACCGAACGAAGCACATGTGCTTGAGAAAATAATCATCCGGCACCCATGCCGGCGCATCGATTCCAAGAGATTGATCGTTCCCGCCACATTATTCTGATAGTATTTGCCCGGATCAACTACCGACTCACCGACATAGGCATAGGCTGCGAAATGGATCACTGCCTCAGGCTGATACAAACGAAACACCTGGTCCAGCCTGGCGTGGTCGAGGATGTCCCCGTATTCCAGCGGACCCCATTGGGCAGCTTCTCTGTGCCCATATACCAAATTGTCATAGGCGACCGGCAAACAATCACTATCTCGCAACGCCTTGCATGTGTGACTCCCGATATACCCCGCCCCACCGGTAACTAGAATGGTTGATTTCATGGTCTAATTTATCCTTAAAAACAGATATTGGTATGGCAAGATTGACTGGTAGCCGAGATTTTTTTTAAAAACTTCAGCTCATGATTGTAGATTTTTTCTGATTTAAAAAGCGTCTATCCAGCTCTTTCCGATTAAAAGCAGAGGATAGGCCATCAAGCAAGCAACGAATCTTATTCGTTTGACACCAAGAAAATTAAAATACTCTACATGTCAGCGCCATTTTAATTCTACACAGCAAAATTTACCTTTTGGCTACTACACAGGTTCATTTCTTCGAAAAGCGATTTTATTGAAACCACATAGAAGAAATATGCGAAGTCTGTTCGACATCTATCGGCTTGATAGCAAATCTCAAACGGGAGATATTCTTAATACCATTTAGTGATATAGATATTAAAGAAGCATTATTATGGTGCCTTGCCCAAGGACGCCCTTCTTGGAAATAAGAAACTATGCTTTTCGCTGGAAGTTCCTGCCACCCTCCTTTCTCTTGTGCCACGCTAACTTCAGTTATGCTATCAGCAGTCATACCAATTGTTGTTAAGTTAAATGAATATACTGGTTCATTTTGGCGAAAAACAATTTCTACCCACTGTTTGTCTATATAGTTACGACATCTATTTAATTCATCAAGGCCAATACTACCAGCACATCCTATGCTTCCATTATCGACGAAAACATTAAGAATAGTAAACTTGGAAAGATTCGGTACTCGATACAATAGGGTCTGATATTCCCTCCGATCCTGTGGAACACGGAAATAAAGGCTATCTTCGAAATATTCTGAAGTTGCGAAACGATCAGGGCTCCATGGATTACTATCTACAACAACCAAGGCACCAAGTTGATAATCTTGTAACGAAAATTCTTCAACAAATAAATAATCATCAGGCAGATATTTTTGTAAATATTTAGTGCGAAAATTATTAAATATCACGATATCTTCCGAAGAAAATACATTTTGAATCAAATCAGCAGTTCCTTTCCAGTTTTCTTTTGGCCTGTAATAAGTATTCAAGATCTCATGTTTATAAACATAATCATAACAAATCATTATGCTTAGTACCGTAAAAGCAACAACCCATCCGAACCTTATCCAGATATTTAGATTTACAATGACACTAAAAACCGATAGTAACATGATAGTGATAGGTAAAACTATGAAGGCGGTAGTTCTCACAGCGGGTGTTTCCAGAATTAGGCATATTGCGAAAAATATTATAATGGAATAGGAAATTGGTTTCCAATTTTCGACCGTTTCAAGCCCGTTCAGCTTCCACCAAGGGAAAAATGCAATAATCGCAATACTCATTAGAACAAGAAGGATAACCGTCATCGAAGCTTCAGGAAAAAGATAGTCCGTTAAAGTTGATACTACCGCTTTCACAGAAGAATACTCTGCTCCCCACTTATCTGAATAACCTTCTTTAATTTCAAGTAGCTGAGGCAAAAGAGGAAGATAAAGTGCCGCAACAAAGCCGAAGCCAGCTAAGATAGCAAGAATGACAAGCTTGCAACGCCTTTTTAGAGCCAACAAGACAAGAAGAGGCATTGCAAAAAAGCCAAAAGTCGGAATTGTCATGGTCCCAAGCACACCAGCTGCGACTGCCCCAGAGAGAGCAGGTATTCCTCCCTTTGAAAGATACGAAACCACAGAATAAGAAAGTACCACACCCCAAAAAACTACTAGCCCGTATCCTCTAGCCTCAAGCATCAAAACCAGATGAGGCCATGAGTTAGTTAAAGCAACAAGCGTTAGCGCCCCTGCGGCAAACCACTGTCGCCGGAAAAAAAAACCCAAGGACAGGATGGTGGATGATATTACTGCAAGAAAAGACAATATACGCGCTCTAAATGGATCAAACGAGGCACTTCCCGGGAGTAATGAGTTAAAGACGTTGAAGAGAATATGGTTGTTGGCGGCATGGTAATCCGTCAAAGAAGATACCGGTTCTTGTGAGGAAAACTTTTCAATGGTATAGATCTCATCAGTCCACAAAGAACTTGTCGACATCTTCGCGATCCACGTTCCTAAGTAAGTGAGAACGAAAATCGTCACCAGAATGCTGCAGATCACCTCGACCACTAGGATAAAACGTGAGAATGTAGTTCCTTTTTGAGCGTGAAAAATATATTTGAAAACAATGGTCACAAAAAGCAAGCTTATCACCCCAAGACTGCAGGTAATAACCAACTTTGCTAACAAAGAACTTGGTAGCAAAGGATTTTTATCAAGGACAGCGAGATTTACAAGTAGTTGCGGATCATTTGTCAATGGCAACAGGTACAAACCGTGATCAGCAAGACCTATTTTAATCGTTCCATTAAACGGTAGCAAAACTTTCAAAAGCTGATCCGTTGTAGTGAATCGCTGTGGTGATGAGGATTTCTCTTGTATTGTAATGCTATTTATAAAAACAATTTCGTCACCGTCAATTGGATCCAATCGAACAGAATCTAGCTTGATAAGTGCGGGTATCTGAACCGCATAATAAGCTTGCTCGGTAGTCAATGGAAAACGGACAGACAAATCTTCACGATAGCCGTCACTACCATCACTCCAAAACAACTGCCCGACCCCTTTCTGAGGCAGTGGCATACCATATTCAATCTGGATCAAAGTGTCGAGCGATCTTGAACCGAAGAAAAACCACAATGATGTTAGTACGACTCCAGTCAAATAAAGAATAGAAAAAATGGTCCGACACTTGTATAATCGACAGATCATTTTACCCATTCTCCAGAGGACTTTTCAGGAAAGATCAACGATTTTCTCACAATATAACCGCCCAACCAACCCGCAAAGAATTATAGGGTTTGCTGAACAAGTTGGTCCTTCTTCTTTTGGCAATCTGGCTGATCGTCTTAATCACTTTGATCGCCTTCAAAGCAATCCTGGCTTTGAATTCCGGTGTGTGTTTTCGTCGTTGCCGTTTCATAATTCCTCATGATCTTGGGTTGAGAAGCTATGAACTTCTTACTATAACTTAGCTCGTGATCCTAATCCTTGGGTCCACCTCTAGGGTTTGATGCGGACGATAATAATGGTTCATCCGACTGATCATGGGGACTGCCTATCATTGCACTTGGTCTTACTTTTTCTTTACCACGTAAAAATAAAGTTCCACATAGTCATCGATCATCCGTTGGAGATGAAAGCGCTCCTGTATAATCTCTCCGGCTCGTCGGCCGATTCGCTCCATTTTCTCTTTATCGTTTAAAAGAGCCAACAGTGCTGAACCGACTGTATCGGAATCATGTGACTGCAGCAGCACTCCCGATGCTCCATCTTCAATTATTTCATCGTTGCCGCCAAGATCGGTGGCTACAACCGGTTTTCCGTGAGCGCAATACTCCATGATAACATTGGAGAGCCCCTCTCCATCCGGACTCAAGAGGACACAGACGGTCGCACCCTCGATCCATGGAGCTGGCTCATCACAATCGTTGACGATAACGACTCGATCAATCAAACCCAACCGGTCGATCACCTGCCGGCAGTGAGTCTCTCGATCTCCCCTCCCAATGAGAACGAGGCGATAATCCGGATGCTGTTTCAGCACCAGGGGAAATGCTTCAATAAGTGCCTTCTGGTCTTTTTTTGCGGTAAAATTCCCTACCATGCAAATAAAGGGGGCTGGAAAATCAATCTTGCCCACACCAGAAAGTGACGCCAGGTCCATACCGTTATAAATCACCCGTGCCGTACCCAGCTTGTCCATCCCGAAAGCCCGCAGACCGGCCCTCGAATTGGCCACGATCAGGTCTGCAAAAGGCATCGTCAATTTGCTGAGACGGTCGCGCTTTGAAAGCTTTCTCCGTGCCGACCGTATCGACCCGTTGACAAACTTTGCACCAGCCATCCTGGAGGCCGCACATCCCGCAAGATCTGCAATACTCCCGAACGTGTGCACGACATCAACCCGATAGCGTCTGACAAGCCTGACGACCGACCATGCAAGAGTGATATCTAACTGATGCTGCTGCCGTATCGGTAAAACCTCGTTTGCCCAGAGCATTGCCTCATGTTCGCGGGCACCGCCTTTCACCAGGACACCGAACAGGGTTTCGATTGATCTGCAGGACTGGCGCAATCCCTTCAGCAGAGCGACGATTTGTCGTTCAGTCCCCCCGGATGGCATCCCATCGGCTATGATCGCGACCCTGATGGTGGTATCATGACCACCGGGAGGGAATATCCTCGACGGCCTCGCATGCTGTAATCTGGCACCATCCTGTTTCATAGACAAAGAGACCGATGAGCACTGCTGATACGATTAAGGAGCGAATGGACCCCGAGTCTCATCGCTTTATTGTCCGCCGAAGCACCTCGGCCGGTGCATGACGAAACAGCAGATGACCCACTGCCCATAGCAAAAAGAACCCTGATCTCAGGCACCCCGTACTGGTCGGGAACAATTCATAACCTCGCGATCGAATGGTCCGGCCCGCTATCCATTGCATCGCGTCGATTTCCTCGTGGCGCAATACCTTCTGCCATTCGTCGATCTTCTTGAGGGCGGGCTTTGCCAGGATACCCCGGTGCAAATGATGCTGACTCTCGGGAATTTTTTGAAAATAGCGTGATCGCACGGTTTCCCTGTTATCCACGCCGAGAAAATCAAGAACCGGACAGATGGCGCGATCGGGGTCGGAAACCAGGTCTTCGAAACGCAGAGAAAAAAAGTCTCCGTCAGACGAGTATCTCTCAACCAACTTCATGGTCCGTACGTATTTAATCGCCCGTTCCACTGCGTTGACCGCCATTACCCGACCGCTCACGCTGTCGACGCTTCTCTTCTGGGATTCGAAAATCGCCCTGGGATCGCGTTCTATAAAGAGGAATCTGCAGCCGGGGAACAGTCGGCGCAATTCCGGCACATGGTTGATATAATGCCCCCGCTTGTAAATATATACCCTGGCGTGAGAAGAGGAAAAATAGAGGCTCAGGATTTCTAGAAGGATATGCTCGAAGCCGTACGGGGGGATCATGCCCCGTAACGCTCTCTCGAGTCGATCCCGGTCGACGTTCCAGGCACTGAATTTCCGGTTTCGATAGAGTTTATCGAGATACGATAAAATATCGATCTCTTCGCGGATGTCCGCCGTGGAGAGGAGAAGCCCATCAGGAATATCAGCTTCCGGCGTCACGCCAATATCCCGATATTGATCCAACAGATGGGCAAGCAGCGTCGAACCGGACCGGTTCATATACAACAAAAAGACCATGCACGGCTTGCTCTCGCCCCCATCCATGCCATTACCCGTTGTCACGTGAATGGGGTGGTGCAATGACGAAACAATTCCGTGCGTACGGAAATACCTCGATGCCGTCAAACCGTTGCATGACCTGTTGAAAAGTTTGAACACCAGTGTTGACTTCATCCCAGGTAAGTCCCGGGAAAACCTGCTTGACAACCTTCTTCTGCACGTTCGCCAGACTTTCCCGCCCCCCCTTTTTCAGGTTCATACTCCGCCCATCAACAAACCGGTCCTTAACGGAACGGGCCAGATATCGACATGTCGTCTGCCAGTTTCTCACCTGCCGTGCAGCCTGGAGGAACCTGTTGCCGATTATCTGATCTTTTTTCCTCCTGAAAGACGGGAGTTGTGCAACAATTCGATCGACGCACAACTCCCCATCGACGTTCTGTATAAAGTGTCCGGCCAATTCCCGCTTTTCCGCCTGTTCCTGCTCGCTCTCACCAAGCGTTCCGCAACAGATAGTTTTCACCAGATCAACGAGACCTTTTTCGTTTCTGGCCGCTATACCCAAAACATCGGGCAGATAATTCTCATAAATCGTCGAGGCAAAGGGTTGATAGGAGACAGTCGGCCGGTCCAACAAGAACGATTCAATCCCTGTCGTACACCCATTCTGGATGGTTACTTCCGCCGCAAGCAGCCAATTGATCACGTTTCCTTCGTGAACGATCCTGACATTCGGCCAAGATGAAACCGTTTTTCGCCATACCTCATGATTTTCGGCAGGGTGGGGGCGGACAACAATCGTGTAATCAGGGAAATTTCTGGCAAGTGTTTCCACCAGGGAGGTGAACGCATGATACATTCTCTCCTTGAATCCTACAAATTCACGAAAGAGTTTTTCTCCTTGCGGAGAACGAATCTTGCCACTGCGTTTCTGAATTTCAAGTGATGTCTCGGCCCCGCGGATGTTGTTGTAAGCAGCGAAATTAGTGTTAATGAGCAAAAACGGACCAAAGGCATTTTTGATCTCTGCCGCTCCCCGGGAAAAATAGCCGCGGACTTCCGGCCGCAGCAAATCCATTCTCGGATTGCCGACGGCCTGCAATTTATTCTCTACTTCTGGAACGTTGCCAAGGACAACCCGTGTCTGATTGGCGCCCCAGGAGCAGAACAGGTCAACGTGTTCCAAGGTTGCCGGATTGAGCTTTCTGTTCGCATAGTCCTGCTCGTCTGCCAGCAGCAGGCCTTCCTCACACCAGGCGATTACCCCGTTTCCCTGCCGTTTATATGCCCTGAATTTTTTCTCGTTTGCCTTTACGACGCTTTTGTCGAAAACGGTGCTTCGGGGCATCTTCCTCCACGTGCGTTGAATCACGTGCTGATGTCCGAGGATGACCCCGTAACCCGCCTCGGCTGCAGCACAGCTGAGCAGGAGCTTCGCGTCAAACTCCCTGACTTTTGTTTCGATGGGAATGATGAGCCAATGGAGAGGATGAAGTGATCTCAACGAGGAGAATGGAGGTGTCACGGTTTCGGCAATCTGTTCAGGTAGAAATCGGCGAATTGCAGGTCAAGTTCCGTATCGATGTTGGGCAAAAACTCTTCAATGACAATAGCCGAAGTATTCCCCCCTTTGATCGATTTCTTCTCCAGCAGGCATGTACGACTTATCGCATACGCAGCGCCATTGCGATGGTACAATGGTTCCAGCTGTTGCCGGGCGATGATCGATGCACCGCGATGATCGTAATAGTCCAATCGATCGTCCCGGTAAACGAGTTGCTTCAATGGATGGGCCTTGGAATCTGTCGGGCTGACGGTCCAGACAGCATCATAGCCCCCCCGGATCAGCTTCTCGACCGGGTCCAGAATGTGCCCTTTTTTGCGCAGCGGACAGGTCGGCTGCACCATTACGACCACGTCATAGTGCTGCCCATCATCGTCCTCCGCGGCGAGCAATGCATGGGTGAGCACTTCAAGATCTCCGATCCTGTCGCCGGAAAGATTTTCCGGTCTCAGGAATGGAGCTTCAAGCCCCGATGCCACGGCAACATCCCTGATAAGCTCATGATCGGTTGAAACAACAGCCCGGTCAATTTCCGGCAGACCGTTGAGCAGCCGGCCAACAATAGCGACCAGCGGCACCCCACCGACTTCGCGAAGATTTTTGAGCTTGATGCCTTTACTGCCACCTCGTGCGGGGACCACTGCAAGAACTTTATGTTGTAACAACATAGCTGACGGGAAATTTTACCCCTTTGTCTCCTGGTTGATTATATGGCCGATCTTTCGAAATGGCAGCATTGCAACAGACTCCGCACATCACTGCAGCCAGATATCGAGAAGAAGCGGGCCCCCGTAGTTTCGGCGGCTTCCCGGTCTGATAGCCCGTCCCCGACAACAAGCACCTCATCGGGAAATACCTGTTCGGTAGCGACGATATATTTTACCGTTTCGCTTTTAACCCGGGGGTACCCGAATATCCCTTTGAAATACCGACTCCAGCCACGGAAATGCAGGATGTCCAGCAACTCTGTCTCCGGCGTATGCGAGCTGCAGTAGAGCGGCACTTTGGTGAACAACTCATCAAGGACATCTGAGGCGCTCGGCATTTCGGGACACGTTTTAACACCTTCCAGGACCAACTTATTGTACCGCCGGGCGTAATCGGCTATGACCTCAGACAGTTGATCCTCGCTGAGCTGCTCATCTCCGGCGCGTTCAAAAAACTTCCTAATGATGGCGTAGCGCGAAGCCTCCCCATGACGTTCTAGGACTCCTGGCAACAGTGCACGCTTGGTGTCATCTCCAGCAAAGAGATCATACCAGGCCTGCAGCTTTATCCGGTTCGACTGAACAAGTGTCCCGTCGAAATCGAATATGATGACGTTGACTTCTCCGGAGGCATTCTCCTCGACCCCGGTCACGCAGTTTTTATCTCGAACGAATAACATCTCGGGTCGCCGACTCCCAATTGTCCAGCTGGGTCTTCCTCTGTTCCCGCGGCAGCCTGGCTATTCGTTCGTCTTCGTAGAAGGAATCGTTATCGAAATGAGTCGTCGAAACCTCCTCGAACACGCAACCGTCCAGGGTATGGAACTTGTGCCACTCTCTTCCCAGAACGGTAAATATGTCGCCCTGTTCCAGCTTGGTCCTGTTCCCGGCCAGTTCGATCTCCACATCCCCCCAGAGAAGCTGAAACGTTTCTTCCTTCTTCTCGTGAAAATGATAGGGATGTTTCTGGCGGGGCAGCATGACAATGAGCTTTTTGCAGTAACTGCGGTTGATACAGGTGATGATGACCGCTCCGAATTCACGGAAATGCTCCAGTCCATAATGATGCGAGATTTCAATGGCACTCTCCTTACCGATGAAGATACGCGCCTGATTGAGAATCCCTTTCACCTGCAACATTATCTGGAAGATCCTGTCTTTCCTGCTTGGCTCGAGATTTGCCATGGAGCCGTCCAGGGGAGTGCCTGCTGCGTAGTCGCGATTGGCAACAATGCCGGGAACGAAGTCACCGCTTGCCAGCTGATCGTCCTGAAGGGGCATCGAGAAGAACACATGACTTTGCTCAATCGCCTCTCCGGCAGAAATCTTCTTCTTTGCATAGACACCGCGCATCAGCGATCTCAGCGAAGCTGTTTCGTCAGGGTCTGCCGGCGCCCGATAATCGCCTCCGCACGTGGCCACTGCCTGCTTCCAGGCTGTGATCCATTGCTCGATTTGTTCAGGTGTGGACGAATACTTGTTCAGTTTATGCCTACCCGTCTCAAAGCCGACATGACGCTCGAAAATTCTCGCTCCTTTTCCATATGCTATCCCGATATTTATAGTATTATCGGGGTGTTCATGTGTCGAAAAGCCGACAGTGAGAGCGGGGAACCGATTTTTCAGCAAATCTATTTGATTCAGTTCGGTTTTTTCCGGAGGTGTCGGGTAAAGAGCAACACAATGCATCAGAGCGAAGTGCGCTTTCTCGTATTCGAAGTAGCTCACCAAACGATCGATCTTGCTCATAGACAACCCTGCCGTGGAAATAATGACCGGCCGATTGGTCTGTGCTATTTTCTTGAGCAACGGCCAATCCGAAGCCGAACAACTGGCCACCTTGATAACTTCAATGCCCATCTCAAGAATGATATCAACCGACTCCTCATCGAATGGGGTGCAAATACTGACCATCCCCTGCCTATGCACGGCATCGACCAACTCCCCATAGGCATCGACAGGCAAGGCTGTTTCCATGAACCGGGGGATATGTTTGATATCCTTTCTTTCCTTGAAATCCGGATGAATAAAGGTATCCAATTGCCGGAACTGAAATTTAAGACCGGCACGCACTTCGCACTTTCTGACTACTTCGCCATGCTTTTCAATGACAGCCAGCCCGTGTTCAATTTCGCCCTGGTGATTATTTGCCAGGTCAAGAACAAACAAGTTTTCGAATGTAAACGGTTTCATCCTTACCCTCTCAGGAAAAAAAAGCGAACGGAAAACGGGAATAGTCGACAGTGACGAACCGGCTTTCTTTGCTCGACTTATAGGCCGCCTCAATGATCAGCATTGTCTCCAGGCCCCGGGTCAGCGAAATCGGCGAATCCTGGTCAGGATCAGCCAGCAAGTCCGCAAGATGGTCGATTTCACCGGCAAAGTCATCAGGCCGTGTCTTTTTGAAAAGCTGCTCCTGCACCGGTATGTCACCCGTCTTGTACCGCACGGCATCACAATCTGAAGTTGCATTCACCTGCCATTCGATATACCCTGATTTACCGATAATTTTAACCTTCTTTTCCGGTGGCTCGGTAACCACGTCCTGAACGATGTTGCCAATCAGTCCCGATTCCGTCTCCACGATCATCTGCCCGAGTTGATCGTACTCGACACCGTCGCTCCGAATGATCTGATGCATGGCGGCGACCTTGGTGGTACGGCCGTTTCCGGTTATGTGAGCGAAATGCTGCCAGATGTTAATAGCATGCGAGTGTTCTCCAGTTGCCCCCCCGCCCTTGGAGAGATATCCCAGGTAACTGTCCTTTGGGCCGTCAAGCCAGGGATGAGCGGCAAAAATGCCCCCCCAGTACTCACGAAAACCGGCATCAATCGTAACGATCTCTCCAACAACTCTGTCGGCCAGCAATTGCTCCGCAACCCGGGTATTGCGCGTCAATGTATGATTGTAGCCGACCAGTACGAGACACTTGTGCTCCCGTGCCGTTTCAAGCAGTTCTCCAACACCATCAAGGCTTGGAGGACAAAGCGGTTTTTCGATCAAAACGATCTTCGGCGAAATGCGTCTGATCTGGTCCAGGGCCACCGGTATATGGTATTCCGGCGGTGTCCCGATAATGACAACATCTCTGTACTCGTCTGCCAGGTCCTCGACCAATTGCAGCTGGATATCTGCGTCCCATTTTCCGTAACGCCCCGGATAGATGTCCTTTTGCGTCCTCTCGAGCGCAGTTTTGTCTCGGTCGCACATCTCGACCTGCCACCCTTTCTGGCGACAGGCGAAACTAAGATGATTGCCGATTGAACCGGCGCCGAATATTCTCACGGAAACCATAGTAAAAGCTCCTTATTTTGAGAAATTACAAACCTCCCCCCAAATAAGTTCGCAGAGGAGTGTCACGATAACATGCTGAATTTCTATCCAAGTGTGGCTTTTTATCATCTATTTGCCCAAAACTCAATAAAAGCCGCCTGTCTTTGATCTTTGGAGCATCCCGTGCATATGTTCCGCTTATTCAAAGTTTTTCGCCGCCATCATGTGACGCATCTAGACGACTGTTTCCATGGGAACCTCGCCGGGAAACAAAGTCGTTTCTTCTCCGTTCTCCCTTGTGTTTCGCGCTCCTTGGTTGTAGTGTCAGGCAAGCATATACCATCACAACATACAACGATGAACCGCGTAAACCGTAAGATTTTTGGTATCGGACTTAATAAAACCGGAACCACCACCCTTGGCGATTGCTGTGATTTGTTAGGTTACTGCCGCTTTGGTTACTCCTACCAGCTCCTGTTCGACGTCAAAAAGAAGAATGACTTCGGTCCAGCAATCAAAGTTGTCGAAGACCATGACATGTTTGAGGATTTCCCTTGGCCGTTGATATACCAAGATCTTGATCGGCTGTTTCCCGATAGCCATTTCATTCTTACCACCCGGAAAAACGAATTTGCCTGGCTCAACAGCCTGGAAAAATTCTCGATGCGAACACATCCTTTCAGGCACGCCCGGAAACTGGCCTATGGCCACAACTACCCAAGATATCATCGGGACGAATTCATTTCCTGCTACCTCAGGCACAACGATGAGGTCCGGACGTATTTCGCTGGTCGGCCAGACGATTTCCTGGAGGTGTGCTGGGAGAATGGGGACGGCTGGGAACGGTTGTGTCGATTTCTTGACAAGGACATCCCGCCGGTTCCTTTTCCCCACGTCAATGCTTCGGTGAAAAAAGCACCGCCAAAAACACATCGACTTTTGATCAACCGGCTCCTGTGCGCGCTCCGGTATTAAAGAGAATTACCCAGAAATGCTGTCAGACCTCGCCTATCAGGCCCTTCCCTACTCCTGGCGGAAAAATCTTTTTGCCCTTCTTCATCCCCGTAAAAACCGGAAATACCAGGTTTTACGAACTGAAACATCCCGGAGGTACACGTATCGATCCTTTCTTGACCTGAAATGTCTTTTTATTCATATCCCAAAAGCGGCAGGGATTTCCGTCTGCACAAGTCTTTTTTCCCACCTCGGCGGAGGACACAATCGTTTGAAAGACTATCAGGTAATTTTCACCGAAGAGGAGTTCGATCTTTTCTTCAAGTTCTCATTTGTCCGCAACCCCTGGGATAAAGTATTCTCAGCCTACCATTTCTTACTGCAAGGCGGATATCAGGGTTACAATAGAGAGTGGGCGATGAAACACCTGACTCCCTATCGCGATTTCAACGATTTCGTCAGCAATGGATTGCACCGCAAGGAAGTGCGCCGATACATTCACTTCCGGCCGCAATTCGAGTTTATCTGCCTCCCCGGTGAAACCGAGCCGCACCTTGATTATCTCGGTTTTTTTGAAAACTTAACGCAAGATTTCAAATATATCAGTAATCGCATCTATGGGCAGACCATTCCGCTCGAGCACAGAAACAAAACATCCTCCACCGAGCACGAGTCCTTTCTAGAAGCGTACTCGGAAATATCGCGCAGGATTGTCAGCGAGCTTTACGGCAGGGACATCGAATTGTTCGGTTATCAGCCCTTGCAAACCCTGACCGAACAACAACTGATAGCGCGGGACAGCTCTTACGTGAAGAACCGTCCAGCGCTCTAACCCCCCGCGCCATGAGTTCGACTATCGCCCTGCTGAGTCCCTATTTCGGGCCATTGCCGTTCTGGATGCCGGCATTCCTACTCTCATGCAGAGATAACCCGGGAATCGACTGGCATATTCTCTCGGACAATCCGCAGCCCACAGAAAGACCGGTCAACGTTTTCTTCCATCATATGACCCTTGACCAATTCAAGGAACTCATTTCGACGCAGCTCAAAATACAACCGCCCCTCACGCAGTCGAATCTAATCAAAGTATGTGATTTCCGCCCGGCGTTCGGCATCGTTTTTCAAGATCTTCTGCATGACTACCGTTTTTGGGGGCATTGCGACATCGATGTCGTCTGGGGAAATATTTCCTCCTTTATCACTCCGTCAATGCTCGATTCCTACGACATTATAACGTCACGCTACAAACTACTCTCTGGTTCTTTTACTCTCTACCGCAATAGTGCACCGATCAATTCGCTGTACCGCTCGATCCTCGGCTTTAACCGGCTTGTCGGCAATGGTCGGCATTTCAACGTCGATGAAAAGCACATGAGCAGGCTGATCAAGGCTTTGAGCACTTCGAGTGACATCAGGCAGGCACTCTATTTCCTCGGCAGGAAAAGACCTCCCCGTTCCCCTAGAGTGTACTGGGACCGTATTCTTACCACAAGTGGCGGCTATCAACGACAAATCCCGGCGAAAGATTCTTCCATGAAATGGGACAACGGGAGAGTGTACGGGTTTTACGGGGAGGAATTCATGTACCTCCACTTCCACAAGATGAAGAACACGATGAAATCAACAAATTTTTCTTATACCGACAGCCCTAGTCGGTTTCATATAAACCACACAGGGATTCACCATGTGAATCAAGGATATGCTCAGGTCCCGGCTGAATAGGCGGCTGCCATGATTGTCGGGAGCGCACCTATTAACCCAATGATAATTGGGTAACATTTTATCGTTTTGAACAGTCAGCGCCGCAGATACCCTCAAGACGCACAAAGAGATACTTTATTTCAATCCCTTTTAAATCCAATGTACAAGGGGGCAAACGAGAGATAAGGGAGAACCGCCACCCGCAAGGGACCTGTCGAAGCCAGAGAACACCAGCCGATGACCACCAGGAACAGAAACCCCTGCAGATACGTGCATGAACGCCGCTGCCCCATGGAAAAACCCTCCCAGAAAAAATTTACGCTTTTGTGTGCCATGGCAACAACCAGACGACCAACCGCCCCAATACGGCATTGCTCAGCATCCCCACTACCCCGATAACGATGAGGGTGGCATACAGTTCCTCGGTCCGCAACGTCTGCCAGGACATCCAGATCTGTGCACCCAGGCCGTCCTGCGCCGAGAGCATCTCGATCGCTATGGTTACCACCAGCGCATTATTGAACGCCAGACGCAGTCCGGTCATCGCCATCGGGAGACTGCCCGGCATGATCACCCGACGGAGCAGTGTCATACCCCTGGCCCCATAGTTGCTGGCGGCCTCCCAATAACACTGCTCGATATGCTGAACTCCGGCCAGCGTGTTGAGCAGCATCGGAAAAAAAGCGGCAAGAGCAATCAGTGCTATCTTCGATGCTTCGCCAATTCCCAGAATAACGAGAAATATTGGGAAAATAGCTAATTTTGGCATGGGGTGCAAAGCTGCTACAACCGGATCCAGCACGGCTCTGGCTTTTCGGCTGGCCCCCATGCCCCAGCCGACAACAAGCCCTGCGCCCGCACCAGCAACGACTCCCAGCAGCAGGCGGTAGAGGGTTGTTCCCAACGTCAGCCAGAACAGGCCGGTCCCGGTCATCGCTGTCAGTGTTTTCACAATCGTCGACGGGGCGGGGAAAAAGAGCGTGGAAATCCAGGTTGACTGCGCGGCAACCTCCCAAACAAGAAGGCAGAAACCGAAAAAAACGACCGTCACCCAGCGTTCAGGATGAAAAAATGCATTACGTTTAGTGCCGGTCAAACTGTGTTTGCCGTTCCGCTCTGTAATTGTCCGCGAACGTCGCTCTCCAACAGTTTCCATATATGCCACTTTAATTCCTCGAGATTTTTATGATCACGACCGGTCAGATCCCGCGGTCTGTGGAATCCTGAAATCACCTCTTCCCGTATTTTCCCCGGTTTGCCGCTCATCACGAGAACCCGGTCGGCGAGCAACAGCGCCTCTTCGATATCATGAGTAACGTAGAGAACCATCGGTTTCTGCCGGTTCCACAGCGCCAACAACTCTTCCTGGACCACGAGGCGCATCTGGGCGTCCAGGGCACGGAGCGGCTCATCCATCAACAGGATATCCGGCTCCGTTGCAAAAGCTCTGGCAATGGCCACCCGCTGGCGCATTCCACCCGACAGTTCATGGGGGTAGTGTTGGTGAAAATCAGCCATCCCCATCGTAGCGAGCAAAGCGACGGCACGTTCCCGTCTTTCCGCCACCGGCATGGCTTCCATTTCCAGCCCAAAGGCCACATTTTCCCACACCGACATCCACGGAAAAAGGGCGCTGTCCTGGAAAACCAGACGGGCTTTCGGCATCTGCACCCATTCTCGAAATTCGATCTGGCCATCATCCGGCTGCGACAGGCCGGCAACCAACCGGAGCAATGTGGATTTTCCGCACCCGCTGGGACCGAGCAGCGCGACAAACTCTCCCTGTTGCACGGAACAGGAAACCGACGCCAGAGCCTTCACCGACCCCCGCTTCGAGCTATAGCGCTTTGACACGCCAATTACGTGCAACTGCTTCATATATTTCAAATATACAGCTCCGAAGCCAGCAATAGTCACCTCATGTTTGCCACATGCGTCACCTGTTTCCCCCGCTCATCGAGAAGCCGCTTGGCCGACGCCTCGAATTGTCGGGGAGAAATGCACGGTTCACGATCAGAACCCGCCGTCCCCCTTGTCGCTAAATGGCGTCACCCTAACTGATCTACTTAGGAAATACAACCACTTGCTTTCTTCAATGGACCAAGGGGAAAAACAGTCGGGGACATCGTTCATGCTGACGCCGCCTCCTCCTCTTGCCGCACATCGCCACTGATGCCCAGAAGGGACCTTGACCATCAAGTCATTTCCGACGGACAGACTCTTACAGACAGGGAGGCGCACCGATGAGCCGGACAGCCCTTGTCGTAACTGCACCCGCACCGGAGAAGCATCAACCGTGGGAAAACCATCTTGTTTCATTATCCCAATGCAATCGACATCACGTTCACCCTCTGCGCGCTTCGCCGGAAGATCGGGGCAATTCATAATTGAATTTCAGATGATGCCAGCGAATCGAGGTGTAATTCTGCCGCCACCGCTCAACATACAACCGGCCATACGCCCGACTGAGCGCTTCCACCTGTTCCTGTTCGGAGCCGGGCGGCGCGGTCAACGGCTTGGCTATTTCGATCTGAACGTTCCGAATCTCATCGTATCGTACAAACACCGGGACAAAATGGGCGCTGCTCGTCACCGCGAGCCACGCCGGACCGGTCTGAAACGGCCGCCACCGGCCGAAAAAGGGAATATCCACCGATCGCCTTCCCTGCAAACCGTCCCCGGCAATGAATACGGCGCCGTTTTGCTGCAAAACCCGTTCTGCCCGCTGCAGTTGCTCTGTCCTCGATATCATCTGCCGCACCGGAAAATCGTCAACTTCACCATCGATTGCCTGATCGTTGACAACTGAGGCGGTCTTGATGCCCCGGCGTTCCAGATACTGGTGAAAAGGAGGAATCATCCACCCGGCATGGGAAACGACCAGCAGTACCCCGCCCGATCGATCCGGCGAATCCAGAAGATTTTTCCCCTCCCCGGCGATAGTCACCCACCGGCGGAACGCCGGTTCTGTCATCAACGCCCGGCTTCGCCACGGTGACCAGAGATTGGCGACGAGGCTGCGCTTCAAAGCCTGTTTCTTCTGATGTACGCCTATCTCCTCCTGCCACTTGAGCACCATGTTCAACTGACCAGAAAAGAGAGAGCGATGCAGCCAGAGTTGACTGACTAGGACACGCTGGAGGACGGTTCCGACGGGAAAGGGAAGCACTCGTTTCCCCCAGACCGGCCCGGTTTTGACCATCCGACGGACCCCCTTGAGAAGTGGCTTCTTTCGTTTGCTCTGAGGCGTAGCCCGAACCGTTGTCTTTTCGTCAGCATAGCACGGTCCCTGCTCAACCGGCTTTTCGGTCACGAGATTGAGCAGGCCGCGAATGGTACGCACATGCAGGAACTCCGAGGGGAGTTGATGTCCGAGAACTTGTTCGACTTCGTGCATCAGGCGCATCGCCGTCAGAGAATCGCCTCCCAACTCGAAAAAATCGTCATCCATTCCCACCTGATCGATATCAAGCAGTTCCGACCAGATACGTGCAATCCGCCGCTCCAGTTCAGCACCGGGTAGAACGTAGGCGGTGCTCAGTTCCGGACGCGCCATTTCCCGGCGAGAGAGTGCCTGACGGTCAATTTTGCCACTTGTTGTCAGCGGCATTTCTTCCAACCAGCTGAACCGTCCGGGAACCATGTAGTGCGGCAGTGAGCGACGGAGCAGAGCGCGTAGTTCCTCGACTGAAGGACGCTGATCGCTGTCACCGACGAGATAAGCAATGATCGAAGGCTCATCATGGTGCCGCATCCTGGCTATAACTGCAGCTTGCCGAACCCGTGAGCAACTGTTGAGTATCACCTCGATGGCCGCCATATCGACCCGGTACCCGCGAACTTTGACAATCGAATCTTCCCGGCCGTAATACTCCAGGCATCCGTCCGGCCGCAGACAGGCGCGGTCGCTGGTAATAAACACGCGCTTGCCCGAACCGTCTGCTGCGGGACGGAAGGTGGCTTGAGTTCGCGCCTCGTCCCCCCAATACCCCACACTGAGATACATGCTGGCAACAGCCAACAGACCGACAGAACCGACTCCGACCGCAGTTCCGGTCTCGTCGAGAATGGCAATCTCCTTGTCTTCAACAGGGTAGCCAACGGGCACCAGACCGTCTGAAACGGCAACGCGTCCATCAATGAAGCCCTGGGCAACTGTTCCGGCCTCGGTCATCGCCAAACGGTGCAGCAGCGTAACTGACGGTCCGAAAAATGTGAGAAAATGACGAACATCGTCACCGTAGAGCGATTGACCCGCCAGTGTTACCAAGCGTAGGTCTTGCCATGGTGTCTCTGGGACAGCAGCGTGAAGAATCTCTCGCCACAAGCCGACCGGCAGGGCGGCGATAGTGACGCGTTCACTGATCAACCAGGAAACCAATTCTGCAGGGGAGACATGGCGCGGATTTAGCGAGCAAATAGTCGCGCCATTGAGCAGAGTGTCATAGACATTAGGCACTGAAGCAGAAAAACCGGGGAAATTGAGACTCGTTCGCCGGTCGCTGGGAGCAACGTAATAGCTGTTGGTATTCACCCAGGTCGAGTGCAGCAACTGCTGATGGTCGCGAACCACCCCTTTCGGCTGCCCTGTCGAACCGGACGTAAAGAAAAGAGCCGCCGGTTGTTCCGGCGTTGGCTGCACCCCGGGGTTATCGATCATGCCCCCGGCCAGTTCTTCCCAGAGCAGGCAATTCCCGGCCTGCCTCCCCAGGGCTCCCTCTAGCTTCTTCCAGTGGATTCCAGTAGTCAGAACGGTTTCCGCACCAACCAGCTGCATGACCAGCCGCAACCGCTCCGGCGTGTCATTCGGATCGAGGACGGCGTATGCCTTGCCCGCTTTCAACACGCCCAGCATCGCCGGAACCGACGGGTCATCCTGATCCATCAACACCACAACCGGTGCTCCGGCAGTTCGGCTGCTCTGCAACAACCGGGTCGCGACCTGATTGGCAACCGCGTTCAGCTCTCCATAGCTCATCTGCTGCGCTTTGGTGCGCAGGGCGGTTTTTCCTTCAAAGCGTTCAACGATCGACTCGAATCGGCTGATTACCGAACCAGACAATGCCTTGCGGGGGAACGGTTCATAGTCATCCGGACATCTACCGGTATACCTCCGTTTCACCCTCGTTACGCCTCCAGGCGTCATGAACGGGGTGTTACCAAGTGTTCCTTCAGGCTCAGCGGAAGAAATCTCTTTCTTCTCCGGACATTGCCAGAGAAGCACCACCTGCGAACGCTTCTTGTCATGCCGATACAACCCGTCCGGCATAATTCGCTGCACCACTACTCGCCACTGCTCCTCGGGCCAGTGACGGTCGGCCAGTTGATGGCCGATGAAGGCGCGGCTCTGAAGAAACCTGCCGATCCGCCAGGCTGCAGTCGAGCCATGTTCACGCCAGGTTTTCAACGCTTTTACAAGGCCATGCCAGCGATACCACATTTCCCGGCCCGCTCCGGCGACCGGACACGTCGGCTCCTGCACCAGCAGCCACCCTCCCGGTTTCACCATCCCGGCCAGCAGCGGCAGGGTCCGCTCCACGTCGGTGTGGTGCAAGGCAAAGCTGCTGACCACCAGATCAAACGCTTCACCCCGCAGCGCCGGCACGCCGATATCACCACGCACGAAGCTGACGTTCGCCGCCCCGGCGGCCGCGGCCTTGCGACGAGCCAGGGCCAGCATCTCCTGGGACAGGTCAAGAGCGACGACCCTGGCGGCAGCTGTGGCCAGGCCGGCGGCCAGGAACCCCTCCCCGCAACCGGCGTCGAGTACCGTTGCCCCCGGGGGGATCAACTTTCGGGCACTAGTCAGCAGCTGCTCCACGTTCTGGTGCTCCACCCAAAATTGGTACTCCACGGCGAACTCACCGAAATCTGATGATCCCGGTTCGGCCGAAAGGTGCTGATTCATTGTTATCTGCCGAGTTCTGTGGCAGCCTGCTCAATAAAACGCGGCTCATACAGCTCTTCCGGGCGTAAGGCTCGATCCACCATTCCCTGTTCGGTAGCCCACTCCGAATAACGACTGAGCAACTCTGCATCGCTCTGTCCATTGTCGGCAAAGCTCGGCCAGCAGACCCGCGCCAGCAGCGCCGGCTCCAGCTTGGTCGCTGCCGCCAGGATCTCGATATTGCGGGGCGTCTTGCCCTCCTTGAACTGGGCGATACCCTGGAGATAGGCATGGAGGAAGCGAACGCCCAGATCGCCGCTCTGGTCTTTCTCCAAAAGATTCGGGCCGAAGGTGATCACTCCCATCGGGAAGTTCGGAATAATAGCCGATAACGGCAGCCATAAATCTCCGGCGCCGCTTTCCCGCAAGCGGGTAATCCACGGTTCACTGAAGAATGCCACATCCAGATTAGCGCTGTTGAGCGCAGCAAGCCGTGCTGCAGAGTTCGTGACTGGTGTCGTCATTATTTTTGAAATGCCGAGCCCCCACTTACTGAGCACCTGATCCAGAAAATATCTGTCTACCCAGGTCGGCATGACGTGGAACTTGAGATCTTGCAACATCTCCGGAGCCGGATTCTGCATCTTCTCCACCAAGCCACTCCGCACCACAAATCCGTCCGCCGGGCATTCATCCGTAGCGGCAAACCCCTTATTCGCAACGATCTTTACAGATTGCCCGCGCGCTATCACGTTGAGCAGCCCAACCGTCAGGATCGCATCCACATCGAGATCCCCGGTGAGCAGCGCCGTCATCGATTCGCTGTTGTTGTTGAACTGAATGAACCGGATGTCGAGGCCTTGTTTCTCGAAATACCCCTCTTCCTTGGCAATGTAGAACGGGCCCCACGACAAAAAAGGGGATACTCGCACAGAAAGGGTTTTGAGCTGCCTTTCTACAGCGAATACAGAGCTATTCTCAATATCTACTAGAGTCATGATTAGCATGACTGACATAGCCATTAAAATCCTGCTTCGAGATACTGTTTTCATTGCAACCCCACGTCAAGAGTTATGGTTATTGATAAGGGCATCATCGTTTTTCTCGGCAACGACAATACCCGTGTGCAGAATGACCTTGCTTGGCATGTCTTCAGTCACAAAAATCGGCGTTAACCCGTACGACTTCAAGTCGGCAATCGAGGCCGAGAAATATTGCGTGGCCAGGACCCTGTTTCTTCTGATGCCCCGCGCATTCCAGTCGCGGAACGGCTCGGAAAAAACTGCTGTTTTTCTGGCAACCCTAGCAATTTCAGACAAGACGTCCGCTTTGATGTGATCCATCTGCTCGAGCGCCTGGTTGGTATAAACAAGATCAAAACTGCCATCGCGAAAGGGGATGCACTCACCTGAAGCCTGAACAAAGCCCATCTGCGGATTCTCCGCAAACGGAATGGGAAACGGGACATACTCATTCATTTCCCTCGGCAACTCACGCTGAAAACAGAGTCTTCTGGCATCACCTACGCCGGCGGCGGTCAGCTCCAGGCCACAGAATCGCACCTCCGGAAATCTCCTTCCCAGCGGGACAATCATACTCCCCCGCCCGCAGCCGACCTCTAACACGGTGCACGGTCGAAACTCGCTGATTATCCGTTCCAGATACAGCAGTTGGATCCGCCCCTTGACGTACGGGTTGGCAAAATAGTGGACACCTCTCCATTCCATCAATTCCGACCGGGGACTTTCGGGTGTATAGAGCGAATAATCAAATGCACTCCATTTTTCCTCGTAACCGCTTCGGACCCGATCCGTTGTTCGCATCTGCTGCAACAACTTTCTGGCTACTGCTTTCTGGAGTCGCTTCACCAGCCAGCGACAATACAGCTTTGTCAACAGCGCAATCGAACCTGGGCTGGTTGCACGTTGCCTTTTCTTGACATACGGGGAAAATACTCGATCTATGTCTTCTTTACCGACGGTAATATCAACCATATCTTCTCCGCAGAATCTGTTGGCGAGTTAACGAAACATCGTTCAGGATATACAGTCCCCCTGGCTTTGGACATGAAGCAAAACTTCAGGGGAGCTTGAACAAGTCAGAATTTCGTTCAAGATCGAGTCGCGCAAGGAAATTTTACCGCAGGCATACACATGAAATCCCGAGGATACAATGTGATTGGGCAACGATGATATTGGCCAAAATGACAATTTTTCAACGCTCCTTTTATTATGAATGAAAACGGCCAGCACCTTCTGCCATCTTCCTTCAGTTGAGATGGGCAGAGCGTGCCGCCTCCATGAGCACGCGGTCCACAATCCCGGCGGTGGACGCGGCATTTTCGATTTTCAAGAGAGCGCCATGGGTCGTGTCGACCGGATAGACCTGAACATTTTCACATAATGCCGGCCAGCCGTTAGCCGTCGGCTCGATATCGAAAGGACGGAATCTGGACGCTTGAATCAGTTCGATATCAAATGGCACGTGCCTGAAGTTATGCTCATTAATGGCGGCGGTAAAGAAATCTTTATATTTCCCCTGAATTCTCGGCACCGCTTCGAAACGGCTAGGGGTCTGAACCGGTCTCCCAAGTCTTTTCAATAGCTTCTGCACTTGACGGTTGCCAAATCCGAGAATTTGCATCTGACCGGGATAACGCAATAAGTTAAGAAGCTTGCGTAAGCGGAAGCGGACTGTTTTGCGAAATTCGATAAGTTCCGGGGTGGCAGTATCGATCATGATCAAGGCGTCAACACGCTCGCCTTCGTCGTGCAGATAGCAGGCTGCCTCAAAAGCGAGCAAACCGGCGAACGAGTAACCGAGCAAGAGGTACGGCCCGGTCGGCTGAATCCTGCGCATGGCCGCGACACAACGACGCGCCACTTCGCTAAAATCGTCACCTTTGCTCGACTGCAAATCAGCTATATCAGGTTGTAAGCAATGGACGGCGGCAGGGCTCTGCACGCACGGTAACAGGTGGCGAAGGTAAAATGAGTTGCCGCTGCGGAGTGGAAAGCTGAACAGTGCCGGAAGGGTCCCTTCCTTGACTTTTATCGCTTCATTTATCTTGCCCCCTGATGCCAAGCAGCCGGCCATGTCATGCAGACAAGGAAACTGATACACAATGCCCGAATCCTTGATCTCGCCAAACTCTTTTTCCATCTCCGCCATCAGAACCGTTGCCAACAGAGAGTCCCCGCCAAGATCGAAAAAATTGTCGCCCGTGTGCACCTCTTCGATGTTCAGCACTTTTTTCCATAACCGGGCCAGAGCGATTTCCACGGTCGTTTCCGGTTGCCCCGTTTGATCACCGTCTGTTTCAGCCACGTCGAGGAGTTGTTGATAGGCGATCTTGTCACTCGCCGTTCGGGGCAACCGGTCATGAAGGACGAAACCGTTTGGAACCATGTAATCCGGGAGGTGCCGTTGTACGTAGAGTTTTACCTGATCAGCTGTCAGGGAATCGGACTCCACATGGGCCACCAGCCGCCCACCGGCTGACTGCCTGTTTTCCACCACGGCGGCACTCTTGACAAGAGGATGCTCCAGGAGCTGATTTTCTATCTCAACCAGATCTATCCGAAACCCCCGTCGCTTGATTCGGCGATCCTCCCGACCGACCACGGAAATCGTGCCCCGACCATCCCGGTAGGCCAGATCACCCGTCAAAAACCGTTGCCGAACGGCACCCTTCTCGTGAAGAAAGCCGGATTTATCCCGATCCCCGTTCAGGTACCCGTCGGCCAGTCGATCACTGGAAACGAGAATCCTGCCACTATCTCCGTCAGGGACATCTTCAAGCTTTTCATCGACAAGGTGCAGACTGACCCCCGGAAACGGGTAACCGATGGAAACAAACTGATCATTCTGTTCCGGGTCGGGAGCAACCTCGAGCACTGCCACGGTCCCTGCGGTTTCGGTCTGTGAATAGAGATTGTAAATGCGCTGCTTCCCGCCCCATTCCCGCCACCAGCTCTGCACCGTCTGCCAGGGCAGGGGTTCGCCGGTCAATAGGATGTAATGCAACTCCGGTGGAGGAGACTGAATTCCCTCAGCGTTGCTGCCAATGCGATGGACGTCGATGACCGTCTTCCACACACTGGGGACGGTATCCCAAACCGTTATTCGGCGTTGTTTCATCCACGCGATGATCTGTTTTGTATCCTTTCGCTGCTCCGATCCTGCTATCACCAGGTGCGCGCCAAGCATCAGGGGGAGAAAAAGCTGGCGCACAGATGCCGAAAAGGCAAAGGAAGCGGTGTGCGCAAAAACATCCTTGGCCGTCATGGGGAACACAGATTCCAGGTCCGCGAGATAACGGGAAAAACTGGTGCGGGATACAACAGCGCCGGCCGGCCTCCCGGACGACCCGGATGTATAGCAGATGTAGGCAGGTACCGTACCGGAGACGACTGGCATTGCTTTGGATCCTTCCACCGCTGACAACGAAACGGATTCGAGAGAAACTACCTGCCACGGCCCCTGCGGAAGATGCGGGGCGGATTCCTGGTCACCAAGTACCATCGCAGGTGAAGCGTCCTGAAAAACCGCCTGGAGCCGCTTTTCGGGCCATTCCGGATCACAGCCGATCCACGTCCCGCCTGCACGCAGGATTGCCAAGGGCCAGATGAGCGCTTCCACCGTACGGGAACAGGCAACCGCAACCCGGCTTCCAGGTCGTATGCCACTGTCCTGCAGCCAATCAGCCAACACGGCAATGCGGCGTACAAGGTTCCCATATGAAACTGTAGTGCCCGAGCAATCAGAGACTGCATTATTGTCTGGAAACTCAGCTGCATGGTTCAGGATACGATCGAGCAGACTGACCTCGTCTTCCTCAGACCGCTGCGGCCGTCCATCAGAACTGGCTCGTTCACTGCTGCCGCCCGACTTTCTCGCCTTCTCAGGTATCAGAACAGAGGCCTCGCCCCGTACTGTTTTCTCACCGAGCTGATTCGTCCCGAAAATCGATATCTTGACGATAAAATCAGCACCATCCTGTTGACAATCGACGATAAAGCCTCCGTACCATGTCGTGTCGCCATAAAGATTGGGACGCATGATATCTATGGCAACGTACTGCAAACGGCCGTGATCTCCCATCCAATCGGTCAGCAACGGAAGAATCCAGGCAAACCTCATCAGCCCATTGTCAAAGGGAAGTGGCATTCCCCGCTGATGGCACAAAATTGTGTCCTCATGCTGCAGGCTAGCACTCACAAGCGCCCCGGTTACCGGATGTACGAAACTTCTGGCCGGTGATTTCAAGCTATCCCGCCAGGCCCAAGACCCTGACGCCGCTGCAGGCCCCACCGCGGCATTCCAGGCCACCAAGTCGCCGATATTGAGGGGGCCACGGACCTTGGCTGGAAGTTTCGCACCTGGAGCCAGGTCACGATCCTGAAACAGCCGATCGCCGCGGCGAGATTCGGATTCTACCGAATGTTTAATCGACAGAAGTTCACCGTCCTCATAACGATGACATTCTCTTTGAATGCGGTCCGATTCGCCAGACCTGGAAGTGCGGAACAAATTCACTTCCATTGACGCGACTCGTTCACCATGCTGGTTGGAATAGTCGGTACCGGTTACGAGAAGTGACTTGGGCAGCCCTCCTTGCACATCCTCGACAAGAGAAACGCGCAGAAGCTTTGCCTCGCTTCTGAGCCTGTCTCCCAACTTCATCGGGTGATGCCAGCGGCACGAAATCCGAGTGATCCAGTCTTCCAGGGGAAGCTCTGCAGGAGCACCATGGAGCACTGGATAACCCACAGACAACGGAAACGCGGGAGGGACCTGAGCCGTCATTCCGGTGACACTCCCGGCAGGATCCGGGTCAAACCAGAGGGGATTCTCGTCACTCGTTCCTAGGACGAAGTGGCGTACAGCATCAGCCGAGACAGTCGTATTCCAATTTCGGCGCTCCTGAGCAACCTTTCCAATCAGGAGTTTGCTGTCCGCTGCGAATTTTTCAAGAGGCGCTCGACAGAGGTCTTGGGCATTCGGTTGGTTGTTCATGGCACTACCTGAATCTGTTTCTCTATCAGGCACGAATCGCTGTTGATCCTTCGTCCGTCTTTCCTTTTCCGGCAGGACGCTAGAGAAGGATAAGCGATTGTCCTTCCAGTCTCAATATTTTGATATTTAAAACGATCCATGCATAAAGTCATCATGTACTGACCGCACGTTTGAAGCTGTATGTGGTCGCTTGACTCCTGTTGCAGGAGCTGTCAAGGTGGCAAGGCAGGGGTGACTCCCAATGATCTGGACGAAAAACAAAGATATAGTAAGATGTTTATTATTTCTCAACCTAGAACGTGATGAATTATAAATCGGCCAGGACACGAGCAGCCTCCGATATTCGCGGCGAAGGCAGCCTTAAAGAAAATCAGAGAAATCAGGACGCTCTCCTGGATTGCCAAGAACCGCGAGTGGACACCGGGAAAATTGGACATGGCTGTGTGTTTTCCAAATTTTTTTGAGAAGAGAAACGTCAGACAGGACAACCCGATGGCGCCAGCGGTTCCAGGGACCTACTCTGAACCGGATTGATCAAGTCAAACACAAGAGGAGCAGCAACGGTACGATGTCGAAAACAGCGATACTCATAGTAAATGGACCAAGTGATACACCGTACGGCACGTGGATTGAGATGTGTCTCAGTAAAATCGTTCAATACACGGATCCTGCAGGTCATCATGTTTTCCTTTGGAACAACAACACTCACGATATTGAGCTGACAAAACGCTTGCAGGGCTACCGCAACCTTACCCTTGTACAATACGAGCAATCACAAAAACTTACTCACTTCCATCGAGAGCCATTACAGCGGTTATATCAATGTGCCCTGAGAGAAGGACTGGGTAACGAGGATTATGTTTTTACATTAGACAATGATAGTTTCCCCATCAAAACCGGTTGGCTCCCCTATATCACCTCACAGCTCAACGAAAAAACCGTTCTCGCGGGTGTATGGAGAGATGAGCTGAAAAAGGGCATAAAACCATATGTACACCCGAGCGGGTTATGCATTTCGGTGGACTATATTAAGAGTCGGGATCTTCGTTTCGATACCATTCAAAATGGAGAATTTGATGCCAGCGATACCCTCTCTCACTTTACTGACCAAGCAAGAGCCGACGAGAGAACTATATTCAAATTGCGGCGCAGTAACAAGAATAACTACCATCGTCTTCTCGGGGGTATTTACGGGGACACCATTTATCACCATGGGGCTGGATCTCGGAACTCATTCAAATTATGGGACGAAAGGCACCTTTCAAATCTCAAACCGATACGAAATCGTAACCGTTTAGCGAGAGACGTCATGACCAAGATGCTATTTCTTCACTACGATACATACATAGCCTGGCTAAGAAACGGCAAGGCGGAAGACAAGAGGGTTAAACGCTTGTTCCAAGTCCTAAACTGGCAGATGAGGATAAAACAGTATGTACCCGGTTTACGATGAGCTAAACACACGGGCTCCTCTTAGCAAGTGAGATTATTTGGCTCCTCGTCATTTCGTGTGGATTTGATATCATAAGATCAAATCCACACGAAATAGCGAGGAGAAACGTATGAATGGCAACGATATCATAGCATTAGGACTTGGATTAGAGAGACCCTGGGAAATCACCGGCCAATCTCTGAACACCGAGTGCACGCCCCACGAACTGCGGATCACCCTGTCCGCTCCACGGGGAAGCAGTTTCCCTTGTCCTGAGTGCGGAGAGCTGTGTAAGGCCCATGACTTCAAGGAAATGACCTGGCGGCATCTCAACTTCTTCCAGCACCATTGCTATATCACTGCCGACGTGCCACGAATCAAGTG
>NZ_FQXS01000054.1 GCF_900130015.1 Desulfofustis glycolicus DSM 9705 | reverse complement strand
AGCAGCAACCCCGCAGGCAGCCAAGTGGCGCTTGAGCAATTTTCTACTGTGCATGGCAGAGACCGATTTGACCAGATCACCGGTGTTAAAGCCGATCATCTCCGCAATCGAAACAGTGATCAGGCACCGCCAGGCGATTGAATCACGGTGGCAGTCGGGCCACAGCAATGCTCGCCTGGAAGGCTTGAATAGCATTTTCCAGGCAGCCAAAGCACGGGCCAGAGGGTATCGGAACCCACAGACATTTATCAGCATGATTTACCTGATCGCCTCACCGGTTGGTAATCTGCTCAAATCCACTTGAAACGACGAAGAGCCGTAATCATGTTTGCCTTCATACCACTCGCCTGCGGCGTCGCCACGGCATTGACCTGCGTACTGGCCGCCCAGACCAGCAAGGGGATCATGAAGGTCAGGGTCGCCGTTCGCTTTTCGATCAGATAATTGTTCCGGCGGTCCCCTGGGGCGTCTGTTTTGATAAAGAAACGGACGAACCACCGGCCACCGGTATTCAGCGGCACACTAAACGCACCGCCGATAACCGCCGTTCTCTGCAGATACATGTCCTCAGCCTCGGTGGAGAAACCACCATAGGTCGCATCCCAGTACCCCTCCCCGCGCAAGATCTCCCCTTCTGGAAAGATCCGTAGCCGGAGCACATCTCCTTCCCGCAGACTAGCCGGATCCTGTTCCGGCACCAGTTCTAGGGGCAAACCGACAGCCGCCGGGAATGGATCGGAGGGGCCGTCGCACACCACATAGGTTTTCGCCCACTGGCTGGTGCGCATGCTCGTCTGTACCGATTCGGCATCGGCGGCGAAGGTGTGCAACGGCTTCAGAGAATGACGATTGCGGCCGTCCTTGTCGGTATACATCGCGAAATAGCCGGGACTGGTCTCGGCCATCAGCACGTAGGTGCCGGGCTTGTCATAGACGATCTCGTACGAGTGGAGGGATTTTCGTCGCGCAGCTGGATTTCCGCGGGCACACCTCCTTTTCAAATACCGCGAGCCGCAGACCGAGTTATACGGATCCTTGCTTGCCTCTCCGCTGCCGGGCTCATGATCTGCTGTGATGCCGTTTGGCAGATCAAAGGCAGCGAAACCGGCTTAGGCATATATAACTTATTATTGATAGCCATCATTTATTAGTGTATACTAATTTGTTTTCACCGACCGTTGCGAGTTAGACGGCAGGTTCATTTGAAAATCGGCGGAACAGGTTTTTAACCTGCGTCCGCTCACTTTCAAAAACCAACCAGCAATTCCAACCACGACGACGATTTTCATTGTTCGTTGTGACCTCCGGTCATGGCGGTAATAAACAATCTTCCGGGTGTTGCTATCCGGCCGAGGCCATGAGCGAATGCACCGATTCACTCGTATCGTCCTCCATCCCCTCCTAAACCTGGGAGTCAGGATAAAACTGCTGCTCATCCTGACCGCACTGGTGCTCTGCCCGACGCTGGCCCTGCTCATCCTGCTGGAAACGGTACCGCTGGCCACGGCCAAATCGATCACGGCGTTGTTTCTCATCGCTTCCTTCATCCTCATCTATCCGCTCTGTGAAATGCTCTCCTGGCTGATCGCGGGAAAAGATATCAAGGAACTCGCCGAGGCCTGCTATAACATCAAGCACGGCGAGTACCAGTTGCGAATCGAACTGCCGGACGAGGCCGACGACGAGAGCGAATTCGTCAAACTCAAACGAAGCCTCAACTGGGTGGCCCATGTCATCCAGCGCAAAAACGAGCGGCTTAACCAGAAACTGAAAGAGATCCAAGAGCACAAGCGGTTGTACCGCCATCAAGCCTATCACGACACGCTGACCGGCCTGCCCAACCGGCTGGCTTTCTACGAGCGGCTGGAGCGAGCGATGACGTATGCGGACAGCAACGGCTTCATGATTGCCATCGTTTTTCTCGACCTGAATAATTTCAAACAGATCAACGACACGCTGGGTCACTCTGTCGGTGACACCCTGCTGCAGGTCATTGCCGCCCGGCTCAAGTCCTGCTGCCGGGCCGAGGACGGCATCGCCCGGTTCGGTGGCGACGAGTTCGTCATCATGCAGACCCGGATCATCAGGGAAGAAGAAACCGTTTCCATGGTCTACCGGGTATTCGAACGACTCGGCGAGACGGTGGTCATCGCCGGTCACGAACTCTATCCGTCGGCAAGCATCGGGATCACGTTTTTTCCCCGGGACGGCGGCACGGTCGAATCATTGATCAAGAACGCGGATGTGGCCATGTACCAGGCCAAGGGTGGGCGCAACGGCCATTTCGCGTTTTTTGACCCGACCATGGATACCCGTCTGCACAAGGACATGGTGATGGAAAACCACCTGCGCCGGGCTGCCCATCTTCACGAGTTCCAGGCCTATTATCAGCCCCTGGTTGAAATCGACAGCGGCCGGTTGTCCGGCATGGAAGCGCTGGCCCGGTGGCATCGGGACGACGGGACGACCGTGCCGCCCGACGAATTCATCCCGCTGGCCGAGAAAACCGGGCTGATCCTCACGATAGGCGAGCAGGTGATCCGCGACGCCTGTCGACAGATGTGCCGGTGGCATGCCGACGGCTTTGACCATTTGGGCCTGTCGGTCAACATCTCCTCGATCCAGTTCCAGGATCCCGGTCTGCTTGATCGTATCCGCGCCCTTCTCGACGAGACGACATTCCCGGCCCATCTGCTAACCGTCGAGATCACCGAAAGCGCCGCCATGGACAATGTCGGCCACACGCTGAGCACCCTGCAGTCCCTCCGCGCCATGGGAATCAAGATCGCCATCGACGATTTCGGCACCGGCTACTCCTCGCTCGGTTACCTGAAACGATTTCCTGTCGATCTGCTCAAGATAGACAAATCATTCGTCGTCGATCTGCCGGGAGACGCCGATGCCTCGGCCATTGCCCAGACCATCATTTCCATGTCACGGACCCTGAATATCCAGGTGGCGGCAGAGGGAGTCGAGACGGAGGAGCAATACCGGTTCATGAAGGAGCACCAGTGCCACAAGGCGCAGGGCTTCCTGTTCGGCCGGCCGATGGTGGCCGCGGCTGCGGGAGAGTTTATCAGCCGGTTCCGACAGATGCGCACCTAACCGATCTGTTCCTGTTCGGCCGATCGGATCATGCCCCTCTTCCGCCGGGCTGGTACCGGCAAGCACCCCCTTACGGGGAGAGGCCGTAAGCCTCTCCCCGATCCAACTATGGGCGAATCGAGCGCTCGACCATCTCCGCCCAGGCCGCGATCTCTTCCGCGGCCTCCTCAGGGTCGCCGTCTATCCGCAGGGATTCGCCGATCACGTCGGCATCGAGGTCCTCCATTTTCAACTCCAGCAGATCAACCGCCCCACAGAAGTGAATAAAAGACGAATCACCGCAACCGAACAGGGCGACTTTCTTGCCCTGCAACTGTTTGGCGGTGTCGAGCTCCCGATAGAACGGGTCGAAATCGTCCTGGAATTCGATCTCATCCTCTCCCCAGGTTGACGAGCCGAGCAGCGTCAGGTCGTAGCCATTGCCAAGCTCGTCGGGCAAGGCCCTGACGACGTTTTTCACCTCGCCTTCATGCTGTTTCTCGACCAGGTAAGCAGCAATCATTTCCGCCACCCGCTGGGTGTTTCCCGTCGTTGAACCGTACACAATCAATACCTTTGCCATGTTATTCCTCACCGTTGTTGAATGACGACGCACCCGGGGACGGCATCGATGCTCGGCGTTTTCTCACGTCAAACCTCACCAGCCGTCTCTTTCTTGCCGCAGGTGCAGTTTTTACATTTTCCGCAACCGTGATGGTCGTTATGGTGCTTTTTCGGGACAATGGCCCGAAGAGAATCGGTACTCATCTCCAGCCCCCGGCGACCCATCGCATACACCCGGTCAACCGGAACCCCGGACACATTCAACCAGTTGACGAAGACGGCCGGCGCCTCCGGCTCGATCTCATCCAACCGGTCGGTATGAATAAAAACATTACCTGACCCGGGGTATTGCGTGGCCAGATAGAGGCTCAACTGCCGGGCCTTGTCGCTGGTAAAGCGGCCGTCGATGTCGATATGAACGTTGCCGTTGGCGTGCCGCAATGATAGGTAGTTTTGTAATTCCATGGTCTCGACTCCTTGTTGTTGTGTTGAATCATCCTACTGAACCGCCCGACTCAGTTCCTTGGCGAGTGAACTCAACCCGGAACTGCGCATCATCACGAACGGCTTCTGATAACGTTTGCACATGTTCTTGACACAGTAGCAGGCGTCATGGCTGACGCAATCCACCGGACAGAAGACCAGGTCGGCCCCGCCCAGCAGCTGCGGCAACAGTCGCCGCGCGTGTTCCTTGCCGCCGTCATGGTGGATAAACTGAGCGCCTAATTTTTCCACCATCTCCCGGTATCGGGGAACCATCTTATGCTGCCCGCCCACATAGAGGATGGTCTTGCCGCAGAGGTTCTTTCCCGGACATGCCTCGGTATTGACATCAGAGCACTCGGCACAGGGCTCCTCGACGGTGCCCGCCAGCAGGGCCAACTCCACGGCCTTCAGCTCACCATGCAGTTCCTCGAGCTCACGACACGCTCTCGTCAACTGTTTCTCCTGCACCCCCAAACTCTCCTGGGCTCGGGCCAGCTCGTTTTCCATCTGCTCACAGGCGGCTGCCAAACGCAGGTTCTCGGCGACAAGCTCACACTCACGGCAAAGCAGCCGCGCCAGACGATCACCCAGCTCCTTTTGTGCCCCGGCGTCGGCGGACGGCTTTTCCAAAACCTTTTCCTGCGGCTCCGGTCGGGCAGGCGGCAAGAGATGAACCCGCTCCCTGAGGACGGCAAGTTCCTGCAACAACTGCTCCTGCTCGGCAAGATGCTCGAGATGCTCTGCGGCTAGCACTTCCTCCAGGGCGCTCACCTGCTCCCGCAGGCTTTCCGTTTCCCGGGCATCGCGCCGATAGTCACCGAAAAAATCGTACCCAAGAAGATGACAATGGCCATAGACGCTGCTCAGATACTTGGCGCCGGCGGCGGGATGGGTCATAATCGCCCAATAGCCGCCGGCAATCTTGCCGGCGGCGAGATCTTCCTGCCACAACGCCTCGATCTCCGCCTCGTTGCTTGCCGTGGCATAGCGCTTGACGGCCAGACGGTACTTGGCGTCAAGCAGCTTGGCCAGCGCCCGGGATTGCTCGCTGCGGGTCGCCATGGCCGTGACCAGGTAGGAATGCATCCGAAAGTCTGAATAGCCGTCCCGGCAGCCGGAGAAGTATTTCTTCCGTGAGAGCGCACGCATGTCCTGGCGCCGCAGGCAAATACCGACAATGGAACAGTGGTAATTGGTAACCGTCTGCCAGGTGGTGCGCCGGCGACCGCTACTGGAAACGGTGCTCTCGGTCTCGCTGTCTTTTTTCATAATCCCTCCCCTGCGAACGCATTTCTTTGGTGCTACCTGTTTTTCTTTTCTCAAAAGCGGAATGCTCCAAATTAGAATTGCCTAACTTTGTCCAGTTTATCCAACCTTTTATAGATTCAAGTATTTTTTTAGCAAGTGCTAATTCTTGTTCGAAACCACTCCACAACCTCCACGTCGGAAACATCTTTGCTGCCCGTCCGTGCTCGCTTACTAACTGAAGTACCCAACAAAACGTTGGTCGGTGTTACACGTTTTCAGAAAGGTTTCCGGAAAAGAAGCATCGATGATCATCGCCTTGCTGGTCCATCACTTCGGTAACCCTTCCTCGATGACGATTGCAGCCAGCAGATCGGCAGTGCCAGTGCAGAAACCCAGGGACGTGTCGAACCAGAGATCCCCGCGCCGGCCGCCACGCCACCGCTGCAGCAACAGCAGCAGGGCAAGGGCTCAAACGACACCGGCAACCGACGAGGTCGTCCCGGCGGAGGCCCTCGGCCTGCCGGGAAAACGACTCTCGCCGGTTGTCTGCACCTCAGGCAGCAGCGATTTGGGGAGCTGCGGCCAGCCGGAAGGTTCGAACTCCTGCCGGTGCAGTGTCAGCTCGTGCAGCTGACAATTTTCCCCCCGCAACCAAAACGATCAGAACTCGTAGCGCAGCTGGGTGGTTAACACGTCGGCCGACTCGCCGGTGCCGCCGTCGTCGACGCCGTAATCCTCGTCGTGATAATATTCCAGGGTCAGTGTGGTTGCCGGCAGAATCATCATACTCGCCGCGGCGATAGCGCGCTGTTCCGGCAGACCGAGAGCCGTAGCTTCGTCGGTCCCCTGGACGCCGATAGCAAAGGTGGTGTCCTTCTCGCCAAAGGCGGTGCTGTAAACTGCTTCCAGGCTCCACGCCTTGGGTTCCGCTGCACCACCGGCAAACTCTAGTTCGGCAAAGGAATCAAGCGCCTGGACGTATTCACCAATCATCGTTACCGGCCCGAACGTAATCATGATATCGGCACCGAAGCCGCCGACTTGATCCTCGATGCCCTCGGCTCCCATTTCGTCAAGATAGCCGGTTATCCCGCCGGAGTCGCCGATGTTGCTGACCCAGCTCATCCCGGCCGCGATCCCGACCGGGTCAAACTCAAGCTCATAACTGAGGCGCGCGCCGACACCAACGGTATCTGCCACGTCCATCTCGTTCATGCCCTTGTAGGCGTAAACAGCGGCGCCAAGTCCGGCCAGGCCAAGATCCAGGCCGACCCCGGCCGCCCTGATCTCGCCGATCTCCAGGGTCAGCGGATCCTGCAGCATGGCCGTCTCAAACGAGCCGAAGGGCACATAGAACAGGCCAGCACTAAGAGATGCCGGCATCTCCTCACCGTCGCCGAGAATGACGAACGCCTCGTCGATGGTCAGCGCATCGTCTTCATAGGTGATCAGCATGTGGCCACTGGCCCATTCGCTCATCTGGACGTCCAATCCGATTTCGGCGGTGGCCAGGGACGCATCGGTAAACGACTCGCCGGAAAAATCCTCGCCGGTGGCGGCCTCCACTTCAATGGTCCCCGACAGGGTGACATATTCGCCGATTTGACCGGCCGCATCTTCACCCTCGGCCCCACCGGCGGCAACCGATTCCTGTTCGGCGCGTGCGACAGCCCTGGCGCCGCGGAGTTCGGCCTCTATTTCCACCATCCGCTTGGTCAGCTGCTGGTTCTGGTAGACCAGTTGTTCCATCTGGCGGCGCAACTCGGTCAGATCTTCATCGGCAGCGGCAACGGGTGGCCCCCCTGCCAAGAGAAATCCGGCGGCAGCTGCGAGGAACGTCATTTTTTTCGTACCGTAATGCATGTTACCCTCCTTCGTTCTTGATGATTATGCGATACATCGAAGGCCTCTCGCGCGGAGGCATGTCAAACCAGCCCGACCATCAACACACCAAGGCAACCGTCATTCTTGAGGAAAGCTGCTCTTCCGTCCCTCGGCGACACACGGTTACCCATGCAGCCATGCACCGGCAGCGCTTGCGCACTGCGCAAAAGACTATTGGTATTAAGGTTCGTCAGGGTCCTTCTTCCCGTCGGCGGGTGTCTCGTTTTCACCGGCGCACGGAGCATCCTTTCCCCAATTGTTGTTTGACCCGGAACAGCACGACGAGCCACACGAGCAACCTCTTTTCACGACAAAGGCGCGATAGAGGTACCAAACCGCACCGATGACGACTGCTCCTGTTAAAAGAAAATCCCAATACGCCATAATTTCGATCACTTCAATCCAGGTGATGGATCGCCGGTCATCCCCAGGTGACCACCGACATTGCCAGTACTGTCATGCTCAGACCGTTTCTGCCCCAACCACGTCATTCGAATTATTCCCGGCACGGGAGCAGTTCCCCAGGCACGTCTGAAAGCATGCGCCCCCACGTCCACCCGTTTCGCCATTCACATCGCCTCCGGACCTGCCCTGCGCGCTACCCTTCCTCGATCATGATCACCGTCAACAGGCCGACAAAGCCGTCTTCCAGCGTCATCGGCCGCCGCTGCAGCCGGACCGGACCGCACCCCTGTGCCTCCAGGAGAACGATCAGTTCATCAATCCCGGAGAAGGAGTAGAGGAAAGTGCTCCCGTTGCGCCACTCGACGCCGCGCACCACCGCGTCGCACACCGGTTGCCTGCCGCCAAGATCGATGCACTCGTAGCGCTTGAACGAGTCGAGGAAAGCAGCCAGCCTGGTCTTCCAGATCCGGCCCCGATCAATGAAGATGATCTGGTCCACTAGGTTTTCCAGATCCTGGACGATGTGGCTGGTAACAAACACCGTCTTGTCGCCGTTTTTTGTGAAATCGTGAAGCACTTCCAGGAAAAGTCGCCGGTAGCCGGCATCGAGCCCCAGGGAGAAATCGTCGAGGATGAGCAGATCCGGGTTCTGTGCCATGATCAGGCCAAGCACTACCTGGGAGCGCTGCCCACAGCTCAGCCGATTGAGTCGCGACGAACGCGGCATTCCCATGCGGTCCACCAGATCGTAAAAACGGTACGCCTGCCACTCGGGATAAAAGGCGCCATAGAATCGCTCGCTCTGCTCGATAGTCAGGAAGTCATAGGCCAGATGCCCTTCGCGCAACAGACCGATGCGACCTCTGTTCAGCGGCGACAGGTCGTGCGAATCCTCGCCGAGTACCCGGCAGACGCCGCGTACCGGCTTGAGAAAGCCCATCAGGGTATTGACCAGCGTCGACTTGCCCTGGCCGTTTTTGCCCAACAGACCGCAGACGGCGCCCTTATCGACGGAAAAGGTGAGATCTTCGTACACCGTCTTGCTGCCGTAACGGTGGCACAACCCGCTGACTTCGGTGGCAATTTCGGCCAATGCAGCCCGCCCGCCCCCTTCCGGTGACGGCAACTCGATCCCTCGAAACGGCCAAAGATTGTCATCGGCACCGACTCCGGCGGGCTCCCCGGGACAGCCGCCCGTGCGGCCGATCCATGTGTGCGATGTATTATCCATCGGGCGATGCTCCGTGTCCCCTGGTGCCGGTTAAAAGGATTAAACGAACAACAAACCGGGGCCGGCAGGTCCCGCTCGACCGGCCGGCCCCTTCCTCCTTGGAGTGATTCAGCCTGCGTTACTTCATATCCCGGGCCTGGATCCAGATCACCGCATCGCGAGAGCACTCCTTGCCCTCGTAGCTATAGTCCGGGTCCAGACCGAGCGCCGCAAACCCCCACCAGCCCGCACGCGGGATGCCGTATGTGAACACCCCGTTCTCATCGGCGAAGATCGTCTGCAGCACGAAGGCGTCCTGCGGCGCTGCCACCTGCCCCTTTTCGGCAAACGCGTTCTTCTCCAGCAGTGGCTCGTGATTCAGGTACTCGATCTCGATCTCGGCATAGGGCACCGGCTTGCCGTTGAACAGTACCCGCCCCTGGAAAACGTTGCCGGTCCAGCGGTCGTACGGCTTGGCCAGCGGCACGATCTCCACCGGCAAGCCCACCGGCTCGCTCCAGGCGCCCGGTTCGCCGCCGACGTTGACGATCACCTTGGTGGACTGCTGGATATAGGAATCTTCCTCTGCCTCGAAATAGGGCGCCGGTACCAGGCAGAAGATATGGTCGCCGCCACGGGCCTGATAGCTGGTCTCGAACGCCTTACCGCTGTTGGTCAGGCTCTGCCAGTCGATCGGTGTCAACGTGTCGAGCAGATCGGTGCGCTGCGGTTCGTTCTCGCCCCGGCTACGGACCACGAAGAACTGCTCCGGCTGGCCCATGTCCATGGTGTGGCCGGCATCGAAGGGGTGGGTGAAGACCAGCTTTAGCGGAATGCTGCCGCCCTTGTTCAGGGCCGAATCAGGAGTATAGATCATCTGGAAATGGGCCGACGCGGTGGCCGCCGCCCCCAGCAGGACCGCCCCGGCAAGGGTGCTCACAAGCGTTTTTTTCATTATCGTTTCTCCTTGTTAATTGGTTTTTGCCGTGTGTCAGATGCCGATCACTGAACGATTTCCTTGCCCGGAACGACGATGCTATGCCCCTCACCACCGTCGAACACGACACTGAACTCGCCGGCCGGCCGGTCGAAGGTGAATTCGGAATTGCCGTCCATGGCCCCTTCCTGCAGCACCTTCCCGTCATTGCTCTCTACCCTCACGGCCACGCCGGATGCGGATGAGCCGTCAGAGTAGCCGCCTTCGCAGGTGATCGTGTCGTCGCCGTTGTCAAAGCACGAGCAGAGCGGCGTGTGGGCGTTGACCGTCCCGACGGTGGCAAAAATTACCGCCGCAGCCAGAGCCATCTGTTTCATTTTGTTCATTTTACTTGTCTTCATAAAACACCTCCCGTTTGTTTTTTAGGACCAGCTAATTTTCGATGAACTTACCGGCAGAGGATATTTCTGTCAACACATTTTATTAGGCTGTCCTTATATTATTTTCAAACTCTATTATTATTAGGCATTATTAATTCAGATCCGACTCTTTTCCCCACTCCGCTCAACAAAATTGTTTTGAGAAAATCACGGAAGGAGCGTGTCGTGCTCCGGGAAGCGGTGTAGCCAAGACATGGTATCTGTAGGTCTGGACTGATGGGGCTTCGTGTTGAACGACAATTAGAATTCCCGATTGAACAAAGGTATAGATCATTCAAATCCGACGAAGGAGGATTTGAATGATCACAGACAACCAGGTGAAGCGATTGAGAACGTATCTACAGCAAGGCAAGACGTTGGGCTTGGCGGCAGCCAAGTCCGGCATGGATTCGAAAACAGCAAGGAAATATCGAGATCATAGCAAGCTGCCCAGTGAAATGAAAGCTGAGCAGATGCGCAGCTGGCGCACCAGAGATGACCCCTTTGCCGAGGAGTGGCAGGAGGTAGAGCGGTTTTTAGAGCTCAATCACGGTTTGGAGGCAAAGACGCTTTTTGATCATTTGCAACGAACTTATCCGGGCCGATTCAGCGACGGCCAACTTCGGACATTTCAACGCAAAGTGAAGTACTGGAGAGCAACGAAGGACCCGGCCAAAGAGATATATTTCCCCCAGATTCATAAGCCGGGCGAGCTGGGTCAGTCAGATTTCACCTGTATGAACCGGTTGGGGATCACCATTGAAGGACAGCCCTTCAACCACTTGATCTATCATTTTGTCTTGAGCTACTCGAACTGGGAAACAGGGACCGTCTGTTTTTCCGAGAGTTTTGAGAGTTTGAGCGAAGGGCTGCAGAACGCTTTGTGGACACGTGTAAATCAGCGTGCAATAATGACCCCCTGAGAGCCGGAATCAGCGTCGAAAATTGACCCCCTATGGTATCCCTCCATGGTCAAGAATTGACCATGGAGGGAGGGGGATGCTGATAGTGGAGACGATCGCCAAGATACGCCGATATCATTTCGTTGAGGGCAAGAAGATCAAACAGATTGTCCGTGACCTGCGGATATCGAG
>NZ_FQXS01000037.1 GCF_900130015.1 Desulfofustis glycolicus DSM 9705 | reverse complement strand
GCTTGGCGTCTTCTTCCAGCAGCGCTTCAAGACGCTCTGTAAACGGTCCCAGCTTCGGCACCGGTTGTGTGTCCCGTTCGTAGCGGTGTTCGGTTGCCCCGCTGCGCAGGACCTTACGAACCGTGTTTCTCGATATCCGCAGGTCACGGACAATCTGTTTGATCTTCTTGCCCTCAACGAAATGATATCGGCGTATCTTGGCGATCGTCTCCACTATCAGCATCCCCCTCCCTCCATGGTCAATTCTTGACCATGGAGGGATACCATAGGGGGTCAATTTTCGACGCTGATTCCGGCTCTCAGGGGGTCATTATTGCACGCTGATTTACAACCTGCTGTTTCAAGACAGGAACCAGATCCTCATCAGTCTGTGAGTAATCCCCCTCTGCCCGCTTGATCCTCACATTGAGCACCGATTGGAAACCCTTCATCAGCTCACGGGTAAAGTTGAGATACTCAGGGCTGACCTGATCCACCTCCAGTCCCTCCCTTCTGATGATCCTGTCGGCCACTGGCTGCATCAGCGAATGGTCCTGATGCCTGAGCCACCTGTTGACCGATTCGAGCAATGAGCAGGCTTCTGGAGCTTTCATGTCCGATGACTCCAGCAGGGTCATTCCCTCCAGGGTTGTCGTTCCACTGGCCGTCGGCCCAGACACAGCCCTGCACTGCTCGTCGTTCGCCAGGGTCTCCCTGATGTATTTCTGAACCAGCCGCTGAATTTGCTCCTGTGTTAACTCCGACATCCCACTTCTCACCCTCATGAACAATTGCTGGATATAAGCTGCCATCGCCCGAGCACGGTACTTGGCCGTTCTCAGAGCACCAGTGCGTAGAGAATACCGAAACTCGGTCTTGCCGACAACCGGTCTCAGGTCATTTGGAACACGTAAGCGGAAGATGTACCCGGAAGGTGTCTGATACAAGTACAACGGTTGCGAAACATAAAAGCCCATTCTAACCTCCTCGGTCATTACCTTGTGGATAATGAGAGTGGATAAGATGGGCTTTCAGTCTGAGGATTTGCTATTTCCTCAATGATATCAAGTAATTGGTGGAGGCGGCGGGAGTCGAACCATTGATCAGGCAGTAAAATTAGGATTCATGCACGGCTTCGGGACACATTAGGGACACAAAGTCAAAAAACGTGACCTGTCCCCCATTTTCCAATTTGCGTGTATTTGCAAGAGGCTAATCCTGCCAGGAGCCACCTAAACAATGACCCGATTCTGTTCAAGAAATCGGTGCCACTTCTCATTCAAACGGAATAGGTTCGAACACCCGGCTTCCTCCACTGGGAGCTGGTTCGGGGACGGCCTGCTTGCCCTTGTCGGGTATTGCCGGGGATGAGGAGCTGTTGGTTGCGGCTGACTTTGCCGCAATTCCCTCGGTAATATATTTTTGCATTTTTTGGACTCCTTGATCACCGGGACAGAGTTTTACGGCGTGCTCGATTTTTATCAGCGCCTCCTCTGGTTCATCGAAGTGCTCGTAAAGAATTAATGCCTGCATATAACAATTCATGCAATAGCCTGGTATATCAACCGCCGATTGGGAAAAACTCTGCATGGCATTTGAGAAGAAACTATCCTTTTCCTGTTGGTCATCTATACTGAAAGCGATAGCCGTTTCGATGCATCCACGGAAATAGAGAGCCATTGGACGCCAGTTCTCGTCCAATTGGCCGGGACTGAAGGCTGCCAGCACCTTTCTGCGAAGGTGCCGCAATGCCGCTACGTCTTTTGCCTCGGTTAATTGAATAGTTTTGGTTTCGAGGTCCTGGAAAAACTCTCCAGTCTGCTGGTCGTCCCAGGTCGCCCGTGTCGGGACTGGATAGAAGAAAACAAGACAGAGTAAAATGATTATCCAGAAAGTATGAAACGGTACATTCATCGCGTTCTCTTCCTTTTCTGATGGTGTATTTTAGTTTGAGATTACGGTAGTATCAGTAAGCTCAGCGTACTTTAAATAGATTTGGATCACTTGCCCAGTCGCGAAAATCTTGAAGAGCTTTCTCAACCTCTTGACCTATGCACTGATTAAGTTCACCTGAAGGCTGGCATCCCAGTTGCTTATAGCGTGATTCAAGATGCGCAGGACTTGCGCCCCCCGAGCGGCAGGCGGCAAGCATCTGCGCATTCATCTGGGCGCAAGTTGGCCCGGCAGTGGGGGGAGGTTGTTGGTGGTGGTGCTGAACCGGTGCCACCCGCGGAGCTATGGAAGAACCACGCTTTTTTTGCGCCTGCTGCTGGAAATACTGGGTCATATAGTTTTGCATCTGCTGCTGCGTCTGAGCGTCCATGTGCCGATTGTATTGCTCCAACCCCTGAGCCAGCGACTGACCGAATGTATCCCAGAACCCTGGCGCCGGCTGAGTGGGTTGCTGCTGCAGCATGGCGACCCGCTGCTGAATCAACCCTTCTACCCTATCGCTGTACGTGCAATTGTTGTTTCTTCCCCAGGTTGCCCAAGCCGCGGCATTCTGCAGATCTCCACTGTTGTAAGCTCGCAAGGCGTCATATTCGCCTTCGATACAGGGCATTCTTGCGCTGACCTCCGTAGCCCAGGAACATCCCTTGGCGGCATCAAGAACGGCGCGCAACGGCGACGCATCAAGGCTGTTATTAGCTTGATCGATAGAATCATCGAATTTCTGGGCCAGCTGCTGACAATACTTCTGCGCTTCCAGTTCCGCCTTCCTGTTGTCTATCAGCGAAGAAAGCCGGGCAGCATAGGCGCATTGTTTCGATTGACCCCACCAGGCCCAGTGTGCCGCCGTCTCCATATTGCCACTGTTGAAGGCGCGCAATCCTTTGTATTCTCCCTCGACACAGGGCATCATCGCAGCGGTTCTGTCATGCCATTCGCATTGCCGGGCAGAGGAGAGAATGGCCTGCAACCCAGATGGGTCCAGGGTTTTATTGGCCTCCACAGCGGCGGTTTCGAAGTTACTCGCCAATTCGTCACATTGCACCTGCAGTCTTTTGGCTTCAGATTGGGCATAGTGGCTCCTAGCCCGATCATGCCAATCACATTGCTCGGCCTGGTTGAGAATCGCCCTTCCCTGATCGAAATCAACCGGGTTCCCCTTGGTCGCCATCTTCTCCTTATATTTCCGATGGAGTTCACCGCAGAATTTTTCCTTTCGTGCGGCTTCTTCTTTCTGAAATGCTTCTAACTTGGAGATAGATTCATCAAAATGTTTTCGAGCGCTTTCCCGCCAGTAGCAGCGAGCAAGATCCGCGGAGGCTAGAATGCTTTTCCCGAGCTCCGGTGCCGGCGATGTAGTAGCCATCGCATTTTGATAGCGTTTTTTAAGGGTTACACAGGGAGTCGGCGCGGCGTCCGGGTCATATCGATACAGGTCAACGGTAACAACACCTTCTGCAGGTTCCGAGGCCCCCACCCCTGGACGTTGGTTACGAATAAACGTGGATTCATCCTGATCCGGGGTGGTTCCTTGATAATCGACAATCATGCGCAGGGTGTGTTGGGCTAATCGTGCACCCGCTTCCGTCACGGTCATCCCCCGTACGTCCGGAACTGTCACTTCAACTTCTTTATCATCAGAGAAGGGGCAACCATGTTGTTTCAACTGCGCAAGCGAGGCGAGGGCTGCCGGGTAATCCTTTCTGCCCTGCTGAGCCGCATAGGTGTGTTCGAAATCGTCACATTCGGCAATGCACTGCTCCAGTTTTCCGGCGCTTGTACAGCCAGACGCCACATCAAGCGACGTTTTTTTATACGCTTCCAATTTGGCCAGCTGCCGGTCTCGTTCGGCAATTATTTTTTCGGGAATCTCCATCAGGAAATTCATGTCCGAACGCAAATCCCGAAGGGACTCAGAATAGCCCTGCATCGAGTCAAAAGGCAGGCGAGAGGGTTTGTAGGCAGTGATGCGGTTCGCCATCCCCTTGATTTTGGTCATCGCCCTGATACGATCCGATGGGGGATCCCAGACAACCTCGTCGATACGGGAGAAGAGAAATGTCGTGAGGTTCTGCAGGCGACCTTGAATATTACGAGCATTTTTCTCGTATTCCCGCAGAGAACGCTCTGCAGACAAAAGCGTTTGGTCGGCCTTATCGAACTGAAGCAGCAGTGCACTCAGGTCTTGCGGGTTGTTAGCCTCCTCCCGCAACTGGTCCAATGCCTTTCTGCAGTCGGACATTTCCTGATGGCAGACATCACGATACTGAGAAACCAGCGCCTGTGAATCGTAGGTTTCATGAAGTGATATGGTCCCCGTCTGCTGTCCGGCCCGGGAGATAAGTTCGGCGCAGGTTTCATTGTTTGCACTGGCTTGGGAAACCCAAGCCGCCATCGGGCAAAGCTCTTCCGCTTTCGCCGCAAAGTCACCTGAACGGTAATTCTCCAACGCCGCATTCAATGCGGGCTTCACCTCGGTCTTGACGGTGCGAATCAGGTTGTCACTTTCGGCCCAGGAATGGAGCAGTCGGTCGGCAATTTGTTCCTGCGCGGTGATATACTGTGTTTCAAAAAGCGTTATAATCTCATCCAATTTACTGAGTCTTCCATCCCAGTTGGAAACGTCCGAAATGTCGTTGTCAGCCTGTTGCTTTATGGCCTTTTCGTAGTCATCCCACATACCGGCAGTGACCTCATAGGCCTTCATGATATTTTTAATGGCCACGTAATCGGCATAGACTAAAGAGAAGACCACCCCGTAGGTGGCGGTTCCGGTCAATTTCAGGACTTCGAACATAGCCCGGGCCGATGCTTTGTTCAGGATGTAGGTCTTCGCGCACGCGCGAGGTGAGGTGCCGCTGTTTTTACAGTCGATCAGATGCTGCAACGTCTGCAAGGTGGCGAGCACCTCCATTGCCCCGGCCGATTTCTCCGGTGATCCAGCAAATGCTTTAACGCGCCTTGAGTTTTCCTCGAAGAAAGTCAGCCCTTGGATCTTAATCGAGCTCCTGTTCTTGATGGCGTCAACCGTGACACCGACAGGGTCCATCGCGTACGGGGTTGACTGTTCGGTCGTTTTGAGGAATTCGAGAAACTGCGACTGCCCAGTGTTGGTACCTGATGCGTTCGCTCCGATACCAGTGTCCTGGCCGTCCTGAGAAATGCTCGCCTCGACCCCTACACCATCAAGGATAGACTTCCACCGGTCAAAAACAGCCTCAGGCGGGTTGCTGTCTTGGGCGCACACAGAGCCAGGAACGAAGCTGAAAAAAAGAAACAAGGTTAAAAGAAAGACATAGGTATCGATAAGTATCTTTTTATCGGACTTCATTGGTACCCGCCTTCATAGAAAAGTTTATCTGTGCCGCGAGCAATTCTCTACCTTTTCTGAGTTAGGGTACCAAATGAGAATCAAAATTACCTGTAAAATCTAATTATTAACTACTACGATGTGGAGCTCTGGGACAAAACTCTCCCCTTTCATATTTTCCATGAAACAACGTTTGAAAATCTTTGGACTTAATTGCGAACATCCATCATCAAGAATGCCAGATCAAGTATGTCGTTCGTACCCCTCCACCCTATCCCTCTCCTCCAAACCTCCCCACCGCCACCGCCTCGCCATAATCGAGCTTTTCCACCACCTCCCGCAGCATCTTCACATCACTCGGCTTGATACACACCTCCTCGGTCGTCGTCCGTCGCTTGCCGTCCCCGGTAACATGACCGTCGAGCCCCGCGATCAAGGTCAGATTCACGCCGACGCGAAACAACTCGGTCGAGAACGTGTGGCAAAACGAATGGAAGTCCTTGTTCCTGACGGCCGTTATGCCGCACAGCCGCCGATAGCGGTTGTACCATTTCGACACCATTTGCCCGTATCCATCCCGCCGTTCGTGCAGCTCCGGAAATAGTTTGCCCGGTTGCTTCGCCGCACACTCGGCGATGCCCAGTTCAATCAGCCTCGAATGGATCGGCACGATCCGCTCCGTGTGCTTTTTCTGTTTCGCCGTGACGAACCGAAAACACCAGACGCCATGTACTTCGCGAACATCGGCACCATCCAGCTGCGCTATCTCGTTCTGTCGTGCCCCGGTATTCAGGGCTATCAGCGGCGTCCAGAACTTGAACGGCTGGTCCGCTTCAGCGTGGAATCGTTCCGGGTTGAACAGGGCGGCGAGGTCGTCGGCCGTCAGCATATCACGCTTTTCGTTGACTCGCTGACTCTCCTGGATCGGTTTGCGGCGGAAGTAATTTTTGGTAACCAGTTCGCGATCGACGGCCCAGTTGAACAGCGCCGATATTCGCCGCATGTACTTATTGACCGAGGTGTCGCTCAAGGGGTGTTTCGGTTTCAGCGCCAGGATCTGTCGCACGGACTTACCACGAAACTTCGGCAGTTTCTTCATGTTAGGTGGCAACCGCTTGAGTATCGCCCGGTAGGTGTCCGCCGTCTGGTGGTCGATCTCGTTCGAAACCATGAAGAAAGTCTACGGCATGGACATGGTCAGCGGACCGTTGACGCTGAAAGATGGCGATGTCGACGGCCATCTCCGCGCCACCTGAACATACGATAATATACTGATAGTCAGGGATCACATACAATGCGCACCACAGCGTTTGCCTGGGGGTATGCGTCACTTAGGCCGACTGAGGCACTGCTATATGCTGTGATCGCTATGCGGCAGGAATTTTAATATTTTTTTTCCAGATTCATCCGACTCAAGCGTCCCCATCTCGGACCGGAGAGGCGAAGGGGCCGAAGAATAGCGTTTGGAATCAATACGCTTCACCGGATCTTTTCCCGTACCCCTGAAAAGTACGCTTTATCCGGATGAACCTTTTTTCATCCGCTTCCAGAATGCCCAGGCAATGGCTGCGACGGCCAGGAAAAGCAGCCCTGCAGAAATCGGCTTGGTGAGAAATATCATCGGATCGCCACCGGATATCAGCATCGCCGTCCGGGTCTGGCGTTCGAGAAACGGTCCAAGAATCAGGGCCAAAACGAGGGCAGGAATATTGAAGCCGTTGCGGTGCAGCAGAAAACCGAAGCCGCCGAGAACACCCAGGAGCACAATGGAAAACACGTGGAACTCTTCGGCATACACACCGATGCCGCAACAGACGATCACAGCGGGGAACAGCAGGGAATAATTGAGTGTCACGAAGATCCGTTTCACCAGTGCAAGGAAGGGGAGTGCCACACAGAATCCGCCTATGAAGTCAGTCATGATGAAGAGGGCGAACAAACCGTACAAGGTTTCTGGGCTATCGCGCATTAGCATGGGCCCTGGCATCATGCCCTGCACCATGAACGCCCCGAAGAGGACCGCAGCAGCGACGCTGCCTGGGATACCCAGGGTAACAAGAGGAATCAGGGAAGAGGCCGCAACAGCATTGTTCGCTGCTTCGGGGGCCGCAATTCCGCGAGGGTCACCTTTACCGAACAGGCTGTTATCCTTAGCGGCCCTTTTCGCTTCGCCATATGCCACAAATGCCGCCGGTGCAGCACCGATGCCGGGCATCGCGCCAAACAAGGAGCCCAGTAGCGATGCCCGACACAATTCCTTGCCGCAAAATTTCAGATCCTGCCATCGGCCTTTCCAACTGTAAGGAATCTGCTTTGCCTTCTCCCCACTTTTCTTCAAGCTTATGATTGTCATCTGCCCAACCTGCTCCAGCACCTCTGCAAATGCCAGGAAGGCGATCACCGCCAGAACAAAGGGAATGCCATTGTCCAGCTCGGTCAAGCCAAAAACGTACCGCCGCGTCGACTCCATGGGATCAAGACCGACGGTGGCGATCATCAGGCCGATCACCACTGACAGCCCCCCTTTCCATATATCCGTACGCGTATTGCCCAGCAGGCTGATAACCGCGGTCAAGGAGAACAGGATCAAGGCCGCAGTTTCGGCAGGGCCGAGCTTCAGGGCGATAGCAGACAGCGGTGCGGCAGAAAAGACCAGGATAAAATTGCTCAACGTTCCGCCGATCACCGATGCCCACAAGGCGATCTCCAAAGCACGCGCCTGCTGACCAGACTGCGACATAGGATAGCTGTCGAAAGCAGTTGCGGCGGCCTCCGGCGTGCCGGGGATGTTGAACAGTGTTGCCGTGATCGAACCCGCGAAGCAGGCCCCCTTGTACACTCCCATCATCGCCGCGATCGCAAACAGTGGCGGCATGGTAAAGGTGAACGGCAGAATGAGCACCATGGCGGTTACACCCATGATGCCCGGAATGGAGCCGGCGATGATGCCCACTCCGTATCCTGCCGCGATACCTAGGATATTCGCCAGGGTGAACGACATCAGAAAACCTTCCCACAGCTGCAAGAAAATGTCCAGCATAGGTTATCTCCGTTCTATTTCACCAGGTTGCGCAGGGTTTCCTCCACGATGCCAGTCGGCAGGGTGGCATTGAGCAAAAGAAAGACAAGCAAGACAACCAAGGGGAATACAAGGCTGAAAATGATGATTTTTTTCCAGTTCCGCTCACCGTAGATGAGCGTTGTCGCACACAGAAAACAAAAGGTGGCGAAAAAGAAACCTATGGTTTCCTGGAGGAACACCCAGATGAACACCGAGAGCAGGATGAGGGCCACCTTAATGCCGTGCAGCAAGGATATGCCAACACCTTTGCTTTCCAGCGGGGCGGGTACCTCTGGACGAACATAGCCCTGGTCTTCTGCACGAGAAACCTTCCCCTTCTTCTGTTTTCTTGTGACTACATGATCGATGAGATACCCTGTGCTGAGCAGAGCGAAGATCCAATTCAGCAGGATCGGGTAATGACCAGAGGTGCCTTCCGCCACGACAAATTCAGGAATCAGCCAGAAGCCATTCGCCGAGGCAAAGGCGAGCAGGGTAACAATGACCAGGAACTCCCTGTTTTCTGAGTTCTTCAGCACATCTCTCCTCCTTGGCCCCTTTTGGCTGCGTCGGTCGACGGCCTCATGTCGCCCCGGCACCAATAAAATCAGGGAACCGGGGCAGATCACCGCATATGGTTTCCGAGACGATGCCCACTAGATGACGTTCAAAGGATCTTCCTTCGCCCCACCCTCGTGGATTTTTCCCCTCATTTTTTCATTTGCAGACCGACGTCCTTGAGTATTGCGCCCCAGATGGCACGGTACTCCTCACATTTGGCGCGATAGGCGTTGCCATCCTTGAAATCGATAGTAATAAACAGCTCTTTGGCAACTTTTTCTTGCACATCCTTCTGCTCGACAGCATGGCGGATGGCGTCCTCCATCTTTTTGCGGAACTCCTCTGGGGTGTTGGGCGGAAAGACCGCTCCGAGGTTCGAGTACTGGTAAAAATCATACCCCTTATCCTTCAGGGTCATCGTCTCCGGTACAAGCGCGATGCGCTTCTCACTCAACACCACCAGTGGTTTCAGCAGACCTGCCTGGTAGGAGGAAACGGCCGCTGCAGTGGAGGCGTTCACCGCCGACACGTGGCCGCCGAGAACGGCAGAGATGGATTGCGGATTCCCAGGGAAGGGCACTGGCCGCATTTGAATACCTTCACGCTTGCTCAGCCACTCGATGGCAAGATGGTTAGTCGTGCCGTTTCCCGGTGTCGAATACGTCAGGGTGTCAGGTGCCTGGCGTGCGGCGGCGATGAAGTCCTCCAGTGTGTTCCATGGCGCGTCATCTTTGACAAACAGGATGTATTCGTAAATCATGGGGCTTGCAACGTACACCAGCTCTTCAGGATTGTAGGTTACTTCCCGCATCTGCGGAATGGTGACGAGCGTTGGAAGATTGGCAAAAGACATGGTGTAACCATCCGGTTTCGATCCATAAACTGATGAAATTGCTAGAGCTCCTCCCGAACCCGGACGATTGATGATGATCAGCGGCTGTCCCAGGTACTCCTCCATGTAGGGTGCGATGGTACGAATGAACAAATCAGCCGTCCCTCCTGCAGAGAGCGGCACAAGGATGTTGATCGGCTTCTCCGGATACTTGCTCTGCGCGGTACAGGGAACCAAGAACATGCATAACGTGAAGACACACAAGATGACATGGCTGGAAAAACGAAATCTCTTTACCATAGCTCTCCTCCCTCTTCTAGATCATTTACATTGAACAACTCTTCACCATTTTTCAAGCAGCGATAGCGTCATCGCAACAAATATGGAATCTGAACATACAGGGCATCCGTTGGACATTCCACCTCGCAGGGCAGGCAGAACCAGCATGTCCGGAACCTGCCAACGGGGCTACCGCACGAATAACACCTGCTGGCTTCAGCAGCCGCCTGCTCCTCGGAGAACGTCTGCTCAACTTCATGAAAATCCCCAGGGCCTTTGGAATGGCGCACCGGGATGGCTGTCCGCTCGAGTGCACTCCCCCTGTCAGTGGAGATGGCATATTCGGTCACGACAGGACCCTCATAAGCTCGCTCATAGCTCAGATGCTGGCCTTGCAGCAAGCGTATGACCGAGATGGCTGCTTCTCGTCCCGAACGCATGCCCTCAACGATGGTGGCCGGGCCTGATGCGAAATCACCGGCGACAAAAACGGTGTCGTACCCTTCAAGCCGATAGGTGAGCTCATTATACTGCAGGCCCTTTTTTATCAGCCCTCCAGGGGTCCGGGTTTGCCCAATGGCAACAATCAGTGTGTCGGCTTCGCATGTCGTAATTATATCACCGAACCGCGGAGAAAAGTTGTCGTTCTCGTCATACACCCGCGTGCAATTGTGCAGTTCTAGCCCGCAGAAATGCCCATCGCGCACGAGAATTCTCGTGGGGCCGAACCCGGTATTCAGCACAACCCCCTCATTTTCGGCAATTCTGACAATATGCGGGTCGGCGAGAAGCTCGTTCCGCGTTTCCAGACAATAGACTGAGACGGATTCGGCGCCAAGACGCAAGGCTGTCTGCGCCACGTCGAAAGCCACTTCACCACCGCCGACAACCACCACTTTTCTCCCTACCTCCGGTGGTCTGCCGGCGCGCATCTGGATCAGAAAGGGAAGGGCATGGGTGATACCCATGGCATTTTCATTGTCCATACCCAGATACTTGGGCTCTGGGCAGCCTGTCGCCACGATCACCGCATCGTACTGCTTGACGAGATCACTGAATTGGACTTCCAGACCCACGGCCATATTGCACTGTATGTCGATTCCCATCTGCTCCAGGCGATGGATTTCCCTGTCCAGGTATGACTTGGGAAACCGAAACTCAGGAACACCCCACCGCAGCATACCGCCTGGTTCCGCGGCAGCATCGATCATGGTGACATCGTGTCCCTCCAGGCGCAGCACATATGCGGCCATCATTCCTGCTGGACCAGCGCCGATGACCAGGCAGCGTTTGCCGGTTGCCGCTTTGATTTCCGGTGTTACCGGCTGCCGATCCTGTAACCGGTCGGTGAGATACCGCTTCAGGGCTCGTATGGATACGGCCTCACCAGTGACGGCCCGGCGATGGCACGCCGCTTCACAAGGGGCGGAGCACAATCGGCCCAAGATGGTGGGAAACGGCAGGCTTTTTTCCACTTCCTCCAACGCCTCTTCCTCGAATCCGCGCCCAATGAGCTGCACATAGCCCTGGCAATTCACGCCAAGCGGGCAGGCCTTGGTGCAGGGGGCTATCTTCATGCGCAGGTTGTCCAGGATACAGGTATCGATACATTTGCCACAAAAAATGCACTTGTCCTTGTCTATGACGATATTGTCGGAAAGTGCTGTGAGCATATTTTCAGGCATTGGTCAGTTCCTCCTTTGCCATTCGGATGATCTCCTTGTGGGCTACCACAACATCGTCGGGATGCTCTCCCTGCGTCAGGACGATATGTTTCAGCCACCGCTCGTTATCGGTTTCTGGGAAGTCGGTGCGGTAATGCCACGGCAGCCAGCGGCTTTCTTTTCTTTCCAGCGAAGCCGTTGCACTGAGCACAGCACACTGAATTATATTCTCCAGCTCATAGGATTTGAACAGGTCATGCATGTCCTTGATATAGACCATTGTCGACAGTTCCTCGCGAAACCGCTTCATCCACCAGAGCGCCCGTTTCAGCTTGTATTCATTTTTGGGCGCGCGCAGATAGTCGTTGATGATTCTGCGCACCTTGTACTCAAACTCTTCAATGGCAATGGGGTTGTCGCTTTGGGCGAGGCGGGCCGCACGCTTGGCGAGGAAGCGATCGACGGCCCCGGTATCCACCTCACAATGGTCGACGGTGTGCGCAAATTCCGTCGCACTCTCGGCAGATATCTCACCGTAGACAAAGGCACCGGAGAGATGTCCTCGGGCCACCAGCGAGGTATCCCCCGCCGCATACAGACCCCTCACGCTTGTCTCCGCTTTCTCGTTGACCCGCACGCCCGTTATACCGTGCCCGCCGCACAGGAACACCTCGGTGCCCCACAGCTCGATCTCCCCGTCAGACCCGGGATTGCGGAAATTGATGCCCCGGCCCTCGTAGAATCGTTCACAGGCCGGTCTCTCGGTTGTGAAAAGCAGGTTTTCGATTTCTGCGATGGTCTCCTCCTCGAGATGGTCCATGGTGATGCGCAGCGGCCCGGACCTGTTGATCACATCTTCGTAATTCAAGCTCCGCAAGGAGGGGTGTTCCTTGTCTTTGCGGTTGCCATAGGCATCGTAGAGGTGTGCCCCTCGCGTGAGGGTGATATAGAGCAGCGGTGCGTTGATGTCCTTCACGATATAGTACGTCAGGGTGTACTCGAAACCGCTGAGCTCCGCACCCGCTCGGTATGCCATGCAGTAGCCGTCGCCTGTGTTTCCGGGAAAATCGTAAACACCGTAGAGATTGCCGTTGTTAGGAAGCCCAAACCTCGCCGTTCCCCCGGCGGAAAGGATCACACTCTTGGCCTGGATGACGCAGATTTCCCCTGTACGGACATTGACGGCAATAACGCCGGTGACGCGGTCTTCGTTTTTCAACAGTTCCACGGCCATAGTGCGGTTCATCACCTCAGTCCCGAGCTCGATCATTTTCTTGTGCAGAATCGTCTTTAACTCAGGCTCCTTCATGGTCACACAGAATTTCCCCTTGGGATGAACTTGCAGGATGTCGTAGTTGCCGTTTTCATCGACGGGAAAACAAACCCCCAAATCCACTAGCCGCTGCATAACACCGTAGCTGCGTTGCGCCATCATATGGTTGGGCGGCTCATCCATTATGCCTTCACAAGCGATGCTGTTACTTTCCACGTACAGTTCCGGTGAGGCAATGCCAGGGATGGACACGATATTCAAGGCATCCATACCACGGGCGATGCAGCCGGAGTATTTGGCATCCCCTTTTTCCAGGACAATGACTCGTTGATCCTTATCCAGTTCCTTTGCCCGAATGGCAGCCATAACGCCCGCGCTGCCGCCACCGGCTATCAAAACGTCACATTGAATAACTGGGTAATCCTGTTTCATGTTCACTCCTTACACGACCGACATCGATTGCCAGTCATTTCCATTTGCCGCAGAGAAGACGCGAGTCGTTCTCGGCTCTTCACTCTGCTCTGTCGGGATCGGCCAACAAACATATAGTTATATATATGTTTAGATTTTTTACGCCTAACAATTGCTGCTGTCAACCCTTTTTTGAAATCCCACCATTTTCCAAAAAAAAAGAACAGACCATAACATGCATCGTAAGCAGGCTCTGAAAAAAGACGCCTACATGGAACCTTCTCTTTTTCCTGCACAATATGCCGTCTCGTCAGAAGAAAAAATCTTCCGCTGCAACCTCGCGGCAGAAGGATATCTTGAAAAAATGAGAAAGAAGGTTAAGGTTTTTCATGCTCTTGTGTTTATAGTGCAGGAAACTGCCTTAAACGGAGGCCCAGGTCCTACGTATTCTGCTAGCATAGGATTCCTGCGACTCATCGACAAATCACTGCGGACGATGCTGATGCAGCAGATAAGACAAAAAAAAAAGCGAACCGGCGGATCTGGCGATTTTGCTGAAGCCGGTCTGACGGATGCCTATGATCGCCTTCCTGCCTATTACCGTCTGCAAAAGAACATCGAACAGGAAATCATCAGCGGCGATAGGCAGCCTGGAGAGAGAATCCCATCAGAAAAGGAGTATGCCCTACGATACGGCATAAGCATAGGGACAGTTCGCAAGGCACTGGAAATGCTAGTTCAGAAAGGCTTTCTCGAGCGCATTCGCGGGAAGGGAAGCTTTGTCCGCAGCAGGGCGATGCAGAATGAAACCCTACGCTACTACAGGTATGTGCAGGATTTTCACTCAATCCATAAGAGCCTGCAGATTTGCAGCCTCGGCATGAGCAGGGTCAAGGCGCCGGATATCTGCAGCATCCTGAACATAGAGCCGGAAAGCAGCCTCATCTACCTACGACGGATTTTCAAATCGGGCAAAGAACCTCTGGTTTTCAGCATCTCGTATTTTCCCGATGCGCTTTTCCCAAACATGCACAAACTGCCTTCGGATATTTTCGATAAACAGACGATCTACACGACCGTAGAAAAGCAGTTTGGAATCACGACGAAAGACGCCAAGGAATTCTTTCAGGCCGATTCGGCCAGCAGCGAAGTAGCCGAGCACCTTCGTCTCGCTGCAGGCAGTCCCGTCCTCTGTATCCACATGCTGGCCGTCTCGTATCAAGATATCGTCTATGAATACAGACAAAGCTACTGCAACACCCAATCCTTATTTCTTCTGAGGGACAAAGGCCTTTTCTGATCGTCACCTGAAAGGTGGTGTGAGTCGCATGCACCCACCCCCGAACCCGAAAGTCTGAGAGTGACGTGTTGTTTACGCAGAACCATCAAATGGCCGGCACTGCCGGTAGCATTCCGGCAGCTGCGTCATAAAGCAGGGGCAGTGGTCCGTTGATGTAACACGACGGCGATGTCAACGACTCCCTACTGTGCCGATTACTGATGGCCGGGTTCAATCATTTGACCCCTTAGAAACATAGCATCCCTTCTCCTAGTCATATTCGGCATCGAGCCGGTCGAGAAACATCGGCTTAACTGTGAACGAGTGAACGAGCGCAGTTCGAAAGGATTACAAGAATCGAGGTATTCCCCGGTGTAAGCCTTGTGTTGGTGGGCGATGAACTTATCGAGATCCCTCGCACTGCCCTTCGATGTTGATGCAGAACAGGTTTCATTTAGATGCCTTGAAAAACAAGGTGGCCGCGGCGACAGTACGCGCAATTATTTGATCTTGTTTCATTTGCGACGTCCGGTAAGCAGAGTAACCACGGTAACCACGATCAGGAACGTTATTCATAGTGGGGGTATTGCGCGCTCCAGAGCGGAAAGCCGAGTTGATGTCGTCGAGCGTGCAGGTATCGGAGCGGAACAGCTGCTCGGTGATAACGGCCAGACGACGAGCTTCTTTGACGGCGAAGTGGTAGTTCGTCGTCTTGAGGGATTTGCGGATCTCGTGTTTACGAAACGCAGGTTTCAGGTGCTTCGGTATGGCGATGCGGAAATAGTAGATGCAGAAGCCGTTTTGATAGACGTAGGAGGGAATATTCATGACCGGTTGTGTTGCTGAGGGTGACTGGACGTTGGGGGTGATTTGGTTATGATGTCGATTTGGTTATGGTTTATGGTAACCAAATCGGGGAAGAAAATACAGTTGTTCTGGGGTGATGCGTTGATTTTGATGGGAATTTTCAAAATGATAGATGGTTGATTCTGGATTTTCGGTTCGGCTGGCAAACTGGTGCTAATGATGAATACCGACATTGCTGAGTTTCTGGAAGGCTGTTTGTGGGTTGAAGTAAATCGAGAAAAGAATGGCTTTTGCTCCCGACAGGCAGCCATTCCTTTTCCACAGAGGATCGTAGCATAAGCCCGGGTTGCCTTCTTTCTGCAAAAAATCCTGTCGAGGAATCAATGCATGGTGGCCACGATTGTTTACTCAAAAGGGATGGGTTCAAATCCTTCGTTACTCTTACTTCCGCTACTCTGCCCGCCCGCGCCTTTATCTGCAGGCAGATTTTGTTGAATCTCCCGTAGCATTTCCCGGTATTCAGCTTTATCAGGGTTAAGTTGCAGCGCCTTTTTTAAAAATCTTTCGGCTTCTCTAAAGTCGGTTGGTGACTGAGTATAGTTGCCCAAAGCACGGTAAATATTCCCGAGCATGCTATATGGTGGCGCCCAATCAGGTGCAGCTTTCTGGGCCATTTTAAATGACTCAAGTATTGGGCCAATTTTTTGAAGGAACTCCTCATCCGTCATGTTCTGAGATAAACACATTCTGAGCATTCCCTGATACCCATAAGCATTCGCCAAGTAGTATTTTGATCCTTCGAAAACCCCTTCAGAGATCGCCACCATCATCCTATCATAAGGATCCCTGCAATCATCCAACGTTGCCGTCTCAAAATCGAACCCTTCTAAAATATCTTGTAAAGCCTGGTTCAATTTCGGATCATTAAAATGATCGTTTGCTGTTGCATTTTGCGCAACACACAACAACGCCAAAAAAACAAATACATGAAGGGCAACGAAAGTCTTCTTTCTCACGAAACTCCTCCCGTTAAGTCTTGCATAACCCTTTGATTAAGTACCAATTTTCTTTATCGGCAATCTTGCACAACACAAACGCTACCGCTCATGTTCCATTAATGCCTTTTCACAATCCAATTATCCGGACTGAAATGGTTGCACAGGTCAATCGTGTCATTCTCAAAAGCTTCCTACGCTTCTCATCCACTCATCGATATAACGATCTATGCAGGAATCCGTCGCCGGAGAAAGATTGCACCCCATACGGCCAGCCTGCTCATATAGTGATTCTCCCAAGGGGACATTCCGGGCGTTACATGCAGCTAATAGTTGGGCATCAATGTGAGCACAGGAATTCGTCTGACTTGGTTGCCTGGTCTTTGGTGGGGGTGAACCCATTGATTTCTGCTGAAGCGGTTGCCGGGAGGCTGCCTTTTTAGCGTCTTTTTCCTGGAACTGCTGCTGGATTGCCTGGTTTACATAGCGCTGGGTCTGCATCTGCATCTGGGCGCTCAGTTTATTATTATAGGCTTCGAGATCTTTGGCAAATCCCTGGCCAACGGTCTCCCAAAAACCAGGTTTCTGCTGAACTATCTGCTGCTGTTGCAGGGTGATTTGTTGGTTGATCAATCCTTCCAGCCTGGCCGTATAGGAACAATTGTTCTTTTTACCCCAATTGCTCCAGGATAATGCGTTCGGCATGTCGCCGCTATTATATGCTCTGAAACCATTGTACTCACCATCGACACAAGGGATCAAAGCACTGACTCTGGCATGCCATGAACATCCTTCCGCGGAAGCAAGAATTGATTTCAGAACTGATGAGTCAAGCGCCTGGTTCGCCTGTGCTACTGAGTTATCAAATTGTTGAGCGAGTTGCCGGCAGTGCTGCTGTTTGTCTCGATCCGCCTTCATAGTTCCAATCAACGTGGAAAGCCTTCCAGCATATGAGCAGCTTTTTGATTTTCCCCACCGAGTCCACTGAGATGCCGTATCAAGGTCACCATTGTTATAGGCGTTTATTGCTTTGGATTCACCCTCAAGACAGGGCACCATGGCAGTCGCTTTCTCATGCCAGGCGCAGTTTTGGGACGACGAAAGAATGAAATTGAGTTCTGCAATATCCCCGTTTTCCCTAACCTGTTCTGCGGCAGCATCAAATTTGGCCGCAAGATTGTGGCAATAGTTCTGACGTTGTTCAGCTTCTTTTTCTGCTAAAGCCTGCTGGGCACGATCAGCCTTCTTTTCCTTCACCAGGGACGAAAGCCTTTCCGTATAAGCACAACTATTGGATTTTCCCCACCTGGCCCAGTGGGATGCAGTATCCAAGTCACCATTCCTATAGGCGGTCATTCCTTTTGATTCACCTTCAAGGCAGGGCACCATGACAAGAGCTTTCTCATACCAGTCGCAGTTTTGGGATGACGAAAGGATGAAATTCAGCTCTGAGATATCCCCAGTTTGCCGGATCTGTTCTGCAGCATCATCGAGTTTAGCTGCAAGATCCTTGCAATACTTCTGGAGTCGCTCATCCTCTTGCAGTGCGAGCGTGTTCTGATATTTCTGTTCGGATCGAACATAATGGGCTTCAGCCCGCTCGAACCAGTCACACTGCTGTGCCTGACTGAGAATCTGTCGACCCTTGCTGAAATCAACAGGACTTCCTTTGGATGCCATCTTCTCCTTATATTCCTGAAACAGTTCCTGACATAACTTCTCCGCATGTACCTGCTCCGTTAAAGCTTTCTCATAGCTCTTTTTGGTTTTGGCATAGTGCTTTTCCGCACGTTCAGTAAACCAACACTCGTTCTCGGCAGCTTGGGCAAGTATGATACTGCCTTCGTTCAAATCAGGCTCATAACCGGTCATAGCGGTTCGATAGTTTCCATAGGCTTCCGAACAGGCTTCCTGGGCAGCAGTTTCATCAAACGCATACACGCTGAGCGTTATCACTGAACCGTTCGGAACTTCTTTCCCCATCGGGTCCTGAGCATACACGATATTCGCTGCCGATTTTATCCGGGTTTTCGTTATGCTTGTTAATATTTTAAATCCCGAATTCTGTAGCATATCAACAGCTTCAGAAATTTTTCTGCCGACCGTATACGGAGGAACAAGCGTCGGAGAATAGAGTCGACCCTGCAACACGGGAGGAAGGCCAGCCGCCAGCAAATGTGCGTTGAGCTGCTCAATATCATCGTTGCCGAGTATGTAAACATCCAAAGTGACGACAGAATCTTTAGCGATGTCCGTCCCTGCCGTGATATCTTGGGCAAATACCAAATTTGCCTGTGCATTTGATTTGGTTTTGGTCAATCGTGTTTTGATGTTCAGCCCTGCTTTTTCGAGGGCCCCAACAGCATCAACTATTTTTTTACCTGTAACGTCAGGTACCAGGACTGTAGCACCGAACTGGATATCAGAAGGACTGATTGTTCCATCCAGTACTCTTTTTACCGTTTCTCCATCTGATCTCGTTACCTCGTCAATAAACGCTATAATATCAGCTGCTGAATCTAGCTGTCTTTGTTGTGTTTCCAGTTTGTCGATCTCTTCGCCGATCATGTGGGTATCAACGATTTTCGAAAAACGCTGTCGATCTTCGACGGACATGTTGTCAAAGTTTGAAATTTTCAGGGCTCTTTTTAACATCCAGGCCTTTTCCTCTTTGCTTCTCAGGTATTTTTCCTCGCCCTCCTTAACCCAATAGGTGCCTGTTTTTCTGTCGACTCGGGGAGAAAAACGGTCGTCGGCATATAACATGACATCCAATCGCTCCAGAATTTGTCTTGGAGTCAGCGCGTACTGTTTCGCATCAGCCTCCAGCATGGCTATTTGTCGTTCGGCATCATTATCAAAGCACCAAACTTTGCCTGACCAAAACAAGGAGACCAAGACGAAAAATAAAAGAGAATAAAGAGACGAATAGGGCTGACGATTCATAGCACCTTCTTCCGTGAAGTATTCACGGTTGGGCGGAAACAATGATATTTCTTAAAATGAGGCCTCTTATCCTAACTTATTAATGCAACAAGGACAAGGCCTCGTCGCAAATGAGACCGTGATTTCGCATTACGAAGACGGAATAGTGCGGATCTTTATACCTCTTAAGGCAACAAAAAAGATGGTCCATTAGCGGGCAATGTACCACTAATGGACCATCTGATGTACCAGTTCGACAAAAGTGTCGAACCTCGGATTTTCTACGCTTTATAAGTAATTGATTTTATATAAAATTTTATTAATAATGGTGGAGGCGGCGGGAATTTAGGTTATTGCCTTGATATAACACAAAAAGTGAGGCCCCATATAGCAATTTGACGTTCGACATCGTGATCGAATGTCCTGCAATGCCATCATTTTACAAGTTTCAATGTACCACTCCAAAGAGTGGTTACGGGTTACCCCTCAAGCCTTTCTTTTCGATGGGTGATTGGGATTAGAACTCACATCCCTATAAAAATCATGTGAAGCAACAGCAACGTCTGGTTACTGTGATTACCCTGGTTAGCGACCACTAAAATCTGAGTGAGATCTATTATTTGTGATATTTCCACCTCCCACTTCGATGTTACCGAAACTGGTTACCATGATCACCGTGGTTGCCACCTCACGAGTCGCTCCCCGAAACAACCCAAATATCAGTTGGCCATCGTAGTATCGATCAGGATAAAAGTAGCGCGCTGGCCTCTGCTTCCTATGGGTTCCTCCGCCAAACCCAGTTTATTTCTTCCGTAGTGTAGATTCATGTAGCATCTTTAGTCACAAATTCGAAAAAAGAGGAAAGATAAAAAGATACTGGAATATGTCAACAGCAAGGATACAGACATGATCATCACGGGCGGTAATGCTTACCCAGTATCAGAGGTTTTCATGGTGCCTTTGTTGAGGTTGGTTCAGGGAGGTCAGATTTCGGGCAGGCCCACTAGTGTTGCAGAAATGGTACGCCCAAGGAAGAGGCTGGCCCCATCCGCAGTATCAACGATGGTATCCTTGATCTCCATTGTTACGTCATCACTTCGGGTCCCTGCTTTACGACCTTTACTAGAGATATTGTGAAGCAGATGTTCAACGGCCAATTTCTCCACCTCGTCGATATCGTTAAAATGGTTAGGGCCCGCAATACCTTGCAATTGAAAACCGCCTGCCGGAGCTGGTCTAATTTCCAGCGTTTCTCTGATAACAATATTGGAGGAAATAGCCCCCAATGCATTAGCCACATCACCATCTTTGGGTATTAGAACCTCTGTATCAAACAGCCTGCCTGTTGCCGGGAGAAAATATGGTGCGGGGGCGCCAATCCCAACTATCGGGTGATCAAACTTGGCTCGTACTTGATAAGTTCTTCCCTTCTTCCCGAGCATGCATTGCAGCAGATGTTCAAGTAACCTGGAGTCGGTTTCTTCCTGGACCTCCACATCCTCCGCCAAGTGTTTCAAAACCAGCTCACGGGCAAGTGCTTTTTCAAATCGGTACCGCACCAACCTGATGAGTGCAGCGGGTTCATTTTTGGAGAACTGAGCAAGGATCGACACCATTCTCTCAGCAGCTTCTTTATGCCACTGCACGAAACTGCCCTCTAGATGAAGAATGTCCGTTGGTGTCAAACCGCACCGCTGAACGAGGCCGAACTCCTCCAGTCTTCGACTATTTAAAAAACGATGGGAATTGAGGCCTAGTATCCGTACCAGTTCTTCCAAACAGTGAGGTCGCTTGTAGAGAAGTTCTAAAAGCTCCAGCTCCTGTTTGGTCGGCTGAAAGGGAAAAAGCGGGTGTTCGGGATCACCTCTTTCACTCGACATCAGGATTACCTGGGAAAAATTGGTTTGAGACTCGGTTGAAACATGTTTCTCCATATATTGCAGTGCCCTGTCCATACCTCCCGGGTCACGGGTAGAGGCCCAGGAAACCGGAGCCACCCTTCTGGGCCCGAGGTATAGTTCCGACTTGGCATAGCGGATAAGACTATCGCCGCCAAGACCAACCGTACGTATATCCAGCGCTTTAACATGGGTTGAGGTGTTCCCGACTCTCGCCCCTTGGCTACAAATCTTCACTAACCCGTTTTCTAGAGTTCCGGTGTCCGTTGTCGTGCCACCTATATCTACGACCAGGGCCTGCTCAAGCCCGGTGAGAAGCTTTGCTCCGGCAACGGAGGCTGCCGGACCGGAGAGGACAGTCTCCACCGGGCGTTCCACCGCCATTCTCACAGAGACCAGTGTGCCGTCGCCTTTCACCACCATAATAGGGGCATGTATCGCTCTACTGGCAAAGATTGATTCCAGCTCGTGGAAGAATTTCACCATTCGCGGGATAATCCTGGCGTTGAGGAACGCCGTCTGAGCGCGTACCACAAGGTTTAGCTGATCCGATAGCTCATGACCGCAGCAGACGATCATGCCGAAAGACTCTACCAGGATATTTCTGACCTCGAGTTCATGGGTCGGATTCACCGATCCGCCAAAGCCGGAAACGGCAAAAGCCGTAACCCCTTCTTTTTCAATCATTTTTCTTGCTACTTCAAGTACCTGGTTCTTGTCAATTGCCTGAACCTCTTGGCCGGAAATGGAGAGTTGCCCCTTGATTTCTGCCCAAGGACCATAGCTGGCGAGTTCGTCACAGGCTGCTCCAGGTCCCGACATAATCAGCATACCCGCTCTCTGACCTTCCCCCTCAACAATGGCATTAGTTGCAAGGGTAGTGGAAACCGAAACCAGATCCACCCGAGCCAGTGTGTGCTGTTGAAAATCAGCCAATGCCTCACCAATGCCGATGGTGAAATCCCACTTAGTAGTCAACGCTTTTTTCTTACTGACTACAGTTTTATCCACAAAATTGTAGATGACCGCATCAGTGTATGTACCACCCGCATCGATACCAAGACCGAATCGGTGGCGGGGGGAGTTCTTCCTGGGCATTCCGGAGGGCCGGTCTATCTCTTGTTTACCCTTTTTGTTGCTCCCGAAATAAAGGTATCTTGGCTCCCTCCCACTTCCTGCCCCTGATACGTTTTTTACCGTAGGGGTGGAATCAAGACAGTTGTAAATGGCCGAATACACAGTGACCTGACCGGGAGGGACTACCAAAAGCTGTTTATCAGACGAGGTTGCCTTCAACAGTCTGCTGATCAAATCAAGCCTACCTTTGATTCTCTCATACTGCCAACCATTTTGTTCAGCTATTTCTTTTGCGTACCGTTCATATTTCTTTGATTTGCTGGTACCGGTGTCTATAAATGCTGCCCGCTGGTAGTTCGCCTTCCAAGAGGAGAAGAAATCGATAATCTCCCTGCCTTGCTCGACCCCATATTTCTCTTCCAGTTCCAGGCATCCCATTGACCCGGAACCGACCCAGATTTGTTCATCATCATGCTTTTCAATTTTCGGCCTCTCCTTTTCCCGGTACCAGCCGGCGGAGATATAGAAGGTCCCCGGAAATTTTGCGAACTGCTCTCTGTAAGCCTGATCGCTACCGAGAAAAAGGGCTATGCAGTCGTGCACTTTCGGAAAAACAAGCGGCACCGAGCGCGCCCTGATACCAACGGTTCCCCTACCGCACAAGCCATAGCCGACAATAATACGTTTGCAGCTCGCATCTTGCGAGGCCGTATCGATTGCTTCCTGTAGCCTTGTCCGTAGTAGACCTGGATTATTGTGCAGACCACCCGGAAGCAACATACTTTTCAATAAGATACCGTGCGCCCGGGCGATGTGTTTCACATCCGGTCCGAGTACGCCGCAACCAATGAAGTATGTCTTGATTTTATCCACGATAGAATCTCCTTACAGGATGCTACGCTTTGAACCGGATGTTGGCATCTTTGGGCAAAGCCAGACCAACACTGACTTCCAGAGCTTTCAAAGTTCCCGAGATTACGGGGCAGGAAACATGGGGAATAGTATTGAGACTTACATCAAGTACTCGAGAATTTAGGGTTCTGGTGTCTTTATCCATAAACAATTCCTTTAATACATTTATTTTTTCTTCTCCGAGTATCTTTGCGACTTTTTGCCAATTCGGACAATCGCTTTCTATTCGTATGGAAGCGATGTAATCCAGATTTTTCTCAGCTTCAGCGTGGATTATCGTGACCAATCCGCAGATACCGGCAGTTATCTCAACAGTAATCATCTTATCTGTTGCCCTTCTTATAATTTGCGCTCCTTGCTCTACCGACAGTCATCATTGTGAGTGATTATGTGATTGTAATAAAATGATATTATTTCTGTTGTCGAAACGTGTACGCTTAAAATCAACCATTCAAATCGGAAATTTCCGGAAAAGAGGTGTGAAGTGCGAATTCCATTGCAAATTCTGGATCATCTGCCAGTTCGAAGAAGTGAACGCCAAGGGCAACCCGTTCGATTTCGTCCCTGAGGCTCTCGTCTAACAGAGCCATAACCGCCCCTCGACCTGCACTATTTTCAACCACTGAGATATCGGACTGGTAGACGCTGTCAGGGAGCATCCCAATATCGACTGCATTACGCCAATTAAAACGGGCACCAAAAGCTCCAGTCAGAACAAACCGATCAACCTTATTGAATCCCGATTTTTTCATCAGCAATTTAATCCCGGTCGATAGAGCCGACTTGGCTAGCTGCACCTGTCGAATGTCAGGCAACGTAAGTACTATCGAGTCCAGCCCCTGTCCGTTTTCACTTGGAACAATAACGAATGTGCGGCCAACACCTTTTTCGTCGGAGTGCACTCCTGGCAACCCTTCACGGAGACGACCACTCGGAACGATCAGCCCCACTTTGAGCATTTCGGCAACAGCGTCGATAATCGCAGATCCGCAGAGTCCTCTTGGACGCATTGCCCGGTTGTCGCCTATCATTTCATAGTGCACCTGGTAGTTTACCGGATCAATGAAAATTTTTTCTATTGCTCCGGAAGATGCCCGCATACCGCATTTAATATGCGCACCCTCTAGTGCCGGACCAGTTGCGCAGCTGGTAACCCAGATTGACTGTCTGTTTCCCAGGACGATTTCGCCGTTGGTACCTATGTCCAGAATCAGAGTAACTTCATCTCTTTGGTACGGTTTTTCAGAGAGCATGACACCAACGGTATCTCCTCCAACGAATCCTGAAATTACAGGAAATACATATACAGGGCAATTCTGGTCGACATCGAGGGAAAGGTCGCCTGCCCGATAATTTTGAGCCTCGCAAGATTCAGGCATATAAGGCACGACACCTAGTTTGCCGGGGTGAATCCCGGTAAACAGATGCTGCATGGTAGTATTGCCAACCACCGTTACCCTTTCTACCTCCTCTTTGGGGTGTCCTATATTTTCGAGACATTGAGCGATCATCGCATTAATAGTTTCCAGCAGGAGGCTGTTCAAAGCCTCAACTCCATCCCCGTGTTCATTTGTATACGCGATTCGGCTAATTACATCTTCTCCATAGCGTCTTTGCGGGTTAGCCTCTGAAATTGAACTCAATATCTTTGCTGACCGGAGATCGCAGAGGTAAAGCGCGAGTGTTGTTGTTCCGATATCGATAGCGATTCCAAGCGATGCGCCTTCCTCTTGGTCAGATTGGACACGTCCTTCATCAACGGAAAAGACATTCCCTTCAAGGCTTTTTCCAATTGCTTCCCCACTATCGAGAACCGATTTAGACAATGATACAGAGATTTCTCCGAGAACCTCGGTTTCACATGCCAGCCGATCCCCCTTTTTGATGCGTTCTGGCGACAATAATCTGTATTCTTTGTCGGTTGGTGGCGATACCTTACTCGGGGGATAAATATTGACTACACACTTCCCGCATTGTCCTTGACCCCCACAGTCAGAACGCAACTTGATAGCATTGTCAGCAGCTGCATCCATTATCTTTCGACCGTAGGGGACCCTACACCGTATCCCCATCGGCTGGAACACAACCTGACAGGTACTTTCGTGGTGTTGCAACAATTTGCTCATTGATATATTTTTTTGATCTATGGTGAAGATTTAATTACGACCCAACAGAAGACCGGATTCGCTGCAGATGAAGTCCGATTAACGCGCAGGGTGTTAAAACCCATGGGGGACGAAATCCCGCTTAACCACCTCGCTCGGTTCTATGATGAGAAAAACATATCACCGTCAGACTCGCGGACAGAGATTATACGTAATTAAGATTTATTTTTAGAAACCACTCGGCCGATTGCACGCAGCGGGACTATAGATACTTTAGGTCTCGATAAGAACGATATGGATGCCAGGTGACAATTCCATCTTCATTGTTCTTCCGGCCATATTCACATGCGGTTGCATCACCTGACAGGCAATCACGGCTTTTTATGATTTTGAGAGTCTACGCTCATACCAACTCATAGTGCGACGGTTTTTCAGTTGCTGACGGCAAGGTCTCGGCAGAGAGTTTCAAAAGCTCTGCCGAGAAACTCAATAAATTTTTGCGGGCAGCCAGGTGATAATGCCTGGGAAAAAGCACATGATCAACAAGGCAAGCATTTGCAGCAGCAAAAAGGTGCCGGTGGCAAAATAAAGTTGACCGATTGGTATATCAATATTTGATTCTTTCGCGACTCCTTTGACATAAAAAGCAGCATAGGCGAATGGCGGCGAGAGATAGGAAGCCTGAATCATAACCGCAAACATGATGGCGAACCAGAGCGGATCAAAACCCAGTTGGTCGACAATTGGTGTAAAAACAGGAATTCCAATAAGCAGTACGCCATAACAATCGATAAACATTCCCATGACAAGCAGCAGAAAGAGAATGAAAATCATCACCAGCCATCGGCTAATCTCAAGGTTGTTTACCATTTGACTGATAAGGTCGCCTCCCCCTAAACCCAGGAAAACGGCGGTGAACATTGAAGCGCCAAGAATAATCCACATGATCATTGCATTGGTTCGCATGGTCAAATAGCAACATTCCTTGATCATCGCCCAAGAGAGCCTTTTATTGAAAATCGCGATCAGGATTGCACCAGTGCAGCCAAGTGCGGCGGCCTCTGTCGGGGTGGCCCAGCCAAGGATGATCGAACCGAGAACCAGGAAGATAAGCCCCAGGGTCGGCAGCACCGATTTCAGCACCATTATGATTTTTTGGTTGGTACTGAATTTGGCAGCTTCTTCAGGATCGATGGCGGGAGCGGAGTCAGGCTTGACCCAAACCCGAATGATGATATAGGCAAGATAGAGCCCGGAAAGCAGAAGTCCCGGACCGATACCGCCAGCAAACAGTTTCCCGATAGAAATTTGGGCTTGAGCCCCATAAATCACCAGAATAATGCTTGGGGGGATTATCGTTCCCAAACAGCCGGAAGCCATGATGGTCCCAGTAGCCAGATCGCGATCATAATTGTATTTGATCATGGACGGCAGCGCCAACAGGGTCATTAGTGTCAGGGAAGCGCCGATAATACCGCTTGCTGCCGCCAATAGCGTACAAATGACTACGGTAGCAATAGCCAGGCCGCCGCGAATCCTCCCCAGAACGATATACATCGACTCGAAAAGATCCTCCGCCGCCCCCGAGCGTTCCAGTATCGTACCCATGAAAATAAATAGCGGCACCGCGACGTAAACGATGTTGGTGCAAATACTGGTGGTAGTCCGCATGAAAAGATTGAGGGCGGCAACGTTTCCCCAGAGGGTGGCAGCGAACAATACGGACAGGCCGCCCAGCGTAAACGCCAGGGGATGTCCGAGCAAAAGGACAACAAGAAAGATGATGCCAACAATTGATAGCGCTTCTACCGGTGTCATATTTCACGTCCAGTAATGAGATAATGCAGATCTCTGCTCCACTTCGCCAGTCCTTGAAGCAGTAACATGGTAAAGCCAGTGGCAATGATCAGTTTTAGCGGAAACAGCGGCGGCCCCCACATGCTGAAGGTACGCTCGAAAATCTTGGTGGAGTAGATCGCCTTGTCCCAGGACTTAAAGGTCAAGACCCCGGTAAAGCTGAAAAAAATGACGGTAAAGAAAAAAAGATCCAAAATAGCCCTTCCTTTCCTGCTGAATCTCGCATAAAAAAGGTCGGTGCGTACATGCTTGTCATCTTTGAGTACCCAGGCGGCCCCCATAATGAACATCGCTCCCGAAAGATGGGTCGCCAGTTCCCAGCTCCAATCAGTAGGAGAGTCGAATACATAACGCAGCACCACTTCAACCGCCTCCAGTAGCATGACCGGCAGAACCAGGAAGCTGAAAAGCTTACCCACGAAAACGCTCAGCCCGTCGATTATCCTCAGAATTCTTTCCAACATTGAGCCCTCGGTGTTTCCGGTTAGCATTGTGCTTACCCCCCTCTTTACGGGAGCAAACACAGGTTCAACTCAGCTCATATTGCGGGTTTTCGGTTACCTGTAATCCCGCAATTTCCCCAAAGCAGTTTGGTTAATCTGTCCCAACTATGCCATTGATGAAACCATGCAGCCGGGACCGAACTCCTCGGCTGCATGGGGTTGTCACTTGCTGGTTAATCTTTATCTGCTGGCGGGATCAAAGCCCATCTGCTCCTGAGGTTCGAGTCCCTGGCCCCACCAGGCGGCTTTCGTCTTGTACGGGTACCAGACGGACCAAAAATCATAAATGGAGTTATAAGTTTCTTCGGTCAGACCGCCGAATTTCTCAACGTCTGATTTTTCGATCTCATACATCTTTTGACGTAGCGGGACAAATTGCGCCTCGTCCATCCGGATGAACTCCATTTTTCCGGATTCCGACAATTCCTTCATCGCCACAGCGCTGTTATACTGGCTTTTAGTCCAGTGATTGAACTCGTCTGACTTGAAGGCCATTTCGACGATCATCTGCACGTCTTCGGGCAGCTTGTTCCAGGCATCCTTGTTGACCACTACGGTGGTGACGAAATGGACGTTCCAGAAATCCGGCCAGATGCCATATTTGGCCACATCGGTCAAGCCAAGTCCCATATTGTATTTAAGATGGCCAAATTCAGCCATATCGACGGTTCCTGAAGCCAAGCCGGTGAACACCTCTTCCAACGGGAGGGTAATTCCGGCGATGCCCTTCTCGGCCAGTAAACGGGGATCCGAGGTCCGCATTTTGGTCCCTTTCATGTCATCCAGCGACTGGTAGGGCTTGTTGGCCATCAGGACTTCGGTACCCCAGACCTCGATCGCCAGGAGTTTCAGATTGATCTTGTCGAACGCTTTCTGCATGATATCCCACCCGCCGGCCTCATACAGCCAGATATAACGATCATGCGAGTCCATCTGCAGATTGCCCGTGGACAGCGGCAAAAAGGCATACTCCACACCTTTGGCATATACCGGCCAACTGGAATGCATCTCGAAGACACCTTCTCCGCAGGCCTGAAAACCCTCCAGACTGGAGACATACGTACCATTGGGGGCAACTTCTATCTCTAGTCTGCCTCCAGTTGCCTTTTTAATTCGCTCGGCCACTGCTACATTCTGTTGAAAGTCTGAATGGGAATTGCTGTGAATGACCTGCATCCGCCACTTGACCGGTTTGTCCGCTGCACCGCTGACGGTCGTCATTACAGCTAACATCGCTGCTGCTGTCAGGAACAAAATGACCTTCTTCATCCTCTGCGCCTCCATTTTCTTGGTTACTACCAGCCACGCTCAAAAATCAGCAACAAGGCAGGTAATTATGAATTTCAGGAATTTCATCAGTATTTACAGTTATCCTGAAACGTCTCCCACATCGCGATAAAGTTTTCAATCGGGACATCATCTTGGACATTGTGCACGGTTGAGAAGACGAACCCACCATCTTGACCGAAGATATCCATATTTCTCTTGGTTTCTTCTCTGACCTGTTCCGGAGTACCATTTGGAAGGGTAGATTGGGTGTTGATTCCTCCTCCCCAGAAGGTAATATCCTTGCCGTATGTCTTCTTCAAATGTTCAGGGCTCATATTGGCTGCTGAAATCTGTACCGGATTCAGGCAATCGAAACCCGCTTCAATGATATCCGGCAGGGCTGCCTCAACCGAACCGCAGGTATGAAGCGTCATGAAAGGGACGCCATTGGATTTGATAAACTCATTAAGTTTTTTATGATAAGGAAGAATCATATCTCTAACGATTTTCGGAGACACGAACAATCCTCGCTGTTCTCCAAAATCGTCAGCTTCACTGCAAACATCAATAACTCCGTTGTAGGTTTCAAAGATATTGGCATAATATTCAATTTTCTTTTCCAAGAGTTTATCCATGAAAGCGGTGCAACGCTCAGGCTCGGTGAGCAGCATGGCAAACCAGTTTTCAAAACCCCACATCAGCGGACCCTGTTGTAAAAAACCGTTACCGAACTGTTCTGATAGCGTGGTTGCTAAACCAACAGCGTGGTAATCTTCCAATTGTTTTCTATCAGCCAGAGGAAATTTGTCAGGAACAGGCCAGACAAACTTCTCATCGTCTTCCTCGTCCTCTGCATCTTGCAGGACACCGCCTACGAGGTCGTAGTACAAGCCATTCTGTTTCGGCATCCTGTACTGCGCTCCCCAGCTGTTGGTTAAATAGTAGCTATCCTCGTCTTCCCACTTCTTCGCATAGGGACTTTCACTTTGAGGAATCGGATGAAGCGTTGCCGATCGAACGTCACACTTTAACAAATCCAAAACTTTGTCGGACGCTGAGACCAGTTGATAAGGGATGTGATTATATACTAGATCTTCCTGTATCCCGAAGTAATCCAATAGCTTGACGTAGAAATAACCAGTGAACTTACAGGAACACCCGGCTCCAAGATCGAGCGGGATACGATCTGGTTCTTTATGATTCAAGGCACAAAATAGCCTCTCTCGACTGTTCATCGCATAGCCCTCCGAAATTTCTTGTTTATGAAGCAATCATTTCTTTTGCAAGTGAAGCGGCCGAGGCGGCATCAGCTGCATAACCGTCTGCTCCGATAGTATCGGCGAAGTCCTGGGTGATCGGTGCGCCACCAACCATAATCTTAACCTGATTCCTTAGGCCTGCCTCTGTGATTGCTGCAATCGTTCGATTCAGGCTGGGCATCGTTGTCGTCAACAAGGCAGATAGTCCGACAATGCAACAGTCAGGGTTTGCTTTGATGGTTTCAATGATGGTTTCGGGTGAGACGTCAACACCGAGATCAATTACCTCAAAACCGGAGCCTTCTACCATCATGGCAACCAGGTTTTTTCCGATGTCATGTAGGTCGCCTTCTACCGTACCAATGATGAATTTTCCGACGGTAGTATGTTGCCCACCTGCCAGGTGCGGCTTGAGAACTTCTACTCCTGCTTTCATCGCTCTGGCGGCAACCAGCATTTCCGGGACAAAAACTTCTCCGGTCTTGAACTTTTCCCCAATGTTGCCCATAGCTTCAATCATTCCCTGATTTAAAATAGCAACTGGGTCCAAGCCTTCCTGCAGGGCCTCTTCAACAAGCTCTTTTACTATCTTCTTTTTTCCGGACTCAACGGCACTTTGGATCTCCTGAATCTTAGACATGATTTCGATACTCCTATAGTAGATTGAACGAGAATTCCGTTATTGAACTCTTTATTTACTCTTTGGTCCAATCAACCCTTCTCTATAGGCGGCGATATACTCCAGACAGTATTCGTCCTGTTCCAACAGAGCCTTGGTTGCATAAACCAACCCCAGCAGGTCTCTGTTAGTCGGGTCGATAATTGCGCTGTCCATCCCGGCCCCAAGGGCTAATACCATGAATGCCTGATTGATCAGTTTCCTGACCGGTAAGCCAAATGAAATATTGCTTAACCCACTCGTCACGTGTATGTCCGGGAACCTTTTTTTGATTTCCCTGGTGCATTCGGCAAATGTGGTTAGGGAAGACCCGCTGGTAGACAGTGTTTCAACCAATGGATCGATATGCAATCGGGAAGACTCAATCTGATACTCTTCAGCCTTCTGCATAATACCATCAAAAACCGCCAAACGTTTCTCCACCGTTGTTGGAATGCCCTTGTCATCACACAGTAACGCGATGCATTCCCATTTGGTGTTGGCGATAACTGGGAATATGGTATCTATTTTTTCGCCCTCTAGAGAGACGGAATTGACCAATCCTACGGTTTTGCAGAAAGGTAGTGCTGCAATGATGGCACGAGGGCTTGGGCTATCAACACAAATCGGCACATCGGTGACTGCCTGCACTAATTCGATGAGCCACTTAAGGGTTTCAACTTCAACTTCCTCTGGAACCGACGCACAAATGTCAATGTATGTAGCACCCGCATCAGCCTGTTTTTGAGCACATTCAACGACATATGATTCGTTTTTCTCTTGGATGGCTTTCCCCATCAAGGGAATGGAGCCGTTAATTTTTTCCCCGATGATAATCATTTTCCTCTATATTCTCCTTTCCGATGCTCGAAGGCTTTACCGATTGTCTATTAATATGGTCGAATCTATCTTTTACGCACCATCCTGCTACTAGGATTTGGCGTCCTAATATCCATCATTAAGCTCTCTAGCAATAAACGATCCAGGATTTCAGAAAGGAACCTACCGTTTTTCAGAACATAAATTTACAATGCACAAACAGCTAGTTGTTAATCTCTCGCAGGCTTTCTCAAGAAGCCGATGATAGATGTCATCGCCGCATCTCGAGCCGATCACTGCACCATTGGGGGCAGTACCAAAATCTGCCCTTCCCCGCTCTCGAGTGAACCCTACGATATTAATACTCATATCCAATCCATGTCCTTTTTTTGGGAACCAGTTTCATTCAATCTTTTGAGAAGAGGTGACTCATGAAACGAAAGCGAGCCCCACGCCAGAACTTAATGATTAAAATACGACAAAGGCCACTGGACAATACTGTAAATCGACAAACAACTTATCAATATAATTGCTTTTTTCTCCTACGGAGGAGTGGGTTGTTATTTCTCCCTGAAAAGACTCAAGAGATCCACTCAATCGCTAGAAGCCATAGCACAGACGGACATGTTCCATCTCGTGCAGTTGCACCACCTGGTGCAATCATGGGTCGGTCTGGAAAGTCATCTGATTAACAGCGCAGATGGAGGAATACTACTGTGTGGACGGATTGCAGTTTGATATGATTAAGGGAACGTTATTTGCAAGTGCAAGGTGGATAGTGGATTCTGCCGAATACTTTGAAAAGCCACAGGAAGAGAGACGACTATGCCCGTGCTCCAGAAAGCTTGATAGATAAGAATTATGGATAGTATAAAATCAACTGAACCGGGCAAACAGCATCTCTGTGCCTTATTGCAAATATCCGAGTTGCTCTTGCAAGCCATACCAGATTCAGAACCAGTACAGAAGAGTCTACACAAAATTATCACCGCAGCTGACGGCACTAGCGCTGCCCTTTATAAACGTTTTTACACCAACAATGTCTCGTATTATCTGAAGAAGATTGGTTCTGCGCATGAAAAGGATAGTCTGACACCTCTTTTTCCCGAAACTCTCAAACCGGGGAAGATGGATGCCCAAGTTTGGGCAATGCTAAATACCGATTTTGCGGAATGCTTCAGTGAGTGCCGTTTTGATACGTGGTTCGCGGACCACAATATATATATCGTCCCCCTGAAGATGAATGAGCAACCATACGGGATCCTAATTCTTGCGACTCCCCGTCAGGATATAGATGGTAACCTTGAATTTCTCTCGGCTGTTGGAAATCTTTTCAATCTATGGCTCAAGACGATCGATGCCACAAAACGGTTGGAAGATGTTTTCGATTCGATCCCAAACCCTTCATTCATCATGACCACGGACGAGAATATCATATACTGGAACAAAGCCAATGAACTGATGACCGGTTGGAAAGCTGAGCAGCTCATCGGCAAGGGGAATTATGAATCATCGCTTCCGTATTACGGTATACGCAGGCCAATGGTGGCAAATTTGATAATGAATAAAGATACTGAGTGGCAATCAACCTATTTCGAGTTCGAACAAGATAAAGATCATGTCAATGCACTTGCGTTTTGCCCTGCACTGCCTGGAGGCGGCGCTTACCTGCGGACCAATACTAATAGGCTTTACGATGTCAATAATCGTCTCTGGGGAGCCATTCACGCAGTTCGGGACGTGACCATTGAACTGCAGATGCGCGAGAATCTAAAGCGTTCTGAATCCATGTATCGGAGCATCGCAGATTTTGCTGGTGTGGGAATCCTGCTTGTCAACAATGAAGATGTCATCTATGCCAATGAACAGGCTGAAGATTTTCTCGGTAAAACCAGCGATCATATCTGTCTCGCTGACCTCCAGGATTGGGTCAAGTTAGAAGAAGATGAGACAGTTGGCAATCTTATGCCCAAGCTTCTATGGGGTGAGGAAAAGCTGGTACGGTTTGAATTTCAGGCTGTGAGGGAAGGGAAAACTGCTTATTTCAATGCGCTTGCACAACTTATTCCTCACGACAACCGTCAGGTGATTCATTTCGTAATCGACGATGTTACGGAGCAGAAGGAAATGGACCGCCGGGTGCGCGAGAATGAGCTGAAGCTTATTCACGAGGAACGTCTCACATCACTCGGTATCATGGCTGCCGGTATCGCTCATGAACTGAATCAGCCGCTGAACACGATACGCGTTGTTACGGAAGGTTTTTTGTACGGCAATGAAAAAGGGTGGAGAATGGGCCGGGATGAACTTGTAGATAATATCGAGATGATCTCCAAGCAGGTTTCGCGCATGTCCACGGTAATAAATAACATTAGGAACTTTTCCCGAGAGGATCAATCGGCTGATTTCACAAATGTCTCAATCAATAAAGCGGTGGAAACGGTTTTTTCTATGATAGGAAGGCAGTTTGAGGCACACAATATTACCGTCCATCTCCAATTAGAGGAAAACCTGCCGGCAGTCATGGCTCCCGCTAACCAGCTTGAACAGGTCGTTACCAACCTGTTGATCAACTCCCGACAGGCCTTTGATGGCTGCCCCCATGGCCAGTGGGAAATTTGCGTTGAAACAGGCGCAGAAAACAATACCGTATTCCTCAAAATTGCCGATAACGCAACGGGCATCCCGGACGAATTATTTGAGAAAATTTTTTACCCGTTTTTCACGACCAAGGAAGTAGGTAAAGGCACCGGGTTGGGGCTCAGTATATGTCAAACAATCCTCGCCAACATGAATGGCAAGCTTGATGTTTTCAACAATCAGAATGGCGGTGCAACCTTCATTGTAAAAATTCCGACTCAGAAGAAAAGCAATGAATATCCTGGTAATTGACGACGAACCGGACATCCGCCTGAGCCTGTCCAGTTTTCTCAAACGTTTGGGCCATTCGGTCAACTGCGCCGAAAATGGCGAAGAAGGCTTGAAGCTTTTCCATTCTAACACGTTTGAGATTGTCATAACCGATATCCGTATGCCGATTATGGGAGGACTTGAGCTTTTAAAACAGATAAAAAGAGTCGAACGTTCTCCCATTGATGTGATTGTTTTCACCGGGCACGGTGATATGGATAGCGCGGTGAAAGCCCTACAATACGGCGCTTACGACTACCTCCAAAAACCCATTAACGTCAAAGAGCTTGCCATTACCTTGGAACGCGCTGAAGAGTACGCAGTTCTAAGAAATAACTACATCAAGTTGAAGAAGGAGTTCAAGGACAGAATTGATGAAGCAGTTCATTCTTGCAGAGGCGAAGCTGAGCGACTCAGAGACGCTTACCTCTCCGAAATCGGGTTAGGTGAATTATGCGTGTTTTCAGAAGGTATGAGGCGAGTATTGAATCAAGCCGAAAAATACAGTAGTGACCGGAATGTTCCCGTCCTTATCGAGGGCGAAAGCGGCACAGGAAAGGAACTGATCGCTCGATACATTCATCATTATAATCCAATAAGCAATGAATCTCCCTTCGTGGCAATTAATTGTGGTGCTCTCAGTGAAGCATTGATTGAGTCCGAGTTGTTCGGCCATGAACATGGCGCATTCACGGGCGCGGCCCAAGGTGGAAGAATCGGCAAATTTGAAGCTGCCGAAGGCGGGACTGTCTTTCTCGATGAAATTGGTGAGATGCCAATAAACCTACAGGTAAAATTGCTCAGGGTTCTTGAAGAAAAAAAATTCTTCAGACTTGGAGGGATCAAAGAGGTCCCGGTTAATATAAGATTTTTATGCGCTACCAACCGCGATCTGCAAGAAGCGGTAAAGGAAAAAAAGTTCCGTCTAGACCTCTACTATCGAATCAGTACCGGTAATATTAAAATTCCACCTTTGCGTCTTCGCTCAGATGCAATACTCCCTTTTGCCAATCGATTTGCAAGCAGGGCATTCAAGCGGCAAGGGAAAAGATTCGAAGCCTTCTCTTCCGATGCGGAAAAATTCCTGAAAAACTACTCATGGCCCGGCAATGTGCGCCAGATCAAAAATGCAATGGAACGGTTATCTCTACTGAAATCAGATGGAAATATAGATTTATCAGATCTTAACTTTCTTGATGAACTGGCAACAAAAACAATATCAAACACTTATCACCTTGGAGATCTTCCGTCGTTGGTCGAAGTTCAGAACCTGCCTGATCACGGATTGGATATCGAGCAGTTGAATCGCAATATTGTTTTCGGGGTTTTGCAGAAATGTAAAGGCAATCAAACTAAAACCGCTGAATACCTGGGGATATCGCGAAGGCAATTACAGGGAAGACTGAAGAAATGGAATATTCAGTGCAATTGAAAGGTTTTATAAAGTCTGTTGGGGCTGATCTTGTTGGCTTTACTGATGTCGAATCACTCCAAGGAATCTACACAGAACCAAAGAATCTTCTCGATTCTTTCACACATGTCATATCCGCGGGGGTCGAGGTTCCAAAATCAGTGTTTGATACTATACACGACAAACCGACGCCGATATATAATGTCGTTTATCAAACCATCAATCGAATTTTGGATGAAATAGGTTATAAGACTTCCCGACATCTGCAAAATAAGGGCTACTCCGGCTTGCCGATACCCGCCTCACAAATTGTAGATCGTGAAAAGTGGTATGGCGCTATCAGCCATAAAGCAGTTGCCCGGATGGCCGGTCTTGGCTGGCAGGGGAAAAATCTTCTACTAATCACACCAAAGTTTGGTTCTCGTATCAGACTGGTCACGATATTAACAAATGCTCCTTTGAAGATTGACCTACCAATGAAAAATCGTTGTGGCGCGTGTACCAAATGCAAGGATGCCTGTCCGGTTGGAGCTATAAAAGGGGTAGTGACTGAAGACCGATATAAAAATAGAAATGAGGCTTTGCATTTCGACAAATGTGTTTCTAAGCTAACCGTTGAATTTGCAGAACTTCCTAATATCGATTCTCCGATTTGTGGAATTTGCATTAAGGCCTGTCCATATAGTAAATAATTATCGCCGCTAACAATGCCTTAACATTCGGGTGGCAATTCCGCTGAGCCCCATTGCCACTGATGAAGGATACGTTAGGCGGCAAATCAATACATCCAGTAATGAGGTAACTAAATATGACGTACTTTCAAAATCTGAATCAAATCATCGCATCCCTTGAAGCTGATGGATCTACAAAGATCGATCCCATCAAGAGAACGTTTGTTTTCGACGGAGATCATTTGACAGCCAATGTTGCCGTGATTACCGATAGCGGCAACGCGCTTCACACCCAAAACGACCATGATGAACTGCTCGTCATTGTTGAAGGCGATGTAGATTTTATGGTCGGTGAAGAAACAAAGAATATAAAAAAAGGTGATCTCGTATTCATTCCCAAGGCTACACTCCACGGTCCCATTTTAAAGGAGGGGCAAAGTTTCGCGGCACTTTCCGTTTTTGCTCCGCACTTCGACCGAACGAAGAACAACATTCAATGGGACAAAGATTCTTGAGGCTCCTCGTCATTTCGTGTGGATTTGATCTTATGTATCAAATCCACACGAAATGACGAGGAGCCTTCTATGATATCGCAGTGATGGGTCAACCGATCCAGCAAGGCGGTGGTCATCTTGGCATCGCCGAAGATCTGGAACCATTCGGCAAAGCTCAGATTGGTGGTCACGATCAGCGAGGTTCTTTCGTACAATGTGCTGACCAGGTGGAACAACAAACTGCCGCCAGCCTGGGAGAACGGCAGATATCCCAGTTCATCAAGCACGACGAAGTCGATATTGGCCAGGCGACTGGCCAGTGAACCAGCTCTGCCGGCCAGCTTTTCCTGCTCGAGTTTGTTGACCAGATTGACCACGCTATAAGAAGCGGCCTCGCTTGCCTAAGCGGATGCACTGCATGGCAAGGGC
>NZ_FQXS01000026.1 GCF_900130015.1 Desulfofustis glycolicus DSM 9705 | reverse complement strand
AGAGCGGTTGCGTTGGGTCCGAAAAGCAGCAACCCCGCAGGCAGCCAAGTGGCGCTTGAGCAATTTTCTACTGTGCATGGCAGAGACCGATTTGACCAGATCACCGGTGTTAAAGCCGATCATCTCCGCAATCGAAACAGTGATCAGGCACCGCCAGGCGATTGAATCACGGTGGCAGTCGGGCCACAGCAATGCTCGCCTGGAAGGCTTGAATAGCATTTTCCAGGCAGCCAAAGCACGGGCCAGAGGGTATCGGAACCCACAGACATTTATCAGCATGATTTACCTGATCGCCTCACCGGTTGGTAATCTGCTCAAATCCACTTGAAACGACGAAGAGCCGAAATAGATATCAACGATATCCTGGCCGACGTGGTGGCGGTCACCGAACATACCCTCAGTCTCAGTCACATTATCACCAAGCTGGCATGTGAACCTGAGCTGCCGCCGATTGTCGGTGATCCCGAGAAACTTCGCCAGGTCTTTGTCAACCTGATCAACAACGCCCACCATGCCATGCAGGAGCACGGCGGCCAATTGAATCTGGTCAGCGGTTTTGACCGGGATAGACAGATGGTTACGGTGACGGTGCGCGATACCGGCCATGGTATCGACGAGAAGAACCAGGCACGTATCTTCGATCCGTTTTTTACCACCAAACCGGTGGGCCAGGGAACCGGACTCGGGCTGTCGGTGTCGTACGGTATTATCCACGAACACGGCGGCACGATCGAGGTAGAGAGCCCGGTCCCGGGCGAGCGACAGACGGAGCAGCCGGGGACGCAATTCGTGATCAGGCTGCCTGTTGCCGACCAGCGGCACGATGATGAACCAACTCAGGGATCCACAGCTGCCTGAATAACAACATAAAGGAGTAGATCATGGCGAACATACTGGTTTTGGACGACGTTCTCGATGCAACCGTGTTGGTCGGCAAGATTCTGACCAAGAGAGGGCATACCGTGCACACCTTCACCGAGGAGGAAGAGGCGCTCTCCTTTGCCGCGGCAAACACGGTCGACCTGGCCATCCTCGATATCAAGCTGAAAAAGATGAGCGGTGTCGAAGTGCTCGCCGAACTCAAGAAGATCAATGCCAAGATGCAGGCGATTATGTTGACCGGCTACCCGACCGTGGAAACGGCCCGCGAGGCGATAAATCTCGGGGCCGACGAGTATTGCGTCAAGCCGATCGATCGACAGGAACTCGAAGACAAGGTCGAAAAAGTGCTCAAGAGTAAAGCGAAAAAAAGCCAGCTTACCATTTAATCATAAGGGGAAAGACCATGGATGTACGCGAATTGAACCGGGCCCGTGGCCAGTTATACCACTTTCTTTCAGTGATGTTCCGGGATGAATTGCCGGCAGAACTGTTGGCAAAAATGGGAGGCGGTGCGTTTTTCGACCAGGTCCTGTCTCTGCAGGACAGTTGCAGCATTCAGGATTTTTGTTCGGGCCTGAATCGACTGACTTCGTTTCTTAAAACACGTTCAGCGGATGAGGCCTGGCGGCAGCTGCGGCACGATTACGCCGAACTCTTCCTGAATGCCGGTAAAAATCCGGCATTTCCTTATGAGTCCTGCTATCACAACAGGGAGCCGCTCGTCATGCAGGAACCGTTGGCGGCGGTCCGTGCCGCGTATCGGGCTGCGGGCGTGCACAAGAGTGAGACCTATCCGGACCTTGACGATCATATCGCGGTGGAGCTTGAATTCATGCGCTACCTTGCCGATCAGGCGGCAAGCGGTGAGGACAACGACCAATTTGATTTCCTGCGTAATCACCTGATGGGCTGGAGTGTAGACTTCTGCGCGGTGCTGACCAGTGCCGCACCGAGCGAGTTTTATCGCGGACTGGCGGAGATGACCATGAGCTTTCTGTTCAACGAGCGGATGTATTCTTTTGCCGCCATGGCCGAGCAGGAAGCCAGTCCGGCTTATGTCCATATCCTGGAAAAGATGGCGGCGGCCATTGCCACGCTGGAGCTTGATCCCGGTTATGCATTGATTGCTGAAGGTGCGGCACCACCGGCGGCCAACCGCTCGGTCAAGACGCACTGCTATATCTGTCTTGGTCTCTGCGGTCAGGAAGTGGTGGTCAAGGACAATGTCATTACCGGCTGCAAGGGTCTGCCGGGCGATCCGAAGGGGGGCGGCAGGTTGTGTATCAAGGGTGCCAATGCCCACAACAACACCTATTCCGCGTACCGACTGAAAACACCGCTGATCAAGGAAAACGGGCGCTTCCGCAAGGCCGGCTGGGACGAGGCGATGGCCATGATTGCCGAGCGCCTGAAAGCGATGGATCCGGAAACCGTCGCCTTTCACCGTGGCAATGATTTTAACAACTGGTGTCACGAAGCGGTGATGACCGCCTACGGTACGCCGCACAAGACCACCCATCGGCAGATGTGCGATAACCCGGCGCGGATGGCCAACGAGAAATGCTTCAGTGAAAAGCGGCCGTGGATTGATTACGCCAACTCCCGGTTCATCCTGCTTTTCGGTATCAATGAGCTGGCCACCTCGGCCGGGCAGCGCAAGGTCGCCCTGTTGAAAAAGGCGGTCAACGACGGTGCCAAACTGGTGGTGGTCGACCCGCGCCGCTGTGAATCGGCCTCTCTGGCAGCGGAGTGGATCCCGATCAAGCCGGGTACCGATGGGGCCATGGCCATGGCCATGTGTTACGTGATCGTCAAGGAAGAACTGTATGATCGGGACTTCGTCGACAATTGGACGCATGGCTTTGCCGAATTCAAGAAGCGGCTCCTCGGTGAGGAGGACGGCATTGCCCGGACGCCCAAGTGGGCAGCCGAGATCTGCGGTGTGCCGGCCGCGACCATCGAGCGGCTCGCCCATGAATTTGCCGCCGCGGCGCCCCACGCCGGAGCCAATGCCTGGACCGGGGTCGCCCAGGCGCCGAACACCGTACATGCCACCCAGGCACTGATGTCGCTCAACGCATTGATGGGGTGTTTTGATGCTCCCGGTGGCCCGTCGTTGATCAGGAAATTCAAACTCGCTTCAGCCTGGGCGGATGATCAGCCGAAGCCGCCGAACAATGCGGCGAAGACAAAGCTTAACCAGGGACATCTGTGGAGCGGTTGGATCCCCGCCTATTTCGAACAGGATGTCGAGGCCGGTCGGCTCAAGGCGATGGTCTGCTATTTCGGCAATCCGGTCATGTCGAGCGGGTCCGAGCCGGCCATGCGGCGCGGCATGGAAAAACTCGAGTTCTCCTGTGGTATCGACTGTTTTCTGACCAACACCACGGTGCTCTGCGACGTGATTCTGCCCGACTGCACGTATCTCGAGCAGAGCCGGGTGGTTGCCGACTGGATGTACGAATCGTTCATCTCGCTCGGCCAGAAAGCGATCGAGCCGATGTACCAATCCCGGACCGTAGTCCAGATCTTTTCCGATCTGGCCAACCGTCTCGGCTACGGCGAATTTTTCCCATGGCAGAGTGAGGAGGAATACCTGCGCAACCAACTGCGCAACCAAAAGGTCAGTCTTGAAGAGCTCAAGCAGACGGGATTTTACGTTACCGATCCGCAGGAGTTTTACAAATACAAGGCCTGGGGATCGGTCAATCCGCCGGCCGGCTATGGTTCGTCGGGCAGCAGCGCTTCCGGTAAGTACGCCTTTATCAACCCGGTTGCCGAGGAGAAGGGGCTCGACGGGCTGCCCGATTACAAATCACCCTATGAGGACTGGCCGCAATTACAGAGCGACGACGAATTTCCGATGCTGCTCGGCTATTTTCGTGTGCTCGAGCATGAACACACGTCGACCTATGCCAATGTAGCGCTGATGAAGCAGAGCGGTACCAATCCGGTCTGGATCAACTTTGTCGATGCCAAGCGTTTGGGCATCGGTGACGGCGACCAGGTGGAGATCTCCTCGCCGTGGGCCGTGGTGCGAGCCAAAGCGAAAGTGACCTGGGATATCCGCCAGGGAGTCCTCGCGGCGGCCGGCGGATTCGGCGGACTGTTCGGACTGGAGGGAGACCCGAAGTATCCGCACTACCATGGCTTCAACACCAATGTGTTGCTACCGCCCAACGTAGCATGCAAATGGTCCGGGACGCCGCCGCTCAAGTATATCAAGACCAGGGTCGTCAAGGCCTGAGTGGCGACGGCAGGATGCATGACCATGAACAGCAGTGACGGACAGGGACGGGATCGCCGGTACCTGCTGGTCTTCCAGCAGGTCACCAAGATGATCTCGCTGGCCCACAACCCGCGCCAGGTGATGGCGAGCATCGTCGAAAACCTCCCGGAACTGCTCGGTATCGATGCCTGCACCATCCGGCTCCTCGATCCCGATGCCGACCAGTTTGTCCTCGGGGCGGCGGCCGGGGTATCGGACACGTACCTGTCCCGCCGTGATGTCGATTCGGCGGAGACTATGGACATGGTCTCCGCCGGACGGCCGGTGGCCATGGAAAATGTCGCCACCAGTCCGCACGACAGCTTTCGGGAGGCAGCCCGGCGCGAGGGCATCGTCTCGGTGCTGACCCTGCCCATCTCCTACCAGGGACGGGTAACCGGAATCATGCGGTTGTTGACCAGGCGCCGGCGCGTCTTTGCCGGCGACGAGATCGATTTTGCCCATGCCTTGGCCGAGCAGGTCGGTATCGCCATCGCCAACGCGGCGATGTTTCGGCAGCTGGAACACCAGGTCAATTACCTCAGGGAAGTCCAGACGATCTCGAAGATGGTCAATTCAACGCTCGATCTCGATGCCGTCCTGCAGACCATCGTCGAGTTGCTGCCACGCAGCCTGAGAGCCCATGGCTGTACGATACGCCTGTTGACGCCGCAGAGCAATAAGCTGGTTCTCGCCGCCTCGTTTGGGTTGTCCCGCGAGTATCTGGAGCGCGGCGAGGTGGTCGACGAGGAGAACACCATCCGTGCCCTGCAGGGAGAACCTGTCGCCATTGCCGACGTTGCCAGCGACGAGCGGGTCCTCTACCACGAGCACATGGGCCGGGAGGGAATCAAATCGCTGCTGGCGGTGCCGATCAAGGTCAACAACGAGGTGATCGGAATCATCCGTGTCTTGGCCCGGGAGCGGCGGCTCTTTTCGCCGGCTGAGATCAGTTTTGCCGCGGCCGTTGCCGAAGTTGGCGGGGCGGCGATTAAAAATGCCGGCACCTATCGCCAGATCACGCTGCTCTTCAATCAGATCGAGGAGCATGAACAGTTCCTCGGCAACATCCTCGATTGCATCCGGCCTCAACTGCTGGTGATCGATAACCGGGGGCACGTGGTCATGGCCAACAAGGCCTTTCTCGAGGCCAACGGCCAGCGGGAAGCCGATGTGCTCGGCATGGCGTATAACCAGTTGTGCCGGGTCGAGGAGGGTGAGCGCGGCTGTCCGGTGGCCGAGGTTCTGGCGACCGGCGAGATGGCCGTGGTGGTCCAGTCGCAACGGGAAGAAGACGGGCGCCATTGGTACGAGCGGTCGGCGACGCCGATGCTCGGCGCCGACGGTGAGGTGGAATATGTGATCGAGGTGATTCGTGACCTGACTGCCCAGCGACGTCTTGAAGAAGAGCAGGCCGAGCGGAGCAAGCTCGAGGGGGTGATTGAATTGGCCGGTACGGTGGCCCATGAGATTAACTCCCCGTTGTTTGCCGCTCTTGGTACGGCGCAACTGCTCGAAAGTGATCTCGGTGATGATGAGCAGGTCGAGGATATCCGGACCATCGTCAGGAATCTCAAGGCCATCAGTGAATTGACCGCGAAGATGGCTTCGATGACCGGCTATCGCGGCAAGGAGTATGTCGGCGAGACACGGATTGTCGATCTCGGCTAAGTGGTACCCGAAGATCGATCGTTACCAGTATTTTGGCAGGTTGCAGAAAACCAGCGTTATTCGTGGAACCCATTATTTCAACACAGTGGAGGTGTATTGTGACAAAGAAACAGACTTTTTGGCTGCTCGGCGGTTTGTTGGCACTCCTGGTCGTCGGGCTGGTTCAGGAGCCGGCCTGGGCCGGCAGCCTCGATGATGCCATCGCCGCCGCCCCGCGCGGCACCGAAGGGGGACAGATCGATCCGAGTCAGCCGGTCGGCTTTCTCGGCATCCCCGGAGGCCCCCAGGTCAATCTGATCGTTGCTTTTCTCTGGGCGGTCTGGGTCGGTTGGATCTTCTCCACCGTCGGCGCTTTCGGCGGCGTCATGGCCGGTGTCGGTCATATGGGCGTTTTCGGGCTCGGCGATTATGCCAAGTCGTTCAAAGAGACTGCACCGGTCCTGAACAAAGGGATCACCGACTCGATCCGTGGTTCGAACCAGTTTCTGGTCGGCTTTTCGGCCCTGATTTCCTCGTTCAACTATTACAAAATGGGCCGCCTGGTGGTGCCGCTCGCCGTGGCGCTCGGGCTCGGGTCCATCGTCGGTGCCTGGGGCTCGGTAACTCTGTCGGCCGGCAAGATTTCCTTCTCGCAATACCAGGGCTATTTCGGACTGTTCGTGCTGGCGCTCGGCGTCTATCTGTTCTGGGAGACCTCTCCGGCCGGCCAGGCCAACAAGAAGAAAGCCAAGGCAGCCGCCCAGGCCTTCGAGGCCACGGTGAAAAAACAGAAGAGCGGCGAGAGTGTCGATACCGCTTCGCTCGGAGTTAAAGTGATCAGGATGTCGCTGACGCAGATCGCCTTTACCTTTTACGGCGTCGAGTTCAAGTTCAACCCGCTGATCCCCTTCTTCGGTGGCGTGGTGATTGCGGCTATTGCCGCATTTCTAGGAGTCGGCGGCGGCTTTCTACTGGTACCGTTTTTGACCAGCGTTGCCGAGTTGCCGATGTACCTGGCGGCGGGGACTTCGGCCCTGGCGGTCCTGATCAGCATGATCACCAGTATCATCACGCTGATATCCAAAGGCGTGCAGTTCGACTGGGCCTTGATCGGTCTCGAGTTGGTCGGTGTTGCCGTCGGATCGGTGATCGGTCCGCGGACCTCCAAGTACTTTTCCGATATCTGGCTCAAGCGCCTCTTTATTGTGCTGGCGCTTTATGTCGGTATTGATTACGTTTTGCGCGGTTTCTTCGGCTTCCGTATCATCGGTTAGCCGGCGCATTTCCCTCATTCCTGTAGCCGAGACAAAGGCTCCGGGCAGTGTAACCGGAGCCTTTTTTTATGGACTTGCAAACCTTTCTTACCTTAATCGATCCCTGGCTGATCGTTCCGTACCGGGCAGTGGCGCCGGCAGTGGCCGGCTACCTGCTCGGCACAACGATACTGGCCCTGTATTGCGTGGTGATCGGCGATTTGTCGGCAACGCTGGTTGCCTTTCTCAATCGTGGGTACCTGAGCAAACTCCGCCGGAAGATGGAGCACCATCACCACCTCTCGGAAAAGGCGTTGATGATGGGCGACAAAGAGAGCTACAAGGCGGTCAACAAGCAGGGGCTGGACGCGTTCGGCTATTCTTTTTCCATGGGTGCGGCATTGTTCTGTGTCTCCATCTGGCCGATGCCGTTCGCGCTGGCCTGGCTCAATTCGCGTTTCGCCGAGGCCCCTCTCCAGCTGCCGGCCACTCTGCCGCTGTTGGGCGGCAGGGAGCTCCATTACTTCACCTCATTTCTGCTGCTCTACATCCTCGCCCGAATCGGTTATTCGCTGATCATGGGGCGCGTTGCCTGGTACAAGGCGATCAAGGCACGGGTTACCGGTCTTGGTGGTGTGCCGGAGCCCGGCCAATCCTGAGACACATGAAAACCTTGCTCCCCACATGTTCTGCGGGGTGCCTCGTGCCGATAACCGGGGAATCAGCGGTTGGCGGGGCGGTCTTCCGATGAATTCTGAATGAGTGGATAGGACTTTTCCTCGCCGATAACGTTCTTGCCCCGAGAAAAAAGAGGGTCCGAGCAGAGATAGGCACCGATCAATCCGGCCACACTGGTCAGAGACTGGACATGGACCCGCTCATAGCCGTGCGAGGCGTCGAGTCCGTAGCAGATTAGCGCTGTCCTGATATCGTTACCCGCTTCCAGGGCAGCTGCGGCGTCGCTTCGGTAATGGATGAAGACGTCACGGCTGAACTTGATTTCCTGGTCCATACAGAGCTGCAACAGGTGACTGGTCAGGTGCCGGTCGAACGGGCCACTGGAATCTTTCATCGCGATGGTCACCCCGAATTCGCTGGTGTTCTGGTCCGGTGCGACGATACCGTTGTCGACCGAAACCATTTCGGCGACATTGCCGCGCAGGACATGCGAGGCGCCGACCCCAACCTCTTCTGAGATGGTGAAGAGCAGAGAACTGTCCAATTCCGGTTTGAGCCCGTTTTCGCTCAATGCCCGGGCGGCGGCAAGAATCGCCGCGACTCCAGCCTTGTCATCGAGAAAACGGGAATTAATGAACCCGTTTTCGCTGAACTCCATTGCGGTGGTAAAGGAGACGTAATCGCCGACCCGGATGCCGAGATCCCAGAGCGTGTCGATGGAAGAGCTGGCCTCGTCGATGCGTACTTCCAGGTTCGACCAGGCCGACGGCTGTTGATCGACTTCCTCGTTATAGCGGTGTCCGGAGGCCTTGAGCGGCAGGACCGTGCCGTGGAATGTGCGCCCGTTGTCGCAATGAATGAGCACCCTGGCGCCTTCGGCGAAACGGGCGGACCAGGTGCCGATCGGGACGATGGCCAGGCGGCCGTTTTGTTTGAGGCTTCGAACCATCCCGCCCAAGGTGTCCAGGTGGGCGACAACCGCTCGACGCGGTTTTTTGGCGCGGCCCGGCAGATGGGCGCGAATGGCACCCCGGCGGGTCAATTCGTAGTCGATGGCGAGGGTGTCGAGTTCATCGCAGACGAGCCGGACGATGTCGTCGGTCATGCCGCTCGGGCTGGGAATGGCCAGCAGGCGACCGAGGACTCCAAGCAGATAGTCCTGATTGATATGCGTGATCACGTGATGTCAGGGAAAGATATTTTTGGTTTGCGGAAAGAGCAGATCGATAAATTTCTCCACGGTGGGCTGCGGTTCATGGTTGGCCAGTCCCGGGCGTTCGTTAGCCTCGATGATGACATACTCCTCCTGGCTAACATCGGGAACGAGAAAATCGAAACCGACCACCGGCATCTGCAATACTTTGGCGGCGGTAACGGCCACCTCACGCAGTTTGTCATGGAGCTCCGGAGTGACATCGTGAATCGTTCCGCCGGTGTGCAGATTAGCCGTTTTGCGGACCTGCAGCTCACGGCCGGCGGGCAGGATGTCGTCCAGCGCATATCCCTGATCGTCAATGGTGCGGCGGGTTTCCTCATCGATCGGAATAGTGCTTTCGCCGCCCGTGGCCGCCGCTCGCCGCCGACTCTGTTTCTCGATGAGCTGCATTATGGTCAACTCACCGTTGCCCCTGATCTGCGCCGGTTTGCGGACCGCGGCCGCAACCACCTCTTCGGCGACGACAATGATACGCAGGTCGATTCCGGTGACGAACTCCTCGAGGAGGACCTTGTCGCAGAGTTGCGCAGCGCGGTCGACGGCGGATTCTACGTCTTTTACATCGGTCAGGTCGACAAAGACGCCTGCCCCCTGCTCGCCCCGGGCCGGTTTAACCACCACCCGGGGATATTCCTTGACAAAGGCCTCAATACTGTCCTGGCCGGTGGCTATCGCCTGGGCCGGAACACGAAGACCGGCACCCTGCAGCAGTGCACGGGTAACGGCCTTGTCGTCGCACCAGCTCATGGCCACCGCTGACGTCAGCTCGCTGAGCGATTCACGGCAGGTAATGGTCCGGCCGCCGAGCGACAGCCGAAAATAGCCGTTCTCCGCATCGATGACATCGACCCCGATACCGCGCCGGCGCGCTTCGTCGGTGATGATCCTGGCGTAGACATTGAGCTGCTCTTCCGGGTCCGGGCCGATGAACAACGGGGCGTTGATCGAGTTCTTTTTCTTGATGCAATAGACCGGCACCTGCTCAAAGCCGAGTTTAGTGTAAAGCGCGATTGCCTCCTTGTTGCTGTGCATGACAGACAGGTCGATGAATCTGCGGCCGTTTTCGATGCAGGTGATGATCAGTTCACGAACCAGTGCTTCGCCGACTTTCGGGATTCGGCATTGCGGGTCCACGGCCAGCGCCCAGAGGCTCGATCCGTTATCCGGGTCGTTGAACACCCGGCAATGATCGACGCCGGTGACGGCGCCGATGATCTCGCCGACGCTGTTGTCGATGGCGAGAAGGATCTGCAATCGCTCATCCCTGCGGGCCTTGGCATAGAATCCCGGGTATGCCGGAACCATGCCACGGGCTTGGTAGATTCTGTTGATCGCCGTTTCACTGTCGCCGTCCTGTAGCGGCCGCACTGTCAGCCCGTCGAGATTGCACGGGTCGGCCCGGTAATTACGAAAATCGAGACGATAGGTCAGGGACGGGTCAATGAACAGTTCCTGCGGTGCATAGGACACCACGACATGGGGATCCCGCATATACATCGCGACATCGCGCCGGCCTCGCTGTTCGTCGCGAATGCTTTCCGCAAGTTTGCACGGGTCGGTGAAGGTCTGGCCGAAAATGAGCCGTCCCCAGCCGCAATCGACGGAAACATCGGCCGGCACGGTGTCCGAGGTGGCATCGTTGAGCGGCTTGCCCCAGTGTTTCAGGGAGCACATACAGGTCGGGTCGAGCGGGTTTTTGCAGGGCTGTTCCATGGCTCTTTCCTGTCGGCCTCAGATCTCGTGGGTTTGCAGCCACATTTCCAGAAGTGCCGCCTGCCAGAGTTTCGATCCGCGCAACGGGGTCAGGTGCGACTGCGGTTCGGCGAGCAGCGAGTCGATGTAGTCCTGTTGATAGAGCCCACGCTGCCGGGCCATATCATTGGTCAGATAGCGTCTGACCAGATCGAGATACACCCCTTCGATATGCTTCAGGGCGGGTACCGGGAAATATCCCTTCGGCCGGTCGATGACACTGTCCGGCACGACCTGGCGGGCCGCCTCTTTGAGAATCCATTTTCCCGATTGGCCGACCTTGATATCCGTCGGCATACGGCCGGCCAGTTCGACCAGTTCATGGTCGAGAAACGGCACGCGGGCCTCGAGGCTGGCGGCCATGGTCATGTTGTCGACCCGTTTGACCGGGTCATCGACGAGCATCACCGTGGTATCGAGACGAAGCGCCTTGGCTACCGGGTGCGTGGCTCCGGGGCGGGCGAAAAAGTCGTCGACGTAGGCGCGGCTGAAATCGTCGTGCACCAGATCACTGCGAACCATCCGGGAGAATTCATTGTGGTCGCGGTCGAAAAACGAGCGGCAGTAGTCATCGACCGGACTGGTGCTGTCCAGCAGTTCCCGGTACCAGTGATAGCCGCCGAATACTTCGTCGGCCCCCTGGCCGCTCTGCACCACCTTGACGTGCTTGGCAACTTCTTGGGAGAGCAGGTAGAAACCGATATTATCGTAACTGACCATCGGCTCGGACATGGCCTTGATACAGCCCGGCAGATTGTCGAGCAATCGTTCGGACTTGACGAAAATCTTGTGATGGTCGGTGGCGAAGCGCTCGGCGATGATGTCTGAATAGAAGAATTCGTCGCCCTTTTCGCCGCCGGCCGATTCGAAGCCGACGGAAAAGGTGTTCAGGCCGTTCTGCCCTTCATCGGCCAGCAGGCCAACCAGCAGACTGGAGTCGACCCCGCCGGAAAGTAATACGCCGACCGGGACATCGGCGACCATTCGTCGTTTGACGGCGCGGCGCAACGTTTCGAGGAGCAGATCGGCCCATTGCGTCGTGGACAGCGCGTCGGCCCGTTCATCCGGTTCAATGGTCAGCTGCCAGTAGGTCTGTTCCGAGAACCTGCCGTCTGGTTCGTAGATACGCAGCGTGGCCGGCGGCAGCTTGGAGATGCCGTTGAGGATGGTATGCGGCGCGGGTACGACGGCGTGCCAGTGCAGGTAATGATGCAGGGCCTGCGGATTGATGCTGCGGTCGATCGCGGGATCGGTGAGCAATGCCGGCAGGCTGGAGGCGAAACGGAGGCGCTGCCGGGTGGCGGACAGATAGAGCGGTTTAATGCCGAGACGGTCGCGAGCCAACACCAGGCGGCCACTTTCCCGTTCGTGAATGGCAAAGGCGAACATGCCGTTGAACCGTTGCAGGCAGTCAGTGCCCCAGGCATGATATGCCTTCAGGATAACCTCGGTGTCTCCTTCGGAAAAAAAGCGGTATCCGGCCTGTTCGAGTTCCGTCCGTAATTCCCGGTAGTTGTATATGCAGCCGTTGAAGACGATGTCCAGTCCGAGGAAGGGGTCGCTCAACGGTTGTCGAGACTGTTCGCTGAGGTCGATGATCTTCAGCCGTCGATGACCGAAGACCGTCTCGTTTGTCAATATCGTGCCGGCGGCATCGGGGCCGCGCGGGACCATGGCCGCCATCATCTTGTCGATGGCCGACAGAGATGCCTGTTGATGGTCAAAGCGAAATTCGCCAGCTATCCCACACATGGTAGATATCCTCGTAAATCAGCGTAATTGGGCAGGTGAAAAGACGTTCGGATTGGTTGCTGCACTCGAAGCTGTGGTGATGCTGTATGATGGAACCGTGATCACCGGTTACCGACAAGCAGCGAAAAGCGAAAAACGTTGCAGACCGCTGATACGCCGGGTGCCATTGGTGGAGTGCTTCGGGCGCACAAGAAATGTTTATACAAAATAATATTATAAAATATCTTTTTTGCCAGAATTTGTCAAGACGGCGGTGATGAAAATAGTTTGCGGAAAGAGTTGAAAATCGGCGGCAATGCTCTAGAATCTAAAATTTTTCCGTGTTGTCACATGTTATTTTCCAGTGGCGTCCTCTTTTTGCTGGAAATGATGAGTAATTTCAAAGTGTACGATAATGGCTGGTGGTGATGAAGCGAGAGATTGTGTCTTTGCAGTCAACTGAATTTGACACGGTGGTGATCGGCGGCGGTATAACCGGCGCCTGTCTGGCACACGATGCGGCGCTTCGGGGGCTTCGGGTCGCGTTGGTGGAGAAGGATGATTTCGGCGTGAGCACCTCAGCCGCTTCCTCGAAACTTCTGCATGGCGGCATTCGCTATCTGCAGAAACTGCAATTCGGTAAGGTCAGAGAATCGGCGCGTGAGCGGACCTATTTCCAAGTGATTGCCCCGCACGCCACCAGGTGCGTGCCGTTTCTGATTCCAACGATCGGCGGCAGTCTGATGAAAGGGAGAGCGGCACTGTTGGCCGGGATGAATCTCTATCGACTGTTGTGCGCCGGCCTCAATAGGCTGATCAAGGATCCGGTGAAACGCATCGAGTTCGGCCGTCTCTATTCCCGGCGCCAGGTCCTTGAAAAGGTGCCGTTGTTGCAGGCCATCGATGGTTTGAATGGGGCTCATACCCTGTTTGAAGTCCATATGAACAATTCGGAACGGGTGACGCTGGCGTTCGTCAAGACGGCTGTCGAGCACGGTGCCGTCGCGGCGAATTATGTCCGGGTGATCGATTTCATCCAACACGGCGAGCAGATCTCCGGCGTTATGTGCCGCGATCAGCTCAGCGGGCAGGAATTTCCCGTTCGTGCCCGGATCGTTGTCAATGCTGCCGGTCCGTTTTTACCGGGGATCAACAAGTTGCTCAAGGGGGCTCATCTGCGCAAAGAGCCGACCGGTTTTTCCAAGGGTGTTCATCTCGTCACCCGGCAAATCGAGCAGCGATATGCCCTGGCGCTGAGTAGCGGCAAGAAAACCGAAGGCCTGGTGACCCGTGGCGGCCGTCATATTTTCCTGATCCCCTGGCGCGGCCGTTCACTGATCGGCACGACCAACGTTCCGTTTACCGGCAACCTTGACGAGGTCCGTGTGACGAACCGGGATATCCGTGATTTCCTGCAGGATATCAATGCCATCATACCCGGAGTCGGGCTTCGGCAGGACGATGTTCACTACGCGTTTGCCGGACTCTACCCGCTGATCAGTGACGACATCAAGACCGACACCTATCAGGGAACCGGAGAATACCAGGTTGTCGATCATGCCGGCCAGGACCAACTGGCCGGCATGGTATCGGTGCTCGGTGCCAAATATACCACGGCGCGGGCCATAGCCGAGCAGGCCATCGATATTGTCGTCGCCAAGTTGAACAAGCCGGAATTGCGCTGCCGCACTGCCACAGAGCCGCTCGGTGAGGGACGCATCGACGATTTGGAGGCCTTTATCGTCGATCGACAGGAGCGCTATCGTAATCTGCTGCCGGCGGAGACCGTCCATCATCTGGTCGTATCCTATGGTAGTGCTGTTGATCAGGTCATCGCCTTCTGCCGGGAGACGGACGGCTATCTCGAGCCACTGGCGGGGAATCGGGAGACGTTGGCCGGAGAGGTCGCCTGGGCCGTGCAGCAGGAAATGGCCTGCACCATGGATGATGTGGTCTTCGCCCGGACCGGGCTCGGCACCATCGGTCACCCGGGCGAAGCGGTGTTGCAAAAGGTATTTTCGATCATGAGCGGTATCCTTGGCTGGCCGGACGAGCGGTATCGTCAGGAGGTGAATCTGGTGGAACAGCGGTATCGCTATCTGGATGACTGATCGTGGCGGGACGGGACAAGACAGAAGCCGTCCGGCAGCCCCGGACGGCAGGAGACGGTCCGGACGGCAGGACCAGGGTCGTGGTGCATATCGCGCCGACGCCGTTCTTTGCCAATCGCGGCTGCCATATTCGGATCCTGAACGAATACGAGGCGCTGCGTCGGGCCGGGATACGAGTGATCGTTTGTACCTACGGACTCGGAAGCGATGTCGCCGATGTTGATATCCGGAGGATCTGGTCAATTCCGGGGTATCGAAAAACGACGGCAGGTTTCTCGCCGTTTAAGCCGCTTGCCGATGTGTTGCTCTTTTTCCTCTGTCTCCGGGTCGTACTGCACGAACACGCGGATATCATTCACGGTCATCTGCACGAAGGTGGTCTGATCGGCTGGTGCGTCAAGACGGCGCTGTTCTGGCGTCGTATCCCGCTGATCATGGATATTCAGGGCAGTCTGTCGGGCGAGTTGCGAGCTTACGGTACGTTTCGTCATCTGCCGCTGCTGCTGCGATTTTTCTCCTGGCTTGAGCGATTGATATTGCGGTTGCCTGACCGGATCATTTGTTCGTCCCGGGCCAGCTTTGCCTTTATCGTCGACACCTCGCTGGTCGCCGAGAAGGACATCGAGATGGTCGGCGACGTTGTGCCTGCTTCTTTTTTTACCGTTTTAGATAAACGGACGCAGCGAGAGCGTTTGCAGCTGGCGTCGGATGGCATCATCGTGATCTATAGTGGATCGCTCCTGCCCGGCAAGGGCATCGACGTGCTGCTCGAGTCGATGCGGCTGGTGGCCCGGTCGCATCCGGCGATCTCTTTCGTTCTGGTCGGCTACCCCAAGGAGGCCGTGGAGCAGTTCTTGCGGGTCTGGGACAACGCGCCTCGCGTCGTGCTGCCCGGGGAGGTACCGTACCGGCGACTGGCCGAGTGGCTGGCGGTTGCCGATCTTGCCGTCGACCCGAAAGGCTCGGAGTCCGGCGAAGCGAGCGGCAAGATCCTGCACTATATGGCCAGCGGGCTGCCGGTGGTCTGTTTCTCGTCGGAAAACAATCGGCGTTTTCTCGGCGAACACGGTTTTTTCGCCGTCGGCACGAGCGCGACCGACCTCGCTTTGGCGATGGATTTGGCATTGACAGATGAACGAGCGCGGCATATCTATGGGGCTCTCGGGCGGGAGCGGGCGGCTGCCGAGTATTCCCAGGACGCTGTCGGTCGGCAACTGCGTGCGCTTTATGACAGCCTGGCCTGAAACCGGGAACATAATTACGATGATGTTGCCAGAGAGACGTTTTTCTGCGGCAATGGCTTCAAGGTTCCTTTCAATGCGGTAGCGAAGGAGGAGATAATGAAAATTCTTGTGACCGGAGGCACCGGATTTACCGGTAAGGCCCTGGTTCGTCGTCTTTTGAAAGACGGGCACCACGTGATTGCTCTCGATTTTCAGGAGGGGTTGAAGACCCAGGAGCTCAGGGATTGGGGCGCCGAGGTGGTAATCGGTACAGTGACGGATAAAGCGGTCGTCGACCGCTGCATGACAGGCGTCGATATCGTCCATCACCTGGCAGCCGCCTTCCGGCAATTGAATGTGCCGAACAGCTATTATTGGGACGTCAACGTTGAAGGAACGAAGAACGTGCTGGCGGCGGCCTTCCGGGAAAAGGTCAAGAAATTCGTCTACTGCAGCACCTGTGGTGTGCATGGGAATGTGGAGCATCCGCCGGGGGATGAAAATGCCCCGATCAACGCTGCCGACTATTATCAGCAGACTAAATACGAAGCCGAACCGATCGTCAGGCAATACCAGGAAAAGGGGATGGCCACGACCATCCTGCGGCCGGCCGCGATCTACGGTCCGGGAGATCCGGAGCGGTTTTTCATGATCTTCAAGCGGGTCAACAAAGGATTATTTCCGATGTTCGGCAACGGCAAGACCCTGTACCACCCGCTCTATATCGATCACCTCATCGATGCCCATGTCCTTGCCCAGGAGCCGGGCCGGGGAGATGGCGAGGCGTACTTGATTGCCGACGAGCAGTATGTCGAAATTGAGACGCTGGTGAAAAAAACGGCGGACGCGCTTGGGGTTTCGGTGAAAATCCCCCATCTGCCGATATGGCCGGTGATTATTGTCGGCCATATCTGCGAGAAGGTGTGTACGCCCTTGAAAATAACTCCTCCTATTTTTCCACGCCGGGTCGACTGGTATCGCCAGAACCGTGCGTTTTCGATCGATAAGGCGAAGCGGGACCTTGGCTATCACCCCCAGATCAGTCTCGATGAAGGATTACGCCGGACGGCCGCCTGGTACAAGCAGGAAGGCTATCTCTAACTGTCGGTGTCGATCGGATAGAAGAGGGTGATGGCCGCAAGAGTCAACAGCATTCTTCAAGGAGGTAGTTGACACCGTCGACGGTGACGAAATGGATACCGTCAAGCTTGGGTAATCCAGCGATTTTCCAGGCTTTCATCGGGTCGACGAACTCATTGTTGACGCAGGCTCCCGTTTGCTTGACCTGTTTGCAGACGTTGCGCAGGATTGGAAACGCATGGAATTTGTTGTAATAGGACCGCATGAAGCTGATGATTTCCACTTGTTCTTCGTCAAGATCGGGAATGTCCAGATGTTTGGCAATGGCACGGGCGACATCTTCGTCCCAGTCGTCGCGGTTGACCAGGAACCCTTCATCATCAACAGTTACTATTTTATCATTAACGGATAGCTCTTTCATTTCTTCCTCCTTGTGTCAGGAAAACCGTCACGGAAAGCAGGTGCGAACGTTTTTCGGCCGGTGACGCTGAGGAATTTCGTCTGACGGGGGTTTGATGACGTGATGAGCAATCGTCAACCCCTTCCGAAGGGAAAGCGTTCAATTGATCGTTCGTCTGGCCGATTCGATTGCTTCTTCCAAAGACGCACTGAGTGTTTCGATCTCATCCTTGACTGTCTCATTCCATCCGGTTGCCCCGTCTGTTTTCAGGTGCTCAAGCCTGTCCTCGATCGCGTCCTGCTTGGCAGCGATCTCTTCAATGACCTGATAATATTCAATCTGGGCATCGGGTTCTTCCTCTTCAGCTTCGGCAATAACCTTGAATTTGACGATTTCCTTATGCCACCGTTCAATTGCTGCTTCGAGCTCAGTGATAAATGTTTGGCGATCAATCATAGTCTCCCTCTGATTCTGATTGGTTGTCGAGTGCATGGCGAACAATGAACAGCCTGTCCCCCGATGGTCTTGCCGGCGTCCAAAACCGGATCAGAGCACCTTTGAACACCTCCACGGCTGGAAATCACAAAGTTCTGCCCCTGTTTAAAGAAAGTGCATCATAGTCCGTATTTGTCAACCGTGGTTTCCTGACATCGCAGGGATCAGATTGTGAGCCTGTCTTCTCCTCGGAGCTATAACGAAAAACGAATCATGCGTGCTGCCGTTATCGAACTGCTCGGTCCCTGATCGGTGATCATCTAGAAAGAAGCGGTGGTGGGAAAGATGAGGCGCATTTGCATTGAAAAAATATTTTGGTACAATAATAGTTGTTGCGGACGACTACAGGATGCGGAAAGATCGGCAGGAGTCACAACACCGCCACGAGCCCCCCTTGAGGATTCCTGGCGTTTGAAAATTGAATGAACCGTCTCTTGGGGAGCTTTTCTGCTCCTGTCTTTTCCGCCGTCTCAACGTCTCGATATCGTAGTACCTCCTGCAGGCCCTGCCTGGTTCCGCTGCGTCGGCGGTTGGCTTCGGAAAACCATGTGTCCGACGGCGCCGTGGCTGGCCCGCTTGAGGACTTGCGCGGTCTCCGTGGCAGCGGCCTCGGGACCGTGCCCAACTTTTCAAGGAGGTTATCATGGGAACGTCATTTCACGTTCGCTATCTGTTCATTGCCCTGGGCTTACTGGTCGGCGTCTACTGGTCTTTTTCTTCGGTAGAAGCGGAGTCCGCTGCATCCACCTACCCGAATCATCAATTTCTCGTGACGGCAACCCAACTTCAGGAACGGATGGAGTCCGAACCGCTGGTCATTGTCGACGTAAGGGCCGACGAATATTATGACGGCAAGATGATTCCCAGCGCGATACGCATGCCTTGGACATTATTTCGCCGTGATAATTCGGCGATCAACATGGGCGGCCGTTTTGTCGGCTGCGTTGAAGCGCAAAAGATTCTCGGCCGGCACGGGATATTCCGCAATGACACCATCATCTTGTATGATTCAGTAGCTCGTGACGGCGGGGCGACGGCCTCCTATGTGTTTTGGGTACTCGACATGCTCGGACACGAGCAAAAGGCTATCCTGGAGCGTGGCATCGACGCCTGGCGAGACAGCGACGGCGAGATCGTCAATAGCCCGGTTGAACGGGAGCCGCTGCTTTACCAGGCCCCTGCCGATGAGATTGATATCCGTCGATTGACCGATGAAGCCTTTATCTATTCAAGGCTTGGAGATCCATACTACCAGGTTCTCGATGTGCGCTCTCCCGCCGAATACCGTGGCGAGTCGCTCAATACCGGTCTCGACGGCAACCCTTTGAAAGCCGGCCATATTCCCGGTGCCTACAATATCAATTATGAAACGAACTGGACCGACGACAAAACCCTGGCAATCAAGGATTATACGGCATTGGCTGAAATGTACCGGGGCCTTGATCCGGGAAAGGCGGTCACTGTCTATTGTCACTCGGCACGGCGCAGTTCCTTCAGTTATTTCATATTGCGGTTGATGGGGTTTGAGGACGTCATCGTTTACGAGAACTCCTGGTACGGCTGGGGCAGTCCGGAACGCTACTACCCTGTTGAGACACAGCCGCATGAACTGCCTGGTCAGAGCTTGCCGAGGATCACAAAGACGGCAGGTAGCACCGGTTCAACCGATACCGGCAGTTCATCCCCGGAGCCCGAGAATGCCGCGGAGAAAGAGTCGGCCGCTCCTGCCAAGAAAGATTACATTTCCTGTGGAGGGTAAATCATGAGCACCCAGACCAACGCCCCCTACTGGCCAATAGTGCCCGGTGCTATCGCCTTGGCCGGGATCATGCTGTTCATCTTCGCCACATTCGGACCGCCGGCATCATCGAGTGGCTTCGTGACTACCTTGAAGGGATTTTTCCTCGAGATTCTGCCGGAGTATGCGGGGAGCAAGGAACACTACCGGATGATGCCGGGACCGGGTTCCTGGTTGATGGCATTTGTACTCGGCATGGCGATCGGCGGGTTCATCGGCGGACGAACATTCAGACAGAAAATCACCGATGTTCCGGAAGCCTGGATTCAACGCTATGGAGCCAGTCGCACGAGACGGTACGCGGCCACTTTTCTCGGTGGCTTCCTGATCCTGCTCGGTGCCCGTTTGGCTGGAGGTTGTACGTTGGGCCTGTTTCTCTCCGGGGCGACTCAGTTGTCGATCAGCGGCATCTATTTCGGCATCGTCATCTTTGCTGTGTCCATGCTGACGGCACGTCTCGTTTACAGCTCCAGGAGGGACCGACATGATTGATATATGGTTGGGATTATTTGCAGGTACCGCCTTCGGGTTTGTCATTCAGCGGGTTGGAGCGACCAATCCGCACAAGATGGCTTTGGCCCATCTGATGAAAGAGCGGTTCATTCCCCAGTTCATGTTGCTGGTGGTCATCTTTTCCGCTATCGGACTGGTTATCATGCAAGCATCGGGTATCGGCACCACGAGGGTGCTGCCGACCAGCCTGGTCGCCACCGGCCTGGGGGGCATCATTTTTGGGATCGGCTGGGGGATTTCCGGTTATTGTCCCGGAACCTGCTGGGCGGCGGTCGGAGAGGGTCGTATGGATGCCATTTTTACCCTTCTCGGCGGTCTGGCAGGGACGGCGGTTTTTGCCCACTTCCACGAAACATTGATCCCTCTTTTTTATTCGCCGACCAACCTGGGACAATTGACCCTCACTGACTGGGTCGGTCATTCCGGCGTGGCGCTTGGCCTGCTGATCATTTTGTTCGGCATCGGGATCCTGTTGATTGGACGATTCTGGAGGCCTTATGGTGATTAAACGATGCCATGTCATGTTGAGTCTGCTCCTTGCCGTGGTGCTTGCAGGTCAGTGGGCCCATGCGGAACAACGATCAATGCTGCGTGGTTACTATTCCCGCCTCGATGTCGTCAGCAACGGGCAGCAGTTCAGCTTCGGACCGTTTGTCGGCTATTACTTCAAACCGCAGGTCGGTGATGATCTTGGCCACCTGGAATTCCTGTGTTTCAACGAACGCGGCTTTTATACCGACGAAATGCCGAAAGATTCCTTGTTATTCAGGGGTGAGGCAGTGCTGACGATGCTTTCGGAAACCGGCGAGATTCCGCAAACCAGGCAACGGATAACGCCGATCTTTTTTGCTGATGCTCCGTCTGACTGGTTGCAGCAACGGCCGGAGCCGCAGGAGGAATTTGTGCATTTTCACTCCGCCTATAATCGCCAGGGAGCCGTCTACACCGGATACTGGCTGCGTCACGATGCGGTGACGGCGTTCACCTACAACATGGGTGGCCGGATCAGCGCCGACAGCCCGTTGTATCACCGGGCCAAACCAGGAGCATCCGATCGGTTTCCACACATCATCGAGTTCGATGATGGTCCGCAGCCAGGGAATGTGCCGTGATCAAACAGGCACATTGATGGTGTTCCCAGGGAAATGAGCGCGTGTTCCGGCGTCGATCGCCGGTGCCGGATGATTTACTACCGGTCAGGAAGAAGCGAGGATATCGAGGATGGAGCTGCCGTGTTTCCGGTCTACGGCGAGCCATGCGAAGAGGTATTCCAGCGTCATTTCTTCCCAGGGGAGGTTTCGCTCATGCCAGCTGTCGAGAAATCCCGGAATGTTGAGGTCAAGAAGCTCTTTAAGCGCTCGGTCGTCGGGACGTTCTGGAAGGGCACAACAATGGGCGAGGAAGTCTGCGAGTTGGACGACCAGGGCATAACCGATCATCTTCCCGGCCTGCCCGGGGGTGTGGTGATAGCGCAGTGCGGAAATGAGCGTGTCGGGAAACTGCCAGTGATGCAGCAGCTTGCTGCCGACTTCGGCATGGGTCGTTGAAAACAATTCCCTTTCTCGTGCCAGCTGCGTGGTCGTGGTGATTTCGGTGAACCAGCGGTTGGCATCATAACGGTTTTCAAAGGTGAGCAGCATGGCCAGCTTGCCGAAATCGTGCAAGAGCCCGGCAATGAAGAATTGACCGCTTTGCAGGCCAAGGTGTTCGGCGACGATCCTGGCAGCCAGTCCGCAGGTAAAGGCGTGATCCCAGAACTTTTCTAACTCGGCGCGGCGGGTCTTGAAGATATTCCGGAAGGTGGTAACGGCCGCCTTGCCCAGGACGATGTTGCGGATTTCATCAAAACCGAGCACGACGATTGCTGATTCCAGGGAGGCGACTTTTTTCGGTCTGCCGTAGAGGGCCGAGTTGGCTATTTTGAGGATAGTCAGGCACATGGCCTGATCCGGGAGGATCGCCTTCATCAGGTCGTTGGCCGAACTGAGCGGGTCGGCCGTGATTTGCATGACCTGGGAAACGGTCAGCGGCAGCGGCGGCAAGGCTTCGAGTTGTTTGTCAATGCTGGGCTGGCGAGAGGTGGTCATCATGTATCCCCGTAACATTCCGCTTCGAACCGATTGCTCATGCGGGCATTGTACCATATCGATACGCGCCGGGTGTAGTGAAATGAAGCCCGGGCGGTTTTCCTCTGCAACGGCAGCAATATCATGTTTTCTCGCTGAAAACGACGTAGTACAATACCCTTCCAAATGAGGCGGCCGATACTCGTTCATCGACCGCTGTCGAAGCACACCATTATCGGACATGCCATCTCGTGATTATTCTCAACGCACTGTTTCCCATCTTTTCCCTGCTCTTCCTGGGCGGTCTGCTGCGTCGCCTGGAGTTGACTGATCATCACTTCCTGAAGACGGCGGACCGGTTGGTCTACTATATCTTCTTTCCGCTCATGCTGTTCTGGAAGATCGGCAGCGCACAATTGGGAGCCGGCAGCCAGTGGCTGTTTGTCGGGACCACCCTGTTGGCGGTGGTTCTCATGGTTCTGATCAGCATGCTGATCATCAGGGTCCTGCCGGTCGCCCCTTTTCAGGCCGGCTCTTTTTCCCAGAGCTGTTACCGGTTCAACACCTATATCGGTGTGGCGGTGATCCTCAACAGTCTCGGAGCGGAAGGCATCGCCTATTACGGAGTGCTGATCGCTCTTGTCATTCCGTTGATCAATGTCTGTGCCGTCTCTCATTTGATCTGGCATTCCGGTGTGGCGGCAAGCGGGCGTGAAAAGGCCCGCATCGTGACCCGGGCCCTCGTAGCCAATCCGTTGATAGTCGGTTGTGTGCTGGGCATCGTCTACGCCCGGCTGGTTGGAGAATTCCCGCAATTTGTCAATAATTCATTACAATTAATGTCGATGGTAACGCTGCCGCTTGCCCTGATTTCGATCGGCGGCGGGTTGTCGTTCACGGGAGTGTATCGTTATCTGCCGCTGTCGCTGCTGGCCGCTGTCTGTAAACTCGGCCTGCTGCCGCTGATCGGATATCTGCTGTATCGTCTCTTTGAGGTGGAGGGCGTGCCCTTTCAGACCGGCATGATTTTTTTCTGCCTGCCGACGTCGACCGCCATCTATGTGCTTTCCTCTCAGCTCAACAGCGATACCGAGCTGGCCTCGGCGGCCATCGTCGTTTCGACGCTGCTGTCCTTTGGGGCGCTCTCGGTGGCGTTGCTGCTGTAGGGAACCTTGAAAAATTGTTATTTCGCCCAATCTCATCGTTGCGCAATTAAATTTTATTCTCGGAATATCATGTATATGCCTGTGGTAAAATTTTCTTGCACGTCTCTATTTTGAACGGCGCCTCGATCTTGAACGAAATTCCGAATTTTTCAGGCTCCCCTGTAATGCGGTTCGTTTCTCAGGAACTGCAGGAAAGCATCGAGCAGCCCGCTCGGTTGCGGGCCCATTCCGGACGGCGCTGTGCGAACTTCTCTTTTCCGGGTTGTTCATCGTATGGCCGGCGCAATACCTCGAGCAGTTCCTCGATCAGAGATGCATCACCCTGTTCGGCCTGCTCGATGGCCAATTGGGCCAGGTAGTTGCGAAACACGTATTTCGGGTTGACCCGGTTCATCATTGTCCGGCGGTGTTGCTGATCGTCTCCGTTCGCTGTACCGATCCGGGTCCGGTAGGCCGACAGCCAGTCATTGAGCGGTGCCTGGCCGGGCTCGCCGGTCGCGTTTTGATAGTAGGCATCGGCGAAAAAACTGGGGAAATCGATCGGGATCGAGGGGTCTGCCGGCAGGTCGGCGAGCCGGCGAAAAAAGATGGTCATGTCAAGATGCTGCTCCGCCAGCAGTTCGAGAGTTCGCTGCATCAGGCTATCGTCGCCATCTTCGCGGCCGGTTAGCCCGAGCTTGTCGGCGAGCGCCTGGCGCCAGCCGCGCTGGAACGTTTTCCGGTAGACGTCCAGTGCCGCCTGTAGCGGTTCCGACTCTTCGATCAGCGGATAGATGGCGTTGGCCAGTTGCACCAGGTTCCACAAGGCAATTTGTGGCTGGTTGCCGTAACAATATCGTCGCCCCTGGGCATCGGTGGTGTTCGGGGTCCAGGACGGGTCGTAGTCTTCCAGCCAGCCGTACGGACCGTAGTCGATGGTCAGGCCGAGAATCGACATGTTGTCGGTATTGAGCACTCCATGCACGAAGCCGACGCGCATCCAATGGACGACCAGCTCACCGGTCCGCCGGCAGATCTCGCTGAACCAGGCCAGATAACCGTCTGGCCCCGGTTTGGCGGAGAGGTCGGCAAAGTCGGTGACCAGAGAGTAGTCGACCAGTTGCCTGAGCAGCTCGATCTCGCCGGTGGCGGTGTGGATTTCGAAATTTCCGAAACGAAGAAAGGAAGGGGCCAGTCGGCAGACCACCGCCCCCGGCTCATGGCACGGATGGCCGTCGTAAAACATATCGCGCAGGACCTGCTCGCCGGTCGTCACCAGGCTCAGGGCCCGGGTCGTCGGGATGCCGAGGTGGTGCATCGCTTCGCTGCAGATAAATTCGCGCAGCGATGAACGAAGCACGGCAAGTCCGTCGGCCCGCCGGGAGTAAGGCGTCGGGCCGGCACCCTTGAGTTGCAGCGTCCAGCGCCGGCCACGTCGATTGACAATTTCACCGAGATTGATGGCCCGGCCGTCGCCGAGCTGCCCGGCCCAGGAGCCGAATTGATGACCGCCATAGCGCATCGCGAAGGGCTGCATGCCGGGCAGCAGCCGATTGCCGGCCAGGATCTCAGCAAAAGACGGCGTTCGACACTGCTCCTCGGTGAGGTCGAGCAGCGCTGAGGCCTCCGGAGAATAGCTGAGCACGTGGGGCTTGGCAACCGGTGTCGGCTCGACGAGGGAATAGCAAGCGTTGCGCACTTCCCGGCGATTATTGCGATGCTCCGGGTCAGCAGGAAGGGTGTTGACGAAACGGTTGTCAAAGGTAAGGGTTTCGAGGGGATCGGCGGTAACGACTGATGACATGGCAATGACTCGCTGGGAAAGATTATCAAAAGGCCTTCTTTCTCAATAAGCATGCCGCCGGATCGTGGCAAGCAGGAGCTCTTCGCGGTCGAATGATTCGGCCGGGTCGGCACATCGTGGCACAGCGAGATGATGTCGGCACCGATCAAAAGCTCAATTGAATGCTGCCTCGAACGGTAACGCTGACGCGGGACTCTCCGGCAGCGACTTCGGGAGCGGCAGCGCGGGACAGGGCCATCTCCATGCCGAAGTCCCGGCGCAGAGGGGCTATCCCGTCCTCGTCGATGGTCAGGTTGACCAGGCGAAAGTCTTTGGCGCCCAGGGCCGCAGTGACCAGCCGGGCTTTTTCGGAAAAGGCTGTCAACGCTTCGGTGATCAGGCGGTCATGGGCCTTTTTGCGACGTTCGGGGCCGACCTCGAACTGCATGGCCGAGACGTTGAGGAGTTTCTGAAGCTTGCCGACCAAGGCAGTCAACGTTTCGATATCTTTGCTTTTCAGGCTGATCTGCTGGCTGGCCGACCAGCCGATGATGGCGCGGTTCTGGTGACGCGGCGTGGTCTGGTAATTCATCGTTTGGTAGGAGATATCGTCGATTTCACCGATGAGCGCGGCGGCTCGAACCATCGTTTCGTTGACCGTATCGGCTGCCTCCGCCGCGGTGTTGGCTTCGGCGACCGCTGTCATGGTGACCGCGAGGAGGTCGTTGTCGACGGTGTCGGCCGCCTGGGCCTGGAGTGTCACCAGGTGGTAATTGAGGTTCTCTTCCGCAGCCGTCGCATGGCCCAACCAGATGATGCAGAGAAGCAGTGTCGTCAGGATCTTTTTCATGGCGCTCAGGAGTCCGTTTACATTTTTTCCGGATTTGGGTAGTCATGGTAATCAAGAATCTCACAGTAGCTGAGACGGCCCTGGCGGGCAAGCGTTTTCTGTCGCTTGTGAATTGGCATTTATTATCAATATAACGAGGAGTTACCTATGAGTATCAGGTTGCCGGTGAGCAATGGAAGTGAATACGAGGTGCGTCCGCAGAAAATTATCTGCCTGGGCCTGAATTATCGGGACCATATCAAGGAAAGTGCGCTGGCCGAGGTCCTTCGTTTCAAGGACGAGGAACCGGCGGAGCCGATCCTTTTTGCCAAGACGCCCAACACGTTGATCGGTCCCGATCAGCCGATTATCCTGCCCGCCTTTCTCGAGACCTATGGTTTCCGCACCTGCCGCACCGATTACGAGGCCGAGTTGGCGTTGATCATCGGCAAGCGCGGCAAGGATATTCCCGAGTCTGCGGTTGGTGAGCATATTTTCGGCTATACCTGTTTCAACGACGTGAGCCAGCGTAATTTCCAGAAGCATGAAAAGGCCGGCTGGTTTCGCGGCAAGTCGCTCGATACCTTCGGGCCGATCGGGCCACGGATCGTTCGCGCCGAGGAGATCGGCGATCCGCAGAATCTCGCCATCTCCTGCCGTCTTAACGGGGGCGTGGTACAGGAATCCAATACACGGGAAATGATATTCCCGATTCCGGCCATTGTGGCTTTTATTTCGCGCAACTTTACCCTGGAAGCAGGGGACATCGTCGTCACCGGCACGCCGAGCGGTGTCGGCCCGATTACACCCGGCGATGTGGTCGAGGTGGAAATAGAGGGTATCGGTGTGCTGCGCAACCCGGTGCAAGCCGGCCGCTGAAGAGACCGCCCCAGCTTTGCTTGCGGCGTGACAAGTTCCCCGGCCGATCGAACAGAGTCTTTCTTGAAAACGGTTCTCAAATTTTGTACATTTGCTCAAAACAGGGCCGGCGGCGTAGTCACGCGGGCGGCGTGCCGATCGGGGCGGAAGGTGCGGCCGTGACAAAAAACACCAGGGGAGCTTGAAAAATTCGGTATTTCGTTCAAAATCGAGGCGCACAAGAAAATTTTACCGCAGGCATATACATGATATTCCGAGGATAAAATTTGATTGCGCAACGATGAGATTGGGCGGAATGACAATTTTTCAAGGTTCCCATCACAGGGTATCGTTATGAACTATCCCGTCTGGTATTTGCCCGAGATCGGCGGAGGGTTGCTCATTGCGCTGATCGCGGTGCTGCACGTCTTTGTCTCGCATTTTGCCGTGGGCGGCGGCCTGTATCTCATCTATGCCGAAAAAAAAGGTCTTCGCGAACACAATGACGGCATTCTGGCCTTTACCAAACGGCACGCGCGCTTCTTCCTGCTGCTGACCCTGGTCTTCGGTTCGATCACCGGGGTCGGGATCTGGTTCATCATTGCCCTGGTCAATCCGGCCGCCACTTCGCTGCTTATTCACATCTTCGTTTTCGGCTGGGCCGTTGAATGGGTCTTCTTCCTTGTTGAGATCGTTGCCGCCTTCGTCTACTTCTACATGTTCGGCAAAATGAATCCGGCGACTCACCTCAAGGTCGGCTGGGTCTATTTCATCAGTGCCTGGATGTCGCTCTTCCTGATCAACGGTATCATCGGGTTCATGTTGACCCCTGGTTCGTGGCTGGAAAACGGCAACTTCTGGAACGGCTTTTTCAACCCCAGCTTCTGGCCGTCGCTTGGTCTGCGAACCTTTATCGCGCTGATGCTGGCCGGGGTCTATGGTTATCTGACCGCATCGTTTTGCCAGCAGCGTGAGGTGCGCCTGACGATGACCCGGTTTTCCGGGAAATGGGCACTCGGCGCATTGGTTGCCGCTCTGCCGTTTGCCTGGTGGTATGTGGTCGTGCTACCCGAGCCGGCCCAGAAACTGGTTTTCGGCACATCGCCGACCATTGCCGCGGCGGCGCAGTGGGGTGCTGTTGGAGCCGTCGCCTTGCTTGTCATCACCTTGGTTGCCGGTATTGTCCGGCCGGCCCTGAATCTGCGGTCGGTCGCCGCACTGGCGATGGTCTGCGGTCTGATCACCATCGGCTCGTTTGAGTGGATCAGGGAGGCGGCCAGGCGACCGTATGCGATCAACGAAGTCATCTATTCCAACATGATCAAAAAAGAAGAGCTGGAGCGTATCACCGAGCAGGGGTACCTGCAGACGGCTGTCTGGGTCGAAGACCGGCAGTTGACCGACCAGAGCCGGCCGACTGCCGGCGAGGAACTGTTTATCCAGCAATGCTACGCCTGCCATACTGCCGGCGGCTGGAACAACGACCTGAAAGCGCAGACCGCGCGGATGAGCTATCCGGCGATGAGTTCCTATATCAAGCGGATTCACGAGGTTCGCTATTTTATGCCGCCGTTTGCCGGCACCGATGCGGAGGCGGATGCGCTGGCCGCCTATCTGGTCGGCAGCTGGCACGGCAAGGAAGAGGCACCTGCTGGAACGGAAAACGCGGGTGAACAGCTATTCGACGCCCAGTGCGCCGCCTGTCATGCGCCAGAGGATCTGACGGAGAGCCTCGGAGGGCTGCCGACCGGGGAAATTGTCGATTTGCTCGGCCGGCTGGACGAGATTTCGACGGAGATGGAGCCATTTAGCGGCAGTGGTTCCGAGGCGGTGGCGCTGGCGGCCTTTCTGCGTGTCCCGTCGGGCGGCGAGGAGGCGGTGGCGCCTGCCACACCCGACGGCGAGATGTTGTTTGCCGATAACTGCGCCGTCTGCCACGCCCCGGAAGACGTGGCGGCGGTGCTGGAATCCTGGGAGCGAGGGGCGGTGCGTGCGGCGCTGGACGATCTCCAAGCGATATCCGAGGAGATGCCGCCCTATGACGGCACCGCCGATGAAAAAGACGCGCTGACCGATTACCTGATCGACCTTGGGAGGAACCCGTGATGGCTACCCTGTATATTCCCGCCGCCGACACCATCCCGGTTGCCTGGGGATGGTTCCAGTTCTTTTTGCTGCTCACTTTTCCGCTGCACCTGCTGGCGATGAACGCGATGCTCGGTGGCCTTGCTGTCGGGGTCGGTCAGCAGTTTATCGGAGGCTCCGTTCGTGATCGCCTGGCTCATCGGCTGGCAGTCGCCCTGCCGTTGGTTATCGCCTTTGCCGTTAACTTCGGGGTGGCCCCCTTGCTGTTTCTCCAGGTGCTCTACGGCCAGTTCATGTACACCAGCTCGATCTTGATGGGACTGTTCTGGATCTCTATCGTACCGCTGCTCATCGTTGCCTACTATGGCGCGTATCTCTATGATTTCAAGTTCTCCCGTCTCGGCGGTGCGGGTAAGTGGATCGGTCTGGCGGTTTTGCTGATGTTGCTGACCATCGCCTATTTTTTCGTCAACAATATGTTACTGATGTCGCTGCCCGAAGCGTTTGCCGGATATTTTCAGCATCGCGCCGGCACGATGCTCGCCTCCGGAGAAGAGGTCTTTCCGCCCCGTTACCTGCATATGGTGACCGGCGCGCTTGCCGTTGGCGGCCTGTTCGTCGCACTGGTCGGTCAGTTTCGTTCCGAACAGGACGGTGAATTGGCGGCGCATGCGCGGGATGTCGGAATGAAGGTCTTTTTTCGCCTGACGTTGGTCAATATCTGTCTTGGCGTGTGGTACCTGCTCTCACAGGAGCGAGACACGATGCTACTGTTCATGGGGGGCAATCGTGGGGCCACTGCCGTTTTCTCGCTGGCTCTGCTGGTGATCGTCGTTATTCTCGTTGCTGCGTATCGGCGGCGGCTGGCAGTAACGGTCGGCTCAGTGGTGTTGCTCGTTTACTTGATGAGCTTTATGCGGGCCTGGTTGCGCAGCGATTATCTGGCTGAAGTCTTTCGTCTCGATCAGTTGGCGGTCGTTCCCCAATATTCTCCGCTGATTTTTTTCCTGGTTGTTCTGCTCGGTGGTCTTATTGTCATCGGCTGGCTCCTGAAAAAAACCGCCGCGGCACTGGTTGAAAGCGGCGCCAGCCGATGATCGCCACTGCGCGATGATACTGTTGAGCAAACCGGAAAGTCCCGTCTTTCCGGGCAGATGCTTTTTAAGCTTACGGTTTTTATCGTTTGTCCTGCCGCTGGTGCTCTGCGCATCCTGCCTGTTTACCCCGCCGCCCTTTTCCGAGCGGCAGTGGCAACAGGAAGTCGCTCGCCAGGATCCGGCGGACCTGTACGCGGCCCACCAACAGGAAGGCCGGTTTTTCAACCCCTGGATGCCCGAAGAGCGGCGCGGTTTGCTGAGCGTACTCAGGTGGCGGCTTACCCGCGCGGGGACTTACACCCCGCCGGAAGAAAGCTATCTGCCCCGGCTGATCCCCGACCTGGCGCAACGGCTTGCACAGCTGCCGGCGGGGCGCGATATCCTGGTCTGGATCGGTCACGGCACATTTCTGCTGCGCCTTGACGGCAGCTGGTGGCTGACCGACCCGATGCTTTCCCAGCGGGCACTGCTCCCCAAACGGTTGACCGAACCCGCGTTGCGCAAAGAGGACGTGGCCGTCCTCGACGGGCCGCTCAATGTCATTATTTCGCACAATCACTACGATCACCTGGACAGCGATACGATTGAGAGGCTGCCGGAGCACGCCCGGTTTTTCGTGCCGCTTGGGATACGGAAACTGATCGAGTCGCTGCATGGAGGCGAGGTGGTCGAACTTGACTGGTGGCAGCGCCGGGGTGTCGATGGCGCCGAGCTGGTCTGCCTGCCGGCTCAGCACTGGTCGCTTCGGTTGGGCGTCGGGCGCAATACGTCGCTATGGGCCAGCTTTTTGATCCGTTCCGGCAAGACCGTCGTCTATTTCGGTGGCGACAGCGGCTATTTTGTCGGTTACCGGGAGTTTGGCAGAGTCTTTGCGGATATCGATTACGCCCTGCTGCCGACCACCGCCTACCATCCCCGCTGGTTCATGCACTACCCTCACCTCAACGGCGAGGAAGCGGTGCAGGCCTTTGCCGATCTGGGGGCGCGCGTATTCGTGCCGACACAGTGGGGGACGTTTCGACTCGGCGACGAACCGGCGGGCTATCCGCGCCTTGATTTGGACCGCATCATCGCGGCGCGCGGCCTGCCGGAGGAACGGTATCTGCGCCCGGAACTCGGAGAGATCGTTTTTCTGGACAGCGGGCCGTGAAGATGCTGGCTGATGTGCGCGTGTATCTGCCCGCCACGGACCGGCACCGGCCGTCGCCGGTCCGTGGCCCCTGGGGGAGCCTTTCCGCATGGCAGGAAAAGACTTGACAGGCCTGCCTGTCTCTTTATAACACCGTGCTGATAGCTGTCCTTTCGACGAAAAACGTCAGGATCGACCGACGATCGATCACCTGGAAAGAGGTTGGCGACATGGCAAAGCTCCCCGTTCTTTTTTTGCTCCTTTGTCTTGCCGGTTGTGCGTCCTTCAGCGAGAAGCATTCACGAACACTTCTGCTGGACCGCAGTACCGGTGAAATACAGGAATGTACCGTTGACGCCTGGCGAACGGACAGCTCCTATGAAAAATACCAGGAGTGTATCCGCTCGTTTGAGCAACAGGGTTATACGATCTGGAACCAGTATTGACGGCTTGTAGGCACCCCGGATACGGCTCTAAATTTGTGACCTGATGAGCCATTTGCAAAACAATCTTTTCGCTCAAACTCTGCGTTATGCTCAAAATTTTATCCTCGGAATATCGTTTATATGCCTGTGGTAAAATTTTTCGCATGCCTTGACTTTGAACAAAAATCTAAGTTTTGCAAAAGGCTCCTGATGTATGAATCATTTTCATTTCTCTTTCCCGTCGTGATAGAATCGCTCCATGATCCTTTTTCGGCGGCGGCATCGCTTCAGCCAGGGGTTCACCCTCCTCGAGCTTTTCATCGTCATTGCCATTATCGGCACCTTGGCGGCCATTGCCATCCCCAATTTTATTGGCTATCGTGAGCGGGCGCGCTATGTGGATGCAATCCAGACCTTGCGCATGATCAGCACCGTTCTGGACGCTTATGCGGCAGATCATGCAGATCACCCGGATTCGCTGGCGGATGTCGGACTTGGCGGCTTGCGGGACCCGTGGGGAAATCCGTATCAGTATCTGAATATCAATCGGGATCCGAGCTTGCCGAAGAAGGACCAGACGAAAGTGGGAGACATGCGCAAAGACCACTCTCTGGTCCCGGTCAATTCCGATTACGACCTCTACAGTATGGGTCCGGATGGTCAAAGCCAGAAACCGTTTACCGCCAAAGCCAGCAGGGACGATATCGTCCGGGCCGCCGACGGCGGGTATTTCGGCTGGGTCTCCGATTATTGAGCGCCGTGACGACGATGAAACACTTTCTTGGTAAAAGCAAACTATCACGCAAATTCGTACTGCTCTTTATGGTCTGCGCTTTTCTGCCCACTTTTGTGCTGCTCTTTGTTTCCTACGATCGGGTCAGCGGCCAGCTGGTAGACCAGAGTGTCAAGAAACTGATCAGAGAAACGAAAACGTACGGGTTGTCCTTGTATGAGCGACTCATCAGGGTCAGTGACCAGTTGGCCTTTTTTGCCCGCCTGATCGAAATGGAAGGGGTGGACAGGGCGGTGCAGATGCGGGATAGTTTTCCGGAAATCTCGGAACTGTTCGATTCCATCGTGTTGTTGACACCCACCGGAGAGCTGCAGGTCTTCATCGATAGTAACGGGTTGCCGATCGATGAGAAGATGATGTCGCTGCTGTCGACGCGCTCCAATAAGCTGGAGATTTACGCCGTTCGCGGCGAAGCCCACCCTGTGCCGATCTATCTGTCGTTGCCGGTGAATATGGACCGGGAACTGCGGGGCTATTTGGTGGCCAAGGTGAACGTTGCCTATCTGTGGGGGATCGGATCGGTGCCGTTGCTGCCGACGGCGACCGAATTGGCGGTTTACGATGAGAGCGGTAGCGCATTGGTCGGCACCTATGCTGCTCCCGGCGGAAGTCTGGCGGATCTTCCCCAGGATAGCGAGGAAAATCAGCGGCAATTCGAGTACCTCCATGATGACCGGCGCTATTATGCCGGACGCTGGAACTTGTTTCTCGAATCGAGATTCGGTGCCGGGTCCTGGACCGTTGTCCTGAGCCAGTCCGAGGAGTATCTGCTGGCGACCCTGAAGGATTTTAAACGGAATCTGTTTCTGGCCATTCTCCTTGGCCTCTGGCTGATCCTCTTTGTCTCCTTGCTCCTGATTCGCAGGGGATTCGCCCCGCTCGGTGAATTGCAGAAACGTACCCGGCAGATCGCCGCAAAGGATTTCACCAGTGAGATATCCCTGGCCAGCGGTGATGAATTCGAGGAGCTGGCCCAGTCGTTCAATGTCATGTCGCGCCAACTCGGAAAACAATTCGCGGCCCTGGAAACTATCGATAAAATCGATCGGGCGATTCTGAGCTCGATAACCCTGCCCGATATCATCGCGGCCGCTTTGCCCATGCTCAAACAGTTTTTTGCCTGCGAAACGGTGGTGCTCGGCCTGGTGGTCGGCCGTTCGGAACACTACCTGAAAAGCCATATTCTCTCGGAGGAAGTGCCGGAATCCACGGTGGAACATGTGACCGTTTCCGAAGGCCGAAAAGGCGTCCTTTTCCAAAGCCCGGAACCGTTTGTCTGGCCGCGTGGGTTGGCTGGTATCGAGCGGATTTCCGTGCTTGAACGGTATGAGGAAGGGACGATCATCTCGGTGGCATTGTTCAAGGATGATCAGGCCAAGGGCATTATAATTCTCGGTCATCGCCAGCCGAAGGTCTATGATGAAGGGGAGATGAGGCAGCTTCGGCAATTGGCTGATCAGCTATCGATCGCCCTGTCCAATTCCGAGTTGGTGGAAAACCTGGAAAAACTGGCGACGGGAACCATTGAGGCGCTGGCGCGAACAGTTGACGCCAAATCGAAATGGACGGCCGGTCATTCCGAACGGGTATCGATGCTGGCGGGCATGATTGCCGGCAAGCTCGGATTGAGCGAGGCGGAAGTGGTAAGACTGAATCGTGGCGGCCTGTTACACGATATCGGCAAGATCGGTGTTGGCAAGGCGATCCTTGACAAGCCGTCGCGTTTGACCGATGCCGAATACAAGGAAATCATGACCCATCCGGAAATCGGCGTCAAGATCCTCGAGCCGATCGAGGCCTATCAGGATATTCTGCCGATGGTCCTGCAGCACCATGAACGCTTCGATGGCTCCGGCTACCCCCTGAAACTTGCCGGCAAGCAGATCGATCTGTCGGCGCGGATCCTCGCCGTTGCCGATGTGTATGACGCATTGAGTTCGGTGCGACCGTATCGACCAAGTTGGTCGCGAACGGCGGTCCTTGATTACATAGCGGACCATTCCGGCTCTCATTTCGATCCTGATGTCGTTGCGGCATTTCGGGCGATTGTTCATTGAACCTTGCGTAACGATGACGACACCTGAAATGCCCTCATCAACAAGCGTTCGGCAACGGCACACCAACCTTGCCATGACCGAAGGCTGGCTGTCGATTCTCGGCAACGGCTTACTGTTCGTGTTAAAGCTCTGGGTCGGACTGGTAACCGGGTCGGTGGCACTGACCGCCGATGCCTGGCACACGCTGACCGATTCGATCAGCTCGCTGCTCGTCGTGGTCAGTGCCCTATTCAGCAGGAAACCGGCAGATAACCAGCACCCGTTCGGCCATGGCCGGGCCGACCTTATCTGTTCGGTGATGATCGGCGTGATGCTCGCCATGATCGGTCTGGAATTTGTGGTCAAGGCGATCGGCCAGTTGCAGTCGGGAATCTCCGTGTCCTACGGATTATTCGCGATAGCGGTCACTATCATTTCGATCGTTGTCAAGGAGGCGCTCGCCCAGTTTGCTTTCTGGGCCGGTCGGCGCACCGCCAACCCGATGCTGCGGGCAGACGGCTGGCATCATCGGAGCGATGCGTTGTCATCCGTCGTGGTATTAGTCGGGATTTTGTTGGGCGGCTCGTTTTGGTGGATGGATGGGGTGCTTGGGATTATCGTTGCCGTCATGATTTTCTATGCGGCCTATGATATCCTTCGGCATTCCGTCGATAGGCTGATCGGCGAGCCGCCCGATAAAGAATTGCTCGCCCGTCTTGAAGGAGTCATCAATGAGCTGCGGTCTGATATTCAGCCGCATCACTATCATCTGCACCGCTACGGCGACCATGTCGAACTGACGTTTCACGTGACCATGGCTCCCGACCTGACCCTGCGGGAAGCCCATGATCGGGTGCACGTGATTGAACAGACTCTGCGCGACAGGTTCAATATTGAAGCGACCATACATATGGATCCTGAAGGAGTGTGACTATGCGACATATCGACCTGAGAAGCGATACCGTTACCAAACCGACGCCGGCGATGCGGGAGGCCATGGCCGCAGCGGAGGTGGGCGATGACGTCTATGGCGAAGATCCGACTGTCAACGAGCTCGAAGAATTGACCGCGTCGATGCTGGCGTGCGAAGCTGGCCTGTTTGCGCCAAGCGGTACCCAGACCAATCTGCTGGCGCTGCTTTCGCATTGTCAGCGGGGCGATGAATACATTGTCGGTCAGCTGGCCCACACCTATAAATACGAAGGAGGTGGCGCTGCAGTTCTCGGGTCGATCCAACCGCAACCGCTCGATTTCGAGCAAGACGGCACCCTTGATCTGGAGCGGGTGGCCGCCGCCGTCAAGCCCGATGATTTCCATTTTGCCAAAACGAAGCTGCTCTGCCTGGAAAACACCCAGGGCGGATTGGCCCTGCCGCTTGATTACCTGGCTCGTGCCCGGGCCTGTGCCGATCGTTACGGCCTGAAGCTGCATCTTGACGGCGCGCGGATCTTCAACGCGGCCATCAAGTGTGCTGTCGAGGTCAGCGAGATCAGCCGTCATTTCGATACTGTTTCAGTATGTCTCTCGAAAGGGCTTGGTGCGCCGATCGGCTCGGTGCTGTGCGGCGATCGACAGACCATTGCCCGGGCTCGACGGTGGCGCAAGATGCTCGGCGGTGGCATGCGCCAGGCCGGTATTATCGCCGCCGCCGGCATCTTTGCCCTGCAGCACCAGTACCGCCGTTTGCAGCAGGATCACGAACATGCCCGCCTGTTGGCCGACGGATTAAGCGAGATCACGGAGTGCTCCGTTGACTACCATGCGGCACAAACCAATATGGTATTTCTTACCATTCCCCGGCAGGCGGTGGGCGAGTTGCAGTCATCTATGGCGGAGCAAGGCATTCTGCTGGCGGGCGGCCAGCGCATCCGTCTGGTAACCCACCTCGATATCGACAAGCAGGATATTACCCGGCTGGTCTCTTCTTTTCGCGACTTTTTCTCTTCATGATTGGTGGATGTGTTCTAAATGCGACAGGCGACCGGCGATTTTCGTCTTGCTATCGATTTGCCTGACATTCTTGAGGATCGCATGTGGACGCCTTGACCGCCTGGTCAGCAGCGTTGATCCGTGGACGTGTGTTGTTTCAGGCGTCGGTCGGGCAGCCGCCAGCTATCTCGTCATTTCTTGTAAGCAACTGTCTTTCAAGTACTAAATCGTCCATTATAAATTCTTCTTGACGCGTCGTTACGTATTACTGATCAGTGGTGGCGTGTGGCTCAATCAATACTCGCGGGCTGTGCGCAATGTGCAGGTGCGGCATGACGGGGAAAACCGTCATTGCCGTCGATAGTTAGATCATCACCTCGTTTCAATGAGGAAAAAAGACTCGCAAGAGATATCGAGAGCGTTGTGTTGTCGAGAGACGCAAACTCCACCTTTGATGGTTTTAAGCACAACCCGCACAAGTTATCGCTCGCACTGCACAAGGTAATTGTTGCTCGCTGGCGGCTAAGTATCCGGAAACATGGATTTGTTGTGCTTGACAGGAAAAGGGCAAGCTTGGTATCAGAGAGGAGTTCTGCATGGTGATTCGTATCGATCGTCTCCTGGCGGGAGACGACCCAGCTCAGCTGAAGACGAGGTATGTTCATGTCGACGGAAGTGATTCTCTCGGGAGCGATTTTTATTGCTCTGGCCCTGGGCATTCCAATGGTGATGGTATTGACGGTCATTTTCGGGCCCCGTTCCGGGGGGGCGGCGAAGAATGATCCCTACGAGAGCGGTATCAAACACATGGTCGGTATGGCCGACCAGAAATTCAGCGTCAAGTTCTACCTGCTCGCCATCCTCTTTTTGATTTTCGATATCGAAGCGGTATTCATGTATCCCTGGGCGGTGAGCCTGCGGGAACTCGGATTCTTGGGTTTCGCCGAGATGACGGTCTTTATCCTGCTGCTGCTCACCGGTTTGATTTACATCCTCAAGAAGGGGGTGCTCAATTGGCGTTAGGAATTGAAGCGAGTCTCGGAGACTCGATCGTTACCACCAAACTCGATGCCATTGTCAACTGGGGACGGCAATATTCCTTGTGGCCGATGGTCTTCGGGACCGCCTGCTGTGCCATCGAATTCATGAGTGCGGCGGCGAGCCAGCATGATATTTCCCGATTCGGTGCAGAAGTCGTCAGGTTTTCTCCGCGCCAGGCGGACCTGATGCTGGTCTGCGGCACCATCAGTTACAAGCAGGCCCCGATTCTGAAACGGATCTATGAACAGATGCCGGAGCCGAAATGGGTTGTCGCGATGGGTGCTTGCGCCAGCTCCGGCGGGATCTATGACAATTATTGCACCGTCCAGGGGATCGACACGGTTATCCCGGTTGATGTCTATATCTCGGGCTGTCCGCCACGACCGGAAGCGGTACTCGATGCCCTGATCAAGATCCAGGAGCAGATTCGTACCGAGAGCGTGCTCGTTGACCGACATAAAGACTTTAAAGGGATCCTTGACTGATCATGAATGAGACCTTGACAGACAAACTCGGGGTATTGTTTCCCGATAACCGGTGTCGACAGGTTCTGGACAGTATTGTCATGGACGTCGCTCCCGATACGCTTGTCCGGACCATGGAGAGGCTCAAGACCTATCCGGACCTCGGGTTTACGATGCTGCTCGACATTACCGCCGTCGATTACCTCACCTACCCGGAAGAGACGTCGACCCGGTTCAAGGTGGTCTACGTGTTGCGCAACTGGAGCCGAAACTGGCTGCTGCAGGTGGTCGTCGAGGTGGCCGACCCGGAGCGGGGATTGCCCAGCGTCAGCACCATCTGGGGGGCCGCCGATTGGGCAGAGCGCGAGGTCTACGACCAGTACGGCATCGTCTTCACCGGCCACCCGGATCTGCGGCGGATTCTCAATCACTGGCAGTTCAAGGGGCATCCGCTGCGCAAGGATTACGACATCCGCCAGGGACAGATCTGCTTTGAGACCGACAGTCTGGAGCGGGAAATCAGGGCCCGGCTGGCCACCAAAGGTGTCGATGAGAGCACCATGCGCGACATCAATACCGAGATGATGTTTCTTAACCTGGGCCCGTCCCACCCGGCCACGCACGGCGCGATCAGGATCTTTACCGCCCTGGACGGCGAGACCATCATGGCCAACGTCAACGAGATCGGCTATCTGCACCGGGGTTTTGAAAAAACGGCGGAACACCGGACCTACAATCAGGTAATCCCGCTCACCGACCGGCTCAATTACTGTTCGGCCTTGCTCAACAATATCGCCTATGTCAAGGCGGTTGAATCGTGGCTCGGACTGGAGATCACCGAGCGCGCCATGTTCATGCGGGTGGTCCTCTCCGAATTTTTCCGGATCCAGGATCATCTCGTCTGTCTGGCGGCCAATCTGGTCGACATGGGCGGTTTGACCAACTACTGGTATCTCTATAACGAGAAAGAAGCCTCCTACGATCTGATCAGCAGATTGACCGGTGCCCGGCTCACCAGTTCCTTTACCCGGATCGGCGGTATGTACCGTGATTTTTACGAGGGCTGGGAAGCGGACATGGAGCATCAGCTGGCGGCCATCGAAAAGGGGGTCGACGATTCTCTCAGTCTCGTCCTGCAAAATCGCATCGTCCACGACCGGACCCAGGGTACCTGCCTGTTGCCGGCGGAAACGGCGCTCTCTTACGGGTTCACCGGCCCGAACCTGCGGGCCAGCGGCGTGGCCTTCGACCTGCGCAAGGACAATCCGTACTACCATTACGACGCCTTCGATTTCAACGTCCCGGTCGGCAGCACCGGCGATATCTACGACCGGATTATGGTTCGCTTCGAGGAGATCTTCGAGAGCATCAAGATCATCCGCCAGGCGATGAAGATGATCCCGGACGGCGATATCTTCGTTTTCGACCATCGCTACGTTTTGCCCCCCAAAGAGCAGGTGTACAACCGCATCGAGGGGCTTGCCAACCATTTCAAGCTGATCTTTGAAGGGGTCAAGGTGTCGGCCGGTGAGTGGTACGACAGTTTCGAGGCGGCCAACGGCGAGCTTGGCTTCTACTTCGTGTCCGATGGATCGGGACGCCCTTACAAGTTGAAGGTCCGTCCGCCCTGCTTCTATGCGATGGCCGGGTTCCATACCATGGTAGAAGGGGAAATGATCGCCGATGCGGTCATCAACCTCGGAAGTATCAATATCATTGGCGGGGAGCTGGATCGATGAGCGACCGATCACAATTGCTGGCTACTGGTAAGTCATTTGCCTTCGACGCAGAAACCGATGCCGAGTTCGAACGGTTGGCGGCGCGCTACCCGATCCGGGAGTCGATGATCATGCCGGCCCTGTGGCTGGCCCAGCAGCAGCAGGGCTGGATCAGTGCCGAGACGATCGAGTACGTCGCCGAGCGGGTCGGCACCTACCCGGCCAAGGTCTTCGAGTTGGCCACGTTTTATACCATGTACCATCTGCGGCCGGTCGGCACCTACCATATCTGTGTCTGCCGAACCCTGTCCTGTTATCTTCGCGACAAGCAGGAAATCGTCGACTTCCTTGCCGATGAGGCAGGTATCAGACCGGGGCAGGTCAGCGACGACGGTCGCTTCAGCCTGGAAGAGGTGGAATGCCTGGGGCATTGCGGCAGCGCGCCGGTGGTCCAGATCAACGGCGAGTTCTACGAGGACATGAACGTCGAAAAACTCAGAGCGCTGTTGACGACACTGGCGTAGGGGAGGACGGACGACGATGGAAGTGAAGATTCTCAGCGCCCGGTTCGACATCGAAAACGCCAACCGGATCGATGTCGCCCGGCAGCACGGTGCCTACCAGACACTCGACACGTTGTTTGCCATGGAACAGGCCGACGTGATCGAAACGGTCAAGGCGAGCGGCCTGCGCGGCCGCGGTGGTGCCGGGTTTCCAACCGGCGTGAAATGGGGTTTTCTGCCGAAAGACACCGGCAAGCCGGTGTACCTGGCGGTCAACGCCGACGAGTCGGAACCGGCCACCTTCAAGGACCGCTACATCCTGGTTCGCGATCCGCACGCGCTGATCGAGGGGATCATCATCTGCAGTTACGCCATCGGCTGTCACGACAGCTATATCTATATCCGTGGCGAGTACACCAGCCAGGTCAAGATCCTTCAGCAGGCGATCGATGAGGCCTATGCAGAAGGCTATCTCGGCGACCGGGTGGCCGGGCGCAACTTTCGTCTCGACGTTACCGTCCACCGGGGAGCCGGGGCCTATGTCTGCGGCGAGGAGACGGCGCTGCTCGAGTCGATCGAGGGCAAGAAGGGACAGCCGCGCAGCAAGCCGCCGTTCCCGGCGGTCGTCGGACTGTTCGGCTGCCCGACCATTATCAACAATGTGCAGAGCATTGCCTCGCTGCCCTTTATCATCACCAACGGGGCTGACGCCTACAAGGCCTACGGTACCGAAAAGAGCTGCGGTACACACCTGTTCGGCATCTCCGGCCACGTGGAGAAGCCCGGCATGTACGAGTTGCCCTTAGGGCTGCCGCTGGCCGAGGTTATAGAGACGGTCGCCGGCGGCGTCTGGAAGGGGCGCCGGCTCAAGGGGGTGATTCCGGGCGGCAGTTCGACGCCGGTGCTGACTCCCGACGAGGTGGCGACGGTTACCCTTGATTATGAGTCGATGGCGGCGCACAAGACCATGTTCGGTTCCGGCGGCATTGTCGTGCTCGACGAGACGGTCGACATGGTCAAACTGGTCGAAAACCTGATCGCCTTTTACCACCACGAATCCTGCGGGCAATGTACGCCCTGCCGGGAAGGGCTCGGCTGGATGCTGAAGATCGTCCGCAGGCTGCTGGCCGGTGAGGGTACGGTCGCCGACATCAAGCTGCTCCGGGAACTCTGCGACAATATCGAGATGAAGACGGTCTGCGTACTGTCGGCGGCCTGTACCATGCCGGTGCGCAGCTACCTGGATAAATTCCGTGACGAATTCGAGGCGTATGCGATTGACGGCGCCCCGGAACAAACCGAGCTGCGTGAGGGATAATACGTACCATGGCTGAAATGGTGAAGCTTTTTGTCAACGGCCAGGAGGTCGAGGTCGAGGCGGGCAAGAACCTGATCGATGCCCTGCAGGTGGTCGGTATCGAAATTCCGCACTTCTGCTATCACCCGGCCCTTGGTGCCGACGGTAATTGCCGGATGTGTTTGGTCGGCATTGAAGATGGCCGGCCGCCTCTGGTGCCGGCCTGTAAGACGCCGGCCCAGCCGGGCATGAAAGTGCTGCTCGAGGACGAGAAGATCAAAAAGATCCAGCGCGATATCATGGAGCTTGAATTGATCAATCATCCCGTCGACTGCCCGGTTTGTGACCAGGCCGGCGAATGTACCCTGCAGGATTATTACATGTCGTACAGTCAGCAGGACAGCCGGATGAACGTCGAACAGGTGCACAAGGACAAACGCCTCGATTTCGGCTGCGGTGTGGTCCATGACCAGGAGCGCTGTGTCCTGTGCGCCCGGTGTGTCCGCTTTACCCGGCAGATCACTAAGACCGGAGAACTCGGTATTGTCAACCGCAGTGACCAGGCCCGGGTAACCATCTTCCCGGGACGGCCGCTGGCCAACCGATATGCGCTCAACATCGTCGATATCTGCCCGGTCGGGGCGATGACCAGCAAGGATTTCCGCTTCCGCCAACGAGTCTGGTTTCTGCAGAAAGATCCGGGCATCTGCCATGGTTGTAGCACCGGCTGCAACATCTACATCGACCATCACCGGGAAAAATACGGCGACGATGTCATTTATCGCTTCCGGGCCCGGACCAATCTGCAGGTCAACGGTTATTTCATCTGCGATGCCGGTCGGCTCAGCTACAAGACTGAAAACGAGAATCGTCAGGACCGCACCCTGGTTGACGGGGTCGAAGTCCCGCTCGAACGGGGCATCGAGGCTGCCCTGGACAAACTGAACAGGGCGCGGAAACCGCTGATGCTCGTATCGCCCGACAGCACGCTTGAGCAGCTCTGGGCGATCAAACGGATCGCCACGCTGTACGGCGCCGTCCTCTCCGGCTACAGCGACGCCTATGTGCTCGCAGGTGACGGGGACGATTATCTGATCAGCGACGACAAGGCGGCCAATCGCGCCGGGCTGCAGCTGCTCGATATCGACTCCGGCAAAGAGTCGTTTGCCGCTGCGCTGGCGGATGCCGACCTGCTCGTCAACTTCAATAACGACCTGTTTTTCTCACCCGGTAACGAGGATCTGCAGGAGGCGCTCGAGGCTACCGACCAGGTGAGCGTCTGCAGCCATGACCGGCCGGCCTTCAGCCGGGCCACGGTAATCCTGCCCTGTGCCTCCTACAGCGAATATGGCGGGTCGATCGTTAATCGCAACAACGTGTTGCAACGGTTTGCTCGGGCCGTATGCCGCGATGCCGACCCCTGTGACATCATCGAGATCACCAGGTTGCTCGGAGGGGCGATCAGCGATAACGCCCGTGCCTGGCCCGGTCTCAGACAGTCGGTGCCGGCCCTGAGCCGGATCTGGCCGGAGCGGATTCCGGTCGAGGGCGTAACCTTGAACAGCAGCGAGGAGACCCATGTCGGCGCTTGATATCATCATGATCCTTCTGCGGATCGCCTTCGGGGTACTGGTTCCGCTTTCCTTCGTCGCGGTGCTCGTCTGGATGGAGCGCCGGGGCGCCGCCTATTTCCAGGATCGATCCGGGCCGAACCGGTGCAATATCATGGGCTTCAGGGCCGGAGGGCTGGTCCAGAACCTGGCCGATGCGATCAAACTGGTCTTCAAGGAAGACGTCGTTCCGGGCCACATCAGGCACAAGTTCTACTTCATCCTCGCCCCGATGCTGGTCTTTATCACCGCGCTGCTCTGTTTTGCCGTGATCCCGTTTGCCGATGTCCTGCTCGTCGGCGGCAGCTCCTATATCATGCAGGCGATTCCGACCGATATCGGTATCCTGTGGTTTCTGGCCATCGTCGGGTTCGGTGTGTACGGCATCATCCTGGCGGGTTGGTCGTCGCATAACAAATACGGGGTGCTGGGCGGCCTGCGGGCGGCCGCCCAGGTCATCAGTTACGAGATCCCGATGGGGTTGGCCCTGGTCAGTCTGCTGGCCGTCTACGGCACCGTCAATCTGACGGAGATGGCCCAATATCAGGGGCAATTGCTGTTCGGCTTCATCCCGATGTGGGGTGTCGTGCTGCAGCCGCTCGGTGTCATCATTTTCATCGTCGCCGCTTTTGCCGAGACCAACCGGACCCCGTTCGATCTGGCAGAAGGAGAGAGCGAGATCGTCGCCGGTTTTCATGTCGAGTATTCGTCGATGAAATTCGCCCTGTTTTTCATGGGTGAGTACGTGGCGATGTTTGTTTCCAGCGCCCTGATCGTCACTCTCTATTTCGGCAGCTACCAGATTCCCTGGCTGGCGACCGACACCCTGCTCGCCTACGCCCGCCCGGTGACCGTGTTACTGATGATCGGTCTGCCGGTGATCGGCTATTTCTTCGGCCAGTGGATCAAGAAAAACAACAGCAGTCATTATCGGCGTGAACATGACCCACGGATTCGGGAAACCAAAGTCTATATCGCGCTGCTCTGGTCGCTGGTGGTGCTGCTGGAGGTGATCTGCCTCGGGTACCTGCTCTTTGCCGCGGGTGGCGGCGCCGACCGGATTCTGGTTGCCCTGCTGCAGATTGGTACCTTTCTGCTGAAGACCTTTCTGATGTGCTTTGTCTATGTCTGGGTACGGTGGACCCTGCCGCGTTTTCGCTATGATCAGTTGCAGAAGATCGGCTGGGAGAAGCTTCTGCCTCTGTCTCTGCTCAATATCTTTATCACCAGCGCCGTCATCGTCGCGTTCGGTTAGGAGGATTTGTGATGGGCGCCAAAGTCAGAGTGGTCGAGCGGAAAGGCCGGACGTTTCTCGAGCAGCTCTATCTGCTCGAGGTTTTCAAGGGAATGGCCGTTACTCTCGGTCACTTTTTCCGCAACCTGCTTGATAACTCTCGCCTCTATGTCAGACATTATCCGGAGGTCAGACCGGAGATTTCACCGCGATGGCGCGGCCGGCACCGGTTGACCCGGCACGAGGACGGCACGGTCAAATGCGTGGCCTGTTTCATGTGCCAGACCAATTGCCCATCGAACTGCATCATCATCGAGGCCGGTGAGCGCTTCGACGGCAGATCGGAGAAGATGCCCCTGCGCTTCGATATCGACCTTCTCGAATGCATCTATTGTGGATATTGCGTCGAGGCCTGCCCGATGGATGCGATCAGGATGGATACCGGCATCTTCTCGGTGACCAGCGACAATCGCGAGTCCATGGTGTTGGGGCTGGAAGAGATGCTGCGAACGCCGGGTGCGTTCGACGAAGATAGCTACCAGAAGGGGGTGCGTTGAGGACATGATTGATACCTATCTGTTTTTCGGGCTGGCCCTGCTCTCGGTGCTCGGAGCGCTCGGCCTGATTCTCTTTCGCCATCCGATGAACGGCGCCATGAGCTTCGTGGTGACGCTGATCTCGCTGGCCGGACTCTATGCGCTGCTGTCGGCCAAACTGATTTTTGCTATCCAGCTGATTGTCTATGCCGGCGCGATCATGTCGTTGATCCTGTTTATCATCATGTTTCTCAACATCCAGGAAGAAGACCTTCCGGTCGATACCGCCCGCTGGTTTTACCTGGCCGGCGGCATTGTCCTGCTGGCCCCGGTGGCCGGCCTGCTGCTCAAGATTGTCGAGAGCTTGCCGGGAGAGGCGGAACCGCTGACCGAGGCCGGTTTCGGCGGGGTCAAGCAGGTCGGCCTGGTATTGTTCCAGCAGTGGCTGTTACCGTTTGAAATCGTGTCGATCCTGCTGCTCGTCGCCCTGGTGGGGGCAGTCGTGCTGGCGGGCAAGAGGGGGTGAATCGGTGATTGAACACTATCTGTCATTGAGCGTTCTGCTGTTCTGCCTCGGCGTACTCGGTGTCATTTCCCGCCGTAACGTCTTTGTCGTCTTCATGTCCATCGAGCTGATGCTCAACGCGGCCAACCTCGGCTTTGTCGCAGTGGCGCGGCTGCACCAGAGCATGGACGGCCACGTGCTGGCCCTGATGGTTATGGCGGTGGCCGCAGCTGAGGCGGCCCTTGCCCTGGCGGTGGTTATCCTGCTGCACAAGCACAAGGGCAACCTCGATACCAATATCTTCAGCCTGCTCAAAGGGTGATCAGATGGAAGGCAACCTCTCCTCCCTCGGTTTTATTCCCCTGCTGCCGCTCGCCGGCGCGCTGGTGCTCGGTCTGATGCACCTGGCCACCTGCCGGGGCCGGCTCATCTCCGAGCGAATCTATGCACTGGTCGGCTGTATCGGCCCGATCCTTTCCTTTCTGCTGGCCGTCAACGTCTTTTTCGCATTGCAGGCCCTGCCGGCCCAAAGCAGGTTTCTCAGCCATCAGGCCTTTACCTGGTTCAGCGTCGGTGAACTGACGATCAGCATGGGCTTTCTCGCCGATCCGCTCAGCGTTTTGATGCTGCTGTTCGTCACCCTCGTTGGATCACTGATTCATGTCTATTCCATAGGTTATATGGCCGGAGATCCGGCGTTCGGCAAGTTCTTCTCCTATCTCAACCTCTTTCTCGGCAGCATGCTCATCCTGGTTCTAGGCGACGGGCCGCTGGTGATGTTCGTCGGCTGGGAGGGGGTCGGTTTGTGCTCGTACCTGCTGATCAGTTATTACAGCGAAGATCGGGGAAATGTCGTGGCCGGCAACAAGGCTTTTATCGTCAACCGCATCGGCGATTTCGGCTTCGTTCTGGGCATGTCGTTTCTCTTTTGGGGAATCGGGGCTGAGGGCTTTGACTATCTCTCCCTTAAGGCCAATGCCCACCTGCTGGCGCCGACGCTTGGAATAACCGTCTGCCTGCTTCTGTTTGTCGGCGCCACCGGCAAATCAGCCCAGATTCCTCTCTACGTCTGGCTACCCGATGCGATGGCCGGTCCGACCCCGGTCTCGGCGTTGATTCATGCGGCCACCATGGTCACCGCCGGCGTCTATATGGTGGCCCGCTTCAGTTTTCTCTACGCCCAGGTCGAGGTGGCCGGGCTGGTGGTGGCCTGGATCGGCATCATGACCGCGCTGCTTGGTGCTATTTTCGGCATGTTTCAAAACGACATCAAGAAGATCCTCGCCTACTCGACGGTCAGCCAACTCGGCTATATGTTCGCCGGTGTCGGCGTAGCCGCCTATTCCGCCGGAATTTTTCACGTCTTCACCCACGCCTTTTTCAAGGCGCTGCTCTTCCTCGGGGCCGGTTCGGTGATCCTTGCCCTCCATCATCGCCAGGACATCTGGCAGATGGGCGGGCTGAAGAACAAATTGCCGATCACCTACTGGACCATGCTGATCGGTGCCCTGGCCCTGGCCGGGTGCCCGCCTTTTTCCGGGTTTTTCAGCAAGGACGAGATCCTCTACTCGGCACTGGCCGGTGGCCATACCGGAATATGGGCGATCGGCGTACTGGTGGCCGGGATGACCGCCTACTATACGTTCCGGCTGATTTTCGTGGTCTTTCACGGCCAGCCGCGCGACCGGGAGGTCTACGACCATGCCCATGAATCGCCGAAAGTGATGACCCTGCCGCTCATCGTGCTGGCGGTGGGCGCGCTGTTTGCCGGTTTTCTCAACCTGCCGGCGATCTTCGGCGGGCACCAGCAGGTCTCGCACTGGCTCGCGCCGAGTCTGACCGAAGTCCATCCGCATGGCTCGATGGCCACCGAAGTGCTGGCCATCGGTGGGAGTGTGCTGGCCTTTGTCGTCGGTATCAGCATCGCCTACCGGCGGTTCGCCGGCGGCGCCGAGCAGCCGGTATTCACCGGTTTCAGGAAGTTTGCTTATCATAAGTTTTATGTAGACGAACTCTACGATACGGTGCTGGTCAGGCCGTATCGGTTTGTCGGCCAGGCCGTCCAGCGGGTGATCGAACCGTATGTCACGGACGGCCCGGTGCGGGCCGCTGCCTGGCTCTATCGCATGGCCGGGTTGGCGTTCAAGGTGATTCAGGTCGGTTATGTGCGGGTCTATGCCATCTACATGGTCATCGGACTCAGCGTCATGAGCCTGGTGCTCTCGCAATCGTTGAACTTCTGAAGGGTGGATCATGCTTGATAACCTGTTGTCACTGATGATTTTTCTGCCGATCGTGCTGGGAGCGGGCATCCTGCTGCTGCCGGTCGGCAGGGAGGCGGCCCGGGCGCTCGGGCTGGCCGCTTCGGTGCTGGTGGTATTGTTCGGCCTGAAGATTTTTCTCACCTTTAACGGCAGCTCCGGCCTCGAATTCGTCGAACGCTCGCCGCTTATCGAATCGCTCGGCATCTCCTATCATCTCGGCGTCGACGGCATCAGTCTGCTGGTGCTGATGGCGGCGGCGCTGCTCTTCCCGATGGTCTACCTGCTGTTTCGCACCCGGGAAAAGGGGTATTACGGCAATCTGCTCATCGTCCAGGGGGCGATGATCGGCGCCGTCTGTGCCGCCGATCTGGTGCTCTTCTACATGTTCTGGGAAGTGATGCTGCTGCCGGTCTTTTTCATGATCGGTCTCTACGGTGGGCCGAATCGGCTGAAGGCGACCGTCAAGATTACGATCTACACCATCGCCGGCTCACTGTTGATGCTTGCTGCGATCATCTACCTCGGCATGGCCCATCACCAGGCCACGGGACAGTGGAGTTTCGCGATGGACGCGCTGTCCGGCCTGTCGCTCGCGGGACCGGCCGCGACCCTGGCCTTTGTCGGCTTCATGGTCGCCTTTGCCATCAAGATTCCGCTCTTTCCGTTCCATACCTGGTTGCCCGACGCCTACACCGAGGCGCCGACGGCGACCACCTTTGTGCTGTCGGCGATTATGGCGAAGATCGGCGTCTATGGCGTGATTCGCTTTGTCGTGCCGGTCTTTGACGAGAGTTTTGCCCGCTATGCCTTGATCCTGGCCTGCTCCGGCGTGGTCGGCATGATGTATTGCGGAATCGCGGCGCTGGTGCAGAAGGATTTCAAGCGGATGCTCGCCTTTTCATCCGCCTCGCACATGGGTATCATCGCGCTTGGCATCTTCTGCATGAATGTCCAGGCGCTGACAGGCACGCTCTACCAGATCGTCGCCCATGCCACGAGTACCGGCGTGATCTTCCTGCTGCTCGGCCTGATCGAAGAGAGATCGGCGACCCGGACGATCGATGACTTCGGCGGACTGGCCTCCCGGGCGCCGATCCTGGCCGTTTTTTTCGCGGTCGCCATGCTCGCCTCGGTCGGCCTGCCCGGCACCAGCGGCTTTATCGGCGAGTTTCTGATCATCCTCGGCGCCATCAAGTTCAACGCGGTGATCGGTATTCTGGCGGCGACCACGCTGGTGATCGGTGTCTGCTATATGCTCTGGCTGTTCCAGCGGGTCTTCTTTGAAAAACCTGCCGAGAAGACGGCGACCTTTCATGATCTGACGGCCATCGAGGTATTGACCATCCTGCCAGTCATCGTGCTGATCATTGTCATGGGCATCTATCCGCAACCCTTCCTCGACAAGATCAATCCTGCGGCCGACCGGCAGATTGCCGCGCTGGCCCAGGTGGTTGCGGTGGCCGACAGCGGCGATGGGGCCGAATTGAACAACCAGGGAAAGAACTGACACCGGGAGATCTGCAATGTTTGATGTAATGGTGATTCTGCCGCTTGCGGCAACGGGTGCCGGCGCCATCCTGATCATGCTCGTAGCGGCCTTCGAGACCTTCCGGCGGGAGGGGATTTCCATCCTCGGCATGGGGTTGTTCGCCTTTGCCTTCTTCATTCAACTCACCGTGGACAACAGTGGGGATATTTACCCCTTTGCCGAAGTGTTCAACGGGATGCTCGTCGCCAACACCTTTACCAAAGTGGCCGGCCTGATCATTCTCGCCTGCGGCTTTTTTTCAGCTCTGGCCGCCCAGACCTATTTCACCCAGAACAAGGGGTTCGTTCTCGAGTTTTACTGTATGCTGCTGTTTGCCGCGTTCGGTATGCTCCTGTTGACCATGGTTGCGGAATTGATCACCCTGTTCATCGCGCTGGAGATCATGTCGCTGGCCGTTTACACCCTGGTCGGTTACGACCGGCACAGCGTGGTCAGAGCGGAGGCGGTCCTGAAATACCTGATGCTCGGCGCTTTTGCCGGTGCCTTCTACGTGATGGGCGCCGTACTGGTCTATGCCGGCACCGGCAGCACCTCCTTTGCTGCCATCGGCGCGGTCGTTGCCGACAGCGGTTATCTGAGCAACCCGGCCCTGGTCGGCGGTTCGTTTCTGATACTGTTTGCCTTCCTCTTCAAGGCCGCCGCCTTCCCATTCCATGCTTGGGTGATCGATGTCTACGACGGGGCGCCGCTGCCGGTCACCGCGTTTATGGCGACCGCCGTGAAAACGTCGATCTTTGCCGTGCTGGCCAACTTCCTGTTGATCAATCCCGAAGTTCATCAGGGCTGGGTCACCTTCCTGTTCTACCTGTCGATCCTGACCATGTTCGCCGGCAATCTTATTGCCATCGGCCAACAAAATCTGAAGCGGATGCTCGCCGCTTCCGGCATCGTGCATACCGGTTATCTGCTCATTGCATTGGTGGCGCTGGGCAGCGAGCGGTTCAGCGGTGGGGCGATTCTCTTTTACCTGGCCGCCTATGGCGTCGCGACGCTTGGCCTGTTCGTCGCGCTCTCCTATTTGAGTGGCCAGGACGAGCGGCGGGTCAGCTTCGACGATTTTCGCGGGCTGGCCAAGGTGCGGCCCTATTCGGCGGCCTGCATTGCCATCTTCCTGCTGTCGATGGCCGGTATTCCGCCGACGGCCGGGTTCATGGGGAAATTCTACATCATCGCCGGGGCCTTTCAGGCCGGTCATGCAGTCCTGGCGGTGCTCGGCATTGTCAGCAGCATCCTGTCGCTCTGGTACTACCTGCGCCTGATTATCGTCATGTATTTCCGGGAGCCGGAGCAGCGCTTCGAGGTCGCCGAACTGACGCTGGCCCCGCTCGGTACGATCGTTCTTGCCGTTTGCGTATTTGCCATCAGTTTTTACCCGGTCGTGTTGTAAGCGTCACAGAAGCATCGCCGGCAGCCGGCAACTTGCCGGCTGCCGGTCGTAACAACCAATCAAACAACAGGCATCGTTATGAAAGTAAAGGATATTCTGACCGAAAAAGGAACGCGGGTGGTAACCATCCACGAGCAGAACCTGTTGATCGATGTGGTGTCGCTCTTTTTCGCCAACCGGATCGGCTCACTCGTCGTGGTCGACAAATACGACAAGATTCTCGGTATCGTCGCGCCCAACGACGTACTCAAGGCGGTCCACCAGAAACCGGAATCCATCTCCACCGTGTCGGTCAGCGAGGTGATGACGAGAGACGTCATCGTGGCCACGCCGGAGGACGATGTCGGCGGCCTGATGAGCATCATGACCGAGAACCGCATCCGCCATATCCCGATCATCGAGGACGGCAAACTCGCCGGTCTCGTCTCCATCGGCGACGCGGTCAAGGCCCAGCTCACCGAACAAGATGTGGAGATCCGCCACCTCAAAGATTATATGCAGGATAAGTACCCCAGCTGAACAGACCCCTCCGGAGCGCGCCCTGTGCGGAGCCCCTAAGCCTGTAGGCAGGGCGCGTTCTTTCTCGTCCGTCTCTTTCATCGCTTTCTGATCAGTCGGCAAGCGATCTCGGACACGTCGAAATTACGCCGGGTATCACTACGGAGCGCTTGAACGACCGCTCCTGAACGGATTTCTTCTGCCCTCAGCACCTCCCCCCTTATTCACCAAGATGATGTCTTGCCTCAGAGAGAGAACCAATCTGTTGGAGCTTTTGGCCAGTCGTGCTTTGTGCTGAAATCGGAAATCTGAGTCACCTGTTTTGTCACTACCGAAACAGTTGAATAAGAAAAATGAAGGCTTCGCTTTGATTGCAAGGGGCAGGAATCTTCGTTAACCATCCTAACATATTGAGTAGCATCGCCGTGGAGATTCAACTTGTCGTGAATGCACTCCTTCGCATAGTACACCCCTGATCATCGAAAAAATTGTGTGAAACGACGCAAACCTTTTACTGGTAAGGGATTGTGACCAAAAGTGGTGCTAGTATCTGTTTTGACATTAAAATTTATTGTTGACACAAAAAATGCCGCGTGTTAGTGGCACTTTTGTTCGTCTGGATAATCAGCCATCATTTCCCAGGGATATGTAATATTTGGGAGACCGGCCGAAATAGTATCCTTGAGATCCTTATGCACCATTAGGGGAACAAGGACCCCTCACCACTCTTTGGAAAAGGATAGATGATAACTTCATCGCAACTTAAGAATCTCTCCGGTCTTCGTTTTCGATTGATCTCGAATGTCATCCGCAAAACGTGGAAAGATATCCGTCGGGAAGAGGGCTATCATGATCTCCTTTTTCCCGAGTCGAAAATTCTTCTTCTTGCTCTGTCAGCTATTGCCTTGCTCGTCTTCACATGCCCGTCGGCACCTGCACAGGAGGGGATCGATGTGGAGTACGTTTCCGAAGAAGACCTGCCATTATCAGCAACGCTGGTTCCAGATCCTCATGGGGTGATTCCCGCTCCAAACAATGACTTGATAACACTCTCCATCGATGAGAATAAAATCAACATGACCATCTCGGGATCAGACGCAGGGGCGGCTTCTGTTGAGCAGACCATAGCGACACCGGCAGAAGGTCGGCACTCGGCTACGTTGACAACACTTTATCCTGACCATTCCACCAAAGACTCAAAACAGCTCCTCTTCATTGTTGATACGATTCCTCCTGAAATCGTGGCATCGACCCCGCAAGTTCAAAAAATTCCGTCGAGCAACATACCGTTTTTCTTTCAGTATCTGGATACAGGGTCCGGTGTTGAGACAACCGATAACCAGGGAGTCAAGCAGGCCCGCATCAATGGCCAAGCGGTTCATGCGGCAATGACCAATCATGCCGATGGATCGGGAACTGTGGTGATTAACGCTGAAGGACAGTTAGATTCAACTTCTGAATTGTCTTTACTTCTGACCCTTCAGGATCGCGCCGGAAATGAAAAGACGATTACAAATCATTATTCAGTTGAACAACCAGAAAAAACCTGGGCTCATTGTGAGACAGCGGGGTATTTGTATAGTCTATCAAATACTCCACTTGAAATTAGAACAGACCATCTTTCTCCTGTTATTATTCGTCCCCATCGGACGTATCCTTTGACTATCCCTTTCACCACATGGATTTGGCGTTTTGGGCATCCATCTGAAAGACTTAGTCGGTTAAACGAGAATATATGGAGTCAATTCTCACTGGATAGTACAGACGGTTCGATAGTAGTGAAGAAAGTCGAGTTTGATTCGCAACAAAATAACAAGGTCATTTTCAATATCGCTACTCAGGATCAAGAGCTTGATTTTACAACCTTATCATTGACTTTCCCAAACGGTTTTCAATCAAACCTGAGTTCGGAAAACTGCCCATTCGATAGCGAATCGACCCAGCAAGATGTTGATAGTTTTTACTCAAACAACGCGGTCTTTACTTTCGGAACAATAGAGATTCCCGTCAGAATTGAACAGTCCACGGAGTTGCGGTTTCAAGTCGAACCGCTAAACAAAACTCTAGTTGCCTCGGCTGAAACAAGACCGCTTCCTGAGATCGACTTGCAAGCCTCATGGTTTGAGGTAAACGGTAAAAAATACTGGTTCGATGAAGAGGGTTTCTCGACTGCCCCCGCCATTGAGGGATTCAATCTCTATACCGTAAATATCGGTCACAAGACAGGGAAATGGCAGACCACCTATAGCGATACATTTCGGCTTATCAATAACGATAGAAACGTTTTGTATTCCAAAGAAATATTAGTGCCCTTCGATCCTCCTGAAATCGAGAATTTTATTTATAACCGAGAAAGTCGCAGTTTTTCTGCATTGATTAAAGATGAAGGAACGCCACTCAAGGATTTACGAATCTTCCTGTCGACTCCGATGCATGGTGATATTCCATTCTTTTTTGATAAATCTACCGGAAAATTGACTGCGCCGTTTCAGCTCACTGATGATATAGCAACGGTTTCTTTATCAGTTACCGACAACGCTTCACAGAATACGACCGCACACTGTGTCGTTTATGGAGAATTGGATGATACGTCCGAGGATCCCGATCAATCAGCCGTAACTTCGACTGCCACCGAGGCTCCGGAACAGGAAATCAATCCGTCAATAGGTACGCCTGCCGTATATTACAACAACCACCTGTATAAAATGTTGTATGGAACGAGTCCTGCTGAACAGATGCAAGATCACATCGACTTCATCAATAAATCAGGGCGGCGATCAACCGTTTCAAACAAATTTTGTTCCGAACCATCCGAAACCATTAGCGCCGCTTTGCTGGAAGGACCGCTGACGAGCGGCCTTCATAAGGTTTCGTATTGCACGCAAAAAACGGAATGCGTTCTTGGCGCGTTCGTCAATATGAAATTTTATACAGAGAAAGGATTGAGACACCTATTTGCGCAAATAAATAATAATATTCTCGCCAGCTTTGGTGCTGCGAACTGGGAAGAGGCAAAAGAAAAATGGCAAGAGGCGATTGCCAAAGGAGAACCTGGTTGGAATCTCTCTCAGCCGCCAGAGCCATACGTTCTAAGGGTTAACAAAAACTATTATACGGTCACTCACCCGCCGGAGTGTGAGGTGAGGTTTATGGATCTGCTTCCACCAGTAATTTTCAACGCGAGCTATAATTTCAATACCGGAAAAATTGAAGCGGATATTTATGATCACGGAGCACCTTTAGAGAATTTAAAAACGAGACTAAAGCTTGAAAGTTTGGAAATTGAGCCAGGAAATCCAGGTTACGCTGAATATCAAATTGTTCCAGAAAATCCATCTTATATTAAACTCTATGGAGGTGGGCACGACTATTTGCCCGAAACCGCTTTTAATCCTTCATCCGGCCATTTTTCAGGCACGTATGAAGATCAGGGTTTGGAACTCTTCGGACTCACCATTGAGGCACGTGATGCCGCTCAGAATCTCGGTTCAAGGACGATTGGTATCTTCCTCCCGCAAAATCCGCCTCTCGTTGCTCTCAGGCTCATTGATCGGGCTGAAAGTGGAAAGAGTCTCAAGTTGGAAGGGAATGCGATTAACGCGCAGTTTTTGGGCGAGGCGTGGGATGAAAGCCGAATCGATCCAGACAAAACGAGAGTGCGGGTAGATGATCAGCCGATCCCTTACTATGGCCGCATGCCATTTGATTGGCAAGGGCGTTCAGTGCTTGAATATCAAGTTGCCGAAGGCAGGCTGCTTGACTCAACTCATGGGATTTATCGGCTTAACTTTGGTGTTCAGGTCGATGAGGGGCCACATACCGCCCAATTCAGGGTAACCGACCATAGTGGCTACTCCGCTGAGGCTAGCCTTGATTTCTCGCTGACATTCAAGCCGGAAATTTTCAATTTCAAAGCTTCACCTTCCTCGGTCCAGGGCTATGGTGGCCCCCTGTTTACCGCTCTTATCCTTGATAAAGGTAAAAACCTGCATCCCGATGGTATCAGTTTTTTTATCGACAACCAAATTGTAGCGCAAGAAGCACTCTACTATGATCCGGATAGCGGTTATTTTTGTGTGCTTGGCCCATTACAACTAAGCCATGGCCGACATTTCGCCGTGGTCAAGGCAGTAGATACGGATGGCAACAGCGCTTTTCAGCAGATCTCTTTCTTCGCCGGGCAAAATACTACTATTCTTCCCGACACTTCCCTTGATATCTCTATCGATACCTACAATATCTGGGAAATAAGCAATCAGAATAACGACGGCCAAGCAAACCCCGGCGAAACAATCCGCCTCTTCCTGTCCTTGCAAAACAATACCGTTATCCCGGCCGAGCAATGTCAAGCATCTCTGCACGCATTCGATTCGAGAATAGGTGTCGAAACTGCACGAGTCTCGTATGGGGAACTTTCCCCGGGTGTGTCAACGATGCCGTTGCGCGGGTTTGAAATGGAGATTTCTCCAGAGATTTTTGACACCACCATCAGAGACCCATTCGAAGCGGATTTCCGATTACACCTCAGTTGCGATGAGCACCCCCCATACGAAATTCCCTTCAAATTGCCGATCTTCAAGCCGAGCGTGCCTGCAGATATTTCCTCGCAGGTGGTTGTCGAACCGGATCGTCTGCCGGCCGTCACGGATACCTCGTTGATCACGTTGAGCGGTAAGGCGAGCAGCAGTCACTCCTACGTTGAGGAAGTTACCGTATTGGTCAACGGCAGGGAGGTTCCGGTACGTAATTATGACAAACACAGCGAGCGTTTCGAAGTGGCTCTGAATCTTGATCCGGGTCCGAATACTATCGAAATGAGAGCCGTCGATGAAAGCGGTGCAAACGGGTTTGCTATTGTTTTCATTTCCTGCAACAGCGCTATTGAGGTAACGCTGGATAGACTCCCTCGCACCACTGATTCTTCGGAAATAATGATTTCCGGCAAGGCGGAAAGCAGCGCTTCGATCATCAGTGAAATTACCATGCAGGTAAATGGAATTCCGGTTGATCTCCGTTGGCACAAATCGGCCGGTACCTTTCGAGCAGAAGTCTCGTTAACGTCTGGCTTGAATACGATAGTTGTCGAGGCTTTCGACGAGGCAGGGGCTTACGGCCGGGCGCAAACGACCATACGGTTCGAAGCTGCCATTTCCGTCAAACTGGATCGTCTGCCCCCCTCAACGGAAGCCGAATCTCTTTTGGTAACCGGAAGTGCCTCAAGCACAGGCAGCGATATAACCTATATGCAGGTGCTCAGTAACGGCTCGTCATTCCCGACCAGCTATAATGCGGCCAGCAAACGGTTCTCGGCCACCATTGACCTCCAGGATGGCGGCAATGCAGTCAGAGCCGAGGCGAGGGATGAGACCGGACTGATGGGCTCCGCCTCAGCCTTTGTCAACAAGACATCTTCCTTCGTATCACCTGTCATAACAATAACATCCATTGAAAATGGCGATTATTTTCTATGCGACCCAATACCGGTGAACGGCACATTTTCTCCGGGCAGCTCATCGGTTGATACTATTTTGGTGCGCGGCCCCGTTGGTTGCTCCGACCCGGATATCAGCGGCGAAACATTCACGGCTGAATGTGACTCTATTGCTTCTCCGGAAGGAAATTATCCAATCGAGGTCGAGATACGCACTGTGGACGGTCTGATTGCGACTGATACCGTTATCATCGTTACTGGTCCCTGCTGGTAATCGGAATAATTTGAACATGACGGTGCGAATCGAATTTCTCATACACGTAGTTGCTGGCGCGACGATAGTTCTGTTTCTCATCTTCCCACAAAGCTGTGCGGCCCAGGGCTTCCTTCCTTTCAACAGCGATGCCGGCATATTCGATCCATCCCAGGGCCCTCTTGCCGTCGGCTATCAGCTTTTTCGGGATGCGAGCGAGATCGAGGTCAAAGTGATCGATTTTCGTGGTCAGGTTGCTGATCGCTTTACCTTTGTCGATCTTCGCGCGGGGGATCACCGCTTTGTTTGGGATGGCACCGATAACAACGGTGAGTTGGTGCCCGATGGCAGATATCAATTTGCCGTTAGTGTTGTTTTTACCGACGGCAGCCGGGATGCTGCTCTGATCGATGTCATGGTAGCTAAAATTGAATCTCGGCCGGGAATCCAGGTTCCTGAACCGCTGCCGGCGGTGGAATATCCACATCGACTCTATGGCTCCTTCTCAACGTTGTATCGCTATAATGATGATCAAGACCAGGATGACGGTGAAGCCCGTTTGCGGACTGGTCTGGACTATCAAGATGAGAACAACACCGTTCGGGGTGTCTTCCAGGCCATCCAGGATTATGACGGTTCTTCAGCAACCTTCAACGGAACCCAGGTGATGGCCGAAAGGCGTTGGCTTACCGGCAAGGCCAAAGGCGTGTTCCGGGACAATCTCGGTAATTTCCGGGACCCCATGCAACTCTTCAGCGATTTCAAGACAGAGCGCAACAAGCTCGGTTTCACGGTCGACCAGGGGTATGATCGCTTGAGCGGGACAGCCGTTTTCTTCTCTTCGGAAGGCGATGTCGACAGTCAAGAGCAGGGAGCGGCAGCCCGACTCAGCTACGGGGAGGAGCGATCCTGGCTGGTCGGGACAAGTTTCACCTACCGACGAGCGGTCGATGAGTATTTCAGTGACGAACGGCAGGGTTCCCACGCTGCTGCCGCCGACCTGCAATACTGGTTCTCTGAATCGTTCTCCATAGCAGCCGAAGCAGTGACGACGGATGATGAAGTACTCGGCAGCGATCAGGGGTATGTCCTGAAAGGAGAATATGACCTCGGCGCCATCAGGTTTTCGGCTGGCTATACCAACCTCGGTGAAAACTTCAAGGCAGACTTCGCAGATCCTCTGCACAACGTAGACCGCGACGCACAAGGGTTTGATGCCGGTATCGATTATTTCATGTCCCAGCCTGTTTGGGTTTTCAGTAACCTTTCAGCTACGCTGCGCTTTTTCAACCTGACCCGCCACAGCGACGACAGCACGGTTCGTGAAATCGACGGTTCTTTACGTCTGGGGGTAGGCAGTGCCGACACATTGTTTCTGAGCATCTATAACCGTGAGGACGAATTCGGCACCAATACCAATTGTATGGGGAGCCTCATTCATAGATGGGATGACAGCTGGTCAACCATGCTGCAGGCGAACTACACCGACACCGACACCAGTGATTCGCTGCGTTTCATGCTGACTACCAGTTACACCCGGGCCGAGGTGATCGGCAGGTTGTCTGTCGAATGGACCAGGAGAACCATCGACTATTCCAGGTTCTCACCCTACGACCAGGGCTACATCCGTTTCGATCTGAGCGACGATCTCTGGCATTTCCAGCTGCAAACAAAATATTCACGCAACGGCGAGGAGTCGGGCATGAATGTTTTTAGCCGGCTGGATTACAAACCGGAATTTCTGCATCGCTATCAGGCCCTCGCCTATATTTCCCTGGGTAACAGATCCTCAATAGAGACAGAAGCACAATGTGAAATCGGCTTTGAGGTACAGTTCTGATGAGAACGCTTTTCCGGCACCTTTTCCCGGCATTGCTGTGCACCGTGATCCTCTCGGGGTGCGCCGCTGTGCGAACCGAATTCTACCGCGAAGAAACCAAATTTCTCTATGAAACGGGTTGTCAGTCCTACAAACAAGGCGACTACGCCGAGGCCAACCGGTTTTTTCAGCAGGTAATCGACCTTGATCCCCAGTACGGTCCGGCACATGCTGGCCTCGGCAATCTGGCCATGATCGATGAGGACTATCAGCAGGCGTTTGTTTTCTACAAACAGGCCATCACCTGTGACCCGGAACTGGAGGATGACCTCCTGCCACTGTTGTTGTCCAGCGATACCCATCGTCAGCGTGAGCCACTGGTCAAGGCCGGGGTAAGCCTGGTCGATATCTATCGGCTGTTCATGGCAGAGGATATTGTCCGGGCTGAGAGCATGCTTGGCCGGGACCTGCCGCTGGAGCTGCTCGCCGCCGACGCCATCAGTATAACCCCGGGCCAATTGGGCGAGCTTCGTCATAGGTCGGCGGAGCTTGCGCGGCACCATACCCTCCCTTCCCGGGTCAAGTTGTTGGTCGCTTATATCCTCTTTCATGCGGAGTCGGAACACCAGCTCATCGTTGAACTGCTCTCCTCGCTGGCACAGGATGACGACGACCAGCAAAACCGCCGGGAAGCATTCATCCTGCTGGGCCGGGCCATGGAGCACATCGGCAGAAAGAACAGTGCGGTAGACGCCTACCTGGCGGCAGTGGAGGAAGGAGCATCACTCTCGGCAGTAGCGCATTATCTGGCCAGGCTCTATCGGGTGGACATTGCTTCCGTAATACCCAATCCACCAGTGCAGGTGCGCGCGGTTCCTCCCGAGCCGGACACCATTGAGCTTATCCCTATCGCCCCCGTATCCATCCCGGACCTCCGATCGCCCGGCCAAGTCGGGCAAATAGGCGGCCTGCCGGTAGTCACCCAGGAAACACAGGAAAATGATCCGGAATAAAACCTTGCCCCCCCTGCTGCGGCTCTGTCTCCTTCTTGCCGTTGTCCTATTATCTCTCAGGTCGGCCCAGGCGGGCCTTGACTTTGGTGTGCTCAAGGCCGTCCCGGCCATGGTCACCGGTATCTATCTTGAAGATAAGGAGTCGGTACCGATCATGTTCGGCGATTCCGCTACGCTGACCGCGCGGACCTATCCTGAAGGCCAGCAGGTGGAATGGGCGATCACCCCGGATGACGGATCGGAGGCACGGATTTCCTTTGTAGCGCAGGGAAACAACCAGGTCGTCATTCTGCCAACCGACCAAAGCGGCAGCGGCTGGATACGTGTTGAGGCCTCGATCACCGGCGGCGAATCGGTTGCGGCCAAGGTTTACGTCGGTTGCCAGATCTGTACCGGCGACTCGTGCAACGTGGTGGGCAGCGGCACGGTCAATATCGGTTCCATCGATATTTCCATCAACCTCGGCCAAGCCGAAGAAGGCATGCCGGCCGGCGACCTGTTCGTCAGGGCCGACAAACCGTCTCCAGAACTGTTCACCCCGGCAACAATACGTCTTTCCACCCTCAGCGAGAACGTCATCCCCGTCTATCTGGACGATACCCTCCGGCAAGTGGTCACCCCCGAAGCGTTTGTCGTCATCGAGCCCGACACCGCGTCCTCCTACGAGATCAGGTTTTATGACAAGTCGGACCAGGGCGAGCTGCAGGAGGACGGCCTCTACCAGCTCACGCTCTTTGCCGATCCGTTTGTCGTCTGGCGACTCGAAAATCCCTCCCCGGACGGCGCCGCGCCCACCGATCTGCTCGTGCAGGAATACCGGGAAGGCCTGGAGCGCCGCTACGACTATCGGTACACCGAAGCGGACAACACCTGGAGCCTGACCTCGGGCAACGGTCTGCGCCTGGAAACCCGCCTTGAATACCGGAACGGGGACGGCGACCGAGTCGAACGGACCACGGTGTCGGGTCCCGACGGCAATGTAGCCACGGTTTCCGAGAAGCTGTATCGAGAATTTCCCTGGGGCGAGGAGGTGATCGCCGAAATCAGCGATCCGGACGGTGACCGGCTGATCACCG
>NZ_FQXS01000090.1 GCF_900130015.1 Desulfofustis glycolicus DSM 9705 | reverse complement strand
TGTTTTGGTTCAGCGCGAATTGGAGAATTCCCCCATTTGAGTTAGTTTACTCACAAGGAGGAATTCACCATGAAACGAAAACGCAAAAACTATTCAGCCAACGAGAAGGTTGCCATTATCAAGCGCCATCTTGTTGACAAAGTGTCGGTCTCAGACCTATGCGACGAATATCTGCTCAATCCTACGGTATTTTACCGGTGGCAAAAAGAATTTTTCGAAAACGGTGCAGCCGCCTTTGAGAAAAGCGATGCTCGTCGGCAACGGGCCGAGCGGAAGCGCTTTGAAGAACTGGAGGCTAAGCTGCAAGTCAAGAACGAGGTGCTCTCCGAATTGATGGAGGAACACGTTCGCCTAAAAAAAACACTTGGGGTTCCCTGAAAGCGTCGTGGGTTCCCCATGATACCCGCGATACCGTGGTCGATTTTGTTCAGCAGTGGTCGAGCCGCACTGGTATCGCCGTGACGCGATTTATCAACTGGCTGGAGATCGGCTCCAGCAAGTACTATAACTGGCAATCACGATACGGCAAAGTCAATGAGCACAATGGTCTGATACCCCGCGACTTCTGGCTTGACGACTGGGAGAAGCAGGCTATCATCAGGTTCTACCTCAAGCATCCGCTGGAGGGATATCGTCGTTTGACCTTCATGATGCTCGATCGAGATATTGTCGCGGTCAGCCCGAGCAGCGTTTACCGGGTGCTGAAGAAAGCCGATCTGCTGCGCCGATGGAAAGGCAAGCCCTCCCGAAAGGGGAAAGGTTTTGTCCAACCGCTCAGACCGCACGCGCACTGGCATATCGATGTTGCCTATGTGAATATTTGCAGTACTTTTTACTATCTGTGCACCATTTTGGATGGTTTCAGCCGATACATTGTCCACTGGGAGCTGCGTGAAGCGATGACCGAGCAGGATGTGGAGATTATCCTGCAGCGGGCGCGGGAGAAATTTCCCCAGGCCAAGCCGCGGATCATCTCCGATAACGGGCCTCAATTCATCGCCAAAGACTTTAAGGAGTTCATCCGTGTAGCGGGAATGACGCATGTCCGGACGTCACCATTTTACCCACAAAGCAACGGCAAGCTGGAGCGGTACCACAAGACCATCAAAAGTGAATGCATTCGGCCCGGGGTGGCGTTGTCTCTTGACGAAGCCCGTTCCCAGATCGCCGGCTATATTGCCTACTACAACGATGAACGGCTACATAGCGCTATCGGTTATATCGCCCCCAAGGACAAGCTTGAAGGCCGGGAAGAGCAGATTTTCAAAGATCGAGATCGCAAACTCGAGGCAGCAAGAGCCGCCAGGAAGTTAAAGAGATGTCACCAAGCCATGAGGGAGAACGCCGCACCGCTGGTAGCAGATTGGGGCCGGGCCGACAAGGTCAAGCCCCCTGCGGGGGCGCTGCGCGACCCTGTCGGCCCGGCCCCAATCTGCTAAGCCTGAAAGTGGCGATGGCGAAGGAGCGGCTGTGCCGCCCTCGCCTCCGGCGGGGCTCCGACTCAGGAGCTTGGATATGATTTCCCCGGAAATGGCTCCGGGATGCAACCCACTAACTTTGAATCGAGAATTCTCCAATTTCAACTGAAGCAAAACA
>NZ_FQXS01000063.1 GCF_900130015.1 Desulfofustis glycolicus DSM 9705 | reverse complement strand
AGGAAAAGGTCAGGGAGTGGGATTACCCGGTGAGCTGCCAGGTCAGAAGGGTTACGAAAAATGGTGCATTACGGTGGCGATCGACCAAGTGGGTCATGGTATCGACGGCATTAATTGACAAACATGTTGGACTGGAAGAGATTGGTGAGGGAATATGGCGAGTGTATTTTCGGCAAAAGTTGTTAGGATACTTTGACGAAAAGAGCCTTCGAATCCAGGATGAAAAAGGCCGTTTAAAGAGAAACTATGTGTAAGCGATGTGGTGACATAGTTGTAAATGATGTCCAGTACTGAACAGATAAGGAAGAATGGGCTCAAACCTTAGATAGGTATCCTATCAACACAGCATTGGAGCGAAGTCATGAAAATTGCGTTTATAGATATTCAAAATTTCAGGAAGCTTAAATGTTGTCGTGTTGAACTGTCTAAAAATAAGACCGTATTGGTCGGAGCTAATAATAGCGGAAAAACTTCGGCAATGGATGCATTGATTATATTTCTCAAAAAAACGCGTCACAGAAATTTGTCACCAACTGACTTTACGCTCTCTAACTGGAAAAACATCAATGAAATAGCGAAAAATTGGATCGGAAACCAGAATCCTGATGAGTTAAATCTAGGAATTGAGCTTTGGCAACCGCACGTACCATCAATAGATATATGGCTTGATGTAAAAGATGAGGAAATCCACTATGTCAGTCACATTATCCCAACACTAGACTGGGCTGGTGGAAAACTTGGCGTCAGGCTTATATTCGAACCAAAAAAAGATAAGGATCTAAAAGTTGAGAACCTATATAAAGCTTATAAGACAGCTTTTGAGTCAGCAAAAAAAACAAGTGAATCGCGAGCAAACGGCAATGCTTTAAAATTATGGCCACAAACTATGCGGGAATTCCTTGATAAGGAACTGCACAACCATTTCAGTATAAAGGCTTACATCCTTGATCCGAGCAAATATAATGAAGCAACTCCACAGAGCCTTCCAGTGAATTCTGAGCCTATAGCAGGAGACCCTTTCGACGGACTATTCAAGATTGATATCATAAGCGCTCAGAGGGGATTCTCTGACCCAAGCTCATCAGAAGACGGGGTAAGGAACGACCGTAGGCTTTCTGCGCAGCTAAGAACATATTTTGAAAAGCATCTAAACCCATCAGAAATCCCGGATACGAATGATCTTGATGCATTAGAGGCAATAGAGAGCGCCAGAACAGCCTTTGATAAACGTCTGAAAGAGAGCTTCAAATCTTCACTTGGCGAGCTGGAAGGGTTAAATTATCCAGGCTTTAGCGATCCTAAAATTCAAATCTCCAGCAAAGTAGACCCGCTAGATGGGTTAAATCATGATGCTGCAGTCCAATTCAATGTCTTGCGCGACGATGCAAATCCGGATGATATCACACTATGCCTTCCTGAAAAATATAATGGTTTAGGGTATCAGAATCTAATTTCCATGATATTCAACCTCATCCGTTTTCGTGATGAATGGATGCGAATTGGAAAAGCTGGTAAACGAACAGAACATATCGATGAATTCATTGAACCACTCCATATAGTGCTGGTCGAAGAGCCAGAAGCGCATCTACATGCCCAAGTCCAGCAAGTATTTATCAAAAAAGCATATGATGTTTTAAGAAATCATGCGGACCTTAAAGAAAAAACTCAATTTTCAACTCAATTGGTTATTAGCACTCATTCCAGCCATATCGCCCATGAAATAGATTTTGGGTGTCTGCGATATTTTAAAAGAATGCCCGCGACTTGTGCAGATAATGCACCATGCGCTGAAGTTGTGAACCTTTCAAATACTTTCGGGGATGATTCAGATACAGCCAAGTTTGCCACGCGCTATTTAAAAACAACGCATTGTGATCTCTTTTTTGCAGATGCCGCCATATTGGTTGAGGGACCAGCAGAAAGAATGCTTGTGCCTCACTTCATTAAAAGCAAATACCCTGAATTAGATCGCAATTACATATCACTCCTTGAAATTGGGGGAAGTCACGCCCATCGACTTAAGGGCCTGATCGAAACGCTTGGCCTCCTTACGCTTGTGATAACAGATTTAGACTCCATCAAAAAAGACTCCACTGAGAAAGTTCTACCAGAAAGAGGACAAGAGTACCGAACAGGTAATGATACCATCAAATCATGGGTGCCACTGAAAACAAGTTTGGATGAAGCCTTAGATGCCAGCGATGAAGACAAAGTCAAGGATGATTATGTGAGGGCTGCATATCAGATAGAAATCACAGTGGATTATGGCGGCAATGAAGAAACGATCATTCCCTATACATTTGAAGATGCCCTGGTGTTAAGTAACTTAGAGCTTTTCAAAGCGAGAACAGGCGATACCGGTTTAATAAAAAAAATGGCTGAGGGCGTTAATGAACCAAATATTTCTGAGGCACGCAAAGCTCTATTTGATGCGCTGAGCAAAAATAGCAAAAAAGCTGAAATGGCTTTGGATTTGTTGTTTACAACAGAGCCAAATGACTTAACGCCTCCAAAGTATATTGCAGACGGCCTGGATTGGGTTCAAGAGCAATTGAAGAGCAAGCATCAGGACTATTGTATCCAACAAGAAGAAGGAGGTGAGGTAAATGACGGAAACTGATACGACCCCCTCTACTGTTGATGAGGAGATATATAGCTGCCTTGATCTTGATAATCCTAAGAGCTTTTTTCTCTTTGCCGGTGCTGGTTCAGGAAAAACGAGAAGCTTGGTCGACGCTCTAAAGCGTTTTCAAAAAAACAACATCGTAAGACTTAAAAAGGACGGTCAAAAAATAGCCGTAATTACTTACACTAATGCCGCTTGTGATGAGATAAAAAGCCGTCTTGAATTTGACATGGCCTTTCATGTTTCAACGATTCATAGTTTTGCCTGGGAAATTATTAATCCATATACGAACGATATTAGAAGTTGGCTTGCTTCCAACCTTGAAGATGAAATCGCTAAGCTTAATGACCAGCAAGGCAGAGCACGCAGCACAACGAATAAATCTTACATAAAAAGGGCTAAAAAAATTGAACTGAAGACTAAAAGGCTAGAAATCTTACCGTCTATAAAAAAGTTCACATATAACCCCAATGGCGACAACATAGAAAGGGATTCACTGAATCATGAGGAAGTGATCAAGATCACCGCTGATTTCATTCTAAACAAACCTTTAATGCAAAGTATCCTTATACGCAAATACCCCATTCTGTTGATTGACGAGAGCCAGGACACCAAAAAGGATCTGGTTGATGCGTTTTTTGATATGCAGGAAAAACATCCCGGCAAGATTACGCTTGGTTTATTTGGTGATACGATGCAGCGTATTTATACGGATGGAAAAACAGACTTAGGTCAAAATATTCCTGATACTTGGGCAAAACCAGCAAAAATAATAAACTATAGATGTCCCAAGCGCGTTATCACGCTTATCAATAAAATTCGCTCCGGAGCTGATGACCAAATACAAGAGCCGCATAAAGAAAATGACGGATGTGTTCGCTTATTTATTGTCAATACGTCCAACCCGGTTAATAAGGCCACTGTTGAACATGGTATTACTTCAACTATGGCAGAATTAACGGACGATCAACTCTGGAAAGATGATGCTCAAGCTTCAGTGAAAATATTAACATTAGAACATCATATGGCCGCTAGTCGTGGTGGTTTCTCTGACTTTTTTGTCCCATTATATAGTGTCGATAAATTTAAGACTGGGTTATTAGACGGTAAATTGCAAGGAGTTTCATTATTCGCCAAGCAAGTACTTCCCTTAGTAAAAGCAAAGCAAGCAGGTGATGAGTTCGCAGTATCCAGAATAATGAGAGAGTATTCGCCAATAATTAAAAAAGACGCATTAAAAAAATCTACCAAATCATTAGAGGAAATCACCAAAGCAAAAGATGCGGTTGTTGCGCTATTTTCTCTATGGTCCGATGATGCTGACCCCTCCCTCAATGAGGTATTAAAAGAGGTCTATAATAGTGGGATATTCCTAATTTCTGACGCATTGCTCCCTATAGCCGATAGACTAAATCAAGATCAAGAAGACATTGGGGGGGAACAAACTGAGGAGCCGGAAAATGACCCGGTTATAGAGGCATGGGAGATGGCATTACAATGCAAATTCAGCCAGTTTGAAGAGTATGTTAGGTACATTTCTGATGAATCTCGTTTTGGAACCCATCAAGGTATCAAGGGGCTACAATTCCCGCGAGTTATGGTGATATTAGATGACGATGAGGCGCGAGGTTGGACATTCAGTTACGACAAATTATTTGGAGCTGTTGAGCCTACCCCAACAGACATAAATAATTTAGAGGAAGGAAAAGAAACGAGCATTGATCGTACCCGCAGACTTTTTTATGTGACATGTAGCCGCGCCGAGGAAAGCCTTGCTATCGTTGCGTATACCAATGAGCGAAAGAAAGTGGAGAGCTATGTTCTTGAACAAGGTTGGTTTGATAAAGATGAAATCATTCAGATTTGAAATTGTTTTTTTATTTTACCTATTCAATTGTACGTAGATAACAACTTATAGATTCCAGGGGGAAGAGCAAGGCCTTCATCTTTGACAGAATTGAAAACATCGGCTTCACCGAACCATCTCTTTCAGCGGATCGCAAAAAGCCGCGCCCCCTGAAGAGTACGTTGTGTGTAAAGAAAATGATGAAATGAAGAAAGTATATAAGTATCTCTATTTCTATATTCGTATTTGTTGCCTTATATACCCATTCATATTGGCTTTTGCCATCGTGGTCCACTTTCTAGGCTGGATAACACCAACTGAGAAAGCAATAACTACTCATTTTATTGTATTTATGGCCTGCATTCCTGCTTTCATAATGCTTCCTGGTTTGCTATTTGAAAATTACAAAGCAAGTTATCATGGCATGAATTTATCACAAATAACATACAGCTTATTTATGGGTGTCACGCTCGGCCTTGGTCCTATTTATTTGTTCTTCAAGTATTATGACAGAGACTTAATGAACTACTATAATGACTTATAATGACAAGATAAATCACACAATCGGGTAAGGGCGGGTCTTTCTCCCGCCCTCCCCACACCACCTGGCATGCGGGTCCGCACCAGGCGGTTCCCAGAGCTACCGAGCCGTAGCCGGGTAATGCATCTTTACCCATAGATCTTTGACAGACAACAGTATCCGTCTATTAAACCCCACTAACGATATCATTCAGGGCAACATCCTCCACCCGGAGCTGCATCGGCAGTAATGCCTGATAATCTTCAACACTCTGGGCAAATGGCAACTTCTCGAACAGATAGCGTAGGTACCGGTACGGCTCCAACCCATTTGCCTTGGCAGTTTCGATCAGGCTATAAAGATCGGCACTGGCTTGGGCGCCCTTTGGGGTCCCCGCAAATAGCCAGTTCTTTCGACCCACCACGAACGGCCTAATGGCATTTTCCGCTCTGTTATTGTCCGGCGTCATCTCGGCATGATCAAGGTACACCACTAACCGATCCCACTGACTCAGTGCATAATTCACGGCAAT
>NZ_FQXS01000031.1 GCF_900130015.1 Desulfofustis glycolicus DSM 9705 | reverse complement strand
GCGGATATTGTTTACGATAGGCAACGATCCTCTGTTCAATTGTCTCTGGGGTCTTATTTGGTTGAACGTGCGGTGCACGATTCAACTCGTATAACCCCTCAATTCCTTTTTCCTGGAATCGATTAATGTATTTGTATGCTGTCGTTCGGGATATACCGAATGCTCTGCACAACTCGGTGATGGCGAATTGTCCTGAACGCCATTCGGTAATGAATTCAATTTTCTGCTCCATCGCTGTCGTTTCCTTCCAGGGCATGGCCACCTCCTTGGTTAGCGGATGACCATATCCTAAAAGTGTCAGCGATGTGACGCTACAACTGTAAGCGATGTCCTGCTACTGTACCTTTGAATACATAACGTGGCCTTCACCGGTGGCAATGTAGCGCAGCGGAATTGCCATCCGAGTGAAAGGCATGGTTACATGGTCCTATCTAATTTTTCGTAGAAGATACTTAACAATCTCATCAGCAAAATGAAATACTGGTATCACATGATGCTCATCCATGAACGGCTTTGCTTGGGTTTGGATCATAGGGCTATTTTCTGCCTCAATATCAACAACTTCAACTTGGCCTGTCTTCACATTAAGCCGTTTTACTTTCTGTGCCACCACATTTTTAGTGATCTTTTTAATATTGAAATGATTGTAAGGGTTACGGATCGTCGTCCTAAAGGAATGGAGCCTCTTCGCCAATTTTGAATCCAACAAACCAGCCCTTTTGGCGCGGTTGATGGCAGGTGAAAGTTCCATTTCCTCAAATTCATCCCATTTATCGGGCTCAGCACCGCTATGCCCGCCGGACTCCTTGATATGTGTTGCATATTTGATTGCGTATTCGATTAAAATTGAGGACATCGTGATAGCGGCCCCATTTAATCCGAAAAATATACATTCTCTTATTTCTTGATATAGCGCCTGGATAGATGGTGGCAAACCTTCAGGCAGAGTTGGCAACCGAGGGGCATTTTCTTTCGCTTTAATTCTTCGTTGTTCAAACAATTCATCTATTGTTGGAGAGGGAACAACATCGAATGGAATCCCTTGATTTTTTAGCTCTTCAAGCGTTTCTGGATTGACAATGATTCTGTCAGAGCCTTTAGCAAGTTCCTCCATTATTTTTTCGATATCATTCTTCATGCTTTTTGGGATGCCTGTATTTTTAGATTGCCATGTAACGTTAATTAGGCGAATTCGCGGTTAGTACTTATCTGGCATTGATTTCGTTTTCTTGGCCACCAATCAAATGTTCATTCTTGCCATACGTGATCTTCGTCAAAGGACAATCTCTTCCTAGGGTCAATCAATATTCATCTGAAATTAAACGATAAATGTTCGTTCTGTTTCGTTGTTGGATTCGGCGCAACGATCATTTGTGCCATCTGTTATGTGCCAATGATTACAAAATAACTGCTTATGCGTCAGTCGTATAATACGCAAAATCTCTTATTTCCATGGCTAGATCAGGAAGCCCTCGGTTATCGTTAACGCGATGATCTCTTAAGATTTTAGTCCGCGATTCTTCCTTTCTCTTAGTTTATAGCAGTACTCTCGTCATGCTGTTATGTCTGTGTTGTCTTTTACGTGCTGCATCGATCGGTAATTGATCTGGCTTCAGGATAGGTGTTTTGATAACAACGCAGAGGATTCGTCATTGTGAGAACCGGGGGAATGGCATGAAACGGTGGACAAGTGGCAGATGCCTGCCAAGATATTAGACAGTGTGCCAAATGATTGTAGTTCCGTCAAGAATATCTTGTGAGGTGTCGCGGTAGATGAGTAGTTTGCGGTTTGGTGGGTGGGGCGATCAACGAGCATCTGCCCTCGCTGGCAGGTCCCGCGGTAATGGTTATTGTTGTCAGGATAAGGGGCCGCGGGAGTATTGTTGTGCTGCTGGCCTTGACCGATCGGGCGATGGTCTTCCCGTTTTCGGGTTCACTTATTTGCGGGCTTGAATGGCAGGGATTGTTGTCGGGTCACAGTGGGATATGAGAGGTTTGCTGATGATATTTGTGAGACGTATTCTTTTATCTGTTGTTCTTATTGTGATGACGGGCATCCTTTCCGTTTCGGTGCAGGTTTCATCGGGCCGGGAGTTTGGCGGGGCTGATGGGATGTCGACCAATGACGCCTTGTATGTGCGGGGCCTGATCAGTTTTGTCTCCGTGCCCGAGATGCGGATAGGGATTCGGCCGGTGAAGGGTGAACGGGTCGATGTGAGCATCGGTCCGGATACCGAGCTTGAAGGGTTCGGGGTCCTTGATGAACTGGCCCGGAGGCAACAGGTCGAAGTCTGGTATATCGTTGACGGCGATGAAAAACGGGCGCTCCGGATCGTGCAGATGATGGAGCTTGGCTGCTGACGGAGGAACGGATATGACGGCGATGATTCGTTGTGCTGTGCTTTGTGTCTTTGTTTTTGGTGGTATGGTGTCGGCCGAGGCGGCACAGTTTGATAATGCCAGGGCGCTGTCCGGGGTCGACCGGGTCGGCATCTATTTTGACGTCAATGTCGCTGATGGTGATCGGTTGGCGCTGCGCATGCGCCTGATAGAGCAAACGATTGACCAAGTGAAGGAAGCAGGGATCGAAACGGATGTGGTTATTGGAATCCGCGGCGGAGCAACCTCGTTTATGACCAGGGATGATCATTATGTACTGGATGACGAGGTCGCTGCAAAACAAGTGATCCGGGAACACCTCAGGGCCTTTACGGCCGGTGGCGCGGTGATCGAGCAGTGCGCGATTGCCGCCGAGCTTAAAGATATTCCGCCTGCCGATTTCGTCGACGAGGTGACTTTTGTCGCCAATGGTTATGTCTCGCTGGTCGGCTATCAGGCCCGGGGCTATGCCGTCGTGCCGATGGATTGAGTCGCCGGTTCCCTATTTCCCCGTTGTTTAAAATGTTTCGTTGAACAGCCAGACGGTTGTGTGGTTACCGGCGTGGACTTCGCAGAGCTGCTCGGGCACTTCGATCAGACAGTTCGCCTCGGCGATTGCCTGCAGCCGGGGACGGGTGGTCAGCGGCCGGGCCACGAGAGAGGATTTTGCGTCAAGGCAGCCGGCATATCCGTAGATGAATTGCGTCCAGCCGGCAGGGCCGCTGATGGTTTCGGTGACGGGGGCGGTGATTCTCCCCGGAAACGGATTGTCGCAGCCGAGACGCCTGCGGATGCCTGGCAGGGCCAGTTGCCGGAAGGCCACGTGGTTTGAGGGCGGGCCGCCCGGCAGATTGAAGACCAGAGTATCGCCGGCCAGCGCCATCGAGATGCCCTTGCCCGGTCCGATCCGCACCCGGTGAAAGAGTTGGCGCACACCGCAGCGCTGCATGGCGCGCAGGGTCAAGTCCTTGTCGCCGTCCAGCACGCCGCCGCAGGTGAGCAGAATGTCGTAGTTTTGCAGTGCGCTGCTGAATACCTCTTCCAGGTTGTCGAGGTTATCGCGCAACAGGGCGGTGTCGACCGGCAGGCCAAGCGATTTGAGCTCGGCCTCGACGGTGATCATATTGCTGGCCGCGACCTGGCCGGGGCCGATCGGCTCGCCGGGTGCAACCAGCTCGCTGCCAGTGGCGATCACCATGATCGATGGCCGTCGATAGATTTGGACTGCGGTGACGCCGGCAGCCGCGAGCAGACCGAGATGGCCGGCGCCGAGGCGGACGCCCGGCTCGATGATAATGGCGCCGGCGGTGATATCGGCGCCCCGGCGCAGCACGTTGCGGCCGCAATGGGCGTCGGCCCGGGCCTGGACGGTGGTTGTCCGCTCTTCGGCAAACTCCGAGGCGAGTACCGCATCGGCCCCGGCCGGCAAGGTGCCGCCGGTCATGATGCGGACCGCCGTGCCCGGCAGCACCGCGGTTTGGTCAGAGCCGCCCGCGACCACGGTGCCGGCAAGTTGGAGGGTGACCGGGGTGGTGCGGCCGGCACCGGCGACATCGGTGCTGCGTACGGCGTAGCCGTCCTTGAGGGAGGAGTCGATGGTCGGACAGTTCGCCGCCGCGAGCACCGGCCCGGCAGTAATGGTCCCGAGGGCTCCGGACAGAGGAACGTGCTCGACCGGCAGCGGGGGAAGGGCGCCGACAATGGCTCTCGCCTCGCTGAACGAGATAAGGTGGGTACGGTGTGTTTTCACCGGGTGCTCCGCAATGGTAAATGACGCCGGTCTGACGCGGATCGGCGTATATCGGCAGAAAATTAGCTTACTCCGCCGGTCATCTTCCTTCAAGCGTTCAGTTGAGTGGTTCGTTGTTTATGCCTGTTATTTCGAGCCTTCCGGCCGCGGCGAACCGGGTTGAGCGGTTGTTTGACGCCGGGGTGGCGGTGGGCGACGAGGTGTTGGCCGGTGCCGAGCTGAGTTTTTTCGTGTTTATTTCGTTGCAGAACGCGAAGAAGCGTATTATCTTCCAGTTTTACTTATGTAGGAGGAGAAACCTTCATTTCCTTATGCCCGCGTTTTTTCTATCGTATTTATCGTCGATGAAGTGTCTGCTCCCCACCTGGATCAATCACCCGGAATCCACATCGACTATATAATCATTTAAAATAGGTAACCGATTACCAGTGCGATCAGCCTCCGCTGCAGGCCCGCGGCCGTTTGTCGGTCGGGCGCCGCCGGATAACAGGCGCATCGTATCTGGTTATTAAGAGGTCCGGTCGAAACATCACATGATGCCTCGGCTCTACCACAAAAGGGGTTCACGAAAGAACCCTGCAAAAAGGAGTAATTCAACATGGCTGAAGGCACAGTAAAGTGGTTTAACGATGCGAAAGGTTTTGGTTTTATCGAGCAGGATGGCGGCAAGGATGTGTTCGTGCACCATTCGGCCATCCAGGCTCAGGGCTTCAAGTCCCTGACCGAGGGTGCTCGCGTATCCTTTGACGTTGTCGACGGCCCGAAAGGACCGGCGGCAGCCAACGTCGTCCAGCTCTAAGAGCCGGATACGGTTGTTGTGGACCCCGCACCCTGGGTGCGGGGTTTTCTTTTTCAGCAGTTAGCAACAGAGAAGGGGTGACCTTGGCTCGAACAAACTATTCATTCGAAAAGCGTCAGAAAGAGTTGGCAAAGAAAAAAAAGAAAGAAGAAAAACTCCAGCGCAAACGCGAGAAGCAGGAAGCGCAGATCGATAAAACAGAAGACCAGGCGCCGGCACTACCGGAAGAAGAGTAGTAGCACGCCGTTGACCGCCGACCAGAGCAGTACCCCGCCGGTGACAATAATGCAGAGAGTCCCCAGGAATTTGTGCCTGATCGTTTCCGCTATTCGCTCCTGGTAGCCCAGAGCGGCACCGATGGCCGCGCCGGCGAGCATCCCCCCGCCATGTCCCCAGTTATTGATGCCGGGGATCAGCAGTCCGAAGATAAAGATTCCCACCGCCCAGCCGCCGATCTGGCGGTAAACGGCATGCCCATACGTTCCGCCGCGGCTTTTCCCATAATACAGGGCGGCGCCGATCAGGCCACAGACGGCGGCTGAAGCACCAATGGTCAGCCGCACGCCGAACAGCGCCGAGATGAGGTATCCGCCGATGCCGCTCACCGTATAGATGACGATCGTCCTACTCACCCCGTATTCACGGATGATCAGGGGGCCGAGCTGGTGCAGTGCGATCATGTTGAAGACGATGTGAATCAGGCTGCCGTGCAGATAGCTCGCCGAAATCAGCGACCACCAGTTCTGGTAGTGGAAGAGCGGTACGCTGCCGGTGGCGCCGAGTACCAGCAGGCTGCCGTTGCTCGGTGTGAGAAAGCCGAACGGGTGGCCGGAAAATGATGTGGCCCGCGGATCGATCGCCAGCGACAGCACGAACATGACGATGTTGGCGATCAGGATCAGTCGCAGGATCGATGTGTCGTCACCGCTGACTCGGGTGAAAATATTATCCTTCCAGATAGATCCTGGTTTCTTCAGCCCGCAATAGGGGCAAGCCGGTGCCGAGCGGCTGACCAGTCGTCGGCAATTGGGGCAGAGCAGGGAGTTTCGCTTCTGAGGTGCGTTCATGTGGGCGGGCCGTTGCGTAGCGCCGGCCGGCCGGTACTGGCTCCTGCTGAACATCACCCGGCGGTGATGTTTAGCAGGAGCCGGATCGGGCCGGGCGGCAATAAACCGATGTTCCTGCAGCCGTGCCGGGAGTAGCTGGAATTTCCTGCTGCCGGGAACGGTGCGCTATATCGATGTCGTCGCCGTCAGGAGTCCTTCCTCGTCCATCAGGGCGATGCCGTAATCAATGGCGACAGCATACGAGATATTGGTGTTTGAAGCAACCGTGCGACTGCCGTCGGTATATTCCTTTGCCGCTTCCTGCGGATCGAACCGACCGTTGATGATGCCGACGACCACCCCCTCGTCGACGCTGACCAGTGGTCCGCCTCGGTCGCCGTCGTGGACCATGGAGTCGAAGAGCAGCAGTTTGCTGTCATTGTGGGAGAGGACCCGGGCGCTGACGATGGCGTTCATGGCCACCAGCGCATGCAGTGCCTGGTGCCCGAAGGCGTAGCCGAGCGCCATCACCCTGCTGCCGATATGAACGTTTTCCGCTGTGCCGAGGAAGTAGTCGGGCAGGCGCATGTCCACCGGTTGCATCATTTTCAGCAGGGCGATGTCCCGATCCTTGTTGCGCCGGGCGACGGTGACCGGGATCGAGGTCACCGTTTCCTGGCTGACCGGGGTGAATTCGTTGCTCATCGACTCGCCGGGCACGACGACCAGATCCCCTTCGCTCGGCAGGACGTGGGATACGCTCAGCAGGTAGCCGCTGTCATGAACGAGAAAGGCCGTGCCGAGGAATTGTACTGTCTCGCCTTCGCGGCGGAAGACCATCAGGCAGCCGTTATTGAATTTGTTGAAAACCGATTCGGCCATGGGTCTGCTTGCTCCTGTGTTGTGGTGACGTGCGCTGTCCGTTTACTCGCCTTCTGCCAGCCACTGCCGGACACGGTCGGGGTGGTTGCGCAGCCAGCGCCGGGCCTTTTCGTATGGATAGAGCCCGTGGTCATTCTCGTTCCAGATCATGAATAAGGATGCCTCTTCCGGCGTCCAGCTGAATCGATCGAGTACGGCATAGACCGCCGGCATGTCGTCGTGCAGGCCGGGGCGCACCATGGTGTGAATCCGCTCGGTGGTGCCGAACACCCCTTGTGGATCGTCGAGAAATTTCAGATTCCAGCGGGCGAACATCCAGTGCGGCGTCCAGCCGGTGATGACGACCTGGCGTTTGTACCGGATGGCCTGGGCCAACAATTCGGTCATCGTTTGCTCACTGCCCTCGATCAGCCGGAAGTCGTCCAGGTCGTAGCTGGCCATTGCCTCCCTGGTGCGGGCCATGATTCCGGCCTCGGGGTCGATGCCGATGATGTTGCGGTGAAAGACATCGGCATGGCGGGGGAGATCGCTGATCGATTCGAGCGTGATCGGCGAGCGGGCTCGCTTTCCCTGGGCTCCGACCTGGCGACCGGAAGCGATATCGGGGACGACCAGTCCGATGCGGGCGCCGATGAGGTTGGGGCCGAGGTCTTCCAGCCGGTCCCGGTAGGTCTGCAGGTAGTGCTCATGGGTCGTCGGCAGCCAGGCCGACAGCATTGCATCGGCCGTGCCGTCGGCGACGAGTTGCCACATCTCCTCGGCATCGGTGAGGATCATCTCGACATGATAACCAAGTTCTTCCTGCAGCACCGCTTGCATGACATGGGCGCCGGCGATCGATGAAGACCAGTTTGTATAGGCGATTTTCACCGTTTCCCGGGACGTTGCGTCGGTAACCGCCGCCGTCGCCAGAACGGCAACCAACAAAACCATGAGGAGAGCCTGTTTCACGAGTTTTTTCATATCGTATCTCCCAAGAGTTCAGGTTGGCACCACTGCCTACCAGAAGCGACGTCGACCGAACGTCGGCAGTTTCACCGAGGGCCTCGGGCGCAGCTCCCTGGTCTTGGTGTCGCCGATGTTCAATTCGAATGATTGCCCCTCTTTGTATTCGGCGAGCCCCTTGTGTAGGGCGAAACACATCCCGAGCAAGACCAGTGAAAAGGGCAGGCCGGTGGTAATGGCTGCAGTCTGCAGCGCCACCAGGCCGCCGCCAATCAGCAGTACCGCGGCGACCACCCCCTCGAGAATGGCCCAGAACAAACGCTGCAGCACCGGCGGATCGGGATTGCCGCCGGCGGTAATGATGTCGATGACCAGCGAGCCGGAGTCCGAGGAGGTGACAAAGAAGGTGACGACCACGACGATGGCCAGTATCGATGTCAGCGACTGCAGGGGGTAGTGCTCGAGCAGTTTGAACAGGGAGACCGGGACGTTTTCCTGAACGGCCCGGGCGATCCCGCCGGCTCCGAACATCTCCAGGTTGATAGCGCTGTTGCCGAAGACGGTGATCCAGGCGAAGGTGATAAAGGTCGGCACCAGCAGGACTCCCTTGATGAATTCACCGATGGTCCGGCCATAGGAGACTCGGGCGATGAACATGCCGACGAACGGCGACCAGGAGATCCACCAGCCCCAGTAGAAAATGGTCCACGATTGCTGCCAGTCAGTGGCCTCGTAGGTCTCGTTCCAGGTAGCCAGTTGCGGCAGGTTCTGCAGATAGAAGCCGATATTTTCCATCAGCGCTTTCATGATGAACAGTGTTGGTCCGAGCAGCAGGACGAAGAGCATCAGGCCGCCGGCCAGGTAGACGTTGATCTGGCTGAGCAGTTTGATACCGGCACTGATCCCGCGGACCACCGACCAGGTCGCGATGGCGGTGATACCGCCGATCAGCAGGACCTGGATCAGGGTCGATTGCGGGACGCCGAACAGGTGGTTGAGACCGGCGTTGACCTGCTGGACGCCGAGTCCCAGTGAGGTGGCCACGCCGAACAGGGTGGCTACGGTGGCCATGATGTCGATCAGGTTACCGATGGGGCCGTAGATCTTTTCGCCGAGCAGTGGATAAAAGACCGACCGGATCGACAGCGGCAACCCTTTATTGAACGAGAAAAACGCCAGCGACAGGCCGACGATGGCATAGATCGCCCAGGGGTGAAGCCCCCAGTGGAGAAAGGACAGGTCCATCGCCACTCTGGCGGCCTCGGCGGTGCCCGGTTCGACGAGCGGGGAGGCGACAAAGTGAAACATCGGTTCGGCCACCCCGTAGAAAAGCAGGCCGATGCCCATGCCGGCCGAAAACAGCATGGAAAACCAGCCCAGGGTAGTAAATTCCGGAGTCGCCTCGGCACCTCCCAGCCTGATGCCGGAAAAGCGCCCGAGCAGCAGCGATATCACGTAGACGAGAATAATGTTCATCGTCCAGACGAAAAACCAGCCGGTATACGTGCCGATCAGCGTTTGCAGCGTGGAGAAGAAATTGTCCACCTTGGCCTGGAAAATCAGGGTCATCGCGACGAAGAGCAGGATCAGGCCGGCGGAGATGAAAAAAACGTACGGGTGGACATCGAGATGGAACCAGCTGCGATTCTCCGGCTGCACAGGGGTGTTGTTTTCCATACAATACCTCCGGGATAAAGGGAGAGAACGACTCGCGGACGGTTTTACGGCGGCGGGTGCACCGAAATGGAGGCACACCATGACTCAGGCGGGGCCGTTGCCGTTCCCGAGCAGTTCTGAAAATCACTACGCAAGAGATGGGATTCGGCTGTGGCTCTATTCTAGCACCATCAGCGCGGGAAAAGCAACCGGGGGAGGCGCTGACGTCGGAGGAGAAGCACCGGCAACTCGGTAACCACGGAGCCAACGGCCCGTTACCGCGGACATGGCAGCGGCAACGGCGGTGGGATTAAGGGCGGAATCGCCGTCAGATCATACAGGTGCTCATGACCTGTTTGACATCGGTCTTGCCGGCAAAGATGAGGTGGATTCCTTCCTGCAGCAGGACCGTCATGCCGTCGTCGATCGCCTCGATCTTGATGTCCTCGGCGGGCGCTTTTTCGATGATCAAACTCTTGATCTTTTTGTTGGCCATCAATAGCTCGAACAGGCCTTGGCGGCCTTTGTAACCGCTGTCGTTGCAGTTTTCGCAGCCGCGGGCGCGAAACAGCGTGAGATCTTTGGAGTAGGGGATGTTCAGGTGTTCAAAAAACATTACACCGTAGTGATGGACCAGGTTGTCGTATTCTTTCTGCGTCGGGTTGTAGGGCTCCTTGCACTCTTCGCAGAGGGTACGCACCAGCCGCTGGGCGAGGACGCCGAGCAGCGAATCGGAGAAGTTAAACGGGTCCATGCCCATTTCGATCAGTCGAACAATGGTTTCCGCGGCCGAGTTGGTGTGCAGGGTGCTGAAGACAACATGCCCGGTGAGCGAGGCCTCGATGGCCATCTTGGCGGTTTCCTGGTCACGCATCTCGCCGATCATGATGATATCCGGGTCGGCCCGGAGAAAGGCCCGCATGGCCGCGGCGAAGGTATAGCCGATATGCGGCTTGACCTGTACCTGGCGCAGACGGTACTGGGTGATCTCCACCGGGTCTTCGGCGGTCCAGATTTTTTTTTCCGGGGTGTTGATATAGTTGAGCACCGAGTGCAGGGTGGTTGTCTTACCGGAACCGGTCGGTCCGACCACCAGGAACATGCCGTAGGGTTTGGTGATGCAGGGGATGAGCCGGTTGAGAATGCGTTCCGGGGCCAGTTTGTAGAGCGGGATCGGCTTGCTGTCGGCGAGAATTCGGAGCACCACATCTTCGTTGCCGTCGGCGGTCGGCAGGGTGGCAACGCGCAGTTCGACGATGTCGGCGCTCATTGTCGTGAACTTGATTTTGCCGTCCTGGGGTTTGCGGCGCTCGGAGATGTCCAGGTCGGCAAGCACCTTGATGCGGGCGATAATCGATTTGACGTTGGCCCTCGGGATGTTCAGTATATTGGAGCAGGAGCCGTCGACACGAAACCGGACTTCGGCATCCTGTCTGGTGCCGTAGGGCTCGATGTGGATATCGGAAGCGCCGGCCTTAACCGCATCTTCGATCATTTTGTTGACCAGCTGCACGGCCGGGGTATTGTCGACCTCGACATCGGCCGGCTGATCTTCGATCTTCTGATAGATTTCGGGGATGTAATTCTCTTCATCGGGGACTTCTTCAGCCCCGTTCATGGCCGTGATGTCTTCGGCCGGAGGGGGCACGATAGAGTTGATCAGTTCCCGGATATCGTCGCCGAAGGCGAGCATCACGCTGATGCGCGGTGCCTTGAAAAAGTTCTTGACCTCCATGATGCCGCTCTGGTTGGCTGGGTTTTTGGCGGCCAGGACCATCTCGCCACGTTTTTTCTCGAGCGGTACGATCAGGTGCTTGCGCAACAGCTCGACGGTGTTCGGGGTAACAAACGAATCGGCGGAGAAGCGCTCGGCCGCGAGATCGACAAACCCGGTCTTATAGACAAAGGCTAGAGCGTCGCCAAGATCGGCCTTGGGGATCATGTAGTTTTCCATCAGCACGGTCTCAACCTCTTTCTCCTGCTGCGTGGCGATAACCATGGCCCGTTCCATTTCCTGCGGTGAGATGATCTCCCGGTTGACCAGCTCTTCATAGCGCATCGGGATTTTTTTGCCGCTCTTGTAGTGATTGAACAGCGCTATGGCAAGCGTGTCGGCCAATTCCTTGAGGCGGCTTTCGTCTGTCGGGTTGAAATCGGCGCTGTTTCGTTTGTTGATCAACTCGATAACGCCCATCAGGTTGGCATTGTGGACCACCGGTGTTGCGAGCACCTGCCGGGTTTTATGACCGGTTTTCTGATCCCATGACGAGTCGAAGGCCAGCGACGGATCGATGCCATGCAATTCGTCGGTGTCGTAGACGTTCATGATGTTCAGCGTTTGCCGGGTTTCCGCAACGAATCCGGTAATGCTGGAGCGGTTGATGTCCATCCGGATCTTGCTCAGCGAGTCGCCGGGCAGAAGCACCCAGGACACGAGCTTGTTGTGTTTTGCGTCGATCAGGAAGATGGTCGCCATCTCGACGTTGTAGATATTGAGAATCTTGTTGCGCAGCCCGACCATGATCGCGTTTGGCGACGAGGCCGAGTGGATCTCGTTGACCAGTTTTTTGAAGCGTTCGTCGTAGACGCGCTGGGAGGCTGTTTGTTCGGCGGATGTGGTTGCTGATGCGGTCATGGCTGTCGATGATTTCGGTTGATGGGATGGAGGGGCGGCGTCAACCGGTAACCGAAGACCGATCAAGACCGTTTTCCGTCATGCGCTGACAAAAAACATCGAAAGTATAGCATGCTATGATGGTGATGGGAATGGCTAATTGTCTGATAAGTCCTTTTTTTCTTTCCGGATAATTGTTTGATGCCGCAGGGATTCTGAGGGGCGATGTCATCGCCGTTTTGCGGCAGGCGGCCGATCATAATCATTCTTCCGGTTCGGTGAAGCCAAAGGTTCGCACCATGTGGTCGTGGTGCGAGCCGCGCCAGTAAAGACGACCGCAGCTGCCGCATTGGTGGAAACGATGATAGTAACGAATGGTCAGCGGTTCGAGACGATCCAGGATGTCGGCTTTGTCCACAGGATGCAGGACGCCGTTGCAGGCCATGCAGCGGGAAAACGGATGGTAGAGGGAAGGAAGGTTGAAAAGGTGGCTGACTTCTATGAATTGCCGGGTCGGGTCCTGGCTTCGGATCAGCCGGCCGAAGACCACCGAACGAAGCTTGAGCAGGTCCCTGTTGCGACTGAGCAGAATTCGCCCATCGGTTGCACCGTCGGCGGCGATGGCTTTGATCGACTGATTCTCGAGTGCTGCAGTCGCGTCCAGGCCGGCCATACGGAGTAATCTGACCAGCTTTCCGACGTTGACATCGACCAGAAAGCGGATTTCGTTAAGGGACTCGGGGCGTAGTGTCGAGGGCCTGGTCGGCGGGTACAGCGGCGAAAGGGGTTCTACCAGCAGCCGTTCGCTGCCGGCGGGTACAAATGAAAAATCCAGCTCCTTCCGGTTGTACGAGAGCCGGCCGATCTCGGTATGCGGAATACCGAGCGATTCGACAATGTCTTTGATCGATGCCCGGCGCAGCAAGGGGTAGTGATAGACGTACGACGAGCCGCCGCTGTCTTTGAAAAAGTCGAGCAGGTCGCCGGAAAAGACAAGGGTTACGGCAGGTATGCTGCTGTCAGGAATGGCATCGTTCATGCTGCAGCCGGGCAGGGCCCCTGTCGGCGGGCTCGGGGATGAGCCCGCCGGCAAGGTTGGTTTGGCTACGGCTCAGGCAACGGTTTCAAAGACCTTGCCGAGAGCGCCGCAGATCGGGCACTTCTCAGGCGCGGAACCAAGCTCGATATAGCCGCAGATAGGGCACAGATAAAAGTCGCTGACATCCATATCGACGCCCTTTTCCACCGCTTCCAGCGCCCTGGCATAGATTTCCGCATGGACCTTCTCGGCACCGAGAGCAAACCGGAACATGGTCTTTGCTTTGTGCCCCTCGGTGTTTGCCAACTCGGCCATCGGTGGATACATTTCGGTATATTCGTAGGTTTCGCCTTTGATGGCGGACTTGAGATTGTCGGCTGTGGAGGCGATCAGGTCAAGGGCCTTGAGGTGTCCTTCGGCATGGATCTTTTCTGCCTCGGCTGTAGTCTTGAACAGCTTGGCGATATTGACGAAGCCGTCCCGTTCGGCTTTCTTGGCAAAAGCGCTGTATTTCTGAAAGGCCTGGCTCTCGCCGGAAAACGCGTCGTGCAGATTGTCGATGGTCGAAGACATGGGGTTCCTCCTGATTGTCGGTGTGCTGAACGGTGGGCCCTGTGCTCAATGCCTGTATTGGGCACAGAACAGTATGGTGGTCAAGGTGATGCAAAACGGTAACGGAAGGCGACGTAGCGCGATCCCGCCTTACTGTTGACTATACCCGATGACGGGTAAAGTGAAAACAGGGAAGCGGCTGTTGCCGGGTTCTGCACGGCACAGGAAAAAAATCATGCCCGACCGCCCGCCGGTATGCTAGAAAGTGGTGTAACCAAAACGCAACGGCAGACGGACAGGGGAACAATAATACAAGGAGAGACCATGAAAAGGGGCTGTGCGATAACGATGGTGGTGGCCGGGGTCTTCTGCTGGTTTGCCCAAGGAGCCGGAGCGGAGGAGTTCGAGCGTTTCAAAGGCGGAGTCGGCCTAGGGCTGATGGCTTTTGATCGGGCCGATAACCTGGATCCGGATGGCTCGAAACGACATATCGACAGCCTGGATGAAAAGGCAGAGCGTGAGTTGACGGTCATTCCTGTACTGGCGCCCTTTTTCAGCTATGACGTCGGGGCTCCCGGCGGCGGCGTCGTGCAATTCATGGTGCGGCCGCCGATCGAGGAGGCCGGAGGCCTGGTGGTCAACCTAGGCGCCACCTATTATCTGCCCGCAGGGGGGGCAGTCGAGTTGAACGGATTGGTCGCGCCGCTGGAAGAGGTGTGGGAGAACCCCTATCTGGTCGGGGAGCGGCGCTCTACCACCGACAGTCCGAAGTATGGCCTGCACCTGGCCTGGAAAGAGATCGGCACCACCGGGCTGTCGCTTCATGTCGTCTACCTCCAAGACGATGTGGACAACGACCGGATCGGCGAATTGATGCCCCAACTGGCCAGGGATGGGTCGGTTTACGCGCTGGCCGCGGAATATCGGCTGCCGGTTTCCAAGGCTTTTGAACTCAAGACCAGAGCGAGCTATGTGCAGGGAGATTACGACGGGGAGAGCTCCTCGTTTTCCCGGTATCGGATCAGGGTGCAGGCAAGTTATCGACTCGGTGCGGTGACTCTGAAACCGGAAATCTCCTATCGGCATACCAGCTACGACGAGATCGATCCGGTGTTCGGTAAGACCAGGGAGGAGGATGCCTACGGCATCGACCTGACGGTCCAGTACCAGGCGCCGTTCGGGTGGCAAGGTTGGGCCTTGCAGGGCATGGCGGGCTATGGCCGAGGTGATGACGACATCACCTTTTACGAGACCGAGACAGTGCGTTTCGGGTCGTTGCTTACCTATTTTTTCTAACCCACATGACAGAAAGACACAATGAACAATGAAAATCGGCGTCATGGTCGGAGGAGCTGAACTGCCCTGCCTCCGGCTGCCGCAGGCGGTTTTATTTTACCCCACAACGATAAGGAGTTGTCCTTTGGGAGATATCGAGATGGAAGCTAACTGGCTCTACCCGTATCGAACGGTGCGGCAACCGGTGCTGGCCGCAAACGTGGTGGCCACGTCCCAGCCCCTGGCCGCCCAGGCCGGTCTGTGCATGTTGCAGGAAGGCGGTAACGCCGTGGATGCGGCGCTGGCGGCGGCCATCACACTGACCGTGGTCGAGCCGACCGGCAACGGTATCGGCGGCGACGGTTTCGCCCAGGTCTGGGATGGCAGGCAGTTGCACGGCATCAATGGTTCGGGCCGCTCGCCGGCCGCTTGGTCTCCCGAGCGGTTTGCCGACGGTGAAAGCATGCCGCTCTTTGGCTGGGACGCGATCACGGTTCCCGGTGCGGTATCGGTCTGGGCGGCGCTGTCGCAGCGTTTCGGCGTGCTGCCGTTTGCCACGTTGTTTCGGGCGGCCATCGGCTATGCCCGCCACGGCTTCCCGGTGGCTCCGATAACTGCAACGCGGTGGCGGGAGATGGCCGATAGTTTTCGCGGATTTCCGGAATTCTGCCGGGTCTTTCTGCCCGGCGGCCAGCCACCGTTGCCCGGCACGGTGGTCCGTTTTCCGGAGATGGCCGAAACGCTGGAGGAACTGGCGGCCACTGACGGCGAGTCGTTGTATCGCGGTTCACTGGCGCAGCGGATCAGCAGGTGCGCCGAGCAACAGGGAGGATTGCTGAGCAGCGATGATCTGGCCGCTCACCGGCCCCTCTGGGTGTCGCCGCTAGCCGTCAATTATCGCGGCTACACACTGCACGAGCTGCCGCCCAACGGCCAGGGGCTGGCAGCTTTGTTGGCGCTCGGCATCCTCGAGCGGTTCGATCTGGCTGCAGAACCGGTCGACTCGGTGGGGTCCGTTCATCTGCAGGCCGAGGCGCTGAAGCTGGCCTTTGCCGATGTCTTCCGCCACCTGGCCGATCCGGAGGTGATGCGCATCGACGGTTCGAGGCTGCTCGATCCCGCTTATCTGGACGAGCGGGCCCGCTTGATCGACCGACGAAAGGCGTCATTTCCGGGGCCGGGACCGATGGCCGAACCGGGTACGGTCTATCTGGCTGCGGCCGATAACTCGGGCATGATGGTCTCCCTGATTCAATCCAATTACTTCGGGTTCGGTTCCGGTGTCGTCGTGCCGGGCACCGGTATCAGCTTGCACAACCGCGGTGCCGGTTTCAGTCTCGAATCCGGACATCCCAACCAGGTGGCAGGCGGCAAGCGGCCGTTTCATACTATTATCCCGGCCTTCGTCACGAAAGACGGGCAACCCGCCATGGCTTTTGGCGTCATGGGTGCGCATATGCAGGCCCAGGGGCACGTGCAGATGATGACCCGTGTTTTCGACTACGGGCAACATCCCCAGGCGGCTTCCGACGCACCGCGCTGGCAGGTTAATCATGACCAGTCGCTCAGCATCGAGGATGGCTTTTCTCCGGATACGGCCGGGCAATTGGCTCGGCTCGGCCATCGCATCGTCAGCGGAGTGCCGACCCATGTTTTTGGCGGCGCCCAATTGATCCGCAAAACGGCGGACGGCTGCTATCTGGCCGGCTCGGATCACCGCAAGGACGGACAGGCGGCGGGATTCTGAGATGGAGCAGTCGCTGCCTGTCATACCGCGCCACGCAGAAACCGCCGAGACCTATAGCCGGTTGCTCGTCGATGGCGTGCCGCTGATCGATGTCCGGGCGCCGGTCGAGTTTGCAGCCGGGGCGGTGCCTGGGGCGGTCAACCTGCCGCTGTTGACGGATGATGAACGGCATCGCGTCGGTTTGTGCTACCGGCAGCAGGGAAGTGATGCGGCCCACGCCCTCGGTCGTCGACTGCTCCGTGGTCAGCGACGAGAGGAGGCGCTGGTCGCCTGGCTCGATCATCTTGAAAAGTTTCCCGAAGCCCGTCTCTATTGCGCCCGCGGCGGGAGTCGTTCGGCCATTGCCGCGCAGTGGATTGGAGCGGCGACCGGTCGACTACCGCCCCGTCTGGTTGGCGGATACAAGGCTTTCCGCGCGTTTCTACTCGGCCAACTCGTCCCCGCGGCCATTGACGCCGTGCCGATCGTCCTCGGCGGCCGGACCGGTTCGGGAAAGACGTTGCTGCTGCGTCGCCTGGCCAACACCATCGATCTCGAAGCTCTGGCCAATCACCGCGGCTCGTCCTTCGGGCAGTTCCTGACGGTGCAGCCCAGTCAGGCAGACTTTGAGAACCGCTTGGCCGCCGCGCTGGCCATTCATCGTTTCCACCGGTATGCCACCCTGGTCGTTGAGGACGAGGGGCGACACATCGGCAAGCGGTTTCTGCCCAAAGAGCTGGCCGACATATTCGCCGGTGGTGTATTGATCGTGCTGGAAGCGCCGCTAGCCGAGCGCATTAATACTATTTCGGCTGAATATGTCGATGAAGCCCAGGCAGTTTATCGCAGCTCGTTCGGCGACGAGGCCGGACCGGTCCGCTGGCTGGCCGATATGGAGGCGAGCGCCGATCGATTGGCCAAACGGCTTGGCGCCGCCCGGCTGGTACGGGTCAAACAGCTGCTGAACCGCGCCTGGCAGCGCCAGCGTACGGAGGGAGACCACCATGGCCACCGGGACTGGATTAAGATCCTGCTGCAGGAGTATTACGACCCGATGTACGATTACCAGATCGACAAAAAAAAAGAACGGGTCGTCTTTCGCGGTGGGGTGGAAGAGGTGCTTTCCTATCTTCGGGAGCGGGAGGAAACCGGTGAGACGACCGGCAGGGCCGCCCCTGCCGGTCTTTCGTAGCCGAAAACGGCGGGTTGTTTACCAGCCGATGGTCAGATAATCGTGGATTGAGTCGGCGGCCTGCCGCCCGGCACCCATGGCCAGGATAACGGTGGCGGCGCCGGTGACGATGTCGCCGCCGGCCCAGACCCCTTTCTTTGTAGTCTTGCCGGTTTTCTCCTCGGTGACGACGTAGCCCCACCTGTTCAACTGCATGTCCGGTGTTTCACTGGTGAGCAGCGGATTGGCGCCGGAACCGACGGCGACGATACACAGGTCGCAGTCGATGGTGAATTCGGAGCCCTTTATCGGCACCGGACGCCGTCTGCCGGAGTCGTCGGGTTCGCCCAGTTCCATGCGCAGACATTCCATGCCGATCAGCCGGCCGTTGTCGTTGCCCAGGTAACGGGTCGGATTGGTCAGCAGGAACATCTCGATGCCTTCTTCTTCGGCGTGGTGGATTTCCGCCTTGCGGGCCGGCATTTCTTCGCGGGACCGCCGATAGACGATCTTGACGTTGTCCGCCCCGAGACGCATCGCGGTGCGGGCCGCATCCATGGCCACGTTGCCGGCGCCGAGCACCACTACCTGCTTGCCGATTGGAATCGGCGTGTCCACTTTCGGGAATTGATAGGCCTTCATCAGGTTGGCCCGGGTCAGGTACTCGTTGGCCGACAGGATACCGACCAGGTTCTCGCCGGGGATGTTCATAAAGCGCGGCAACCCGGCGCCGACGCCGACGTAAACGGCGTCGAATCCCTGTTCGAACAGCTCATCCAGGGATACGGTCCGGCCGACGACGGCGTTGACCTCGATCTTGACGCCGAGCCGTTCGAGAAAGTTTATTTCCTGGGCGACAATCGCCTTGGGCAGCCGGAATTCGGGAATGCCGTAGATCAGCACGCCGCCGGCCTTGTGGAAGGCCTCGAAGATGGTGACATCGTGGCCTTTGACGATCAAGTCGCCGGCCACGGTCAGACCGGATGGCCCGGAACCGACCACCGCGACTTTCTTGCCGGTCGGTTTCTGTTTCGGCGGCAGTTCGCCGGTGCCGTGCTCGCGCTCGTAGTCGGCGCAGAACCGCTCCAGGTTACCGATGGCCACCGGTTGACCTTTTTTGCCGACGATGCACTTGCCTTCGCATTGGATCTCCTGTGGGCAGACACGGCCACAAACGGCCGGCAAGGCGTTTTTAGACCATAGGTTACGGACTGCCCCGGTCAGATCGCCTTTGCTGAGCAGGCTGATGAAACCGGGAATGTCCACGCCCACCGGGCAGCCTTCGACACAGCCGGGTTTCTTGCACTGCAGGCAGCGGGCCGCTTCTTCCTGCGCCATCGCAACGGTATATCCGGTGGGAACTTCGAGAAAATTTCGAGCCCTGACCTGCGGGTCCTGTTCGGGCATCGGCATGCGAGTGCGTTTTTCTGGTTTGTCGGCCATTATTTCCTCCGTTGAATTCGCCGAATTCAGTCTGGTGAATGGGAGCGACGCATGGTCTGTCAGCGTCGTTGTCCGTCAGCGGGCATCACGAATGGTGCAATATGATTCGTGGCACTTTTTTTCGTCTTCCTGATAGGCCCTGAGCCGCATCATCAATTCATCGTAATCGACCTGGTGACCGTCGAACTCCGGGCCGTCGACGCAGGCGAATTTGGTGGCGCCGCCGACGGACACCCGGCAGCCGCCGCACATGCCGGTGCCGTCGACCATGATCGGGTTGAGGCTGACCATGGTCGGGACGTCGTAGGTCTTGGTGATGGCGCTGACCGCCTTCATCATCGGTACCGGACCGATAGCCACCACCTGTTTGACATCGCCCTGCTCGAGAATTTCCTTGAGGACCTCGGTGACGAACCCGTGATGGCCGTACGAGCCGTCATCGGTGCAGATCCGCAGGTCATGGGAGGCATTTTTCATTTGCTCTTCAAGGATCAACAGGTCTTTCGTCCGGGCGCCGATGATGCAGGTGACGTCGTTGCCGATTTCCTTGAGGGCCCGGGTTATCGGGTGGAGTACCGCGACGCCGGTGCCGCCGCCGACGCAGACCACCTTGCCGACCTTTTCCAGATGCGTGGCTTTGCCGAGCGGGCCGATCACGTCCTGGTAGCCGTCGCCGACTTTGAGGTCGCGAAACAGGGCGGTGGATTTGCCGACCACCATATAGATGATGGTGATGGTGCCCTTCTCGGGGTCGGTCTCAGCCATGGTCAGCGGTATTCGTTCACCCTCTTCATTGGCCTTCAGGATCACGAATTGCCCCGGCCGGGCTTTCCTGGCGATCTGCGGTGCCTCAATCTCGTTGAGAATCACCGTTCCGCCAGCCATTTCTTCACGACGTACGATTGTAAACATGTTTTCCTCCGGACATAAAAAAGACCATTAGGTGAACAGGTGGACCGAACTCCGGCACCGTGCGTCAACCGGGACGCAGGATGCCTTCGAGGACCGCCGTCGGGTCGGGTCGGAACATGCCGGGCGGCTGTCTCGGCAACCGAGCCGGCAACAGGACGAGGGTACCTTTTTTAAGTATTCTTTTCAACGAACATTTCCCGGTGTTGCCGGCAGCGCTCAGTGGTTGGAACGGCGGCCCGAAACAGCCGTCGATGCTGCCGGCAGCGGTCCTGGGCCGCTTGCGGCGGTCGAGTTACAGTGATCCGAGCAGGGCGTCGAGTCCCGCCTGGGCCACTTCCTCATCCTGGCCGGGGCTACCGGAACTGCAGCCGATACCGCCGACCGGCTGATCATCGATGAAGATCGGCAGGCCGCCGGCAAAGATCATGAAACGGCCGCCGATACTGGTGTTGATGCCGAATGCCGGTTGGCCCGGCCCGCTGACCTCGCCGTAGGCACGTGTCGATTTGCGCGCAGCAGCGGCGGTGAAGGCCTTGTCGATGGCGATGGTGATGCTGGTGATACGGGCGTTGTCCATCCGTTGAAAGAGCAGCAGGTGGCCGCCGTCGTCGACGATGGCGATGTCCATGTCAACACCGATCTCGACGGCTTTCTTCTCGGCGGCGGTCATCATCAGCCGGGCGTCTTCCAGGGTGAGCTTGGGAGCGATTTTCATGGCGGTTCTCCTTCTGGCGAGATGGAAATTAGTATTTCCGGGTTGGTCGGTTGCGCCGGTTCCTTCATTGTGGACTTGCTGTGCCGCGTATAGTATAGCCACAAAATAGCAGGTGAGGCCACCTTGATTTGACAGAAACACGCGTGAACCGATCGCCCGGAAGCATAGTGGCGTGGTGTCCGCACAGTCAGGAGAGAACAATGCAGATGGTCAGCGAACTAACTGATTTCATGGGTTTTCAGGATTTGCTGGAAGATGAGGAAAAACTGGTCAGAGAGACGGCCCGGGCCTTTGTCAACGAACAGGTCATGCCGATTATCGACGAGCATGCCCAGCAGGAGACGTTTCCCCACCACCTGGTGCCGGCCATGGGACGGCTCGGCTTCTTCGGGCCGACCCTGCCCGAGGAATACGGCTGCGCCGAATTGTCGTATGTTGCCTACGGCCTGCTGATGTATGAACTGGAGCGGGGCGATTCGGCGTTGCGCTCCATGGCGTCAGTCCAGGGCTCGTTGGTCATGTACCCGATTTTTTCCTATGGCAGCGAGGAGCAGAAGCGCTTCTGGCTGCCGAAGATGGCCGCCGGCGAGGCGATTGGCTGCTTTGGTCTGACCGAGCCCGATTTCGGCTCCAACCCGGGTGGCATGCGGACCCGGGCCCGGCGGGAAGCGGGCGGCAGGTGGCGCATCAACGGAGCAAAGATGTGGATCACCAACGGCAGCATCGCCGACGTGGCGCTGGTCTGGGCGATGACCGATGAAGGCGTGCGCGGTTTTCTCGTGGAAAAAGGGACGGCGGGCTTTTCCGCTCCACAGATGAAAAACAAATGGAGCTTGCGCGCCTCGGTGACCTCGGAACTGGTTTTTGACAACGTCGTGGTCGACGAAGAACGGAGCCTATTACCAGGAGTCCTGGGCCTGAAGGGCCCGCTCAGTTGTCTGACGCAAGCCCGCTACGGGATTGCCTGGGGGGTGCTCGGCGCCGCCGACAATTGCTACCAGACGGCGCTCGATTATGCGCAGCACCGAGTACAGTTCGACCGGCCGATTGCCGGTTTCCAACTCCAGCAGAAAAAACTGGCGGAGATGGTTACCGAGTTGACCAAGGCGCAATTGCTCGCGCTGCATCTTGGGCGCCGTAAAGACCGGGGGGCGGCGACGCCGCAGCAGGTATCAATGGCCAAGATGAACAATGTGCACTGCGCCCGGGAGATTTGTCATTCCGCCCGGACCATACTCGGCGCCAACGGCATCATGGGAGAGTATCCGATCATGCGTCATGCCGCCAATCTCGAATCGGTCTACACCTACGAAGGCACCCATGACATTCACACGCTGATTATCGGTGAGCAGGTGACCGGCCTGGCCGCCTATCGCTAAATCACAAATAACGGCGGGACAATCACAACCAACGGGGGACAGGTTTCAACCTGTCCCCCGCTCACTATGGATGATTCCCGCTCACGACTGGAATGAAAAGGCGACCCCGGCGGCGTGTGATTTATTCACGCCAATCCGATTCGTATGGTAATGGCCCGTCTTGCTCTTTGAAGGGAGCGGTGGCATCGCCGTGGATAGAGTCGAGCAGCGCCTGCGGGTTGTGCTGGAAATTGTGTTTGACGGTGTCGTCGAAGTGGAATCGGTCGTCAAATGACGTGATCAGGTTCTGCTGGCTCCAGCGCTGCAGATAGTACCTGAGGATGACCGGCAGCCTGGAGTAGACGGTTTCTTCCGGAAACGGATCGACAAAGCTCGATTCAGCCAGACGGCGGCAGGAGAGGGTCTGGGTCCGATAAAAAGCACCGAGAAACATCAATTCCGGCGGCAGCGTCGCCTTCATGCCCAGCCGGGTCAGCAACCGAAGAATCACCCGCACACTGTTTTTCCCGGTCTTGGCCAGAGCATACGGAACGAAGATCTTTTTCGGCCGTTTCAGGTGCAGCTGATTTCTGATGGTCAGGATGAGGTCGGCCAACTCCACCGGCTGCGGATCGACGAAATGCAGGGTCCTGCCGCTGAATTCCGCGCGGTTTTCCAGCATGTGCTGGACCAGATACGGCAATTTGCGGACATTGGAGTAGGAATGTCTGGCACCTCTGGTGGTGAAGAGGCATGGCATCGATTCGTCGGCGACGGAAAAAAGCAGCCGATGAAAGCCCTGGATCTTATGGTCGTGCCGCCCGTAAACGATGGACAACCTGATGCAGGAGTAATCGAGTCCCTCGTGCTGGTGCATGTAGGCCAGTGTTTTTTCCGCCATCAATTTGGACTTGGCGTAATTGCTCAGAGAGGCGGAAATCTCCACCTGATTCTCTTCCCGCAAGTTGTTGCCCTCGGGCAGCGTTGCTGCGGAACTAAAGAAGATATAGGGGATTTTCAGTCCGGCCGCCGCCCGGGCGATGTTGATCGCCCCGACATAGTTGACCTCGAAGGTGAGCTGGCTGCCGGCGTCGATATTGGTGATACCGGCGTTGATGATAAAATCCGGCCGGATGCTCATCAGGTAGTTGCGGATGTCGACGCAATTGCCAAGTGAAACCTTTTTCGAACTGGGTGCCAGGATCTCCGCCAGGCCGGGGCGTCGCTGCTTGTAAAAATTGACCATGGTGCCGCCGACCAGGCCGGAGCCGCCGAAGACCACACCGATCTTTCGCGCCCGTTCTTTGGTGAGGAATTCGGTCATTATCCGTGTCCCGTCAGATGGTTAACTGGTCTGCCGCGCCGATTTTCAGCAACAACAGGCCGTTCGCACTTATGGCTATTCGCTCGCCGGCCGGCAACTGGCAAGCAATAGTGCCGGTAACCGTAAGCTGCCCAACGCGTCGAATGTTTCCTACTACCGAGCCATTTGTAAAACAATCTTTTCGCCCAAACTCTGCGTTATGCTCAAAAATTTTATCCTCGGAATATCAACTATATGCCTGTGGTAAAATTTTTCGCATGCCTTGATTTTGAACGAAAATCTAAGTTTTGCAAAAGGCTCTACCGTTAAAATATATCAAATTTTTTAATCAATGCCAAAAGGCCAGATGATGCGCCGTGTTCTCTTTTGATTTTTCACGGTTTTTCGTGGAACTGTCGGAAGTGACGAAAAATAAGTCGGAAATAATTTGAATTTGGTGGTGGGAAAACATAGACTGCAAAGAAACTGCCTTGCCACCCGGACGTTGATGGGCCGTGTAGCAGGAAGACACTAAAAAGAGAGGAGTAACTTCATGTTTTCACGATTCACTCGGGTCCGGTTTACGACCAAGCTCTTTGTGGCAATGATCGGGGTAGTGGTTTTGTCGATCCTGATTACCTCCGGCAACGCAATCAGGATGTCGAAGAACGGGCTGTATGAACTTGGTGAAGGGGCGGTACAGGATATTCACCAGTCGCTCTACAATTCGCTTGCCGCCATCGATGATAATATCCGCCAAAAATTGGATGGCGACCTGCTGATCCTGGATAAGGAGTTGCGATTGACCGGCGGACTGCTGCTTGACGACAGCACCATGGAGGAGGAGACTCTGGTCAACCAGGAAACCGGTGAGTCGGTGACCATGGAGATCCCGAAATTCCAGGCCGGTATTCAATACGTCAATCACAAGTTCGATATCGTCGATCGAGTCGAGTCCATTACCGGGGCCTCGGCAACGATCTTTCAGCTGGTCGACGACAAGCTGCTGCGTATCTCCACCACGGTGAAGAAGACCGATGGGGAGCGTGCCGTCGGCACCTATATCCCGTCAGATAGCCCGGTATTTCAGACCATTATGAACGGCGAAGAGTTTCGCGGCAAGGCCTATGTCGTCAATGACTGGTACCTGACGGCCTACCAGCCGGTGCGCGACCTGGAAAATAAGATAATCGGCGCCGTCTACGTCGGTCAATTGATGCTCTCCGAGCAGGTCAGAAAACTCGTCGGCGAGACAAAGATCGGTCCCGGCTACTTCTTCATCTACGACGAGAGCGGTTCCCCGCTCGTCCACCCGACGCTGACGCCTGATAATAACGTTTACGAATTGTATCCGATCTTCAAGGGGCACCCGGACGGCTTTGTCGATTATGAATATCAGGGAGCCCAGAAGGTCACTTACAAGAAATTTATCGACGAGTGGGGCCTTACGCTGGCCGTCGGTATCGACCGCCAGGATATCGTTGCCGGACTCGATGTGCAGATGCTGCGCAACAACCTGCTGGTCGGTCTGCTGGTGGTCGCCGGCGGTATCGTGCTGACGGTATTTCTCGTTCGCTCGATCAACAACCCGCTCAAAGAGTTGGCCGAGAAAGCGGTCAAGGTCGGCGAGGGCGACTACACTATCGCCTTTTCCTCCCAGGTCGATGACGCCATCGGCCAGTTGACCAATTCGCTCGGCGTCATGGTGGAAAAGGGCAAGGAGATGATGCGCGATATCGTCTCTTCGTCCCAGTCGCTGTCGGCATCGTCGACCGAACTGGCGACCATCTCCGACCAGATGGTCGGCAATGCCGAGTCGACCACCGATATTGCCGATCAGGCCTCGGGCAACGCCCAGGAAGTCACCGCCAACATGCAATCGGTTTCCGCCGCAATGGAGCAGTCGGCGGTCAACCTGGACATGATCGCTTCGGCCTCCGAGGAAATGGGCACGACGATCAAGGAGATTGCCGAAAACAGCGCCCGGGCACGGCAGACCACCGAGGAAGCGGTGGCCAACACCAAGCGCTCGCACCAGACCATTGTTGAACTCGGCGAAGCGGCTCGGGCCATCGGTTCGATCACCGAGACCATTACCGAGATCTCCGAACAGACCAACCTGCTCGCCTTAAATGCCACCATCGAGGCGGCCCGGGCCGGTGAAGCCGGTAAAGGCTTTGCCGTAGTCGCCAATGAGATCAAAGAGCTGGCCAAGGAAACGGCTGAGGCGACCGGCAAGATCAAGGAGGCGATCTCCGGCATCCAGGGCAAGACCGGTGACACGGTCAAGGATATCGAGGCGATCACGAGTGTCATCAACGATGTCAACGAGATCGTCAACGGCATCGTGACTGCGGTCGAGGAGCAGTCGATCACGACCAACGAGATCGTCAACAACGTCAGCCAGGCGTCGCAGGGAATCACCGAGATTAACGAGAATGTTGCCAGCAGCAACCAGATGACCCAGCAGATGAACGAGGCGGTTGGTCTGGTCAAAGAGCGCTCGGTTGAGGTCAAGCAGAGCAGCCAGCATGTCCGTACCTCTGCCGACGAGCTGTCACGGCTCTCAGAAAAGCTGACTGAACTCGTCTCGAAGTACAAAATTTAACGTCGTGTCCGGCATATGATCACCTATCTTTACTGGTTTGCCGTCATCGCTTTGATCGGCGGCGTGATTTTCGGTCTCGGGGTCAAGGCGCAGCAGTGGAAGGCTGCCCTGGCCCTGGCCCTGGTTTTGGCCCTGGTAGCCTGGGGCACCTATTACTTCCGGTTGCAGCAGGTGTTCGTCAAGCGCTACGGCGGGGTGATGACCATCTCCGTGCCCGAGGGACAGCGCCACTTGGCGGCGACCTGGAAGGACGATAACCTGTGGGTCGAAAATTACGATCCGCAGACGAATACCTGCATCTTCAGCGAATACTCGAAGGGCAATCTGTTGCAGGGCAGGGTCACTATCAAAAACTGCAATCCCTGGTCAGCCGCACGCTAGGGCGCGGCTGACGACCGCTCCTCCCGGCCCTCCTTGCTCCGCCGGTGTGCTCCTCGGCAGTCACGGGCCTCGGTCAGATCCGCACCCGTCCTCCGGGATCTTTCGTCCGTGATCGGCACCCGCCGGCATCCTCCCCGAAATCGAGGCTGCAACTAAACGCCTGACGCGCTTTATCTGTCAAAAATCCCGTTTCACCACGTTGGCGGCTCCATCGGCCGCGTTTCAATGAACAGAAAATCTTCGGTTGCTTAGCAGCGCGGCCAAGGGTTATTTTACGTAAAGATGATAGCGAATTGAAAACGTGCATATCGCTGCAAGAGATGAGTGTTCTTGCGGTTTGAGAAAAATTTTCATTTGCTGTAAATATCTTTATATCAAGTATATAGTATTAAGTAAGCGGCTTTTCCAACAGGCTTTAGGGGCGTAGCCAAGAGGTTTTGTCAGGCGTCGTATTTTGTTTCAGGTTGACTTAAACGTAAGGGTGAGGTATACAGAGATTTCTATCGGAACTCGTTATCGATGGAGACCAACAGGTTCTATCCATTCACTTCTTTGCGAGGGGATTAATCATGGATTTCCTGTCCCACCAGTCCATACCGGCGATTCTCAAAGTAAATGCCCGGCAGTTCGCCAAGAAAACGGCAGTCAGTTTCAAGAAGCAGGGAGTCTTTCTCTCCCTGACGTATGAAGAGTTCTACGAACGGGTGCTGATGCTGGCCCGGGGATTGGTCAAGGTTGGCTTGAAGCCGGAAGATCCGGTCTGTATCTTTTCCGAGAACCGGCTCGGTTGGGCGATTTCCGATTTCGGTATCCAGAGCGCCCGGGGCATCCCGGTGCCCATTTATGCCACCAATACCGGCAAGCAGGCGGCGTATATCATCAACCACTGTGGGGCGAAGATCGTCTTCGTCTCGACCAAGGCGCAATACGAGAAGCTGCTGGAAGTCCGCGACGAGATCCCCGGTGTCGAGCTGGTCATTTCCTACGAGCGTTTTATCGGCGACCGTTCGTTCCCGGTCTATACCCAATATCAGCTCTCCGAGGCAGGCGAACCGCTGCTCCCGGAAGAGAAGGTTGAGATCGAAAGGATGATCGATCAGATTGCCCAGCAGGATCTCATCACGATCATCTATACCTCCGGCACCACCGGGGTCCCCAAGGGTGTCATGCTCACCCAGTACAATATCATGAGCAACGCCCAGATCGGGCTGAAACAGCTGGGCGCCCTGAAAGACCAGGAAACCTTTCTCAGTTTCCTGCCGCTCAGCCATGTGCTTGAACGTACGGCCGGTTATTACGCGACCCTGCTCAGCGGCCAGCACGTCGCTTTTGCCGAGGATGTCAAAAAAGTCATGGAAAACATGGTGGAAGTGCAACCGACCTGGATGGTCAGTGTGCCGCGTTTGTTCGAGAAGATCTATTCCCGAGTTCATGAAAACGCCCATCAGCTCAGTCCGCTGAGGAGAAGCATCTTCCACCGGGCCCTGCAGGTCGGCAGGGACTATGCCAACAAGAAGTATGTCGACGGCCAGGTGGATGGACTGCTGGCGATGCAGTACCGTCTCTACGACCGTCTCGTCTTCAGGAAGATCCGTGATCGGTTCGGCGGCAGGCTGCGCGGTTTCATCTGCGGCGGCGCGCCGCTTGACCGGACGATCAACGAGTTCATGTGGGCGATCGGTCTGCCGGTCTTCAACGGCTACGGCTTGACCGAAACGAGCCCGGCGCTGACTTTGTGCAATCTCGGCGCGGTCCGCTTCGATTCGGTGGGCAAACCGCTCGCCATGACCGAACTCAAGCTCGCCGAGGACGGTGAATTGCTGGTCAAGGGGCCACAGGTGATGCGCGGTTATTACAAGAGCGAGGAGAAGACCGCCGAGATCTTTAGCGACGGCTGGCTCAAGACCGGCGATATTGCCCGGATCGACGAGAACGGATTCGTATACATCGTCGATCGGAAGAAAGAAATCATCGTCACCGCCGGTGGCAAGAATATTGCCCCGCAACCGATCGAAAACGAACTCAAGCTCGACAAGTACATCTCCCAAGCCATCGTTTTCGGAGACCGCAAACCATACCTGGTGGCACTGCTGAATCCCAATCTGGAGCGTCTTATCGACTGGAGCCGGGAGGAGGAACTCGACTATCTCGATACCGACGAGTTGGTAAAGAGTAACCGTGTCAGAGCACTCTATACCGAGCGCATCGCCGAGTTGAACAAGAACCTGCCGCCGTATGCGACGATCAAGGAGTTTGTCTTGATCCCCGGAGAGTTCACCATCGAGGGAGGCGAGCTGACGCCGACATTGAAACTGAAGCGTAAAGAAATCTATAACAAGTACAAGGAAATGGTCGACCAGATGTACATGAAGAAAGGAAACGGGCTGGTTTTCCAGACCACATCCACAGATGGAGAGAAAAAATGAGGCAGATCAATCGAGTAGCCGTTTTGGGCGCCGGTGTCATGGGAGCCACCATCGCGGCTCACCTGGCCAACGCCGGGCTGGAGGTCCTGATGCTCGACATCGTTCCCCGGGAACTGACCGAGCAGGAAGCGTCGTGCGGATTGACCCTAGACAGTCCCGAGGTACGCAATCGTATCGCCCGGGCGGGATTGGCGGGGTTGGCCCGGATGAAGCCGGCGCCGTTTTATCTCAAGGAATATGGTGCCCTGATCGAAACGGGCAACTTCGAGGATGACCTGGAAAAGCTGAAGGATTGCGACTGGGTTATCGAAGTTGTGGTCGAGAATATGAAGATCAAGCGGAGCCTGTTCGAGCGTATTGCTCCCCATCTCGGTCCGAATGCGGTGTTGACCACCAATACCAGCGGCCTTTCGGTCAACGAGATGGCCCGGGATCTGCCGGCCGAATTGCGCAGCCGTTTTCTGGTGACCCATTTCTTCAACCCGCCGCGCTATATGCGCCTGATGGAAATTGTTCCCTGCACGGACACCGATGGGCAGGTGGTCGCCGAAATGGCCGAATTCATCGAACGGAGACTCGGCAAGGGTGTCGTTTACGCGAAGGATACGGCGAATTTTATCGCCAACCGCATCGGTGTCTACGCGATCTACAAAGGTATCCAGCACATGGTCGAGATGGGCCTGACCGTGGAAGAAGTCGATTCGGTTGCCGGCCCGGCCACTGCACGGCCCAAGAGTGCCGCTTTTCGGACCGCCGATCTGGTCGGTCTCGACACCCTGGCCCATGTCGGAACCAACTCGTACGATGCACTGCCCGACGATGAGGAGCGGGATGTCTTCAAGCTGCCCGCTTTCATGGACGCGATGATCAAGCAGGGATTGCTCGGCAACAAAAGCGGCAAGGGCTTCTACAAGAAAGAGAAAGTCGACGGCAAACGGCAGATCTCCTACTACGATTATCAGACCGGTGACTACCGGTCGTTGCAGAAACCGAAATTCGCCTCGGTGCAGATGGTCAAGCAGATCGACGATCCGCGGCGTAAGATCGCCGCCGTCGTCAATGGTGCCGATCAGGGTGCCAAGTATGCCTGGCGCAGCCTGCGCGACACACTGATTTATACGGTCAACCGGATCGGTGAGATCGCCGACGACGTGGTCAATATCGATAACGCGATGAAGTGGGGCTTTAACTGGGAACTCGGGCCGTTCGAGATGCTCGATGCGATCGGTGTGTCGGCCTTCGTCAAGCGTGCCCAGAAGGACGGCGTGGCGATCCCCGAATCCCTGAAGAATGTTGATTCCTTCTATCGGTATACCGAGGATGGACAATTTGAATTCTACGACGTGCTCGGCGCCGGTTATCAGCCGGTCCCGCAGCCCGCCGGGCAGATCAACCTGGAGATTCTCAAGCGTGGCGGCCGTGAGGTCGAGAAGAACGGTGGTGCTTCGATCATCGATCTTGGTGACGGGGTCTATTGTCTCGAATTTCATTCCAAGATGAACGCCATCAGCGGCGATATCCTGAGCCTGGTGCACAAGGCGATCCGGCGGGCCGAGCAGGACGGCGTCGGCCTGGTGATCGGCAATCGCGGCGCCAACTTCTCGGTGGGTGCCAACCTGATGCTGCTTGCCGTGGCCCTGGCCGAGGGCGCCTGGGAAGATGTCGACATGGTGCTCAGGGCCTTCCAGAAGGCCACCATGGCGGTAAAATACGCGAAAGTACCGGTAGTTGCCGCGCCGTTCGGGATGACCCTGGGCGGCGGCTGCGAATTCTGCCTGCACGCCGATGCGATCAATCCCTCGGCCGAGACCTATATGGGGTTGGTCGAGATCGGGGTCGGCCTGTTGCCGGGCGGCGGCGGTACCAAAGAGATGTGCATTCGCGCCGTGGACCTGGCCCGTCGCTACGACACCGACGTCCAGCCGTTCATCTTCAAACATTTCCGGCAGATTGCGATGGCTCAGGTGTCGATGGGCGCTGCCGAATTGGCCGGTATGGGCTATATGCGAAACGGCGATGCGATTACCATGAATATCGATCGGCTGATCGGCGACGCCAAACAGAAGGTGCTGGCCCTGGCCGTCAATTACCGGCCGCCGCGGCCATTGACCGATATACCGGTGCCGGGCCGAAGCGTGGCGGCCAGTATCAAGAGCCAGTTGTGGAATATGAAAATGGGCTCTCATATCACCGAATATGAAGAAAAGATGGGCGGCATCATCGCCGATGTCATCTGCGGTGGAGACGTCAATCCGGGCACGCCGGTCACCGAGGAGTATCTGCTCAAGCTGGAACGCGAGAACTTCCTGAAGCTCTGCGGCAACAAACAGACGTCCGAACGCATCCAGCACATGCTCAAGACCGGCAAGCCGCTGCGCAACTAGGGCGGCGCTCACCATTCAGTCAAAGATTCAGGAGATTACGATATGAAAACAGCCTATATTCTGGCCAGTTACCGGACGCCAGGCTGCCGGGCCAACAAGGGTAAATTCAAGGATATGCGCCCCGATGACCTGGCAGCGACGGCCATCAAGGGGCTTGTCGAGCGGACCGGCATCGAGCCGGCAACCGTCGACGACATCTATCTCGGGTGTGCCTTCCCGGAGGCCGAGCAGGGCATGAATCTGGGGAGAATGGCCGGACTGAAAGCCGGTCTGCCCATCGAGGTTCCCGGACAGACCATCAACCGTTTCTGTTGTTCCGGCGTGCAGACTATTTCGATGGCCGCGGAGCGGGTCATGCTCGGCCTGGCCGACTGCATCGTCGCCGGCGGTACCGAGTCGATGTCCTGCGTACCGCTCGGCGGGTTGAAATACAGCGCCAACCCGTCGTTGGTCGAAGACTGGCCGGAGGCCTATTCGTCCATGGGCATCACCGCCGAACTGGTGGCCGAGCGCTACGGCATCGATCGACAGGCCATGGACGAATTCGCCGTCGACAGCCATGCCAGGGCCGCGGCCGCTATCGAAGCCGGTCGATTTACCGATGAGATCATCCCGGTCACCGTCGAGAAGACGCAACTGGTAAAAGGGAAGATCAAGCGGACTACTGAAGAGGTAGTGGTTGACGACGGGGTGCGGCCCGGGACCACGATTGAGACACTGAGCAAGTTGCGCCCCGCTTTCAAACTCGGCGGAACGGTTACCGCCGGCAACTCTTCGCAGATGACCGACGGCGCCGCATTTTCGCTGGTGGTTTCGGAAGACTACCTGAAACGGCTCGGTGGTGAGCCGATGGCCCGTTTCATCGCTTACGCGGTTCGCGGGGTGGCGCCCGAAGTAATGGGCATCGGTCCGATTGCAGCGATACCGGCGGTACTCGAGATGGCCGATATGAAACTCAGCGACATTGGACTGATCGAGCTTAACGAGGCCTTTGCCGCCCAGGCCCTGGCGGTAGTCAAAGAGCTGGGAATTGATCGTTCCATCCTCAATGTCAACGGTGGAGCCATTGCACTGGGGCATCCACTCGGTTGCACCGGCGCCAAGATTACTGCCACCCTGCTCCATGAGATGGGGCGTCGAAAGGCGCGTTACGGTCTGGTTACCATGTGTATCGGCGGCGGTATGGGCGCTGCTGGAATCTTCGAGAGATTGTAATTAAGAGGTGAAAAGATGGCTGATATGATATTGAAGGGCGGCGAATACCTGATCGCCGATGTTGCCTGTGAGTCGGTGTTTACCCCGGAAGATTTCAGCGACGAGCAGAAACAGTTCGCCGAGACCACCGAGCAGTTCGTGATGAACGAGATCGTCCCGAAGATGGAGGAGATCGATCAGCAGAACTTCGAGTTGGTCGTTGAAGGGATGAAAAAGTGCGGTGACCTCGGCCTGCTGATGATGGATACCCCGGAAGAGTATGGCGGCCTGGACCTGGACAAGGCCTCGAGCATGCTGGTGGCGGAAAAGATTTCCTACGGCGGCTCGTTCTCCGTGGCTTTTTCCGCACATACCGGCATCGGCACGCTGCCGCTGGTCTATTACGGCACGCCGGAGCAGAAAGAAAAATATCTCGGCCGGATCATCTCCGGCGAGTGGTGCGCCGCCTATTGCCTGACCGAACCCGGCTCTGGGAGCGACGCGCTCGGCGCCCAGGCGACGGCGGTGCTGTCCGAAGACGGCGGCCACTATGTGCTTAACGGCACCAAACAATTCATTACCAATGGTGGGTTCGCCCAGATTTTCACGATTTTTGCCAAGGTGGACAAGCAGCATTTCACTGCCTTTCTCGTCGAGCGCGATTTTCCCGGCCTGGTGGTCGGGGCCGAAGAGAAGAAAATGGGCATCAAGGGCAGTTCGACCACCCAGATCATCCTCGACAATTGCAAAGTGCCGGAGGAAAATGTCCTCGGTGAAATCGGTAAGGGCCACAAAATCGCCTTCAACGTGCTCAATGTCGGTCGTTTCAAGCTCGGCGCCGCGGTCACCGGTGCGTCCAAAATGGCCCTGGTTACCGGCATCAAGTACGCCAATGAACGAGTTCAGTTCAAGAAGAAGATCAGTAGCTTCGGCGCTATCGGCGAAAAAATCGCTGACCTGACCGCCGCCATCTTCGCCTCGGAGTCACTGGTCTACCGGTTGGCCGGCCTGCTCGATGAGAAACTGGCCACCATCGACAAGGACATCGACAATTACTATGTCGAATATCTCAAGGGCATCGAGGAGTATGCCTCGGAGTGCGGCATTTCCAAGGTCTTCTGCAGCGAGGTTCTGGCCCAGACCGTCGACGAGGTGGTGCAGATCTTCGGCGGTTACGGGTTCGTCAGCGACTATCCGGCCGAGCGCTATTACCGAGATGAGCGGATCAACCGGATCTTCGAAGGCACCAACGAGATCAACCGGCTGCTGATCCCCGGCATGATTCTGCGCAAGGCGATGAAGGGCGAATTGCCGCTGCAGGCGGAGGCGATGAAGGCCTTTGAATCGCTGATGACCCCGAGTTTCGAGGAACTTGATGAGTCCATCCCGTTTGTTGCCGAGAAGGTCTTGTTGAAAAATCTCAAGACGCTCTTTCTGATCCTGGCCGGTACCGGGGTGCAGAAGTTCATGGACAAGATTGCCGATGAACAGGAGATCTTGATGGCGGCGGCCGACATCGCCATCCAGATCTTCGCGCTGGAAAGCGCCGTCCTGCGAGCCGAAAAGGCCCTGCCCCGTTTCAGTGAGCGCAAGCAGGGGCTGGTCCGGGCAGCGGTCAAGGTGTTCGCTTTCAGTGCGTCGGAGACCGCAGGCTCAGCGGCCCGCAAGGGTGCCTTTTATATCGAGGAGGGCGACACGCTGACCATGATTCTGGCCGGCGTCAGGCGTTTTACCAAGTATGACGCGACCGGCCTGCTGGCCGCCAAGCGGCTTCTCGCCGAAGCGGCCTGCGAGGAGGAACGATATCTGTTTGGTTAACGGGAACCGTGGCCCCCGCTTCCGGCTCCCTGTTGCCGGAAGCGGGGGCCTTTGTCTTCCCGGCCTGACAGCACGCTCTGGGAGCGCGCCATGATTCCGATTCAGCACACCGTAGACACCCCCTATATGGTCGGCCCGGTGCACTGTTACAGCGGCGAGCATGACGGTGAGTTGGTGTTGTTCGACACCGGGCCGCCGACTGATACCGGCAGGGCGTTTCTGCAGGACAACCTCGATCTGTGCCGCCTTCGGCACGTGCTCGTCAGTCACTGCCATATCGATCATTACGGGCAGAGCGCCTGGCTCGCCGCAACCAGCGGGGCGACGATCTATCTACCGTATCGCGATGTGCAGAAGATCATACATCACGACGAGCGGATGCGGCGCATGTACGAGTTGCTCGCCGGCATGGGGTTTGGCCGGGATTACCTGGAAAAACTCAGCCAGGCTTTTCGCCGGGGCGGATTGTTGCCGCCGGTTCCGGAACAGTACCTGATCGCCGAACGAGACCTGCCGGCGTACCTCGGTATTTCGGTGTTGCCGTGCCCGGGGCACTCCCAGAGTGATCTTGTCTATCATGGGGACGACTGGGCGATCACCGGCGACACGCTGCTGCGCGGGATTTTTCAGTCGCCGCTGCTCGATATCGATCTGGAGAGCGGCGGCCGCTTCAACAATTACCGGGCCTATTGCGACAGCATCGTCAAACTGGCCGGCCTGCAGGGCAAGACCATCCTGCCCGGGCACCGGCAGTCCATCGACAGCGTCGATTCGGCTATCTCTTTCTATATAACCAAGGCGCTGCAGCGGGTGCTCCAACTCAAGCCGCACATCGGCCGCAACTCGGTGGCGGGTATTATCGAACAGGTCTTTCCGGAGATGAAAGACCCCTTTCATGTCTATCTGAAATCATCGGAGATCATTTTCATGCAGGATTTTCTCGAAAATCCTGAGCCGTTGCGCGCCTCACTGGAGCAAGCCGGCCTGTTCGCCCGGGTGGAGGAGGGGTATCATGCTGCGGTTGGCACATAGCGCGGCGCTGCCACGCGGCGGCGAACGAAGGGAAGAGCCGGGGGAACGAAAATGATACAGCATCTGCCGAAACTGATCGAGCGGGCCCGAAACTCGCCGCGCTGGCTGCTGGTACTCAACCTGCTGCTCAGCCGAGTTATCCCGTTCAACCGGCCGCACGGGTTCCGGATCGTCGCCATCACCGAGGAGATGGTCCGATCCGCCGCCACCTACCGCCAGATCAACCGCAACCATGTGCGCGGCATCCATGCCTGCGCCATTGCTACCGTCGCCGAGATGTCGGCCGGGTTCCTGCTGTTGTCACGGCTTGATCCACAGCTTTATCGTCTGATCATGGGACGCCTTGAAGTGGATTACCATTACCAGGCCAAGGAAGGCATCGTCTCCGAGAGCTTTCTGCCGAACCAGCGACTGGAAAACGAGATCATCGGCCCACTGCGTGAGCAGGACGCGGTCACCATCTGTATGAAGAGTCTGGTTACCGACCAATCCGGCAATCGGATTGCAGAAGGCCGGACGACCTGGCAGATCAAACGTTGGGATCGGGTGCGGACTAAACTTTGATCGCGCCTGGACCGGCTAATGACTGATCTGCAGAACCATGAAGTAGAGCAGCGGCAGGAAGATGCCGGGCAGCAGATTGCCGACCCGGATAGACGTGATTTTTAGCATGTTCAGGCCGATGGCCAGGATCAGCAAGCCCCCCACCGAGGTCATCTGAGCGATAGTCGCGGGCACCAGGAAACTCTTCATAAAGACGGCGGTCAGGGTGATCACCCCCTGGTAGAAGAAGACGGCCAGGCTGGAGAATATGACGCCGAGCCCCATTGCCGATGCGAAGATGATCGAGGTAACGCCATCAAGGATCGACTTGGCGAACAGGGTCTGGTGATTGCCGGTCAGACCGCTCTCCAGTGAGCCGACAATGGCCATCGAGCCGACGCAGAACACCAGGCTGGCGGTCACAAACCCCCGGGCAAACGAGCTTGAATCGCTCGACTTGGCGGTCACTTTTTTCTCAAGAAAGGTGCCGAACGATTCCAGGCGCTTCTCTATTTCTAGAAATTCACCGATCACCGCACCGATAATCACCGAGAAGATCACCACCATCAGGTCGTCGGAACTCAGCGCGCTCCTGATGCCGATCAAGACCACCGACAACCCGACGCCGCTCAGGATGATTTCCTTGTAGCGGTCGGCGATCCCTTTACTGAAGAGCAAGCCAAGCAGGCTACCGGCGATGATGGCCAGGGCGTTGACGATGGTTCCGAGCATGACGATGCATCCTGAAAGCGCATGGTTGACGATTTGCCGCAGTCGACAAATGTGCCCTTATACCATTCCGCCGGTCATCCGTCACGGGGAAGATGTCCGAGCGTCGGCGCTGCGTTGTTCCGCTGTAGTTTCGACGGGTGACGCGCGCCTGCCAATTTTTTGCAGTCGGCGATTTGCATTTTGACCTGCTGCTGACCTATACTCATTGTACTCGGTTTTTAAAGCTGCTCTTAGGGGCGATACATGAACGTTTATCGGGGGGTTGAGGATGAAAGTAACGTCAATCAGATTCAAGCTGCTCGCGGGAGGAATCGTCCTGGTCCTGCTGCCGTTGATCATCGTCGGTTTCATCTCGGTGATCAAGTCGACCAACGCGTTGAACCAGCTCGGTATGGAAGGGGCGGAGGATGTGGCCGCCGATCTGGCACGGCTGGTCGACAATATCCTGGTGGAGGAAAAGAAAATCGCTGGGGTCTTCGCCGCCAATCGGGCAGTCGTTGAGGTGGCCGAGAAAGTCAAACAGGCCGGTATCGACGGGTCGGCCGCCGAGATCGGACAGCTGTTTGGTGATTTGACCAGGCAGTTCGGGAGGCTCGGCGATAAATACCAGGGAATCTTCGTCACCGATGCGGCCGGCGTCGTCTATACCGGCGTGCTGGACAGCGGCAAGGAGTACACGGGGGCGAACATTGGGCAGAGCGCCTACTTCCAGAAGGTAAAAAGCTCCGGCACGCCGGTCGTTGGCGAGGTTGTCCGCTCCCAGGCGACCAACAAGCTGGTCAGCGCCGTCTGTGCCCCGATCAAATCGGGATCGTCGGAGTTTCTCGGAGCCTTCGGCCTGGTCATGAAAGTCGATTTTCTCGTTGAACTGGTGGCTGGAAGAAAGATCGGTGAGACGGGGTACGGTTTCATGACGGATCAAACCGGTCTCATCCTTGCTCATCCGAAGCCGGAGCATATCCTCACTCTCAATCCGGCGACCCTTGAGGACATGGAAGGGTTCATGCAGTCGATGCTGGCCGGTAAACGAGATGTCGAAACCTATGTTTTCCAGGGGACCCCCAAGGTCGCCGGGTATGCGCCGCTGAGCGAGGTCGACTGGTTTATTGCCGCCACCCAGGATACCGACGAGTTCCTGGCGGCAGCGCACTCGATCCGCAACCTGATCTTGCTGGTCGGCGTGATCGCGCTGATCGTGACCGTGCTGCTGGTATTCTTTGCGGCGCTGGCCATCGTCAAGCCGATCAACGATGCGGTAGCCGGCCTCAAGGATATCGCCGAGGGCGAGGGTGATTTGACCATGCGGTTGCAGGTCAAGTCAAAGGATGAAGTCGGCGAGATGGCCCGCTGGTTCAACACCTTTATCGAAAAACTGCAGGGAATCATCAAGCGCATCACCGAGAACTCCTCGGTGGTCGGCTCCTCTTCGGTCGAATTGTCCTCGATCGCCGGTGAATTGTCCAGCGGCGCCGACGATACCTCGCAACGGGCGCGCAATGTCGCCACCGCCGCCGAGGAGATGAGTGCCAACCTGAACAATGTCGCGGCCGCCATGGAGCAGTCGGCGACCAACACCAATATGGTCGCAGCGGCGGCCGAGGAAATGACCTCGACCATCAACGAGATCGCCGAAAACGCCGAGAAGGCGCGAAGTGTCTCCACAGACGCGGTGCACCAGGCGGAAAATGCAGCCGGCAAGATGAGCGAATTGGGCCAGGCGGCGGAGAAGATCGGCCGGGTGACCGAGACGATTACCGAGATTTCCGAGCAGACTAACCTGCTGGCGCTCAACGCCACCATCGAGGCAGCCCGGGCCGGTGAGGCGGGCAAAGGGTTTGCCGTCGTCGCCAACGAGATCAAGGAACTGGCTAAGCAGACTGCCGAGGCAACCCTTGATATCAAGAACCTGATCGATGAGGTCCAGCGGACCACCCAGTCAACCGGTGTCGAAATCGACCAGATTTCCACGGTGATCAGCGGCGTCAACGACATCGTGGCGACTATTGCCACCGCGGTCGAGGAACAGACCGCGGCAACCCAGGAAATCGCCAACAATATCAACCAGGCCAGCCAGGGCATCCAGGAGGTCAACGAGAACGTCAGCCAGAGTTCCACCGTGGCCACCGATATCTCAAAGGACATCTCGGAAGTCAACGCGTCGGCGGAATCGATCAACCGGAGCAGCAAACAACTCGAAACGAGTTCCGCCAACCTGCAGCAAATGGCCAAGGAACTCAACAGCATCGTCGGCGCCTTCAAGGTCTAGGCGCCAGTCACGCGGCACAACACGCGGTTGGTATACGGCCGGGAGCTCAAAACACCGATTCCCGGCCGTCTCCGTTTGCGCCTCAGTCCGGGCTGTGCGGTTTCCCGGATCCTGCCCTTTCATTCTTGTCGATAGTGAAGTAAACAAAGAGTCTGGACGGCCCGGCCCGACCAGGAGCCCCAGCGTGCAGATTCGGGGAGGGCCGGCAGAGGAGGTACTCCAATGAAGCTGACTATCGGTTGTGCGCAACTCACCTCTGGAGACGACCAGGGGACAAACCTGAATGCCGCCGAACGGGCGATTCACGAGCTTGCCGAACGCGGTGCGCGACTGATCATGCTGCCCGAGCATTTCCCGTTTATCGGGCCCGATCATCTACGCCAGAAGTATGCCGAACCGCTGGCTTCGGCTTTCTGGTTGCCGCGGATCAGGGAATTGTGCCGGCGGCTCGATGTGTATGTCCACATCGGCAGTTTCCTCGAACGGTGCGAGCGCCGGATCCATAACACCGGTGTCGTCGTCGACCCGGACGGTGACATCATATCGGTATATCGCAAGATTCATTTGTTCGACGTGGAAATCCCGGGCGGCTTGACGTATCGGGAATCCGCCGTGATTACCGCCGGTAGCGAGGTGGTCACCTTTGCCATCGACGATTTTATTTTCGGCATGACCACCTGTTACGATCTGCGTTTTCCCGAACTGTTTCGTCGGTTGACGGCTCGGGGCGCCACTGTCCTGCTGGTGCCGGCGGCCTTCACGCTGCAGACCGGCCGGGATCATTGGGAGGTGTTGCTGCGGGCCAGGGCCATCGAGAATCTCTGCTGGGTGGCCGCTGCCGGCCAGTGGGGGGCGGCGCCGCCGCAGCACCTGCTCTATGGCCGGAGCATGATCGTCAATCCATGGGGACTGGTCGTCGCCCAGGCCCCGGACGGGTCCGGCGGTGATTACCGCCGACCTCGACCTGCAGGCCCTGCGGGATATCCGCACCAGATTCCCGGCCCTGAATCACCGTCGTCCGGATCTGTTTTCGGATGGTTGAACTGTTATCAACGACAGATTGATGATGAGCACTACAGCAGAAGGCGTCAGTAAATTTACCCTGCAGTTTGTTGAGCAGGAATGCATCGATGACGCGATGATCAGAGAGGTCGAGGCGTGGCGGCAGATCCTCTGGCGTCTGGGGCTGATCGGCCGGTCTCCGGAGCGCTATGATGGCACCGGCTATGGCAATATCAGCGTGCGGATCAGTGGCGATAATTTTGCCGGGTTTCTCGTCTCCGGCACCCAGACCGGCGGGCTGCCGGCCCTGTCGGCAAAGCATTATGCCTGGGTGACCGACTGGGACCCGGCCGGCAACACGGTCACGGCCCGGGGCCTGACCGCACCGTCCTCAGAGGCGCTGACCCACGGACAGATCTACGGTCTCGATGATGCCGTGCAGTGTGTCGTGCATGCCCATTGTCCGGAGATCTGGCTGCAGGCGGATCGGCTGCACCTGCCATGCACCGATCCGGCGGCGTCGTACGGGACACCGGAGATGGCGCGCGAGGTCCAGCGGATCTTTGCCGATTGTCGCCGATCCGGGCAACGGCTGCTGGTCATGGGAGGACATCTCGACGGGGTGATCAGTTTCGGTGAGAATCCGGCAGGGGCAGTGGGTGTCATGATCGAGATGCTGGCACTGTCGTTGGCTCAGGGCGGCCCGGAGGATGGGCCATGATCGATTTCCACAGTGCCGGACTGGTCTGCAATGGCACCTCCCTTTCGATCCTCGATCAAAGTCTGCTGCCCCAGCGTGAGGTGTGGCTGCGCTGCGGCGATGTCGATACGCTGATCGAGCTGATGCGTCGGCTGGCCATTCGCGGGGCGCCGGCCATCGGGGTCGCGGCCGGATTGCTGCTCGCCCTGCTGGCCCGGCGAGGCAGTCATCCCGAAGAATTGATTGTGGACGCTGCACGTCTGCGTCGGGCTCGGCCGACCGCCGTCAACCTGATGAATACCATCGACCGGTTGGTGCCGTTGATGGGCGGGCCGGAGTATCCCGCCTCATTGATTGAAGAGGCGCTGCAGATCTGCCGGGAAGATGTACAGCAGTGCGACCGGATGGCCCATTACGGAGCACAACTGGTCGGGGAGCGGGAGATGATCCTGACCCACTGTAATACCGGCGGTCTGGCAACAGCCGGCATCGGCACCGCTTTTGGGGTTATCCTGACAGCTCACCGACAGGGGAAGCGACCCTTTGTCTGGGTGGACGAGACCCGGCCGTTGCTCCAGGGCGGTCGCCTGACCGCCTGGGAATGTCTGCAGCATGGCATCGATCACCGCATCATCTGTGATAATGCCGCGGCTCAGCTGATGCGGCGCGGCGAGGTGCAGCGCATTTTCGTCGGTAGTGACCGGATTGGTGTCAACGGTGATTTTGCCAACAAGATCGGCACCTATTCGCTGGCTGTTCTGGCCCATTATCATCGGGTTCCCTTCTATGTCGTGGCGCCGTGCAGCACTATCGATCCATCCTGTCCAAATGGTCGAGCTATTCCGATCGAGCAACGCGATGCTGCGGAAGTCCGCGGGGTCAGCGGTTCATTCGGCAGCTGCCGCTGGGCTCCGGAGCAGAGTCCGGCGGAAAATCCGGCCTTCGACGTGACGCCGGCCGAATTGGTGACGGCATGGATCCTGGACACCGGGGTGTTCGGCCGGGAATCGATCGGTGCCGCCGGTTGGTGGGAAAAAGACGGGAAGAGAGATGAATAAAAAAACGGGGCAGATTTTCGTCTGCCCCGTTCTGCGGAATGTATGGTCAGTCATTCCGAACTGTTTCTGCGCCGATCGGGGCAGGAGCGCAGGCCCGCCGCCCCGGGATCGTATGGGTGTGCTGTCCGTCAGGCTTTCTGGACGTTTTTTGCAGCCGGTCCTTTCGCACCGTCGACAATTTCGAATCTGACCCGCTCTCCCTCGGCGAGGGTTCGGAATCCTTCTGACTGAATAGCGGAATGATGCACAAAGACATCCTGACCTCCATCTTGCTCGATAAAGCCAAAACCCTTTGCATCATTAAACCATTTCACTGTTCCTTCTGACATTACTGATACTCCTGTTGGTGTGGGCGATTATAAGCCCGTTGGTCATGCGCCGCTTACCGCCGTGCGATCTGCGGCATCGGTCCGTTGTTGGCCGGACCGACGGTTTGTAACGATTCTCCGTCGCCAGAGGCGATCCTGTAGCGCGGTCTGGCCATACAGGCCGGCAACCGATGTGACAGGGTCTGCGTAATGCAGGGAAGCGCCGCCGACGAAGAATCAACGTGTAGTGGTTCCCAGCTTTATCGATCAGCCAGAATCCTTGTCGGTAACGAGACTGCAGAAAACTGCATGACAGGTGACGAAAGACACCAAATCTGATCTGATTTTCGTTAGGAACACGCAAAACCTATAACGCAGATGCATCGGAAAAACAAGAGAAATGTGCGAAAATCAACCAGTTCGGTCAAAAAAACCACGGCCGGCATTATTCGGTGCAGCGGATGCTTGACGGTCCGGCAGAGTTGCGGCGAGCGAAACGAAACGCTTCGTCTTTAGGAGTCTCTCGCCGTGCTTTTCAACTGCAGAGAGGTGCGACAGAATGTTGATCGTTAGCAGTACCGTGTGATCGGGAGTTGATCCCCGTCTGCTGTCAGGCTGGCTTCCCGTTTTCGAGCAAGTCCATGATGCGTACGCGATAGTTGACGATATCGTTGCGCAACGAGGAGAGTTTGGCTATTTTATCGTCCACCTTGGCAATATGGTGGTCGAGGATGGCAATCAGTTTCGGGGTGATGGTGGTGAAGTCCTGATCGTTGATGTCGAAGATATCGGAAAGCTCCTGGATTTCCTTGAGCGATACGCCCATGGCCTTCATTTTCAGGATGAACTTCAGGCGCAGGATATCATCTTTGTTGTACATCCTGGTGCTGCCGCCGAGTCGGTCGTTCTTGCCCATCAGACCGATTTCCTCGTAGTAGCGGATGGTTCGGGTGGTGATACCGAGTTGCCTGGCCAACTCGCCGATTTGTACAGGTTTTGTTGCTTTCCTGGTCATAGTCATTCCTTGCTTTCGGCAGGTCGATAACGTGTTTTCGCGCCGTCTCTTGTGCCGATGGCAGCAAGCAGGCAAAACAGCCTCTGGTGCGGCAGGTGAGGCGGAAGTGGCGGACCGTGCCGCCTGTCCCGTCACGCACTCTGTGCCTGGTGGCAGGAGGAGCGGGCTGGACGGATCGATCCACTTTACCTTTACGTAACTTTCAACACCACCATAGCACGGTGGCAGCTCGACTGTCAAACAAAAAAGTGTTTGCCAAGGCCCGCCAATGGAGGGCAAGAGACGAGAAGCCTGGGGAATGTTTATTTTGTCTTGACCTTAACGTAAACAACATTTATAAAGGGACAAGCGGTTTCCGGTCGATTCGACAACGGAGTCAAGGTCCATTGACAACGGAGAAAAGCATGGAATTCACCCGGGAGATTTATTGGAATGTCGGACACGGCGCCCTGACTCTGGTGCCGATGTATCTGCTGGCCCTGGCCGCCGTGGCGATCATGGTGCGGGCCTTTTTGCAGCGCCGCGTCGTTTATCGGCAGGGACGGTCGCTGGACCGGCTGGACCGGATCGGCGAACGGGTCGGTGAGATGCTGGGCGCTGTACTGTCGCAGAAAAAAGTCCTCCGCGTCGCCTGGCCGGGGCTGTTTCACGCGCTCTTTTTCTGGGGTTTTCTGCTCCTGGTCATCGGTACCACCCTGGTCTTCATCCAGGCTGATTTCACCGACCCACTCTTTGGTTTGGTCTTCCTGAAGGGAAGTTTTTACGCTTGGTTTTCACTGGTTCTCGATCTGGCCGGCTTGGTTGCGATCATCATGCTCGGCGGACTGTTCGTTCGCCGCTATGTCATGCGGCCGGAAGGGCTGACCACCGGGCCTGACGATGCCCTGATGCATGGGCTGCTCTTCATCATCCTGGTCACCGGTTTCGTCATCGAGGGCGCACGGATGGCGGTAACCGAGCTTGGCACGCCGCTGGCTGCCTGGTCGCCGGTCGGCCTGCTCTTTGCCAAGTCCCTGGCAGGCATCGGCGAAGAAGATCTGCGCAGCCTGCACAAGCTGCTCTGGTGGCTGCATCTGCTGCTTGCCGTCGGTTTTATCGTCAGTATTCCGTATACCAAATTTCGCCATATCTTCACCACCAGCGCCAACTACCTGTTCGCCGACCGTGGCCCGAAGGGCAAACTGGTCACACTCGACCTGGAGGATGAGGAGAGCGAGAAATTCGGTGCGACGGTTGTTGCCGACCTGAGCTGGAAAGACATCTTCGACGCTGACGCCTGCACCCTGTGCAAGCGCTGCCAGGACCGTTGCCCGGCCTGGAGCACCGCCAAGCCGCTGTCGCCGATGAAGCTGGTCAACCAGATCGGTGAAGTTGCTTTCGGTAAGCCGGACAGCGACCTGATCGATACTATCGGCAGAGATGTTCTCTGGGCCTGTACCACCTGTCGGGCCTGCCAGGAAATCTGTCCGGCGGCTATCGAGCATGTTCCCAAGATCATCGAGATGCGCCGTTCGCTCGTGTTGATGGAAGGGGAGTTCCCCGGCGATGAGGTGATGACCGCGATGGAACAGACCGAAGTCAACGGCAATCCGCTCGGCAGCGGCTACGCTGCGCGCGGTGACTGGGCGGAAGGACTTGATGTCGAGATTATCGGCAGCGGTGGAGAAGTCGATATTCTTTATTTTGTCGGTTGTTACGCATCGTTCGACAAACGTAATATCGCGGTGGCCCGCAGTTTCGTCAAGCTCTGCCGGGCGGCGGGCATCCGGGTCGGCATCCTCGGCAAGGAGGAGAAGTGCTGTGGCGAGCCGATGCGCAAGATGGGCAACGAATACCTCTATCAGACCCTGGCCGTGGAAAATATCGAAAAGATCGATGCCAGCGGGGCAGCGAAGGTGGTGACCAGTTGTCCGCACTGCTACAACACCCTGACCAAGGATTATCGCGATCTCGGCCTGGCGATCGAGGTCGAATCGTACACGGTGTTTCTTGAGAGACTCATCTCTTCCGGCCGCTTGAAGATCAATGGCGCCGATTTCTCCTGCACCTATCACGATTCCTGCTATCTTGGCCGACACAACGACATCTATGAGGCGCCCCGGGCGCTGATTCGAGCAGCCGGCGGGCGGATTGTGGAGATGGAGAAGAATCGCTCCGAAGCATTTTGCTGCAGCGCCGGTGGCGGCCGGATCCTGGCCGAGGAAAATATCGGTGAGAGGATCAGTGTCAAGCGGGTGCGGATGGCCGTCGCCACCGGTGCCCCGCAATTGTTGTCCAACTGTCCGTTCTGTCTGACCATGTTTGAAGACGGCGTCAAGGGAGCCGACGCCGATGGATCGTTAAAACCAAAGGATATCGCCGAAGTGCTGGCGGATTGTTTGCCGGAAGGCAGATCTTGAAAGGAGGGAGCCATGAAGATTCTCGTGTGTATCAAACAGGTTCCGGATATGGAATCAAAATTTAAAGTGGCCGCCGACAGTCGCTGGTACGACACCGCCGACCTGGCCTGGCGGATGAACGAATATGACGAGTTTGCCGTCGAGCAGGCGGTGCTGGTCAAGGAGCAGGTTGGTGACGCCGATATCACCGTGTTGTCGATCGGTCCCGACAAGGTCAAGGAGACCATCAAAAAGGCGCTGGCCATGGGGTGCGACCGGGGTGTTCATATCGCCGACGACGAAGTCAGCAGCCGGGAGCCGTTCCAGATCGCCGGCATGATCGCCGAGTATGCCAGGGACAAGAACTTCGATCTGATCCTGACCGGCATGCAGTCCCAGGATCGCGGCAGCGGCCAGGTCGGCATTCTCGTTGCCGAGTTGCTCGATCTGCCCGGTGTTTCCACGGTGGTCGCATTCTCGCTGGCCGACGGTCGGCTCGAACTGAGGCGCGAACTCGAGGGCGGTGTCAAGGCCCGCGTCGCCACCGGCCTGCCGGCCGTGGTTACCTGCCAGCTCGGATTGAACAATCCCCGCTATCCGACCCTGCCCAATATCATGAAGGCCAAGAAGAAGGAGCTGATCACGGTTGGCGTCGCCGACGTACTAAAAGTCGAAGCGCGTCAGCAGACGGCGAAGCTGTACTTTCCGGAAAAGAAAGGCGGTGGCCTGATTCTCGAGGGAGAGCCCGCCGAAGTCGCCGATCGCCTGATCACCATTCTCAAGGAAAAGACCGCCGTGTTGGCGTAGGAGGAAGACGATGAAAGTATTGCTCGTTGCGGAATATCGAGATGGCAAGGTGCTCGGTTCGATCAGTGACCTACTTGGTTTTGCCGCCCGGACCGGAGCCGATCACGCGATGTTCGTCGTTGGTTCCGAGGCTGCCCTGCCGGCTTACGGTGGTACCCTGTATTTGGCTGACGCCGAAACCTACGGCGAATATCGACCAGCCGTCCATAAACAATTGCTGCTGGCTGCCATTGACAAGGTCAAGCCCGATCTGGTGGTCTTCAGCCACTCCAGCTATGGCTGGGATCTGGCGCCGCGAGTGGCTTGCGCCCTGGGCCTGGCCCAGGTCTCGGAGGTGGTCGATTACGTCGATGGCACGCTGGTGGTGCCGGTCTGTAATGCCAAGCTGCGGCGCACCGTGGAGATCAAGACCGGCGGTGCGGTCGTTACCTTGCAGGCCGGTGCTTTTGGAGGCAGCGAGCCGGAGACCGCCGCTCCGAGTCTCGAGCGGGTTGCCGTCGAGACGACGGACCGGGTGGAGTTTCTCGGGTATGAAGCCGCCGAGGCCGGCGGCATCGATCTGAGCAAGGCCGAAGTGATCGTCAGTGCCGGCCGCGGTATCGGCAAACCGGAAAACATCTCTCTGATTGCCGATCTGGCCAAGGCCTTCGGCGGCGAGTACGGGGCCAGTCGTCCGGTCGTCGATGCGGAATGGGCGGAGCATGCCCGGCAGGTGGGTACCACCGGACAGTCGGTTGCCCCCAAACTCTATATCGCCTGCGGTATCTCCGGTGCCATTCAGCATCTGGCCGGCATGAAGAAATCCGATTTTATCGTGGCCATCAATACCGATCGGGACGCCCCGATCGGCGATGTTGCCGATGTGCTGGCCGTAGCCGACCTGACCAAGTTGGTTCCGGTGTTGATCGAAAAGCTTACTGCCAGCTGATGGAGCCGTTATGATCGTACAGATATTTGCCACGTTGCCGGGGTCATTTGTCGCCGGAGTGGTGACGACTCCGACCAGCTACTATTTTTCTCTGGAAAACAGTAAGAAGACGGTCTTCGTGGCTGCCGATCACTGTCGTGTCGAAGACGGGCGCACCGTCGAAAACGCCGATTGCGTCTGTAAAACCAGCGCGGAGTTTTTCCTGAAAATCTGGCAGGAAGACTATCGGCCGGGGCTGGGAGACTTTCTTTCCGGCAAGATTAAGTCTAATAATCCTGATTCATTGAAAAATTTTCTGAAAGCGTTCGGGAAATCGGACTGAGCGGGATGATGACGATGCTAACGCGGCCGTTCGGGTGCGCCCCGGACGGTCTGATCGGCATTTTTCAAGAGATGGTGCCAATACATGGATTATCTGACTGAAATCAAGGTACGCGGTTATCATGCCGATTTTTACGGCCATGTCAACAATGCCCGCTATCTCGAATTTTTTGAAGAAGATCGGTGGGCTCAGCTCGAATCGAAAATCGATCTCGAACAGTGGGCACGGAGTGGCCGGGTTTTCCTGGTGGTAAATATCAATGTCAATTACCGCAAAGCAGTTGGTGTGGGAGAGCATCTGCTGGTGTCCACCGTTTTGGAGAAAGTCGGCAACAAGAGTGCGGTGCTGCGCCAGGAAATCGTATTGAAGCAGAGCCGGGAAGTAGTTGCCGATGCCCTGGTGACCTTCGTTGTTCGGGATGCAAGTGGTAGGGCCATGGTTATGGAGGGGGAACTGCTTGCAGATCTGGGAAAAATCGGCATGGCAGCCGACGGATCATAGAGGAGAAAGGATGGGATAAGGGGAGCCTGCCGGTAACAAGATACGGTCAGGTCGACAGTCAACGAGTTGAAAAGGAGAGGATGGCATGAAAAAGACAATGTCTCTGGTGGCTTTGGCCTCGGTGTTTGCGGTGAGTTCGGCCTATGCGTCGGGGTATCGGATCCCGGAACAGTCGGCGGATTCGGTGGCCAAGGCCGGTGCCCACATCGCCTCGGCAAAGGGCGCCGACGCGAGCTATTTCAATCCGGCAAACATGTCTTTCGCCGAGGACGGCTGGCTGACCGAGATCGACTTCACCTATATCCACCTGACCGAGATCGACTATACCGACGCTCGGTCGCCGCTGATGAACGGCACCTCGGATACCGAGAACTTCCTGTTGCCGACGGTATTCATGATCTCGCCCGATTTCTACAACTTCCGCTTCGGCTTTTCGGTAACGGCGCCGTTTGGCCTGGCCAAGCGCTGGGAGGACCCGTTCCCGGCCACCTATGCACGCAAGTTTTCACTGCAAGTCTTCGACATCAACCCGACGGTATCCTACGCGGTAACCGACTACCTGTCGATCAGCGGCGGCGTGCGGTTGCTGATGGCCAAAGCGATAGCCCGCAACGGCGGCAGAACGGCGGAAGGGATCGGATTCGATCGTGATCTGGAAGGAGACTGGGAAGCCGACTACGGCTACAACCTGGCGGTGGCGGTGCAGCCGATGGAGGCGTTGAACCTGTCGGTGACCTATCGTTCGCACGTCGATCTCGACCTGACCGGCGACGCGACGCTGAACACCAACTATCCGGCCCCGTATGTCTTCGAGTCGACCGGCAACGTGACGCTGCCGGCGCCGGCGGTATTGACGATAGCCGGTGCCTATACCTGGGAGAACCTGACGGTCGAGCTGGCCTGGGACCGGACCTTCTGGTCGGAGTACGAGGAGTTGGACATCCAGTATTCGACGCCGCTGCGTCACCCGGTGCTGGCCCAGATATTCGGCCCGCCGGTAGCGAAGAACTGGGATGATACCGATGCCTTCCG
>NZ_FQXS01000089.1 GCF_900130015.1 Desulfofustis glycolicus DSM 9705 | reverse complement strand
GAAGCATCGGAAGGGAGCAGTGATGAGGAAGGTCGAATTTGGCAGGAGCTTTACCCGTCGGTAGTGAACTCAACAATTAAACAACGTCCCCCGCAGTTTGTCCGGGTGTTTGTCGGTGTCTTTCCTGCCCATGCCCGAACCAAAAAAGGGTTGGTTAATAACCATGGTATTTGTCAGCACGTCATCAGTGGAACCGGCATGGTACCGAGGATTTTCTGGGTCCGAAACGTCGGACAGGGGTCGTGGCCCGAGAGTAGACAAGCTCCACGACGAGATTGTATGCGAATCTCTTTGTTCCGCTTGTCTCCTCTCTGCTGCAGCCTTGAACCTGATGGGTGACTGGTGCAGTGGATCTCACTACTGACACGGTATCGCCGAAATCACGGGTGCAAAAAGAACGGACAAACAACGCACACGGTAGCGGGAAGTAATACTCTCATAAGGAAAATCCCCTTTCCCTTGATCGGAGTAGTCTATTCCTTGACAAGAGGCCTTTTAATGGGTGCCCCCTAACCCTCCTCATACCCTCGCTGGTCTTGTAATTCTTCAGCTACAATAGTATACATAACTGATTTGCTGCTAGATTGTTTGTAGTTATTTATATATTCTCTAGCTTTGGCAATACTACGTTTAGAAAAATCTAGAAATGGTTCATCATCATATTGTTCACAATACCAGTTGTCATAATTGGATTCTGGTATTCCATCTACAATTTCGTATACATCACCACCGAGAACTGCGATTCCTTGTCTTTCAAATTCATCAAGAACTTCTAAAGCTTGCTTGTTGTCAAGGGCCCAATTATTAACGCCTATATTCTCAAGAGAGAAACCGGAAGATAGTATTAATTTTATATTTTCAGACCAGTTCATCATCAATCCTTTTTCTTCATTTTCTGAGGTTTGAAAAGACGATGATTTATCTTTCCGTTCGATTCTTTAATAAATTCGAAATTTCCTTTGTTCCCTCTATAAATTCCAGGTATTTCTAGCTTTTGACGGGTAATTCCATCACCACCTGTGATTTTTGATAGTTTTCCTTGATTTTGGAACGCCTTCACACTTTCAGGAAAAGCATGAAAATCTCCTTGTTTCATTTGCCTTCGAACTTTTCCTGTATAGCTGGTTCCTTCAAAAAAGTCATTTGCCTTTTTTGCCCCTCTTGAAGCCTTTATCCCCAACCCCACCCCACCAGGGATTCCAGGAGCTATAGCAGCAGCAATGTCGGCAACAACACCTACAACATCAACTATTGCGGAACCAACATTTCCTTGTCTAACATTGCTGACAAAGGAATGACCACCAACAGCAATGCTTGGTCCTTCTATGAAAACAGCCTCTGCCCATTCCCCATTAGGATCAACATACCGATACGGATTATTTAGCCCATAGGCATAACGGTTCAACCGCTGCGGGTTACCCAGGATTTCAAGGGTGACCGCCCCGGTCAACGGGTCAACCAATCCCACCGGGTCGGCGGAGAGGAACCGGCCCACCGGGCTGTCAAGGTAGGCTCCTCGTCATTTCGTGTGGATTTGATATCATAAGATCAAATCCACACGAAATAGCGAGGAGAAACGTATGAATGGCAACGATATCATAGC
>NZ_FQXS01000032.1 GCF_900130015.1 Desulfofustis glycolicus DSM 9705 | reverse complement strand
GTTCAGGTTCTCGATGTGCCGCGATCGGTGTAGGACCTCGCTTTCCTTCAAAGAGCGTTTTTGCCTGCTCTTGAAGTTCCTTCTTCCAATGCCCAACCGTAATAGGGTGGACCCCAAATTCTTGCCCTATCTCGTTGAGCGTTTTTATCCCTCGCAATGCCTCCAGAGCTACCTTGGCCTTGAACTCGGGAGTATGGAACTTTCTCTTCTTTCCTTCACTCATCTTTTCCTGTTCCTCGGGATTGCGTCTAGCTTAAACTACTGTCTTAAAACTGGGGTCCACTATACCCGGGCGGAAGTGGCGTTCGGCTGATGACTGGCCCAGGAACCCTCACCGAGGAAATCACCATCACTGAAATATCCGAGTCGATCATGCTCGCCGAACGAGCCGATACTAAACAACTCGACTTCGCCCTGAACAATGATAAACAGATCGGTTAGAGGACTGCTCTGCTCGAAGAGCAGAGCTCCCTGGTCGAAATACCGTTCCGCAGCATGCTTGGCTAAAAGTGTCAGCTCTTCCTCGGACAGCCCAAGAAAGAGTTCGATACTGCGCAGCAGCTGCATCCGTGTGTCATCGCTCATATCCTCTGTCCTCTGGTGACGAGCATCATTGTATGGCGTAAAAAAAACTGCCGCCTGGCAAAAAGAGTTTTGAATTTTCTCCCGATTATAGATAAGCATGGAACTCTTGACAACGATTGAATGGTGGGTTTGAAAAGAGACATGATCGACATTCGTGCAGTGGGTAATTTTAAAGGCGGTGCCAGCCGGTGCCTTTGTGCTCCGAGCCGGCAAGAGGCGCTGGAGTATGGGATGGCGCCATCAATGGACCAGATGGTCACCCATGAGTCGGCGCACAAGTTCGCTCGCCTCGATGAATTTCTGGAGCACTCGGCCGGTAGCGATACATGAACAACGCGCAAGGAAATCATACGATCAAGAGCTGTCCGGACTGCGGCCAGCAGCTCAGAATTCCCAAGAATACCGGTGGTATCACCCTGAAATGTCCTTCCTGCGGGCACCGTTTTGCCTCTGATTTCAAAATCGGCCGGGTTGGGAGGAGACCTCAAGGATCCGCAAGGGTTTCTCTTCTTCGACTGATCTTCGAATTTCCCGGCCGGATGTTCGACCGACTGTTCAAGTAACGGGCGGTGGGCAGTTCTCCTTTAAACATCCGTCTGTATTTGTGCCGGGAAACGTTTCTATTGTCTTGGAAATCTTGCCGGGGGGCTATTATGTTTGTTGACGTTCAAGTAACTCCAGCGTTCGGACATCCTGCTCGCCGTTGTAATATTTGTTGATAGCCCGCTGGAAGAGGTCAATTTCGGGCACTGCCATGAGAAAAAGAGTCATCGAGGACCTGAACTTCAAGTCGTCGGGATGTCCGAAGATAGTGTTTGCCGATTTGCCATCAACCGCAATAACCAGCTCGGTGCATTCCTGCAGTCGCTGCCCGAGAACCGAATGCTGAGCGTAGGCGCGTGCCTCGTCGAGCGTCTTTATCGCGTAGGTTCGGGATATTGGTGTTTGACCGAGGCCGATGAACTGGGGGAAAAGGAACCACATCCAATGCCCGGTTTTGGCACCGCGACGGAGTTCTTGAATCACCTGGGGATAGATCTTTTTCTGGGCTTGCACAAATCGATCGAGATAAAACGGGTCGGCCGCGGCCATGGGTAAGGCTCCTTAGATGTGATAAAGAATGCTGCCGGGATCAGGTAAATACCTTGTAGAGACCGAACCCGGCAGAAAGCAGTGAGGAGGTCAGTATCATCAGGACTACTGCGCATCCCCTGTTTTCAACGGGCGGCTGCTGATTTTTAGCATCCCTGTCGAACAGCAGGATGGTCTCATTAACTCCGTCACCATCGTTTTCAAGCAGGTTGAGCGGATCTTCATCAAAATCGTCCATGAACATCTCCCTAAAAAAAATGCAGGGTTACCCTGCAAAGGGATATACGCCATTGTATCGATCCGGTCACGTCAGCACAAGGATTCAACAAGTAGTGAACCGGTATCCTCCCAACCCCATAATAAGCGCTACAAGAAGGAGACCTGATTTCTAAGCTCCAGCTGATGATTTGCAACCAAATAAAGTGCGACAGTTGACTGAGAATTCAATCGTCACCCAAGGGCTTTTGAGATTTGGGAAGAAGTTGGTCTGTGATTTGGCAATAGCTTGACTTTTAACAATAATTATCCACCGAATAGGCTTATGGATTTGTCCAGGTTTTGTAAGACTGTTCCCTATGAACGAAATGGATGGACAAAACGGCGAGACAGCAGTACGGCCCGAATCAAAGACCAATAGAACCAATTATGCTCATTATTCGGAATTGGCGACGTTAGCGAAGATATAAAGAATGCTTTGACAGCATAAAGTGACGGTCAATTCAGGGAGAGATCGTCCTCTACCAGATAGAGGAAGGCAACACTTTATTCGAGGCACGGTTCACGGACGATACGGTCTTCCCGCAATTGTTGAGGTCATCTGTTGAGCCGGAAGTGACGGGACAGTATGCCGCCGCTATCCACGTTCACATAACTTAGGCGACGATATTCACCGATGCCAGTCGTAAACATCCGCCAGGAGTGAGGTGTTTATATAAGCCTTTCGGTCTTTTTTTTGGTACAGACCTTGATGGTTCCATTTTTTCTTGATGCGACTTACGGTCACTCGAGTCGCATTAATGATCATGCCAAGCTCTTCATTGAATAGGGGGATTGGAATTTCCACCATACCGATTTTGTTTTCCAAGGCGAATGAATGGAGCAGCGACTTGAAGAAAACCTTCAAGCGATCTTCATGAGAAAGGGTAAAATTGGCAATCATGCCCTCCAACAGACTTTCTTGGGTTGCGATAATAAATTTCATGTAACGAACGGCCAAATCTTGACGCTTGGCGATCTGTTCAAGCAAGATCGCTGGAGACATGGAGATAAGGTCCGTGTTTCTTTTGGCAAGTGTTGTGACGTTGACCCGTTCGCCGGAGATACAGGATATATTACAGAGAGAGCGGCCAGGAGGAATAAGGGCAAGCACTCTTGTTTTGCCAATGGAGTAATTTACGAGATACATGCACAGCCCTTTTTCAAGCAAGAAGAGCCGGTTATGTTGCCCACCGCTTTTTATGACTGAATTTTTTGTTACCTTTTTTACCGTGCCGTAGGTGTAAAATAGCTGTTTGATGTCGGCTATCTCTGAGGGAGGAATCCAGGGGGCGGAGTTGAATACTTGGCGCATATGATCCTTGCGTTTTCAGTCCTCCATACGAATAGCTGGCTGGCGAGATAACCATTCGTGTGGATTTCTCAGGGGGATAGTTTTATTACTACCCGTCCCCGCGGTACAGAATCAATACTGGGCCAAAAGTGCAGTGTCCGCAACTACTTTTTGCATGGGGCGCAATTGAAGGAACAGGAACGCTGAGAGTATGCCAAGACCTCCGGCAACATAGAATACGGAATGAAGTCCTAACGTTCGATACAGCAGAGTGCCACCTAGTGGACCGCATATAAAACCGAGGTGCAATGCAGTGTAAAACAGTCCATATGCATGGCCGGGTCCATATTTTTCTCCTTCCCTGACGAGTAGTGCCATACCGGCAGGTTGTGATACGCTGGTACATATCCCCAGGAGCGATGTGAGAAGTAAAATTTGTTCGAACGAGCCAGTCCATGGGATCGTGATGAGCAACATACCTGAACACGTGCCGCCGAGAAGCACCATGAGCCGGTGGGAGGTTTTATCTGCAAGCTTACCGGCAGGCCGAAGCAGGATAAGGAGCATTATCGTGGAACACGCCATTGCCAGGCCGATGCGGGTGTCGCCAAGATTCAATTGACTGGTCAGAAAAATAGGGAGAAAAACGAGTAAAACGGAAATCCCGCAGGCTCGTCCAAAAATAAAGAGAAGAAGACCGGTGAGTCCCCGTCCTGGGCAACGCCATTTAGGTGTTCGACCGGTTTGTCTGCAGGATGAGAAGGTGGTTTTCGGCGTCGGTGGTTGGCTAACGAATATATAAAAGGCTAATGCAGTGGCTGCTAAACAGATAACGAAAAGCGTGGTAAAAACTCCATGGAACCCCCATGAGCTTTTGATTAAGCCGCCGGTCAATGGTCCGAGTGCAACGGCACAGTAAAAGGAAATATCAAAGGTCCCGAGTACTGTGGATGTCTGGTTACGTGGAATCGTTTGCTGAACCATGGCCAACAGGACGGGTCGGAACAAAGCGCAGGCAATACCTTGGAAAAAGCGCAGCAGGACGATTGCATAGAGGCCGTTGGCAAGTAAATAGCCACAAGAAACGGCCAAATACATGCCTATACAAACCAAAAAGGATTTTGCCAGCCCCATTCGCTCAAGCTGTGAGCCGGCAAAAAGACAGCAGGTGGCTTTGGCAAGTGAATAAACCGTAACGCTGAATGCGAGCAGAAAACCTTGGGCTCCGAGGGATAGGACGTAAATGGAGAAAAAAGTATCAACGATACCATACCCTAAGGCTAAGGCGAAGTTGATCAGAAATAGATACCAAAACAACCGTTTCCGTCCCATGGTTCTTGAAAAGACCCAAAGCCTTGCTACGGCGTTATTATTTCAAGCTCGTGACAGCTGTTGCAATACAAATCCGATGGTTCATGAATGTGATGACAGAGAGTGCATCGTAGTTGACCTTCATGGGAATCGTGGATATTAACCAAAAGTTCCATGCCGCGATCAGCGTAGGTTTTGACAGAGCCGGGAACTGCAGAATGACAGTCAATGCAGGCCTGATCTGAGGCGCGTTTCTCAGGTTCGTCGATTTCGTGGCAATTTTTGCAAGTAATGTCGTTTTCCCGATGGATTTGGTTGACTTCGATTGCTCGCGCGTTGAACGGACCGATTAGGTATACCGTGCATAAGCATATCAATATGCTGCGTAACACTGGCTGCCTCCCTTGTAAACGCAGGCCGGAATCTCGATTTTCCGGCCTGCGTTCGGATCGATAGTTGATTTATTGTTGGACCGTTTTTATATATTCGGCAGCGTGTTCGGCAGCCATACGCCCCGAATTCACGGCAAATCCGATAGTGCTTCCGGCCATTAATAGATCGTAGCTGTCCCCATACATGCCACCGGCGTCATTTCCGACCGCATACAGTCCGGGGATTACGTTGCCTTGCGTACTAAGAACCTGCATATCCTGAGTAACCTTGGCTCCGCCCAACGTGCCGAGCGCCATCGGTCTTGCCTCGACAGCAAAAAACGGAGGAGTGACTACCGCACGCAGATATTTCGGATCTTTTGCAAATTGCCCATCATGTTTCTGCTGGGCAAAGCTGTTGTACAGTTCAATTGTTTCCTTCAGGTTATCAATCGGGGCACCCATTTTTTCGGCAAGTCCTTCGATGGTGTCTGCAGTAAAGGCAACGTTATTAGCAATTCCGCGCTGCAGATCTTTATCCAGATTAGCCAGCTTTGTTTTAACGGGAACCATGACGCCGACACCTACGTCAATGCCGTCTTCAATCATGTACTTTTTGGTGTTTGCGTCATAAATCGCAAACATTAATCCACCCGAACGTTCAAGTGCGTTACCGGCAAACGGCCACTGGAAGATGACCATCTCGTCACAGAACCGTTCGCCTTTGGTATCGACCCAGAGGTACGGTTGCCGGACGGATGCCAGAAGGTGAGACGTTGTCGGTTCACCACTCAAGCCAGGACGATAGGATTGGACAACCTCCATCCCTTCAGTTGCGGCATCGGCCGAAAGCATCATTTGGATTCCGTCACCAGTCTTGCCGACGTTGCCCACCGGGATGACATCTGGGAATCGGGTATATTTGCTCATCATTTCTTTGTTGTTCAAAAAACCGCCTGTTGCGACAATAACTGCTTTTGCATGGATATTAAGTGTCTCTCCGTCGCGATTTTCGGCGACGACCCCAGCAACTACACCGTCCTTGATGATAAGGTCTTTGCCAGGAGTTTCGGTCATTATCTGAATATTCATTTCAGGGAATTTTTGGGTCAGCACGTCGAGCATGCCCTTGCCACGACCGTTGAAGATATGCCAAGACTGGAGTCCTCCCGGATAGTTGGATGTCAACTCCGCAAATTCAACCCCTTGGGTTTGTAGCCATTCGATTGTTTCGGGCGATTTGTCAACGAAAGCCCGAACCAATTTCGCATTGGCACGCCAATGGCTATAGTTCATGATCATTTTAAAGGCATCATCCTTGGGCAACAGGATATTGCGCTCCTGTTGAATCTTGCTGTCAGCGGCAAAAATTCCTTCCGCATATTTTGCGGTTCCCCCTATTGCCGGTTGTTTTTCCAGCACGATAACGCTTTGCGCGCCGCCTTGTGCCACGGCATAAGCCGCGACAATTCCTGAGCCTCCCCCGCCGATTACTACGACATCAGCTGAGAGGTTTTTCTCCGCGAAAGCCGGTAAAGCGACTAACTGGAATAAGAGGCATAATAATACCGCGTGTTGAGTGATTCTTCTCATGTGCATCCTCCCTAATGGATTTGTTAGGAAACCGTATTTTGCCTTGCTCATTTGCAGCACCGGTTCCGGTGAACGATGTTTCGTAGCATGGGCATAAGTTTAGAAGAAAAACGCTCAAAAAAACGTATACCGGGATACAACTGGAAAAAAATCGTTTGAAATATTTCGGTCCCAGCTTTTGTGCCGGTAGAGGATTATAAACGAGTTTCCGGCGTGTTTATGTGCGAGACGGTTGTTGTGCCCAAGATATTTTGGCGGAGGTAGTGTTCAGTGGGTGGAGCTGAGTTCAGGGGGTGGCGATCACTCACATCAATCGAGCGTTGAGAAAAAGGTGACAGAGTATACCGGCCGCATAGCCCATTAGGATAACAGGGGTCCAGCGTAGATGGGCACCAAAGGTATAGACCCCGCGAGCGGTACCCATGAGGGCGACACCTGCGGCGGAGCCGATTGACAACATGCTCCCGCCGACTCCGGCGGTCAGGGTTACCAGCAGCCATTGCCCATGCGACATGGACGGATCCATGGTCAACACGGCATACATCACCGGGATATTGTCAACAACCGCCGACAACAGTCCGACTAAAACGTTGGCGGTGGTCGCCCCCAAATCATGATACATGTACTGGGAAATGACAGCAAGATAGCCAAACTGGGCAAGACCGCCGACACACATGATCACCCCGTAAAAGAAGAGCAGCGTATCCCATTCGGCTCGGGAGATCTTTTTCATAAGATCAAATTGACGTGCGGCGGCCGCCTTGTCGGTGTAGTCCTCGATTACCTCCACTGCGCCGACCACCTTCCCTTCGGCATTCTTCAATGGTGCCCCGGTAAAACAGATCCAACGTCCATTTTCGCCAAGGCTTGGCACAAAGCGGGTCGCCTCATAGACGCCATCGAAGTAGGTACTCCTTTTAAAGTGTCCGGCATAATGCCGTTCGATTGCCTTTTCCGGCATATAGTTGAGAACCAGGTCAGCCATCACCGGTTGCTTTTTGTCATAGAATGGCTGCCATTGGTTACGGGTTCCCACCATCTTCGGGGCTGGCAGTCCGGTAAATTCTTCACAGGCTTTGTTCCAATGGGTGATGTTGTGATCGTTATCGATGGCAAAGGCCGGCATCGCCACCTTTTCTATGATATCAGACAATTCCAGTTTGCTCTTCAGAATGGTGGTTATTGGATTAATGGATTCGGCACCCCGGGTGCCAAGGATATAATCGTATCTCTCCGACCGGCCTTCATGGAGTTTGATGTGATAGGAGAGCGGTCCCAAAAAGCCCAACCCCAGCATCATCCCGACCACCGGCGGTAAATGCAGGAAATTATGAAAACATACCGCTGTCGTGATAGTGAGCAGAAAAAAGGCCATGATTGCCCGTGCCCCGTATTTCATCGAGACTTTTTCATCCAGCATTTTAGGGCCGGTATTGACAATCGCCATGCTCATCGCCGCTGCCGGGATTAACCAGTTCACCAGAGATGGAAAGAAAATGACCCAAAACTCAGCAAAATGCACCTTGCCCTTTTGCCAGACCATGAGGGTGGTAATATCGCCAAACGGAGAAAATGCCCCTCCGGCATTGGCGGCGATGACCACATTGATACATGCCAGACCGACAAATTTTTTATTATCCCCACCCACCGCCATAACCACGGCACCCATCAGCAGCGCCGTGGTAAGATTGTCGGCTATGGGAGAAATCAAAAATGCCAGTAACCCCGTCAACCAGAAAATGATGCGCAGGGAAAACCCTCGGGATACGAGAAAAGCGCGGAGGGCCTGGAAAACATTGCGCTCCTCCATAGCATTGATATAGGTCATGGCCGCCAGCAAGAACAAGAACAGTTCAGCATATTCAAGAAGGCTCGACCGGATGGCCTCATGAGCGGTATGGGTATCACCAGCGCCAAGATAGGCGAGCGCCACCAGTATCCAAATAAGACCGGCGGCCAATAGGACCGGTTTACTCTTTCGCAAATGAATGACATTCTCGAAAGGAACAAGAATATACGCCAGCGCGAATAGCAGAATAGCCAGATAACCGTAAACGGTTCCGGTAAGATCAACAGCGGTAGCAACACTTGCAAGTTCTGTGGTCAGGTTTGACATAATTTGATAACCTGGAAAGAAGAAATACAGCGCAATCGTTGCCGACAGTTTGCCATACCCCGATTGACAGAAACGAGTGTTGCTCCAGCCGGGTTATGATGCCACCAGCTTTGATTTCTTTCAATACATGGCTTAACGTCGCTTTGATATACAGACTGTCACTGGACTGGACGGAGCCTTGAAAAATTGTCGTTCCGCCCAACCTCATCGTTGTGCAATCAGAATTTATCCTCGGAATATCATGTATATGCCTACGGTAAAATTTTCTTGCGTGCCTCGCTCCCTAACGAAATTTCGAATTTTTCAAGCTCCCCTTTATCTCAACGAGGAGGCCGCTCACAAAACCCCGACAGTGGTTGTAAAAAACGTGGAATGTTCTCTTTTCTCTGGATGGTGGAGGGGCGATGAATTCTCGTCATGCCCCCGGCACCAATAGGTGATAACTCAGGCAACGATGCACAAAGCCTGTGAATGAACCAGTTGGGTCAGTTTGTTGGCCACCCTGCCCATTGAAAAATCGGCAACCTGTGTGACTCCGCGCCGACCGCAAACGATTGTTCCGCACCCGGTCTTTGCGGCTTCCTCAACTATGGCAGTAGCGCGACTACTGACTCCGTTGACCGTCTTGATAGCAATGTTGTCGGCGGCGACTCCGGCCTCAATGAGTACGCTCTTGGCTCTGTCAAAAATGGGGTCGATTTTTGCTTGTGCGTCTTGGGTTATGTTTTTCGCATAATCGTCCGGAAAGATGGACTCCAATCCTTGCATCGATACCGAGATACCCCGTACCGCATGGAAAAGTGTAATTGACAGCTTGCGGCAATCAAACATCTTGGCAGCATGTTCGGCAAGATGGATTGCTCGTGGAGAGGAATCAAGTGCAATGAGAATGCGTGTCGAATGCGGTTTCCCACCCATCATCCAGACACTGGTTGAAGAGACGTTAGCAAGCAGTTTGCTGGTAACACCGCCAAGCGGCATGTTGGTATCGTGCGCAGATTCACCGCGACCGATAACCAGAACATCGTAATTATTCTTGCATTCCGAGATCAAGTCACGGGCAATCCCTTCTTTTTGTTCACCGATTTTGAATGAAACAGCATCTGCCGGGAAACCTGATGTTTCGAATACGGCTCGTGCTTGCTCCATGAAAGCGGAAGATCTTCTTTTCTGTTCGACTTCCCAGGACCTGATAACCTCGACTTTTTTTATCCAAACCGGATCCCTCTCCAGATCCCAGAACTCTTCGGGAATCGCACTCATGACTTGATAGAGGGTTAGTTCCGATCCTCTTTTGGGCAGCGATTCACTGATATAACGAACTGCTGTCATTGAATCATCACTTCCATTTACCGCTATCAGTACTTTTCTGTTTCCGTCTTCCATTGAGCCTCTCCATGTTTGTAAAGTTGAGACGGCCTTGTGCGAACAACCGAGGATAATGTTCAGGCCGAAAATTTTCATTCCAGTAAGGAGGCGCTATCCAAAAAGAGTGCCAACTGAACGAAATTCAGAAAGATTGGGCATGCGCTACACTTTACGGGATGCTGATCATGCAGCAGTTGTGGGCTGAAACCGGAAGCTGGCCTGAGTGTTCGATAAGGAGAGAGGGGAGAGAGCAGGGAATGAACTAACTATATCTGTCAGCAGACTTTACACTTGACTGTTATTTTGCTTTGCACCTAACAGATTTAACGGAAGTGTAGATCATCAGCATCAGCGCTACCAGTATTGGGGTGGCTATCAGGATCGGATAGAAAAAAACAGACGGTGGCGAAATCGAAGCAAGCAGGGGCTGTGGCAATGTCTGTGGGCTGAGGTCTTGACTGCCGCCTTCGTGAACGACGCTCCCTCCAAGTGATGGTCACAATCTTCGTGCCTTAGTTTTGAAAGTCTGGCATAAAATCCATATGCCCATGGATGTATTCAAAATCTGCGGGATAGAACTACATAGCCACCACCCATCCTCCGCCGAAGAGAACCAAAGCAGGTGCGCCTCGGGCGGGAGGTTAGGAAGTTTTAGTGTTAAGAAAACAGGGAGCTAACGACATGTTGACCGACAGGGTGCGTTTTAAACCGTTGCAGGACAAGATTACCGATGCTGTGACCGCTGCCAAGCACATCGCCGACGGAACAAACCTCTTTATTTCCGGGTTTACCGCCGGTTATCCCAAATTGATTCCCCAGGAACTGGTGAGGCGGGCGGAAAGCGGTGAGCAGTTCAAAATTAATCTGTTTGCCGGAGCCTCGACCGGCGACATGGTGGACGGAATTCTTGCCCGAGCCAACCTTGTGGCCTGGCGACGGCCTTACATGAGTGACAAATTCATGCGACAGGAAATCAACCTCGGGAAAATCTCCTTCAAGGACGACCACCTGTCCCAGCTGTCGGCCAAAGTCAGAGCCGGGGAGTGGGGCCGGTGCGACGTCGCCGTGGTAGAGGCTGCAGCTATCACCGAAAAAGGCCACCTGATCCCCACTATGTCGGTGGGCAACACGCCTACTTATATGCGGGAAGCTAAGAAAATTATCGTGGAAATATCTGAAAGCTCGCCGCTCCAGGAGGGTATTCATGACATCTTTATTCCTGAAGATCCGCCATACCGGACACCCATTCCGCTCTACCGTACCGCCGATCGGATTGGCAAACCCTTCATTGATATGAACCCCGACCGAGTCGTGGCCATCCTCTTCAGCACCGAGAAGGATCATTGTCCGATTTTTATGCCGCCCGATTCTAACTCTAAACGAATCGCCGAACATATCCTCGAGTTTGTCCAACATGAGATCAAGAAAGACCGTATCCCGCCGTCACTACCCTGGCAGGCCGGTGTCGGCGATGTCGCCAATGCTGTTTTGTCCGGGTTCATCGAAGATAAGAACTTTTCCTCTATCGATATTTATTCTGAGGTTCTCCAGGATAGCGTTCTCGACCTCATCGACATTGGGAAGATCCGAGCGGCATCCGGCTCCGCTTTGACCCTGTCGGAGAAGGCCCGGGCGCGCTTCTTTAATGAAATATACCGTTACCAAGAGAAAATCGTGCTCCGGCCGGTGGAAATCTCCAACTCGCCGGAAGTGATTCGCCGGCTGGGAGTTATCGCCATCAACACTGCCATCGAGATCGACATATATGGTCAGGTGAATTCCACTCATGTTATGGGCACGCAGTTGATGAACGGGATCGGCGGATCGGGGGATTTCATGCGTAATGGCGCTCTGACGATGATGGTAACGCCTTCTACCGCCAAGGGAGGCATGATTTCAGCCATAGTCCCCATGGTTTCGCATGTGGATCATTCGGAACATTCGGTGGATGTGGTGGTAACCGAATACGGCCTGGTCGATACCCGCCCACTGACCCCGCGTCAGGTTGCCGAGCAGATCATCCATAAATGTGCCCACCCTGATTTTCGTGATCAGTTATGGGACTATTTCCAGCGAGCGGTCAAAGAGCGAGGCGGGCATGAACCGCATATTCTTGAAAAGTCGTTTTTCATGCATCAACTGTTCATGGAAAAGGGCGATATGCGGCAGAAGGGGTAAGGGTAATCAGAGAACGTTCCGAGTGTTGATCAAATCAGAAGGCCGGTGGCAGGAGAATGGGTGAGGTGCACGATAGCAGGAAATGAAGTAGAGAGGCGGTAACGATTTACTCATCAACTGATTCGAGGGCCTTTTATGGTTGAATGGTTTTTAGAATTAAATGCCGTGATGCAGGCTTTTGTGGCCACGTGCTTTACGTGGTTCTTGACGGCCCTGGGGGCGGGGGTCGTTTTTTCCTTTAAAGAGATCAACCGGAAAATGCTGGACGGCATGCTCGGTTTTGCTGCCGGCGTGATGATCGCGGCAAGCTTCTGGTCTCTTCTGGCTCCGGCTATTGACATGGCGGAAGATATGGGGCATCGGGCCTGGTTGACTGCCGCCATCGGTTTTTTGTCCGGCGGGGCCTTCCTGTGGGTGTTGGACGAGTGTCTGCCTCATCTCCATCTGGGATTTCCACGATCAGAGGCCGAGGGTGTGAAAACCGGCTGGCACCGCAGTGTCCTTCTGGTCTTGGCTATCACCCTGCACAACATTCCTGAAGGATTGGCTGTAGGCGTGGCTTTCGGGGCGTTGGCCGCCGATCTGCCGTCGGCCACCATGGCCGGTGCAGTGGCCCTGGCGGTAGGTATTGGATTGCAGAATTTTCCTGAAGGTGCAGCTGTCTCCGTACCCCTGCGACGTGAAGGATTCTCACGGCTGAAGTGCTTTGGTATGGTCAGTTGTCCGGAATCGTAGAGCCCATTGCAGGGGTGATTGGCGCTTTTGCGGTCATCGCTATGCAGCCGCTCCTTCCTTATGCGTTGGCTTTTGCTGCCGGAGCCATGATCTATGTCGTCGTGGAGGAACTTATTCCCGAATCACAATTGGAAAAAAATACGGACATCGCGACAATCGGCACTATGTGCGGTTTTGCGGTGATGATGGTGCTTGACGTCGGGTTAGGATGAATACCGATTCCAAGCTGGACATCGCCATTGATTTTTGGGTACAGAACTGTGGTCCAGAAGCAGGAAGATTGGTGCCGGTACTCTACCGCCCCGCCTGGCCTTGCTTGCTCACGTCGAGAAGGCATGATTCCAGACGAGATGATTCGCTGGGGTACTCTTGCCGATAAAGGCTATCCGTTTCGTTTATAAAAGATTCCCCGCGGCTGCCGCACTGAAACGATTTTCCCCTCGTTATCGAGGACATCGAGGTATTTGTTCACCTCATTGGCATGAAGTCCCAGGATGGCGGCCAAGTCTTCTAAGGTGCAGGGTCTTCGGGCAATGGTTTCCAGAATTGCTGTTTCAGTGTCGCTGCGGTAGGACTGCGAACGTTTTCTGGTTGCCGCGGCAGCAATGATCTCGACCTGGTCGAGTTGCCAAAATTCTTTTACCCGCTGCAGTTCGGCCAGCGTCGCGCCTCGCAGATTCGGCACGGTTCCCGGGCGATCCAGCGTATTGAGCTGCACGGTGTCGGGCGCAATCCGAACGATTGCATCCCGTAATGCACGAAGCTCGGCTTCGTCGTCATTGTAGCCGGGCAGGATAAGAATCTCCAACCAGATGGTGCCGCTAAATTCCTTGCGAAAGGCAACCAGTCCATCAATGCAGGATGCTGCAGTAAGTCCTTTGGCCGGACGATTAATCCGCCGAAACGTTCGCTCGGTGGCACCATCGAGAGAGGGCAGCACCAGGTCGGCCGGGAGAATTTCCTTCCTGACGGCGGGATTGGAAAGCAAGGTGCCGTTGGTCAGTACCGCGACGGGAATCTCCGGCTGTCGGTCTTTGATGAACTGCAGGATTGCACCGATGTCGGCATGCAGGGTTGGTTCCCCGGAACCCGAAAAGGTGATGTAGTCGGGTGCTGGACGGTTGGCAAAATAATCTTCCAACTCTGCTTTGAGGGCGACCGAATCGATATAGGCCCGCCGATTGAGCGTCAACTCTGTGGTCTTGCCGACCTCGCAGTAAACGCAATCAAGCGAGCAAACTTTGGGGGGCACCAGATCGACCCCAAGGGACATGCCGAGGCGCCGGGATGGTACCGGCCCGAATAGGTATTTATACATGTTTCCAGTTGTTCTCCGATATGAAGGTTCAGGGTTCCGGACTGCTTCGCCATAGGAGCTGAGCATATCTCTTCAGCCCGACTGTTCGAGCCAGGCCAGTATCTCGGGAAAGAAGTGGGCGAGCCCTTCGATAACCCCCGAGGAGTAATTGCCGTTGAGAGAAAGCAGGTCGCCGCGGGCCAGGTAGAGCCTGTCGACCATCTTGTTTCGTTCAAGGGCGGCAACGGCCTGCCGGCGTACATCATCTGCTGCGTTTTTAACCAGGATCGCCTGAAGGCCGCTGGTAAGAGCGTCGAGATCGTTGCCGCTGTCTCCGGCGAAGACGGTCCGGCTCTCCTCGATTCCTTCCTGCTCTATCAAGAAACGGATCGCCTCGAGCTTGTTGGCACTTGCCGGCAGGATATCGAGCAGTCCGCAATTTTCCGCCTCGTCCCTGCTCCAGATCAGATTGGCGGATACGGAATTGGCCTGCAGGATCGTATGCAAATCCTCGGTGAGTTTTTTGCTGTCTATGTCCGGTTCGGTGAAATAGCTCAGTTTGTACGTGTTCTGTTTCTCCGGTGGTTGCAGCCATAACTCGCGACTACTATGGTCGATCAGCAACTCTGCAATATCGTCTCGCGTCAGGCCGTTCCAGTCCTTGCCGATGTGGTGCTGCCAATCAGAATCGACCTGCCAGTCATTGCTCCTGATTCGATAGAGTGTCGTGCCGACGTCACCGATGACGAAATCGGGCTGGGGCAGATTATATTCGGAGATCGCCTGCTGCACCAGTCTTTTGTCGCGGCCGCTGACGTAGCCGAGGCGCAGTTTCGGGTAATCGGCAAGCCGGTTCAGCAACGGTCTGGCGTGAGCGGACTCCGGTTGCGCACCATTGGGAATCAGGGTACGGTCCAGATCACTGCACAGAAGTATCGTTTCCATTGATTACAAAACTCCGTTTCCCTTTATCTGGTAACCCCCCGCCGACACAGTCGGCTTTCAGCGCACATGGCCTTGATTGCCGATCGGCGGGATGAAAAAAGCAGGTCCAACGAAGTCTATCGAAAGCACCGTATAAGGGCGAGTCATCGTGAAATTCCATCATGATACGGGGTTAGTTTTTGAGGAGCTCATCAAGAGCGGTCTCGAGCGTTTCGTAGGTAAAAGAGAAACCGGACTGCAATAATGCCTCTGGCTTACCGCGCTGACTGTTGAGCAAAGTTTGTCCGAATTGTCCGAGCAGCCCCCTCATCATCCAGGACGGTGTCGGCAGCATCACCGGTCGTTTTAGTTTTCCGGCCAGCATTCTGGTCAGATCGGCATTGCGTACCGGTTGCGGAGCACAGAAATTTGCCGGACCGGAGAGGTCTGGCTGATCCATTGCAAAGGCACAGGCCGCAACCAGATCGTCCATGTGTATCCAAGGGAACCATTGCTTGCCGCTTCCCAGGCGGCCGCCGAGAAAGAATTTGAAAGCCGGAATCATCGAGGCCAGCGCCCCGCCGTCCCGATCGAAAACGATGCCGAAACGCATCAGGACGACACGGTTGCCACCGGCTGCCGCCTGCAACGCCTCACGTTCCCAGTCCCGGCTGACCATGGCCAGAAAATCGCTTCCCGGTGGTTGGTCCTCGGTGAGCAGATCGTCGCCGCGATCACCGTAATAGCCGATGGCAGATGTGCTGAGAAAGGTCACATCGGACCGACCCGCCAGGCCTTCCGCCAGATTTCTGGTGGTCAGGATCCGGCTGTCATAGATTTCCTTGCGGGCCTTTTCAGTCCACAGGGTGAAGATCGATTTACCGGCCAGGTTGACGACCACTTCTTGATCCGCCAACCGTTGCTGCCACTCCCCGGGCTTGGTTGTGTCTGCAGACAGATAGGTGAAGAGGGGATGGTTGATCATGTTGCCGGGGGTTCGTCGCCGGCCCACGGCGGTTATTTCGTGGCCGCTTTGCAGCAGAGCCTGACAAAGGTGGCTGCCGACAAAACCGAGGCCACCGGTAATAAATATCTTCATTGCTCCTCCTGAGGATCTTGTTTGATTGCCTTTGCCGAAATTTGCTGCCGGTGTATCGGGGTGCGCCGGCCGGACAAGACAACCGGTCGACTCCTGATGGAACCTACCATAAGCACGATTGTCCTGATCAGGCAAATGACAATGGAGTGAATCAGTCCTCCCGGGCTGGACACCACTATCCCGCAGGCAATAATCGCGATCGTTGGTCAGTCGGCCGGTCGGCAATGGTTTTGTACCCGCTGCCTGGTGAAGCGGCCCGTGAATCCCGAGCGCGGCTGACGGCAGAGTATTGAGCTGCCGACCTGTGTCGGCAGCTCGGTATGGTTCTTGCAAATTTCTTGCCCAATACCGGGAGGGTACTTTTCCCGGGAGCCGTTCGAGGTTTGACGACAAGCGCAGGTATTGAACTGTTTAGTACCGTTCGCGGTGTTTCAAAACGTTCGCGGACTCTTGGGTACAAACAATCATTAGGGGAGTTTGAAAAATTCGAAATTTAAAGAAATTCCAAATTTTCAAGCTCCCCATTACCGACAGGATACCCATATGAAGGACGAACAGACGCCAAAGCACAATCAGCTGGAACAGTATCCGCTCTGGGTGCGAATGCTGTTGTTTTTCCTGCTCTGGCTGATCATTTCCTATGGCTACATGGCATTCTGGCAGGACCGGCAGATCGAGGAGATTTCTTATTCGCACTTTAAAACGGACATAAAAGAAGACCGGGTAGCGTCGATCGAGATGACCGGCAGCAAGGTCGTCGGCAGTTATCTGAACGAGGGTGAAGATACTGGTGAGGCGACTGGTGAACCACCGCAGCGGTTCCGAACCGTGGTACCTGATATTGACGATTCGGGGCTGATGGCGCTTCTCGAAGAACACGGTGTGGAGGTTACCGCCCGGCCGGACGAACAGTCCTGGCTGCGGGCGCTGGTCATCACCTTGTTGCCGTGGATACTGATCATCGGCCTGTTTGTCTATCTGAACAGAAGAATGCGAGCTCAGTTCAGCGGATCGGGCGGGCCGTTCAGCTATGGCAAATCAAAAGCGAAGGAGATACGGTCGGAGGAGGTCGATATTGCTTTTGCAGATGTGGCCGGCCTGGAAAATGCCAAGAACGAACTTAGGCAGATGGTCGACTACCTGAAAGATCCGCAGCAATTCCAGGAAATAGGTGCGGAATTGCCCAAAGGAGTTCTGCTCGCAGGTCCCCCGGGAACCGGTAAGACGCTCATGGCCCGTGCCGTCGCCGGAGAGGCGGGGGTACCGTTTTTCAGTATCAGCGGTTCGGAATTTGTCGAGATGTTTGTCGGGGTCGGCGCCTCACGGGTTCGTGATATGTTCGGGAAAGCCAAAAAAAATGCCCCGTCGCTGATTTTCATCGATGAACTCGATTCGATCGGCAGGGCGCGGGGCACCGGTATCGGCGGCGGTCATGATGAACGTGAGCAGACGTTGAATCAGATACTCTCTGAAATTGACGGCTTCAGCCCACAGGAGTCGGTCATCGTGCTGGCGGCGACCAACCGACCGGATGTCCTTGATCCGGCCTTGATCCGCCCGGGTCGATTCGATCGACAGATTCACCTGGATCTGCCGCGCAAGGAGGCACGGAAAAAAATTATCGAGTTGCATGCCGGCAAAGTGCTGTTGGCAGAAGGGGTTGATTTTGATCTGTTGGCCTCAGCAACCGTCGGTTTTTCCGGGGCGGACCTGAAAAACCTGGTCAACGAGGCGGCTTTACTGGCTGCGCGAAAGGGGAAAAAGCGTGTTGATGAAGAGGATTTCAACGAGAGCCGAGACAAGATTATCATGGGGATCAAGCGGGAGGACCGGCTTTCCGAGCAGGAGCGCGAGATAGTCGCCTATCATGAAGCCGGCCATGCGCTGACGGCGCTGCTGCTCCCCAAGGCAGATCCGCTCGCCAAAGTGTCCATTATTCCCCGGGGTAGGGCGCTGGGCGCGACTGAGCAGATTCCGGAGGAGGAGCGGCATAATCTCTCCAGGACGTACCTGCTGGATCGCCTGACGGTGCTAATCGGCGGTCGGGCAGCCGAAGAGCTGGTTTTCGGCGATATATCATCCGGCGCCGGGGACGACCTGAAAAACGCTACACACCTGGCCCGCCGGATGGTCTGTCAGTGGGGAATGAGCGAGACCATCGGCTTGATGGTATTCAAGAAGGGGGAGCCCCATCCGTTTCTCGGACGCGAGTTGACCGAAGAGAAGGATTACAGTGAAGCCACCGCCGAGAAGATCGATGCGGAAATCAGGCGACTTCTGGAAGAGGCGGGCAAACAAGCCCAGGAATTGCTCGAGCACCATCGGGAACAACTCGATCTGCTGGCTGAGACGCTGATCAGTGAGGAAACTTTGAGCGCCGGGGAGGTGGAGCGGCTCCTCGATTTGGACGGTCTTGGCGATCATTTCCGCACCGACGCCGGCAACTCCGAAAAAACCACTCATGCCGGTTGAGATGGAGTTGTGATCTCCAATCATGGGCGTCAGGTGGAGGGGTCATGCATCTCATTGAGGTGCCGGTAATAGTTTTCAGTATCCTCCTTGCGGCAGAGTTCTGACCCCGGTGTAATCAGGGCAGCCGTTCCGGCGGCCATTCCATAGAGGAAGGCTTGTCGTAATGAAGCACCCTGTTCCAGCGAGAGCGTCATGGCTCCGACAAAACTGTCTCCGGCACCGACCGGACTGACTGGTTCAACTCTCAGACCGCGAACTCTGAACTGGTCATCCGCCGTTGTCAGTAGTGCTCCGGCTGCGCCCAGGGTAAGGACGATCGCATGACAGTCATAGCTATCGACGAGTGTGCGGCAGATCTGTTCCTGCTTGGTTTCGTCATCCAGTTGGCAGCTGCAGAAATCCTCGAGTTCTCTCAGGTTCGGCTTGATCAAAAATAGCTTGCTGTTCAGAGCCAGACGAAGCGGCGTTCCCGATGTATCAAGGATTATTTTGGTCGGTTGGTCGCGAAAATGATCGGCGATCCGTTCGTAAAGATCTTCCGGTACCCCGGGCGGGAGCGTACCGGAGAGGACCAGATAGGCGGGTGGGGCGCCTTCGGTGATCTTGTCGAGGCAGGTTTGCCAGGTCGTTTGCTCTATTTCAGGGCCGGGCAGGGCAAAACGGTAGATCCGGCCGTCATCGGTGGTCCGAACGGCAAAGCTTTGCCTGAAGTAGCCTTGGTGGGATACCGTTTCGCACGTTACCCCCTCTTCCCGGAGCATTTTTTCAACGAGGTTTCCACCGCCCTGACCGGCAGGGAAAACTGCCAAACTTTCGCCGCCAAGGCGCAGTACGGCGCGACTCACGTTGATGCCGCCTCCTCCCGGCTCTCGGCGGACTGTGTTGCACCGTAATTTTTGGTCGGCAATCAGACGGGGGATCTCTCCGCTGATATCCAGGCACGGGTTCATGGTTAGTGTTGATATCATAGGCAGTCTCCAGTTGTGAAAGGATCTTCTTGATGGACAACCGGAGGGCCAGTGTGGAATAAAATGGGGTTCACGTGTCCTGCAGAGTTGGACAATTCCTGTCGGTTCGGACCAGGTCTTGATTGCTCTGAATGTTGTCCGGAGTGCTCCTCTATTTCAGTTTATCAAGCTTCTGCTCTGGCATGCGAGTCCCTTCAGGCCCTCTGTTCCTGAGACAGCGACAGCGTCACGAGATATCCGCTAACGCACTATTCGGGAAAGAGCTGCCGCTTGCCGGGTGATTTACGGGCGCGCACTCACGTACCGTGGTCGGCGTATTCCGAAAATACTTCTGTTACTCACATTTTGCGCGTTTGGGCCGTCACCGTCGGGATGTCGTTTGCCATTGCAGGTTGAGAAGCAAATAGCATACCTGGTTGCGCCTCGACCGGTCTCGGTATAGGTGCGGATCTGGGAGAGAGGCTGGGCGTCAGCTTACAACGGTTTAAAAAATGAGATAACAACCGTTCCGGTGAAGCGCGATATCGGCAGACTATCGGTGCCGTTAGAGCTATCCTACGGCGCCCCATTCAGTCTGCAGGTCGGTTTCAATCAGGTCCTAAGATGCTGAAATTGGATAAAATTCTATTCCGTTTTTACACGCTGTTCGATTTCTCTTTGGTGGTGTACTTGTCATGGTCACCAAGCCGGCAGAAAGTTTTTCCGTTGAACCGGAACAATGTGGCATTGAAATGTTAGGTTACGTGGTTAATTTCCGTTTGACACCTGTGAATTCAGCTCATCTCTTCCGTTTCAGAAACTCAAAAAAGCGGTTTTGAACCGCACAATTAAGGAGGGAGCTGTCATGAGAACGTGTTATCAATCATCGGCATTGTTGGGTATTGTTGCGTTTGTTCTCTTTTCTCTGGTTCTTGTCGCTTCAGCGGAGGAATTTATCATCCCTCCTGTGCCTGACAAGAATGCGGTGCTGCCGGCGAACGACGGCGAAGCCGATGGGTGCAATTCAAGCCGCTTTGCATGCGTGATGAGCGGCGAGGCTGTTTTGGATAAACAAACGGGTCTTGTCTGGGCAAGAAATACTGAAATTTTGCGAAAAGCGGTGCCCTGTGAGGAGGCAAAGAGATTTTGTCAGGATGTCGAGGTAGGTGGAAAAAAAGGGTGGCGGTTGCCAACGAGGGAAGAACTGATCAGTCTTTTGGACACGTCTCAATCCCGTCCGGCCCTGCCCGAAGGACATCCGTTCACGCAATTGAGATCCTTTCATTACAGCGGTTTGGGCGATGTTAATTATTGGACTAGCACAGATTTTCAAGGCGATAGTAACAGTGCCTGGATGGTGGACTTGAGCGTCGGCAGAGTGATCGACAGCATCAAGGTCTTTGATGGCTATGCCTGGCCGGTAAGAGACGGCGAATGAACCGTCAGTTCCCGACCAAGGGCCAGCCGTTAACCTTTCTACTCTTGAAGCGTGAGACGCGAAAACCAAGGGGGCCATTGGCACCCTTGGTTTGAAAGTCAATACGTTCCGGTTGCTTGGTAGCTTGACGGGGAAACAAGCAACGCGGAAGATCAGGCCGCCAGAGCGTTTTTCTCCTTCTCAACGATATGCGGTTCGTTCGGGCACGATTTGGCAATCCGCAGTTGGTCCAGCGGCAGGTCGTCCTGGTCGTAGCAGTAGATGCCGCAATTGAGACAGCGGGTCGCCTCCAGCTGGCACTGTCGCTCGGAAATCGTGCCTTCGACTTCCCGGAACGTTGCCATGCGCTCTTCCAGCGGGATGATCGGCTTGATCGCGTTGGTCGGCTGCGGTACCACATTGACCAGTGAATCGATCATCGCCGGAGCCATCATCTCGCGCTGTCGGTATTCGATCGCAGGAATTTCGCCGGTGGTCACATAATAGTGAATGGATCGGGCGGCGTATCGGCCTGCGGCAATCGCCTCAACGAGCAGACGTGGGCCGGAATAACAGTCGCCGCCGGCGAAGACCCCCGGTAGAGAGGTCTGCAGCGTTTCCTCATCGGCATCAATGGTGTTGTAACGGGTTTTTGCCAAACCGTCGGCCTCGATGATGTCGTTCAGGTCGGCGGCTTGACCGACGGCCTGAATGAGGACATCACAGGGCAGCACTTCGTTCGACCCCTCGACCGGGATGACATCGGGCAGGCCGCCGCCGGCTCTTTCCTGCAGGGTGACCTTTTGCACTTCGATCCCGGTCAGGCGACCGCCTTCACCGATGAAGCGCACGGGGGAGACGAGGCAGCTCATGACCACTCCCTCTTTCTCGGCATCCGCTATTTCGTGGGCGTTGGCTTCCATCAAATCGCGTGAGAAGCGAAAGATCAGGTGTACGCTGGACGCTCCGGTGCGCAATGCAGACCGGGCGCAGTCCATGGCTACGTTACCGGCGCCGATAATGACGAAGTTTTGGCCGGTGATCGTTTCTTCGTCGGTATGAAAACGCCTGAGGTAGTCGATACCGCTGTAGATTCCGGTCAGCTCTTTGCCTTCCAGCGGCAGGAGTCGGCCGTGCCAGGCGCCGATTGCCAGATACACCGCATCAAACCCATTTTTCAGCAGGAATTGAATGGTGAAATCCTTGCCGAGTGTCACGTTGGTGTGTGCCGTTATCCCGAGTTCCAGCACACCGTCGATATCCCACTGAAGTTGTTCTTCGGACAAACGGTATTCGGGGATGCCGTATCGCGGCATACCGCCGAGTTTCGGCATCATCTCAAAGATCTCTACCTGATGACCGAGTCGTCGCAGGTAGTAGGCGGCGGACAATCCCGACGGCCCACCGCCGACGACGGCGATCTTGTGACCGGTATCGGCGGCGACGGGAACCGGAATGCGCTTACCGCTGCTCCGCTCCCAGTCGGATACGAACCGTTTGATGGAATTGATGGCCAGCGGATCGTCGTTGATGGTTCGCCGGCATTGGGTCGCGCATAATTCCGGGCAGACCCGCCCCGTTGACACGGGCAACGGGTTCTTGTCCTTGATGGCGCTCAGGGCAGCGCCGTATTCCCCACGTCGGGCGTGTGCCAGATATTTGGGGATGTCGATCTGGGCCGGGCAGCGCTGCCGGCAGGGTGACAAACACTGGGTATACTGGTTCCAGTGAAGGATTTTGGTTTTTTCGCCGACTAGGGAAATGATTCCCTTGGGACAGGTCTCGATGCAACTGCCGCAGCCGACACAGCGTTCCGGATCGAAAATCGGCAAGCCGCTCTCGGGATCCATACGAATTGCCGAGAAGCGGCAGGCCCGTTCGCAGGAACCGAGACCGAGGCAGCCGTTTTCGCAGCGGATGAAGCCATGATAGAGCTGCAGGGCGGCGCGACAATCCTGCAGGCCGGAGTAGTGGTACTTGCGTGCAGCCCGGTAGCCGCCCTCGCAGGACGAGCAGGCGAGCATCGGTTCGGCGCCGGCCACATCGTAGCCGAGGTATTCTCCAATTTCTTCGGCGGTTTCGGTGCCGCCGACCACGCAGACATTGACCTCGACTTTTCTGGCGACGATCGCCTCGGCGGCAGAGTTGCAGCCGGCCTGGCCGCAGCCGCCGCAATTGGCGCCGGGAAGGAGATTGGCCACGGCTTCGATTCGCGGATCCTCATCAACAAAAAACAATCGTGAGGCGATGCCGAGAATGATGGCGGCGATAAAGGCAATTCCGGTCAGTAATAAAATTGGTGCGGTCACGATGATTCTCCTTTCTTACTAGGCGGCCATTCCCCTGAAGCCGATGAATGCCAGCGACATGATCCCGGCGGTGACCAGGGCGATGGCCGTGCCCTGCATGCTTTTCGGGATCGCCGAGATCTGCAGTCGTTCCCGATGTCCGGCAAACAACAGCAGGGCCAGCGCGTAACCGACCGAGCTGGCGATGGCGAAGACGAGCATCTCGATAAAACCGAGTTCCTTTCGAGTGATCAGCAGTGCAACACCCATGACGGCACAGTTCGTGGTAATCAGCGCGAGATAGACGCCAAGCGCATTGTAGAGCGCCTTGCTTTTCTTTTTCAGGATGATCTCCACCAGCTGCACCAGAGAAGCGATGATCAGGATAAAGGTCAGTGTCTGCAAGAACTCTAACCCATAGGGGCGGAGAACGTAGGTAAAGGTCGACCAGGTGAAGATGGCCGACAGGATCGTCACGAAAATAATGGCCGCCGCCATGCCGAGGGCTGTCCCGATTCGTTTGGAGACCCCAAGGAACGGACAGTGGCCAAGGTATTGGGCGAGCAGAATGTTGTTGACGAAGGTGGATGAAATCGCAAGATAAAAAAGATCCATGAACGTCTCCCCTAACTCTGGATGAATTTCTCACCGCGCCAGCGGGAGAAGAGATTCTGCAGCCCGAGCAGGATGCCGATGGTGATAAAGGCACCCGGCGCCAGTATCAGGAAGGCGAGCGGTTCGAAGGACTCGCCGAAAACGCGCAGGCCGAACCATGAACCGCTCCCCAGCAACTCCCGGATCGAGCCGATCAAGGTCAGCGACAGGGTATAACCGACGCCGATGCTGATGCCGTCCGCCATCGAGATGAGCGGCGGATTTTTGGAGGCAAAACCTTCGGCCCGGCCGAGGACGATACAGTTGACGACGATCAGCGGGATGTAGATGCCGAGCTGTTCGGAAAGCGGGAAAAAGAAGGCCTTCATGACGATTTCGACAATGGATACGAGCGTTGCGATAATGACGATGTAGGAAGCGATACGCACCTTGCCGGGGATGACGTTTCTCAGGCTGGAGATAATGCCGTTGGACAGGGTGACGACGAATGCCAGTGCCAGCCCCATGCCGAGTCCGTTTTCCGCCGACGTGGTAATCGCCAGAGACGGGCACAGGCCGAGAACCAGGCGAAACGGCGGGATTCGCTGCCAAAGACCGGCCTTCAGCGTTGCCCCGATGTGTTGCGTCTTACTCATATCTGCTCCTCTCGCTGAGCGATCTGCTGCAGTATGTCATCATTATGGTTGCGTAAAAACGTCAGTACCGTATTGGTGCCGCTGACTGCGGCCCGAGACGTCGATGTCGCCCCGCTGATACCGTCGATATTGCCGCCGTCGCTGGCCAGGGCCACTGGTGCATCGGTCGGCAAGTCCTGCCACTGCCTGCGGAACGTTACTTCCTCGATGCGGGCACCGAGGCCCGGCGTCTCGCTGTGCTGGACCACCTCTATACCGATCTGGCGGCCGGTCGTCAGGTCGATACCGACCATCAGCTTTAGGTCGCCGCCGTAGCCGCCCGCACCGATAGCCTCGATGGCAAGCGTCGAAATGGTTTCACCGTCGCGGCTGAAAAAGACCGGGATGGTCGCTTCGTCGGTCTCAATAGTGACTTTGTTCGGCAGAACCTCGGTTGCCGGTTTGTTGAACAGTCTCTCCAGCGCCGGGCCGCGGACGTAGAGGTCGGTCTGCTGTTCGATGCGCGGGCCCAACCCCTGATTGGCCATAGTGAGCACCGCCGAACAGATGCCGGCGATCAGCGAAAGAACGACGACCATACGAACTATCTCAGACATCTTCGGCTCCCTTTACGGTAGGCTTGATCATATCCAGTAGCGGCGAGCAGAGATTGCCCAGCAGGACCGCGTAGACGATCCCGTCGACATGCTGCGAGTAACCCCTGATGAGCATCAGCAAAACACCGGCCAGGATGCCGTAGCAGAACATGGGAACCCTGTTCACCGGCGAGGTGGTGTGGTCGGTGATCAGGAAAAACGCCATGAAGACCGTGCCGCCGCTGAGCAGATAGAAGAGTGGCGAAGCGAAGGCTTCCGGGTCGGACAGGTGCAGCAGGGAGGCGGTCGTCAGCAGGCCGATGAAGAAGCCTGCCGGGAGCTGCCATTGAATCTCGCGCAGTACCAGCAGAAACAAGCCGCCAAGGAGCAGGAGCAGCACCATGCCGTCGGCCGTACCGGCGACCTGACGGCCGAGCAGCAGATCTATCCACTGGTAGTGGGATTCGGCGGAGGCGCCGATCGACTTGAGTAGCCGGAGCGGCTCGACCAGGGCAACCTGCCAGTCCATGTCTTTCAGGGCACCGGTGTTGTCCATGCGGCCGGGCCAGGACAATTGCAGGATGGCGATGCTGAGAACCGCCGGTTGGGCGGGATAACCGCCGACGCCGCCGAAGAGCTTCTTGCCCACCACCACCATGAAGAAACAGCCCATCAGGATGAGCCACCAGGGCGCGTTGAGCGGAAGCATGAAGGCCAGCATGAGCGCTAGGGTGACGCTGCTCCAGTTGGAGGTGAGATCGCGCGAGGGAGCCAGCCGCTCGGCAAGAAGATCCAGGGCGATGGCGAAACAGACGGACAGGCCGAACACCCGCAGGGCCGCCGGGCCGAACAGATAGCAACTGCCGGCCATGGCGGGCAGCAGGGCGAGCAGCCACCGCTGGTGGATCAAGGCCAGGCCGTTGCCGATACGGCAGTGCGGCCCGACGGCGACGTCAAGCATGCCGGCATCGGTTGGCCGGGCCGGTTGATACATTTTCAGTTCTTTCATTGCTGTCCTCCCTCGCTCCAGACGTGGCGCTCACCGATGGTCATTTCGTGGTTGCAGAAATGCAGGAGCTGCACGATTGGCCGCTCCGCCGGGCAGACATAGGCACACAAGCCGCACTCGTGACATGCTTCGGGGTGCAGATGGTGGGTTGATTCGATCTGGTCGAATTCGATCATCCGGTTGATCAGGTGTACCTGGATGCGAGCGGGGCATACCCGGGTGCAACGACCACAGAAAATACACGGGGCGATCGGGTCGAACGGAGAAAAATCTTCGGCAACGAGATAGAGACCGCTGTTGTAGGTAATCGGTGTCAGGTCCGAATACTGGGCGCCCCCTTTCATCGGACCGCCGACCACCGGTCGGGTGAACTGCTCAATGTTGAACCCCTGGCTGTGCAGGATGTGCCGCATGGAGCTGCCCAGCGGGAAACGGACGGTTATCGCCTGATCGAGCGATGGGCCGCTGATCGTCAGGCACTTCTGGAGAAAGGGTGATTTGCCGTCCAGCGCCTCGACCATGGCGACCAGGTATTCGACATCCTGGACGATCAGACCGTGGCTGATAAAACTGTGCCGGTTGGGAATCCGCCGCCCGATCAGTCGGGCAACAAGCTCACGCTCAATGCGGCCGCCATATTTGTCCGGTACGGTGACGATTTCGGCATGTTCGGCAAAACGGGTCTCGGCCCAGGCGAAGAGCTGCTCGGGAACCGTCAGCCAGAGGCGCGCATCCGGCAGCAGCAACCGAGTCCGTCGCAGGCCTTCGGCTACCGTGTCGGCGCGTTGCTCGAGCAGGAGCTGGGAGGTGAGAATCGTCGGCTCTTCCTGAATGCCGGTGACGATGACCGCCTCGATCCGAGGCAGGTTCGCAATCGTGCCATCCGTGTAGTCGCGGCCGGACAGTCGCCAGGGCGGATTGACACCGGCCTCGCGGATTCGTGCCAACGCACCAAGCGGATCTCCGAGGGGGACGGGCCCGTCCAACATTTCCTCCGGGGGTGGTGCTGTAGTGCCGTCGTTGTCGATGACAATGGCCGGCGAGTGGACACTCTGGGCGGTCCAGGCCGTGGTAATGTCCCTGACCGTGCCGCTGATGCTGGCCAGCGTGCAGTTGCCGAGTCGGGAGCGGCCGATGACTTGCCCCCGGCGAACACGATCCCCGACCTTCACCGTTGGCAGATAGTGGATGTGGCCCGGGTAATCAAGCGGAATCGTCACCTGTTCCGGGTCGTCGAGTTGACGGATCACCGGATCGTAGTCGGGTACGGCGGGCAGTACCGGTTTGCTGCTGAATAATTTTAAAAGTCCTTGCATGATTCTTTTCTCAGCGTAAATGGCAAGCACCGCACTGCACCGCGCCGTCGGCTTGCGCGAATTTCTCCGGGGCAGTGTCAAGGTGGCAGTCTGAACAGCTTGTATGGTAGGAATCGGCCAGTGAACGAGGCGCGTGACAGCCCAGACAACTATGGTCGTCGATCTCCAGGTACTCGTCATGGCTGAGCAGTTCCGGAGAATAATCGTCGTCGTGACAGGTGGCGCAGGCCATCGTGTTCGTTTCGCTCTGCTGGATAGCCGGATGACACTGCCGGCAGGAAGCGGCCTGGTCGTCCTCGGCCTGCTGCTGATGGCACAGGCTGCAGTCTTTGGCGTGCAGATCCTTGAGTTCGCCGTGACTGAATTCATCCGCTGCCCGATCATCGTCATGACAGTCCGCGCAGGTCGTCGTCTGCGCAGCGGAGTAAAGGGGATGATGGCAAGCGGCGCAGGAATCGGCATACTGCCTGTGTGCCCCATGGTCGAAGAGGACTGCTCCGGCCGTGTTCTGCAGATAGACCCGATCTGTTCCGTCGGCAGTACCGTCAAACAGGTAGCCGGCGATGACTGCCACCAGCGCCACGGCGAAAACGACCGTCAGCGAGCGCGTCCAGTTTCGGCGATCCTGATGATTACCACTCATGACTATCCCTTAAAATGAGCCGTTCGTTGTCCTCGTCGCTCATTTCATACCAGCGGCATGATTGGCGGGTACAGCTGATGAGTTTCAATCGAAGCGAGTTGGAGATTGATACGTGAATGGCGGCCATCTTGCAGCCGTCCTGCCGACAGCGTCGACCAGGTTCGATCAGAGAGGCATGGCAATGCGGACACCTGACATCGCTCAATTCCTCGTCGTCGTCGATCTGCAGGGTGCTTTCCTGTTCCAGCACATTCAGGTAGGCGGCAATCCTGCTGATACCGACCTGTCCCTGCTGGTTGACGATCTCAAAAACGGCCTTGTCGCCCTCATTGAGCCCGACGCCGCATTGGGGGCACCAGCAGTTCAAAAACGTGTCATGTTTGATATGGGAACGCGCCATCAACGGCGGAGACTCCCATACCTCTTCTTCCCAACTGGTGGGCTGGTCGGATTCTTTTTTTTTCATCAGGGAGCTCCGGGGTAACAAGGGAATCGTGGCGGGATCATGAACTCGTTCGGTCAAAGACAGCGTAAGGTAGCGTAACGGCCGATTGGTCGGTGCGGTAATTGCTTGAATCGCTCATGCTTCATGTGTTTCAATACGTATCACTTGCGGGGAGGCTTTGGTATGACCAAGATCTCAAGACAAGGAATTACTACATTGTGGCCAAGAAAAAGTCAAATCAATACGGCTGATGAATAGTGTCACAGAGGACCGTGACGAGACCTCTGTAACGGTCTGCGCGTCGCTTGCACACTCGAGAATGATGCCGGGGGGGCACAAAGAACAATGAAAATCGTCGTCATGGTCGGAAGGGCTGGCCGGTCCTGCCTCCGGCTGCTGCGCTGTGACCGGATCGGCTGGCCGCCGGCTGCGGACCTCCTGTCCGCAGCCCTTCGGGCCTGATTCTCCGGCCCGCCGGGCCTACGCGATGCAGCCTCCGGCAGAACCGACTAGCCCAGGGAAATGATTTTCATATAAATGTTGTTCCGGTTCTGCCGGGCGCCTCAAGGGCGCCCCTCATTGCATGGCAGGAGTTGCCTGCCGGCAGGGCAAAAGAGAAAAAATCGCCCGTGGATGTTTTCCTGGAGGATGTCCGCGTTACCCGCCGTGATTCGTGTATCCCCGGACAAAACGGCCTTTGCAGGACCGTGTCGAGATGATAGAAGAAAGAGAAACAAAGAGCGATAACATGTCTCTCGAAACAGATAAGACGACGGTATGAGCGAAAAACGGTTTAACCCCAAAAAACTTCATAAACTCAACAACCCGAAGAGGTTACATGATCTGCCGCCCGACTACTTGTGGGCGAAAGCAGATCTCCAGGCGACGGAGGTGCTGGTTGATATCGGTGCCGGAACAGGTTTTTTCAGTATTCCCTTCGTTCCCCTGACCAAAAGACTCTATGCCTGTGATATCTCTGAAATCATGCTTGATTGGCTGCGGGAGAATGTCTGTCCGCATTATCCGAGCATTATTCCCGTCAAGATGGAGATGCAGGCGGTGCCGTTGCCTGATCAACTGGCGGATCTGGTCTATATGATCAACCTCCATCATGAATTGGATGATCCGGCGATACTGCTCCGGGAATGTTGGAGATTGCTCAAGGACGGCGGTAAACTGCTCATTGTCGATTGGAAAAAACAGGAGATGGCGGAAGGACCGCCGGCACAGATCAGGTGTTTGCCGTCGAAGGTGAAGGACGATGTTGTACGGGCGGGGTTCAGAAACGGTGTGGTTGATGAAGCGTTGGCAAAACACTTTCTGCTCGTTGCGGAAAAATAAGAGCTGGTGCTTTGTCTGCCCCTGCTCAGTTGTCACGTCGCAGGAAGTTACCGTCAAAACTCAACAAGCCATAGTGTCCGATCAATGAGTGATGGAAACAGTCGCCAACGATTGGAGGATGGTGCATGGTCACGGCGCGACGGTCGGCCGGGCACTGCCCCGGTACTCGTCCGCCGGCCGGACGGGGTGCTGCGACTGTGCCTCGACGGTGACTGGCTGGCCGGCAGGTTGCCGGTAACGGTTGAGCAGGTCGCGGCGGAACTTGCCGACGGCCCGGCTCCACGTCTCGTGTGTGTCGCCGACACTCTGGAGCGCTGGGACAGCGGTCTGCTCTCGTTGTTGGCCCGGGTGCGGGAGCGTTGTGATCGGCTGGACGTGATATTTGATGATTCAGGCCTGCCTGCCGGCGTGCGGCGTCTGCTCGCCCTGGCCGGCAACGAGGCCGGGCAGGGCGGTCGACCGAGCGATTCGAAACGTACCACGCTGCTTGAACGAATCGGCCGGGGCGGGATTGTCGTCTGGTGTCATCTGGTTGATATGACGGTCTTTCTCGGTGAGGCAACCGTTGCCTGCGGTCGGTTTTTGACCGGCCGAGCCCGTTGCCGCAGGTCCGATCTGCTGGTGATCATGCAGGAGTGCGGTGCTCAGGCGCTGCCGATCGTCTCGTTGATCAGCCTGCTCGTCGGCCTGATCCTGGCCTTTGTCGGGGCGGTGCAGCTGTCTCTGTTCGGCGCTCAGATCTATGTCGCCAGCCTGGTCGGCATTGCCATTGTCCGGGTCATGGGCGCGATCATGGCCGGTATCATCATGGCCGGCCGGACCGGTGCCGCGTTTGCCGCCCGGATCGGCACGATGCAGGTCAACGAGGAGATCGATGCGCTGGTCACCCTCGGTATCAACCCGGTGGAATTTCTCGTCCTGCCGCGCATCGTCGCACTGGCGGTGATGATGCCGCTGCTCTGCCTCTACGCCGACCTGATGGGTATTGTCGGCGGCATGGCGGTCGGGGTATTGATGCTCGATCTTAACATTATGGAATATCTGGAGATGACTAAAAAGGCTGTGCGGCTCCAGGATTTCTGGATCGGCATTTTTCACAGCGCGGTGTTCGGCGTACTGGTCGCCCTGGCCGGCTGTCATCGCGGTCTGCGCTGCGGTCGCAGCGCGTCGGCGGTCGGCGACGCTACCACCTCGGCGGTGGTGACCGGAATTGTCAGTATTATCGTGGCAACGGCGGTGATCACCGTTGCCTGCAATATGTTGGGGATTTGAATCATGTCCGGTACCACCCGGCCAATGGGTTCGCCACTCATCGAGGTGACCGGATTGACCATGGCCTATGGTGAGCGGATCATCCAGCGCGACGTGACGTTTAACGTGAACCGGGGGGATATCTTCATTATCATGGGCGGCAGCGGTTGCGGCAAGAGCACGCTGCTGCGCCATCTCGTCGGCCTTCATCGGCCGGCGGCGGGACGGGTCGCTTATGACGGGGAGGACTTCTGGGTACTGACTGCCGACGAGCGCCAGCGAATCATGCGTCGATTCGGGGTTCTCTATCAGAGCGGCGCCCTGTGGAGTTCCATGACCCTGGCCGAGAACATGGCGCTGCCGCTCGAGCAGTATACCGATCTGGCTGCCGGCGAGATTGCCGACCTGGTGTCTTTCAAGCTGGCCCTTGTCGGTCTGGCCGGTTTTGAAGGATTTTATCCAAGCGAGATCAGTGGCGGCATGAAAAAGCGGGCCGGCCTGGCCCGGGCCATGGCCCTGGATCCCGACATCCTCTTTTTCGACGAGCCGTCGGCCGGGCTTGATCCGATCACCTCCCGGCAACTCGACGATCTGATCCTCGAGCTGCGGGACAGCCTCGGATCGACGGTGGTCGCGGTAACTCATGAGCTGGCCAGTATCTTCGCCATCGGCAACAACTCGGTCTTTCTCGATGGTGAAGCCGGGACCATGCTCGCTTCCGGAGATCCGCAGCGGTTGCGCGATGAGTCGGAGGTGACCGTGGTGCGACGATTTCTCACCCGGGGCGAGAGCGATCGTCCGACCGGTGGGGCAACGCTACAGCGAGGTGATGGCTGATGAGCAAAAAAGCGAGCACAGCAATGATCGGCCTGTTCGTGCTCGGTGCGATCGGATTGGCGCTGGCCGGCGTGGTTCTGTTCGGCTCCGGTAAGCTGTTTCGCCCGACCGTCAAGTACGTCATGTATTTCGACGGCTCCGTGAAAGGGCTGTCCGTTGGGGCGCCGGTCGTCTTTCGCGGGGTCAAGATCGGTTCGGTGACCGATATCATCCTGCAGGGAAATCTGCAGGAGATGAGATTCACCGTACCGGTGATTGCCGAGGTTGATTTGGGACGGTTTCAGATATCGAAGGGTGATCCGGAGGCGATCGATTATGAGAGAGATCTGCTGGATAAAGGACTGCGGGCTCAATTGCAGACCCAAAGCCTGGTCACCGGTCAGTTGATGATCGATATCGATTTCCGGCCGGAGCGCCCATCGCGTCTGGTTGCCAACGTAACCGACTACCCGCAGATCCCGACGATTCCGTCCACCGTTGAAGAGATTGCGCAGAAGATCGAAGATCTGCCGATCCAGCAGCTGATCAAACGGGTCAACGACTTGGTGGGCGGTCTGGAACAACTCGTCAACTCCACCGAGATGCAAGAGCTGCCGCACGTGATGAGTCAGGCGGCAACAGAGGCCCGGACTCTGCTGAAGACGATTGATGACGAGGTCGGCCTGCTGTCGGCAGATGCACGGTCCGTGCTTGCTGCGGCTACTGCGGTTATCGAGCGTGGTGATCGGATGCTTACCTTTGAAGAAGGGGTGCCGGCCGAGATGGCGGACAGCTTCCAGCAGCTGTTGGCCGAGGCGCGGCTTTCCCTGCGGCGCTTTGACGAGACGCTGGCCGCCGTCCGCAGCACGGCGTCGGACGAGCGTTCCAAATACGAACTGCGGCGCGCCCTCAATAATCTGGCGGAGACGTCCCAATCCCTCGCCATCCTGGTTGAGTATCTGGGCCGTCACCCGGAAGCGCTGTTCTGGGGAAAAGACGATCAGGGGGAACAATGAACAGGAACAACAGAAACGAGTTACCCGGAGTTATCGCCCTGATACTCGTGGTGGTCGTGCTGGCAGGTTGCGGCAGTCCGCCATCGACCCGCTTCTACGCCCTGTCTTCTCTGGCCACCGGCGATACTCGGTCGGCCAGCGACATCGTCCAGGCCCGAACGGTTGTCGGCATCGGCCCGATTTCGATGGCCAAATATCTGGACCATCCGGCCATTACCGTCCGGAGCGGGGGCAACACATTGGTTCGTTCGGAAATGAACCGCTGGGGCGGTTCACTTGGGGACGAGGTGAGCCGGGTGCTGGTGGAAAACGTCGGGCACTTGTTGTCGGCCGAGCAGTATCTCGTCGTGCCATGGCTGGAACCGGTCGGCAACGATCTGCGGTTGCAGTTGATCGTTAGCCGGTTCGAAGCGACCTCGGCACAGGAGGTGGTCTTCAACGGCGTCTGGCTGCTGTTTGCAGGAGATGACAACAATCCGTTCGCCTCCGGTGGTCTGGCGCTGATCGAGCCGCTTGAAACCGGCGACTATCCGGCGATAACGGCGGCCATGAGCCGGATTCTGGCCGAATTGAGCCGATTGGTCGTTGAACATATCAGAACGGCACCCCGGTAGAGCCGGCCGGGTGCGGCAGCTGTTCGACGAGGTGGCGGCATCGTTGCTGCCGCACAAAAAAACGTAATACCGGGAAGACGCAATGGGAGAAACGACGAGCAAGGATCCGCTGCATGGCATAACGCTTGAGCAAATGGTGACTGACCTTCAAGCCGCTTTCGGCTGGGAGGGTCTGGCTGCAAAAGTGCATATCCGCTGCTTCCGCGAAAATCCGTCGATTTCTTCAAGCCTCAGGTTTCTTCGGCGAACGCCGTGGGCGAGAACGAAGGTTGAACGTTTATATCTCAAGTTGATCGGCGCGAAACGGCCGGCAAGCAAAAAGAACAGGAATTATAATGGCACAAGATGATGTTGACCAGTATCTCCAAGCCACTTCCTTTATCGATTTCGATAAAGCTGAAGTTCGGTCTTTTGCCGAACGGGTCTGCAGGTGGCAGGGCGGCGACAGCCTGAAGGAAAAGGCGATCCGGCTCTACTACGCGGTGCGCGACGAGATTCGTTATGATCCTTATGACATTCGCTATTCGCCGGAGGCATTACGTGCGAGCACGGTAATCGGCAAGGGATCAGGCTATTGCGTCGCCAAGGCCGTGGTCCTTGCCGCCGTCGGTAGACAACAGCGTATTCCGAGCAGGCTGGGTTTTGCCGATGTCCGCAACCATCTGTCCACATCCCGGCTTCGCGAGGCGATGGGTACCGATTTGTTTTTCTATCACGGCTACACCGAGTTCTTTCTGGAAGGGCGGTGGGTAAAGGCGACGCCGGCCTTCAACCTTTCATTGTGCCGGCGGTTTCAGGTCAAGCCACTGGAATTTGACGGTGAACACGATGCTGTATTCCATGAATACAACCAGGAGGGCCGGCGGCACATGCAGTATATCGCGGATCATGGCAGTTATGGTGATCTGCCATTTGAGGAAATCTTTGCCGCCTATCGCCACCACTATCCTGCCATGTTTGCCAATCTTTCCGGAATTTCAGGTGATTTCCATGCCGAAGCGGAAGCGGAGCGAACCGGCCGATAGCGTATCGAGAGTGACGGCGGGCCGGGACGGCGGCCAGCGGTTGCGCGCATGGTGGGCAGGTCGAAGCCGCGACGGAGCGGTGTGCCGGCGCGCGGTGATCTTTTCTGCGGCCGGCTCGTTCGCCGGTCATGGCATGGGAGGTTAATACTGGGAGAACGGCTCCAGGCCGAAAACACCGCGAGCCCGGTCGCACAGGGTGTTGCCGGTATCGTTTTCCCAGGAGCGCCGGAACGTGCGACAGGTCGATGGCCGGTGTTGGTATATTCGGCACGTGACATGGCCGCCGACTGTTCCCAGCAGGGCCAGGCATCGAGGGTGCCTGGCCTTCGTTCCTTTCATGAAACGGCTCGTCTCGCCGTGGGGCAGAGAGAGGTCGAACAGTTCGTTGTTGCCGGTGCTGTTGGTTGCTTCGTTACCGGGAAAAGAAACGAGATAGAAGGCACAGCAGGCGCCGCACCGTTGGCACGGGCTGCACACCGGCGTGGTGCGGAGACCGTCCGAGGCTGTTGCTGTTATCGGAGCGAGGGTGATTTCGGGAAGTGCTGTCGGTGAGTGGGCTGTGAGCGGCAAACCGGTTGCCGTTTCCGGGCCGGCAGGGGCAGGGGGTACCCGTCTTTGTCGCCAGGGAAGCCACGGCATAACAGTCTCCATAAAGCGTCATTGTTCGGTCTTGCTGGCCGGAAACGGCAACAACGCCAGAGACTGAAGAAGCGGGCGGCCCACCGGTTCGGCAGGTGGGAAGCGCTGCATACTCTACCCTATTGTCGAGGGAAAAGAGATAGTTATTTTGTGCACACCACCTTGCTTGTCGCTGCCGTTTGAAGAACGGTCGTCGCTTGACGAACGGTGGGCGAGACAGTAACAGTGGAGGAACATGCCGGTAGTGGGCGGCTACGGAAACGGTGGAGGGTGATGGACAGGCACCGGTTGACAATACTTCATACCTCGGATTGGCATATCGGGCGGACCCTGTATGGACGCAGCCGGTTCGCCGAGTTCGAGGCCTTTCTCGACTGGCTCGCCGCAACCATCGAGCGGGAAGGAGTCGATGTCCTGCTCGTCGCCGGCGATGTCTTCGATACCAGTGCGCCGGGTAACCGGGCGCAGCAATTGTATTACCGGTTTCTCTGCCGCGTGGCGGACTCTGTCTGCCGGCACGTGGTGGTCATCGCCGGCAACCATGATTCGCCGTCATTTCTGACAGCTCCCAGGGAGTTGCTTCGGGCGCTCAATATCCATGTCGTTGGCACGGTCGGCGATCGTCTGGAAGAGGAAGTGCTTGTACTGGCGACCGAAGAAGGGGTGCCGGAGGCTATTGTCTGTGCCGTTCCCTATTTGCGTGATCGGATGATCCGTAGCGTTGAGGCCGGAGAGAGCGTTGCCGACAAGGAACGGAAGTTGGTCGAAGGGATCCGGGAGCACTATCGAGTGGTCGTCGATCGTGCCGAAACGATCCGGGCGGATCTCGGGCTGCCCATTCCCATCATCGGCATGGGCCACCTGTTTACGGCCGGCGGACAGACCATCGATGGAGACGGCGTGCGCGAGCTGTACGTCGGTTCGCTGGCCCATGTCCCGGCCGGGATCTTTCCGGAGGTTCTCGATTATCTGGCTCTTGGGCATCTGCATATTCCGCAGCTGGTGGGCGGCTGTCAAGCGCGGCGCTACAGCGGTTCGCCGCTACCCATGGGCTTTGGCGAAGCGCGACAGAACAAGAGCGTCTGCCTGGTCCGCTTCACTCCGGCCGAATCCCTGCAACCGCCGCTGATCAGTACGATAGCGATACCGGGTTTCCAGCGCCTTGAGCGTGTGACCGGGGGCTGGCAGACCATTGCCGGTACCATAGAAGAACTGGCGGCGGCCGGGACGCAAGCCTGGCTGGAGGTGGTCTATGACGGGGAAGAGCTTATCGGCGGTCTGCGCGAGCGGTTGGACGAGATGGTGGCCGGAACCGATCTGGAAATTCTCCGCATCAAGAACAGCCGCCTCTTCACCAGGGTTCTGGAACAGAACACCAGCGAAGAGAGACTTGATGACCTCGATGTCCACCAGGTATTCACTCGCTGTCTTGAAATCAACGAGGTGCCTGGGGAGCAGTGGGAATCGTTACGGCACGCTTACCGGGAGGCGGTGATTTCCCTGCTCGAGGATGACTCCGAGAGGGACGAGCGGGAGATGTGATGCGAATTCTTCACGTTCGATTCAAGAACCTCAACTCCCTGGCCGGGCAATGGGAGATCGATCTGAGCGACCCGTCTTTCACCGCCGATGGGATCTTTGCCATTGTCGGCCCGACCGGTTCCGGCAAGACGACTATTCTCGATGCCATCTGTCTGGCCTTGTACGGGCGGACCCCGCGTCTCACCAGAGTGACCAAGAGCGGTAATGAAATCATGTCCCGCCAGACCGGCGAGTGCTTTGCCGAGGTAACGTTTGCCACCCAGGCCGGTCGTTATCGTTGTCACTGGAGCCAGCACCGGGCCCGCCGGCGGCCTGACGGAGAATTGCAGGCACCCCGCCACGAAATCGCCGATGCCGATTCGGGCGCCATTTTCGAGACGAAGATGCGCGGGGTTGCTGAACAGATCGAAACGGCAACCGGCATGGATTTCGATCGCTTCACTCGATCCATGATGCTGGCCCAGGGCGGATTTGCCGCTTTTCTGCAGGCGGCTCCGGACGAGCGGGCGCCGATTCTCGAGCAAATTACCGGCAGCGAGATTTACAGCCGTATCTCCATTCGGGTCCATGAGCGGCGGCAGGACGAACGGAAAAAGCTCGATACCGTGCAGGCGGAACTGGCCGGGATGAACCTTCTCAGCAAAGAGCAGGAGCAGCAGCTGGTTGCAGGCCTGGAGCAGAAAGTCGGGCAGGATACGGCATTGAGTGACCAGTTGGCGGAGGCAACCCGGACGCTCAACTGGCTCGATGAGATCGAACGATTGGTCCATGCCGGCACCGTCATCCGGCAGCAGAAAGAGGACCTGCAGCAGAGGATCGACTCCTTCGCCCCCGAGCAGGAGCGGCTTCACCGTGCCGTTGCGGCCCTCGAGTTGACGGGAGAGTATGCCACCCTGGTGTCGCTGCGCGGCGCCCAGGAGGCGGACCGTAACGAGTGGCAGATGTGCCGGGAGACGCTGCCGTCGCACCTCTCGGCCGCCCAGTTGACAACCGCGGCTGCGAGTGCGGCCGGTAAACGGTGCGAAGCGCGCAAAGCGGAGCAGCAACAGGAGCTGCCGGTTATCCGCACCACTCGAGAACTGGACCTGACCATCAGGGAGAAGGAGACAGCGTTGCAAACGGCTGTTGAGGCCGTAGCGGAGAAGGAGCAAACCGTGGCGGCGCTACGACAACAGCAGCAGCAGGGAGCGGCGCGACAGGAGACGACGCAGCGCCTTCTCGCCGAGGTGCAACGGTACCTCGAAGAAAACAAGGTGGATGAAGGTCTCGTAGAGAGCCTGAGCGAGATTCGCGGACGGTTTGAGACGCTGCGAACGCTTCAGCGACAGCAGATCGACACGGGCAAAGAGGCGGAGCAGGCGGAGCAGGCACTGCATGCCGCTATCGAGCGTCGACAGGCACAAGCCGAGACTCTGGCGGCGACGCGCCGGGAGCGGGACGTCAGACAGCAGGCGTTGGCCGACAAACGGACGGAACTCACCGACTTGTTGGCCGGTCGGGACGTGAGCGGCTGGCGTGACGAGCTGACGTGCCTGATGGAACAAAAAAATGTGCTGGTCAGACTTGAGGATGCGGTCTCATCCTTGACGGTGCACCGGCAGGCGGTCGAGCATTCGGCGCAGCGGCAACAGGCCCTGAAGGCGGAGCAGGCGGCTCTGGCGGAGCAATTGCAACAGTGGACCGGCAAAGAGGCGGACCTGGAGGAGCAGGTTCGCCAATTGGACGACCGGTTGTCCCTGCTCAAACGCATTGAGAATTTTGCCGATGCGCGACCACTATTGAAGGACGGAGAGCCCTGCCCGCTCTGCGGTGCCAGGGAGCATCCGTTTGCCAAAGGCGAGCCCCCCGCTGCTGATGAAGTCCGCGAAAAACGAGAGGCGCTCAGGAGTGAATACAAAGCGGCACTCGATGCGCGTTCCCGCGTCCAGATCGAGCAAGCGCGGGTCGGCAAGGACCTTGAACAGCTTGCCGTCGACGTTCGGGAACATGAAAAATCAATCAAGGAAGCTGAAGCGCTGATCAATGAAATCGGCGCGGCTGTCGAACTGGACGCTGCTGCTGACGATCTGACCGCGACCATCAAGCAACTCCGCGCCGCCAACGCTGCGGCAGTGCAACAGGTGAGTGTGCTTGTCAAACAGGCCGATGGCATAGAGAAAGCCTGTGGCGCCCGGCGTGACGCTTTAGACCAAGCCAGGGAAGCGGTGACGGCGGGTGAGACTGATTATCAGGCGGCCGTTCATCAGAGTGACACGGCGCGCCGCCAGCTGGAGTACCTTACTGCCGAGATCGGGGCGTTGGAGCGGCAGCTGCAACGGCTCCTTGACTCATTGCGAGCCGATGTCCGGCTGTTTGGCATCGAGACTGTCTCCATTGATTCGGCAGAGCAGGTGCAGGTCGAGCTGACCGAACGACGGGATCGCTGGCTAGCTCGGCTGCAGGAGCAACGGCAACGGGGACAGGAACTCGCCGCCCTGGATATGCAAAACCGGCACCGCGCCGAACTGATCGAGGCCGCCGCCCGGGAGTGGCAAACGCTGAACCGACGGCTCGAGCTTCTCGAAACAGATCGTGATACCCTGTGCCGGAAGCGGCAGGAGCTCTTCGGCGATAAATCTCCGGAGCAGGAGGAGAAACGGTTGACCGATGGTCTCGAGGCCGCCGATCAAGAGCTGGTATCGGCCCGGCAGCAACAGCATGAGGCCGACCGGGAACTCGGCCGGCTGCAAGCCCGCCTCGAATCATTGGCCGGCTCGCTGGCACAGAGAGAGAGCCGATTGTCTCAGCAGGAAGCTGCGTTTCGGGATCGGCTGATAGCGGCAGGTTTTGCGGATGAGCGCGGTTTCAACGAGAATTGTCTGCCCGAAGATCAACGAGCGGCCCTGTCGCGGCAGGCACAAGCGCTTGCCGACGAAAAAACCAGACTCATGGCCAAAGAACGCGATACTCTGGAACAACTGGAGAAAGAGCGAAGCAAGCAGCTCAGCGATCAGCCCCGGGAAGAGATTGGCCGGCGTCAGGCTGAACTGGTTGCCGCCCAGAAAGCGATTCAGCAAGAGATCGGCGGTATTCGTCAACAACTGGCAGAGGATGCGCGATTGAAAGAAACCCAGCGTCAACGACTTCTGCTCGCTGCAGCCCGGCAGCGTGAATGGGAGCGCTGGGACCGGCTGCATGGGCTGATTGGTTCGGCCGACGGCAAAAAATATAGAAATTTCGCCCAGGGGTTGACCTTTGAATTGATGGTCGGCCACGCTAATCGCCAGTTGCAGAAGATGTCCGATCGTTACCTGCTGATCCGAGACCGTACGCATCCATTGGAGTTGAGCGTTATCGACAACTATCAGGCCGGCGAGATTCGCTCGACCAAGAATCTCTCCGGTGGCGAGAGCTTTCTCGTCAGCCTGGCACTGGCGCTCGGCCTGTCACAAATGGCCAGCGACAAGGTGCGGGTCGACTCGCTCTTTCTTGATGAAGGATTTGGCACGCTGGACGATGAGGTGTTGGATATGGCGTTGGAAACACTGGCGAGTCTACAGCAGGACGGCAAGCTGATCGGTGTGATCTCGCACGTCCCGGCGCTCAAGGAGCGGATTGCCGCCCGGATCGAGGTTATTCCCCGGACGGGTGGGAGAAGCAGGATCGTTGGTCCGGGGTGTCGGCGCTGCGAAGCAGGGTGAAGGCGAGGCGCTGCAGTCTGACCGGCAGGACTCTAATCGTGGCGTAGTCACGAGATCGAGATCACGGAAGAAACTGCCAGCGGGCCAGATAGAGTACCGCCAGGTAGCGAACCGATTTCCCGATTCCCACCAGCAGCACGAACAACCATAACTTCACCCGCATCACGCCGGCGATAAAGGTCAGGACGTCACCGCCGAGCGGCAGCCAGGAAAACAGCAGAGTCCAGATGCCGTAGTGCTGAAACCAGCGCTGTGCGCGATCGATCTGCTCCTGTTTGAAATAAAACCAGGGCCGATCCCGATAGTGCAGCAGATAGCGGCCGAGTCCCCAGTTTACTATGGCACCGAGGGTGTTGCCGGTGGAGGCGGCCAGGATGAGCGGTAGTGCCGGTGTGTCGCTGCGGATCAGGGCATAGAGAACCACCTCGGAAGAGAACGGCAATACGGTTGCGGCAAGGAAGGAGAACGAAAACAGGATCAAGTAGGGGGTCATAGGCTCCTTGCCCGTCGACGGTAACTATCCGAGTGGTTATGGGGAGCTTGAAAAATTCTGAATTCCGTTCAAGATCGAGGCGCGCAAGAAAATATTACCGCAGGCATAGATGATATTCCGAGGATAAAATTTGATTGTGCAACGATGAGATTGGACGGAATGACATTTTTTCAAGGTTCCCTTATGTGCTGCCGGTTCCGCCGGGATCTCCTGATGATCGGTGCAGAGAACCGCGAAACCAGGAAAAATAGACACCGGAGAGGCAGAGTGCGGCGGAGATAAAATAGACGGTATGGATGCTTTGCAGGAACAAGCCATAGTTTTCCGGACCGATGGCCTGGCGGCCGATGATCAGTGCCAGCACCACCGTGGCCATGGCCATGCTCAGCATCTGGCCGATGAGACGCATTGTGGCCACCGTTCCCGAGGCCAGGCCGTAGTGACGTTTTTCGACGGCGCCCATGATAGCGCTCATGTTCGGTGAGCTGAACAACGCGAACCCGGTGCCGAGCAGGACCAGGTTGGCAACGATCAGGTACAGGCCGGTATCCGGCTGTAACCTGGTGAATAATGTCACGCCGACCACGGTGATGATCATGCCGGCGGTGGCCAGCAGGCGTGGTTCGATCCGGTCCGAGAGTCTGCCGGCCAGAGGGGAGAGCAGCGCCATCATGATCGGCTGGGCCATCAAAATCAGTCCTGCCGATTGCGGCGTCATCCCCTTGATATACTGGAGATAGAGGCTGAGCAGGAAGGTGACGGCAAAGGTCGCTGAATAGTTGAGCAGGGCCGCCAGGCTGGAAAAGGCAAAAGTCTTGTTCGCGGAAAACAGGGAGACATGGAAGACCGGATAGCGGGCGGCGCGTTGGTGGCGGATGAAGACAACCAGCAACAGAATACCGGCCAGCAGCAGCAGGGTGCCGATCATCGACGGCAGACGGGTGGCGCCGTAGACTAGGGAAAGGATAGCCACCGCGTAGAGTAGACAGGCCGGGATGTCGAGCTGCTGGTTCGGTTCGCCGCGCCATTCCCCCTTCAGATAGCGTTGGGTCAGCAGAAACAGGAAGAGGCCGAGCGGCAGCATGAGCAGGAAGATGCTGCGCCAGCCGAAATGGTGGGTCATCAGGCCGCCGATGAAGGGCCCGGTCGACAGGCCGATGTAGACGGCGGCAACATAGATGCCGATGACGCGGCCGCGCCGCTCGGGCGGAAAGACCGAGGTCAGGATGGCCATGCCGGTGGTGATGAACATCGCCGCGCCGAGTCCCTGCACGACCCGAAAGGTGATTAAGATGGCGGCAGAGCCGGCAAAGGCCGCCGCTGTCGATCCAATCGTATAGACAACCAGGCCGGCGGCAAATACCCGCTTGCGCCCATGAATGTCGGCAATCTTGCCGGCCGGGATCAGGCCGACGGCAACCGCCAGCAGATAAGCAGTGGCGACCCAGCTCAATTGCACGGCATCCATCTGCAGGTCGGCCTGGATAGCCGGCAGGGCGACGTTGATCGAAGAAATGATGAACGGGCCGACAAAAGAGGTCAGTGTAGCCACGATCAGGGCCGAGCGTTCCAGGGCGGTATGTGTTGCTGGCTGGTGAGGCATGGGGGCGTTTCTCCTGATATCGTTCGAAGGGTGCGCGAGCGATAGTACCGGAATCTAGCGCAATGGCGGGGGCAAGGGAAGGCTTTTGCCGGCAGGTGAGCAGATTTTTAACCGAACCTGTCGTCCCGAGCCGGTAATGGAGTTATGGGATGCGGCGCTGATGTCCGATGCGGGAATGATGCCGGGATACCCGGCCGGATAACTCAAGTGCGTGCCGATCCGTTTAACCGGCCTTGACCTCTTCGTAGGACGGGCAGGCGGTGGTGGCAATGGCAAACGCTTTTCCCCATTCATGCCACTGCTCAACGACGGTGTCGAAAACCATCGGGCAGATATCATCTTTTCCGGTTACCGACTGCGCCAGTTTTTCGGTGGCTTCGAACCACGGAGCCGCCGGCCGGTCGCCGGAACAGAGTGCGGCAAGACGGCAGCAAAGATTGAGCAGTTCGGCCACGTTCCTGGTGGTCGATTCTCCCAATTCGCTGGTGTCCAATTCTTCGTGAAAACCGGCAGCCAACGCATACGTGGCGGGAAGTCCCCAATCCAGAAAGAGTTCCGCGGTCAACTCGGCGCTGTCGATAGCAAAGCGCATCCTCTCCATGGTCTTTCTTGTTTCACAGGACGCATCTTCTGCGAGGATAATCTCATATTCATCCGGAAACACGCTGGCCAGGACCAACTCGCCCATGTGCGAGAGCAGAGCGCAGGTGAACAGTTCGTCCGGGTCGCTTCCTTTGACATGGCTCGCCAGCGTTTTCCCGGCTATTGCCCGGGCCAGTGAGGTCGACCAAAAGCGTTCGTAGTCGAAGGCTCGGCAAGAGCCCTTCCTGTTGGCAGCCACCAGTGAAAAACAGAGGGCCAGATGGGAAATGGTCTTCATGCCGAGTTTCACGGCAGCGCGTTGAATCGAGGCGACCTGGACACCGGTTGCCAGAAAGGCTGAATTGGCGTATTTCAACACTTCGGCCGATAATGCCGGGTCGGCCTGAACGACGTGGGCGATGTCCTCCAGCGACGCCGCATCGCTCTGACACAGACGCATCACCTGGAGCGCGGTCTGTGAAGGCATTGGCAGTTGGTGGCTGTTTTGCAGGGTCTGAAAAACTTCTCTTCGCGTCGGCATGGCAGTTTTTTGGCGAATCGTCATGATGGAGAGTTCAGTTTCTGCTCAGAGTTTATGATACGAGATCGGTAAAGGCAAGTGAAAGCGCGACCGGATTGTAATGCGTGCCGGCGAATAGATGACTCATCCGTTTGCCTCGCCAATCGTTGGGCAAGGACACGGCGGTGCATCAAATATGTTGCACCGCCGTGGAAATGCGCTATAGGAAAGAGTGTATGGGAGACGCTGCCGGATGAAGGCAGCGGATGGTCAAGACCCGTAGTTTTGCCGTAATCGTTCGCGGGAGCGGTATAAACCATGTCGCCAGCAGGAGATGGAAATGACGGAGAAAGCTCAGCAACATCCCGGCAAACGGGTGTTGGTAGTAGATGATGAACCTGATATGCGAGGGTTGCTGGCCAGGTTGCTGACCAAAAAGTGCAGCTATGATGTCCGGCAGGCGGAATCGGGCGATCTCGGTCTGGAGATCGTCGCCTTCTGGCGGCCCGATGTCATCATTACCGACGTGAAGATGCCCGGGATGGACGGGGTCGAATTTTTCCGCCGGGTTGGCGAGATCGACCCGACTGTCACGACCATTATCATGACTGGTTATGGGACCGTGGAGATGGCGGTACAAACCTTGAAAAACGGGGCCTACGATTTTTTTGAAAAGCCGTTTGACAACAACCAGATCATCCATGCGGTCACCCGGGCTATGGAGCGAACAGAACTGCTCCGCCAGAAGCGGCAGTTCGAAGCGTTGAGTCGGCAGCTTTCCGAGGAAGGGATGTTCTACGGGTTTGTCGGTCGATCACCGCGTCTCCTTCAGGTGCACGACCTGCTGCGTCGACTTGCACCGAGCAACATGACCGTGTTGATTCGCGGTGAATCCGGGACCGGCAAGGAATTGGCGGCCCGTGCGCTGCATGCCCTGTCCGGCCGAGCCGAGCGGCCGATGGTGACGGTGAACTGCCCGGCCATGCCGGAGCAGATTCTCGAGAGTGAGTTGTTCGGCTATCGCAAAGGCGCATTTACCGGTGCGGATCGTGATAGAACGGGGCTGTTCCTCGAAGCCGATCACTCCACCCTGCTGCTCGATGAAATTGCCGACATTCCTGTTTCCATCCAGACCAAATTACTGCGGGTGCTCCAGGAAAAAGAGATTCAGCCACTTGGTCAGAACCGGAGTTATCCCGTTGATGTTCGGGTAATCGCCTCGACCAACCAGGACATCGAGGCGAAAATCGGCCGTGGTGAGTTCCGGGAAGACCTGTTCTACCGTCTCAATGTGGTAACGGTAACCATGCCGAGTCTTGAGGAAATTCGCAGTGATCTTCCCCTGCTGATCCATTATTTTTTCAATAAATACCGCTTGGAATACGAGCGTCCGGGTTTGGAATTAGGGGAAGACGCCATCCAGACATTGTTGCAGCGACCGTGGCGCGGCAATATTCGGGAACTGCAGAATACCATCAACCGGGCCGTGCTGCTCGGCAGCGGCCAGTGCTTGAGCCGGCAGGATCTGATGCTTGGCCAACCGCTCTCCGAACCGCACGCAGGAGGTCCGGTGCCGGATGTTTTCGATCGACTCCAGTCTTTGACCTATGGTGACGCCAAAGAAATCGTCCTCAAAGAGTTCTCAAAAGCATACCTTCGGGAAGCGATAGCCCAAGCACGGGGAAATATCAGCCAGGCCGCCACTGCCTGCGGCATGGAACGGCAGGCAGTGCAGCGGCTCCTGCGTCGTTATCAGATCGACATCAGTGATCTCCGCGACGGCGTCGCGCAGTAGACCGCTCTTGTCTCTTCCGGGCTCCTGGCTCGGTCGGTTGGGTCGTCCTGCCAGGCACACCTGACCTCCGGCGGACCTGCAACAGATGTGACGCACATGCAGCGAATGTGTTGCGCTGTAACAGCGTCGTATATCTATCATTTTTTTCAATTTCCCTGAAAAGTCGTATAATAAAGAAAGGCTTTCTGAAAACCGGAGGCTCCTTCTTTTTCCTTGGCTGGTAGCCGGCCAATGTGCCCCTCGGACAGCGGTGAAGCAGGGATTTTCCAGGTCCTGGGCGGTCAGCCGAACCGTTCGCCTCGGTCCTGAAACTAAAAACAACGAATGGATTGATCTGGTACGGAATCTGCAATTAAAGCCCGAGTGTCATCGGTGTATGTGTGAACGCAACCCGGATCACGAGGGGGTCACACTATACCGGCGGTGCCGAGCACCTTCATCGGATGGTAACATGAGACGAATTATCGCTGCATCGCTTGCGCTGAGTCCTTTTGTTCTGGTGCTGTTGTCGTGTGGAGAAGCGGCGGCGCTGCAAACCCACGGCGGATCGGAAGGAATCGTGGTGCATCAGTTGGCCCATGTCCAATATATCGGGGCCTTGGGGTATCTGATCTGGGATGTCCGGCGCAGTGGTTTCAGTGGTCTCGGCTGGGGATACCTGCAATGGTTCTGCTGGCTGATGATCGGTTGGAATGCGTTGGCCTTTATCGGTCACCTGGCGCAAATGGCCTTGCCGGAAAGTGCCGTTACCGCCTCGGCGGGATACCTGTCATCCGAGTTGCTTGCCCCGATCACCGCGGGGCGTTGGCTCTATTACCTGACGGCCCTTGATCATCTGCTGATTACGCCGGCCCTGCTCTTCTTGTTGTTGGCCATGCGCTCGTTCTACCATTCGCAGAACGCGGCCGGTAAGGAGGCGGGCTGATGGAAGGCTTATCCCTGTTGCCGGCTATCCTGCTCGATATCATCGGTTCGGCCGCCAATATCGTTTTTTCCTTTTTGGCGCTGCGCTATGCCAAGCTACTGTCGCGAAAGAATCCGGATAACTTTGTTTGGGGATATCTTTTCTACGTGACCTTTGCCATTGCCGCGTTCACGATTTCTCGGGCTGTCGGCCACCTGGTCAAGCAATTCCTGCTGATCGGCGGACAAACTGATATCTGGCAGGCGATCTCTCCGTATTCCGGAGCGTTCAATACCCTGTTCATGATCTCGGTTGCGGCGGTGATGATCTTTTATCATAAGGGGGTGCAGGCCTATGAGGCCCTCGAGCAGGAGGCCGGCAAGCTCAAAGATGTCAACAGCGACCTGGCCGCCGCAGCCAGTCAGCTACGCGATCTCAACCAGAATCTGGAAGAAAAGGTGGAGGAACGGACCGAGGAACTGTCCCGGTCGGAGCGAAAGTTCCGTCATCTTTTTTCAGCCTCCAAAGACATGGTTTTTTTCTGCGATGCGGACGGCCACCTTGTCGACATGAATGACTCCGGTTTTGAGATGCTCGGTTACGAACGTGCCGATGGCGTTCACCTCCACCTGACAGGTCTGTTTGCCGATGCCGGCATGGTCACCACCTATAACGACCTGCTCCAGCGCGACGGCTATATCAAGGATCTCGACGTGGAAATGGTACGACAAGACGGCTCGGTCATTTCGGTGTTACTGTCAGCCACGGTACTTGTCGGCGAAAACGGTGAACTCCAGGGGTCGGAAGCAATCGCCAAGGACCTGACCAAGGTCAAGATCATGCTCGAACAGCTGGCATCGAGTGAAAAAATGGCCTCAGTCGGCCAGATGGCCGCCGGCGTCGCCCACGAGATCAACACGCCGCTCGGCATTATCCTCGGCTATGCGCAATTGCTGATGGATGATTTCGAGGAGGGAAGCGAGCAGTATGAAAGCTTGCAGACCATCGAGCGACAGACAAAGGCGAGTCGCAAGATCGTTGCCGATCTGTTGAAATTTTCACGGCAGTCAGGCAGTACCCGGGACGAAATAGAGGCTCCTCGTCATTTCGTGTGGATTTGATATCATAAGATCAAATCCACACGAAATAGCGAGGAGAAACGTATGAATGGCAACGATATCATAGCATTAGGACTTGGATTAGAGAGACCCTGGGAAATCACCGGCCAATCTCTGAACACCGAGTGCACGCCCCACGAACTGCGGATCACCCTGTCCGCTCCACGGGGAAGCAGTTTCCCTTGTCCTGAGTGCGGAGAGCTGTGTAAGGCCCATGACTTCAAGGAAATGACCTGGCGGCATCTCAACTTCTTCCAGCACCATTGCTATATCACTGCCGACGTGCCACGAATCAAGTGCAACGACCATGGGGTTAAAAGAATCACCG
>NZ_FQXS01000095.1 GCF_900130015.1 Desulfofustis glycolicus DSM 9705 | reverse complement strand
CCCGGGGGTTACAGTAGCTGAGTTGTAGCAAAGTTTAATCAGGCTTTATGGATAAGCTACAAAGAGCTAACGGTGGATGCCTTGGCATCGGGAGGCGAAGAAGGACGCGGTAAGCTGCGATAAGCTTCGGGGAGCGGTTAACACGCTTTGATCCGGAGGTTTCCGAATGGGGCAACCCGGCAGGAGTCATATCCTGTCATCTGTTTCTCAATACATAGGAAACAGAGGCGAACGCAGGGAACTGAAACATCTAAGTACCTGCAGGAGTAGAAATCAATTGAGATTCCGTCAGTAGCGGCGAGCGAACGCGGATTAGCCCAAACCAGGCTTCGGCCTGGGGTTGTAGGACCCCAACGTGGGATGCATGCACGATAGTGGAACGGCATGGAAAGGCCGACCGTAGACGGTGATAGTCCGGTACGCGAAATGGTGCTGCACCCTAGGGAGTTCCTGAGTACCACGGGACACGTGAAACCCTGTGGGAATCTGGGAGGACCATCTTCCAAGGCTAAATACTACCCGATGACCGATAGTGAACGAGTACCGTGAGGGAAAGGTGAAAAGAACCCCGGGAGGGGAGTGAAATAGAAACTGAAACCGTTAGTTTACAAGCAGTGGAAGCACTATGTCGCAAGACAGTGCAACCGCGTGCCTTTTGCATAATGAGTCAACGAGTTACCGTATGCAGCGAGGTTAAGCCGCGAGGTGGAGCCGGAGCGAAAGCGAGTCTTAAGAGGGCGATCAGTTGCATGCGGTAGACCCGAAACCGGGTGATCTAGCCATGTCCAGGGTGAAGTCTCGGTAACACGAGATGGAGGCCCGAACCAGTGTAGGTTGAAAACTGCTTGGATGAGGTGTGGCTAGGAGTGAAAGGCTAATCAAACTCGGTAATAGCTGGTTTTCTCCGAAATATATTTAGGTATAGCCTCACATGATGACCGACGGAGGTAGAGCACTGACAAGGCTAGGGGTCCCACCGGATTACCAACCCTTATCAAACTCCGAATGCCGTCGAGCTTTAGTGTGGGAGTCAGACTGCGGGAGATAAGTTCCGTAGTCGAGAGGGAAACAGCCCAGACCGTCAGCTAAGGTCCCTAAATCTATGCTCAGTGGGAAAGGAGGTGGAACTGTCCAGACAACCAGGAGGTTGGCTTAGAAGCAGCAACCCTTTAAAGAAAGCGTAATAGCTCACTGGTCTAATGGATCTGCGCCGAAAATTCAACGGGGCTAAGCATAGTACCGAAGCTACGGATCCAGAAAGCTGATTTAAGCGTATTAGCAAACAGGGAAAGAAGTTCGCGAGCGGATAGATTGTTATCCCCTGCCCGCCTACAGCTTATCATGCAGATAAGTTAAAAATCGTAGGC
>NZ_FQXS01000040.1 GCF_900130015.1 Desulfofustis glycolicus DSM 9705 | reverse complement strand
GCACGGGCAACTGTGTGGGAGAGTAGGTCGCCGCCGAATTCTTTATAAAAAAAGGGACAGTCCCCACAAAAGGGACTGTCCCTTTTTTTTGGCGAAACGGTTGCTTACTGCTAGAAATTTTCAAAGGTTGTCGTAAACAGCTTTCGCTGTCCGGCCAAGTTATCTGGTCCCGACAAAAGCGTAGTAAACCATTGCTGCTCTTCTCAGTGTCAGGTAAAATTAAAATGACACGGCCTGAATACTATGAAAACAAAGGTTTCGATAAATCGTTTCTCCCCTCCTGCTGACGAGCCGACCACCCTGCCAGTTGCCGCCTTGTTTCGTTCGGCGCGTCCGGCGCTATGGTATCTCCTGTTGCCTGCGTTATTGCTTCTCGGTGCCGGTCCGGCAGTCTGCCCGGCGCAGGCTGCGGAACTGCCAGTGAAGATCGGCGTGCTGGCCATTCGCGGCAAAGCAGTTGCGACCCAGCGCTGGCATTCTACGGCAAATTATCTGAGCAGTTATATCCACGGCTACCGGTTTTCCATCGTTGCGCTGGAACATTCCGAGATCGAAGACAGTATCAAAAACGAGGATATCGATTTTGTCCTGCTCAATCCCCTGCTCTATGTCGAGTACGAGGAGCGATACGGCATCAATCGCATTGCGACGCTGAAGGACGAGCGACTCGGACAGGCCTATTCCCAATACGGCGGAGTCATCTTCTGCCGTGCCGACCGCGTGGATATCCGTGCCCTCGCCGACCTGGAGGATACACGCTTTTCAGCTGTTGCCGAAGAGTCGCTGGGCGGCTGGCAGATGGCCAAACGGGAGATGGTGGACCGCGGCCTCAAACCGTACTCTTACTTTCGCGAACTGATCTTCACCGATAACCACTACGATGTGGTCCGTGCAGTCACTGAAGGACACGCTGATGCAGGAACGGTCCGGACCAATGTGCTCGAAGAATTGGCAGAGGAAGGCAAAATCGCACTTGAGGATTACTACATATTCCCCGCCATGGCGGAAAACGCCAAACAAACCCCTTATTTTTGCACCACCCGTCAATACCCGAACTGGCCAATCGCCAAGGTCAGGCATACCCCGGACGAATTAGCCGAGCAGGTCAGCATCACTCTGCTGCAGATGAAACCCTATTTTACCGCCGCCATTGCCGCCCATTGTGCCGGCTGGACCATCCCGCTGGACTACCAGCCGGTCCACGATCTGATGCGCGTGCTACACCTGGGCCAGTACCGGGATCTCGGCAAGGTCAAACTCATCGACGTGCTCCGCGCCTATGGGGTGGTTATCGGGCTGGCCTGCGCATTGTTCGTGGTGCTCGCGATGTTCACCGGCAAGGTCATGAAGCTTAACCGCGAAATCAACAAATCGCATCGATCACTGAAAAAAGAGATCCAACATCATATCAAACTCGACGAAGAGCTGAAAAAGGCCAAGGAGATGGCGGAGGCGGCCACCCGGGCAAAAAGCGAATTCCTGGCTAATATGAGCCACGAGATCCGCACCCCGATGAACGGCATTATCGCCGCCACCGATCTGGCCCTGAGCGAGCCGTTATCGCCGACCGTGCAGGAATACCTGCATATCGTCCAGAATTCCTCCTACTCTCTGCTCGGCATTATCAACGATATCCTGGACTTCTCGAAAATTGAGGCCGGTCAGCTGGAACTCAAGGAGAGAATTTTCAAGCTCGATGAAACCTTCGACCAGGTCGTCGACCTGTTCACCCACCAGGCTGCGGAAAAAGGAATTGAGTTGATCGTCGATATCGACGCCAAGACGCCGCGTATCCTGCTCGGTGATTCCCTGCGCCTGCAGCAGATCCTCACCAACCTGATCAGCAATTCGATCAAGTTCACCCCGGCCGGCGGCAGCATCGTGATCAGCGTTTCCGGAGGCCCGGTGACAACGGACGAAAAGCGCTCCGACCCGGTAGAGCTGCGCTTTGCCGTCAAAGACACCGGCATCGGCATCGCCCCGGAATTTATACCGTTTCTGTTCGAACCGTTCACCCAGAGTGATGGTTCGACTACCCGTAAACACGAAGGAACCGGTCTCGGCCTGAGTATCTGCAAACAATTCGTGACGATGATGGACGGGACTATTTCGGTGGAGAGCACCCTCGGCGAGGGATCGACGTTTTTCTTTACCGTCCGCCTCGGGCAGGCCGGAACCGTGCCGGCCGCCAAAAATAAATTTCCTGAAGACATCCGCGGTCTCAACGCCCTGGTCGTCGACGACCTTCCCGAAAGCAGGCTGATTATCGGCAAAATTCTCGGCACCCTCGGCTTTACCGTCGAGACCATCTCCTCCGGGGAGGCAGCGCTGGAACGGTTGCAACCTGACTGTTTGAACGACAAGCCGGTACACCTGATCATGCTGGACTGGAAGATGCCGGGTCTCGATGGTATCGAGACCACGCGGATGATCAGAAAAAAGCTGAACCTGACTATCCCGATCATCATCATGACCGCCTTTACCAAGGACGTTGAGCGCGGTGAAGCCGAATCGGTCGGCGCCAACGGCTTTCTCTCCAAACCGATCTTCCAGTCGACGCTGTTCGACGCGATCATGGACGCCTTCGGCAAGGAAGGAGGACAAACGACGCCCGTCCGCCATGACTTCACCACCCGCACCTCGATGTACCGCAAGCATCTGAAAGGGTATCGCATCCTGCTCGTCGAGGACAACCTGACCAATCAACAGGTCGCCCAGGCCATTTTGCAGACCGCCGGAATCAAGGTGACCATTGCCGCCAACGGCAAGGAAGCGGTCGATCTGGCCGACTGTTCGCAATACGATGCGATTTTAATGGACATCCAAATGCCGGTGATGAACGGTTATGAAGCAACCCAAAAGATCCGTGCCAAATCATCGTGCAGCAAACTGCCGATCATTGCGATGACCGCTCATGCGATGAAGGGCGACGAAGAGAAATGCCTTGAAGCCGGCATGGACGGTTATATCGCCAAACCGATCAACCAGGAGCGACTTTTCCATGTCCTGTGGCGTTTTTTACGCGGGCATCAGCCGAAGATAGAACCGGTCGTCCCTACCGAACCCGCTGGAGCAGCTATACCGACACAAAACCGGCAATCGAAACCGGCAGAAACAACCGCGGACGCGCAGCAGTCGCTGGACGACCGGCCGGCCGAACCACCCGCCCCCGTCGACGATCAGGATCAAAGCCGGAGCGACGAGACTGCGGCCCGACTCGAAACAGTGTCCTCGGTTATCGATGTTGAGGCGACCCTGAGCGCTCTCGGTATTGACGCCGAGACCCTGCTCAAGATCCTGGTCAGCTTTTTTCATGACAACCGTACCACCCCTGACGCACTCGAGCATGCCCTCCAGGAGCAGAACTGCGAGAAACTTCGTCAACTCGCCCATAAGCTCAAGGGCAGCGGCGCCAATATCGGGGTGCCCGACCTGGCATCGTCGGCCCAGCAGCTAGAAACCGCCTGTAGAGAGCACGAAAGCGAACACTGCGGCGGTGAAACGTTTGGTGCTCTGGTCAAAACCGTGAAGGACATCTTGGTCCATGTCCTGAACACTCTACAGGCCCTTGACCGGAGTGAAGACAGTTCCCCCGAGTCGATTGCCGACGCCACGGACCTCGCCGAACTGTTGGAAAAACTTGAAGCGGCAATCGGCCATGCCGATCCGGAAGAAATCAGTGCCTGTTTTGCCGGGGTTCACCGCCAGGCCGCCCAACATCGGAAAATCAACCAGCCGCAGCTCGAAACCCTTGCCGCTCGGATTGAACGCTACGACTACGAACTGGCCAGAGAAACCCTCGAGCAATTGCGCCGCCAGCTGAAGGAAGCGTCATGAGCCAAGACCGACCGCTCGTCCTGATCGTCGACGACAACCCCACCAATATCGATCTGCTGGTAGCCACCCTGAAAAAAGACTATCGACTCGGCATTGCCAAGCGGGGGCAGCAGGCGATCGACTATGCCCGGAAATTTCTGCCGAACCTGATCCTGCTCGATATCATGATGCCGGAGATGGATGGCTATCAGGTCTGCACAACGCTGAAGAAGGATGAAGCGACCGCCTCGATCCCGATCATCTTCATCACCGCAATGCAGGATACCGCCAGCAAAACCAGAGGGTTCGAGGAAGGGGCTGTCGATTATATCACCAAACCGTTTCATACCGCCGAAGTATTGGCCCGGGTCAGGACCCACGTCGAGTTGGACCAGGCAAAAGCGCTGCTGCTCTCGCAAAATACGGTACTCGAACAGAAGGTTCAGTCCAAGACATCGGAATTGCGCGAAATGCTCAACGGCAGTATTATCAGCATGGCCCGCATGGTGGAAATCAGAGACCCTTACACGGCAGGGCACCAGCAGCGAGTCGCCCAGCTGGCCTGTGCCATTGCTGCCAAGATGGGATTGTCAGAATCTGTTATCGAGGGAATCCGAATCGCCAGTCTGCTGCATGATGTCGGCAAGATCCGCATCCCGGTGGCCATTCTCAGCCGCGCCGGCACCCTGCTTGAAGCCGAGCTGGAAGTGATCAAGATTCACTCCCAGATCGGTTTTGAGATCCTGAAGAACATCCCATTCCCGTGGCCGGTCGCCCAGATGGTCTTTCAGCACCACGAACGGTTGGACGGTTCCGGCTACCCGCTCGGTCTGCGGGAGGCCGACCTGCTGCTCGAGTCGAAAATCCTGACGGTCGCCGACGTGACCGAGGCGAAAAGCTCCTTCCGCCCCTATCGGCCGGCCCTCGGCCTGAAGGCGACGATCGACGAACTCAAGGAATATCGGGGAATCTATTACGACAAGGACGCCGTGGACGCCTGCCTGGAATTACTGGACAAAGACGGCTTCACCTTCGCCGACGCCGAAGACAAGGAAGGCCAACCGATCCTCTGCGTCGCCTCACCGGAAACGATCAATCTCAACCAACTGCGGGACAGGTTGTAACCTGTCCTCAGCTAACTTCCTGCTGCGGGACAGATTTAAATTTGTTCTCCAAAGGGGGGGACAGGTTGAAACCTGTCCCTCAGATTTGTAACACTTGTCCCGCAGATTTATTAGTCTCCCAAACAGGTACCGACGTTGCGGGCGCTCTCGATCCAGCTGTGGTCGGGCGGCACCACCTTGCGTTTGTTGACCACATCCTTGAGAGGGACCGGCTCGGTGCTATCGCCGCGAACGGCGACCATGACGCCGCCGATCCCTTCATCGATATAGCGGACGCAGGCACTGCCGAGCTTGGTCGCCAGCACCCGGTCGGTGGCCGACGGCGTGCCGCCCCGTTGCAGGTGCCCGAGAATGGTCAGGCGTGATTCGAGACCGGTCATCTCTTCCAACTGCTGCGATAAGCGCAGCGTATGGGTGGAACGCTGCCGGGCAAAGGAGGCATAGGCATCTTGGGCCTTTTTTCTACTCTTGCTCTTGGCGCTCGATTCTTTGGCCTTGGCCCTGTCTTCCCGGAGTTTGTCCAGCGTCTTTTTCTCATTGACCGACAGGGCCCCCTCGGCAACGACAACGATGCTGAAATTTTTGCCCCGCTGCTGCCGCTGCCGGATGGCCTGGACGATCTTCTCCCGATCATAGGGGATTTCCGGGATCAGGATCACGTCGGCCCCGCTGGCAATACCGGCGCCAAGAGCCAGCCAGCCGGCATTGTGGCCCATCACTTCAACAACAATAATCCGGTGGTGGCTGTGGGCGGTCGAGTGTAGCCGATCGATGGCCTCGGTGGCAATCTCCATGGCAGTGTCGAAACCGAAGGTGACATCGGTGCCATAGACGTCGTTATCGATGGTTTTCGGCAGGGTCAGGATATTGAGGCCGCGTTCGGCCAACCTGAAGGCGTTTTTCTGGGTACCGCCGCCGCCGATGCAGATCAGCGCGTCCAGGTTCTGGCGATGATAATTATCGCAAATCACCTCGGTCATATCCTTCATTTCACCGCCGACCGGCATCTTGTGCGGCTTATCGCGGCTGGTGCCGAGGATGGTGCCGCCCAGCGTCAGGATCGAGGAAAGCATCGAGCGCTCCAGGCGCAGCAGCCGGTTTTCCATCAGCCCGCGGAAACCGTCGCGAAAACCGACCACCTCCATGCGCCCGGTGTCCAGCGCCGTTTTGCCGATCGCTCGAATAGCCGCGTTCAGTCCCGGGCTGTCGCCGCCCGACGTCAATACTCCGATATGCCTGCTCATCGCCTCACCTCTCCGGATATCTCTTGGGGCCGCCCAGCGTGGCAGCGTTGTTATCCAGTCGCTGCAGATATGCGAACAACACGTCCCGGCACGAGTGACCTGCAGCCCTGTCAACCGTTGTTCGCATCCGCCCCGATGGTCAAAAATACTTGAAACGTTTACAGCTGCCGAGGATCATGCCTGCCGGCAACACTCATCGTGGCATGTTTCACTTGATGACCTGTGGTGCGTGGCCCGATGACGATCGGCTCCTTCGGCCGACTGCGGAAACCCACAGACCGCCGTACCGGCCGGCCGCTCGCTTCGACGATGCCGCACGAAACGGTACAGGTGCCAGGCGGTCAAGATAATCAGAAAGGTTGCACTGCCGATCTTCAGCCAGACCGGCACCAGTTCCCTGGCCTCACCGATCACCGCGCGCGGCTCGATACCGAGCAGCGGATAGAGCTTATCCAAGCCGAGCCCAAATAGCACGGAGACAATGGCCACCACCAAAAGATACCTGAGGGTTCCCATTTTGCCAAGCACCTGGACCAAGACCGACAACGAGGTCATATTGGTCGCCGGCCCGGCCAGCAGGAAGACGAGGACGGCACCGGGACTGGCCCCCTTGAGCAGCAGGGCCGCGGCAATCGGCGTTGAAGCCGTGGCGCAGATATAAATCGGCATGCCGACCGCGAGCATGGCCAGCATCGACACGAGACCGCCGCCGAGAACCAGATTGGAGAAATCCTCGGGCAGGTAGGCGGTAATCAGACCGGCCAGCAGCAGGCCGGCGCAAAACCAGACGACAATATCCCCCCAGACATCGACCAGCGCATATCTGATTCCCTCGCCCAGTCGCCGCAGCGACCGGCTCGCCGGGGACGGCTCGGTCGCTGCCGGCAGGTTCGTCCCCGCGGCCGGAAGCGGCGCAGCTGAGGCCAACGGAAGCGGAGAGGGCTGCCGGCCGGCAGCGTCCGGATCGTGCAGCCGGTTTTCGACAAGGCCGGCGGTAACCCCGGTGACCAGGGCTGCCAGCGGGCGCATCACCGTCATGATCGGATCGAGCAACGCGTAGGTGATCGCTATCGAATCGACGCCGGACTCGGGCGTTGTCACCAGAAAGGCGGACAGGGCGCCGCGGTTTGCTCCCTGCCGCTTGAACGATGCTGCCGCCGGCAGCACGCCGCACGATCAGAGCGGCAGCGGAATCCCGAACAGCGCCGCCTTGAATACCGAACGATACCTGCCGTAACGCAGGTGACGCACGATAATCTGCTGGTTGACGAAGATCTTGATACCGCCCGCGGCCAGGATGCCAAGGATGATATAGGGCGACGAATCGAGCAGGATTCGCCACATTTCAATACTGATGGTCGTGATATCGTTCATGTCAAGGCTCCACCTCCTGTTACTGCTTCACGTGCATGCTCAGTGGCCGTCTCGACCAATTGCATGACATGGTCGTCGGCCAGCCGGTAATAGAGCACCTGGCCGTCCCGCCGGTTTTTAACCAGGTTGGCGATGCGCAGGATGCGCAGCTGGTGACTGGTAGCCGACTCGCTGACACCGAGCAGGGCGGCCAGGTCGCAGACGCACATTTCCTGAACGGCCAACGCACTGACGATGGTCAGCCGGCCGGGGTCGGCCAGGGCCTTGAACAGATCGCAGACCAATGCGGCCGGCGGTAGCCCGCTCAGGGCCAGCCGCGCCGCTGCCAGCCGATCTTCATGGATGATTCTGCGTTCGCACCGGTCTTCGCTCATGGTCGTCCTCATTATATGAATATATGTTCATATATTACATTGTCTGCAACAAAGTGCAATAGGCTGATGGGGCGCTTGAAAAATTCTTGATTTTGTTCAAGATCGAGGCGCGCAAGAAAATTTTACCGCAGGCATATACATGATATTCCGAGGATAATATTTGATTGCGCAACGACAAGATTGGCCGGAATGACAATTTTTCAAGGTTCCCTGATGCATTTTCTCCGGTCATACTCCATAATGGGGAAGAATCTCACCGCGCCCCGCCGCCGCCACGGTGCCGGAGGCAGCCCACGCCAACCACTGCGGACAGCCCATGCCCGGAACGCTTTACATCGTCGCCACGCCGATCGGCAATCTTGAGGACATGACCGGCCGCGCCATACGCACCCTGCGCGAAGTCGATCTGATCGCAGCCGAGGATACCCGGCACACCCGCAAGTTACTCAGCCATTTTTCCATCGCCACGCCGCTGATCAGCTATTATCGGGAGAAAGAGACACAGCGCGCCGCCGAACTGATCGAGCAGATCAGCGGCGGCGCCTCGGTGGCCCTGGTCAGCGACGCCGGCACGCCGGGCATCAGCGATCCCGGCGCCATCCTGGTCAGGCAGGCCCGCGCGGCCGGCTTGCCAATCGTGCCGATCCCGGGACCGTCGGCACTCAGCGCCGCGCTCAGCTGCGCCGGACTCGATCCCGGCAGCTTTCTCTTTCTCGGTTTTGCGCCGGCCAAACGCGCCCAGCGCCGTTCACTGCTGCAATCGCTGAAAACCACCCCCTACCCGCTGGTCTTCTACGAATCGCCGCACCGCATCGTCTCCTTTGTCAAAGACTGCGCCGAACTCTTTGGCGACCGGGTCGTGCTCTGGGCCCGGGAGATCAGCAAACTCTACGAAGACATCGAGGAAACGACGCTGCACCAATTGGCCGAGCGCATCGACGGCACCAAGATCCGCGGCGAGTTGGTGCTGATCATTCACCCCGGGACGGTCAGCCAACCGGCAGGAGAGACACTCGACGAGATCCTCTGCTGGTACCGCGACCAAACCGAGTTGTCGCTGAAAGACGCCTGCCGCGCCGTCGCGGCGGATCTCGGCGTCGGCCGCTCGGAGGTTTACCAGCGCGCGCTTGAATTGTGGCCCAAGCGCTGACCTACCCCTGCCCGGAGGACCACCATGAGAACCTGCGTCACCCCCAACGGAACCTTCTGCTACGGCATCCATCACCCTTCCTACACGGCGCGCATGCTGCGCCGGCGCACCCGGATCGAGCCCCTGGGCCGCCGCGAAGACGGCGGCGACGTGCTCAACGATGCCAACTATCCCGACGGCGACGTGGCGGTTCCCGAAGCCGACCGGATCTACGAGATCACCAATGCCCTGCCGTTTCGCGGCACCACCTATATCGGTAAGACCTGGGCCGACCGCAGCGCCGTAGAGCCCGAGCGGATCAGGATCCCGGCGCCGCCGCCGATATCGCTGACGACGCTGCTGGCCGAGCACAAGCAGCCGGCGACCCTGATCGAGTCCCTGCCGCGACCGCTGCAACTGGCCTTGGCCACCACCTCCACCGACCCCGACGATCTGGTCCGCCTGGCCCGCTGCTGCTGCTCGTTCACCAACGCCGACGACGGCCGGCCGACAGGTCTTTGCTTCCGATGCGGGGTAGACGGCAGGCAGCGGCCGATCATTGACGACCATGACCTGTTCGAAGCGGTGGCCAACAACCCGGCCCTGCCCGACGACTACAAGATCGCCATGGTGATTCGGCCCGGCGCCCAGGGAGGCAGCGAAATCGTCGGCGACCATCATGACGGCGATACCCATATTTACGAATACCTGCGCCGCAACTCCTATATCGGCGGCGGCCACTATGCGGCCAACATGGCCGAGGATGCGATCCGCTATCGGGTTAGTGACTTGGGTCCACGGGATATCAACGGCCTGCGCCACCTCTATTACCAGCGCAGTTATATCCGGCTCGGCCGGCTGCTCGGGCTCGATGTCGGCAGCGGTACCTTGTCGGCAGATGAATTGGAAACATTGCGCCTGGCCATCCTGGCACGCCTCGATATCGCCCGGCCCGAACTGACGGCAACGCTTTGGGGTTGGAATTTCGGGTTTGATTTCGCCCCGTCCGGCTATCGCCTGCACGCCTCACACCAGCAGGTACACCAGCAGTTCGCGATGATCCCGCGCCGCATCGACGCCTTTACCCACGGCTGCAGCGAGCCCTGTGGCGAGATGCGCCCCTTTGGCTGCGGAGACATGATCGGCGAGGTGATCGCGCAGTACCGCACTCTGCACGACCGCGAGTTTTTTCCTGACCTGCTCCGGGCGATCACCGCCAACCGCCGCATGGACGAATGGCTCGACCGGGATGCCGACCTGGTGGTCTGGCGGGACGAACGGGTCATGCTCTTTGTCCCCAAGGCCCAGACCTCGCAATGGGAACTGCAGATCATGACCCTGCCCGGGCCGGAGGGTCGTTGGCCCGGCAACATCCTGGAGACCGACCAGGCCACCCGCGCCTCACTCGATTCCGCCCTGCTCGCAGCACAACGCGCCCTGGCCGGACGGGGTGCCCGCCTGGTCACCACGATCGAATACCCGAAACCGTTCGACTCGACCGAAACAGCGCAACCGCTGCTCTACAGCCTACTGCCGAAACTGCCGCAGTCGCCGGGCGCCTTCAGCGAAGCGCAATTGCGCTTCATCAACGGCCATTACCCGGAGGACTTCGCCGCCGTCTGCCGGCAGAGCCTGGCCGCACAGGACCGACAGCCTTGAAACAGCGGTTCCCGGAGCACCGCACGCCGGCCGGGCTATTTTCTGACTTGTCGATTGCCGGCCGTTTGGTGTAGGTTTACCAGTTCGTCGCGTGCCGGAGAGGCCGGCGCCGACCATCTGATCAGTCGTTTGGAGTACATTATGGACAGCACCGCGTATTTTGGCCAGTGGGGGGGTAGTTTTATCCCCGAAGTCCTGCACGAAACCTTTCGTCACCTGGAGCGCGCCTTTGCCGAGATAAAGAGCGATCCGGCCTTCTGGCAGGAGTACATCACGTTGATGTCGACCTATTCATGCCGGCCGACACCGCTGACCCACGCCGAAAACCTCTCCCAGCATTTCGGCGGCGCCCAGATCTATATCAAGCGCGAGGATCTCAATCACACCGGCGCGCACAAGGCCAACAACGTCATGGGCCAGGGATTGTTGGTCAAACGCATGGGCAAGACGCGGGTCATCGCCGAGACCGGCGCCGGTCAGCATGGCGTCGCCACCGCGACGATGGCCGCCAAATTCGGTTTCGACTGCACCATTTACATGGGTGAGGAAGACGTGGCCCGCCAGCGGCCCAATGTCTTCTGGATGGAAAAAATGGGTGCTACGGTGGTGACCGTGCGGGACGGCTCCCGGACCCTGAAGGATGCGATCAACGAGGCCTTCCGCGACTGGGTCACCAATATGGATACTACCCACTACGTCTTCGGTACCGCCTGCGGGCCGGCACCGTTTCCGGAAATGGTGTCCTGGCTGCAGTCGATCATCGGCCAGGAGGCCCGGGAGCAGATCCTGCGCCAACACGGCCGCCTGCCGGCAAGAATTTACGCCTGCGTCGGCGGCGGCTCCAACTCGCTGGGCATCTTTTCTTCATTTTTCGGGGAAGCAGACACCGAACTGGTCGGTGTCGAGGCCGGCGGCCATGGGCTGGACAGCGGCCAGCACGCCTCCCGCCTCTGCGGCCACGATGCCTCGCCGGGGGTCGCCCAAGGATACAAGACCATGTTCCTGCAGAACAGCGACGGCCAGATGCTCGATACCCATTCGGTATCGGCCGGTCTCGACTATATCGGCGTATCGCCGATCCTGGCCGACCACTGGGAGAAAAAGACCGTCCGTTTCGAGGCAGCCACCGACCGGGAAGTAATCGAGGCCCTCGACCTGACCATGAAAAAGGAGGGCATTATCCCGGCCCTGGAGTCGGCCCATGCCTTCGTCCAAGCCTTCAAGGAGGCGCCGGAACTGTCGCCCGACGATGCGGTAATTATCAACATGTCCGGGCGCGGCGACAAGGATATCTTTACCATCGCCCAGGCCTTCGACGACCCGTCCTGGAAGGACTTCATCATCCAGCGCGCCGCCGCCTACCAAAAATAAACCGTTTGAAAATTAGCTAGGGGACAGGATAAAACCTGTCCCCCGGTTAATTGAGATTCGATCGAGGCTGGAGAGAACCATGCAACTTGAGAACTACCTGAGGCAGAAAAAAGCGACGAAGGATATCCTGCTGATGACCCATATCGTCCTCGGCTACCCGTCCCTGGATGCGAATCGGGCGGTTATCGAGCAGATGGTGGCCGGCGGCGTCGACTGCATCGAGATGCAGATCCCGTTTACCGAACCGATGGCCGATGGGCCGATCATCCTGAAGGCCAACCAGGAGAGCATCGCCGGCGGCACGACCGTCGAGGAGTGTCTCGCCTTCGGCGCCGAAATGAGCAGGACCTACGAGATCCCCTTTCTCTACATGACCTACTACAATATCATCTACAAATACGGAGAGGCTCGCTTCCTCGACCGGGCCGCGGCCGATGGCATCGCCGGCCTGATCCTGCCCGACCTGCCGCCCGAAGAAGGCGCCGAGCTCTGCGCCGCCGCCCGAAAGCGCGGCATTGCGCCGATTTTGATCTTTGCGCCAACATCGACCGAAGTGCGGATGCGCGAGTTGAGCGGCCACGGCGCCGGCTTTATCTACTGCACCGCGCGCCGCGGCGTTACCGGCAAGCACTCGCAGCTCGACGCGGATTTCGGTGACTACCTGCAGCGCTGCCGGGCTGCCACCGACCTGCCGCTGGCGGTCGGTTTCGGCATCCAAAGCCGCACCGACGTCGAAGCGCTGATCGGCCTGGCCGATATGGCGGTAATCGGCTCCCAGACCATCAAACTGGTCGACGAACAGGGCGTTGCCGCCGTCGGCCCGTTCATCGCCACCTTGAACGATGTGAGCGGTACTTCATCATGAACGACACCGAGCGGCTCAACCGCGAACTGGGCACCGGCGAGGTGCTCTGGAATCTCGACGATCTCTACAGCGGCCCGGACAGCGAAGCCTTCCGGCAGGACTGCAGTCGCTGCGAGCAGGAGGCCCGGGCCATCAGCGAGAGCTACCGCGGCCGGGTCAAGCACCTCTCTGCGATCGAATTGCTGGAGCTGGTAACCCGCCTGGAGGGTCTCGAATCGCTCATCGGCAGGCTGGCGACCTACGCCTTCCTGCAGTTCACCACGCGAGTCGACAACGCGGCCGCCGGCGCCCTGCAGCAGAAGATTCACGAGCTGGCCGACCGCTGCAGCGGTGAGCTGGTCTTTTTCGAGCTGGAATGGAACAAAGTCAGCAAAAAACAGGCCCGCCAGCGGCTCGCTGACGACGCGCTAACCCCGTATCGCCATTACCTGAGCAGCCTGCGCCGCTATCGCCCGCACCAGCTCAAGGAAGTCGAGGAAAAGCTGCTGATCGAGCTACGCTCGGTCGGACGGTCGAGTTGGAACACGCTCTTTGACAAGATCATCGGCACCATGCGCTTCGGCGAGCGTGGCCGCACCGAGGAAGAGGTGCTCAGCGATCTCTATCACGCAGATCGCGAGGTGCGCCGCCAGGCTGCCGACGACCTGACCGCCGGCCTGAAGAGCCAGTCCCATATCCTGACCCATATCTTTAATACGCTGGCCGCCGACAAGATGATCAGCGACCGGCTGCGCCGCTACCCGGACTGGATCAGTGCCCGAAACCTCGACAACCAGGTGGACGATGCGACCGTCGCCACGCTGGTCGACACGGTAAGCGGCCGCTATGACCTGGTCGCCCGCTACTACCGCCTCAAGGCCGGCCTGCTCGGCCTCGATTCGCTGGTCGACTATGACCGCTACGCGCCGCTGCCGGCACTACCGACGATCAGTATCGACTGGGAGTCCTGCCGGGACATCGTGCTCGACTCCTTTACCGGTTTTTCTCCGAAGCTGGGCGATATCGCCGCCCGCTTCTTCGATCGCCGGTGGATTCACGCACCGCTGCTGGCCGGCAAACGGGGCGGCGCCTTTGCCCATCCCTGCACCCCCGACGTCCATCCGTACGTGCTGGTCAACTACGCCGGCACGCTGCGCGACGTCTCGACCGTGGCCCACGAACTGGGGCACGGCGTTCACCAGGTCCTGGCCGCCGAACGCGGTTACTATAACAGCGACACCCCGCTGGTGCTGGCCGAAACGGCCTCGGTCTTCGCCGAGTTGCTCGTCTTCAAGGCCCAACTCGCCCTGCTCGACAGCCCCGAGCAGCGGCGCGCCTTTATCTGTCAGAAGCTTGAATCGATCTTTGCCACGGTCTTTCGCCAGGTGGCCATGAATCGTTTTGAGAAATTACTGCACGAGGGGAGGCGCCAGCGCGGCGAGTTGAGCAGCGAAGAGCTTGGCGAGTGCTGGCTGCAGACGCAGCAGGAGATGTTCGGGGACTCGGTGGAGCTGCGCGACGACTACCGCATCTGGTGGAGCTATATCCCCCACTTCCTGTCGACGCCGGGCTATGTCTACGCCTATGCCTTCGGCGAGTTGCTGGTGCTCGCCCTGTACAACCGCTACCTACAGCAGGGTGCCCCTTTTATCGACGCCTACCTCGAACTGCTGGCCGCCGGCGGCTCGGCGACGCCGGTGGAGCTGCTCAAAGGCTTTGCCATCGATCTCGACGACCCGTCGTTCTGGAACCAGGGACTGCAGGTGATTGACGGATTGCTGATGGAAGTCGAGCAGGGGTAGGCTGCTATTTGTTGCGCCGCCAATGCGGGTGGGTGATCCGCCACTTGCGGATCTTGTAGTTGAGGGCGCGCGGGCTGATGCCGAGCTTGAGTGCCGCGTTTTTCTGGACCCAGAGCGATTCCTCCAGGGCCTTGACGATCAGGTCCCGCTCATGGCCGGCCAGCGATCCGTTGACTTCCCGGGCGATCCGGTCGCTGTGGCGGCGACGGTCGACCACGTACAGGCCGGGTCCGTTCTCCCTGATGCGGCGTGGCGGCAGAGCAAGATTGGCGAGTTGGATCTCGCCTTTTTCTTCCAAAATCACGGCCCGCTCGATGGTATTGGCCAGTTGCCGGATATTACCGGGCCAATCGTAGGACAGGATGGCCTGCAACGCATCTTCGGAGAACCCGGTGATCGACCGACTCACCGCCTGGCAATAACGATGGAGCAGCCGCTCAGCCAGCGGGATGATGCACTCCGGCCGCTCACGAAGCGGCGGCAGGCGAACCGGAAGCACGTTGATCCGATAGTAGAGGTCCTCGCGGAACTTCCCCTCTTCCACCTGGCGAACCAGGTCCTTGTTGGTCGCGGCGATGATGCGCACATCGGCGTGGATGGTCTTGTTGCCGCCGACCCGCTCGAATGACTTCTCTTCGAGCACGCGGAGCAGTTTGGACTGCAGGTTGAGTGAGATCTCGCCGATCTCGTCGAGGAAAATGGTGCCGCCGGCGGCCTGTTCAAAGCGACCGATCCGCTGCTTGTCGGCACTGGTGAACGAGCCCTTTTCATGGCCGAACAGTTCCGACTCCAGCAGGTGCTCCGGTATGTTGGCGCAATTGATCTTGACGAACGGTTTGGCCTTACGCGGCGAGTTGAAATGCACGGTTCCGGATAGAAAGCTCTTGCCGGTACCGGTGTCGCCGGTGATCAGGATCGTCGAATCGGTGCCGGCAAATTTCTTCAGCACCTTCAGGGCCGCCTTCATCCGGGAACTGCGGGCAATGACCTTGTTGAAATCGTAGACGACGTCCTGGCGATGGCGCAGATAGTCGATCTCGTGCCGCTGTTTACGCAGCTCGATGGCTCGTCTGACGGCGGTGCGGGCCCGTTCCGGGGAAACCGGGTGAACGAGAAAGTCGCAGGCACCGAGGTTCATCGCCTTGACCACCAGTTCCGCTTTTTCACTGGCACTGGCAATGACGATCGGCGTATAGGGACTCTTGCTGACCGTGTTTTCCAGCAGTTTCATCCGCGCCCCGCTCAGGTCGTCAACACCGAGCAGCACCAGATCATACTGACGGGCGCTCATCTTCGCTTGAAATTCCGATTCACTATTCGTAATAGTAAGCGAGCATGGCCCGGCCAGTGCTTCACTGATCACGTCAGCGCTGCCCGAACAGCAGTCGTAGATGAGAATGGCGTCTCTACCCGGCATTACAACACCGTATCTGATATTTCGTAATTGTAATTCCCCCAGCCACCGTTATACGTGAGTCTTTTTGGAATTGCAAACAAAATTGTACATTTATCGCCATTGTCACATCATCGATCGACCCAACACAGCCTCTACATAACTGTTATTTATGAACTTTTCTGCTTTCGACCGACACTGTATGGAGATGGCCCTGACGGCCGCCCGCCAGGCCGCCTCCCAGGGGGAAGTACCGGTCGGCGCAACGCTTTGCCGCGGCGAGGACATTCTCGCTGTTGCCGGCAACAACCCGATAGGCGCAGTCGATCCGACGGCCCATGCCGAGGTCAACGCGATCCGTATGGCAACCCGGCAAATAGGCAATTACCGCCTCGGCACCACCACCCTCTATGTGACGATCGAACCGTGTTTGATGTGCATGGGTGCGATCATCCACAGCAGAATTCAGCGGCTGGTATTCGGCGCCCGCGATCCAAAAACCGGCGCCGCCGTTTCCAAATACCAGATCGGTGGCGACGGCCTGCTCAACCACAGCGTGCTCATTGAAGAAGGACTGTTGGCGGAACAGTGCGGGAGCATGCTGACCGAGTTCTTCGCACTTCGGCGACGCAGCGGGCAAAACAGCGCAACGCGCTAAAGGAGATCGCTCAACCACTAGGTCCCTACTAATCTTCAGGGCCGCAGCGACCGTTTTTTCCGTGCGTGTCGACTTTTTGATTGATAAATTAGGGGTGACCGTTTACATAACAGCACACAGCACAACCCGGACAGCACGGCTTTTTCGGAGAGGTGACCGAGTGGCTTAAGGTGCACGCCTGGAACGCGTGTGTACGCAAGTACCGAGAGTTCGAATCTCTCCCTCTCCGCCAGCATTAATAAGGCCCCGTAATCAAAAATCGGTTACGGGGCTTTTTTTATATGAAAATCACTTCCCCGGGCTGGTCGGTTCTGCCGGAGGCTGCATCGCGGAGGTCGGCGGGCCGAAGAAAACGGCCCAAAGGGCTGTGGGTGGAACGTCCACTCTTGACGGACGAGCCACCGCTTCTTAAGGTCTGGCTTCGGTACACGAGGCACCGCCCATCGAGACAATGGAATTTCTTGACGCACCGGGCGAAAACGGGTATACATCGCTTCTACACTTGCCGGTCGCCGGCAGGTGGATCCTGGCGGAAAATGAAACAGTAACGTTGGGATATCATGTGACTTCGGCTTGATAGCCGGGTCCTGCGCAACAAAGGATCACGAACTCCGCCAGGTCCGGGAGGAAGCAACGGTAGTGAACCCCTTTGTGTGATGCAGGGTGCCCGGCTATCATTTTTTCCGGCCCCTACCAAGCCCATCGACCGTGAGACAGCTTTATGTCCTACCTGGTACTCGCGCGTAAATTCAGGCCACAGACCTTTGGTGATGTCGTCGGTCAGAAGCCGATCGTCAAAACCCTGCAAAACAGCCTCAAACGCGACCGCGTTGCCCACGCCATCCTGTTTTCCGGCGTCCGCGGCGTCGGCAAGACGACGCTGGCGCGACTGATGGCCAAGGCGCTCAACTGCGCCCATGGCCCGACCCCGACACCGTGCAACGAATGCGAGTCCTGTCGACAGATCGTTGCCGGTTCAGCGCTCGATCTCCACGAAATTGACGGCGCCTCCAATCGCGGTATCCAGGAGGTGCGCGACCTCAAGGACAAGCTCAAGTTCATGCCGGCCGCGGCGCGTTTTAAGATCATCATCATCGACGAGGTGCACATGCTCACCACCGAGGCCTTCAACGCCCTGTTGAAGACTCTGGAGGAGCCGCCACCGCACGTCTATTTCATGTTCGCCACCACCGAGCTGCACAAGATCCCGATTACCATTTTGTCCCGCTGCCAGCGCTATGAACTGCAACGGGTCAGCTCCGCTGAACTGAGCGAGCATTTTGCTGCCCTGGCCACCGCCGAGGGAGTGTCTCTCGAGCCGGCCGCATTGGCTCTGATTGTCAGAGAAGCGGAAGGATCGGTACGCGACGGGTTGAGCCTGCTCGATCAGATTTTGGCCTATGCCGACAAGCAGATAACCGCCGCGGACGTGGCCGACGTGCTCGGCCTGGTCGGCCGCGACGTCCTGCAGGCCATCGCCGGGGCCCTGCTCACCGGCGACAGACAGGCGGCGTTGGCCCGCCTGGACGAGGCCTTCCAGCACGGTATGGACCTGAAGCGATTCATGACCGACCTATTGGATTGCTTCCGCAGCCTGCTGCTGCTACGAATCTCCGGTTGCGAGCAGTTGCTCGATCTGCCGGCCGACGAAATCACCGTTCTTGCCGAAACGGCCCGTCAGCACAGCACCGAAACCATTCACCAGAAACTCAACCTGCTGCTGCAGGCCGCGGAGACCCTCCGCTATTCTTCACAGCCCCGGTTGGCCTTGGAGACTGCCTTTCTGTCCATTATCGAGGCCGACCAGATCATCGGCGTCGAGACCTTGCTCGGCAAGCTCGATGCGGCGCTCCAGCAGCTGCCGGCAGATGGTGCGGCTCCGGTCGACGCCCCCGGCGGCACCGGTTCACCGGCAACCGGATCGCCGGGACCGGTTACGCAGGCAGCCGGCGGATCGAGGCAGCAGACCGAAGCGGCACCATCGTCGCCACCGTCATCACCGGCGCCACCGTCGCCGCAGACGCCGCAGACGCATCGCCCCCCGGTGGCCGACGACAACCAAACACCCCCGGCAACAGAGACCGCCCCGCCCACTGCGGCGACAAAATCCCACGCGGACGATGCACCGCCAGCCGACGAGCCGCTGCCACCGAAACTGCAGGAACCGTCAGGTCACCGGGAAATCCGCAAAGACTGGCTGGCCTTTGTTTCCTATGTCAAGCAGCGGCGCGAATGGATGGCCCAGAACCTGCAGCAGTCCAGCGCAGTCAAGGAAAACGGCCAGGAACTGATCCTGGAATTCGACACCCCTGCCGAATGCACCCTGCTGCGTACCAAGGAGAATCGGCAGACGCTGACCGAATACGTCCTTGATTTCTTCCAGAAAGACTTTACCATCCGCATCATCAGTCCGGAAGAGCCGGAAGATGAAGGGATAACCGTTTCAGACGGCCCGAAAAAAAGGCGGCAACAGCTCGCTACGCACCCGCTGGTCCGAATGACCGAAGAAATCTTCGGCGGCCACGCCGGCGATATCCGGATCAGCCCGCAAAACAGATAACCCGCCCCCGCTGAGGACACTTCGTTATGGATCTCTCATCGATCATGCAGCAGGCCCGCGATATGCAGGCCAAGATGGCAAAAATTCAGGAAGAGCTGGCCTCCAAGGTCGTCACCGGCAGCGCCGGCGGCGGCATGGTCAACGTCGAGGTGACCGGCAAGGGTGAGCTCATCTCGATCAGTATCGAGCCGGAGCTGATTGATCCGGCCGAACGCGTCATGCTCCAGGACCTGGTCGCCGCCGCGGTCAACGATGCCCTGCGCTCGGCCCGCGACCTGGCCAAGCAGGAGATGACCAGCCTGACCGGCGGTATCCAGATCCCCGGCGTCACCAACATGTTTTAGCGCGGCCGATGAGCAGCCTGCATATCATTCCGCCGGCGCTGGAACGATTGATCCGCAGTTTCTCGCAACTGCCCGGCATCGGCTCCAAGACCGCCACCCGCTTGGCCCTGAACATCCTCCGGCGGCCGGCCGCCGAGGCCCGGGAAATGGGAGCGGCGCTGACCGAACTGCACGGAGCAATCCGCCTCTGCTCCTGCTGCATGACCTTTTCCGAACAGGACCCGTGCGTCATCTGCAGCGATCAGCGACGCGACGCATCGCTCATCTGCGTGGTCGAGCAACCCGCCGACCTGATGGCCATCGAGAAGACCGACAGCTACCGCGGCCACTATCATATCCTGCACGGCGTGCTGTCGCCGGTCGACGGCATCGGACCGGAGGAGATCAAGGTCCGGGAACTGGTTGCCCGTGTCCAGAGCAACGGTATCAGCGAGGTCCTTATCGCCACCAGCTCAACGGTGCCCGGCGAGGCGACCGCTTCCTACCTGATAGACCGGCTGCAGCACCTGCCGGCCAAGCTGACCAGGCTGGCCTGCGGCATCCCGATGGGCATGGATATCAAATATGCCGACCAATACACGCTGGCACGGGCCATTCAGAGCCGAGCCAACCTCAGGGAACCTTGAAAAATTGACATTTCGTCCAATCTTGCCGTTGCACAATTAAATTTTATCCTCGGGAGCCATTTGCAAAACAATCTTTTCGCCCAAACTCTGCGTTATGCTCAAAATTTTATCCTCGGAATATCAACTATATGCCTGTGGTAAAATTTTTCGCATGCCTTGATTTTGAACGAAAATCTAAGTTTTGCAAAAGGCTCTCGGAATAACATCTACGCCTGCGGAAATATTTTCCGGCGCGCCTCGATCTTGAACGAAATTTCGATTTTTTCAAGCTCCCCATCAGTGAAACCGGTCGTTTCAGGGAGACCGGCCGACATTTTCTTCGCTCTTTCCTCTTGACACGATATCGAATTACTGGTAATTGAAACAGGTTTTTATGCTTGCCGCAGCGACAGATCGTACGTATAATGGCTGCTGAAACGAAAAACCGTCCATGACGGCCGTTTCACGCCGCACTGCCGAGCGACGGCACGCACGGCAACCGCAGAAAAGCAGTACAGGCGCGTAGCTCAGTGGGAGAGCGCTACCTTGACGTGGTAGATGTCGTGGGTTCAATCCCCTCCGCGCCTACCAGATATAAAGGCTAAAGGAAGAACGGACCTGCTGACCGTTTGCTCTTTAGCCTTTATTTTTCTCTAACGGACAGATGACAGATATTTCGGTACAGATAGCGGACGGTGAAGCGGTCCGGCTGCCCGGCGGCACCACGGTCAGGGAAGCCTTGGAAAAACTGCTCTCCGGCAAACAGCGCAAGCGAACGATCGCTGCCACGGCCAACGACGCTGCCGTTGACCTGAGCCGACCGCTGACCGAAGACACCAAACTGAAACCTATCCAGATCGACACTCCCGAGGCGCTGGAGATCCTGCGCCACTCCACCTCTCACGTGATGGCCCAGGCGGTTCGCCAGTTGTTCGGTCCCGGTGTCAAGGTGGCTATCGGACCGGCCATTGAAAACGGTTTCTACTACGATTTCCTCCGCGACGAGCCGTTCAGCCCCGACGACTTCGCGGCTATCGAACAGCGCATGGCCGCTATCGCCGATCAGGCGCTGCCGTTCATCCGCAGCGAGCAGCCGCGCGACGAGGCGATCGCCTCTTTTCGCGAGCAGGGCGAGAAATACAAAGTCGAGTTGCTCGAAGAATTGCCCGTCGAGACGGTGAGCGTCTACCAGCTCGGCGACTTCGTCGATCTCTGCCGCGGCCCGCATCTGCCCGACACCTCCTGGGTCAAGCACTTCAAACTGCTCCGGGTGGCCGGTGCCTACTGGCGCGGAGACGAGAAGAGAGACGTGCTGCAGCGCATCTACGGTACCGTCTTTTTCGACCAGAAGGCCCTCAGCAAGCACCTCAACCACCTGGAAGAGGCGAAGAAGAGAGACCATCGCCGGCTCGGTAAGGAGTTGCAGCTGTTCACCGTCTCCGACCAGATCGGTCCGGGGTTGATCCTCTGGCAACCGAAGGGTGCGCAATTGCGCCGGCTGATCGAAGATTACTGGAAGGACGAACACTATCGGCACGGGTATGAACTGCTCTATACGCCGCATATCGCCCGCCAGGATCTGTGGAAGACATCGGGACACCTCGACTTTTACGCCGAGAACATGTACTCCGGCATGGAGATCGACGAGGTCAAATATCAGCTCAAGCCGATGAACTGCCCGTTTCATATCGGCGTCTACAAGAGTGACAAGCGCAGTTACCGCGAGTTTCCGATCCGCTGGGCGGAGTTGGGTACGGTCTATCGCTACGAGCGGGCCGGCGCTCTACACGGACTGCTCCGGGTCCGCGGCTTCACCCAGGACGATGCCCATATCTTCTGCCGCGAGGATCAGCTCGACGACGAGATTTTCAATATCCTCGATCTGAACCTGCATATCCTCAAGACATTCGGCTTCAGCGACTACGACATCTACCTGTCGACACGGCCGGAGAAATCCGTCGGCTCCGACGACATCTGGGACAATGCCACCAGCGCGCTGAAAAAGGCCCTGGACAAGGCCGGCCTCGGTTTCATCGTCGATCCCGGCGAAGGCGTTTTCTACGGTCCGAAAATCGACATCAAGATCAAGGATCAGCTCGGCCGTTCCTGGCAATGCTCAACCATCCAGGTGGACTTCAACCTGCCGGAACGCTTCGACATGACCTATACCGGCTCGGATAACAGCGAGCACCGGCCGATCATGATCCATCGCGCCCTGATGGGCTCCCTCGAACGATTCGTCGGAGTGCTCATTGAGCATTACGCCGGCGTCTTCCCGCTCTGGTTCGCCCCGGTGCAGGCACGCATCCTCAATATCACCGACGATCAGGTCGATTACGGTGAGCGTGTCTACGACGAATTGCGAAAAGCGGGGGTTCGTGTGGAAAAAGATTTGCGCAACGAGAAATTGAATTATAAAATCCGCGAAGCTCAGCTCGGGAAAATACCCTATATGCTGATCATCGGCGACAAGGAGAAGGCAGACGGCACGGTTACCGTTCGCCTGCGCGACGGCAAGAACCTGCCGCCGATGAAAATTTCCGATTTCGCCGCCAAGGTTACCGACGAATGTCGGGCCGGACGGGGGTTGTAACAGGTTGAGGCATCGGTCACCCGGCACGGTCATACGGCGCAGGAAACCGGTTTTCATGTTCGTAGAATAGAGGAGGTCCGATATTAAACGGAAAGGAAGAAGCGCTCCCAGTCAACGTGAGGAAAAAGTCGTCATCAATGACGAAATTACCTACGAAAAAGTCAGACTCATCGACGAAGACGGTGGCCAACTCGGTGTCGTCACCGCCAATGAGGCACGGGAGCGGGCCTACGAAGCAGGCCTTGATTTAGTCGAAGTATCACCGAATGCCGATCCGCCCGTTTGTCGGATCATGAACTTTGACAAGTTTCGCTACGAGCAAAAGAAAAAGCAGCAGGAAGCTAAAAAGAAGCAGACGACCGTAGAGACCAAGGAGATCAAGTTCCGCCCGAAGACGGAGGAGCATGACCTGAACTTCAAGATCAAGAATATCAAGAAGTTCCTGGCACAGAAGAACAAGGTCAAAATCACCATGCGCTTCCGCGGCCGGGAGATTGTCTATGCCCAGACCGTCGGACTCGATGCGATGAAGAAAATCGTCGAGGCGATCGAGGAAGACGCGGTGATCGTCCAACCGCCGACCATGGAAGGACGGCAGATGGTCATGTTCGTCGGTCCGAAGCTGCAACAAAAATAACAAGGTTTCCCTCCGGAAACAACGGGTCGGTCCCCCACCCACTGAAGCCGCCCCGCCGTCTCCGGTACCATATTGTTTGTCAAGGAGTGTACGTATCATGCCGAAAATGAAAAGCAACAGAGGTGCTGCCAAACGCTTCAAGCTGACCGGTTCCGGGAAGATCAAGCGCAACAAGGCGTTTACCAGCCACATTCTGACCAAGAAATCGACCAAGAGAAAGCGTAACCTTCGCCAATCGGGTCTGGTGGACAGTGCCAACGACAAGGCCATCCGCAAGATTCTCCCCTACCTGTAAACAGGGGCAGGCCGGAACTACGCGAACAACTGGCTATAATCCTGCCCCAGGCAGGGAAAAGGAGTAACGATAATGGCTCGAGTAACAAGAGGTTTCAAGGCACGGCGACGGAGAAATCGCGTCCTGAAACTTGCCAAAGGATTTTACGGCGGACGAAGCAGACTGTATCGTTCGGCAACGGAAGCTGTCGACCGCGCTCTCGTCTACGCATACCGTGACCGCAAGGCACGCAAACGCGACTTCCGTAAATTGTGGATCACCCGCATCAATGCCGGCGCCCACATGAACGGAATGAGTTACAGCAGACTGATCGGCGGCCTGAAAAAAGCAGGCGTCGAACTTGATCGAAAGTCCCTGGCCAACATGGCCATCCTCGATCCGGGCGCTTTTCAGGAAGTGGTCAAAATCGCAGCCGAAGCAAACGCTTAGACCAGACCCCTCTCCTCTTTGCTGTTCCCTGATGCCGGTTGCGGTTGTTTGAATCGTAACCGGCATAGTGTTTTTGATGACGCCTACCTTCCCAGGACACCATGGAGCAAGAGCTAGAACATCTGCGCAGTGAAGCAACCGCAGCCCTCGAGGCAGTGATCGATCGGGAGCAGCTCGAGGCCTTCCGCATCAAGTATCTCGGCAGAAACGGCCTGATCAGCGGCCTGATGCGCCGGCTTGGCAACGCCCCGGCGGAGGATCGGCCGCGACTCGGCCAATTGGCCAATACCGCCAAAAAACAGTTCGAAGAGGCCTTCCAAGCCAAAGGGCAGCAGCTCTCCGGCCAGGCCGACACCGTCGACCGGCCGGGACCGGACCTGAGCCTGCCGGGACGAAGGACGGCCGGTGGGAAACTGCACCCGATTACTCGAATCATGGAAGAGATCTGCTCGATCTTCGCGTCGATGGGTTTTTCCATCGCCGAAGGGCCCGACATCGAGCTCGATCACTACAACTTCGCCGCGCTCAATATCCCGGAGCACCATCCGGCCCGGGACATGCATGACACCTTCTATATCGGTGATTCCGTACTATTGCGCACCCATACCTCGCCGATGCAGGCGCGGATCATGGAGAGCCGGCAGCCGCCGCTGCGAGTCATCGCCCCGGGCAAGGTCTACCGCTGCGATTCGGACATCACTCACACTCCGATGTTCCACCAGGTGGAAGGCTTTCTCGTCGACACCAAGGTCTCTTTTGCCGATCTCAAAGGGGTGCTGACCGTATTCACCCGCAAGGTCTTCGGCCAGGATCTGCCGCTACGTTTTCGGCCAAGCTTCTTCCCGTTCACCGAGCCGAGCGCCGAGGTGGATATCGCCTGCGTCATATGCGGCGGCAGGGGCTGCCGGGTCTGCAAGAAGACCGGTTGGCTGGAGATCCTCGGTTCCGGCATGATCGACCCTGAGGTCTTCAAGATGGTCGGCTACGATCCCGAACAGTACAGCGGCTTTGCCTTCGGCCTCGGCGTCGAGCGTATCGCCATGCTCAAGTACGGCATCGACGATATCAGGCTCTTCTACGAGAACGACCTGCGCTTTCTCTCCCAGTTCTAAATCGCTCCGGAGCACAGGACCACCATGAAGTTCACCTACAACTGGTTACAGGAATACGCACCGCTGGACGGGATATCACCGGCCCGACTGGCCGACCAATTGACCATGCTCGGCCTCGAGGTCGACTCGGTCGCCCCGCTGTTTTCCGAGTTAGCCGACCTGATAACCGGCAAAGTCCTCGCCTCCGGGCCGCACCCCAACGCAGACAAGCTCAGTCTCTGCCGGGTCGCTGTCGGCGAACAGGAATTACAGATCGTCTGCGGCGCGCCGAACGTGCGTGCCGGACTGACCGTCGTCGTCGCCCTGCCCGGCACGACGCTGCCCGGTGACGTCAAAATCAAAAAATCCAAGGTCCGCGGCATCGAATCCCAGGGGATGATCTGCTCCGAGCGCGAACTCGGTCTCGGCGACGATCACTCCGGCATCATGGAACTGGCCGACGACATCCCGTCGGGTGCATCGTTTCTCGAGCACTCCGGCCTGCAGGATACGCTGATCGAGGTCGACCTGACACCAAACCGGCCTGATTGCGCCTCGGTCATCGGCATCGCCCGCGAAGCAGCCGGCATCAATCGCCGACAGCTGCAGGTCCCCTATCGCGACAGCCAGCTCGGCGGCACGAGTTCATCATTCTCAGTGACCGTGGAGTCCCCGGAACTCTGCCCCCGTTACGCAGGTCGGCTGATCACCGGCGTGACCATCGGGCCGAGTCCGTGGTGGCTGAAGCGGCGCCTGCTGGCAATCGGCCTGCGCCCGGTAAACAACGTCGTCGATGTAACCAATCTGGTCATGCTGGAATACGGCCAGCCGCTGCACGCCTTCGACTTCAACAAACTCGCCGGCCGGCAGATCGTCGTCAGGACGCCGCGGGATGGCGAAACGAGCTTTACCGCACTGGACCACGTGAAGCGGGATCTGACCCCTGATATGCTGCTCATCTGCGACGCGGAGACGCCGGTTGGCATCGCCGGCATCATGGGTGGCCTGGACAGCGAAGTCTCCGAGTCCACAAGTGAAGTGTTGCTCGAAAGCGCCTACTTCAACCCGGTCTCGATCCGCAAAACAGCCCGTCGGCTCGGCCTGGCAACCGACGCCTCCTACCGTTTCGAACGCGGCGTCGATCCGGACGGCACCATCGCCGCGATGGAACGCGCGGTGTCGCTGATCTGCCAGGTGGCAGGCGGCACCGCCGAGCCCGGCGGTATCGATGTGGACAACCGCGGTCCCGGTCCCGGACCGCTCACCCTGCGCGTATCGCGGACCGCCGAGTTGCTCGGCATCGAACTTGACGCCCGGCAGATCGTTGAACTGCTTACCTCTATCGAGATCGGCTGCACCATCACCGACGACGATACGATCAGCGTCACCCCACCGAGTTTTCGCGTCGATCTCGAGCGAGAGGCCGACCTGATCGAAGAGGTGGCGCGGCTGACCGGCTACGACGAGATCCCGGTAACCCTGCCGAGCGTCGATTTGAGCTATCCCGAGCAGGACCACGAACGGCTCGAGCGCTTCCGGGCCAGCACCGTCATGAACGAGGCCGGTTTCAATGAGGCGATCAACTACAGTTTTGTCTCCAGCGGCTACGATGACAAACTGCGTCTTGCAACGGGCGATGGCCGCCGCCGCCACGTCGCCATCCTCAATCCGCTGACCGAAGACCAGGATGTGATGCGCACCTCGCTGCTGCCCGGACTACTGGAAAACATCAAGCGTAATCTGCGCTTTGAACAGAGCTCTGCCCGGTTGTTTGAAATCGGCAAGCTCTATGTGCCGGCACCAGGTAGTTCGCTGCCGCACGAACCGACCCAAATCGCCGGACTGCTGGTCGGCAACCGTCATGGCGGCCAGACACCGTTGCATTTTCCGCCGCAGGAAGTCGACATCTACGATGCCAAAGGCGGTGTTGAAACACTGCTTGCCGGACTGCGGCTACCACTCGACGGCGACGACGCCATCGAGCTGGTCCCGGAAGCCCCGGAATCGGTCGAACCGTTCGCCGAACCAGCTTACGCCCTTGCCGTGCGTCACGGCGAACGCCGGCTCGGCACCGTCGGCCGGATCAGGGCCGACGTACTGCGCGATATCGGTATCAAACGCGAAGTCTACTATTTTGATCTCGATTTTTCCGCGCTCTGTACCATTGAGCCGCAAACCAGGTCGTTTCGCGCGCTGCCGATCTACCCATCGGTCAAGCGCGACATTGCTCTGGTGGTGCCGATCACCACGCCGGCCGGCGAACTGGTCAAAACTGTTTTGTCCAGCCGAGAAAAACTTGTTGAACAGTGCGATGTTTTTGACGTATATCAGGGGAACAAGATCGGGGACGGACGAAAAAGCGTCGCCCTGACCATCACCTATCGATCCGACACGAAAACCCTTACCGAAAAACAAGTGGAGAAGGCCCACGCCCGACTGGTGCAGTCCTTGACCGACACCTTCGGCGGGTCGCTTCGCGAGGAATAGCAGGATGAAGAAAGCGAACGTAACCAGAAAGGAGTTGGCCGAAGCGGTGGCCGACAAACTCGGCTATCCACTCAGCGTCTGCGGCAACGTCGTCGACTGCTTTTTCGATACTCTGAAAGGCTCGATGCTGGGCGGCACCTCGATCAAGCTCGTCCATTTCGGGACCTTCTCGGTACGCGAAAAGAACCCGCGCAAAGGCCGCAACCCGCGAACCGGCGAGACGATCACCATCGAAGAGCGGCAGATCGTCAGCTTTCGGCCGAGCAAAAAGCTTCGCGCACGAATCAACGAGCCGCGCTGATCCCACCGTCCGCCGCGGCAATGAGCTCCCGAGATGACAAAACAAATCCCGGACAAGCTTCATTTCAAGATCGGCGAAGTCAGCAAAATCGCCAGTGTGGCGCCGCACGTTCTCCGCTACTGGGAAAGTGAGTTCAGCGCCATCCAGCCGAAACGGATGGGCTCGAAGCAGCGTCTCTACCGTCGTGCCGATGTCGAGCTGATCCTGACCATCAAGCAATTGCTGCACGAACAAGGGTATACCATTGCCGGGGCGCGCAAGTTGCTCGCGGAAAACACCTCCTCCGAGCCCTTGGCCAACTCTTTGACCGAGATGCCCCAACCTGCTGAATTCGACAAGCAGCTCGGCTCGATCAAGCAGGAACTGCTCGCGTTGAAAAAGATCCTGGCGAAGAAAAATTAATCCCGCGGTGCCCTGCCGACAGGCAGCAATTGACACCATGACCGGCCCGTGGTAGAAAGACGTCTCATCACACAGCAGTACACCGGGATGTAGCGCAGTCTGGTAGCGCACCTGAATGGGGTTCAGGGGGCCGGAGGTTCAAATCCTCTCATCCCGACCAGTGAAATCAAGGACTTAGAGATTATTCTCTAAGTCCTTTTTTCGTAATAGGTGCTAAATAGGTGCCGCTTTCAGCAGTGTTATGCTCTCTTGAGCCAATCATAGTTCGATCTTTTTTATCAGTACATAGAGCTATCTTTGACATGCAGTGTAATACTAAACCATCCAACCAAATTCCCATCGATCACGACGAGCACCGTCTTTCATCATCATCGACACGCCAGCCTGTCCCCACGAGTAATCCATCGTAATTACCAGAAATTACTTGACACTTCGAACGGGATAAAAAAGTATAGACTGGATTGGTAGAGCAGACTAACTCACCCGATAAAGCCACCTGAAGGGTTCACGCACCGGGACACCCTTCAGACAACCGAAAGAGGATGGAGCTTGATGATGGGATTACCTTGCCGGATCTCTTCCCTGTTGCTGTTTGCACTGTGTACGTTCTTCTCACTCGTATCAGACCCGGCACGGGCAGCCGACGAGAATCTGGTTGACCCCGGCCAGATAACCTTTCGCGAACCGATCGCGGATACTTCCGATGAACACATCGATCCCTATACCGGGCATCTCGACCTGACCTACACCGACCTCCATCTCCCCGGCGACGGCGGCCTCGATCTGCATATCATGCGCACCTACAAATCGAGCCGGGTAACCGACACAGCGATGGTGGACGGCAAGCTCGGCTACGGATGGGACATCAGTTTCGGCCGGGTGAAACAAGACGGCAATTTCGTCACCATTGAGCTGCAGGATGGCACGACGAGTACAGCCGTCCGTGAAACCTATGGCAGCAGCTACTTCATCACCAAGGAGTTCTGGAAACTGTACATGCCAGTCGGCCCTTTTCCGGTCCTGCAGCTGACCGACGGGACCACCATCACCTTTGGCCAGGGGAGCCTGCAGGGCTTCCTGGCCACGGAGATCAGGAAGAACAACAACACCATCACCATCAGCTATGACAGCGATAAAATAAACACCGTGACCTACACGGCCGGCGGCAGCAGCAAGACCATCAGTTTCCATTACGCCACCAGCGGCAGGCGACACCTACAGTCAATAACCTGGGGCAGCCCGAGTCGCCAGATCACCTACGGCTACGCTGCCGACGACCAGGCCGTGACCTCGGTCAGCCTGCCCGGAGGCGATAGATGGCGCTACACCTACCAGCAACAGGCCATCAACCTTCGCTCCGCCTATATTCTTCGGACGGTCACTACCCCCTGGGGTGGTACGGTCACCTACGGGTTTGATACCTTTGCCAGGGGAAATGGTGTTCTCTTGAAAACCCAGGGTAGCGTGGCGAGCAAACAGCTCTCCGGCCGAGGACTCGTCACCGGTACCTGGAATTACGATTATCAGGAAGGAAGCGGCTATGATGAGACAACGATCAATGACCCCTGCGGCCGCACCACCACCTACCAGTTTTACGGATACGGCAGTTCCTATGGCAGCGGTGAATGCTACAAGTACGGGTTGACCACCTCCAAAGTGGTCACCCACGGTACCAGCCATGAAATCACCACGGCCTATATCTGGAACAAACTCACTTCCCCCATTTCACCAATAGCCTACACCATCCCGATCCTCTGCTCCGATCTTGCCGGCACCTTTGTCCCGGTTCTGACCACGGAAACGATCACCCGCGGCGGCAAGCAGTACACCACCAGCTACAGCAACTTCGACGCTTACGGCTCCCCCTGCACCATCGCTGAGCAGGGCAGCAACAGCAGGACGACAACCGTCAGCTA
>NZ_FQXS01000098.1 GCF_900130015.1 Desulfofustis glycolicus DSM 9705 | reverse complement strand
GGATCAAAATAATCTGCATTGTCATGGAGCACTGATAAACGATTCTGACAAAAACCGCTGCTTTTCATTCAGATATTGTGGGGAACAACACCGGTCCCACCTGCCGGATGTCGCATCTTTACGGATTCGGTCAGCGTCAGCCAACTCAGCCAAAAGCCCGCTGATTTCTGGGCCTCTCTCTTAGGCATTGTCTTCGGGGAACTGGCAGAGATGGTGGGCAATCGCAAGACGAATGTCGATGCCCTGAAGAATATTATCAGCAGCACCTCCCCCCGAGTCCGCCTGCCGTATGGCCGGTATCATGTCAACGTCAGAATCTCAGCTGTCCTTATCGGCACGATCAACCCCGGCAGTCTCGGCTTCCTGAAAGACCCAACCGGTAGCACCCGCTTCTTCGTCATTCCTTGCCGCAAAGTGGAAATAGGTGAGACGTTCGACCTTGACTATATCCGCGAACATCGAGAGCAGATTTGGGCGCAAGCGCTGCATGCCTATCATCAAGGGGAGAAACACTGGCTCGATACCCCTGAGTTAAAGAAGATGCAGTATGATCATAACAAGGAATTTTATTATTTGACCCCACGTTCAGAGGATCTCATCGAGAGCATAGAAAGTTTAAAGCAATTCGAACACATATCCAATTATCGTATAGGAGAGAAAATTCCGGGGATTTTGCCGCATGAAATTGAATCCGCGATGCGCTATGCCGGATGGATGAAAGTCAACATGAAGTCCTTCAAAGCACGGATATCAAATGAAAAGGGTGAGATCGAATTTAAGAGTATACCTGCCGGGTGGATCTCGCCCGAATTAGCAGCGGCGGGGAACAAATCAGACATTGTAAGGAGGTACTATGAGATGCTCTATGATAAGGAAACCATTGGATACTGAGGACACGTGTGAACGCGTGTGAACACCTGTGAACGCAGCTGTGAACCTCTGGAGCCCGCGTCGGACGGGGCGTGAATCCTGTGAACACCTTCCCTTAAAAAAGAGAGTGAAAAAAGGAAGCGGGAACGGGTGGGGGGGTGCGGCGAGAGGCGGACGCGGAAAGAGTAGGCCCGGAGGCTGTTCACAGGGTTCACAGCGTTCACAGCTTCCGGGCTGCCCGTCCTTAGCGGGCTCCAGGGCAGTGTGGTGTGAACCCCGCCGCGTCCACGAGCGTCCACAGCGGTTCACAGCGGTTCACAGTGGAAGGCGGCGACAGAGTGAGGTGTGCGATGGAGCAAACGAGTGATAATAAGCTGGCCATCGATTTCGGCTTCCTT
>NZ_FQXS01000043.1 GCF_900130015.1 Desulfofustis glycolicus DSM 9705 | reverse complement strand
GAACTCTTCTAATCACCTCTCACCGAAGGAGCATCCCAATGAAAGCCGAACAAACTATCCACTTCCTCTCCGAACTACTCGAACTGACCGAATACCTTGGGGCACTCGTCAGAGATCAGTGCCGACTCATGGCCGCCGACCAGGATGGTCATCTGATCGAAGATCCCGAGCAGGAACGGGACGTGCCGTTCTGATCTGATAAACGAACTGCCCATCAGTACTCGGCTTGCCCCTTGGCCGGCGCTTCAGCGACGCCGGCCGGGGGGGCAGCAGCAAAATAATCAGACAACGCTGTCAAAATAATCAGGAAAACGATGTTCATTTATTGTGAGAAGCAACACCGTTTCTTTCCCTCTCCATTGAAGGTATCACCATGGTGCACCGTTTCTCTTCTTTTCACGCAATCTTTGCCATACTCTGGCTGTTTGTCGCTCTCCTGCCGAGCGGCTGCGTTATCCAGGACTACGGCCGAACCCTTGGACAATCCATAAAGGGTGACTACTACCTGCAAACCGGCAATCACCAAGGAGGCCTGACCTCTTTTCGCGAAGAGGTGCGCCAACACCCGGACAGCGCTGTCGCCCGCTATTATTACGGCAGATTCCTGCTTCAGGCCGGGAACGTCCGGGAAGCCTATGACCAGTTGCGCTCGGCCGCAGACCTCGCCCCGGACACTGCCGACTACCAGTTCTGGGCCGGTTTGGCCGCCGGCCAGAATGGTCAGGCCAAGGAGGAGCAGCGGCGTTACCAGGCCGCACTGGACAGTGACCCCCGGCACCTTTCTGCTCTTACCTATCTTGGGCACAGCCGACTGGCAGCAAATCGCTATCAGGAGGCTCTTGATCTCTACGCTCGGGCCCTGCAAATATGGCCGGCCAGTCCGGCAGCCCTCTACAATCGCGCCCTGATTCTCAACCGTCTTGGCCGCAGCGCCGAGGAAAAAATAGCCTGGCTCACCTACATGGCCTACCACCCCTCGGGGGCCAAGGCCCGGCAAGCCACCGATTACCTCAACGCCCTCGATGATTTCACCTATCGCAACCATCGACTTGGTGCCCGTACGGTAACCATCGAATCCATTTCCTTCGTCCCCTTTAGGGCCGAACCGCATCCCGACAGCCACGAATCGCTGCGACTGATTGGCACGATCGCCCGCAATCACCCCGAGGCCACGCTGCAAATTCTCGTCTTTCTGAAAAACAACAAGGATCTGGCCCACCACAGGGCATTAGCCATAAAGCGTTTTCTGCTCGACAACACCGACGGCCTGACCGCCCGGCGAATAGGCGTCAGCTGGTTCGGCCAGGCGCAAACGCTCTCCGTGGGCCAAAAAAAGCGAAGGCTCGACGAGTCGGTTGATTTCTTTCTCACCGAAGGCAGCTAAACCGCTGTTCCGTAAAACCTGCCCACCGAGCCTTTTGCAAAACTTAGATTTTCGTTCAGAATCAAGGCATGCGAAAAATTTTAACACAGGCATATAATTGATATTCCGAGGATAAAATTTTGAGCATAACGCAGAGTTTGGGCGAAAGATTGTTTTGCAAATGGCTCCACCGTGATTTTTTTTTGTGACCACAGCTCGACTCAAACGTTTATCCAGGTAAAAGGAACATTTTCATGGTGCCGAGCGACAATCAGTTGATCAGCGATGTCCGTGCCGGGCATAACGGCTCGTTTGCGGTGCTGGTCGAGCGGTATCAAACCCCGATCTACAATCTGATGTACCGATTCAGCGGTTCCAGCGAAGAGGCTGCCGATATGACGCAGGAACTATTCATTCGTGCCTATGAGCACCTCGGAAACTACCGGGAGCCGAAAGGTTTCTTCCCCTGGATCTATACAATGGCCCTCAACCATGCTCGGGACTGGCACCGGAAACGACACAACCACCGCCGTCTGTTCGGCATCCTTGCTGCCGACGAACCACAGGGCCCTCGCAGTCCCGATCATGAGTGTGAAACACGGGAGCGGCTCGGCGACCTCGGACGGGCGCTGAGCCGGTTGCCGGAAGATCGCCGGGAACTGCTCATTCTCCGCTACCGTCATGACTGCTCGATCCGGGATCTCGCAGATATGTTCGACATCTCGGAGAGTGCAGTCAAAATGCGCCTGCAGCGTTCGCTCGAATTGGTCGGGCGCACTATGGAAGGATTCGGCCATGACTAGTCAACACCCGTTCGAGCGAGAACACCAACGGCTTATCGAGCGGTTGCACGAAATGCCCATGCAACCGCCACCACTGGGGATCGGCGCGCAGGTTATGGCCCGGATAAACGATCGCCGGAGCCAGCGCTTCCGCCGACTTGCCCGACTGACCCTCGCCCCGATCAGTATCAGGTTTCGTCCGGCTCTCGTCGGCTGCTTTGGGATTCTGCTGATTGCCGTCTTTGTTCTTGGCCGTTACTCGGTTCGACAGGAAGGTGCCGATCCGCTGCAGCTGCTGGATGCAGAGGCCGCCTACCTGGTCGGACGGGAGTTATTGGCTGCGGAAAAACAGGCGGCCGCTCTCACCCTGCTGCAACTTGCAGCCAACCTGGCCCCAGAGAACCCCGATTTCGCCCTTTGGGAAGGGATAGCCCATTGGCACAACAAGCAACCGGAGCAAGAACAATCCAGCTACCTGCGCGGCCTCAGCTCGACTCCGGATTCGCTGCCGCTATTGATTAACCTCGGCCATCACCATCTGAGCAACGGCAGCTACCTCGATGCACTCGACGCCTACCGCAAGGCGCTCACCATCGACCCCCTCGAGCCCACAGCCTGGTACAACAGCGGACTCATCTACCGGCTCCTTGACCGGAAGGAAGAGGAAATTGATGCCTGGAAAAACTTCCTGTACCGGCAGCGTTTCGGCATCAGGGCTCTGCGGGCAGTGGAGCGACTCAACAGTGCCGGCGACTATTCCTATCGCCCATACTGGATCGGGCCACGTCGAGTCATCATTCATACTGAGGCGTTGCTGGCCGAAGATTCGGCTCTAACCAACCTGCGTCATGAAGCCGCGATGCTTACCGCACTGCTCACCGAAAACCAGGAGCTGACCCTGACAATCGCCACTTTTTACGCCGGAAATACTGACCGTGCCAGGCAACGCGCCCTGTTGTTAAAACAGCTGATTGCCGAAGCTCCGGGTAGCCCGCTGGAAAACCGTATCGCCGTCAGCTGGTTCGACAGCCCGGAAACGATCATGCTGCCCAGCACTGAGAGCCGAACACGTGCCGAAGGTGTGTTGCTCTTCGGCTTTTCCGATCACCAACAAAACCAAGAGGTTTCGATATGAAACAAAAGCGAACACTTATCACCTGCCTGTTCGGCGCAGCACTTCTCAGCCCTTTTTCAGCTGGAGCCGACACCGTTGACGATCAACTTGACCCGGGGCTGGTCGAGGAGCCGGCCTTCAGTTCCCCCGCCCAGGCCATGCATGCGGCGCAACTCGCAGAAACAGCAGCCATGCAGCCCAATGAGGAAACGCAGCAGGCTGCAGACGAAATCGCTGCCGCTCGGGAAGCCTTCGACGAGGCACAGGAAGCCTATCGGGCCGGAGTTAACAACCCAGCCACTCCCGCAGACCTTGACGCCCTGCAGGAAGCCCTTGACAATGCGGCCCAAACGCTCAGTCAGGCGCGCGACTCCTATGCCGAGCAAATCGGAGCTCTGGCAGGTGTCTACGGCGAAGAAGTCCAGGCCATGCGACAAAGCGGTATGGGCTGGGGGCAAATCGCCCATGAGTTGGGAGTTCATCCCGGAGTACTCGGGCTTGGTCACGGTAAACGGGCGGGCCTGGACCAGATCGATGGGCCGGAGGATCCGGCCGGGACCATCGGGACCGTCGAACCCACTGAAGAGATCGCAGCAGTTACTCAGCGAACGGCCAAGGCTGCAGGACGTCAAGGTCTCGGCGTCGCCATGAGAGACCGCGTACATGCCGAAACAGGGATCGGCCTGTCCCGTGCCAGCGATACCGCCACAGCAGCACTTGGGTCCGCCGGCGCCCCCGGGAAAGGTTTGGCCGGCGCCCCCGGGCAACAAAACTCCAGCAGAGGAAACAGCACAGCCACAGGAACCCTCGGCAAGAGCCAGGGTCCCACAGGAAACGGACTCGGTCTCGGTTCATCCGGAGATTCGCCGGGTCTCGGTAATTCAGGAAACAGTGGCGGTAACAGCGGCGGCAATGGCGGCGATAACGGCAGTGGCAATGGCGGTGGTAACAGCGGCGGCAATGGCGGCGGCAATGGCGGTGGTAATGGCGGCGGTAACGGCGGCGGCAACGGCGGTGGCAACGGCGGTGGCAACGGCGGCGGCAACGGCGGCGGCAACGGCGGCGGCAACGGCGGTGGCAACGGCGGCGGCAACGGCGGCGGCAACGGCGGTGGCAACGGCGGCGGCAACGGAAAACGCTAAGATGGTTGGTTGCCAGCCATCACCAATCTCAGCGAAGGGTACCGGCACCACAGCCGATACCCTTCGTCAGGCACTCCAACGCTGGTATCACGCCCGCAGGACAGGCCACCCTCTTCCGGTACACGTTCATCTCTCTTACATCACGGTTCATTACTTATCCGTCGTTCTACCTACTCCTCCGGGTTCTCGTTTCTGGTTGCCGCCAACACCAGGGACTGGTTCGGCGTTCCCGGGTCAATACAGTGCGGCGCCGAAAATCCGGCTGAGGCAAGCATGGCAGCGATCTCGGCCCGGGAATACGTCCTGCCATGCGTTGTATTGATGAGCATGTTCAAGGCAAAAAGTGCTGCAAATTCAGGCTCATCCATCGTATCGTCCAGAACGAAATCATGAATCAGGATCAGGCCGCCCGGTACCAGCGCCTCTCTGGTCTTGCGGATCAGCGCCGCGCACTGTTCGGGACCGTTGGAATGCAGGACATGCGACAGCCAAGCCACATCGAAAGGGCCGCCAGCTGGAAAATCCCGGTTGAAATCGCCGGCGGCGAAAGTGATCCGATGACTCAGGCCGAACGATTCAACCGTACGCTTCATGAACGACTCAGTGGTGGGCCGGTCAAAAACCACCGCCTGCAGCTCTGGGTTAGCCCGGCAGAAATGGATGGCATAGGTCCCCGGACCGCCGCCCAGGTCGAGCAGCCGTTTCCGTCCGGCCAGGCTGACAGCCTTGACCACAAGAGGGGCCGCACCACTGGCCAGATTGAACATGCCGAGCAGAAAACTTCGCCGTTCCGTCTCCGCTCCGTAAGAACGCTGCTCAACCGGGCCGCCACTGCGCACGGCCGCGTCAAGCTGGGCCCAGCCGTCAACCAAGTGGTGGTGATGCAGAATGATATGACCTATATAGCCAGGCTCGTCCTCATTGAGCAACCGCGCTGCCACTTCTGAATTACGGTACAGATCACCGCATTTCGACAGCAACTCCATTCCGGCCAGGGCGTTAAGCAGGTACCCCGTCCCACGCACGTCTGCCCCGATCGCCGCGGCCACGGCCCGCGCCGACAACGAACGGCCCCCTAAAACCGTAAATATTCCCAGCCGAACCGCCGCCTGCAGCGTACAACCACGCCAGTATGCACTGGAAGTTCCGATGAGGCTGCCCACATCCCACTTTTCCGTCATCTTCACCCCATTGTTGAACAACACGCTAAAATCGCACTTCAGACACAATAAAGTCACCCTTCAATCAAGCTGCAATCACAGCATACTTGAGGACATGACGGCATACAAGAACGACTTGGCAGGATGGTATTCGCCAGACGGCCTCTCCCTTCACGTAGAGACGAAAGAACTGCAGGCAACCTCAACCAGAGATATGCGCGCCTGGATCAGCAAGGGTGGCACACCACCTTGTTGCCATAGCCAATCGAAGAGAGTGCTCAAACATGGTATCAGCAGCAACCGCGGTCGCCCTGCCCGGGCTCCAAAATACCGGCATAGTCGGTGTCTGCCGGACGTTTCAATGGCGGCAAGCCTTATCGCTTGCAGCTGGAAAAAAATAGCTGGCCACCTGGATCCGAAAACGACTCTCCAGATATACACAAAGGTAGACAAAGGATTTCGTCAAAGCGGAAGTAAAAAAACTACGGATGTAAGCGTGACTATAAATGACTTTTCCTAACTGATGCAGCGCCCACAAAACCCTTTATTTTTTTTGGTGCCCCCGGCAGGAATCGAACCTGCGACACCAGGATTAGGAATCACTACCCTACCCTGCTGCCATCAAGCAACCAACTGAATTCAAAAGGAAAGACACCCAGCATAAAAGGGGAAATTCGCTCTAGAAAGAGCGAATGCACCCGACCCCAGCCGCTTTTTCCACACGATTTTCCACACCGAAAACCGCTTCAACAACAGCCCAGGACCGGAAACTATTTTCTTCTCCAGGGCGGTGTCGGGGGAAGGGACCTTCTTCAAAAAAGGTCCCCCCGACATCGCCCCCAGCCATCCGCTATCGTCTCGGCACATCCGATAACTAGCTCGGTTCAATCGAATGCGAAAAAACTTCTTGACACGGAAGGTCTGCCGGTATTATCTAGTCAAGTATGTATTCCATTGTATTCTAATAGCGACAGGAGGCTACCGATGGCACCAGAGACAAAGAAGGTTTCATTTGATTGCAGCGTCGAACTACTTGAACGACTGGATAAACTGGCTCAGAAGGGCGACATCCCGAGATCCAAGATGATTGCGAATGTCGTAGAAATTGCTGTCGATACGCTCGAAGATTGCCAAAAGATTGGCTTACTCCAGGTTTCCTTACTCATGAGGAATATGGGTGAATACCTCAAGTCCTGGTCAAAGAAGATGAAGGAAAAAAAAGATCTTGAAGGGTTAATGTGACCCTGAAAACAAAAGCCCCGTGATCATCCGATATTTCTTGCCGGAAAGACGATGATCACAGGGCCAAACCCTAACGGTGAGGATTTAAAATGAATCTAGACAACAAACGAACCAAAGTCAAGAACCTGAAAGACACCGGGGGGCAAGCCCGAATAACATGCCCCCCTACACTAGCCAAAAACATCGACACCATTAAGATCTCGTTCTGGGTAAAATGGCTCGATAACGCTTTTCTCTCTGAGATACAAAAGATCAAAGAGTCGATTCAGAAAACCACACTTCTTGATGAACGCCCATATCACTGCCCGGGAGATTTTAACTGGAACGTCCAAAGAACTGGCGTGAAGCTTTTTAACTTTGCCCTTTTGGCCGGTGATCTCCGTCTTTTTCTCAGCAACAGAGATTCTGACAGCAATATTCCAAACGTAAAACTTGAAATCGGTTCAGAATCCTGCTGGACACCGGGATATAACCAGATTTACCAGGATTTCCTGGCCTGGATCCGTCTTCTTGATGGAATTGTCATCAAGGAAATCGTCTCTGAGGTTCATTTAGCTTTAGACGTTGTAGGAACGCCAATAGGCAACTTAAATATCAGTGAGAAAGATTTCTGGATTACAAAAGCCCCCCATTTCACAAGACACGAGAAGCACAGGCAGTTGACCGGTATATCCATCGGAAAAAATGCATTAATGCTTCGGATCTACGACAAGGTAGAGGAAATTGCGAAATCTGGTTCTAAACAAAGCACTTTCTCAGAGTTCTGGAGTGTCGATAAATACGATGAAAAGCCTGTGACAAGAATAGAATTTCAAATTCGGCGCAAAATCCTGAAAGATTTCAAAGAATCAGAAGAATTTGATTTAGGAGTCGATACGTTAGAAAATCTCAATTGCTCACTGAACGCAATTTGGCGTTACTGTACCAGCAAATGGGCAAGACACAGTTCAGAAAAGGTAGACTTTGAACTGAACCACCAAGGAAGATCGCAAAACTCGGCATTCTGGAATCTGGTTTCAGCAGTCAACTGGTCAGGAGAGCAAATCTGTTCCAGGCAAAGGCCCAGACCAAAGAAAGATTATATTGCTCTCAGAAAGCAGTACGCTGGGCTGGCGATGTCATTAGCTGCCTTTCACAATGCACATCCAACTGATCTCGACCATATAGTTCACATCACGAAACACATCATCGAAGAGGATCTCGTAGGCTTCTATCGGTCTAACGAACCTGAATTCATCAGAAGATTTGAGAAAAAGCAACGGAAAATATACGAGGGAGTATCAGCCTTGCATAAGCTGAAACCTGACCACCCAGAGTACGGTATCTACCCTGCACCATACGGAACAATTAATCCAGCAGAAGGGTTATATGTCTGACCAAAAGCCCTTAAAGCCTGCTGACATAGCCAAGATGTTCAACCAAAGCTTGACCTGGGTCAGCAAGAATTACAAAAAACTCTATGGGGTGAAGATTGGTGGGAGGGTCTTCTTCCCACCAAAGGAGATTCTATATGACCGTCTATTTTGTGGAGAAGAAAGGGTGGAGATTCGACTTCATGAGGAAGGGCGAGAGGTACACCCAAGCGTTCTTCAAGACCAAACGAGAAGCAGAAAAGGCCGAGCAGAGGATGAAAGACTACCTGGAAAGGCCAAAATCGACAGACATGGCCTTTTTAGATCTAGTTGAACTAAGGCTCGATGAGGTCAAACAGCGGCTCTCTAATGATCACTATATGGATACGCTCTATCATGCTCGTCGCTGGGTTAAGGATTGGTCAGGATTGACTTGCTCAGAAATCACAATTGGGTTAATTACAAAACTCAGGGATGAAAGAAGTAAAATATCTAATCAAACCGCGAACAAAGAACTACGGTATCTTAGCTCCTTATTTTCCTGGGGAATACGAAAAGGTTACATCATCGATAACCCTGCCTCCAGGGTTGACAAACTTAGAGTTGAAAAGCAGCCGGTTTATGTCCCATCACTCGGTGATATTGAGAAGGTGTTACGAGAGGCTGCGCCTGATCAAAAAGATTACTTGTATTGTCTTCGAGACACCTTTGCTCGATCGAGAGAAATTAACAATCTGACTTGGAATGATATTGATTTTGATGCCAAAACTATAACGCTCTATACAAGAAAGAAGAAACATGGAACCAAAACTCCACGACTTATACCGTTGACAGAGGATCTCCTCGAGATACTCAGGCAGCGGTATAAGTCAAGAGATATCTCTGTGAAGTGGGTTTTTTGGCATCGATACTATTCACGTAATCAACGTAAAGTAGTTAATGGACCATACAGGGATAGAAAAAAGTTCATGAGATCTCTATGTAGAAGAGCCGGTGTGAGATATTTTCGATTTCATCCATTAAGGCACGCCGGTGCAAGTTTCATGGAAAGCATAGGAATCCCAATATCCCATATTCAAGAAATACTTGGACATGAAAACCGCAAAACTACCGAAGGCTACATACACTCAATTGGTAACTCAAAAAATGAAGCAATAGAAAAATATCAGCAAGCAAAGAGAAAATTACAAGTAGATAAAATCATATGCAATGATTAGAAACCATATCCATTGTGTAGCATTTAAATTTATTCATATTCTTTTATACGTTAATTTATCTGTCACTAAAATGGGGTGAAATAATGAACAAAGAAAATTTAAAAAGAATGCGGTTTATAATTCCCGGTATAATTATAATTATATACATAATCCCCAGTTTATCAGATAACGCTCAAGAATTGCTGAATATTCACCTACTTTTTCAAGCGCTCAAATGGTCAGATTCAATTTATATAGTGTTAATAGTTTTACTCAGTGGACTATATTATATACTGAATATACGTTGGTTGGTTTGGAAACCATTTAATGATAAAGTTACTGAAAATATAAAAAATTCTCTTATGAGAATGTGCTCCTTAGAAATTTCTTCTGAACAATGGTTTACTATAAAAAAAGACAGGACTCTGATGAACGTTTTCTACCATCTTATCGGAAATGATGATTCTCTAGCAAGTAAATCTAAAGACGTTATGTTCAATGGACTTGTCTGGACAACATGTTTCGATTTCACAATCTTGAGTGCCACTGGTGGTTTTGTTTATTTATTACTGTCTATATTTTCCGGCAACCATCATTATATCTATATATCAGTAACGTTATACACCCTATTCTATATAGGTCTCGCTTTTTCTTGGCTACTTACCTACAGACATATCAATCTTTCAAATGGTCAATTAGAAGTTATCAAGCAGCGCTTTAAACAAAATGTTGATGATCAAATCAAACAAGCTTTAGAGAACCTATAATATGAACAATTTGGATACCCAGACGATAGAGCTTATAGAACGAGAATATGTCCACGGAGAAACACCTTGGGCATTAGGTTATAGTGGAGGAAAAGACTCTACTGCTATGTTGAAACTCGTTTACAATGCTCTGTTAAGTGTGAACAAACCAACCAAGCATATAAAAGTAGTTTATTGTGATACGGGAGTTGAAATACCTGTAGTAAGCAATTACGTAAAAAAGGTCTTTAAATCATTTAATGAAGAGATTAACGAATCTGGCCTGCCAATAATAACAGAAATTGTCGAACCAGTAACTGAAGAGAGGTTTTTTGCTAAAGTGATTGGTAGAGGATATCCTACCCCAACCAATAAATTTCGATGGTGCACTGACAGATTGAGAATTAGACCTATACAATACTCTATGCTTAATGATAAATTTATTATTTTAGTCGGCGTTAGAAAAGGAGAGAGCTTAGAACGCGACAAAATCATAACCAAGAACGAACAAGGTAACGGACATTTTTTAAAGCAAGACAAATATTCATCAATTCGTATTTTTGCTCCAATAATAAACTATAATGTCGAAAACGTTTGGGAAACTATCAGAAGCAATTATTCACCCACATCATTATTCACAAATGAATTAGAGCTTATTTATATGCTGTCGGGTAGTTCGAATAATGATTTTCAGTCTATTTCGACTGATATTCTATCAGGAGGCCGTCTAGGTTGTTGGACCTGTACAGTCATTAGAAAAGACAAGGCTACTAGAAACCTAATTGACAACGGATACAATAGTCTTGAACCACTATATAATTACAGGAATTGGCTTGTCTCAATTAGAGATAAACTCGAATATCGCTCAAAATTTCGAAGAAATGGTGTTGCTGGTAAAGGACCATTCACAGTTGAAGCTAGAAAAATGATGCTAGATAAACTGCTTAAAGCCCAATCAGAAACTGAATATGAAATTATTGGCGAAGAAGAAATCGACATTATTAAAAAATACTGGCATGAGGACCTTAAAAACCCTAATTACAGGGAACAATAAGTTTCTGTTGAAACCTGGTCAGAGAACTATATGATACTTTATTTTCAATATTTGAGGATACAAAAATGAACAATCTTTACAGAATGGAACTTATGCAAATGCTGTCCGATTTGGACTCGTATCTTGAAGAATTATTTTCACATACTGGTTTTTATGAAAGCGATAAATTATCTAAGAAAGATTTTAAAATTCAGATTATAGAAGATTATCAAGAAATCTATCTGGAAAAACATAAATAATGAAAACATCATATAAAATTGCAGTACTAATTGATGCCGAAAACACTCAACACTATTTGTTAGGATCTGTATTGTCTGAATTATCTAAATTTGGCCATATCGTAGTCAAAAGAGCATATGGAGACTGGAGCAGTCTTCAGCTTTCAAATTGGAAAAAGCCATTAAATGAATTAGCTATTATCCCAATTCAACAGTTTTCATATACCTATGGCAAGAATGCGTCTGATGCCGCAATGATTATTGACGCGATGGACCTGCTCTACTCCAATAAATTCGACGCATTTGCCTTAATTACCAGTGACAGTGACTTTACCAAACTTGCTTCACGTTTAAAGGAGTCGCAAATTTTTGTCATTGGAGTTGGAGAGCAAAAGACCCCGTTATCATTTCGGAATGCTTGTGACAATTTCATTTCAACGGAAGTACTGCAAAAAAAAGAAAATGAGCCAATCCCTACACCGGAAGAGAAAACAGCTGAAGCTTGCGGAGCATTGCAAAGGACCAAAAAACAGCTTTGCTGCGATACTCACTTGATATCACTATTGCGTAACGCTATCCGAGAATATGAAGATGAGGACGGTTGGTCATTATTAGGTTCTTGCGGAGGACTAATAAAACGTCAACATCCAGATTTTGATCCTAGAACTTATGGTTTTCCGACCCTCTCTTCTCTAATAGAGGCCACGGAACTATTCAAGATTGAAAAACGAGATCCGGGCAATGGCAAAAGTAATATAGTATACGTTAAAGATGAAAGGGTCTGAGCATTTCTCAATTCCCACATAAAATCACACACAGATTTTTTTTAGAAATGATTACAGAACAACTACAACCAAAAAATACCTTACATAACGATAAATTGTTTGGTGCCCCCGGCAAGAATCGAACTTGCGACACCAGGATTAGGAAGATTCAAAGATGTTTTTCTGCAAAACCATCTTTTCCTCTTAATTATTTGAAATTTTGCCAGAATAATAGATTTCCGGTTTCCTGATCAATCTCTAGTATTCTGCCCAATTCTGATGTTTTCTCAGAGTATTTACACAGGAATTACACATAAAGACAGCTCCAAAACTAATACACATACGCAAGCTGATCACAGGACACATCACATGGGTTGGTTCTATCTTCAGGCCGTTGTCGATACCTTCGGGGGTAGCGCCTTCGGTAAGCTCTATACCATCAAGCGCCAGGAAACCGCTGCTGATATTCTCAACGACAAGGTCCTGCCGTTTTACAGCTCGCACGATATCGTGATCGTGGCAGTTCTAACTGACAACGGCACGCAATACAAAGGGCGCCCAATGAACCATCTGTAAGAGATCTATCTCAAGCTCAATGGCATCGCGTATCGAACTACCAGGGTCGGTACACCACGCATCAACGGTTTCGTTGAGCGCTTCAATCGTACCATGCTCGAATAGTTCTTCCAGATCGCGCTCAGCAAGAAAGGCTATTGACTCTGTTGATGTGTTGCAGAAGGATCTGGAAACTTGGCCGCACCATTATAACCACGAACGGCAACACCGGGGATATCGTAATCAGGGGCGAAGGCCGATGGTGACGTTTGAACTCGGCAAACACCAACGGGAGAAACTACTGAAGAAGGCGGCAGAAACTTCATCAAGCCGAGAGGGCGAACCGTAGGTAAGGTCTTTGACTTTTACACCTAGACTCCGCTCAATCATTTACCATCTTGAGCAAGGGAACGGTCAAAGAAGGGGAAATTGTTTGCGCTTCTGATCGTTGATTGATTAAATTAATTGTTTGGTACTTGACGTTACAGATACTGTTCTAATACAACAGTTTATCTTTTCTAGTTACAAAACAAAATAATGCCACAAGGAGTGAGTTAATCAGATAATCCTTTGCTCTACATTAATTATCACAACAATAAAGAGTTAGAATGCCGCCACCTTTTCGTTCGTCCGATTAAGCAATTCTTCATATTTTTTCTTACTATCTTCACGAGAAATACTATGGAGACGTTTTAGTGTAGATTTTTTTATTCTGACCACTCTATTATTAGAAGTTTTATTCATTCTACCACCGCTAGAAATCCTACATTTACTCCACATTTTTATGCTCCTTTTTTAGATTGCTTTGTATGTTACATATGTATCAGATCCTTCTTTATACATCAAGGATATGATAAAAATCAGAGATATCATATCAGCAAATAAATACATTACATTTATATCAATATTGTCGTACGAGTCAGCCTCCTTATCTTCAAAGTAATAGGTCATTGGATGATCCACACAGATAAACCCTAAAATAGATCTCCCTTCGTTCTTTAGTTGAAGCACATCGGCCAATCGCTTATCAAGCTTGTGTTTTATGGCGTGATCCATAAAGGTAATCGGTACAGCGATATGGGATTTGTAAATATTTCCAATATCTCCTTTTTTGATATTCATTGCTGCCCATTCAGAGTCTAGACAGTCATCTTTGATGATATTCTGGAGTATGTTGTTTTTCCATCTTGAAGCCCATTTCCAATCGCGTATTTTACACTTATATTCGTGCCGTATTTTTTGGATATCTAATGACGGGTTCTCATATTCAGTATTTTTTTTTGCTGTTCTAGGAATATTGTTATCAAGATATGGAGTACCAGATTTTTTTACATCCTTAAAAATTGAATAGTCATCAATGCTCTTTTCAACACCATCTTGGTTCTGTGGAGCCATTACTATATCCAGTATATAATCATCTTCATTCACCATGTGAATGCCTACTCTTGGTTTCCTAACTCCTCTATGCGCTATTGTGAAATATTCTTGTATAAAATCTACTTGATAACCACAAAGGGTTTTTAGGCCATTATCAAGAAAATCCTCAAGCAACCTGCAACTTTCCGTTATTTCGCTCGATTTACTTAAAAAAGCGTCTTTGAAATCACGATGATACCTTGCTGCCTGAAATTGAAAGAGCGTATAATCTAGCTGAAATTTACAGACACATTTACGAATGTGCTCTGTCAGCCGGGCATGAGGAACATTTACTGCTTTAAGCTGAGCAACCTTTGCTACCCAATCGTAAATGCGTATAATCGAGGCTCCGTCCATAACTACAAAGAGAAAGGTCGAGGAACATATGGGATTTTGGCTTCAGTAGTTGGTCTAAAGTACATTATTGTTAAAAATGACGCTTCAATTTTTTTCAAGACCACAGTTGGCCCACCTGAATATGACCGCCAACTAAATTATTACGAAACCCCTCAGCCCCGTTCCTTTCCGTTTACACCGCCCACTTAAGATGATTAATCGCTAGGTCCAGGGTCAAGTCAAACACTTTATCCCGCTTCTCATTGAACACGATGCGGTCATAGCTGTCCTGAGGCAAGTAATTGTCGAGCACCCGGGTCACTGCATCCTTGACCACCAGCCGGGTCTTACTATCCTTGTACCAGTCCTGCACCAGAACCTTAGGATGTTCTTCGGTCAACCGCTTCAACAGCGCCTTGGCCGCCAACCGCACACTCTGCTCCTCCTCCTTGGTCATCTTCTCCTTGCAGAGCAGGTCGTAGAGTTCGAGTTCATCCTCGGTCAAGCCCCGGCGGATATGCCGATCTTCCTCTTCCTGCAAGCCGGCGGCGAATTGCATCAGCTCCTCGTAACAGGCATCCGCCAAGGTACTACCGGCATTATACCGGTTGATCACCTCTTGGAGCCGTTCGGCAAAGTCACGGCGGGTGCTGTTTTTACCGAGCATCTCGGTCATTTTCTTCTCAAGAAAGGCCCGCAGGTCGGCTATCTCGATGTTCTTAAAACTCGTTTGCTTGAACTCTTCGCGCAGCTTATCAAAGTCGATACGGCTCAGGTCCCACTGTCGCCCCCTCTGCCGAATAACGTAGGTTTCCTGGCCACTGGCCGTGGGCAAACCATCCTCTTCGACCACCAGGCTCTCATCGAGCAGTTTACCAATGCGGCGCTGTGCCGACTCGATGTCCCGTTGCTCGATGATGCTCTCGATCACCCCGCGCAAATACTGCACCACCGCCACCATCCGTACCACCGGATTACCGAGCACTTCAGGCTTGCAGGCCTCGAACAGGCCAGTCACCACGTTCTCATGGACACCGAAGCCCTTGTGCCATTCATCCTTGCCCAGCAGGGTATTTGCCCATGACATGAATCGGTCGACCGTCCGAAACGCCCCCTGTGATTCAAGCACGCTTCTGAGATCAATTCCTTTGTCCTTGCAGAAATCACAGGCTTGGTCGACGGCGTCATACAGCAGGCGTAATAGATCTTCCTTATCCCGCAACAGCGACTCCTCGCCTTCTCCGCCCTGCCCGTAATCCCTGAGTGCCCTTCTCAAGCGGCCGAACACCCCGAAATAGTCGACGATCTCTCCGTGCCGTTTTTCCACTCCGTTGATCAGATGCGCGCTTACCCGATTGGCGCGGGCAATGGTCTGCATGAGGGAGTGGTCCTTCTGTGGTTTGTCGAGATAGAGGGTGGAAAGCGTCGGTGCGTCAAAGCCGGTAAGCCACATGGCGCAGACGAACACCAACTGCAACGGGTGAGCCGGGTCCTTGAAATTGTATTCCAGATCATGGCCATTGCCATCAAGTGCTTCCATTCGCTTGCGGTGCGGCCGGATATCGAGTCCCTGCTTGTCGAACTTCTCCTCCTCACCGTTCTCGGCGCTGACCACCACCGCCATTTCCACCTGCCGCATGTAGCCAATCTGACGTTTCCAGCGGGTATTCTGCAGCTCGTCGCCGGACTTCTTAATCTTGCCGCGCAGAGCTTTGATTTCCTCATCCCACAGTCGACGTACCTTGTTGTACATCTTCACTGCAGTGAACTTGTCCACCGCGATGACCATACCCTTGCCCAGGTAGCCCCGTGTAGGGAAGTGGGTGACGATGTCCCTGGAGATGGTTTCCAACCGATCGTCGCGTTTGATCACCTCCAGTTCGCTGGCAAACTGTCTCTCCAGCTTGATCTGTTGCTTCTCGTCGAGATTCTCGTCCTCCAGGATCTGGTAGAACTCCTCGCTCAGATCGTCGTTCTGGTTCTGCACCTCGGGCACGCGCTTGTTGTAGAAGAGCGGCAAGGTGGCGCCGTCGTCAATGGCCTGGCTGAAGCTGTATTCCGAAACATAGTCACCAAACCACTCGTTGGTCATCCGGGTTCGACCGAGAAGCGGCGTCCCGGTGAAAGCGAGGTACTGGGCGTTGGGCAGACCGGCCCGCATATTTTCGGCCAAGTTCCGGTACTGGGTGCGGTGGGCCTCATCAACGATGACGATGATATCGCTTTGATCGGAAAGCAGCGGGTAAACCTGGCCCTTGGGACAGCGAAACTTCTGAATAAGGGTGAAGACCAACCGTTTTTTCTGCCCCAGGAAGGCTCGCATCTGCTCGCTGTTCTTCGGCTGGGCCGCTTCTGCCTTGCTGACGGTATTCGTGTTAAGGAAATTACGATAGATCTGCCCATCCAGATCATCCCGGTCAGTGACCACCACAAAACTGAAGTGACCGCTGACCTTGCGAAAAATCTTGCGGGCATAAAAGATCATCGAGAAACTCTTGCCCGAACCCTGTGTGTGCCAGAAGACCCCAAGCTTGCCGCCAGACTCCTCACGGCGGAGAAAGCTGGCAAAGGCGCGATTGACGCCGATGAACTGATGGTTCTGGGCGATGATCTTACTGGTGTCCTTGTGGAAGACGATGAAATTCTCGATATAGTCGAGCAACCGCCCCTGTGGGCAAAGCCCGGCCAGAAAACGTTCGACGCTGGTGCCGCTGGCGGCAATCTGCTCCCGGCGGATCTTCTCCTTTTCGTCGTCAGGCCGCAGCCAACGAAAAAAATACTCCCAGGTGGCGGTCATGCTACCGACCCGGGTCTCGATCCCGTTGGAGAGGACACACAAGGCGTTGTAGAGAAACAACTGGGGGATGTCGGCCTTGTAGTTGGTGAGGTTGTCGTCGTAGGCGTTTTTCAGCTTGATAGTGGCATTTTTCAGCTCGATGAACACCAGCGGTAATCCGTTAACGTAGAGCAGCACATCGGGCCGGCGGTAGCCGGCCTTGGGTCCGGCACCGCTGGATTGAATCCACATCTGGCTGACGGCGAGGAACCGGTTTTCGCCAGGTTCGTCAAAATCAATGAACCGTACCCGTTCCCGGCGGGTCTCGCCTTGGTTGTCTCTGAACTCGACCCGCACACCGTCGCGGATCAGCCCGTCCACCTCACGGTTGGCGGCGAAGGGGGAAAGCGTCTGACGCTTGTCGACGAGATGTTTGATGGCCTGGTCAAGGGAAGATGGAGGAATTTCCTTGTTATTGATGCGGATAACCGTTTCGCGTAGCCGGTCCAGCAGGATGACATCGCGTTTGTCTATACGCCCGGAACCGTCTGCCAGATCAGCGGGATCGGCGGTAGAGCAGTTGAGCGTCTCGTAGCCGTAGTCCTGCTGTAAGCGTTGCAGGATTGCCCGTTCGATGTCGTCTTCCGCTATGAAGTTGGGCATGGACAGCCTCTGCTTAGCCGGCCTCCTCGCGCATGCTCGGCGGAAACTGGATGTCGAGGTCGTCGACGGAAAGTTTCCCCGAAATCAGGCGCGGAAGTAGGAGATCTCGGGTTTGGGTGAGGACACGGTTGGCAGCCCTTAGCTTACAAGCCAAGCTCACTATCGGTGTGGCTTCCGCCTCGAATTTGTTTTGTAATTCCAATTCAGGGACCAAAATTTTGGTCATGGCAATAAACGAGCGGTTAAGCTCTGTTTGACCGGTAGAACCCACGGCAAGTTGATCAAAATATGAATGTAGAAGTTGGATTGAAAAACCGAGGAATAATGGAACGACCTTCTTATGGTTCGCCCTGCAAATAGTAATATGGGAATCGCAAGTTAGGTCTTCAGTTGTCTCCCATAAAACAGCGGAACGGCCCAATGTACCAACTCCTGTTGAGTTAATTAACACGTCCCCTCGTTTCAATATTTTTTTTCCGGGAATCGTTGTTTCATGTGTTTTTGCATTGCTCAAATCTATTGTGCCGTCTCGGATGCAACGCTGGTTGATGACAATCTTCTGAGAACGATCAGAATATTTGGGAGATACCCCCCTACTCAAAAAGCTGATCAACTCAGAAATCGGAAGGCGACTCCACGCCTTCGGCACCCCTTTGACGAACTTGACATTCTGGTAACCAGGGAAGCGCATACGCACGAACCATTCACGGTAGAGTTCCTCGACCGTCTTTTCCAGCAGTGCAATGCGGCGTTTGTTGTTCTCAATTAAGTCATCATAGGCTGTCAGGATAGCAGCGATTTTTCTCTGAGTGGGCAACCCTCTAAGGGGCAAGGAAATACGTTTGACGATGCCTTGATTCAGAGATGCCATGGTCGCGCCAAACGAGCACATCGCCTGCATCCAATCATGGTGAGCTCGAGTTCGCAAATAGTACGAGAAATACCGACCACAAATAGTCTCGCTTGATAAGCGAAGCCGCAGACAATCGGAACCTTGCACCCACCCAACTTGCTTTTCTGATATCAGGGCATGTCTTTCCACCGCACCTTTTCTGCCAAAAACAATATCGCCCTTTTTAAGACGGTGTACGTTGAGTCTATCGGCTTTGGCTTCGGTGATAAACTCCAAATTCGAGTCTCGGACATCGCCGAACCCAACATTGCGAACATTTATAACGGGTATGCCGGACTCGACATATTCTGAAGCCTGCAGTTGGGTACCAAACGGGCCGGTTTGAATATCTGCTTCTTTCCAATCAGCCAATTGACCAACAGTTATCATGGCAACCGAGGGCTTCATTCTCCAATTATACTCCTCAGGTTCGCGGCAATAACTCGCTCAAGCTCTGCTGACTGTTTATCGAGAGCAAGCAGCTCTTCCTGCATTGTTACTAAATCTCCGACAAACTCCTCATCTGTCTTTCCATCTTCCTCAATCACTACCCCTACATAACGGCCCGGATTGAGAGAATAGTCCTGCTCCCGCACCTCTTTCCTGCTGGCCAGCTTACACAGCCCAGTGACATCCTCATAGCAAGCTTGAGGAAAGCGTTCCTGCAGCCATGCAATGTGGCAGAAGCTGCTCTCCGCCTGCTTGACCTCGCCGTGAAGCGCTTCCAGGGCACCCTTCAATTGCTTGATGGCGCGGTTAACGCTCTGACGCTTGCCATTCGCCTTAGCCAGCTCCACCAGCTCTTTCTCATGCTGACGCACCGCCTTATCTATCTGTTTGAGGCAGGTGTGCAAGGAGGAAAAAAAGGGAGTGAAGACGGCACGGAGTTGCTGTTGCGCCTGATTCTTTTCCTCCACCGTATTCAGGCCTTGGTTCTTTTTTTGGTAGCAGGCATATTCCTCACGCAGACCATCAAGGCCGTGCCAGGCGGCGACCAGGTCTTCCGTCGCCTTTTTGCCGATGGCATCATCCAGCACTTCCAGCAGGCACTCGGCAACCGGCTCGACTTGGGCACTATTGACGACCAGCCGCTCCATACCGGCTGCGAAATAGCAATCAACCAGGGCCAGGAACTCCTGACGTTGCCCTCTATGCAAACGGCTGATGATGGCGATGTTCTGGATCTGCTCCTCGGAAAACTCACGGTGGGAGGGGTCAATCTGGGTGAAGATGTTGCGGGCGTCGATGAAAAGGATGTGATCATCGGTCTTGGCTCGGTCGAAGAACCAGAGGGTGGCCGGCAGGGTAACGGTGTAGAACATGTTCGACGGCAGGGTGAGCATACCGTAAATCAGGTTCTTCTCGATCAGGGTCTGGCGGATATCGGCCTCGGAGTGGCGGGCATCGGAGGCGGAATTGGCCATGACCAGAGCGGCCCGGCCGGTCTCGTTGAGCGAGGTGGCAAAGAGGTTGATCCACAGGTAGTTGGCGTTGGGCACGGTTTCCTTACCCTGCTCGGACTTCTTGGCCTTGGTCTTCTTGCGTGGGATACCGTAGGTGTTGAAGCGACGATCCTTCTCCACCGAGGAGAGGGAAACCTTGTCGACGTTGAAGGGCGGATTGGCGAGCACATAGTCGAAACGGCCAAAGGAATCGAAATGGTCGTCGTAGTAGCTGATTCCCTGGCGGATATCGCCGCGTAGACCGTTCACCGCCAGATTCATGCGTGCCAGCTTGATCGTCTCGCTCCGTTTCTCCTGGCCGTAGACATAGACACTGGTGTCCTTCCCCTGATTCTGAAGCTCAGCGCGGTGGGCCGCGATGAAACCGGCCGATTGGACAAACATACCGCCCGAGCCGCAAGCAGGATCGAACACCGTGCCGCCATGAGGTTCGATGATCTCCACCATCAGCCGTACCACCGAGCGCGGGGTGAAGAACTCGCCGCCTCCCTGGCCTTCGGACAGTGCGAATTTACCGAGGAAATATTCATAGATCTGACCGAAGATGTCGCCGTCGGCGTCATCCGGGATATTGTCGAACTGGCGCAGCAACTCAAACGGGAGAATCCTCGTCTCCTGGGTACGGGTGAGCCGGTAATACTCATCCTTGGGCAGACTGCCGGCCAACTCCGGCTTGTATATCTCGATGTCGGTCATTGCCGTCTCTAAAGCCTTGGCGATGTCCTCGCTTTCCGGGAGGTTGAGCAGGTAGCTGTAGCGGGCGTGGTCGGGCAGATAGAAGCCGCACGTGGTCATGGCGATCTCATGAATGGGCTTTTCGCGGCGCGTACCCTTTAGTTTCTCATACTCGGCCAGAATAGCCTGCTCATGGCGGCGGTAATTGATATCGGCGAATTTGAGAAAAATCAGGCCGAGCACCGGAGTGCCGTATTCTCCGGCGCTGAGATCGGAGTTGGCGCGCAGATTGTCCGCCACCGCCCAGAGGTCGTCTTCGAGTTGTTTGAGTTGGTCCCTGTTCACGTGATATGTCTATGATGTTGAAAAAATGCAATAATTGCGAGGCGCGTTCCTATGGTATGAAAAGAGTCCAATCAATACAAGCAATAAAGTGGTTGACGAGCAGTATTCATGAGGCTTCAAACTCTTTCCATTTTTCAGAATTAAGAGCACGCAATTTTTTGAATACCGCTTCGGCAATAACGCTCGCACCATCTTCTCTATCATCTGGTGCATTTTCCAAAGCGAGCATAATCTCCCCTTGCCTCTGGCAGGGTACCTCCCCGTAGCTGAGAAAGGTAGTTAAAACATTCTCATGGGCGAGATTCTGACTCCAGGCCTTGAATTGTTCAGGACTCTGGCATAGTTCCTGTCCGAACCTGGTCAGAGTGTTTCGGAAACTGTGCGGGTTATAATAGGGAAGACCGGCGTTAACGAAAGCCTCTCGAAAAATCTTGCGAATCGGTGTTGCAGTTGACCAGTGCGTCCGTTTCAAACCAACGACCGCGAATTGGGAGTCAGGGCCAACACCGACCTCTGTTGCCGGAAACAAAGGATCGTCGTTGCCCCACAACTTATCTTCTCTGAGGTAGGTGATCCAATCCGTCAAGATCGACCGAAACACCTCACCGACGGGAAAGAAGAAGGTGGTGAAGGTCTTGCTGAACTTCGTTTTCACCTCCCGCGCATCCTGGTAAATACAGCTTGCGACAAGGTCGATATGCTTGAGCTTCAGGGAAGCAATGGCACTGTCACGGGCACCAGTCAAGATCGTCAAGGCGATCAAGGCACGGTTGCGTCGCTCGATATCGGTAACGGCCGGCATCGTTTTGATAACGTGTTTGATTTGTTCGATGGTTGGAGCTCTCTTTTCCCGCCTTGCCGTTGCAACCCTTACCTCCTTTTCGGACAGGTTGAAGTACTCGGCATCGGCATACTGAACTCGTGATCGGTATCCAGGTTGCCATGCCAGCCACTGGAAGAAATGCTTTAACTGCGTCAGGGTGGCATGCAAGGTTGCTTTACTCAATCGTTCTCCCGACTGCTGGCCTTTCTGTTGAGCAAGGTTTTTCTTGAAGGCGATCGCTTGCTCATATCGAAATGTTTTGAAATCTCGATACCTGGTATACTCCTCGAAACGACTGAGTGCTTTGGCGACCGCATCAACGGTCGACTCGCTGTGCCGCTTCGCTTCCCGTAAGAACATCAGATACTGACGCTTGACCCGCTCATTTGCTGGATGGTGTTTTCTCATGGGTGTCGGCTCCCTAATTGAAGTCACTGTTTACGGTGGGGGTAGCCCACTCGATTAGATGTCGCAGATGTTGCGGTAGGCTCAAGGCCATATCGCGACAGATGTAGCTGATTTTATCTTGGCTGATCCGCCGGTTCATAATGGCCATACAGTCAGGGCAGATGGCAACCAGGTTACCCAAGGTGTCTGAGGTTGGCTGATATTCCGCCATGCCAGCAGCCGGATACTTTGGTGAGCGACAGCGGACGCAATATAATTGGCCGGGCCGACATGGGCGCTTACTCCGCTTCCGCCGCTCCTGGAGAAAGGTTTTCAGATGATGGCCGAGTATAAGCATCGGCCGCTTGCTGTCGACGACAGGCAGGCCTTCTTTGACCCATCGGCGAACTGTGTGCTTGTGGATGCCGAACAACCCCGCCACCTCTTCCACAGAATAGTTGCGGTGAACTTTAACCAGGCGATGATTCTGGTGTCGCTTCCCCATTATTCAGAACCTCCTTCTGGTTTGCTGTAAGGATGACGTGGAGTGGTAACTATAGAATAGTGACACATTCGTTACTCCAAAGTGACAATTGGCTTGGGGCCTTATTCTCTCCGTCATTATGATTAGTTATCTTTTTTTTGCGCTCTTTTGGAGTAGCGGATCTGTCACTCGAAAGAGTTGGCGATTTCTCCTTTGGAGTGTCGGTTTTGCTACTCGAAACAGCCTTTTTGGGTAACGATTTTGTTACCGGAGATTTTTGTTGTTTGGCATGAAACGCCGAACACCCCCTCCCACCTCGGGTATCTTTTCTGCGAGGATTTCTCGCCGGTCGAAATGCCGGGGTTCCATGTTCCTTCCAGCGGTCATCAAGGATATATTTGGTCATATCACCTGAGCGGCCACCGGAACCTTGATGGGCGATGTCGAGGAAGCCCTTTTCTATCAATTCATCGATGGCGTTTCTGAACTCACGACGGCCAATTTCTTTCTTTTCCGCCTCTGAATATGGATAAACGATTTCGCCATTGTTCTTGATCACCCACTCGTCTGATCGCCTGGCCCGTTTCACCGGTTCCATTTGCCTCTTGCGGAGGAAGTCCAGGTAAACAAGCATGGCCCATTTACTGAGAGATCTGAAGGCAGAAGAGCGAAGAAGTTCTTTCTCGAACCATATCTTTTTATTCATGCCGAAAAGCAGCTATCGATAGGTGGCAGAGATATTTATACGGCTCGTAATTGCGCGGTGCTGGTTGCCCTTTTGCATTCGTTGATCCAAGCGTCCAGATCTTCCCTGAAATAAAAAATCCGACCTCTCTTGATGAAGCGGGGGCCGGTGCCGTCACTTCTTTTCATGGCCAGGGTCTTTTCTTCGAGACCCAGGTACAAGGCCGCGTTTCGGGTGTCCATCCTGCCGTCCGGGTACATCCTCACTACTACCGTCTCAACTTTTGTGGCTACCTGCATAGGTAAAGCTCCTTAAATAGAATTTGTCATAACTTAGACTACGTGTGATTGTTTATATAAAACAAAAGAAATGTATTGTAAAGCATTACACGTCATGATAGAGTAATCTAGAACAACTTAGAACTTACGACGAGGAGGACTCAATTATGGCAGCAAAAAAGAAAGGTGCAGGAGGCAGCCTGAACCGCTCACAGGTCGTCACGGTAAGGCTTGATCCAAAGTTGCGTTATCTAGCAGAACTTGCCGCACTCAAGCAGCGCAGAACCTTATCAAGTTACATTGAATGGGCTGTCCAGGAGAGCTTGAAGAATGTCTATCTTGCTGAGGGTTCTGGGTACAATAATGATCATGGTTGCACGGTGCATGATGAAGGTGACAGGTTGTGGGACGTCGATGAACCTGACAGATTCGCTATGCTCGCTCTGCGCTACCCGGAACTATTGACGCATGATGAACAAATTAGATGGAAGCTCATTCGTGAGAATGGGTATTTATGGAAAGGTAGATATGTTGCCGGCAAGTGGAAGTGGCAAGTTAGTGAGGACTCCCTTATATATAAAAGGCTTCGAGAATACTGGGATAAATTCTGCGCTGTTGCTGATGGCGAGAAGGAAAATTCAGTATTGCCAACCTGGATCGAATCCGAACCAGAAGATCCTTCTCCTGAACCACCGCCGTTTCCTGGACCTGACGAAGACATTCCCTTTTAGGAGGTTAGGACATGGCTCTTAAATTCCAAAAACTGACCCGAACCAATATCCGCAAAGCACAGCCCGGCGACAAGTTCCAGGAACACGGTATATCATTTGAACGGCTGGCGAATGGTGATGGTCGATACACGGTCAACATCATGGTCGATGGTATCAGGGTTCACCGGGTAATCGGCAAGGAATCCGAAGGCGTCACCAGAAAACAGGCGGAAGATTTCATTGAGCAAGCCCGTACCGATGCCCGCAAAGGACGACTCAACTTGCCGAAGGGGAGAAAGGTTATCCTTGGCTTCCGGGAAGCAGCCGACCAATATATTACCAGACTGGAGAATGGAAACGGCAAGGATCTCTACATGAAGCGGTTCCGCTTTGATGGTCACCTGAAACCCTTCTTCAAGGACAAACCCATTGGGAAGATCACATCCTTCGATATCGATCGCTACAAAAAATTCCGCCAAGAAGAGGGCGCGAAACCAGGCACGATCAATCGAGAACTTTCAGCCTTATCTCACCTCTACACCAAAGCCATCGAATGGAACTGGATCGACCACAAGCCGTTCGTTATGAAAAAGTTTAAGGAAGACAAGGGGCGTATCGTTTACCTGACCCCGGAACAGATAGAACGACTTTTGGAAACCGCCAAGCAGGACCAGAATGAGTACATTTACCCATTCATCGTCATCGGCCTGGAAACCTCCATGCGGAAAATGGAGATTCTCTCCATCCGACTTGAGCACATCGACACTGCTCGAAGGGTTATTTACATTCCCCAGGCAAAAGGAGGAGCTAGGGAACAGCCAATAACGAAGAGGCTGGCCGATTTCCTTAGCGGATACCTGCAGGCTGCGGAACCGGGCCAGGAATGGCTCTTCCCTTCTCCATCATCTCGCACCGGGCATGCTGTCTCAATCGAAAAGCCTTTTCGACGGGTAGTTAAAGAGGCCGGGCTTGACGAAAAGGAGGTTGTCCGCCACACCTTGCGCCATACCGCTATCACCCATCTTGTTCAGGCCGGGGTCGACCTGCCGACCGTGCAAAGGATATCCGGGCATAAGTCATTTGATATGGTGGTGAGATATAGCCACCAGAACAGCAAACACATTGAATCTGCGATGAATAGGTTGGAACAACGGTACAGGACCGTATGACTCTTCCTAAGGGATCAAGATCTATTCTCAGGAAATGACATGAATAAAATCCAATTAAAAAACTGGTATACTTGGCCAATTTGCTGCCCTTTTTGCGGCAAACCAGAATTTGATATCAATGCTAAATATCAGGAACCCGATACACAAGCATGCCAACATTTATTGTATATAAAACAAAGAGGTGAGTTTGTTTTTTCTAGCAAACGGTTCATCGATTCTGAAATGAGTGCTGACCTTTTCGAGAATGTTATAACTTTTGAGATAGATTCCGTCTCCGACATTATAGAGGTGGTATTTGCATGTTTCGCGGATGAGTTGGCTTATTGGGGAAAAGAACCCACTTCACCTCACATCCGGCGAGACATAAAATGTAAGGATTGAAATCCGACCTTACATACCGGGCACCCCTGACCTGATTCGATCTGACAGTCGATTCAGATCCTTTTATCTCAACATGTACAGGAACTATACGTAACATATCCTGTTTTTTCTATTGATATAGATGTGTTAGTTGCTCATATATTGTGCTCTTTTGGTCCTCGCGTCAAGGTCTTTCTGACCAGAGGCCCATCAGGAACTAGTTCCTGATGGGCGGAACCTCTGCGGCCAGAGTATCGTCGTTTTGTGTCTCCAGCCGTTCCATAACCCGGTAGTAATCATGCTGGGTTTTTAGGTTAGACAGTCGGCTGTAGCGCATGGTCAGTTCTATTTCTGAGTGGCCCAGCAACTCCTGGATCGTAACGATATCAGCGCCGCCATTGAGCAGTTGC
>NZ_FQXS01000071.1 GCF_900130015.1 Desulfofustis glycolicus DSM 9705 | reverse complement strand
CTAAACCGGGGCAGCGCCGACCCGCTGCACGTGACGTTGAATGTCTAGCTTAAACCCAGTGGATTTCTGTCTTGACTCAGGGGTCCACTTCATGTCATGTAACCTATACTTGATGGTTGCTATCTATTTGCGTCAGCGGGTAGGTTAAGCCCAAATTCAGTGTTAAGCTAGCAGTTACAGATATTGTCTGGAAATTAAAAGGTCAGGCAACTACGTTTCGAAAGAGTGTTATTATATATTTCCGTTCATCTTTTGACAAAGCAAACAACCAACTTGATAATATCATTGTAGCAAATCCAGTTGTGCAGACCAGGAGAAGTCTCGTTAAACTTGGTGAGAGAGTCAGCCTCGACACCGCAGTGACGAAGAATACTAAAGTAGCTACATTTAAACATGGAAGGACAACTTTTTTTAACCAAGTTCGAAGTGGAACTTCGAAAAGAATTCGAAACCAGATAACACGTCCTATAGAGCAAAATACCTGTACGATAACAAACGCAATTCCCACACTGGCTGGAGGCAATCCTAGAGTTAGGAAAAGCCACACCAAAGGTAATGTCATTAGCAGTACGATGCCAACTGTAGCCTGATATCCTATTATCTTGCCACTAGCATGAACCGCAAGCATATATCCTGCTGACAGTTTATCGACAATGAAAGTGACTATCATTAATTGGCTCAACGCTGAGGCATATTTCGGTGGATTTACAAGCCAAAGCTGAAGGATATAATCTACCTCCATAATAAACGGAATAGCAAATACCATGACAAGTAGCGTGCCGAATCTACATGTACGAGTAGCCAGATCCAGCATTCTCAGTCTTTGTCCTCGCCCTTCCCGAGCTGACAACTCTGGGGAAATGGCGCCCATCATTGCTGCAGATAAGGCTGCAGCCTGTACCGATACTTGGTTAGCGATACCATAAGCGGCGTTGGTAGTTGGACCAAAGTACAAATTAATCAAAATACCAGACCCTTGATTTCTCAAGGTTCCTCCCGATCTGCCTATAGATGTCCAGGTCGCAAAACTTAACAACTCTTTAAAACGCCGTTTGTCTAACCACATACCCAATTGCAAACGGCATTCCTTAAAGATTATGATTGCCCTAGAGATTTTTATTGAAGTGATTACAAAATGAATAGCCACCATTCCGACAGCATAAAATATGAGGCGATCGTAGGTTACAGAGGTAAGTTTCCAGGCAAGGATAAAAGCTAAAACTGCGTGCAGTAACGTCCAGAATGCAATTTCGACAATACGCTGTTTAGCGTTGAACATTGCGACAAAGGGAATAGCCACCATGTTAACAAAAGCAGAGATAAGAGAAATACGAAAAACAAGGACACAGGCATCAATCCTTGCTGGTGGAATATTGAGCACATTTCGCACCACGTATTCAGCAATGGGCCATCCAATTGCAATGAGAACGCATGGAAGAAATAGATGGATACACAGTGAGGCATTAAACCATTTGTGGATTTCATTAATGTCCCCTTGTCCTATAGCATAGGCAAAATGGCGTGAAGCACTACTGGCCATTACCTCGTTAAAAACCATCAAAAAAACAATAAGCGACCCCACGACATTAAACAATCCAAAGTCGGTAGCCCCAAGGGAATTCAACACCCAACGACTACTAAATAAGGCGAGTCCCCCTGCCAGAATAGAGCGAGCATAAGTGGCAGTGGTGTTCGTCACCATACGCGTTGACGGTTTCAATCAACTACCTGTGATAATTAAATTGATTTATTTTCTTACTATTACACGACACTCTCTGATAGCTTTTGTCCAACTACTGACAACACTATCAGTGCCCCGTTTATATTCTTAAACCGATGTATCAACGAGCCGTTTCACACGACGCCTGAGCGCAGCAAGAATCCGCCGCCAAATTGGTCGGCGGTGCAACTGGTATTTCCGACGTAGCTGATTAACTGACATTTCTGAGGCGTGCCGATAAAAATCGTTTCTGACAATAGGTCTGCTGGCTGGACGAACCAACATTGGATTGCCGAGAATTGCATGCTCTAGGTCACCCGTTCCAATGAAAAGTTTTGCCTGACAGCGTGTCAACCAAGCTTGTCCTTTTCTGGAATTCACCAAAACGAGCGAAGTGCCTTTGTCTTCTGTATCATATTCGGGATATTTCATAGCTACTTTCCAATAATCGGCAAGAGTTAGGTCACCTTGTCGGCAAGTTGTTGTGAATTTACATGCATAGCAAGATTCACGAAGAGCGTAGTCTCTTGAAAAAGAAACCATGTATGAATTGTTAAACCACCTCTCAATTAACGATGTTCCATCACTATAATTTGTCTTCACTTTTGCTGTGGAAAAATTCCACCCGATTTCTTTGTTGCGAAAATCAATATTGATAATCCGTTTTGATTCTGTTTGTGATTCGTTTATAAATTTTCGAAACCAAGCTGGTGACGGTACTCCATGACATACCAGATCAGCGCATAGAAGATTTGGGAAATCCTTCACGACAAAATTTCTTAGCCCAGCAACCTGGCAAGGAGTACCAGTAAAAAATACATGCCGGCCATGATCCAGCAGTGACCGAATGTACTGAAATAATTCAGACGGTATTTCACTTTGCACATATTTGGAACCGCGCAATGAGGCCAAACCGATTTCTTCGTCAACCAAAATATGACGACAAACCATGTTTTCAGCAAAAGCAGCCCCGGCAACCACACCTCCTTCTTTTAAAACCGCGCCTGCTAACACAGAAAAAACACCACCAGAAGAACTCTGGCGGCGAATATCGTCATCTAGGTTCCAGGCAGCATACACTTGTGGTGGCGAAATTCTATCGTAAATCTCGGTATTATGCTGCAAAGGACAAACTTTGGTGCAAAGACCGCAATCAGTGCATCTTGTTCCGTCAATATCTGGATATAAAAATCCTTCATCGTTGGCAACCAGCGTGATGCAATCAATCGGGCATACAGCTGCGCATACCCCACATCCACAACAATCTTTATCAGTTAAAAAACTTATTCTCTTTGTAATCATTTGGTTAAATATCGATATAAAAACAGATCCTCGTCATTTCTTTGTGTTTTGCTATCATAAGGGATCCTTGAAAAATCAAATTTGACAGCTTGAAAACTCCTCCGAAGAGCAATCTATTTCTTCGGAAAAACGAAAAATTGAAAATATTG
>NZ_FQXS01000033.1 GCF_900130015.1 Desulfofustis glycolicus DSM 9705 | reverse complement strand
CCAGTCGAGCTCCACCTTCAGCTTGCCAATCTCGCTGTACAACAGTTCAGGTTCTCGATGTGCCGCGATCGGTGTAGGACCTCGCTTTCCTTCAAAGAGCGTTTTTGCCTGCTCTTGAAGTTCCTTCTTCCAATGCCCAACCGTAATAGGGTGGACCCCAAATTCTTGCCCTATCTCGTTGAGCGTTTTTATCCCTCGCAATGCCTCCAGAGCTACCTTGGCCTTGAACTCGGGAGTATGGAACTTTCTCTTCTTTCCTTCACTCATCTTTTCCTGTTCCTCGGGATTGCGTCTAGCTTAAACTACTGTCTTAAAACTGGGGTCCACTATACACCTCTGATTAATCTTATTCCTGAGTATACGTAACAAAACTAACAACGGAAAGCGGTATACTCCCGGATGCAGTCAAACCAAAGATGTATTCAGCTTTAACCTACCCCGGACAACAGCTTGCTGCACCCTTGGTGCACCCGGAGAGGTGATGGTTCTTTAGAGTGGTTAAGGGGAACAGCTTTGCGAGGGGTGACTACTAGGGTACAGATCTGTGAGTCATGTTTTATCTGGGTAAATGAGTATGCCCTCTGTGTCAATGAGAGTGAGACACCTACCTCAATACAGTTGAAGATTTTATCGAGTATATTTTAGGGCGCCTTGATAAAGATGTTAAGGCTCAGGTCGAAATTTTTATTGAAACATATGACCTTGTTTTAAATAAGAAAACCGGAAGATTAGGTGTGTTGTTTCCTGGTCACCTCGTAGATTTTTTCCCGGCATCCCAGGAGCTAAAATAGTTCTAGGTAGCAACCTCTACACACTCCATGCAGGGTGCGTCCGAGGTGTTGCTCCAGTTTCCCCTAACGGTAGAAGCCCTCTCCCGGCGTCAATGCGCGGAAGAGGGTTTTCCAATTTACAATTCCTGTTGGACCGGAAAGTAGAGCATAGAAGGACTGGCGTGCCCGGAGGGATTCGAACCCCCGACTCCCAGGTTCGAAGCCGATCGCTTAACCCACAAGAGCCCGTGGCCGTTGGCTTTCAGAGCGAATGACCGAGAGCTGAGGTGTTTCCAAAGTGTTGTCGATCAGGTCGACCGGTTTGCTGTCATTTCGGTGATCCGGCAGCAAATGGGTATAGCGATCGATCAGTATCTGAATTGATGAATGGCCAAGCTGCCGCTGACAATAATACAGGTTTGCACCAGCTGCAATCATCCGGCTTGCCCAGCTATGCCGGAGGTCATGTATCCGCGTATGGCGTAGTTTCGCCGCCTTGAGCAGTTGCTTCCAGTGCCGATGGTACACGTTCGATTTCTGCAGCAGGTTTCCTTTCTCGTTTGGAAACATCCAGTCACAGCTCTCTTGCTTCTGGACTGCAGCAAGAATATCGACCAGCCGGTTGCTCAAATCAACCGTCCTGGCTTTTCCTGACTTCGGCGTTGATATCTGACCAGCAGAGAGACTGCGCTGCAGATGCCAGACCCGTCGTTCCAAGTCGAAGTCGGTGTGCTTCGCTGCAAAGGCTTCCGATAAACGACAGCCGGTGAACACGAGCAGTGCCCATAGAGCGTAAAACTTGGTTCCTTCTGCAGTTCTCAAAAATCGTTCGATCTCGCGCTGATTATAAGGTTCCGGCACCGGATTGGGTGGCTTGCGTAATCGAATGCCTCGGGCCGGATTCACTTCGATATATTTGTGATCTTTACATAACTCGAAAATGCCGGAGATCGCATCGCGGACATGGCTGCAAGTTGAAGCCGATCTTTCCTTGAGCAAGTCGAACAGGTACTCTTTCACTTCCCCGGTGGTGATCTGGTCAACGGCCTTATCGCGCCAAGGAATGGATTCGAGGTAGGTACGATCGAGTGACTGGTAAAGTCTCAGGGTGGCCGGTTTGCATTTTGACGGCACCACGGTCGTAAGCCATTTGGTTCGAACGTCCCTGAATATTGGGGCGGCAATAGTCTTGGTATTCATGAATCCCGCCTTGCCGAGAGCCAGTTCGCCTTGGAGCACTTTCTGCAGCTTGATCGCTGCTTCTTTGCTTCCTGCCGAGTAGCTCTTCCGTTTTCCTTGGTGGGTTACGAATACGAACCATGGTCCATTCTTGCGCTTACGCCTGATCGTCACTGCCATCTTGCACCTCGCATCGTTTGATTGCTGCCCGAAGCAGATTGCAGCAACTCATCTTGACGCTGCCGGGGTTATTCGTCTTCGCGTATCGTTCCTCAAGGCATTTCTCGATCACGTTCTTGCTCCAGCGACCAGAATAGCCAGGGAATTTTGCCCCCTTCGGCAGCTGCGATAACTGCTCAGCGGTCCATGGAACGATGTCAGTCGGTGCGATGTCTTTAGCCAGAGTTGCTACGTCTTCGATCCTGATAGCCATGCTGTTCTCCTATAATTGAGGTTATGATGGGCGTAATTACCCGATAATTATAGGAAAATTTGAACACATAAAATAATTATTTGTCAATTTTCTTATTTAATTCCAGGTGCTTATCGACAGGTAGATTGGCCGTAAGAGAAGGGCAGAACTTTAGGGTGGGGAAGGGAAGCATGATATCAGAGAAAAACCGGGCCTTTGGTTTAGGGCTCATAAATTGCTAGGATATATACGGGTATGCGCAGGAAGGGTTCTTCTGGCCGTTTTGCGTGTTGAGATGAATCGGTAACGCCAGATATTGAAGAACCACGGAGCACGTATATCCAAAATCTGGAATGGAATTATTGAATTTCCGAAACTAGAATGGAATCAAAGACAGGCGGGAAGCGTCTAAAGCGTCATCACTGGCTTGTCTGTTCTTATTCAGATCGTAAACCTTGATTAACGCACGTTAAAGGCGTTGAGTTCTCTAATGCGTTGCCTAACGTTTTTTATCTCTGTATAATATCGGAAAATGCAGTATTAACTACTTGTATATAAATACTTATAGGATTGATCGGAGGAGATAAAGATGGGCGATTGGGAATTTCTATACGATATGAAAAATGGAGGCTACAGTGATGAAGATATACTTGAGGCTCAGTCTTCCGGTGCTACGCCAGAGGAATGGGCAGAGATAGAAAGGCAAGAAAGGAAAGAGGAATGGGAAAAATTGAAATCTCTTCGGGATACAGGAACTATCTCACGCGAAGAGTTTAAAAAGCGGAAGGCGGAAATATTCGGATAATATCTAGAAATTGTGATCCGATCTGACGCTTCCGGATGGCAAAATTTAATTTGATCTGACACCTTTAGAAAAAACAAATCTTAACAGGAATAGTCTAGACTTGAATCGTTGGTAGAATATTAAGACCTTCAAGAGGGTAATATTAACGCTCAAGCTCACTTGCCGCAAGGGGACTCAGCGCTTTCAAGTAGCACCGTAAACACCGAAATACGCAAGAGGGCAACAACCCTGCGCCCCTTGCGGTCAATGTGCAGCGCCTTGTTATATTTCTTCATCATCCTGCAACATTTCCAGTATTGTATTAGTTGTAAACTCTTCTATTATTTTAATTTCTACGTATTTTTTGTATAGCTCATTAATTTGCTCCATACTCGTTTCTTCTATCTCTAGAATAAATATTTTATTTACGTCATCGTCTGACACTGTAGGATATGATGTACCTGATTGATACATTTCTATTTGACTTAATCCAAATTTGTTTCTTAAAAATGCTACCAGATAATATCTAAAATGATGTTTCTCAGTATTAAATATTGTAAAAGCATTTTTTGAAGCAACAGTCCGAAAAGTTGTTGAACTTTTTACAACAATTGCATTTGAATTTAGATATGGTCTTACTTTAGAAATAAGAATATCACCGTCAGACACTTCAACTTTTGCAGATTTCGGCAATAGTTCTGGATAATTAATCGTTGTTGAGTCAATGATGCCGGTTAAATTGTTAATGCTGCCAATCTCTATGTATTGTACTTTTTCTTTTTTATCAAAGTTCTTTGCCGGTTCATCTATCTCAATTCCATAATGACTAATTAATTTCTTCTCACCTTTATATTTCTTTAAATATCCTCTTAAATTTACAAAACCATCATTATGGTAGTGTGAATCCCAACGGTCACAAAGGTCACTCACATTTCTTACAGAACATATACTTTTATCAATATTAAGACCGGTAAACTCACGTTCAAAAATTTGACTGATTTCCCTAAGGAGGTTTTTCCCTTCAGTTCGTCTTTCTTTTGCCTCTTTAAATAGTAGATTGATTTGTTTGAGTTTGTCTTCCGATGGCTTGGGGATTTTAATAGCATTAACCATTGGCGCTGTTAAGCTGGGTTTCCCGCCACCACTAAAAAAACGTTTTATTTGGTTTTGTCCAACATGAGATATTAGAACCATTGCCACATAGGGTGACAGTTCGGCATCTTTTAGACGCACAATAATTATGTTTGGACTGATGTTGACCCTATCGAACTCACCTAAGAATATAGACACTTTTCCTGTACTCATTCCCCTTACAGAAATAAGTATGTCGTAAGGTTTAAGGTGGGTTTTATGGAATTTTTGATGAACATTTTCAGATATCAAGACAGTTCTTGAAAAATCAATAAAAGGTTGTCTCATATCGCTAATTCTTATTATTGGTAACCCTATTCTGGCATATTTGAATCCATAACAGTTTGGATCTCTGACAATCAGGTCCTTTAATTCCCCTAATGTCCATGAGTCGTTATCTGTATTTTTGTCCGATAAGTGATATCGAACATCAAATCTTTGAGTAAGAGTTGATGCTTTGATTGAAGTAAACACCTCAATTCTCCCATGCAGTGTTTTTGGTGCAGTAGTTATTCCACCCTTCAATTACCTGTGTTACATCCTCTCTGACTATTTTTTTGCCATTATCATCTCTTATATATTCGCCATAGTCGTCCATCAAATATGTAATTGTACCGTTTTTGTTTCCTTCATAGCCTATGTCTTCTATGTCCGCCATAAACACCTGGTAATCTTTTAAATTTAAGTCTTTTATCTTTTTGCTGTTAAGTTTCTGGAGGAAGAGTATAGATGCTTTTACATTAGCGCCGTGAGGTATAAATGTTGAATATGGAAGAGAAACAACAGCAATTAGTTTAGATTTGCTTAATATATACTCTCTGACATACTGAAGAGATGGGCCAGATAAAATAGCATCTGGCAATACGATGCCTAAACGACCCTCTTCCGCTAAAAAGTCTAAACAGCGCTCAATAAATAATATATCTGGGACTTGGCTATCTAGTACTTTGTCTGATTTTTCATATTTCCCATTCTTTTTTATCCATTTGTGTCCTAAGTCAAATGTTTTTAAAATCTGCTTTTCTGTGACTTTACCTTTTTTCCCAAAAGGTGGGTTTGTTAAGACTATCTGCACTGAGTCAAAATCTACGCTAGGTGAACTAGCAGTTTTTGCAGATGATTTTATTATCTCCATATCCACCAAAGAATTTGAGTGAAATATACCTGTATGACCATCTTCTTCGAGAATCATACGCATTTTAGAGACTCGAACGAGTGCTGGGTTAAAGTCTATTCCAATCAAATTTTTAAGCGCAAAATTCGTTTTAGCCTTCTCATAATCAACAGGGTTTTTAACTACTTCTCTTAGGTTTTTCTCTACATGCTTCATAGATGCAACCAAGAAACCGCCAGTACCACATGCTGGGTCCATAACGACCTGATTCATATTTGGCGAAATAATTTTTACAGCAAGATCAATGATTGGGTCGGGTGTAAAGAATTCCCCTCTATCTCCGCGTTGGTGAGCGTATACAAATTTTTGAAATGCAAGCCCTTTAATATCCCTTGATGAATGAGATAAATCATAGTTTTGGAGCTGTCCCACAACAAACGCAAGTGTTGAGAGTTTTAGGTTAATAGTTTCATCTTTCGAGAAAATATCTTTATGCTGAGATTTTGCTAAAAATAGTAGTTTTTCTATTCTTTCCTTGAATTCGTTTACTTTACCTTCTTGAATTTCATCAAATTCCTTTTCAGTAATACCGAACTTGCAAACCTGATTTGTATAATCTTTTTCATCCATCAATTTAATGAAAAGTATTTTTAACATTTCATTAAATACCTGATCTTTCAGGTGGCCATCATTTACATATATATGGTTGTGGCATGATTCAAATACTTTTACTAGTTCTGTTGCGGGTTTTAATGAGTCTTTTCTCGGCAAACCTAATGGTTCACCTTTACGAGGTATATTGTAGGTTAACTTCCAATGGGGGGCCTTTTTTAGGCGCCGTATATATACAATATCGTCGCCATTAAACCATATTCCATACTGAGCTGATTCAGCACCAGCAAGATATGTTTTTAGTTGCTCAATACCGTCGCTTCTATCTTTCCTTTTACATTCAACAATGGCAAATATATTATCTTGGGTTTTATCTTTAGAGTCATTAAATATGACAACATCTGCTGGCCCTATTAATGTGCTGCCTTTTTGTACTCTAAATTCAGGTAGCATCTGGTCAATATCGTAGCCATATTCTTTATGTAATCGCTCCTCAATAACTACCTTAGCTTCCCGGTTTTCAGGTGTATTTTGGATTTCATTTTTTGTTATGTAATCAAAAATTTTTTCATCTCCAGCATGTTCCAATCCTACCGAAGATTCAATTACATCAGTGACAGTACTCATAGTTTCCCTTTTTGTATTTTCTGGAAAAAGTAACCTAAATTAAGAACTCAATTTTACCACTTTGGTTTGTGTCTTTTGAAATATAACAAGTTATTATCCAGTTTCCTGATATCATTCCGGGTAAAGATAATCTGACATTGTTTCTCACAAGTGTCAGCCAGTTCTAACCGGATGACATGTGTATTTCGTGTGGTATCCGAAAACTGGATATCTCCTTTATACAATCATTATAGATTCAGTGGCAAGCTCAATCACTTAAGAAAATCTGTGACTTGATCTTCTTCCTGTATTTCAACACCATAACCAACAACGGAAAGCGGTATACTCCCGGATGCAGTCAAGCCAAAGATGTATTCAGCTTTAACCCAGCCTAGAAACCAATTTACTACACCCCCGATGCACCCGGAGAGGCGGCGTTTCTTAAGAGTTGAGGATAGGAGTGCTTTTCCGAGGGGTGACTACTAGGTTGTTGTCCTGAGGGTCATATCTTGCCTGGGTATATACGTATGCGCGGGACTAATGTCTCCTGAGGCTCTCCCTGAGCTTTACGATCTGATACGGCCAGATATAGCGGGGCCAGAGCGAGCGTAAAGCGACGAGCAAGGGAAGGACCTTCCTCTGCATTAGGAGAGGCACGAGGCTTTTCGCATTTGGGCAATAGTTCTGGAAGAAAAATAAAAAAGGAAAAATACTAAGCACTTAGTCTTACTGCGCTCTCGGAAAGGAAGAGAAGAGAGATTCACAGAAGATATCGGAGGTTGGAGCAAATCACTTTTTGCCTCAACTGCTATGAATCTAGAAAATTTTGCCTAGCTGCCTAACTTGCAAATTACTCTGCTTGAAATCCTCCAGCAATTTCAAGCAGTTACGTTTAATGATTAGCTTAAATAATAGTACCCCCTCCTCTAAACAACGTTTACACCGCTGATATTATTCATAAATGTACTTGAAATGCTTTCAGCTTTCGTGTAACCTTTAGTCGTGGTTGTATACCGGCCAGAGTGATTTCTGGTCTCACCTTTTCCAAGGGTGGTTTTGCAGCGCATACACCGTGGCATTGCGGTGGAATCTCATGTAGTTCCCCTGAGGTTCTTTAGTTGCTGCAAACGGGGCGCAGACGGCCAATGCTAACGTCAGCGCGAAGAGCAGAATGATGCGCTTCAACAACGTAGGGAATAATCACCTTACTGGAGCGCATTTTGAAAAGTACTGTTCGACATCCTTTTCCTTTCTATTTACTATCCCTGCCTGACGCAATATTTTTCGTTTTTTTATGTCTCTCAGAAGATACCGCTTCGTCCGAAAATTCTTGTTTACATAATTCATTCTCGCCCCGAGGACCTCCTTTAGCGACCTTTATAAAATTGTAATTAGCTCGAAAGGTATTGAATTTAAATTTGGAGGAGAGTTATGCCTTATACAAGAATATTGTCCCTATGTGAACGTTGTGGTTCAGAGGATATTTATGATTTTCAATTGGTCCTCCATGATGACCCAACTCTTTTTGATGAAGAAATTGTCAGCATCGATCAATGTGAGAAATGTGAAAAGAAGACATCGAGTAATAAGGAGTTGAGCTATGAAAGGAATCGTTCCTAACGCAAAAGAGCCAATTAACCCTTGGAACCCTAAGGACGGGTCGACAATCTGCCAATATGCAGATTTATGTCCCTACCTGCGCTGTGCTGCAAAAGTATGTAGGGTGCATGTTCCGTAGGAAAGGATACCTATCTCTCTGGACGAGAATAACAGACCCCACCGGCATTGGTAAAATGTATATCAATATCGGTGTCATGTTTTAGTTCAGAGGATTGAAGATGCCTTCTCGGTGTGTTCCAATGAAGAGGAAAGCCGAGGAGGCCAACTCGCTTTCGGAGTTGTAGACCGCGCAGGCTAACGCCTGTAATCATCTCTGAAATCCCGGAGATGATCGAGTTGCAACTGGTACCTGGGCAGTAGGGGAAAGGAACCCGGTCAGAAATGGCCGGGTTCCAACGGTTGCGGCAAGGCGGGGCGCAGGGTGATACTGTCAACCCCAGCGCGAAGAGCACAGGTTGCACTTCAACAATATTCAGGGATTTTCCCCCTTTATGTCGAGGTGCATCATGTACAACGTATCGAATCAGCATGCCCCAATCCCGCTGGAAAATTCTACAGCAGCGCGGCTCCTTAACCTGCTGAACCCCTCTCCCCCCAATTTTCATATCCGGTCAAATCAGCCAAGTGATCCTAACTCAATTTATACCGAGAAAAGAGCCCTGACACCCTCTGACCTTGAAGAACATCTCCAGGGGAAAATTGCTGTCGGTCTGACAATGTTTGTCTCTGAGTTAGAAGTGATTCGGGGAGAGATCGACATTGACGATTTCGATGGTGTTAATCATCGCGACGGTAAGCCGCTTCCCGGTCATGCAAAGTTGATTGGTAAGCTAGAACAGCTTGGTTTGCCGTTCATTCTCAGCGTTTCCAAGTCCGGTGGGTTTCGGCTCAGCTTGTTTTTGAAAAAGCCAACCGCCGCCGCTGTCGTCAGGCGGTATTTGAAGTCATGTTTGCCGCTGCTCGGGCTTCCGGAGACGACCGAGGTCTTCCCGAAACAGAATCAACTGGGGAAGGGGCACGGTAACAGTACCATAGCACCGTTCGCCAATGGTCAGATCGCCCACAGTAGCCAAGGCGAACTTGATGTTGAAGGTTACATCGCCTGTGCTGAAGACAATCGGGTTGAGATCGTTGATGCCCCACCATGCATACAACATGGGCTGATCAGTGGCTTTGATGTCGGTTGCCGAGACATTGGAATCCATAACCTAGCTGTTTATCTCCACCAGCAGGGACAGTTGGATAGATTCGTCGATTTGGCTCCGCGCTGTCTAAAGAAGCCGTTCGAGAAGCCCTATGATTATGAGAAGAAGCGGGAGCAAATCGAGGAAAAGCAATATGAAGGGTTTACCGGCTGCGGAGATTGCCAGTTCAAGGCAACCTGTTCAGCGAAGGTATCGAAGCCGGGGAAAGAGACTGTTCTCACGAAAGCGATTGGGTTTCTTAGACGGAATTATACAATCCAGTTCGATGAACACTTCGGCAGTATAACGGTCGATGGACAACTCCTGGACGACGCCATCTCAGCCAACTTCCAGAAATGTTTTGCCGAGACTTTTGGTCAGGACATTTCCAGGGACAAGATTGATACGGCAACTCGCCTTGTTGCCCATGAAAAAATAACCAATTGGTGGAATGACTGGCTTGATGCTTTGCCCACGTGGGACGGAGTTGACCGGTTCGAGATTATTGCCAAGGACATTTCCGGGGTACCGGCTCCAATTTATCCCGTTTACCTCAAGAAAACGCTCATAGCCAGTATTGTTCGCGCCTTCTACAAGGAAGGTATCGAATCGCCACCGTTGATCAAACAGATGCTCGTCCTGGCCGGGGCACAGGACAGCGGTAAGTCATCCCTCGTCTATAATCTGCTGCCGGTTCCGCCTGCCGGATGCAGAATCTTCACTGATTCGGTCAGCGTCAGCCAACTCAGCCAAAAGCCCGCTGATTTCTGGGCCTCTCTCTTAGGCATTGTCTTCGGGGAACTGGCAGAGATGGTTGGTAATAAGAAGGATAACGTTGATGCCTTGAAGAATATCATCAGCAGTACCAGTCCCCGAGTCCGGCTACCTTATGGCCGGTATCACGTTAACGTCCGGATTTCGGCAGTCCTTATCGGCACGATTAACCCCGGCAGTCTCGGCTTCCTGAAAGATCCGACAGGCAGCACCCGCTTCTTCGTCATTCCTTGCCGCAAAGTGGAAATAGGTGAGACGTTCGACCTTGACTATATCCGCGACAATCGAGAGCAAATCTGGGCGCAAGCGCTGCATGCCTATTATCAAGGGGAGAAACACTGGCTTGATACCCCTAAGTTAAAGAAGATGCAGTATGACCATAACAAGGAATTTTACTATTTGACCCCACGTGCAGAGGATCTCATTGAGAGTATTGAACGTTTAAAGCAATTCGACCACATATCCAATTATCGCATAGGAGAGGAAATTCCAGGGATTTTGCCGCATGAAATTGAATCCGCGATGCGCTATGCCGGTTGGATGAAAGTCAACATGAAGTCCTTCAAAGCACGGATACCAAATGAAAAGGGTGAGATCGAATTCAAAAGTATACCTGCCGGGTGGATCTCGCCCGAATTAGCAGCGGCGGGGAACAAATCAGACATTGTAAGGAGGTACTATGAGATGCTCTATGACAAGGAAACCATTGGATACTGAGGACACGTGTGAACGTGTGTGAACACTTGTGAACGCTGCTGTGAACCTCTGGAGCCCGCGTCGGACGAGGCGTGAACCCTGTGAACACCTCCCCTTAAAAAAGAGAGTGAAAATGGGAAGCGGGAACGGGTGGGGGAGTGCGGTAAGAGACGGACGCGGAAAGAGTAGGCCCGGAGGCTGTTCACAGGGTTCACAGCGTTCACAGCTTCCGGACTGCCCGTCCTTAGCGGGCTCCAGGGCAGTGCGGTGTGAACCCCGCCGCTTCCACGAGCGTCCACAGGTGTTCACAGCGGTTCACAGTGGAAGGCGGCGACAGAGTGAGGTGTGCGATGGAGCAAACGAGTGATAATAAGCTGGCCATCGATTTCGGCTTCCTTGGCAGCGATAACGAGAGGTTCAACGCGTTGCTCGATGAAATCAGGGAAGCGGATCGGGCCGGTGAGAAATTTAATACCGTGCAGGTTCAAGAGTTGGTTCACCGGGTAATTCGGATCACCGACCGCTATCCAGTGATTGGAGAAATTGCCGAGGAGGCATTCATCTACTTGCTGACAGGTGGTGGTTATGTCGGCAATGCGAGGCGAGTGGCACCATTCCTACAGCCGCGAACGCTGCGGCAAATGATCGAAATGGGAAAACATGAGAATCGGAGGTATTAAAATGGCAGACTTGAAAGATCTTTTCCCTGAGGACAACTTCGAACGCGAGATGCAGGACAAACTGCGCGAGCTAGCACCATCGATCATCGACACCCTTTACGAGCGTCTTGCAGATGACGGATCAACGAACGCTGGCAAGGTGTTATTGAACAAGATTGTATCAGACGCCAGGGAACCGATGCCCCGGCTAAACCTTGCGCCTATCGAGGGACTGGATGACGTGCCAAGATTCATTAGCGAATTACTGAGTGCTGCGGCCAACGGACAGATTACGCCTAGCCAAGTGTCGAAGCTGATTAATTCTGTCTCTACCTACGTGGCACTGCAGGAAAAAGCAAACTCAAGAGCCATCGGGAAAATGATTAGGGAAGGTAAAATACCAGGGATGTAAGTCTCCCCTCTTTTCCTCCCGTGCCGTCCCAGTTCCCCCTTAACAGCACATCCATATCAGAAGATCCGGCTATGTATATACGTATGCGCGCGAGAGATATCTGGTCCGAAGTCTCATTGATTTAAAATATTATACGGCGCCAGGCATTGAAAAGTCCGGGAAAAGCAACGTACGGAACCTAGATACTCGGATACTATTTACGAGATGCCGTCGGTAAAATTTCCCTCATCTTGCATATTACCAACCCCTGCGAACCAAAATCCATTTTCCTTTATACGGTCTATACCAAAACACAAAGGAAATGATTTCCTCTGAAGGTGAGAACGTTTCCTAGCAATCTATAGTAGAATCAATAATTGCGCTCATATGGTCAGTTATGGTTTAATGATCGGGATCAGTAGATTCTGCCTGGGGGCGCTCTGTGACAGATGAATACAATATAACCCTTTTCATTCGGGTTTGGTTCATTACCACCTTATTTATCTGTGGTCCTATATTTGTCTTTACCGGATTTTCAGATTACCTACCACTTGGTGCCATAGCGTCCGTCATTATAGCAATCATCGTATTCTTCATTGTCTCCCTCCTTGGTAATACTCTTGGTAATGTCTTATTCGGCGTTGGTGGTAAGTCAGGTTCAGGAAGGCCCTTCACCGCTGATCTTGACAAAGCAAAACATTATCTTCGGCAGAAGGAAATGGTGCGGGTTAAACAGATCATTGATGAAGTCCTCAGCAAAGACCCGGCATGTGTCGAAGCGCTAATGATAAAAGCACAGGCACTAATAGATTTGGGTAATAATGGACAAGCAAAAACAGTTCTCAGGACAATACTGAAAATTAAAACAATTGATGTTCAAAATCGACGATGGGCTTCTGCACTGTTAGATGAGCTTTCATGTTGTTGACTTGAAATTACAAATGGAAAATAAAATTAAAATCATAATATTTGCCTTGATTGTGATGTTCTTTCCTGCAAATCTATGGGCACATGTGGATAATTCAAGAGTCAACATTGGAGGTATCTATGGTCGATATGGTTCGATAGAAGAGTGTCTGATAAACCTCAAAGATGTATGGAACGAGATAACATCAATGGATGAAGCGAGAAATTGTCAATGGGAAAGTGAAGCACTATTTACTTGTCAAACTGTCACCAATGATGAAGTAAAAGCATATTGTAGCGAAAATGGTATTTTAATAGTAGATGAATTGTTAAGACTGAAGTGAAATATAATATAAAGAGAGAAGAAAATGTCAAGTGAATTGTCTATGCAATATGCTGGCTTTTGGAAAAGATATTTTGCGCTTATGGTTGATAGTATTATCATTATTGTAATGTTGTGGATTTGCTTCTTTGTCCTTACCTTTTTAGTGTCAATAATTAAATATCATATAGACAATATTACGGTGAAGAATTTTATATCTATAATTGATTTGATTGTATCTTGGGGAATAATACTACTATTACCTTGGATATATTTTTCCTATATGGAAAGTTCAAAACATCAAGCGACATTAGGAAAAATGGCTTTAGGAATAATTGTTGTAGATAAAAATGGTAACAAGATTTCATTTGGAGGTGCTACTGGGAGATTTTTAGGGAAAATCATCTCCTATGCAATTCTGCTAATTGGTTATATTATGGTTGCCTTTACACAAAATAAGCAAGGTTTGCATGATATATTGTCTGGTACATATGTTATAAATAAATAGCAACCATTGGTAGGTGATAATATGATATCTGTTCATTTAGCGTGGATAATAGTTCTGCCTCTGGCAATTATTTTCATGCACGGTTTAATTATTTGGCCAGAAGTTGTTAAGAGAAAACAAAAAGAGCATGGTGAAATTTGTAAGTATATTTGTGAATTACATGAATATTTATCGAATCTTTCATTGTTAGAATTTCATACGGAAGAGATTAAAAAGAAATTGAAAAATCATTCAGAGGATACGATTTCCGAAGTAAAGAGTTCTCTGTTAGCAAAATCAACAGTTGTCTCAGAAATATTATATACAATATTGTTTAATAGAAAAATTCGTGGTTTCAATAGTTGTATTCAGAAAGAAGATTATGGCCTAATTTTGGATATTTTGAGAAAAGATTTTAAATATGGGGCAAGATATTGCGAGATACACGAATCTAATACGGATTTTGAAGAAATATTTAGTGTGATGACTAACTTGTCATATGAAAAAAGATTTTGGGCGTAATCGTTATTCTTTGGTTAAAAATTAATAGAATTCCAGTCTTCTTCATTATACATGTTGTGAATATTCGACATAAAAAATTTAATTTTCTGAGCAAAAAGATGAGTCAATAATTAGCCGGTCAATAATATGGGTAGTAACCAGGAACTTCGCACAGACACGGTTATGATCGTCGAACCGATAAGTATACCATCAGTCACATTGGAGCTAACGACATGCTAGGCAACGTGTTGTGGGGTAAACTGTTAAAAGCTCTCTTCGTCTGTGCAGCTGGCTTGCTCCTTGTGACCCCGGCTGAAGCCCAATGGAACTTGTATGAGGAAACGAGCATCGCTGGTAAGATCAGTGGCTCTATACGTAAGGGACATGTGTTCAAGACTCGATCCGGACACTACTATGAGGTAATAGATTATATCCTTCTTTATGAGTACGAGTATAATCCAGATGTCATTGTTCTCTTTGATGGGCGATTTTATAAACTCATCATTGAAGATCTCGATGAGCCGCTAGTTTGCAAGTGTCTTAATTGCGATTAGGAACGAACACAGACTGTTATAATTGACGTAGAAGTAAAATCAGGACTGGCAGAACACACGCGCATCGATAATTATACAAGCATTAAAACTAATCTCAGCATTTCAGTTATGATATTATATTTATTCGAAACATGTGACTCATTTATCCTGGTCAACTGCAATGACTCGTACAACGATATGCATTAATCTTCTTTTAGCCGGGACAACCTTAGGCGCTCTCTGCGGTAGTCTTATTCCTAATCATCATTATCCAGCATTCTACCAACAGTCTGTATTATTTCCGTCCGTATTTGGTGGTGTCTGGGAATATGAGTTTTGGGGCCATGTTTTTGGCATATTTATCACATTATTCTTGAGGGTTCGCTTCGGTAGTCAAATCGTACTCCGTTTCGGTCTTGGCTACTGTGTAGCATTCTCAACTCTGATCTATTCCCGTAGCCCTGGATTGCACGCTATAGTACCTACTCTTTTTGGTCCGATTTTAGTTATCCTTACATTACTTGCAATCATAGAGATCATTGTAACCTTAACTAAGAAGTTCTTTATTAAAAATTCATTAAGTAAAAAAAGATGGTTAGCATGGAGTGTACCGACAAAACTAAGTATATATATGGGTGCAATTGGCGTTTTTGGGGTCCTACTTGCTGTGTTGTCTCTATTTGGATTTCAAGCCTACGACATCATTCCAGGTTTAGATCGACCTCGCCCTGAATTATTGCGATATGTCCATTATGGTAATGAAATCCTCCTCTATGGTAATGACGGGACGACCTTGGAACAGTCCATACAGATCATTGGAGCCCGCTCTGGTAAAGCCGGTGTTTTCTCGGAATATTTCTGGCTCAACACCTACTATCCCCGATACCAACCTATAGAGCAAATACTGATAGAAAAAACACACCCACAGTACCCAAAAGTTATAACCCGTCGAAACGATGATGGTACTTTGAAAACAATTCACACAGACAATAAGTCAGCCATACCTAGATATTTTGATCAAATTACTATTGAAAACTGGCTAGGAAGGTCAGTTCGTATCAATTTTGATATTACAGAATTCATGCACGGGAATGATGAAAAAAATAATATACAAAAATATAGAAGAGGATATCAAGAAAAGGCAATCAGCGGTGCAAAAGGCTTAGAATATACAGATTGGAGATTTCCCTTTAATCGATGAAGGAATTTGTTATCGTCTTATCCTTAAGAAATTTTAATTTATTATTAACTCTAGACTTAATGGAAGATTATACGTAGTGCTGATTTTATCATTAATATTAACAAATTTTTGGTTTGAGATTAGGTTTTCTAGGTAATCAGATTCCTTTTCACACTTTAGAAATCAAACATTCAAAGTGTGCCCAAAGTGTAGTTCCCGTTTCCCCTAACGAGCGAAAGCCCTCTCTCGAAGTCAATTCTCGAAAGAGGGCTTTTCTATTTGCAGTCCTTCATGTACGGGCTTTTTAGTGTATTTGGCAATGGCGTGCCCGGAGGGATTCGAACCCCCGACTCCCAGGTTCGAAGCCTGGTGCTCTATCCAGCTGAGCTACGGGCACGTGTGTAGGCGTGTGTCGGCCTCTTTTACCACCGCCGGAGTCAGGTGTCAACCGATCAGCTTGTAACCGATGCCGTAGACGGTAACGATCACGTCCTGATCGGGGAGACACTCACCGATTTTGCGACGCAGGTTTTTGACATGGCTGTCGATGGTGCGGTCGTAACCGTCGAAACGATAGCCCTGCACCCGGTCGAGGAACTCGTTGCGGGAAAAGACCCGGCCCGGCGCGCTGAGCAGCACATTGAGCAGGCCGAATTCGCTCGGGGTCAGGGTGAGAGCTCTGCCGGCGACGGTTACCTGCCGGGTCGCCTCGTCGAGGGTGATCTCGCCGGCGATCAGGCGCTGTGATTGGGCCGGAGTACGGGTCCGGCGCAGCACCGCCTTGGCCCGGGCCACCACCTCACGCGGACTGAACGGCTTGCAGACATAGTCGTCGGCACCGATTTCCAGGCCGATCAGCCGGTCGATCTCTTCCACCCTGGCGGTGATCATGATGATGGGCACGTTTGAAAAGCGGCGTATTTCACGGCAGATGGCCAGTCCGTCGACCACCGGCAGCATCAGATCCAGCAGGATCAGATCCGGCGTCGCCCGGCGTACCGTGTCTACGGCCAACTCACCGCTATGCAGGCAGGAGACGGTGAAACCGTCCTGCTTCAGGTAGTCTCTCAGGAGCTCGGCGAGCTTGACTTCGTCTTCGATAATCAGGATCTGTCCTGCAGTCATGGTTGGTCCTGCTTGCTGAGGTTTCGAGATGCGAGTGGCAGTGCGATAACAATTGCCAGTCCGCCCAACTCACTCGGTTCAGCCCGGATCGTGCCGCCGTGCTGCTCAATGATGTGTCTGCAGATCGCCAAGCCGAGGCCGCTGCCGCCGCTGCTGCGGTTGCGTGAACCTTCCACGCGAAATAGCCTGTCGAAGAGCTGTGGCAGGGCGTCGGGTGGGACGCCTGGGCCGGAGTCGGCGAAGCGCAATTCGAGAACGCCGCCGGCGGAGCGGCCGGTTATCGTGAGGTGTCCCGGAGCCTGAACATATTTACAGACATTGTCGAGGATATTGGTGAAGACCTGGCTGAGGCGGGCGCCGTCGCCTTTAAGGGTGACCGTCTCAAAATCCGCCAGTTCCGCACCGATTTCGATGCCTTGCTGGCGGAGCAGATTCCGGTAGCTGTCCAGTGCTGCGGAGAGAATGGTGACCGGGGCCAACCGGCGTCGATCGACGACCAGGGTGTCCGATTCGGCCAGGGACAGCTGGTGCAGGTCTTCGACCAGTTTGCCGAGTCTGATGATTTCTCCATGGAGGGAAGCGAGGTTGTCCGGAGATGGCGTACGGATGCCGTCCTGGATCGCTTCGATTTCGCCGCGCAGCACGGTCAACGGAGTACGCAGTTCATGGGAGATGTCGGTCAGCCATTGGTGGCGCATGGTCTCATAGTGTCCCAGGGTGCGGGCCATCTCGTTAAAATTTTCCGCCAGTTGGCCGAGTTCGTCACGGGTGGTTGGCTCGATGCGCACCGAGAAGTTGCGTTCCGCCAGCTCACGTGTCCCTTTGGTCAGGGTGCGGATTGGCTTGATCAGGTGACGGGAAAAGAGAAAGGCAACGAGGGCGGTCAAGATAAGCACCACCCCGCCCAGCAGCGACAGGTGTTTGGCCTGGCGTTCCAGCAAGGCCGCGGGCGGGCCGCCGCGAAAGGGCCGGCGTTTTTTCAGGCCCAGCCAGCCGACCGTGCTGCCGTCCACGTCGATCGATACCAGCCGCGGCTGATCCTCCTGCTCCGCTGAGCCGATGATCGGTTGTTGTTGATCGCTGAGCAGGATGCGTGAGATCTTCCGTTCTCGTTCGCCGGTCTCCTCCGGAGGCGGAGTGTTTTGCTTGATCTCGGCGATATCGTTGAGCAGTTCCGACCAGCGTCCGCTGTCTGCCTTGAGCCGTTCCCATCCCTGGGCGGTGCGGAATTCCTGCTGGAGAACCGGAACCAGGGCGTGCAGGCGCTCAATTTCCATCTGATTGATATAATGATGGAAATTCATCGAAAAAAGGTACCGGGAAAAGCCCATCGCCGCGGCGACAAGAGCGAGAATGAGCAGGAAGGCCCCGAACAATTTGTGGGCGATGGTCAAGCGTATCATGGTCGATGACTCAAGAGAGAAGCTGGTCCTGCCATGTGCCGATTGCAGGTTATGATTGTTTTCCTTTGTTGAATCGTATTGTCGCGACAATTGCAATTGTCTTGTCGGTTCTCCCTGAAAATCACATGGTTCCTCCATAATTTCTCCATACTCGTGCGGTAGCATGGTCTCTGACAGATCAGAAGCGTTGTGGCGGTCTGAGCAGCAGAGATGCTCATTGGGGCAGGAACAGGAGGTTGGCATGAGAGAGGGGCAGAATGCACGAAACGGCAGTGGATCGGCTCAGGCCCAGTCATTTGCCGTGCTGGTGGTGGTGGTGGCGGTGGTGGCGATGGCCGGCTGTGCCGCCGTCGGGCCGGACTATTCACCACCCCGTCCAGCTGTCCCGGAGCAGTGGCGTAACGCCGAACCAGCTGTTGCTTCGGCCGATTCGGTGCGACTTGAGCGCTGGTGGCAGGTCTTTGACGATGCCGTGCTATCCGATCTAATGGTTCGGGCGATTGTTGCCAACCTCGATGTTGAAGAGACTCTTTCCCGGGTTGAGGTGACTCGTTTGCAGCGTCATCAGGCAGGGGCGTCGCAGTTGCCGGCGATTGACGCCGCTGGATCGGCCAAAAAGAGCGAAAATCGAACGGCGGATGGCAGGAGCACCGGGACCGAGAGCTATTCTGCAGGTCTTAACGCCGGCTGGGAGATCGATGTCTTCGGTGGAATTCGGAGACGGATCGAAGCCGCTGATGCCGACTACCAGGCAAGTATCGAGGAGCTGCATGATGTGATTGCGGTCTTGTTGGCCGAGGTCGGTCTGTCGTACATCGATCTGCGTTCCAGCCAGTCCCGGTTGGCGGTGGCGCGGGCCGATCTGGTGGCCCGGCAGCAGAGCTTTGAGCTGATCGAGGCCGCCAGCCGTGCCGGTCGTGAGGATGAACTGGCGCTGGCCCAGGCCCGTGCCAGCCTGGCCACGGCGCACGCGGCGATTCCCGTGCTGGAGTCCGGAGTGGAGTCGGTGCTCAACCGGCTGGCGGTGCTTCTCGGAGAGCAGGTCGGCGCCCTGCACCGGGAACTCGGCACGGCGCAGCCGGTACCCCGGGCGGCAGCTTTGATTGCGGTCGGCGTGCCGGCCGAGGTGGTGCGGCAGCGTCCGGATATCCGCCGGGCCGAGCGGGAACTGGCCGCCGAAACCGCCCGGGTCGGTGTGGCTGAAGCGGCGCGTTATCCGCGTTTTTCGTTGGGCGGCTCCATCGGTTTGGAGTCCCTGTCTCTCGGGGATTTACTCGCTTCACCAGCCCGGTCCTGGTCGATCGGCCCGGCGATCAGCTGGTCGATGTTCGATGCCGGCACCCTGCACGATACGGTACTGATCCAGGACGAAGTGCAACGCCAGGCCTTGTTGCGTTACGAGAGTGCGGTCCTGGCCGCGCTGGAGGAAGTGGAAAACGCACTGATCGCTTATGCCAAAGAAGAGCAACGACAACAGTGGCTCGGACAGGCGCTGGTTGCCGCCCGATCGGTATCTGAACTGGCCGAGCAGCGCTACACTGGCGGGCTCAGTGATTTCAGCGAAGTTGTCGATGCCCGGCGCTCATTGCTGTCGCTTGAGGATCAATCGGTGCAGAGTGTGGCGGCCGCGTCGGCCGAACTGATCCGTCTTTATCAGGCCCTTGGCGGCGGCTGGCAGACGTTTGATGAGTTGGCGTATCAATCCCGATCAACAACCCTTTCAGGAAACAGACATGACTAACCATTCGGAGGATTCAGTCAACGAGACACTGGCGCATCTTTCTTCACACGGCGGCAGACGAAGGCTCGTCCGCTGGCTGGTGATAGTGGTAATAGTGCTGGTGGCCGGGGCCATTGTGCTGGTCTGGTATCAACGCCGGGACGGTGATGCCGTCGGCTATCAGACGCAGCCGGTCGAGCAGGGGGATCTGGTGATCACGGTCACCGCCACCGGCAACCTCGCGGCGACCAATCAGGTAGAAGTTGGCAGCGAACTTTCCGGCATCATCACCTCGATGACCGCTGATTTCAATGATAGCGTCAAACGCAACCAACCCTTGGTCTACCTCGATGACGTCCGCTATCAGGCGGCGGTTCACAAATCTCGTGCCGAGGTGGCCAGCGCTCGGGCCAATCATCGGCAGACGCAAGCTACCCGAAACGCGGCAGACAAAACCCTGACCCGCTATCGTCGTACCCACGAATTGACGGGCGGCAAGTCACCGTCACAGGAACTCATCGATCAGGCGGAAGCCGATCTGGAGCGGGCGATCGCTTCGGTTGACGCCGCCGCGGCTGCCATCGAGATGGCCGAGGCAGGCTTGCAGGCCAATGAAAACGACCTGGAAAAAACGATCATCTATGCCCCGATTAATGGGTTTGTGTTGAGCCGTGACGTGGAGGTCGGTCAGACCGTTGCCGCCTCCCTGCAGGCCCCGATCCTTTACACCCTAGCCGAGGATCTGCGCCAGATGGAGTTGCAGGTGGATGTGGACGAAGCCGATGTCGGCCGGGTCAAGGAAGGGCAGGCGGCCACCTTTACCGTTGATGCGTATCCGCAGCAGCAGTTTGTTGCAGACATTACCCAGGTCCGCTATGGAGCGGTGACGACCGACGGGGTGGTCACCTATCAGGCGGTGTTGAACGTGGCCAATCCCGACCTGCTGCTGCGACCAGGGATGACCGCCACGGCGGAAATCGTCGTCGAGAAGATCGAGGATACGCTGCTGGTGCCCAACTCGGCCCTGCGTTACCGGCCGGACAGCTTGGTTCGACAGGCCGGTACATCCGGCGGCCTGCTTTCCTCCCTGCTTCCCGGCCCGCGGCGGCGCCCGTCGCGAAGCATGACGGCAGCCGACAATGATAAGCTGCCGGGCCAGGGAGCGACGGTCTGGACGCTCAGTCCCGACCGGCGGCCGGCACCGCTGACGGTGCATCCCTTGGCTACCGACGGTGCCCGGACCGCGGTTTCGGCCGACGGCCTGCAGCCGGGCCGGGCGGTTATCACCAATGAAATCATGGCGGTTAACTAAGTGATGGAGACAAACATCCTGATCAGCTGTGCCGGCGTCGGCAAGACCTATGGCAGCGGAGCCAACGCCATGCAGGCGCTGCAGTCCGTCGACCTGGACATTGCTACCGGAGAATTCGTGGCGATGATGGGGCCGAGCGGGTCGGGCAAGTCGACCTTACTCAATATCCTCGGGTGCATCGATATCCCGAGCAGCGGCAGCTACCAGTTTGAAGACGTGCGGGTGGAGCGGTTGTCGAGGGATAAGCGGGCCCTGTTGCGCCGGCATTTCCTCGGCTTTATCTTTCAGGGCTTCAACCTGCTCAATCGCACGTCTGCACTGGAAAATGTCGAACTACCGTTGATTTATAGAAAAATTCCACCTCGGCAGCGACGAATCATGGCTCTGGAAGCACTGGCAACTGTTGGCCTGGAACGGTGGTGGCAGCACACCCCGGGAGAGCTCTCCGGCGGCCAGCAGCAGCGGGTGGCCATCGCCCGGGCGATCGTCGGCCGGCCCAGGATCTTGCTGGCCGATGAACCGACCGGAAACCTCGATACGGCCAGGAGTATTGAAATCATTGAAATGTTGCGATCATTCAATCGAAGCGAGGGCATCACCATCGTCATGGTGACCCATGAAGCGGATATGGCAGCCTATGCCGACCGGCGTATCCAGTTCCAGGACGGCCGGATCGTCGAGGATTCCAGCCGGGAGGTGTCGTGATGATCTGGGAAACCGTACTGCTGGCCCTGCGGGCCATCCGCCGCAATGTGCTGCGCTCCTCGTTGACCATTCTCGGGGTGGTTATCGGTGTGGCGGCGGTGATCAGCATGGTCACCGCCGGTAGCGGCGCCACCGCCAAAGTGACCGGAGATATCGCCAAACTCGGCAGCAATATGCTGCATGTCCGTCCCGGTCAAGCGATGCGTGGTCCGGGCGGGGCACGCATCGCCTCCGCTCGATTCACCACGGCCGATGCCACTGCCATCACCAACGGTATTGCCGGTCTGGCGGCGGTGGCGCCAACCGCGCAGACAGCCCGGCAGGCCATTTCCGGCAGCGCCAACTGGGCGACCTCGGTCACCGGCACCACGGCTTTCTATCTGATAGTGCGGGACTGGGTGCTGGCGGAAGGGCGTTTGTTCAGCGAGGGTGAGGAGCGGGCCGGTGCCGGCGTCTGCCTGATCGGGCAAACAGTCAAGACCCAGTTGTTCGGAAACGGCAGCCCGGTGGGGAGTTCGCTCCGGTTGGGCACAATTTCCTTCAAGGTAATCGGCGTCCTGGAGAAAAAAGGACAATCGAGCTTCGGTCAGGACCAGGACGACCTGGTGATTGTCCCACTGCGTACGATGCAGCGCCGGATGGCCGGCAATAACGACGTGGAGGCGATTTACGTCTCGGTGCTGGATGGGGTGCCCACCGAGACCGTGCAGGCCGGCATCGAGGAATTACTGCGGGAGCGCCGCGGTATCCTTGCCGGACAGGAAGACGATTTTCACGTACGCGATATGAAGGAGATTATCGATACCCTGGCCGGCACAACCACTGTTCTGACCGCGCTGCTCAGCGCCGTGGCCGGGGTGTCGCTGCTGGTCGGCGGGATCGGCATCATGAATATCATGATGGTCTCGGTGACCGAGCGCACCCGGGAAATCGGCACCCGGCTGGCCATCGGTGCGCTGGAGCGCGATGTGCTCCTCCAGTTTCTCGTGGAGGCGGTCGTGTTGGCCTTCTTCGGAGGTCTGATCGGCATCATTGTCGGGCTGTGCAGCGCGGCGGTGATCGGCAGGATCATCGGCGTACCATTCGTCTTCAAACCGGGCGTCATTGCGGCGGCGTTTCTCTTTTCCGGTACGGTGGGTGTGGTCTTCGGTTATTTCCCGGCGCGCAAGGCGGCCCGGCTCAATCCGATCGAGGCCCTGCGCTACGAATAAACAGAAGGGGATATCGGCGTTACTGCAGTCGGTGTCCGGTACGTGCCGATTTGAGAAGTATCTCCTGGCGATCGATCTTTTTCCGGAAATGGAGTGGTTGACCCGCCGTAATCACTGACTGTCGTGGGACCGGGCGGAGAAACCGCGGCGCAGCATAGCCATCAATTCGTCAACCAGCAGGGGGATTTCCCGGTCGGCCCTGATCAGGGTCGGAAACATCAGCCAGTTGGCAAGCAGGCCGTCGATGAAGGAAATGGCGGCGATACTGGCCAGATGGATATTGTAATCCGGCGGTAGCTGTCCTCTGGCGACACTGTTGCTGAGCACGGTGCCGATGCGTTTCAGGCCGTCCCGGTGACAATTGGCCCGGTGCAGGTGCTCGGTGCCGGTGTCTTCCACCAGTTCACACTTATCGTGCAGGATGCGAAACAGCTGCAATTGCGTCGGATCGCTGGCTAGAGAGGTGAACAGCGATAGCAGTGCCTCGCGCATTCTGCCGAGCGGATCGCTCTCATCGCTGCTTTCGCTGGCTTGGACGATCGGCTCGATGGGCAGAAAGAGCTGATCCCAGAGGGCGGCGAGCAGGTCGTTTTTGTTGTTGAAATGCCAATAGATGGCACCCCTGGTGACACCGGCTTCCTTGGCGATATCGTTCAGTGTCGTTCGGGACACGCCGCGGACCGAGAAAATCCGGATCGCCGCAGACAGGATATCGGTTCGGGTCTGCCGTGCCTCCTCCTTGGTCTTGCGGGCCATGGTTCAGTTCTGCTCCTGCCAGCCGCCGCCCAGGACCTTGTAGAGCGTGATCTGGTTGATCAACTGTGCCAGTTTCAGGCTGAGGAAATTCTGCCGGGCACCGTAGAGCGAGCGCTGGGCATCCAGCAGGGTCAAAAAACTGTCCAGTCCCTGTTCGTAACGCTGGCTGGCGATGGCGTGGTAGTCCTGGCTGGCTTCCAGGTTGGCCTGCTGGGCAATCATCTGGTCACGGTAGGTGGTGACTGCGACCAGGGAATCGGCCGTTTCTTTGAACGCGACCTGGATGGCTTTTTCGTAGCGGGCAATAGAGATGTCTTTACGGATCTGGGCGACATCGAGTTGTGCTTCCAGTCGGCCGCCGGTGAAGATGGGCAGGCGAATGGCCGGCGAAAAGAGCCACATCCCCGAATCACCGTTGAATAAACTGTCGAGTTCGGTGCTGATCAGTCCGGCGTTGGCTGTCAGACTGATGGCCGGAAAGAAAGCGGCGCGGGCGGCGCCGATGTCGGCATTGGCCGCCTTCAGTTCGTGCTCGGCGGCCATGATGTCGGGGCGCTGCAGCAAGACCCGGGAGGAGAGCTGGGATGGTGGTGTTTCGGCCTCGATCAGCCGGCCGTTCAGGAGACCTTCATCGGCCGTCGCCGGGGTCGTGGCACCACCGCCACCGGTCAGCAAATCCAGGTAATTGCGATCCTGGGCGACTCGCCGCTGGTACAGGGCAAGGTTGGCCTTGACGGCTTCCAGGTTGGTCCGTGCCTGCGCAAGGGCCAACTCGTTGGCGATGCCGACTTTGACCCGCTGCTTGATCAGCTCGAAGGACTCCTCTTCGATACGGCGTGTGTCCTTGGTGATGGCGAGCAATTCCCGATCGGCCAGCAGGTTCAGATAAGCGCCGGCGACTTCGGCGATCAGGTTGATCAGTGCACTGCGATGGTTTTGCTCCATCGCCAGGTAGTTCTCGAGGGCCTTGTCTTCAAGACTGCGCAGTCGTCCGAAGAAGTCGAGTTCGTAGGCGGCGAGGCCGACCTTGACCTGGAAGAGATTGCCGGTGGCGTGGGTGTTGCCGACGAGCGTTCGTTGTCTGGCAGCCGACGCGTCTCCATCGACACCGGGCAGCAATGCAGCGCGTTGAATCCGGTACTGAGCCTGATAGGCGGCGATGTTCAGCGCTGAAATGCGCAAGTCGCGATTAGCCGCCAGGGCCTGGTCGATCAGACGCTGGAGGGTCGGGTCGGGGAAGTAGGTGCGCCAGCCGAGATCGGCGATGGTGCCGGTCTGCCCAGGTGCCGGCTCAGCGGTCGAGGAGCCGGCGGACGATCCGATCAGGTTGTCGGCCACCGGTAGGTCCGGTCGCTGGTATGAAGGGGTCAGCGAACAGCCGCCGAGCAGCAGACCAAAAATAGCAATGAGCGCAGACAGGTTTCTGGAGGTACTCATGACTGAACCACCGTTGAAGTTGCTTCTCGTTCCGCTTCGATTTCTATTCGCGGACGAGTTTTGAAAACGCGGACGACTACGTAGAAGAACAGCGGTATAAAGACGATTGCCAGTACCGTTGCCGAAATCATGCCGCCGAGAACTCCTGTACCGATGGCGTTCCGGCTGTTGGCGCCGGCTCCAGTGCTGATCGCCAGCGGCAGGACGCCGAGCATAAAGGCCATTGAGGTCATCAGGATCGGACGCAGTCGCAGTTTGCAGGCGGCGATTGTTGCCTCGAACAACCCGTCGCCCTTATCGTAGCGTGCTTTGGCGAATTCGACGATCAAAATGGCGTTTTTCGCTGACAGGCCAATGGTGGTGAGCAGGCCGACCTGGAAGTAGACATCATTTTCCATGCCCCGCAGCCAGGCTGCCCCGAGAGCACCCAACACGCCGAGCGGAACAGCGAGCATGACCGAAAACGGTACCGACCAGCTCTCATACAAGGCGGCCAGGCAGAGAAAGACGACCAGCACCGAAATGGCATAGAGTGCCGGCGCCTGCGCCCCGGACTGAACCTCCTGGTAGGAGGCTCCGGTCCACTCGAAGCCGATGCCGGCCGGCAGGCGGGAGATCAGCTCACTGATTGTCGCCATGCCTTCGCCGCTTGACTTGCCGGGTGCGGCCTCGCCGACGATCTCTACGGCCGGGATACCGTTGAACCGCTCCAGTCGCGGAGAACCGTAGCTCCAGTGACCTTCGGCGAAGGTAGAAAAGGGCACCATCTCCTTGGTGTTGTTGCGAACGTGCCAGAGTGCGACATCTTCGGGCTGCATCCTGAACGGTGCGTCGGCCTGGAGGTATACTTTCTTGATTCGGCCGCGGTGGATGAAGTCGTTGACGTAGTTCGAGCCCCAGGCGGTTGACAGGGTGGTGTTGATGTCGGCGACGGCGACGCCGAGGGCCATCGCCTTCTCGTAGTCGATGTCTATGTTATACTGCGGCGTGTCTTCCATGCCGTTGGGACGGACCCTCGTCAGGTCCGGATGCTGGGCGGCCATGCCGAGCAGCATGTTGCGTGCCTCGACCAGCTTTTCATGGCCGAGGTTGCCCCGATCCTGGAGATAGAGATCGAACCCGGTTGCCAGCCCGAGAGCGGGGATTGCCGGAATGTTGAAAGCGTAGATCTGGGCCTCCTTGATCTGCATGAAGCGACCCATGGCCCGGCCGATGATGGCGTTGACCGATTGGTCGGCCCGTTTTCGCTCATCCCAGTCCCTGAGCTGGGCGAACACCATACCGTTATTCTGTCCGCTGCCGGCAAAACTGAAGCCGGCGACGGCGAATGCCGAGTTGATGTTCTCTTTTTCGTTTATCAGGTAGTGATCACGGACGACGTCGATCACCTCTTGGGTCCGCTCCATCGTCGCTCCGGCCGGCAGTTGGATCATGGTCAGAAAGACGCCTTGATCTTCTTCCGGAATAAAAGAGGTAGGCAGCTTGGCGAAGAGAAAGGCCATGCCGCCGACCAACAGCAGGTAGATGAGGCCGAACCGTACCGAGCGGCGCAGGACATAGCCGACGGTCCGCTGGTAACGATCGGTTCCGCGCTTGAATATGCGGTTGAACCAGCCGAAGAAGCCACGTTTCCTGGCATGCTTGTGCGGGTCGATCGGTTTGAGGATGGTGGCGCACAAGGCCGGCGTGAGGATCAAGGCCACCAGGACCGACAGGGCCATGGCCGAGACGATGGTCAGGGAGAACTGGCGATAGATGGCGCCGGTGGAGCCGCCGAAAAAGGCCATCGGGACGAAGACGGCGGACAGGACCAGGGCAATACCGATCAGGGCGCTGGTGATCTGGTCCATCGACTTTCTCGTCGCCGCCAGGGGTGACAACCCTTCCTGGCTCATGATTCGCTCGACGTTCTCGACGACGACGATCGCATCGTCGACCAGCAGGCCGATGGCCAGGACCATGCCGAACATGGTCAGGGTATTGATCGAGAAGCCGAAGGCGGCCATGATGCCGAACGTGCCGAGCAGGACGACCGGTACGGCTATCGACGGAATCAGCGTGGCCCGGAAGTTCTGGAGGAAGAGAAACATTACCAGAAAAACGAGAATGATGGCTTCCACCAGGGTCTGTGCTACTTCTTCGATGGAAATTTTAATAAACGTGGTGGTGTCGTAGGGATAGACGACCTCGATACCGGCTGGGAAATAGGGTTTCAGCTCCTCTACCTTGTCACGGACTGCTTCTGAGGTGTCCAGCGCGTTGGCCCCGGTGGCCAGCATGACGGCCATGCCGCCCGATGGTTGGCCGTTATAGGTGCCGGTCGCGGAGTAGTTTTCGCCGCCGATTTCCACGCGAGCCACATCGCGCAGTCGAATCTGCGAGCCGTCCTGGTTGACGCGCAGCAGGATCTTGGCAAATTCCTCTGGGGAACTGAGTTTGGTCTGCGCCATCATGCTGGCGGTGACCTGCTGACCGTCAACTGAGGGGGCGCCGCCGAGATCGCCGACGGCGACCTGGTTGTTCTGGGCCCGGATCGCGGCGGCGACGTCGCTGGGGGTCAGCTGATAGCTGGTCAGTTTGTGCGGATCGAGCCAGATGCGCATCGCATACTGGCTGCCGAAGATCTGAATGCTTCCGACGCCGGGAGTCCGGCTGAGCGGATCGCGCAACTCCGAGACCATGAAGTCGGACAGATCGCGCTGATCCATGGAGCCGTCGGAAGATATCAGGCCGACAATCATCAGGAAGGTCGAGTTCGATTTGTTGACCTGGACGCCTTGCTCCTGAACCTCCTGGGGGAGCAATCGCAGGGCCTGCTGCAGCTTGTTCTGCACTTGGACCTGGGCGATGTCCGGATCGGTGCCGGAATCAAAAGTCAGGGAGATGGTGACCGAGCCGTTGGAAGAACTCTGCGAATTCATATAGAGCAGATTGTCCAACCCAGTCATGTTCTGTTCAATGATCTGCGTGACGCTGTCTTCGACGGTCTGCGCCGATGCTCCCGGGTAGCTGGCGGTGACGCGGACCGACGGGGGGGCGATTTCCGGATACTGGGAAACCGGCAGGCGCAGGATCGACAGCGTACCGGCCAGCATGATGACGATAGCGATGACCCAGGCGAAGATCGGGCGATCGATGAAAAATCTGGCCATGGCTTACTCCGTTTTCCCGGCAGTGGCGAGGGGCGCCGTTGCCTGGTCCGAGCCCGGAGCCGGCATCTCGACGACGGTGACCTGGGCGCCTGCTTTTACTTTCTGGATGCCGGCGACGATCACCTTGTCACCGACGGCCAGACCGCTGCCGATGAGGACCTGCTCGCCGCGGTTTTGTTCGACTTCGATGATTCGGCTCTCCACCTGATTCTCCGTATTGACCAGCAGCACTGTGGCTTGGCCGCGACTGTTGCGGATGACGCTGGCCGCCGGCACGAGGATCGCGTCCGGTCGGGTACCTTTGGTGATGCGGGCCCGGACGAACATGCCCGGCAGCAAATCCTGATCGGGATTTTCGACGATGGCCCGCAGGGTTACCGTGCCGGTCGACTGATCGACCGAGACATCGGAGAATTCGAGAAAACCGTTATGCGAGTAGAGGGAACCGTCATCGAGGATAACCGATACCTCCGAACGAAGGTGCTGGTCTTTGGCAATCTGGCCGGCGGCCAGTTCCTGTTTCAAACGCAGCAGCTCGGTGCTGGACTGGTTGACGTCCACGTAGATCGGGTCGAGTTGCTGGATGATGGCCAGGGCCATGCCCTGCTGGGCGGTGACCAGTGATCCCTCGGAGACCATCGACTTGCCGATGCGGCCCGAGATCGGTGCCGTGACCTGGGTGTAATCGAGGTCGATCCTGGCGCGGGCGAGTGCCGCGTTGGCGGCCGCAACTTCCGCTTGAGCCTGCTTCCAGGCGGCTTCTACCTCGATTTGTTCTTGTTCGCTGACCGCTTTGGTGCGTACCAGGGTCCGGTAGCGCTCCGCCTTCTGGCGGGCCGATTGTTCAATGACCTCGGCCTTGGCCAAGGCGGCCTTGGCGCTGTCGAAGTTGGCCTGGTACAAGGCAGGATCTATCTGGTAGAGCAGTTCCCCGGCGGCGACTTCGCTGCCTTCGGTGAACAATCGTTTCTGCACGATGCCGCTCACCTGGGGGCGTACTTCGGCGATTCTGTGGGCGGCGGTTCGTCCGGGAAGTTCGGCGAAGAGCTCGACCGGTTGTGCCTCCAGGGTCACGACGTTGACCTCGACCGGGCCGGGGGCCGGCCGTGCCGCCTGTTCCTGATCCTTGCAGCCGCCGATGGTCAGTCCAGCGACAAGGGCGAACAGCAGGAGCAATGGGGATCGTTTATTTCCATTCATATCAATCATCCTTGTTATAAAAGAGAGAAGAGGTGATTACGAAACCTCCCTATATACATACATCCGTGTATGTATGCAAGCGGATTTTTTTGCGGCGATGATGTCGGCCGAACCGGGCGGTCGGCGGGGGCGCAAACGTTGCGTTGAGCTTCCTTGGTGCCGGCGATGGCGCGGCGTCGTCGACCGGGTCAGTTCCTGGTGAACCGAATGAATTCGGTGTGGTCGGCGTCGGGGCCAAGCGCTTCGGCGGCCTGGCGCCAGAGTTCCGCGCAACGCTTGAGCAGTGGTGCGAACTCACCCGAGGTGTCGGCGAGATCGCGCGCCAGATCGAGGTCTTTGGCCATCAGGCCGAGGGAGAAGCCGGAGGCGAAGGTCTGCGGCAGGATGAATTGGTGAAACTTGTTCTCCGTGCTGTTGTTGCGGCCGGTCGAGGCGTTGAAGATATCGACCATGACCGCCGGGTCGATGCCGAAGGTGCTGCCGATACGCAGCGCTTCGGACGCGGCGGCCAGTCCGGCGGCGGACACGTAGTTGTTGAGAGCCTTCATCGCGTGGGCGGCGCCGATCGGGCCGGCATGGATACAGCTGCTGCCCATGGCCAGCAGCAGCGGCGAGATGGATTCGATCAAGGCGGGCTCGCCGCCGGTGATGATGGTCAGCGTCCCGCTGACAGCCTTGGCGACGCCGCCCGATACCGGGGCGTCGATGAGCGACAACGAGCGCTGCTGGAGTTCGCCGGCCAGTCCTCTCGTATCGGCCGGAGCGGAGGAGCTCATGTCGACAAAAATGGTGCCCACCGGTGCCGCGTCGGCGATGCCCCATTCCCGGCCATCGCCGAGAACAACCTGCCTGACGGCGGTGCTGTCGGGCAACATGGTAATCACCACCGAGGCGCTCCGGCCGACTTCGGCCGGAGTGGTCGCCGCCCGCCCGCCGCACTGTTCGGCAAGGCGATTGGTGATGTCCGACTGCCGGTCGAACAGGACCAGCTTGTACCCGGCTCGGGCGAGGTTTCCGGCCATCGGCGCGCCCATGCGACCCAGCCCGATGAAGCCGACGGTTTTTTCTGTGGTCATTGTCGTGTCTCCTGCGGTGACGGTGAATTGTTGCGTCAATAATACCAGATCAGGCCGGGATCGGCCCGATGATTATCACCGCAGGTGCCGTAGCCAGTGAGCGACGATATTGACAAATGCGGCCGAGACTGGGTAGTGTCAAGACTCTCCAGTGTCGGTGCCGTCCCGCCTTTGTCGGTTGTCCGGGAACGCGTTGCCGGCGGTTACTCGTCCTTTGCAGACCAGAAAACTCAGTGCGATGGAAGACACCTATCAAAGTGTGATCACGCTGGCGGTGTCGCTGGCTATCGGCCTGCTGGTCGGGATCGAGCGGAGTTGGAGCGATCGCGATGGCGAAGAGGGTTCGCGTATCGCCGGTCTGCGCACCTTCAGCCTGATCGGTCTGCTCGGCGGCGTAGCGGTGTTGTTGGGTCGGGAAGTCGGCGGCTGGTTTGTCGGCGTCGCCTTCATCGTAGTGGCTGCTCTCAGTATCACCGCACATGTCCTCGATGTCCAGGAAGATCAGGACCTGGGGACGACGACTGCTTTTTCCATGATGCTGGTCTTCGTGCTGGCCGCCTGGGCGGCGTACGGTGCTGTCGTTCCGGCAATGGCGGTTACCGTGGTGGTCATCTCTCTATTGGGCTACAAGCCGGTGCTGCATTCCTGGCTGCATATGATCTCGCCGCAGGATTTCTTTGCCGGCGCCAAATTGCTGATCATCTCGGTCGTTTTGCTGCCCCTGTTGCCGAATCAGGGGTATGGACCGTGGCAGGTGATGAATCCTTTCTGGACCTGGCTGATGGTGGTGCTGATCTCCGGGCTGTCTTTTCTCGGCTACGTCGGCATGAAGATACTCGGTGAGCGTGCCGGCCTGATCATGACGGCCATCGTCGGCGCCCTGGCGTCTTCTACCGCGGTAACCGTCAGTCTGGCGCGATTGGCCAAACAGCGTCAGCGCTACCGGCTGTTTGCCGGCGGGGTCCTGTTGGCGTCGGCGATCATGTTCCTGCGGGTGATGATCGAGATATTCGTCGTCTACCCGGGCCTGCTCGCCCGGATGTGGTTGCCGCTCAGCATGATGTGCATCGGATTGCTCGCCGGTTTTGTCTGGCTCTGGCTGCGCGGCGGCCGGAGCAGCCCGGATGTGAGTCGGGATGTCGAGGTGAAAAATCCCCTGCAACTCGGCATGGCCCTGCAATTCGGTGTCCTGCTGGCCGCTATCCTGCTGTTGTCGGAGGCGATGAAAGCCTGGTTCGGCGACTACGGTGTCTACGCCCTGTCGGTGGTCTCGGGGATAATGGACGTCGATGCCATTACGCTGTCTCTTGCCAAATCCGCCCGGCAGCCCGCGCAGGCCGATGTCGCTATCGTCGGGATTTTGCTTGCGTGTGCGACCAATACCTTGGTCAAGGGAATCATGTTTGCCACCATCAGCGGCACCAGGCAGGCGATTCGTCTGCCCGTGTTTATGGGCGTTGCGATGCTGCCGGGACTGCTCGTTGTGCTGCTGTGGTGATGCGTTTGCCGTCACGGGTACGTTTTTCCACCGTTTTCCGGTATCGATTGAGAAATGAGCGAATGCTTTAAACCATCTGAGAATTGCTGGCGGGTGCGGCGTGGTGATCGCGTTGCCGTGTTGGTCGATGGCAAGGATTATTTTCAGGCCCTGCACGAGGCGATACTCCAGGCACGCCGGTCTGTTTTTATTCTCGGCTGGGACCTGCACAGCGAAGTGCGACTGATCCGCAACGGTGATGGAGGTGATACGCCAAGCACGTTGGGTGCGTTTCTTGATTTTGTCGCCAAGCGACAGCGACAGCTCGAGATTTACTTGCTGAGCTGGGATTTTGCGATGATCTACGCACTGGAGCGAGAATTTTTCCCCCGCTACAGGCTGACCTGGCGCAGTCATCGCAATATTCATTTCCGTCTTGATGATTGTCATCCCGTCGGCGGTTCCCAGCACCAGAAAGTGGTCGTAATCGATGATGCGCTCGCCTTTGCCGGTGGCCTGGATGTGAGCAAATGGCGCTGGGACACGTCAGAGCACAAGCCGGACGATCCGCAACGCATCGATCCCGAGGGTAAATCGTATCCGCCGTTTCACGACATCCAGATGGTCGTTGACGGGGCGGCTGCGGCGGCCCTTGGCGAGTTGGCCCGAGAGCGTTGGCAGCGGGCTGTGGGAAAACGGCTGCCTGATGTCCGGCCCTCGGATGACAGGGCACCCTGGCCGGAGAGTGTCGAGCCGGTCTTTCACGATATCGACGTGGCGATCGCCCGGACCATGCCGCTGTATCGGGGGCATGCTGAAATACGTGAAGTGGAGCGCCTCTATCTCGATATGATCGCAGCGGCGCGCCGGTACATCTATATCGAAAATCAATATCTCAGTTCCTACCGGATCGGTGAAGCGTTGCAGGCGTCGTTGTCGCAGGATACCGGCCCGGAAATCGTTATCGTGTTGCCGAAGCAGACCGGGGGCTGGCTGGAGCAACACACCATGGATGTCTTGCGGGGGCGGATCATGGTCCTGCTGCGTGAGGCGGACCGCGGTGATCGTCTACGCATCTATTACCCGAGACTGGCCGTCAAGCCACCGGTCGACCTGATGGTACATGCCAAACTCATGGTGATCGATGATCGAGTGGTTCGTGTCGGTTCGTCGAATCTGAGTAATCGTTCCCTGGGACTCGATTCCGAGTGCGATCTTGCCGTCGCCGCTCGCCCGGACAGTGATGATGAACAGACCATCGGCTCCCTGTGCAACCGCCTGCTGGCCGAGCATCTCGGGGTTTCCGCCGCCGACGTGGCCCGGCAGCGGTCGGAGCGAGGCTCGTTGATCGAGGCCATCGAAGCGCTGTGCGACGGTGAACGGACGCTTGTCCCGCTTGACGGCACGGTTGCTGAAGATGTCGATCGGCTGGTCCCGGAGTCCGAGCTTCTCGATCCGGAAAAGCCGATCGAACCGACCGGCCTGCTCGATTATTTTGTCGGTCGCAAACAGCGAAAACCGGCGTACCGACACCTTGTAACCGGTGGTCTCCTGATCGCCGCCGTGCTCGGGTTGGCCGCCGCATGGCGCTGGACGCCGTTGAATCAATGGCTCGACATCGAGACGGTCCACTCGGTGGGAGCCTGGCTCAAGGATGGGCGGTTTACACCGCTGCTGGTGCTGGCGGCGTTTATTGTCGGCGGCTGCGCCGCTGTCCCGGTTACGTTGATGGTGATCGGCAGCCTGATCATTTTCGGGCCGTGGTGGGGATTTGCCTATGCGCTGCTCGGAACGCAACTCAGCGCGCTCTGCCTGTTTTTCCTGGGACGCGTTCTCGGGAAAGACATGATCGATCGCTTCGGTGGCGGCCTGGTCAACCGTCTCGACCGCCGGCTCTCCAACTCCGGCCTGATTGCGGTGATTACCTTGCGCGTCGTCCCGGTCGCCCCGTTCTCGCTGATCAACCTCATTGCCGGGGTGTCCCGTCTCCGCTGGCGCGACTTCCAACTCGGCACGCTGATCGGCATGCTGCCGGCTATCACGGCGCTGGCGGCAGTTACCGACCGCCTTGCCGCCTCGCTGCGAAATCCGGATCTCGGCAGCTACTTGCTCCTGGTGGCGGTGATCGCCGTTGCCGCCGCCGCTCTTACCGGACTGCGCCTCTGGTTGAAAAAATAGCGTTTGCCTGGTTATCTGATCGTCAGCGAAATGGTGCCTTCCCGGTCAGTACGCCGGACCGGGATACCTGCGGCCTGCAACCGCTGCAGGACCTGCTCGGCCGGGGCGCCGATGCGGTTGTCGGGGCCGCAGCTGATTACCGCCAGATCCGGCCGACTGCGGGCCAGCAGTTCCGGGGCGGTGGCGTCGGCGGCGCCGTGATGGGCTATTTTCAAAAGATCGGCGCGCAGGTCGTCGGTGCGATCGAGAAAGGTTCTTTCCGCGGCGCCGGACAGGTCGCCGAGGTGGAGCAACCGGAAATCGCCAAAGGTTACCAGCAATACCAATGAAGAGCCGTTGATATCATCCTGCGGTTGCGGCGGTTTCTCCGGATGGAGAACGGCAAGCTCGAGGTCGCCGCAGGTCAGACGGTCACCGCGCCGCAATGTTTTTCCTTGGAGGCTGCTGCGCAGCGCCAGATAGTCGTCGAAATAGTCCGGGACCGGATTGCTGCCGCCATTGTCGTAGAGTTCTTTGATGCCGACCCGCGGCAGCAGGTCGAACAGACCGCCGAAGTGGTCGAGGTGGGGATGACTGATGATGGCCAGGTCGATCTCGGAGAGCCCCAGTTCCTGCAGCTTTTCGGTGACCCGATGGCCGAAAAGCAGACCGCCGGCGTCGATCAGCGCAGTGCAGACGCCGGGCTGGTGCAGGATCATCGCGTCCCCTTGACCGACATCGACCACGTGAATCGACAGCGTCTCGCCGGACGCTGCGGTCGCTTTGGCGGGGCCGAACAGCACGATTGCGAACAAAATGATGATCAGCCGAACGAGCGTCATTGCTCCGGTGCAACCCATATCCGTCAGAGTCGCGGTGGGACAGGGCAGCCGATAGCGGCGGCCTGGGCCAGAAAGTAGTCGTCGGTCATGCCGGCGATGAAATCGCGAACCCTGGCTGCCGGCGGCTGGTAGCGAGTGTAACTGTCTTCCAGATCGCCCATCAGGTCGACATGAAGCCGGTCGGAAGTGCCGTCTTCCAGATGGCGCAGATAGAAGGAAAAAAGGTCCCGATAACAGCGCTCGATCATCGGTATATGCTGCCGGGTCTGCTGGCTCAGGTAGATTTTTTCATAGTTGAATCGTTTCAATTCGTCGAGCGCTTCAGCCACCGGCTGGCTGAAGCCGATATAGTCCGTTCCGGCAGTCAGAGGGCAGTCGGGCGGTGTGACCCGGCTGTGACCGATCAGGTCGGTGACCAGCGAGTAAACGATCGAGCCGTTGGTCTCGCCGAGCAGCTGGCGGGGACCGGCGGGGATGTCGTCGCGGCGGATCAGACCGAGGATGATGGCATCCTCGATATCCCTGCCGATATAGGCGACGGTATCTGCGAGGCGGACCACACAGGCTTCGAGGGTCATCGGCAGCAGGTTAATCGCCGGGTCGGCGGATTTCGCGGTGAGCTTGGCGTCGAAGCCGGCAAAATCGCCGAGCGGTTCCGGAGCCAGGCGGGCGGCATGTACTTCGCCGTCATGGCAGAGGATACCGTCCAGGGTCTGCAGGGTCAGATTCCATCCGCGCCCCTTGCGCTCCAAACGTTCCAGAGCCCGGACCGATTGGATATTGTGTTGAAACGGCGGTAGATCGTGGACGCTACACAGCGAGCTGAGAACGTGCTCGCCGGCGTGGCCGAACGGCGGGTGACCGATATCATGGCCAAGCGCGATGGCCTCAATCAGGTCCTCGTTGAGGCGCAGGAAGCGGCCGATGGTCCGGGCGATACGTGAAACCAGCTGGACATGCAGCACCCGGTGGGTGATGTGGTCGTTACTGATCAGGCAGAATACCTGGGTCTTGTCGATGTAGCGGGTGTAGGCACGGGAATGGAGGATGCGATCGGCGTCCTGGGCAAAGTGCTGGCGATAACCGATTCGTTCTTCCGCCCTGCGGCGGCGGCCGTCGGCACTGAGGGCGGCGGCCGGGGAGAGGCGCCTGGTTTCTTCGTCGTTGAGAGCGGCGAGCAACTCGAACATCGGGCTATAATCCGGGGGTGCGGTCATGGTTCGGCAACAGGGGATGCGGTCGTCTTATTCTCGGGACAGCATAATCAGCCTGCGGGCAAAAGTCGATGACGTGCATACGGTGGGACCTGGAAAAGGTCATTTTGGGGTCGAATTGTCCAGTGATTACTGTATAATGGCAGGAAGAGTCGACCATCAATCCGGAACACCTATTCGCATATAACGCCCATGACCAGAGGTCACAACGAACGAAGAAAATCGACGCCGTGGTCGGAAGATCCGGTTAGTGAAAGTGAGCGGGGGACAGGTTAAAACCTGTTCCGCCGATTTTGATATAAAACTCGATCAGGAGCAGAATTCATGAAAGCGGTCATAGAATATTGCCAGGTGTGAAATTATCAGCCACGTGCTTCCAGTCTGGGAGACGAATTGCGCCGCCGATTCGATGCCGATATTGAACTGGTCGCTTCGTCCGGGGGAGTGTTCGAGGTAACCGTAGACGGACAGCTGGTTTTTTCAAAAAAGAAACTCGGGCGATTTCCGGAAGCGGAGGAACTGGCCGCCTTGCTCGGCGGCAAGAAATGATGGTCAGGATTTGCCGCCTGAGCCGTCGAGACAGGAAGAGATGCATTTGCTGCAGTCGATCCTGGTGGACCCGTGCCGGCAGTAATCGGCAAAGCCGTTGAGCAAATCGTCGCCGCCACGCGGGCAAACTTGCAGGAACGTGATAAAATCGATCATCCGGCTGATCACCACCGGCGGCGCCGCGTGCTCGATCTTGCAGGCCGCTTCTTCGGCCAGATCGGGTTTGATGGCCAGCACTTCGGTGAAAAAGCGTTTCAGCGAGTCGTGCCGGTAAATGACATCCTCAGCCACCCGCCGGCCTTGTTCAGTCATGGTGATCGCTTCGTACGGCGAGTAGTTGATTAGATCCTTCTTGGCCAGCGCCCGCAGGGCTTCCGTTACCGAGGCGCGGCTGACGTCGAGCCGGGAGGCGATATCCTTGCTGCGGGCAACCAGTTTTTCTTCAACGATGTGGTAGATCGCTTCGATATAGTCTTCGAGGCTGGCGCTCAGGTCGACGGTATCGGTAGATTTTTTCATGATTCCATGGCAGGATGATCCCGGCCGGGCAGCACGGTTTCCAGGAAACTGGTTGCCAAGTCGAAGCGTGGTTGGTATACGCCTGTTACGATACCCACCTTTTGTCGCTCCGTCAACAATGGAGCTGATAGTTGGCCGAAGATACGTGGAAAAGGGATGCTTTGCGAACTCAAAGTAGAGAACCTGGCCCTGATCGAAACACTACACCTGAGTTTTGCCGATGCAAGCGGCGATTCGCTGGTGGTGATGACCGGCGAGACCGGGGCCGGCAAATCGATCATGATGCGGGCCATCGGTTTGCTGACCGGCGGCCGGGCGTCCGCCGACTGGATCAGGAGCGGCGCCGACAGCTGCACGGTCGAGGCGCTGTTCGAAATCAGCGATCGCCAGCAGGAGCTGCTTGAGCTGCTTGAAGCTGGAGGGTACGGCGGTACCAACGAAATCATCATCAAACGAGTGATCACCAGCAAAGGGCGGAGCCGGCTCTATATCAACGGTTCGATGGCGCCGGCCAAAACGGTCGCCGAAATTTGCCTCTACCTGCTCAATATTGCCAGTCAGCACGATCATCAACAATTGCTGCAACCGGCGTCTCACCTCGATTTTCTCGACACCCTCGGCGACCATTGGCCCGATCGGGTCGCTTTCACCGCCTGTTATCAACACTGGCAGCAGGCCAAAGAACGGCTTGCCGAGTTGCGTGCCCGGGATCGTGAACGCGGTCAGCGCTATGATTTTCTGACGTTTCAGGTGGCGGAAATCATCGAAGCCGCACTTCAGCCCGGAGAAGATGAACAACTCGCCGTGGAGCGGCGGCGTTTGAAAAGCGCCGAGACGCTGATCCGTCTCGGCCGGGAAAGCTATAATCTCTTCGAAACGACGATCAGCGACAATCTTGCTATCGTCCGCCGAAACATGGAACAGCTTGCCGGACTGGATCCCGAGGCATCCGGTCTGGCCGAGGAACTCAGTTCCTACTCCTTTCTGGCCGAGGATTATAGTGGTCGTCTGCGTGACTATTATACCGCCCTGGAGGTCGATCCGCATCGACTCGAAGCGGTCAGCGCCCGACTCGACCAGCTCAAGATGCTCAAGCGCAAATACGGTGAGACGATCGAGGAGATTCTCGGCTATTTAAGCCAGGCGAAGCGAGAGTTGGAGTCGATCGAGAATCTCGATCGAGAGATCGAACTGCAGGGGCACGAAGTTGAGCGACTGGAGCAGCGGCTTCTCAAGCTCGGCCGGGCCTTGTCCGACGCCAGGCGGGCCACGGCCCAACAGATGGAAACGGCTATGGCCGCAGAATTGGGCTCGCTCGCCTTCAGTCAATCGGGTATCGAGGTGCATTTTCAGCAGCAGCTCGATGGAGTTGACGGAGTTCGGCTGAGCGGATTGGACCGGGCGGAATTCTTCTTTGCGCCCAATCCGGGAGAGCCGGCCCGGCCGTTGGCCAAAGTTGCCTCGGGCGGCGAATTGTCACGATTGATGCTGGCTCTCAAGTGCCTGTTGGCCCGCAAGGATATGGTGGAAACGGTAATTTTCGACGAGGTCGATGCGGGCATCGGCGGTGAAGCGGCCGAGGCGGTGGCCCGGAAGATTCGCGAGTTGGCCGGCCACCACCAGGTGATCTGCATCACCCATCTGCCGCAGATCGCCGCTCGGGGGACCGCGCACTTCGTCGTGGAAAAGTCAGTTCGCAACGGGCGCACGCTGTCCTCGGTGGTCCAGCTCAACGAGGAGCAGCGGATCGACGAACTGGCGCGAATGCTTGCCGGCGAGTCGGTTACCAGACAGACGCGCGACTGGGCGACCACGCTGCTTGAGAAGGGACAGACGGCTCGATGAGTGTCGTTCGAGCGTTGAGCCTTTTTTCCGGTGGACTTGATTCGATTCTGGCGACCCGGGTGGTTATGGAGCAGGGGGTCGAGGTGCTCGCCGTCCGTTTTATCACCCCGTTTTTCGGCGATGCGATCCTGCGCGACCCGCAGCGGTATCAACGCGAGGTGCGGGACAAGTACGGCATCAATGCGGTGGTGGTCGACATCAGCGATGATTACCTGCAGATGCTGCGCCGACCGGCGCATGGGTTCGGCCGCTATTTTAATCCCTGTATCGATTGCAAGATCTTCATGCTCAAGCGGGCCCGGACCATGCTCGGGCAATTGGGCGCGGCGTTTCTGATCAGCGGTGAAGTCCTCGGTCAGCGGCCGATGTCGCAGCGGCGTGATACGCTCAATATCATCGAGCGCGATTCCGGCAGCCGTACTATTCTGCTGCGCCCGCTCTCCGCCCGGTTGCTCACGGAGACCGAGGCGGAGCGTCAGGGCTGGGTCGATCGTGAACGCTTGCTCGATTTCAGCGGCCGCGGACGATCCCGGCAGATCGCCCTGGCCAGGCAGTTCGGTATCACCGATTTCCCGGCGCCGGCCGGCGGCTGCATTCTGGCCGACCCGATTCTCAGCAAGCGAATCGCCCGGGTCTACGACGGTGGTTTTGTTGTTACCCCGGACTCCATGAGCGTAACCGACATCCGGCTGATGCTCGTCGGACGCCAGTTCCTGATGCCGGGTGGCGGTTGGTTGGTACTCGGCCGTGATGAGAAGGAATCGTTGCGTATCGTCGAGTTGCGCGAGGCCGGCGACGTCTTGCTGCTCGTCGAAGAACGACCCGGCCCGGCCGCGTTGCTGCGTCGTGCCGGTGAATCGGTTGCCGATAGCGCAGTTCAGGCGGCCGATCTGAGCTTGGCCGCCGACCTCGTCGCCCGTTATGCCAAAAAGATCGACGGCCGTCCGGCCGCCGCCCGGGTGGTTGTTGAGACCGGCGCGGAGCGCCTGGAGCTGACCGGCGAGCCGCCGGACGAGGAGCATATCAAGAGCTGGGCTATCTAAATCAACGGTGGGACAGGTTTCAACCTGTCCTCTGCAAACATCCAACGGCGGGAAAGGTTTCGGCCGGTGCCTGTTGACTCAGATCAACTGTAAAAAACGTGTTCCAATCTGGCAATTGCCACTAAGATGGCGCAACCTTATATGACAGATCATTGCTGCTGGATGGAAGGATAAAACGAGATTCGCAATAGACACTTCAACTTGGCGTGCCATTGCACTTGGGAAAGGTGTTCTTTGGGAACCTCAACTGAGCAGTTACTCCATTTTTGATCAGTTTTCTCCTCATAGTTGACCTAACCATATCAGGAAACATCTCAAGTTAGAGCCCTGGATATCAGTTTAATCTTGCCAGAACCCGCCTTAATTTTGCTACGATTCTGTTCAAGCAATCGATACTACTTCTCTTTACCCTGTCGGTCAAACCGGCTGGCCCATCAAATTTTCAGGCCGGTGAAGAATGCAACCAGGCAAACAACGCGAACCATGTCGAAGTCGGCTTTGTCAAATAGTACCCCTTTCGTCATCGGCAAGTACCGGCGTCACGAGGGGCGCTGTCACCTTGGCACGCTCTATGCGCCAGTTTAAGAAATCATGCACGTTCTTTACCAAGGGGCGGCAGTCGCCGATGGGGCAAAAGCGCACTATTGTGCCGACTGGAGCGCCCATTTCTGACCTACTCAATTTTTACGCCAAGATCTCTCAATTCTTTTACCAAACTGCCCAGCTCCTCCGCGCTTTTCAAGCAATAGCGCAGGCTCAACTCAGCCAGGTGCAATTGTACGGTGTGCCTCTCCAGCGAATAGCCCACAGAACGAATCTCGGTTAGTGGAATGGAAAAACTGAAATGCGTCTGTAGCACCTGCTCCAGGTTCTGTTCGGCGACCAGACCCGCCAATGCATCGTGCACGTCGCTTGCCCCTGCCTGCCAAAGCATGAGCCGCTTGGCGAAGGCATCACCAGGGAGTGCATCCAGGAGCCTTGCGGCATGAGAGGAGGAACAATACCTTCTCAGTGTCTCCGGGCCTATCATGAGGAAAAGCAACCTTTTCTGCGTGAGCACCAGCCCGTTTTCTGCATCCGTCGTTTTCCCTTTACCCAAAAAGCTCCAGGTACCGCCCCTGAACAGGCTGCCGAGGCTGCTCATGACCCGCAGCACAGGGGCATGCAAGGCCACCACCGATTCATCGCTGGACAGATCCAAGTCATACTGAATCGGTGGGAGGAAGGCCTCTGTTACCGGTTGCCCCAGGGTATTGTGTTCAAATGCTGAAAAACGCTGGGAACGTTTGGCTGTTCCCCGTATCACCGAGTAAATCCGGAGCAGCAACAGTACGCCCGCAAGCAGACTGCCGCACCACCTGATAACCGGCGGCAGATCCAGCAGCACCAGGACACCCACGATCACTATCGTCATACCAGTGAACGAGATAATCCCCCACGTTCCAGATAACCGGCGTGTAATCATTTTCAAGGCTCATCCGGATTGAGCATACGTTTCGCCTTTGGAACTCCCCTTTGGCACAGAAGTCATGGTCACCGGAGGCTTGACTACGTCTTGTAGCCTCTTCGTCACTCAGACCAACACTATTTCACACAATTATTCTTCGACCACGTGTTATTGGTTTCGTTTTTCTCCTTTACCGCATTTTGAGAGTCGACCGTCAGTTTGATGTTAGAAACATTAAAGGCAATGGGGCTATTGATCACGATTGTTTCCTGTGAGGCAGGATCGGGAAAAGCACCAGGTATAGTCTGTTTCAATGCAGGAATATTAAATATTAATTTTTTAGGGGACGAACAGCCCACTTCCATCATCAAAAGACAGGGAGTCGATGGGGCCAAGCCGATATTCGCGACTTGTACAGTCGCTCTGAAAACATTATTCGGCGTAAAATCAACACGACTGATTTTCAGATCGGGGAGAACGACCACGTTCTTTGGGATGTCCGGCTTCACCGGTGCTACTTGTTTTTTTGCCGCACCAATACCGTCCTGCGCCATTGCCGAACCAGCACACATTACCAGTGCGATTATCAACGAGCTCACTGCTTTTTTCGACGTAATCATTGTACCCTCTCCTGTGGTGATAAGAAGTTATGTGCCTCTGCTACCCTAAAAACCGATCCCCCGTTTGTCGGGAAAAGCTGTTGTAACGACAGCGATCTCCGTTTGCTCTACCGATATGTGTCACCAGGACATGAAAAGGTTCAAAAATGTTTTAGTGCCGTGGTACCGTAATCGGCGCTGTCGGTGGTTTCATGATGCCCGGTTGAATCTTCTTTTGTCCCGTCTGCGGTAATGGCTTTGTCGGTTGCTCCTGCGGCAAGCTCTTTACTGCATCAGTAACCGGTTCTGGTTTGCTGAGATGCATCGTCTTGGCGGCCGGTGCCACGGCAGGCGGCGAACCGACAATCACCGTGCGCCAACCGCTCCACAGGGCCTTTGCATCGTCTTCCCTAACCCGGAAACGATACGTGCCCGGTGCCGAAAAAGTGAGTCGGGCCGTTTTGACCATACCGGCGCCTGTTGCCGGCCCACCGGCCAGTGACGGCTTTTGCCGCAAAAAAGATGTTGCCCCGAACGCCTGATATTCGATCTCCCAGATCAATGAAGCATCGGCAGCGCTCACCTTGGCGTTGATGGGAATGGTACCCGTTTTGCTGAAACGTTGATTCTCTGCCGGCCCAATGATGGTCGGCGCCGTCTTTAAGGCACCATGCTGGGCGGTCACGGTGAGTTTGGTCGTCTGCGGTTTGAGGTTTTGTTTAGCCAACGGGACCGTTGCCATCTTCTGCAAGACGAGCGGCGGTTTTATGGCGAGCGGTTTATTGGGTGGCACCGGCGGTTCACCAAGCAGTGGTTTGATAACCTTGAAAGTGACTTGAGCGGTGGCTTGTTGGGTCTCCCCTTCACTCAACGAGGCTGGATATTTGGCGACCAGGTTCCAAACACCTTCCGAATAACTATTTGCAGGGGCGGATTCAAAAAAATCAGCAGGGACATACGTTTCAACTACTTTGATCGGGAAAGGCTGTATCCCTCCTTCTTTCGGCAGGGGTTTGAACCACATTTCCATTAAAACCACTCGACTGCCTCTACCGCCTTGTGCATCACTGCTACTCCACGGTTTTCCACTTTCCGTATCGAGGTGAAACGTTATCGTACTATTGTCGTAGAAGACCTGGTCGGGCTTGGGCGACAAAAATTCCACCTTCGGCGCGCCCTCGTTAACCGTAAAGGTGCACGGATCACTCCACCAGGGGTCTGTAGACGTATCTAGTTGAGCACGTAGTACCCATTTGCCGATCTTCATCGGGCGCATTTTCGCCGTGGTCACCCCATCGCTTGTCTGTTTTCCGTAAATGATCGAGTTTGTTACCGAGGTCCAGGCCTGAGTGGCATCTTCACGCCATTCGATCTTGAAACGGACGTTGTAATCAGGATGGTGACGGATCTTGACCGGGAGGTCGACGGGATAATCGAAGACCCTGCCATCATGCGGTTCCAAGATCTCGGGCGCAGTATTTTGGATCGCGTATTGCTGCTGCAGATAGGCTCTTACCGTTTTGGCGAGAATCGTCCTGCTGCTTGATTGTGGAGGAAGACAAGGTAGTTCTGATAGCCAGGGATCTTCCTGACATGAGGCACTGAGATTTTCCGAATTTTCCCATTCCCCCGTTGGAGATCCATTTTTATCCCAGCGGCGATAACTGTCCTTAATTGTTTCAGACGCCAAGTTCGTATTTTTCTTCCACCCACCATATGCAGTTTTTATTACTTCTATCTTCACACTGTTTGGATAAACCTGATTGCATCGCCACGAAATGATATAGGAGTTTTGCGTATAACCGAAGGAATGACTAAATAATTCAGCATCACTGCAATTCCAGAGTGCACAGGCCGGCTTCGCACAGAGACCAGATACGATGACAATCACGGCAGCAAGAAATTGTTTCATGGTCGTTCACCTCGTAGTCTGTAGGCGGGGCATAAATGAGCTATCCAATCATTTGTCAATTTCACGGAGCGATTTTCCCGGTCACACTGTGTTAGGCGCTTACACGGATCAGGCTTGCTTATCCTCTTGATCAGCATACGTATCGCAACCTTTTATTGCTAGGAAAATACGCCTGCCCTTTTTCCTGGATGAACATAGCCAGTGCTTGATATGTGCATCGAATCACTTCGTCCGCATTGCTTTTTCGAATCTCTGACAACCGAGGACAACCCCTTTCAGGAACAAGTCCTGTCCCTGGAAGAGGTTGTCCGCGGCTTGCTTGGTCAAGATTTTTTTAACCGGTGCTTCGGTCGATTAAAGCGTGACGGGCCTGTTCTCTTGCTTTCCTACTTGCGGAGAATCTGCTGGGCCGCAACAGCAACCCGTTTCTCAGTTGACGCAACGGCAACAGTCTTGACAGTGAGCTTGCCGCTTTGGTTCTGGACCTCTTTGTGTGTCATTACGCTGTTGTTATGAGTACTGCTTTTCACTGCCTGTGCAGTGGTGCGAGTTTTTTTCAGCGATGCCTTTTTCGGCAGAGGCGATGCTATTTTGGTACTGGCGCCGATGTGTGTTTTGGTGTTGCTCGTGCCGATGGTACGCGCCGCCTGACCGAGGGATCGGGAGGCAGCAGAGTGGCGCAGTTGTTGATTGAGGAACGGAACCGGGTTGACCCGTTCCGGGCGCACAGAACCGTTCGTGCCGAGTTCAGGTCGTTTGCCCGGACCTTTTCCGGATTCGTTCGTATCATCGTCACTGCTGCCTTTTTTAGCCATTGACTTGAACCATTCGCTGGTTCCGCCACCGTTGCTCCCCGGGCCCGACCCACCCGTGCCGTCAATTCCGTTGAAGTGACGTCCGGGCGGATTCCAGCGGGGTGCCAGCCCTTTCCCTCTGGCGCTTTGCTTGATCGCAAAAGGGTTGTTGGTCTGGACGCCTTTGCTCAGTTTGCCCTGATATGCTCGGCGGGCAAGGTCTTTGATATCGTCAGCGGTCGGCCTTGAACCGGATGCCCCACTGTCGGGATCGGCGCTATCGGATTCGCTACCAACTATTCTGCCGTCTTTATAATACGTCCAGATCCACACTGAGCCATCATCATACATCTCCCAAACACGGACAGTTCCATCAGGATCGACCACCTCAGTACTGTCGTATGTAAATCCGCAAGTGGCGGTACCCAGTATCATGAGAAAAGAGCCAATTATAGTAAGGATGCTGGTCGAAAGTTTCATGGCGGGTCTCCTGTGCAGTAGATAAATTGATAGGGATATTTATGAATTGTCTTTTTGCCTGATGAACCTGGTTTATGCTTTGACCGCGGAAACATTTTTTAACTCAACTTCCTGTCTGCCATACTCGATAGCCACGCCGAAGATGGTCAGCATCTTTCGTGCGAAATGAGCGACCACCCAGAGACAAAGCATTCCCATCGGCAGAACCACAAACAGGATTACCGGAAGCAGCCACAATGAAACGATCAGATCAATAATTCCAAACATGTTCGTACCCCCTTGTTGTTTTCCTGCGATATCGCTGGGTGATGACGCGTTTGTTTGTCTTCTTTTCGTGTGCTTTTCCTATTGGTGTGGCCGGACAGGGAGAAGGTTCAAAAAAAAATGGGGTGGGACAAATTATGGTTCATCCGAATCAGGCCCATGTATCTGCGATCGGGAAGACAAAGGTTATTGCTGGGAGGGAAACACCTCGCTGACGCGTGCCGGCGGTTCTCAGCGAGGCTCGAAGGGGTTCGGACAGGACGTCCGCAACTGACAGCAGGCTACGGATGGTCTGCCTGCCAGCCGTGATGTAAGGGGGGATCAGGCCGAAGTGCAGCTTTTGGAAGCGATGCGTTTCATCTGTTCTCTCACTTGAAACTCCTACGGAGTGAGCAGATCCGGATGAACTGACAATTGCCACTTCGAAGATATAGATTCCACAGAACCTACCAAACTATAGATTGCTACTGTCTATACGTAACAAAATTCAGACCCCATAAATGATATACTGAGGTCATTAACGTTCTGTTTTTTCTGAAAAAGAAAAAGGAGGCGATGATGACCGAAGAACTCAGTCTGGTAAAAACGTCCGTTTTTGATCAAAAAACCGGATTCACCTATCATTCTGGCAGCAAAACCGCCCATTACCACAATAGCAGCGCCGAACTTAAGCGCTATACAACCCACCGATGGTGCTCACGTCTGGCGGCCAGCAAACTTCCTGGCGCTGATCTGGCCGTTGAATATTT
>NZ_FQXS01000036.1 GCF_900130015.1 Desulfofustis glycolicus DSM 9705 | reverse complement strand
CGGATGCAAATTCCGCTGCGCTCCATTTGCACCGGTTATTTGCAACGTTGTCCCCGCTGCGCGGGAACAACGCCCAGGATCATAAGCGCGCCACCGCTACAAAATTCTGGGAATCTGACAAACTCAGGGACAACAAACGGATTCAGGCAGACGCACAATACGCGCTCATGATCCTGGGCGTTATGACGGGCAAGGCGAAGCAAATCTTTAGCAGCAGTAAGGTGAACTATCCACCCCACTTCCCCGGGCCGTTGAACAAACCGTATTAATGGTAAACATTTAATCAATAATAAGGGTTTGCCCCTTTGTGTTTGTACCCGATGGGGGCCATATGTCAGACGTCTGATTGTTTTTTTATACTTTCTTGGCAAAAAGCAATACCCTATTTTGTTTATGAAGTCGAAGCGCGAGCACTGCCGTAAAAATAACTGAAAAAAAGTCTGCCACGGGCTGAGCCCAAATAACGCCTTCAAGCCCAAACATAAAAGGTAGTATCAGAATTGACGGAATGAAGAACAAGCCTTGGCGGCTGATGCTGAGAAATCCGCCTTCTTTTTCTCGCCCCATCGCAAGAAACAGCGACATATAGACCATCTGGAAACCAAACAGCGCAAAAATGATTCCGTTTGCACGTAGCGCACGCACTCCGATGTCAATCAGCACCAAATCATTTTTAGAAAACGGTGATACAATTTGTTTGGGAATGAAGATCATAAGAAGCGCCGCAACAGCGCAAAATATTGTCGCCCATCTCAGCGAGACCTTTGTGGCTTCGTCCATTCGGTTATAGTTTTTCGCACCAAAATTGTATCCGGCCACAGGTTGGAAACCCTTTACAAAGCCAAAGACCACATATGTCCCGATAGCCATAATGCGTGTAACAACGCCAACGGCGGCAACGGCTGAGTCTCCGTATACGCTGGCTGCCGTATTGGAAAACCCCATTGAAGCGCTGGCTAACAACTGGAACACAAGAACTGGGATGCCAATCTTGAACACCTCGCCGTAGATAGCAAAGTCGAAGACAAATAGACGGGGAGAAAAACGAAGATATCCTTTTTTGCTGAGGATAAACCATAGGTAAAGGCAAGTCGTTACGGCCTGGGAGATAACTGTAGCGATTGCAGCACCCCGTATCCCTAAGTTCAGAGTAAAAATGAATATGGGGTCGAGTATGACGTTAAGGCCACCGCCGATCAGCATGGAAATCATTGTCAGTTTCGACCTGCCTTCGGCTAAGATAATATTGTTCATAGCGACATTGAAAATACACAGAATTGAGCCTGTAATGTAGATAACCGAATATTCTCTGGCGTAAGGCAGTATCGTTTCTGTAGCACCTAGCGCGACCAGTATATTGTCAAGGAAACACATGGCAATCGAGATGGATATCACTCCGACAATAAGGCTCGAAAACAAGGCTGTCGAAGCGGTTATGTTTGCCTTCTCAGTGTCCCCTTTACCTAATAAACGAGCGGTATAGGACCCCGCACCGCTTCCGAAGGCCATGCCAAGCCCCATGACAATCTGCACAATCGGAAAGACAATGGAAACTGCGCCGATCTGGCTGGTTCCCAGCCCACCGACGAAGTAGGCGTCCACCACGTTGAAAAGCGCATTAACCAGCATCCCAATCATGATTGGGATGCCCATTTTTAAAAGTACCTTCGGGATTTTCTCGTCCCGCATCATCTGAAGCTTTTGATCGTTTGAGGTCATAATATACAACTCCTTTAATTATGGTTTAGCAGCTATACTCTTTGATCAAAATAAAGGCCTGTTAAAATCTAGTTTGATACACAAGGCTTGCTATAGATGGAAAGCGTTTAGCTACCATACACTATTCATAATAAACTGCATCCCAAACTACAGGGAAAGTTCTCGGTTAGCGTTAAGGATGCTCTCGTTTTTCAAAGGCATCAATCTCCTCATCCAACGAGTTGAGAAGGTCCTTCAAAAATTTCTTGTTTTTTTCGGTGGCATTTTTCAGCGCTATATTAAAAAACTCGTCAATTTCCTGATGCATCTTTTCGTGATACATATATGCTGTTTTGCCTTTTAGCGTCAGCTTTAGCACAAGTCTTGACAAATTACGGGGGTCGGTATCCTTGACGACCATCCCCTTACGTTCAAGCTTTTTTATAATCTGGGACACCGCGCCTTTCGTCACGCCTAACATGTCCGCCAGACCGGTGACATGGATACCTTCATTCTCTTTGATGGATTTGATCATATGGATTTCCGCCAGGTACAAGGGATGGTCTGTCCCGTAGTTCCGGTTTTTTTTGTCAATCCCAATGAACTTGGAGACTATCCTTAAAAAGGTGTAGCTGATCTTTGTCCTGCTTTTAAATTTCATATTTATCATGGCAGAATGAGTATAGCTCCTAAACGCTTTTGTCAAGAAAAAAAGATAATGTGCCGAACAAATGAAGGATTAGTGACCGTGCCGAGGCACGAGGCTCGGCGCTAATCCTATGGTTCAAGAAGCCGCGGATCTATATGTAAGGGGAAAGGTTCCCGTTTTGTGGGATGTTTTAAAGGCAAGATGTGATGAACATTTTAAAAGAGGGCCTTTGCAGAAATTTTTGTTGTCCTTCGCATTAATCCGTCTTAACTGAAATCATTGACAATTTCGGTAGTGCCTGATAATCCCTCAAGCATTATGGAAACAATAAGCTTCACATTTTTTAGCATTATTCTGATATACAAATTGAATTTTCGATTTATAATTGAAAATCTTGCCCTTCGGCAGCAACTTGCTATCATGAAGCAATCGGTCCGTCGCCCTAAAATCCGTAAAAGAGACCGCCTTTTCTGGGTTATTCTTTCCCGATAGTGGAATGGCTGGAAAAATGTATTGATCGTTGTGCAACCGGAGACTGTAATACGATGGCACAGAAAGGGTTTTAAATTGTATTGGAAATCCAAATCCCAAAAAGCAGGAAGACCTCCCACAGATATAAAAGTTCAAAGGATCGTCAAAAAAATGATAAAGGAAAATCCTCTTTGGGGTGCGCCGACACTGCATGGTGAACTCATTAAATTGGGGATTGTGATCTCTGAGCGAACGGTGTCAAATATGATCAAGAGATATCGGGTTGGTAATCCTCCTTCTCAGACTTGGCGGACATTTCTGAAGAATCACATGAACAATACTTATGCTATAGATTTTTTCACTGTACCAACAGCCGATTTCAAAATTCTGTATGTATTTGTAATCCTATGGCATGAACGACGGAAAGTCGTTCACTTTAATGTAACCTTGAATCCGACAGCCCAATGGACTGCTCAACAAATTGTAGATGCATGTCCCTGGGATACAAAACCAAAATATTTATTAAGAGATCAAGATGGGATTTATGGAAAGATTTTCCAAAAGCGTATACGAAATATAGGGATTGAAGAAGTAAAAACAGCACCTCACAGCCCTTGGCAAAACCCATATTGTGAAAGATTTATAGGTAGCATCCGACGTGATTGTTTAAATCGTATAATTGTGCTCAACGAGAAACATTTAAAAAATAATTTTGTCAGAATACTTCAAATATTATCATCATGATAGAAACCACCTTGGCCTTTCAAAAGATACGCCGTTCGAACGTCAGGTACAATTTGAACCGGAAAATGGTATATTGATATTCCTTCTAAGGGTTGGAGGGCTTCACCATCGTTATATATGGAAAGAGGCTGCTTGATGATTGGGGAAATGCGGATTGAACAATGATAAAAAGCAGAAACTGATCGACTTAGGGGCGGAACGCCTGGCTCATGCCCTATTGGAAATTGCTGTGCTGAATGATGCTGCCGATGATCTTGTTGAACGCCTTATTGCAACGCCTAAGGAGAATATCCAGCGTTTCAAAAAGAAGCTGGCAGGACTGAAACGATCAAAACGCTTTATTGACTGGCGAGGAGCTTCCGGGTTTGCCCGGGATCTTACAATGCTCCTTCAGGATCTAAAGTCGGGTGTTAGTGATCCGTTGACGGGTGTGGAGATGGTTGCCGCTTTTTATGAGACAGATGAAGACATTTTCGAGCGCTGTGATGACTCTGGCGGTGATGTGGGTGATGTTTTCCGCCATGACGCAAAAGAGGTATTCGTGGCGTATGCCTTGCGCTGTGCTGATAAACCAAAGGTTGCTGATATCATACTGGATCTGAACCGGAAAAATGGCTATGGGGTCCGGGATGCGCTGATAGATTGTGCAGGTGACTGTCTGCCCGATCCGGTTATCCGCACGATGATTGCCAGGCTTCAGGGACTGGCGGATAAAGATAAAGATGAATACGGCAGGCGCAGACATCTGATGTTGATCGAGTCTCTTGCCCGGCAGATCAAGGATGCGAAACTCTTTGAAAAGACCCGTATTGCTTCATGGGGAAAACTATCAACCGCGGCGTTCATCGATATTGCCCGTGTGTATCTGGAAAGTGGGGATGTTGAGGCAGCCCATTTATGGCTGAATAAAATCCCTGAAGATTAAACTTTTCAAGCATATGAGCGGGATCAATTGTTGCTGGATATTTTCAGACAACAGGGAGACTCGGAAAAACTGACCGATCTTCTACATCGAAAATTCAGATCCCATCGTTCAATGGATACCCTTCAAGCGCTTTTGGATGTAATCGGCCAAGAGAAACAGGATAAAATTATTGTTGATGAAATTGCTTTAATTTCTGAATGTTCGACGTTGCGCGAGTCAGATGCAAATTTTCTGATTGCAACCGGAAAAATTGATGAGGCCGAAGCATATCTTCTTGAACGGGCGGATCAGTTGAACGGCAATTACTATGGCAGCCTGCTTTCTTTGGCTGAGGAAATGGTATTGGAAAACCGTAACCTTGCAGCCAGTCTTATTTACCGCAGTCTGCTGGTTTCGATCCTGGAGCGCGGATATACAAAGGCTTATCCCCATGGTATCCGGTATCTAAAAAAACTGGATAAACTGGCTGCGGTTGTAACAGAATGGAAAACGTTTAATAACCATGAGGCTTTCAAAAATCGGATATATCAGGACCATGGCCGTAAAAGAAGCTTTTGGTCGAAATATGAGGTGAAAAAATGACTGAACGATATTACTTGTTGAAAATTTAACTACTTGATATCGAACCTGAAATCTGGCGACGTTTTGTGGTGCCGGCCAGAATCACACTGGACCGGCTCCACGATGTCATCCAGGTTGTCATGGGATGGAAAGACTATCATCTCCATGAGTTCGGGGTCGGAAAAAAACGATACACCGAATATCCGAAATCAAAACAAGACGGATTTGAATGCGGGAAATATCGTCTTGGCGATCTGATCAAACAAAAAGGTCGGACATTTCGTTATCTATATGACTTTGGTGATGACTGGGAACACGAGTTGGTGATCGAAGACAGCCACTATTTCAATCCGGAGCCGGGAATGGAATTGTACTGCCTGGAAGGTGAAAGATGCTGCCCACCAGAAGATGTAGGGGGAGCACCCGGTTTTTTTGAATTCTGCAAAGCACTGAAAGATCCGAATCACAGGGAACATACGAGCTACACGGAATGGGCTGGTGGTGATTATGACAGTGGAAAATTTGATGCCCAAGCTGTTAATTGGGAGTTGATGAAATATCTACGCTGGTCCCGAGACAGATTTAAAACCTGGGGAGGGATTGAATGAAAAAGGATAAAGACAAAAGAAAAAAAAAGACAGGAAAAGAAGAGACATCCATTGTCCGGTCCTCGGCTGCTGAGTACCTGACATTTGTCGCGGCAAGTGGTAAGGGAGGCGTTGAGGCGGTTTATGCAGATGAAAATATCTGGCTGACCCAAAAAATGATGGGCGTTCTCTACGATGTCGAGACGCATACCATTAACTATCACTTGAAAAAGGTGTTTGCTGATAGTGAATTGGAAGAGGATTCAGTTATTCGAAATTTTCGAATAACTGCCTCAGACGGTAAAAATTACAATACCAAACACTACAATCTTTCGGCTATCATCGCTGTAGGCTACAAGGTCAACTGAGAACGTGCCGTGCAGTTCCGTAAATGGGCGACAACGATTATTCAGGAGTTCACCATCAAAGGCTACACAATGGATGATGAGCGTTTAAAGAATGATGGTTCTGTTCTTGGCAAACAATATTTTGAAGAGCAATTGCAGCGGTTGGTCTCTGCCTATCTGGACGTTGCGGAAGATGAGGTAGGCTGAAAATGATGGACACGAAATCTCTGATCATTCATAAACCAGAGTGGAGGTGTCATCATGGAAAAGATTCCGAACGGCCGGTACACAAAGGAACTCCGGGAAGAGGCCGCCCGGCTGGTGCTGGAGGATGGCCTGTCTGCCGGACAAGCGGCGCAGCGGCTCTCATTGCCGAAAAGCACGCTTGAGTCCTGGGTGCGGGCTGCCAAGGCGGGCAAGCTTGGCACCATTGGCAAAGATCGACGCCCACTGACCGAGGTGGAGATCGAACTTGCCAAGACCAAGAAGGAGTTGGCAATGGTTCGGATGGAGCGCGATATCTTAAAAAAAGCAGCCGCGTATTTCGCCAAGGAGTCGCTGCCCGGTACGCGATGATAGAAGCTATGCGACCCACCTATCCCGTGCCCGCGCTGGTACAGGCTTTGGCGGTCTCCATGAGTGGTTACTATTCCTGGCGCACCAGGCCACCGTCTCGCCGACAACGGGAGGACGCCAGGTTGGCGGTAGAAATCAAGGCAGCTCATCGCCGCACCAGGGAGAGCTACAGCGCGGAGCGTTTGCAAGCGGATTTGGCTGATCATGGGGTGCACGTTGGGGTTTGTCGGATCAAGAGATTGCGCCGTGAACTGGGCATCCGCTGCCGCCAGAAAAGGAAATTCAAAGCTACAACCAATTCCAATCACGGTTTGCCGGTGGTCCAAAACCTGGTGTCTCAGAACTTTGCAGCGCTCGCTCCCAATCAGATGTGGCTGACGGACATAACCTGCATTCCCACCGATGAGGGTTGGCTTTATCTGGCCGGCCACAAGGATATCTGTACCGGCGAAATCGTCGGCTACGCCATGAGCGGCCGAATGACCAGGAATCTGGTCAGCGAGTCGCTGTTTAAAGCGGTTGCGGTCAAACGACCTGCTGCCGGCCTTATTCATCATTCGGACCGTGGCACCCAGTACTGCTCACGGGAATACCGTAAACTTTTGCACCAATTCAAGATGAAGTCCTCCATGAGCCGCCGGGGCGATTGTTATGACAATGCCCCTATTGAAAGCTTCTGGGGCACCCTGAAAACCGAGCTCACCTTCCACCGGCATTACCAAACCCGGCAAGAGGCGAAGCGAGATATTCAAGAGTACATTGAGATCTTTTACAATCGTCAGAGAAAGCAAAAGAAACTCGGCTATCTTTCACCGGCCGCTTACGAGCGCCGGTTTTATCAAATGCAAAAAGCTGCATAGGGTTTTCGTGTCCACTATTGACGACCAACCTCATTTACCAGACGGCAGCAGAATTGAGACACTATTTAAGACACAAGAGATTGTCGGTTTCTGCGCGTGGGACGGTGACAAATGTATCGCCCAGTTGCATTGCTACCGTTTGATCCTTCCTCATGGGTCCACCGACCTGTGGCCAGACTGGAGCCGTCCTTCCTATTTGAACGGTGTACTTAACGGTTGCTTAGGCATTTCAGGTCCGGTTTGGTGCCATGCCTGTTTTCACGTTGGTCGGTCTATTGATAGTTTTGCTCAGTCTGACGATTCAGATTCAAGGTATTTCGGCCGGGGCATTGGAACTGCCATGGCACAGGCATCCGTTCGCTGGGCAAAGGAGCATGACTACGAAGCTGTAATCGCCCCTGGAACGCCTAATGATCTTTTTTCGTTCTCTGTGTTGGCAGGAGGACTTCCATGGACAACGTACCAGAAGCTCGGATTCGCGGATGAAACATTTGAAACTAACGATGATCTGCCAGGTTGGGTCCAAGGTAATGGTCCGCCCGAGGTAATAAACGTAATCGAGGCAGCACCCGAAGTCATAGAAGAAGTCGAGGCGGCACTAGCTAAAGGACGACCCAAAAGCGAGCTTCGTAGTAAACTGATGGTGCTGAGGCTAAAAAATGCCTAACAAGGCGCATTGTTCGGATGCAAACTGCGCTACGCTCCGTTTGCACAGCACAGCTAGATCGTTAACCATATAAAAAATAAAACAAAACAATCGAAATTTATCTAGTTCCGATAGAAGCAGAACAAGGAAAATCATATGAAAATTTTGGCATTTAACGGTAGCCCACGTCTCAACGGAAATACAGCAACGATGCTTGAATACGCCATCAGCGGTGCACGTGAAAACGGTGCAGAGGTTGAACTGTTCAACCTGTACAAAATGCAGTTTTCCGGCTGTATCAGTTGTTTTTCATGCAAACGTCTTGACAAGGAGAGGCCAATCGTTTGTGCGGTTATAGATGATTTGAAACCGGTGCTGGAAAAAGTTTCGGAGATCGATGGCTTACTCATCGCTACGCCCGTTTATTATGGCTGTGAATCCGCTGCAACCCGCGCCTTTATCGAGCGCCTGTGTTTCCCGTATCTCAATTATGCGGACTACACCACCAGTCACTTTCCCCGGCGAATTCCCGTGGGTCTCATTTATACCATGAATGTCCCAAGCGAACTGTTTGAAGCCATGGGGTACGATGTAACCCTTGGCCGTACGAGAGAGACTCTGGAGCGGGAATTTGGTTCATGCAAGATGGTCTTGGCTAATAACACCATGCAATATACCGATTATAGTCTGTACGAAGCCAACGCCACCGGAGAGGAAAAGAAAGCCTACCGAGACGCTCATTTCAGCAATGACTGTCAAAATGCCCGACAGTTGGGTGAACAGCTGGCTTCTGGGAAGGTATTCAATGCGTAACAGTATTGAGGTGACCATGGATCTTCCTAGCCAACAGTCGTTAAAAGGAAGAAATAAAGTAAACTTTCAAACAATAGATAGAAAATCCAAGAAGACAAAATTTTGGGTATCCGACAACGATAGGGTATCAAACGGATTCAGCCAGGCGCACAATACGCGCTCCTGATCCTGGCCGCTGGGTTTTTAAAGAGGAACTGACATGACCACAAGGGTAAAATTTGCCGCCGGCCGCAATATAGCGATGAAGGTTCCGCCTCATCAATATGAGGCAACCGTCAGCTTCTATCGTGATGTACTTAGTCTCAAGGAAATAACCAAACACCCACCCTCTGTAGGCTTTGAGTTTGGATCGAACAATCTCTGGATAGATCAGGTGCCGGGGATGAGTCAAGCGGAAACGTGGTTTGAAATAGTGACCGACGACATCGCTGCTGCCTCGCAGCATCTCGAAGCGTCGGGAGTGGTGAGGTGTGACGAAATCGAACCGTTGCCGCAAAACTTTCAAGCATTCTGGGTGACGAGTCCGGCGGCAATTATTCATCTGGTGTGTAAGGACTCGGAGTCGTGGTCATAGGCCGTCCAACAACGCCCATACACGCGACGTGCGAAAACATACGCGCGTGCATGGGCGTTATGTGTACCAATGTTAATCGATCATAATCTTGGGGGGTAAATCCATGGGTATTACGTCAGGATCATGCCTATGTGGTGAAGTCAATTTCGAAATAGAAGGCGATTTTGATAATTTCTATCTTTGTCATTGTAGCCGGTGCCGAAAAGATACTGGCTCGGCTCATGGTGCTAATCTTTTTTCTTCTTCTGCAAAATTGAAATGGTTATCAGGACAGAATAAAATCACAAATTTTACTTTGCCTTCAACTCAACACAAAAAATCATTTTGCTCAATTTGTGGATCCGCACTTCCACATATTCAATTTGAAGGGGAACTTCTGGTGGTTCCTGCTGGAAGCCTTGATGGTGATATCACCATAACTCCAACGGCTCACATTTTTATTTCCAGCAAAGCAAATTGGGATAAAGATCTTCATAAATTACCTATGATAGAGACTTTGCCGTCCTAAGCATAAAACCACATAAAAAAACTATTTCAGTCGAGGCAAAAGGTCGTCCCCACTCGCCCCCGGAAAAGCCGGTGGTGGTTGAGGGGAGAGCGAAGCGAGGACCGGTGGTGATCACCACGGCAGCTCGGAGTTTTTCCGGTCCGCGAGACCATGCGCAGCTGGACGCACTATAGTCAAACCTACCAACTCTATGCCAATAGCCGGCCGATCACCTGGGCGTATAGTGAAGAACGTCCTTACAAGGGCGATACAATCCGTGAGAATCGCCGGTTGTCCCTGCTGTATCAGAAGTTTGCGGTACGGCCTCCCGCCTCGTTACAATGATCCGGAAATTTAGGATACGTGATAGCGTCAGTTGCTTGAATCTCCCCTTCTTTCCGGAGGCTGCCAAGTTGTTGAGGAAAAGAGCCGAATCAGGTTAACTATGGAAAAATTCTGCTCAGGGTGCCGATTGGGCTGCACGCTGCGCTCGCTCTCCCTGCTGAAGCGAGAGCGACAACTATTAATAAACTGGCCACACAACAACTGAAAGACGCCTGCCTCAAATTTCTCTCGAAGACAGATTGTCAAGCTGGCAATCGAAAAAGGGTTCATCCGACTCAAGCGACGTCCTTCGCCGGGTAATTTGCCGGTAACACAAAAAAAGTACGCTCAATCCGGATGAACCGTTTTTTTCTCACATAACCCCGGTCTTGTTCATTTTGGGGTAATGTTCAAAAGCCCGGGGAAGAGATTATCTGGATCGTATGCGGCCTTAATTGATTGTAACCGCTGCAGGTTTTCTCCATAGGCGCCAAGCAGCATTTCCTCGATATCCTCGACATAGCCAGGGAAGTTGAGGTAATTGCCTCCCGATGAGAAGGGTTTGAGCGCCGTATGCAGGTTACGGGCCCAGGCGATATTGGCTTCCGAATCAGTCTGGGCGCTCCAATTCGCCTCGATGCCAATCATGAAAGGATGCCGCCGATTATAGAATGCGGTTGCATCCTGTGCTACGCGAGCGGAAGCTCCACCGAGAAACCAGACATCGATTGAGGATTCTGCCGATGGTCGGTTGCGCGTGTATTCTTCGAGAACAGACATGCATTCATCATCCAGTCGTTCGAGATAGATGGATTTCCAATAGTAGTACTTCCCGTCAGGATAGTCCTCGTCGAGCAATCGCTGAACGTCCTTCCAACCCATATCGGCACTCAGATCAGCGATCGGTTCGCCAATCGTTCGCAACGGGGAGATAACCTCCTGGGCGTGTTCCGGTAACCCGGTATAGCACCCTAGCAGGATCACCACCGGCTCCCCCTGATGTTTTTTCGGAACCTCCGGGATTGGGGGTCCGCTCCAGTAAACACCAAGCACCATCAGGTCGTCAGGGGCAGCAGCCATGTACTTTTGGCAGGCAGTCATAACCTCCCGAGCATTTTCCATGGCATATATTGGCATGGAGATAGAAACCTGCCGGCCGATGGGGGTGTAGCCTGAATTCGAACTGTGTTACTACCCCGAAGTTGCCTCCACCGCCGCACAAAGCCCAGAACAAATTGGGATGTTCATCCACCGAGGTCCTGAGCATCTTACCTTCGGCAGTGACGATTTCTATGGCGTGTAGATTATCGATGGAAAGCCCGTGCTTCCTCGTCAGCCACCCGGTACCTCCGTGCAGGGTCAAGCCGGCAACTCCGGTCTCCGAAACCAAGCCAACCGGAGCGGCCAGATCAAACGCGACCGTCTCGTGGTCGAGATCGCCAAGCCTGGCGCCGGCTTCGACCCGGGCAATTCGTGCATGGGGGTCAACATGGACACTACGCATCTGTGAAACATCAATAACCACACCGCCGTCATTTACGGACGCCCCTGAGACATTATGACCACCGGCCCGAACGGAGAACAGCAGGCCGTGGTCGCGAACGAAGTCGACTGAGGCCATAACATCGGCAGTACCTTGACAGCGAACGATCATCGCTGGCTTTTTATCAATCGATCCGTTCCAAACCTTCCGCGCCATTTCATAGTCACGATGTTCCTTCAAGAGGAGAGAACCACGGAGCTTCCTGCTGAATCCATCGATAGTTTCCTGGTCTATGTGGATTGGTTCTCCTAGTCGGTTTTTCAGTTCAAGGGTATTCATTATGCACCTCCTATTTGATAGGATGGCTTTGCAGGTCTGCGTGGAGTCTTTCCTAATGAGTCTTGCAGGTCTGCGTGAATATTAAAGACTATAAGAGCGCCTGACGCTATATCAACCATCAACTATTGATGAATATGAATGTCGCTGATTGTTCCCGATCATCTACCGCTTGAAACGGGTGCAAACCCTTCAGCTATTCATCCATTAGGGTGTTAGAGGTGAGGCGACGCACGGCCGCACAGGAGGACAGATCCCTAAACTCTTTTTCCAACAATGAGCGAGGCTTTCCACGGCATGAAGATACAAGTGGTCAAGTTATAGAGTTAACGGCCAGGGAGAGCCATCTGGACTTGTAACACCTCATCCGCTTTATAACGATATTGGACATGACAAAACCGAACGAACTTCGGCCTACAGAGAGTTGTTCAGGCATGAGCTGGAACCTGAAGAGATAGACAAAATCCGGAAAGCTACCAATGGGAATTTTGCCCTGGGCTCCAGCCGTTTCCAAGAGGAGATCGGCGTTCCATCTTAACCGTTCGGTCAAGCAACGCCTGTTCCCATAGAACTTAACCGATCGGTCAAAATCGATTGACTCCCCGTGAATTTAACTGTACGGTTAAGAAAGGAGACCTCGCGCCATGTCTGAAATAAAATATCCATATTATGTCCGCCTGCCTAGATACATCGGCCCTGCAATCAAGGATGCCCGCAAAAAGAAAAACTGGACCCAGAAGGACCTTGCGGACTATACCGCCACCAGCGTGAAGTTTGTCAGCAACGTCGAGCAGGGTAAATCGACGGTGCAACTTGACAAGGTTCTTGATTTGATACGGACCGTAGGCCTCAGAGTTTACCTGACCGAAGGAGATATCGACAAATGAGCAATCTCACGGTTTACTGGGATCAGCGGATTGTCGGTACAATATCGAGACACCAAAAAGGTAAAATCACCTTCCAATACGCTGCCGAATGGCTCGAAAGCAGCGGGCGGCAGATATCACTGTCACTGCCATGCCGGGAACAGCGCTTTCCTCCAGGGGTGAGCACCGCATTTTTTGAAAACCTTTTTCCCGAAAGCGAGGCACGAACTATCTTGGCCTTCAATCGCCGGTTTGACAGGAAAGACACATTTGCTTTCCTCGAAAATTTTGGCGAAGACTGCGCGGGCGCGCTCTCCATCATTCCGGAGATGGAAAATGTCATTCATCATAGAAGCAAATACAGATGCATAGACGCCGAGCTGCGGGAGGCTCTCCAGGCTATCAAATCCGAGCCGGGAAAGCATAAATTATATCCTGAGCTGGCCAGTGGCCGTCTATCAATTGCCGGGGCGCAAGATAAGTTGCCGGTGTATTATGAGAACGGTAGTTTTTTTCTTCCCGAAAACCCGGCATCGCCGACAACTCATATAATAAAACCCGCCAGTCCCTATTTTCATGATATCCAGAGAAATGAGGCATTCTGCATGGATCTGGCCCGGCAGATTAACCTCCCTGTTCCTCACTCCGGTCTGTATACTTTTGCCGGTCATGAACTGTTTCTTATCGAACGTTTTGACCGGCTCCGCCTAAGCAACAAAGTAATACGAGTGCATCAGGAGGATTTCTGTCAGGCAATGGGATTGCCGTTTAATAGAAAATATCAGGAGCAGGGCGGGCCCGGTTTTCTGCAATGCCGGGAATTAGCCGAAGAGTATTTGTCGACGGATATATCCGAGGTAAAACAGACACTGACAGCTGTACTGGCCTTCAATTATTTAATAGGCAACAATGATGCTCACGGTAAAAATTTCTCTATTATCCACGAGGATATAATAAAGCTCGCACCATTCTATGATCTGGTCTCCACACAGGTCTATCCCAGCCTGGATCGAAAACTTGCTATGGCCATAGGCAATACGTTCAGGCATGATCGGATTAATGAAAATTCTTTTACCCACTTCAGTAAAGATATGAAACTTAGGCCTGAAAAGGCCTTTGAAGTTATCGCCAAAACCGCCCTGGAAGTTGAAAGACTCTATGAAAGCGTGTTATCGAGACATGAAAAACAACATGGCAAAGCGGAGATCTATTCGAACCTCCACACGGTGCTGCGCAGAAATCTGAACCGGCTGAAGGAAATTGCTAACCAGGTTAATTCAGCCGACGGAAAAAAACCGCGCTTATGATCCTGGGCGTTATGTGTTCAAACGATTTATCAGCCATAATCTTGAGGAATTAAGTATATGAGTATTAAGTCAGGATCATGCCTATGTGGTGAAGTCAATTTCGAAATAGAAGGAGATTTTGATAATTTCTATCTTTGTCATTGTAGCCGGTGCCGAAAAGATACTGGCTCGGCTCATGGTGCTAATCTTTTTTCTTCTACTGCAAAGTTGAAATGGTTGTCAGGACAGAATAAAATCACACAGCAAAGCTATTTCAGCCGACGCGAAAAACGTTAAAGATGTATACTTTTCAGGTGATTGGAAGCTATATTTATTAGCATAGCAACAGCTTCCGGGACTATGATGTAATTGTATGGATCGTCAAAGTCGGCCACAGAAGAGATATATATCAGAAAATCAGTTGGCGTCCGGCCGGGAAAGGCGATATTTCAAAGGACAAAACGGTTCTATCACCAGGCAGCCATTGATTTGCACCGCATGGACAGCTATGGAATCCATGCCTAACATGATTGCGCTGGAACAGCATCACAACTCACGCGGCGCATCACAACTCACGCGGCAAAACCGCCGTTAACGAGGATGTTCTGTCCGGTCACCCACCCTGCACGCTCATCGAGCAGCAGTGTTACCACATCGGCGACGTCGTCGACGGTGCCGATCCTGCCGAGTGGTGCCTGCGCGGCGAGCCCTTCTATTTGTTCACTGGTTTTGCCTGCGCGAAAGAGTTCGGTATCGATCGGGCCGGGGGAGATGGTGTTGACCCGTATGCCGCGACCGCCGAGTTCTTTGGCCAGTACCTTGCTCATCTGCTCGACCGCCCCTTTCGATGCGGCATAGGCGCCGTATTTCGGCAGCATGACCCGGGTTACCGTCGAACCGATATTGATGATGGCGCCATTGTCTTCCATCAACCGCGCCGCATGGCGACAGCAGTGAAATACCCCTTTGATGTTGACGTCAAAGATGCGGTTGACATCTTCCTCGGTAAACTCCGCGAAGAATTTGTAGATGGCTATGCCCGCATTGTTGATCAGGATGTCGAGACGTCCGTGTGAGGCCATGACTGATTCGAAAAGGTGATCGATATCTCCCGGTACCGCGATATCGGCGCAGATCGCTGTGGCGCTGCCGCCGTTCGCCGTTATTGTTGCAACCAATTCGGTCGCACTCTTTTCGTCCTGGAGATAGGTGAAGACAACTGAGGCGCCTCTTTCCGCCAATCTGCCGGCGATCGCCCTGCCGATCCCTCGGGAGCCGCCGGTCACAACCGCTGTTTTTCCTGCCAAGTTCTTGTCCATTGTGTCCTCCTGTAATTTCTCGCGTCATCCTGGAACTGTGATCATCTGGTATTGTAATGCACCTTTTGCCCGGTCGGCCGTACTGTGGCGTTCTCCGTGGCTGGAAGTGTCAAGGAGTGCCTAGATAAATGGTGTCAGCTCGATCAGATCCGCCATCGTGTTAAAGGCCGCGAAGGCTTCGGGCAGGTCGGCGGCCTGGTACTGGATGATAGTGCCGCTCACTCGTTGCACCCGTGGCATGCGCAGGACGCGATCGACGCTGGAGGCGGTGGTGAAGCGCATCTGCAGGGTCACCGGGCCGGCCATGGTCAACGGCTGCGGAAAGCCTTCACGGCGGCAGCGCAGTAAAGTCTGCTCGGCGGCGGTCCGGATTTTCTCCCGGCAGACCGTCGGGTGCGGGCAGATGGCCGCATAAGCGCCGATTCCCTGTTTAACGGAGACCGTTGCCAGGCCGGGGAGCAGGGCTTCGGCCTCGCGGCAGCCGGCGTCGTCGCCGGCCATAAAGACCACCGGGATGTTGTAGTGGCCGGCGAGCAGGGCGCTCAGCCCGATCTCGCCGATGACCAGATCGTTCATCCGGACCTCGGCGATCCTGCCGGTAAAGGTGTGGGCGATGACCGCATCGGCAGTCCCTGCCCGGCCGTGGTAGCCGATGAACAGTGCGGCGTCGAAACCGAGATCGATGCCGTCCATCATGGCCAGCGGCCGTGGTGAACCCATAATCAGGCGGATTCTCTCGTCAAGTTCCTCCGGTATCAGATTCAGGCCGACGTTATGGGAATCGGCTACTACCACATCAACGGCGCCGGCGGCAAAGGCGCCCAGGGCGGCGGCGTTGACCTCCGCGGTCATGAAGCGCCGGGCCCGCTCGTATTCCCTGCCGCCCGGGGAAGAGTGTTCGCTGCGGACAACGCAGCCGATGCCTTCGATATCTGCCGAAATATAGACTCTCATATCTGCCTCGTGAGGATAATTGGTTCTGCCTGGTGGTTATGGATTAGGTTCGTTGTCGGCCGGCGGTGGTCGGTCGTTTTTGCACAACAAGGTTTCATCGACGATGCCCCTCCCGATACAGGTGACAGCATACCAGGTGGGGGCTCGCCGCACCAGTGGGGCTGATATTATGTTGCTCCGGCTCGGTGTCGCGGCATATCTCCATGGCGTGCGGGCAGCGGGGATGAAAACGGCATCCCGGCGGTACCTGCACCGGACTCGGGGGATCGCCCTGGAGAACCGCCAATTCCTGACGGAGCAGCGGATTCGGCTTGGGGGCCGAGGCGAGCAAGGCCAGCGTGTAGGGGTGGGCCGGGTGGTCGAATAACTCTTTTCTGGTGGCACTCTCCACCAAGGTTCCGAGGTACATGACGGCAATGCGATGGCTGATATGCCGAACGACCGTCAGGTCATGCGAGATGAAGAGGTAGGCGTAACCGTGGCGTCGCTGCAGGTCCTTGATCAGGTTGAGGATCTGGGCCTGGACCGAGACATCGAGGGCGGATGTCGGTTCATCGAAGATGATGAAATCCGGCTCGGTGATCAGTGCCCGGGCAATACCGATGCGCTGCCGTTGCCCGCCGGAAAATTCATGGGGGTAGCGGTCCAGGTGATCACTGCTCAGTCCGACTTCCTGCAGCAGGTGGGCCACACGATCGGCGATCTCCGCCGACGAGGCGGCCAGGCCGTGGACTTCCAGCGGATAGCCGACGATTTTCTTGACCGTCATCCGCGGGTCCAGAGATGATTGCGGATCCTGGAAGACCATCTGCATGCGGCGGCGTGCCCGGCGCAACTCCTGGCCGGTCAGCGTCAGGATCGACTGGCCGGCCAGGAGGATGTCGCCGCGGTCGGGTTCGATGAGCCGCAGGATGCAATTGCCGACGGTTGACTTGCCGCTGCCCGATTCGCCGACCAATCCGAGCGTTTCTCCCCGTGCCACCGCCAGCGATACCCCGTCAACGGCCTTGAGAAGCTGGATTTTCCGGCCCAACAGACCACCGGTAAGCGGGAAGTGCTTGACCAGATGACGGACGTCGATGACCGGATTCATGTCGACTCCTCCTGCCGGCGATCGGAGCGGTACAGGTGGCAGGCGACGAAATGATCGGGGCCGACCGAAAAGAGGCCGGGGCGCTCGTTACAGACTGCTTTGGCATGCGGGCAACGGGCGATGAAGCGACAGCCGGGCGGCGGGGCGATCAGTTCGGGAACCGTGCCCGCTATGGACGCCAGTGTTTCCCGATCCTCATCGATGGTCGGGATGCAGGCCATCAGTCCTTTGGTGTAGGGATGACGGGGAGCGGCGAACAGGCTGGTCACCTCGGCGACTTCGACGACATGGCCGGCATACATCACCGCCACCCGGTTGCAGGTCTGGGCGACGACGCCCATGTCGTGGGTGATGAACAGCACGGTAACGCCCTGTTCTTTGGTGAGCCTGGTCAGGATGGCCAGGACCTGGCCCTGCACGGTGACGTCGAGGGCGGTGGTCGGCTCGTCGGCGATGAGCAGGTCGGGATCGCAGGACAGGGCCATGGCGATCATCACCCGCTGGCGCATGCCGCCGGACAGCTCGTGCGGGTATTTGGCCAGGATCGAGGCGGCATCGGGCAGTTGCACCCGGCGCAGCAGATCGATACAGGTCGTCTCCGCCGCATGCCTGTCCAGTGGGCGGTGCAGCTGCAGGACTTCACGCATTTGATTACCGACGGTGAAGACCGGGTTGAGGCTGGACATCGGTTCCTGAAAGATCATCGACACCAAATTGCCCCGGATAGTTCGCAGTCGCCGGTTGTCGGCCTGCAGGATATCTTCGCCGCGCAGCAGAATTCGGCCGGAGGTGATCCGGCCGGGCGGCTCGGGGATCAGCCGCAGCACGGACTTGGCCATCACCGATTTGCCGCAGCCGGTCTCGCCGACCACACCAAATATCTCACCGGCGCGCAGGCTCAGGCTGACCCGATCGAGTACCTTGGCGATGCCGCGATAGCCGGAAAACTCGACCGACAGGTCCTGGATCTGAAGAAGAATCTCGCTCATGATCTACCTGCGGATCCGGGGGTCGAGGACGTCGCGCAGGGCGTCCCCGAGCACGTTGAAGCCGATGACCGTGACCAGGATGAACAGGCCGGGAAAGGTGGCGTACCACCACTGATCCATCAGGAATTTGCGGCCGACGCTGATCATCGCGCCCCATTCGGGAGTCGGCGGCTGGGCCCCGAGGCCGATGAAGCTTAGCGAGGCGGCGACCAGGATGGTGTCTCCAAGGGTCAGCGTGCCGAGCACGATGACGGTGCTGATGCAGTTGGGAATCACGTGGTGCAGGATGATCCAGCCGTTTTTCGCCCCGGATACCCGGGCAGCCGCGATATAGGGCATCTCCCGTACCGCCAGGGCTTCGCCACGGACCAGCCGGGCAAATTTCGGGATCATCACCACGGTGACGGCGAATACCGCACTGGTCAGGCTCGGTCCCATCGCTGCGGCCAGCGCCATGGCCAGTACCAGTGACGGAAAGGAGAGCATTACATCCATCAACCGCATGATAAAATTGTCGATCCGCCCGCCGATAAAGCCGGCGGTGGCGCCGATCAGGGTCCCCAGGCCGCCGGCGATGCCCACCACCATCAGGCCGATGACCATGGAGATCCGTGCCCCGTAGAGGACCCGGGAAAAGATGTCGCGGCCCATTTCGTCGGTTCCGAAGAAGTGGTTGCCGCTCGGTGGTTTGAGCCGGTCGCTGAGGCTGATACCGATCGGGTCGAACGGGGCGAGCAGGGGGGCGAAGGTGGCCAGCAGGATCATGGCGGTGATGATGATACCCCCGGCCACGGCCAGCGGGTTGCGGCCGAGAATCTTAACGGTCAGGCCCAGTTCCCGGAATCGGGGGTGATGGCGGAGCGTCGCGATAGCCATATCAGTAACGGATCCGGGGATTGAGCACGGCGTAGAGGACATCGACGAGCAGATTCATCGCGACGTAGACCAGGGCGACGACCAGGGTAAAGCCCATGATTGCCGGGAAATCGAGGGAGTTGACCGAGTCGACGACGTATTTTCCCATACCCGGCCAGCCGAAAATGGTCTCGGTCAAGATGGCGCCGCCCATCAGCTCGCCAAGCGACAGACCGGTGATGGTCACCGTCGGGATCAGGGAGTTCTTGAAGGCATGCTTCAGTACGATCACCGCTTCGGAGAGCCCGTACGCCCGGGCGGTGGTGATGAATTCCTGGCCGAGCACGGCGATCATCGACGAGCGAACGATGCGGGTGATGATGGCCAGGTAGACATAGGAGAGGCAGAAGGCCGGCAGCAGGATGTGCCAGAGCGCATTGACGAAGATCGGCCAATTGCCTTCGAGCAAGGAGTCGATCAGGTACAGCCCGGTAACCTGGACCGGCGGCGTCAGCACCGCATCCAGCCGTCCCGAGCCCGGCAGCCAGCCCAGGTTGCGGTAAAAGACAAAGAGCAGCATCAGGCCGAGCCAGAAGACCGGCATGGAAACCCCGAAGACCGAGAAAACCCGGATGATATGGTCGGTAATCCGGTTTCTTCTGATCGCCGCCAGGATGCCGAGCGGGATGCCGATAACCAGGCACAGGGTCATGCTGGCCAGGGTCAATTCCAGGGTGGCCGGGAAAAAATCGGCCAGGTCCGCAGTGACCGGGCGATGATTACGAATCGACGTACCCAGATCGCCTTTCAGCAGTCCGGTTGCAAACGTCAGGTATTGAACGACGAGCGGGCGGTCGAGGCCGTGGCTCTTGCGGATGTTCTCCACGGCCTCGCGGCTGGCCTTGGGCCCGGCGATCATTGACGCCGGGTCCCCGGGAATGGCATGCGAGATAATAAAGACCAACACGGTGACCCCGAACAAAACCGGGACCATGTAGGCCAGCCGCCGCAGAACGTAGTGCAGGACGCGCATTACCGGTCCGGCGCTTACTTGGCGATGGTCTCGAAGTTGTACATGGATTCGAGCATCGGATTATAGACATAGCCCGTTACGTTCTTGCGCATCGGCACGATGGTCTGTACCTGGTAGAGGAAGATGTACGGCGCGTCTTCCATGATGATTTCCTGGGCCTCGTTGTAGAGTTTCACCCGCTCGGCTTGATCGCTGAGTACCGCCGCTTTCTTGACCAGCGTATCGACCTCTTCGTTCTTGTAGAAGCTCCGGTTGCCGGGCAATCCCCACTTGTCAGATTCGAACCAGAAATTCATGAACATGTACGGGTCGGCGAAATCCGGGCTCCAGGCGCCAAGGCAGAGCTCGAAATCGCCCTTGTCGACGCGGTCCCGCAGCGTGGGGTTGGCCATCAGTTCAAGGTTCAGCTCGACGCCGATATCGCGGAAGTTACTCTGCATGACGGTGGCGATCTGCTCCCAGGCGGCCCGTCGATCGGAATAGATCAGGGTCAGGCTCAGGCCTTCCGCTCCGGCTTCCTTGAGCAGCTCTTTGGCCTTTGCGACATTGAGGGAATACTGGAAGAGATCTTCCTTGTGGCCCCACATGCCCTTCGGTATCGGCCCGCGCATCTGGACGCCGTTGCCCTGCAGCACGTAGTCGATAATTCCCTGGTAGTCGATCGCGTAGTTCAAGGCCTGGCGGACTCGTTTATCGGACAGAGCCGGTTTCTGGCAGTTGATATAGACGTATTCGACGAGCTGCGAAGGGAAACGCTTGACGACGATATCGGGGTTCTTCTCAAGGGCCGGGATCTGGTCGACGAGAATGTTCTCGGCGATGTCGATATCGCCGCGCTCAAGGGCCATGCGACGATCGGCGGATTCGCTCATGAAGCGAACAATCGCCGTGTCGATGTTCGGCGCGCCGCCCCAGTAGTCGGGCTTGGCTTCCAATACCGCTCGTTGCCCTCTGGTCCATTCGGTCAAGGTGAACGGACCGCTGCCGTCGGTGTTTTCGGCGAGCCACGCCTGGGCCAGGTCGCCGTCTTTTTCGTGCTGCATCACATTGGGGTTGACGATCGAGGCGCCGTCCGTTGCCAGGGTCTGGAGGAACGGGCCATAGGCATTTTTCAGTTTGATCTCGAGCGTGTAGGGATCGATAACGGTCATCGATTCGATGGCGCCGATATTGTCTGCCGGTCCCTTACCGATGGTCAGGGTTCGATTGAAGGCGAATTTTACCGCTTCGGCATCGAGCGGGGTGCCGTCATTGAAGGTGATGCCCTGGCGGATGGTAAACGTCCACACCGTACCGTCGTCGGATACCGTCCAGGATTCGGCTGCCTGGGGTTCGACCTCGGTGGAGCCTTCGCCGTTGACCACCTTGTATTTGACGAGGCGGTCGTAGCAGGGATAGATCTGCCGCCAATCGTAATTGTCGCTGGAAACACCGGGGTCCAGGGTGTGGATGTCCGAAGACACGCCGACCACCAGGGTGGTTTTATCCTCGGCGACGGCCGGGCCGGCAATCAAGAGCAGAAAAATACAGAGTGACAACCACAATTTCTTCATGCTTCATCCCTCCTCTGTGAACGTTGTTGATTCAGCGTCATCGGGCACCGACAGCGTCCCTTGGCGCGGTGTCTTGCTGCATGGAAAATGGGTCAGGCCAGTTAATTTTACATCGCACAGCCCAAGAACGTAATGATAAATTTTGTATGAAAATCGGCGGGACTGGTTTTAACCTGTCCCCCGCTAACTTTCATAAGCAAGCGTTGTTCCCACTCTAGTCGAAGCTGGTAAGCAGGCATTGACCAGCCGACATCTTCTTTAAAAGGTGTCTCTCTTCGCGCATTCTTTGACTCTATTGCGTGGCAAATATACTTCTTTCACGACAACCTTGATATTATAATGTGCCGGCGGGAGACAAACTTATTTGTTGTTTTTCCGGCAGGCATGATATTCTTTTCGCATGATTCAAGGTTCCCTCAGGTTCATTCTCCCGGCTTGTGCGCCCGGATGATGCTATCGCAATGGCACTAATGGCCATTTTTAAACCAGTCTCTCTCCTGGACTGATGGGCGAGCAAGAGCTTCTCTCTTTTTCAGATCCTGCCGAAGTCTACAGGTTACTCATGGCCGATAATCGAGCTTCCCGTAACAACAATCCGACACTCAGTCCACCGAATCTGAAAGAGTGTCAGGACATTTTGCTCAATGCCCCGATTGGTATATACGCTTCGATTCCGGAAGGTCGTTTTATCGATGCCAACCCGGCCCTGGCACGTCTCTATGGCTACGATTCCCTTCACGAACTGATTGATGCGATTTCAGATATCAACGCCCAGATTTATGTTGATCCGACTGACCGGAAACACTTTGTTCGCCAACTCAAGGACCACGGCAAACTGATCAGCCATCAGTGCCGCCAGCGACGCAAGGACGGATCGTTCTTTTGGGCCTCTGAATACGCCCGTGCAGTTTGTGACGACGCAGGGAAGCTCACTCATTATCAGGGCTTTATTATCGATATTTCCGATCAGAAACGGGTGGAGGAGGCCCTGGAAAAACGACTGCTGGCACTGTTGCAGCCACATGATACGATGGGAGACATTGCCATCGAGGACCTTTTTGCGATAACCGACCTGCAGCGACTCCAGGACCAGTTCGCACAGGCAACCGGCGTGGCATCGATCATTACCCATACCGACGGGAGACCCGTTACCAAGCCCAGTAATTTCTGCCGTTTGTGCAGTGATATTATTCGCACTACCGACGTCGGCCGGGCCAACTGCTTTCATTCCGACGCCATGATCGGTCGTGCCTGCGTCGAAGGTCCGACGGTGCAGAAATGCCTGAGTGGAGGGATCTGGGAAGCGGGTGCCGGCATCACGGTCGGGGGGCGACATATTGCCAATTGGCTGATTGGGCAGGTCCGCGACGAGACGCAGCCTGAAGAGCAGATTCGCGCCTATGCCAGGGGCATTGGCGCCTCTGAGGAAGCGGTCATCGAGGCGTATCGGGATGTGCCGACGATGCCTCGTGAGCAGTTCGAGCGTATTGCCCAGATGCTCTTTACGTTGGCCAACCAGATGTCGTCAACTGCCTATCAGAATGTGCAACAGGCCCGTTTCATCAGTGAACGCAAAAAAGTGGAGTTGGCCATTCGCGAAAGAGAGGGCCTGCTGAAAAGCGTTTTGAGAAGCGCGCCGGTCGGTATCGGCGTCGTTATCAATCGTGTCATCAAGCAAGCCAACCAGCGGTTATGTGAAATCTCAGGCTACTCCGCTGAAGAACTCATTGGTCAAAGTGCCCGGATCTTCTACCCCGACGATGAAGAATTCACCACGGTCGGGGCGCGGATATACGCACTGATTGGCGACCATGGTACCGGAAGCGTCGAGACTCGCTGGCGGCACAAGGATGGAACGATGATCGACATCCTGCTCAGTTCGACGCCTATCGTGGCCAGCGACCTGTCCAAAGGCGTAACTTTTTCCGCACTTGATATCACGGAGCGCAAAGACAACGAACGGGCACTGCGGCTCAGTGAGAACAAGTTGGCCGGCTATGCCAGGCAGATGGAGCAGTTCAGCATCTCCGCCTCGTCAATGCTCTCCATCAAGGACGAGAACATCGTTTTTGCCAGAATCAGCCAGGCTATCGTCGACTATTCCGATTTCAGGCGGGTGCTTATCTCTCTGTTTAAGGATGAGGCCCCGTACCGGGATATCATCGGTTACGGCGGTATTTCCGAGGAGGTCGTTGCCCGGCTTGCCGACATTCCTCTGCCGAAGAGCTGGTATGACCACGTGTTTGTCCAGGGGCTGCGTTTGGGACAGTCCAGTTATTACATCCCCCACACCATGAAGCATATCCTCAATCAGGATGCCACGGTGTACGGTGAAGAACATGCTCCGGTGAGCGAATCGGCCTGGCATCCGGAGGACAATCTTTTTGTTCGCCTCAGCGATGAGCAGGGAACCTTTATCGGCGTCATTTCCGTCGATGAATCGAAATCCGGGCTTCGGCCATCCCTGGAAACCGTCCGGCCCCTGGAAGTCTATGCTGGCATGATTGGTCAGATTATTGTTTTGAAACGTGAACAGGCGAACCGGGAGCGGTTGGAGGAGCAACTCAGGATGGCCCAGAAGATGGAGTCCGTGGGACGCCTGGCCGGCGGCGTCGCCCACGACTTCAACAACATGCTCGGCGTGATTCTTGGCTATTCGGAATTGGCCCTTGCCCAGATTGGGACAGAGCAGCCGATCAGCGGGGCGCTCCAGGGAATTCATCAGGCGGCGCGGCGTTCGGCCGATCTCACTCAGCAATTGCTGGCCTTCGCCCGCAAACAGGAGGTTGTTCCCAGAGTTCTTGATTTAAACGAGGTTCTGGCCGGGATGCTCGACATGCTGAAGCGGCTGATCGGCGAACATATCGATCTTGTCTGGCAGCCCGGCGATCATCTCGCACCGGTCAATATGGACCCTTCCCAGATCGACCAGATACTCGCCAATCTCTGCATCAATGCCCGTGATGCCATGAAAGATACGGGGCGGATTGTCATTGAGACGGGCAACGCGGCAGTTGATGATGCCGATACCTCCCGTTATGCCGAGGCTGTCCCGGGGCACTATGTCCTGCTGAGCGTGAGTGACGACGGGTGCGGCATCGACCCGGAAACACGCTCGCATCTGTTCGAACCGTTTTTTACCACAAAAGATATCGGCAAGGGAACCGGCCTCGGGCTGGCCACGGTTTACGGCATCGTCAAGCAAAACAATGGTTTCGTCATCGTCGACAGCGAGTCGGGCCGGGGAACAACCTTCAGCATCTACCTGCCCAGCCACGACGAACACATTAACACGCCATCACCGCCGGCATCAAAAAAGACTAGTGTATCCGGAACCGAGACCATTCTGCTGGTGGAAGATGAGCCGATGATCCTGGAGATGACGACGATTATGCTCAGGGATCACGGTTACCATGTTCTTGGCGCCTCCCTTCCCGCTGAGGCCATCCATCTGGCCAGAACCCATTCCGGCCAGATTCATCTGCTGCTGACCGATGTGATCATGCCTGACATGAACGGTCGCGATCTGGCAAACCAGATTCTTGCCTGTCACTCCGGGCTCGATTGTCTATTCATGTCGGGCTATACCGCCGATGTCATCGCCGATCACGGCGTTCTTGACGAAGGAGTTCATTTTATTCAGAAACCGTTCACGATGCAGGACCTTGCCGTCAAAGTCCGGGCGATATTTGACGTCCATCCTCATTGAGGGGGCGCGGCATTGTCCCATCCCGGGCTGGGCAGAGTCGGCTTTTATATGAAAATCGGTGGGACTGGTTTCAACCTGTCCCCCGCTAACTTTCAAATAATCAACATGACCGGGAGTCACAACGAACCATGAAAATCTTCGCCGCAGCCGGCAGGATTGATAGTGAGCGGAGGGCGGGAACAAATCTCCCCCCACCGCTGGTTGGGAGTAGCGGTCAGGGAGACGGATAGTAGGACAAGTGCCCGATCGGTGCTGTTTAACGTAAAGGTTTGTCACTAGAGAAAGGACGATTCCATGGAAAGCGAACAACCAATTGAAGCAGGTGCACCTCGCAGGAGCGGGGTCAGTCTGACCAACGTGGTGTTGATCGTGTTGGCTACCATTATGCTGACGCTTGGCGGCAGCTACTGGTTTCTGAAGAACTATGTGTTTGTTCGGGAATTCAAACCGGTTGAACTCAACGCCAAAGAACAAACGGTGCTCGACGGCAAGCTCCAGGCGCTGGGCTACCAGCCTGACTCGGGTCCGATCCCGAAAGAGCCGCCCAACGGATCGGCAGCCGGAGACTTTGATGAACACGGTGCGCTCACGCCGGAGCGCTATAGCGAGGTGGGTGCCTCACGCGAGGTGAGTTTCAACGAACGCGAACTCAATGCGCTGCTGGCAAACAATACCGACCTGGCGCGCCGGCTTGCAATCGACCTGTCTCAGGACCTGGTCAGCCTCAAACTGCTCGTGCCCCTGGACCCTGATTTTCCGGTGCTGGGCGGCAAGACCCTGCGCTTCAACGCCGGGGTGGCTATGGCGTTCAGTGAAGGGAAGCCGTCGGTGGTATTACAGGGTGTCAGCATCATGGGGGTGCCGGTGCCCAATGCCTGGCTGGGCGGCCTGAAATATGTCGACTTGGTGAAGGAAGCCGGTGGTGATCCGGGGTTTTGGAAATCGTTTTCCGAAGGAGTTGAGGATATCCGCGTCGAAGACGGCCGCATCAATATCACGTTGAAAGAGTGACCCTTTTTGCTGCCGGACAAACTCACTACGGAGTCCGAGCGAGTCCTGCGGCTATCTGAGAGAGTTTACCGGAGCGGCGGCTTGTTTTCCAGTGGTTGGAGCAGCAGAATCAACCCGAGACTGACAACGCTCAGCACGGTGATGGTGATAAAGACCGCGGCATAGCTTCCTGACAGGTCAAAGATCCAGCCGGCGACAATCGGGCCGAGGGCGCCACCGACCGTCCCGGCGAAGACGACCACGCCGAAAAGAGCGCCGTGAGCAACGATGCCGAAGATTTCCGCAACCAATGGGGAAATAGCGGTAAAGAAGCTGCCGTGGGCCAGGCCGTAGACCCCGGCAAAGCAGTAGAGCAGCCACAACGAGTCCGCAGCCTGCAATAAGAGCAGGCTGGCGGTCAACACGAAATAACAGATGATCAGCACTGATTTGCTGCCGATCCTGTCGATGGCGACGCCGCTGCAAAACCTGCCGAGCATGCTGATCGCCCCGATCGTCGACAGCACGCCGGCAGCGTGGGTGGTGGAGAGTCCGATATCGCCGGCGTGGGGTACGATGTGGACGAGGATGGTCAGCAGACAGAAGACGGTTGATACGGAAGCGCTGCAGATGATCAGCATCTGCGGGGAGCGCATTGCTGCTGCGGCGTTAATGCCGGCGGTTGCCGGCACCGGTTCTTCAGTTGTCACCGAGACGTCGGGACGGCGCGGTGATTCGATAGACGCCGGATCCCGCCGGAGAACCTGGGCGATCAGCAGCAGCAACACAAGCACCGAGGCGCCGATAATCAGGTAGGTGGTGCGCCAGCCATACAGGGCGATGAGAATGCCGGACAGAAAAGGGATGGAGAATTGGCCGGCGCCGGTGCCGACCTTGACGATCCCGGTCACCAGGCCTCGGGAGCGAACGAACCAGCGGGCCGTGGTCGTCAAGGCGATCACATCGACGGCGCCGAGCCCGATTCCAAAAACAATGCCGAAGACACAATAAAGCTGCCAGATCTCCTGGACCCGGGACATGGCCAGACAACCGATGCCGAGTAGCACGGCGGCGCAGCTCATCAGCAGTCGCGGGCCGTAGCTGTCGAGGAGCCTGCCGATAAGGATGGCAAACGCCCCGCTGGTGATAAAGGCGAGAGACGATGCCCCGGAAATGACGGCCCGCGGCCATTGGAACTCGTCGGCCAGAGGGGTAAAAAAGACGCCGTAACTGACATAGGTGCCGATGCCGATGGCCTGGATCATGAAGCAGGCAGCGGCAATCGTATAGCGGTAGGGAGGAGCGGTGATCATCGCTCAACCACACCACGTTCCGCTTGAGAAATCGACAAAAAAGTAGCCGCTATCTAGCGACAGCTTGTTTTGTGACCGGATCTGCCAACGGCCTGGTACGCGCCAGGTAATTATGCCGAGGTGCTTTCAGGGGCCTGCCTTTGTTTGCTGCCAATACTGACACCCAATAGCCAGGATGAGGCGTAGAACGAGGGGCGAATATTGTTAAGTAGATTTGATAATTATTATTACAAATTTGCATCAACGAGGAAAAAACGATACACTTGTAGTTACAAAGTTGCACCGGGAACGAAGCTGCGTCCCTCTGATGTAACGCTAACCACGTGTTAGCGGCTGTTCCACCTTCTCCAAGAGCGCGGCTGGTCATTCCCCTAAGCAGCCACATACCGAACAGAAAACCCGCGATCACCTGATCTCGGTTTTCATATCGATTCAGCAGTTCTGCAAAAAAAAAATAGATCAAACGAGCAAGTAGTGGCTTGCGCTGTTTCTCTCCTGTCAGCAGTCGGTCACGGCTCTTGAACTCATCGGAAACTATCGAAAAAATGATAGGTGGTGATGCGCTTTGCGCGGACGCCGGCCTGTAAACCTGAGCACTGGAGGAGGTGGAGAATGGTTTTGAAAAAGTCGGGGAGGTTACTGATTCTGTTTCTCTTTGCATGTGCTGCACCTGGTGGTGCCCAGTCAATTGTCACTGAGTCTGTGACGGGAATGGAATTTGTACCGATCAAAGGCGGATGCTATCAGATGGGTGATGCCGCCGGCGACGGGGATGATAACGAGCGACCGGTACATGAGGTCTGCGTCGGTGACTTCGCCATGGGAAAGTACGAGGTCACAAACGCTCAGTACAGAAAATTCAGACCGGATCACCACAGCGGCAAATCTGCCGGCTTAAGCCTCGACGATGACACCCAACCGGTCGTCAATGTCTCGTGGGAGGATGCCGTGGCTTATGCCGAGTGGCTTTCCCAGCAGACAGGGATGGCATTTCGACTGCCGACCGAAGCCGAGTGGGAGTATGCGGTTCGTGCCGGCACCAGCGCCAGCCGCTTCTGGGGCAGCGACCCGGAAGCAGCCTGCACCTATGCCAATGTGGCCGATCGGACGGCGCGAGAACACTGGGCCAAATGGACCACGTTCGTCTGTGACGACGGACACGCCGTTGCGGCACCGGTGGGCAGCTTTCAGTCAAACGGCAACGGCCTCTACGATATGCTTGGCAATGTCTGGGAGTGGTGCCTTGATGTCTATAACTACGACGCGTACGAAAAACTCCCGAAAGATGACCCGGTCTATAGCGGATCGGGAGAGTATCGCGTCATGCGCGGCGGTGGCTGGAGTAACGGCCCGCTTGGGATCAGGAGTTCACACCGTGTCGGTCTTTCGCCCGGATTCAGTCATCATTCCCTCGGATTTCGGTTGGTTAAGACTGATACCTGAGCGAATATGCGGTGAAGGTTCATGATACAAGCCAAGAATCATCAACCGGGAGGTCGTCGACAATGAGAACGTTCTTGATGTTAGTATCCTTTTCCCTGTGTCTGCTGGCGGTTTGGCTGACGCTGCCGGTCAGGACCATTACTGCGGCGCAGACGGACGAGCAGCTGGGCTTTATCGGAGCTGAAACGTGTCAGGAATGCCACGAGACACAATATGCGAGTTACGCGAGATCGATTCATTCGAAAAAATTGGTGAAAGGCCCGCAATCGCAGGATGCCTGTGAGACCTGTCACGGCGCAGGCGCAATGCATGTTGAAAAAGGCGGTGGTCGCGATGTCGATATCTTTGCCTTCGACGCAGATGTAGATTCGCTGGCTAAGTCGGAAAAATGCCTGATCTGCCACCAGAAATCAACACCGAGCATGGATTGGTGGGATGCGAGCACCCACAACCGCGAAGAGGTGTCCTGTGATTCCTGCCATGACCTCCATACCCCTGCGGGATCGCAAAAACCGCGCGAGCCGGAGGTTTGTTTCGGCTGCCATCGGGAGATAGAGATTGCCGCCAATAAGTATTCCCATCACCCGATCATTGAGGGCAAAGTCAACTGCTCTTCGTGTCATCTGCCGCATGGCAGTGTCAGTACAGCGATGATCAAGGCGGACAGTATTCAGCACCTCTGCTTTACCTGTCACGCGGACAAACGTGGGCCGTATATTTACGAACACCCGCCGGTCGAAGAGAATTGCCTGACATGTCACTCGTCGCACGGGAGCAGACATGCGAAACTGCTCACTGAAAAAGTGCCTAATGTCTGTCAGGATTGTCATGACTGGTCTCGTCATCCGGGTACCCCTTATGACAACAAGACCGGTTTCTCCGGCAGCAGTCCGAGCAACAGGTTTTTTGCCCGCTCCTGTCTGAATTGCCATGGCGCGATCCATGGCAGCAATTCTTTCGAAAACCATGCGTTAACTCGATAGACGGAGGGAATATGAAGATTCAATTGTTTTGGTTTATCGCCGCCGCGCTCCTCATCCTCCCTGCCGAAAAAGGTCTTGCCGACGATTCAGTAAAGGTTTCCGGTTCGCTGGAGGTCGGCGCCCAGGTAGCCGACGGCGTAGAAGAAAGCGCGAAATCGCAGGAATATGAAGATCTCGATGATGCACCGATCGGTAACTTCTCCCTTGACTACGATACGGAGAGCTATTTCCTGGGTATTGAGGGAACGCGTGTCGGACTGGATGATCAGCAATACCAAATCGAAGGTAGAAGCTACGGGAAATTCAAATACTCGCTTTTCTATGACGAGATTCCACATAACCTCTCGTTTGATGCGCAAACATTTTACTCATCCGTCGGATCGGACACCTTGACCATTGAAGGCTCCAGTCCGGCCAATCAGGCGAGTTGGCGGACCTTCGACTACCATGTCGATAGACAAAAGTTCGGTGGAACGTTCGATCTCTCCTTCGACTCACCATTCTTTTTCCATGTCGGGGTCGAGAGAGTTGAGAAAGACGGGTTGAAACCCTTGGGGACCGGTAGTTTTTCAGGGGTAGTCGAATTGCCGGAACCAGTTGATTACGCTACCAACAATTTTACGCTGGCCGGAGGATACCGGACAGACGAAATGTCTATCAAGCTGTCCGGACTGTACAGTTCCTTCAGCAATGACAACACCTTTCTCGATTGGCAAAACCCCTTTCTCGGGATCACCGAGCATAACTCGCTGCCGCCGGACAACGATTACATGGAACTGGGGGTCAACATGATCTGGCGGCAGTTGCCCGCTTTGTCGACGCTGTCCGTGGCTGGAAGCTATTCCAACCTGACCAGCGACTTTTCCCAGGATCAAGAAGGGAGCCTGCTGCCGTCAGGTCTTAACAGCACGGTATTTGAAGGCGATATCAGCACAATGAGCCTGTCGGCGGCACTGGCATCCCGGCCGACCGATGATCTCGATACCAGGCTGTTCTACAAATACTTTGATCGGAACAACGATTCCACGGTCATCGAATACGACGGTGGCGGCAATGATACCCACCTGCTCGAATATACCAGGCATACCCTGGGCTTCGATGCCGATTACAAGCTGGCCGGTCACACCAGGCTTGGAGGCGGCTATGAATATGAAAATGTCGATCGCCGCAATCGTCCGGATGGCGACAGCAATTCCGATAATCTGCTGTATGTCGAATTGAAGAATACCAGCCTCGATTATTTGACGGCACGGTTGAAATATTCATACCTCAATAGAGATACCGACGCAGATCACGACCTTGCCGGCGTGTCGGCCTTTGCTTCCGAGTACATCGTCCAGTTTGTGCAACGATACGACGTTGCTTCGAAACAAAAGCACGAAATCCAGGTGGCGGTGGAATTGTATCCGCTTGACAACCTCGATTTCGGCGTGTCCTACACCTACGCCGATAATAATTATGACGATGTGGTCCTCGGGCGAACCGATGATACGGGGCATGAGTTCTATCTCGATTTTATGTGGCGGGCAGCACGGATGCTCGATCTGAGCGGGTTTGCCGGCTATGAGAATTACCAGGCGGATTCCAATCATTACAATTACTCTCCCGGCCAGATCGCCGACCCGAGGGTCGCCGACAGGAGTCCGTCGTCCTTTCGCTGGACGCAGGACATCAGCGAGGATTTCTGGATCGTCGGGCTGAACGCGGGTATGTCGATCATCCCGGATCGCCTCCGGTTGAACCTGTCCTGCCAATACCAGAAATCGGATGGCAAAAGCGATTTTACCAGTGAGGGCAGTTCGGCTCTGTTGCCGATCACCCAATACGATGATTACGATATCACCACCGTTTCAGCGAAGGTCGACTATACTCTCACTGAACGATTGGGGCTCGGGGTCGGTTACATCTACGAAAAAAGCACGTATGAAGACCAGCAATACCTGGAATATGATTACGCTCCCGGGGGAACGTATCTGAGCGGAGCCTATGCCGATCATGATTACGAGGTTCATGTCGGTTACGTTACGATAAAATACAGTTTCTGATCGTTGCCGTCTGAGTCGGCTGTACGTTTTTCTTGTAGTGCCGCCGACACAAGCGACGCCACCAAAGCTCGGCGGGGTGTTGTGTCTCGCTGGTGGTCAGGTAGTGCAAATGCATGGCCCCGTCGAGCCGTAGTGCGACAACGGAAGACGTTCTTCCCGCGGTCGTTACTCCCGACGACTCCCTCAATGCTACAGTCATCTTTTGTTGTTCAGACAGTTATGTGTCTATTTTTCCTGTTGTTTTATCGCCGCGGGCAATACCTGACACTTTTTGTTATCATTATCACTGCGGAGTATGACTGACTGAGATTGGAGTAAATGAATTCGTTGGAGAAGCGGTGATGATTATAGGGCGGTTGTTGACGAAACGATGGATGAAGGTGTTGCTCGGACTGGTTGCTGTGGTGACGCTGCTGCTCGTGTTGCTGCCGGTCGGCGTGAAATATTACCTGACCGATTGGCTCAGGAAAAACGGGGCCGACCAGGCGCGGATCGAGTCCCTCAGGCTCAACCCGTTTCTCGGCCGGATTACCATGGAAGGCATGGATGTGCAAACAGACGGGCAGTCATTGCTGCGCAATGCACGGATGGTGCTTGATCTCGATCTGCTCTCTTTGTTGCAGCGCGATGTCCACGTGGAGAGAGCCGAGTATCGGGATCTGTCGATCGATATCGAACAACGTGCAGACGGCAGCTGGCGCTTCGGGTCATATTCCATGACCGGTGGTGCAGAGACGGAATCAGAGGCGGCCGATAACGACGCTGCTTCCTCCTGGGCCGTCCTGGCCGATCAAGTGGCGTTGACCGATTGCCGCGTCCGTCTCAAGACGCCTCAGATGGATCTGGTTCTTGCTGTTGCGCAGGCTGAGTTGCTGCGCTTTTCCACCCGTGAGGGGCGTCCGTCGGCCAGTTTTATGCTCACCGGCCTGCTCAATGACGCTCCGCTGGCCATTGATCTGGACCGGGTTGAGTTGGTGCCGGAACTGCAGATTGATGGTGCGATAACGATTTCCGGTTTTCACCTGGAAACGATCGCCGGCCTTCTCAGAGATACCCTGCCGACGTTTGCCGGCGGGATATCGTTGGCGGGCGACGTATCGTTCGGCCAGACGACGGAAACCGGTATGCAGGCCGTATATGATGGTACGTTCGCTGCGGACGCAGCGGCTGTAGGATCGGACGGTTTTTCCACCACGGCGCGGAGCCTGAGTTGGCAGGGGCGGGTGGATTATTCCGGGACGGATGATGATGGACTGACCGTGCTCGTCGATGGTGAACTGGCCGGTGCCGATTATGGCTTGCGGGTCCCCGACGCGGCGCTTGATATGACGCTTTCCCGAATCGAACTCGGCGGCCGGATTGAACTGACTGTTGCTGACCAGGGGCGGATCACTGCCCACCACCGGGAGGGAGCGGTCCGGGTTGAAGGATTCGGGTTACATCTTCCTCAGCTTGACTTGAGTGAAGAGCGCTTGGTCTGGCAGGGCGATATTCGCTATGATACCGATCCTCAGGGCCGGGGAATGTCGGTGCAGACCGACGGCGGCCTGGAGTTGGGCGCGCTGCACGGTGCCGTCGGAGATGATTCGTCTCGCCTGCAGGGTGAGGTGAATTCCTTTTTCTGGCAGGGGGCTGCATCTTACGGCGATCAGCGGGCCGGAGAATCGCAGATCGAGTTGGACGGAGAACTGTCTCTGGCCGGGTTGCTGGTTGCCGATGGGAACGCGCCGGGACAAGCCGACGCGGTGCTCGACGTGAGTCTTGAACTGGTTGAGTTGGCCGGCCGGACCGAGGTGACTATCGGTGACCGGGGACGAACTACGGTACATCACGATCAGGGGGGGCTGGAGGCAAGAGGCATCGACCTGCAGTTTCCCCGGGTCGAACTGAGTGAAGATCGGTTGGTCTGGCAGGGCGAGGTCCTCTATGATTCAGATCATCAAGGGCGGGGATTGCTGGTTCAGGCCGACGGCGGTCTGGAACTGGGTGTTCTGGACAGTGCCTTTGGAGATGGTTCGTCAGGCTTGCGAGGCGGCGCGAAATCTCTTGCCTGGCAGGGGACAGCGTCTTACGCCGGTCCGGGGGCAGAAGAATCACGGATCGGACTGGATGGATTGCTTTCTTTAGCCGAAGTGCTGGTCGAGTTTGATGAATCGGGACTGCGAATTGCCCAACAGAGCGCCGAGCTGCGAGCGGTATCGACAGTTACGCTGGGCGATGGGGTAGGGGTGGACGGGCATCATGAATTGACACTGGAGCAGTTCGATTTGGGCCGACAGGACCAGACGCTGGTTTCGTTCGACCAGGTACGGGTTGATGATATCGAGGGTAGGGGGGAGCTGAAGCTGGCGCTGAAAGATCTGCAGGTCAACAACCTGCAGGCCGCTGTTCCCGGTTCATTGCCGCTGCAGGTCGCTATTACGCGTGTCGGGTTGTCTGAACTCACCAGTGATGACCTGGCGGGGTTTCAGGTCGGGGAGATGAGCCTGGAACAGGCAGTTGTTACCGCGACTTGTAATGGAGAGCAGCTCGCCCGTGTGGCCGGCATCCAGATACAGGATGTTGCCGGTACCGATCGACCAAACATCACTGTCGGCGCCACGACGGTGGATCAACTCGTCTTGTTGCCTGCCGCCGCGGGTGCTTCGGAACAACCGGCCATGACTCTCGGGATGGCGACCCTCGACGGGCTGCGTTGGAGCGAGACGGCCGGAGTAGAGGGGAACACCCTGCACCTTGCCGATCTGGCAGCTGCATTCGTTCGCGAACCGAGTGGGAAGTTTGTCCTGGCCCGGCGGCTGGCGGCTATGCAGGAACCGGATACTGCTTCGACAGCAGGCCAACCTATGGATGACAAGCAGGAGAATGAAACGAACCAAACTGCCTTTTCTTTGAACAAGGTGCTGATCGATGGCACCAGCGTTGTTTCTTTTACCGATTATACCCTGCCGACCCCGTTCGCCGCCAATCTGACCATCGACCTATTCGAAGCCGGACGGCTGGATACGGGCAGTCCCGACCGTGAAACCACTGTCCTGCTGCAGGGCGAGCTGGAAGGGCGGGCTCCGGTAGAGCTCAGCGGCACCATTGCTCCTTTTCTGCACTATCCCGCCGCGGATCTGCGCCTGAACCTGAAAAACTATCCGTTGAGATCTCTCTCTCCCTATACCGTGCAGGCGGTCGGCACCGCACTGGCCTCCGGTCAACTGCGGCTGGAAAGCGAGCTGGACCTTGCCGATGATCAGCTGCAGTTGGATAATGCCGTCCTGCTGCAGCAGCTGCAGACCGAGACCATCACCCCGTCCCTGGCGGAAGAGCTGGACAATCAATTGCCGGTTCCGCTTGATGCGGCGTTGTCTCTGCTGCGTGACGATGATGGGAACATCGAGCTGAATGTGCCGCTCAGCGGCCCGGTGAGCGATCTGGGAGTAGGCATTTCCGGTGTGCTGATTACCGCGTTGGGCCAAGCCATTGTTCCGGCCGCTTCCGGTTATATGATGTACGCGCTCGGTCCCTATGGCGCGCTCGCCTATGTCGGTATGAAGCTGGGCGAGAAAATGCTCGAGGTGGTGCTGCCGCCGGTGGTTTTTGCAGCGCAGGAAACGGCGATTACCGCCGAGCATATCGACTATCTGGAGCGAGTCGGAACGATCCTCAGCGAGCGCCCGGAGACCGATATGCAGCTGTGTCCGACCGCTGCATCCTGGGAATTCCTGACCCCGAAGCAGCGCGAAGAGATGGCTGGAACCGATATCGAGGTCGATGCGGAGGACCGGGAACAACTCGCCGAGCTCGGCCAGCGCCGGGCGGCGGCGGTACGTGACTATCTGGTGGAAACCACGGGGATCAAACGCGACCGCCTGTTGATCTGTGAAACCCGGATTACCGCGGAGCAAGACGCGCAGCCCGCTGTCTTGCTCCAGATGTAGCGGGTTCGTCCCGGTGAAGTGATCCTGCTGCTGTCAAGGCAGCTGCATGGATTGCGCCTGCCTGCCGATTTTCTTCAGCAGTCGGGCCAATTCCGCTCGCTCGTTTTTAGCAAGCACGGCAAAGATCAGCTCTAAATTCGCACAGTGGTTGAGGAATGCCGTTTCGATCAGTTCTTGTCCTGCTCCGGTCAGATGCAGCTGAACGCTGCGTCCGTCGGCAGGGTCCCTGACCCGCTGTACCAGTCCTTTCTTCTCAAGGCGGTTGGCGGCGGTGGTCATCGAACCGCTGGTCAGCAGCACCTTCTCGCCGATCGTGTTGATCGGCAGCGGCCCCTTGTGCAGCAGGGCTTCCAGGATGGCAAAATCGCTGACGTTGAGACCGGTCCGGGAAATACTGGCCCGGTCGACCTGTTCGATCGCCTTGTTGGCCCTGCCAAAGAGCAATCTGAGATGGGCTCCGGTCTGCATCGGCTTGCCTGGTTGTGAGAAACGGTTGGCGCCCGCCTCCTGATTCAGAGGCGGGGTGTTGGTCGTCATTGGGCCGGATGCAAAGTGGCACCCTCTGCCAGCCAGTGCGCTGCCGCCTCCAGATCCTGCGGGGTCAGTTCATGACCTGCGGCCATCTCCTTGACCTTCAGCCGGGCGCCGGCATCGGCCAGGGCCTTGATCAACTGATCGGTGCTGCGGGCCGGGATTACGGTGTCGTCTCTTCCTCTGAGAATGAGCACTTCTTTGTCGCTCAGGTCCACGGAAGGGAGTCGGCCGAGGGGCAGCATCGGTCGTAGCAGGATGGCCCGGGAAAAGGTTTCCGGTCGCAGGAACAGCAGGGCGGCGGCCATATTGGCTCCGTTCGAGTAGCCCAGCGCGACCAGCTGATCAACCGAGCGCCGATGTTCCGCAGCTGTGGTCCGGAGGAAATCGGCCAGCCGGTGGGCCCGGGAGGTCAGGTCTTCCTCATCGAAGACCCCGGCAGACAATCTTTTGAAGAAGCGGTTCATGCCGTTTTCGCGGACCTGTCCTCGGGGACTGATAATCGCTGCTTCGTCGCTGATCTCGCGGGCCAGGGGAATCAGATCATGCTCGTCGCCGCCGGTCCCGTGCAGGGTGACGATGGTCGGGCCGCCCGTCTCCAACTGTGGTGCTGCAACAAAGCGGTAAACGAACGGGGTCTGGCGCAGCGGCGGCAGGCGGCTCACGATCTTGTCACGCCAGGACTCGAACTGTTCCGGCAATTGGAGGGTGTGGCCCAGCTTCTCTGGCGGTTCATCGATGGCGAAGCCCGGCGGATCGGTGGCGATCTCGAAGAGTACGCCGCCCGGTTCATGGAAATAGATCGATCTGAAGTATTTCCGATCGCGAACCGCAGTGACCTGATAGCCGTCCTCGCGCAGCCGGTCCTGCCACCTGAGCTGCGCATCATCGGTCGGGGTGCGGAAGGCGATGTGGTGCACGGTGCCGCCGCCCTGGCGGCCCTCTGTCGCCTGCGGGTCGACCACCAGGTCGTAGAAACGGGCCGGCGACTCGTCGCCGGTCATAGCGAATCGGAAACGGCTTTGTTCCTGACCGTGCAACTCCATGTCCAGCGATTCGATCAACAGCTTGCTGGTTCCTTCCAGTGACCGGGTCAGCTCGGTGGCCGAATGAAATCCCCGAATCGCCTGGTCCGTAGCCTTTGCCTGTGGCAACCGCTGCGGCGCAATCAGCTCCAGGGTGAGGCCGTCGGGATCGGCAAAGCTGATCACTTCATCGCCAAACCGGGTCCGGCTGGTGGTGGCGACCTGATGATCCTGCAGCCGCTGCCGCCAATAATCGGACGAGCCTGCCGGAATCGCAAACGCGATTGCCGTTACCATACCGGCGCCGACCGTGCCCCGTGGCAGCTCCGACCAGGGGAAGAAAGTCAGGATAGTGCCCGGTGTCCCCTGCTGGTCACCGTAATAGAGGTGGTAGGTAAAGGGGTCGTCAAAATTGACCGTCTGCTTCACCAGGCGCAGACCCAGCACGTTTTCGTAAAATGCGACATTGTCGGACGCCGATGAGCTGATTGCCGTAATATGGTGGATGCCGGAGATGCTCTGTCTGTTGTTCATGTCCCGTTGCTCCTTGCGCTAAAAGCTGCTATGTAATAGAAATAACAACGTATTATTGATGTGTTCGATGTTTCCTTCAGGTGGCAGTGCCGCTGATGCCATGTGATTACCATAAGGGCAGATATCTTGATGTCAAGATATCTGCCCTGAGCTCTCCGAGACAATGGACGTGGCCATGGATGAGGAACAACAACGGGAGGGGCGTACCCCGCACCATATTCACTAACGCCCATGACCGAAGGTCACAACGAACGATTAAAATCAGCGCCGAGGGTCGGAAGATCTGGTCAGTGAAAGTGAGCGGGGGACAGGTTAAAACCTGTCCCGCCGATTGTTATATGAAGGTGCGGGGAACACCTGATAAGACAGCGGGATCAGGCGACGGTCACCAGTTCGATGTCGAAGTTCAGGTCCTCGCCGGCCAGCGGCGGATTGGCGTCGAGCATGATATGCGAATCGGTGATTTCGACTACGGTGACAACCACCATTTCGCCGTTGGGTCCGCCCATCTGCAGTTTTTGGCCAACCTCGGGGTTGATGTCGGCAGGTACGTGCTCTTTTGGTGCGGCGATGACCAGCTCCTCGTTTCGCGGACCGTAGGCCTTGTCAACTGGGATCTTGACGCTTTTTTTCTCACCGACGGCCATGCCGGTGACCGCCTCGTCGAAGCCGGCGATAACCTGACCGCCGCCGAGGGTGAACTCGAGCGGTTCACGACCTTCGGAGGTATCGAAAACCGAGCCGTTGTCCAGCGTTCCGGTGTAGTGAATTTTAACCGTGTTACCTTGTACTGCGACCGTCATGGGAAACTCCTTTCGTCGTGAAGACGATGGTCGGGGGATTGTGGCCGGAATTATTCGGCCTGGTGCGTTTTGCGTGGCAAAACAAAGATCAGTTTCTGGTGGCTGGCAGCGATGATCGGCCATTGCAACTGCACGAACCGTCAAGCGGCCGAAGGCCGAACCATGGTCACACACTAGCACAGTCGGCCGACAATGCAAGGGGTGAACCGTTCGGCGAGATCAAGCTCGGCCAGACCGTCCTACCATAACGCAGGTTTTTATGTGCAAGAATTGAAATCCGACCTTACACACCGGGCAACCCTGACCCGATCCGATCTGACAGTCGATTCATTGTCCTTTTATCTCAAGATGCACAGGAACTATACGTAACATATCCTGTTTTTTCTATTGATATAGATGTGTTAGTTGCTCATATATTGTGCTCTTTTGGTCCTCGCGTCAAGGTCTTTCTGACCAGAGGCCCATCAGGAACTAGTTCCTGATGGGCGGAACCTCTGCGGCCAGAGTATCGTCGTTTTGTGTCTCCAGCCGTTCCATAACCCGGTAGTAATCATGCTGGGTTTTTAGGTTAGACAGTCGGCTGTAGCGCATGGTCAGTTCTATTTCTGAGTGGCCCAGCAACTCCTGGATCGTAACGATATCAGCGCCGCCATTGAGCAGTTGCGTTGCCATTGTATGGCGAAGGCGGTGG
>NZ_FQXS01000050.1 GCF_900130015.1 Desulfofustis glycolicus DSM 9705 | reverse complement strand
CCCCTGTTCCGCTACGCTCCACAGGGGTTCCATCAATCGCGGAGTCAGCACCAGAAGTATCGGCAGAAGCTAAACCGGGGCAGCGCCGACCCGCTGCACGTGACGTTGAATGTCTAGCTTAAACCCAGTGGATTTCTGTCTTGACTCAGGGGTCCACTTCAGTTCGAGAAAGCCCTTGTTCTCGAGCATGTCACAGATTCGGCTAACATTTGATGCTGAGAAGCTTGAAGGCTTGTTCTGGATGTGCCTATACCTCGATTTGTCGAGGAAGACACTGATTGCCTCGTCCTCAGCGACTGCCAGATTGTTCATTATCGTGTCGAAGGTGGCTCGATGCTTACGTGTGCCGCCTAAAGGATAGCACTCGTGGTAGAATCCATCGATCCATGAAGAGTCTGACGAGGTGAGCCACAGATTAAATCGCCGTCGCTCTGGGAAAGGGGCGAGGGGTGCGTTGCTGTGGTGATCAAATGCTTCGTCTGCCTGATAGTTCTGCTGCTGGTTCGTGTTTCTCATGATGGTGTGAAGGTGGTTAAGGTTTATCAATTATGGTTCTCGTTGAACGATCAACGGAACCGCTTACTGAACGATACGACTTGTAAACCAGAGGTGGATGGACTGCATGTTCCCCGTGGAGGAGACAGAGTAGAGATGGAATACTGTCATGGACCGTAAGTCAGGATTGTCGTGATACACCTGGCTCAGGCGTTATATACTTATCTCTATGTTATTGTGTGGTATCTAGGGGCTAGCTAGGGCATTCTAAGGTCTTCTATCGTCTCCTATAGCTTGCTATAAGTAGTATAGACCTACCACAACACCTTCAATAGTCACCCTTCTTGAGGCCTATGTTTGCTAGGTTTGCGAGGGTGCCCTGGTCAAAGTGAAACGATTCTTGAGAGCAGCCAGGAAATCTAGCCAACTATTACATAAAAGTTAGCGAGTAGATATTTGGTTATTATCATGAGAGATCAGCGTGTTACGCTGACCGTCCTTGTTGATCTTTGGATTTGCTGGTTGATACAAGCTAAGATACATGGTAATTAGCATAAAACTTAGCGAGATATCAACCAAGCAAAAGACAAGGAGCTGACATGGATATAAAGAACCCGAACCATCCCAAAAAAGGCGACCAGATCAGAGTTGAACCGCTTAAAGAACTTCAGGATATCGCGTTCATCAAACGGTCTCTCAAAGACAAACCTCGCGATTATTGCCTGTTCGTGTTCGGCATCAATACGAACTTGCGTGCCTCTGACTTGCTACGGATTACTGTTGGTGAAGTCAAAGGATGTGAGCCGGGTGATGAACTGGTGCTCAAGGAGAAGAAGACGGGCAAGCTTAGAAGGATTACTCTGAATAGGGCCGTCACGGATGCCGTTAGGCTGTACCTGGAGTCACCCCAAGGGCAAGACCTTGGTGACGACGACAAGCTCTTCACGGGCCAACGAGGACCGTTGACGGTGCCGTCTGTCAACCGCCTTGTGAAGCAATGGTGCAAGGATGCCAGAATCAGAGGCAACTTCGGCAGTCACACATTACGAAAGACATTCGGCTATCATCAGCGGGTGCAGCGGAATACCTCGGTACCGGAACTTATGGCAATGTTCAACCATTCATCACAGAAGCAGACCTTAGACTACCTGTGTATTCAGGCCGACGAAATTAGAAATGCCTACATGGAGCTTTGCCTATAACATTTACGGCTATCGAGGCTAAGTCTGCTCGTTAGCAATACATGATCTTTGGTTAATTAGTGATTCCCTTAACGGTGCCACATATCTTATGCATATGTAATCATAGCATATATTTTGCCTACATTTTGACCCGAAATCGTTGTTTGGTTTCGCCTTGAGAGCGAGACAGAGCACCTGCAGGGGGGAAGGGCGTTAGGCGCTGATAAAGGTATGGCCTCACATTTTTGGGTCAAAATCGAGTACCACACTCATCCTTGTGTCCATGGATCGTTGCTCGTCTTTGTTGTGTGACGACGGAAGGGCTTTCAAAGCACTCTTGTTTTCCCTTAACGTGCGCCCATATTTTATAGTTTCGTTATCATTGATAATTCAACACGCTCATTTTGGCGTGATCGCTAATCGGAAAGCTTTGATATCTGAACTCATAGCGATGCTCGATCATTCATCACAAAACAGACTCTAGACTACCTATGTATCCAGGCTGACGAGATCCGGAATGCATACCTTGAGCTTTGCCTGTGACAGCCTTATGTCGGATGGGGGTTCCGTTGCCTAGGGCGAACCAACAGGTGCCTCATAGTCGGGGATTCTCGGCCTTTGAGTATCGGACTCTCCCTTAACGTGCGCCCCGATTCTATGTGCCCGTAACAATGAGAGATCTTCTGGACCAGTTAGAGCAAGAATTTATGCTCTACTCTTGAGAGCAAGGCGGGCATAGCTACGGGGGGAAGATCGTTTGGCGCTTATAGGGGTATGCCCTCACATTTTTGGGTCAAAACTCTGAAGAGCGTGGGAATGCCATAAACGCGCCTACGTATTCCCTTAACGGAGCCACCGATTCTATTGTTCTGATATTACAGATAATCGATGACATGTTGAATTGGATTAATATGAGGCCTGAAAGTTTGTCTTTTTAGAGTAACACCAAGGCTATAAGTCAATGTTTTCTAGGACTAAAAGCCTTGTGTTGCCCCTGAGATCACGGTATTCTGGGATAGGGTGTTTCTCAAAAGAATCGGGATAACATTCAGTTAATCGTTGTTTTTGTGGTTGTTGGGCGCGGTTAGCGAAACCGTTGTGCAGTGTCTTTGGCGAATAATAAGACAAATGATCCTAGCGGTGCTGGTTCTGCCATTATGGAGGTCATGGAATGGATATCGATCAATCATCTTTTGTTCTGAATGTTACTTCGAGAATAGAGTTAAAGCCATCTGATCCTGAAGATTATCTCACGGAGAATAATGTAGATATACTTGAAATTATAAATAATGCTGGAGACACAGAGGTAGTTGGAAAAGTACGATTCTATAAAAGTGCTAACCTTTATGCGGTAGAGTTCTCTCTATACGATATTCTTGATACAAGCCAAGAACTCACTGAATTATTGGATTTATTTGATTTTGAAGATGGGCCATCAAAAGCATTTTCAGAAAAAGTAGGGCTAGACATCCATTTCTCGCATATCTTGTATCTCTGTGCGATTGAAATATTACCAGAATACAGGAAGATAGGGTTGGCGGAGTTGGTTACTCAGCGGATAATTGATACTTTTGTGGAAGATGAAGGAACGGTTCTCGTCCTATTAAAGGCTCACCCGATGACCTGCACATTATGGAGTGACTCTCAAGGGGATGATTCAGGCAACTGGTCAAACCGCATGGAATATATGAAGATGCCTAAAGACAAGAATGAGGCTCAAAAGAAACTTTACCAGAAATATCATAGTAAGTTAGGTTTTGAATGGACAGGTGTTGGAAATATAATGTACCGTCTGAGACAATAATGACGTTGATTAAGTAGGGATAGATCTTTATCCACAACCTTTATCCACCAGAGAGTTGGGCGAGATTGGGAGATTCAGAAATATCAATACTTTGGTGCAGTTAAGGGGAGCCATAGCCGGACCTAGGTTCGTTTCCCGCCGCCTCCACCAAGTAGTTGATATTATTGAGGAAATAGTAAATCCTCAGACTGAAAGCCCATCTTTATCCACTCTCATTATCCACAAGGTAATGACCGAGGGGGTTAAGAATGGGCTTTTCTGTTTCACAATCGCTGTACATGTACCAGAGTCCTTCCGGGTACATCTTCCGCTTACGTGACAAAAACACACGGACGCCCGTTGGACGAAGAAGAGCGGTAAAGCGTTCTTTGGTTACAAGAACCATGTCAGTATCGATGTCGGTCACAAGTTTATCCGCAGCTACAAGTCACCGATCCCGGTGTCCATGACAGCCAGATGTTTACCGAGTTGCTTGACCCGGACAATACCAGCAAGGATGTCTGGGCCGATTCCGCCTACCGTTCGGAAGAATCGTTGCAGGAGCTGCAAGCCCAAGGCTTTCGCGAACAGCTGCAACGCGAGGCCTGCTGCCATAAGAAACTGACAGCCAGAGAGCAACAAGGCAACCGGAGCAGAGCGAAAATCCGCAGCCGTGTCGAACATGTCTTCGAGGTGATAGCCATGCGTACCGGCAGTACGCTGATGCGGGGTATTGGTATCGTTAGAATCAGGGCAAAGATCGGCTTGCGCAATTTGGCCTACAATGTGAGCCGTTTAGTACTGCTGGTCGCCGCTTAACAGGAGACGTGCGCTCGCAGAACGAAAAAGACGCACACCGGCTCCCATAGGAGCGGTAAGTGAGATCAAAATGGCAGGAAATCGACTCATAACCGGCATATTTTGACGAAAAACGGTGTTCTTGAGGGCAGATTTTTATGGTTCAACAACGATTTCTTTTAAAATAGCATTATTCAAGGTGCGCTAAATTATGCCGAACCGTTGTTTTAAGTTCGTGCCCCCACCTCCAGCAGAAACCGCTAGGCCTGTACGGAGCTATTTTTTCAGTTCACTTGGATGATACTAAAGGTGAAGCGGCAAGGTGGAACCTCAACACATAGCCAAGCCAGATGTCGTTCGGGCGGATTTTGGATATCTGCCATGAAAAATCAACAATATGAAGGTTGGTTGCCGCAAAAACATTCTCGATGTCCTGTTTCGACCACAGTGTGAAAATGCGGCCTTCAGCGGCACAGGACGTACCTTTTCCTTCCTTTACGGTAATAGAGAGCATTCCCCCGGAGTTGAGGGCCTGACAGGTTGAAACGATGATTGCGGGGAGGGCTTCCGGAGAGACGTGAACTAAGGAGCCTACAAAAATAAGAGCCGAAGAGTGCAATGTTGAGAAGTTGAAGTGATTGAAGTCACCTTCCAAGACAGGGCAGTTGGAGTGCTTTCGGGCCAGTTTGGCCAGGCTGGGTGATTGTTCGAACCCGGTTGGCCGGAAACCTCGCCTGGCAAGCCAGAGCAGGTCTCTGCCCGAACCACAGCCTATATCCAGGATAGTTGCCTGTGGTGGTAATAGCCTGGCAAGAGGTTCCAGGAAGGGTCATGACAAGCGGGATGATGTTATCAACGATGAAGCCCGGCAGATTCTGAAAACAGACAGACTCCAGGAATCAGATGCGGAATTCCTGATTGCAGTCGGAAAGATAGATGAAGCCGAAAAGTTCCTCCTCAAACGTGCTGACCAGCTTGATGGTAACCATTACGGCAGTCTGCTCTCATTAGCCGAAACGATGGAGGCAGAAAACCGCCACTTTGTCACCAGCCTGATCTACCGCAGCCTGCTTATCTCTATTCTGGAGCGTGGTTACACCAAAGCTTTTCCCCATGGTATCAGCTGTTTGGAAAAACTGGACAAACTGGCGGCAAGCGTTGCCGACTGGAAAGGATTTAATCATCACGAAGCTTTCAAAGAGCAGATCATTCAGGCCCATGGCCGAAAACGAAGTTTCTGGTCAAAGTATGTGGGGTGATATGAAAAAGGAGTTTAACAACCACCAGCGAACAATATTTACTGATAAGAAAATTGCGACATATCGCGTCAGAGTATTGCGACAAATTGCGACATGGGTTGCGACATGACTTGTTTCAGACTTGAGTTTGCAGAATGAATCACGAGGTATTCGAGCGGGAATCGAACCCACGTCCGTTCTCTGTTTTGGGGAAAATGTAGAGAATTGCATTCTCAGCTGCTGGCGTTATAAGAATAGAGGTCATTTAAAGAGCTTTTGGCCAAACTGGTGTGGCTGAGCGGCTTGCGCTGGGCGATTGAGCAATGTTTCGAAGAAATCAAAATCGAACTTGGCATGGACCAGTATGAGGTGGGTAAATTTCCAGACTGGCACCACCAAATACTGACCTGCACGCTTGGTCATTACTTTTTCTGGCACCTCAAGATCAGATTGGAGAAAACAGTACCAGTTATTACGCCCTCGCAGCTGAGGGTTTTGCTCAAAGCGATATTGCCCATGCGTGCGTTCGACATTGATATGGCTATTTCTCTGGTGCAGTGGGTCCAGGTCCGGAACCACTGATCTTACCTTTCGCATCGGAGAAAGAGGTTGCGCATGATGGCAAACAGTCAACATGTGTCGTTGTAGGGTTAACCAAAGGATCAAATTACTATGGAACAAACGAATGCCAAAAATCGACGTATCGTCCTTGCTTCTCGGCCGAAAGGTGCGCCTACTCAGGAGAATTTTCGTCTAGAAGAAGTCGCAAAACCTGTGCCGAGTGAGGGAGAGGTCTTGCTGCGCAGCATCTACCTGTCGCTTGATCCTTATATGCGCGGCCGGATGAGTGATGCTCCGTCCTACGCTCCGCCTGTCGATATTGATGCAGTCATGGTGGGCGGCACTGTTTGCCAAATCGAAGATTCTCGCAACCCTGAATTTGAAAAAGGCGAGTGGGTTCTCAGTTACAGCGGCTGGCAGCTCTATGCAGTATCAGATGGTTCCGATCTTACCAAGCTGGGAAAAAATCCTACAAACCCATCATTTGCTCTCGGCATTCTGGGAATGCCAGGATTTACCGCCTATATGGGGCTTCTCGACATTGGCAGACCAAAACAAGAAGACACCCTGGTTGTGGCAGCTGCAACTGGCCCTGTTGGTTCAACCGTGGGACAGATCGGAAAAATAAAAGGCTGTCGCCGAGTGGTTGGCGTTGCCGGTGGACAAGAAAAATGCAGCTATGCCAAAGAAACTCTTGGTTTTGATGAGTGTCTTGATCACAAAGCCCCTGATTTTGCAGATCAGCTCAAAATGGCCTGTCCGGACGGCATTGACATTTACTACGAAAATGTTGGCGGAAAGGTATTTGATGCTGTGTTGCCGTTACTTAATGTCGGCGCCAGGATTCCTGTGTGCGGACTTGTCTCACGATACAATGCAACCAAACTCCCGGATGGACCTGATCGTTTATCACTTCTCATGGGAACAATTTTAGTCAAACGCATCAAAGTCCAGGGTTTTATCATTTTCGATGATTATGGCCATCGTTATGATGAGTTCGCCCAAGACATGACGGAAATGCTGAAAACTGGAAAAATCCATTATCGCGAACAGATTGTTGAACATCTGGAGAGTGCTCCGGAAGCGTTTATCGGCATGCTGGAAGGCAAAAATTTTGGAAAGCTTGTAATCAAAGTTAACAGCGAGCAACAATAATTTTGGAGGTCAATTTGGGTACTTATTACATGTACAAGATCATTCATCTTGCTGGGATTTTTTTTGTTTTCAGCGCCCTTGGTGGTCACATGTTCAGGGCGGCGATTGGTAGCAAAGAAGACAATCCGCTGCCAAAGTTTATTGGTATGTTTCACAAGGTTGGTCTCGCGCTGGTGTTGCTTGCCGGTATCGGTTTATTGACGGACCTGGGGCAAATCGATACGTTCTTTTGGGTCATTGCCAAGTTTTTTATATTGGCGATGCTGGCAATATGGCCACTGTATCTAGATGGCGCCAAGGAGAAGCTGCCCTGGTTGGGGGCCGCCGCGGTCCTCCTTGGAGTGGTGGCTGCATTTTTTGCGTTGTATAAGCCTTTTTAAAAAAAGAAAACCGAACTTCGCTCAAGAAAAGGCGGATATCGGTAAGAGCCGTCTGTCTGCACACCACCACATGCTGTGAAGGTAAATTGCAGAACGTGACGCACACATCTTCCGCGCGTCGTGTTAGTTTGCCCAAACAGTCGTCGGTTTTTACTGCTGAGGCTGATGGACACATTATTCCCTTTTTGAATATGCCCGAGCGGGGGGCGGACGTGAGGAAGCTGTCGATGCGTGATTGCACGGCCGCATGGTGGCTGAAGGTTTCGGTAAGTGCCAGGAGGATGCCGATATGCCCGACATCATCAATCAGTGCGAGCTCCGCTCGGTTGCCGCAGCCGGTTGCTTTTTCCTGCAGTTCTATGGAGTTTTCCGGCACGACAATGGTGTCGTCACGGCCGTGTAGGAGCAGCAGCGGGGGAGCGTCGGTGCAGGCGAAGGTGATCGGGCGGGCCTGGTCGGGGGCGGCCAGATTGTTGAATATTGGGCGGGTCCGCCGGTATGCGAGAGGGTCGAAGGCGTAGGGGCCGGCGAGACCGATCATGCCGATGAGCCGTGTGTCGGGGCTTGCTGCCCGCAGATATGAATCATCAAGGGCCAGCAGGGCGGCGATGTGGGCTCCGGCGGAATGGCCGATGAGCACGATACCTTTTTCGGCCTCTGGCACCTGGGCCCGCACCCAGGCGAGTGCTACCGCGCCGTCTTCGACGAACTCAGGAAGCCGGACCTGCGGGTAGAGACGGTAGTCGGGAATGCCGGTGACGTAGCCGTTCGCCGAAAGATTGTAACCAACATAGCGGTAATCTCCCCGGTCACCTCGGCGCCAACTGCCGCCGTAGAAAAAGACCAGCACCGGCGAGTCGGCGAGTACCGTGTCAGGACGGTAGATGTCGAGCAGCTGCCGGTCTTCGTTCCCGTACCGCTCGCCCTCCTGGAGGCTGGTACCGTCGTCGGGCGCCAGGGAGTTGAGCACCGTGCTTGGCGAACAGCCGCTGAAGAGCAGTATCGATATGGCGAGCAAAAAGAGCGGCCACTGTCGAGATCTTCTGTGTGTCAGCCGACGTGCCATGCCCGGGCCGGGTTCAGGCCGCCGTGTCGGCGGAGCCGGTGTTTCGGTCGAGAATCTTACCATATGCTTCCTCTGTTATCGGATAGTTCCGCATGTTGAGCAGGGCCATGATCTTGAAGATGATACAGGGGATGCCGTAGAGATAAGCGAGCGCGGTCAGCGCCACCGGGTCGTTGTCGGCCCCGGCCGCAAAGCCGAACAGGTCGAGCAGCGGGAACGCGATACCGATGGCCAGTGCATAGGCCAGCTTAGTGAAAGTGGCCCAGACGGCGAACAGGAGGCCGGGGCGTCGGTAGCCGTTGCTGGCGGCATCCCACTCGACCAGATCGCCGTTCATCGCTGTCGGCTGATCGTCTGGCACCAGGAAGAGAAGAAGGCCGGCGATAGCCAGGGTAGCGATGACCAGCCAGGAGATGATCTGCAGGGTTGTGCCCAGATCGTCGGAGCCGTGCTGACCGATGATTGCCGGCACAAGGAGAGCCGCCATGGTGCCGGCAAGGCCGAACGCCGTGCGGGTGCCGGTTATGGTGCTCCGTTTTCGGTAATCAGGCGAAAGTTCCGATCCCCAGGCATTCATCGGGATGATGGCCATGGTCCCGGCGATATAGATGACCATGGCCCAAAGCAGGAGATATCCGATGCCGTTGTCCGGATCAGGAGTGAACAGCATCCAGGTTGAGAGGCAGATAATCGGCACGCTGGCGACGATCTAGATTCGCCTTCTGCCCAGGTGCTGCGGAGTCTTGTCGGAGAGAAAGCCGATAAGGGGGTCGGTGACGGTATCCCAGAGCCTGGCGAGCAGCATGACGAAACCGATTGTCGACAGGCTCATCGCTGTGGTTTCAGCGTAATGCGTCGGCACCAGGACCTGCAGGGCGATGAAGGCTGCAGCCAGAGGAAAGGCAAGGAAACCGTATGCTGCAAGCGCAGTCTTCCCCGGCTTTCGTAAGGCGTTGGAGTGCGTGGACATGTGCAGTGTTCCTGTAAGTGAGCGGGTTGCCCGGGTCCGGCGGCAGTTGTCAAAACACGTTGTGGCATCGAGGAAACGTCACCCCCACCCCGTTCTACAAAGATTGCCTCTCTTTTCTCGATGGCAAGGTATTTCCCGTTCGCGGTGATGATTTTTGGCCGAACTCATTCAGTGCGGAGCGGGTGATCTCGGTTTTCTGTTTGGGTCGTTTGGTGATATGCTTTATCTGTTGAACAGGTGTTGGTGACGACTCTCTCTTGATGGATTGACCCATGTCTCTACCAGAACGATTTAGTGCTGGGGATACAATCCACAGAACGGGGCGGGGTGCAGCACAATTGAAGGAAAGGTAGTAGGCGTGAGATTGATTATCAAATGAGGCTGAGGACAGGCTACAGCATGTGGCGATGGTAAAAGTAGAGAAACCGCAAACTTTGAACCAGATAGCTCAGCTGACGCTGGAGGAACACCCGCACAAGACAGGTTACTGAGGGCAAAGGAGTTGGGCTTTTAGTGAGACGCTGAACGTAAGGCCCCAGTTGTCCTTGCATGGGGAGCGAAAGATAACAACGAGAAAAGGATGTCATGACACGGCAACGAGCGATAAAAATGAGACTGCAACGGACGCCGACCCTGGAGGGGGCAGGGGTCCATCTTCACCGGGTATTCGGTTTTAACGAGGCGCCTGGACTTGATCCATTTCTGCTGCTCGATGATTTCAGTTCGGATACCCCCGAGCACTATCGCAGGGGGTTTCCCTGGCATCCTCATCGGGGTATCGAGACAATCACCTATTTGACCAGGGGAGAGGTAGAGCATGGTGACGGCCTTGGCAACCGGGGCGTTATTGCCTCGGGTGATGTCCAGTGGATGACTGCCGGCAGCGGCATTATCCATCAGGAGATGCCGAAAGGGGATGATCAGGGGCGGATGTACGGGTTTCAGCTGTGGGCCAATCTGTCTGCGGCGCAGAAAATGATGGCGCCGCGCTATCGCGGCATCACAGCGGAACAGATTCCCGATGTTGTCCTGGAGGACGGCATAACGGTTCGGGTGATTGCCGGATCGATCGCTGGAACCCGGGGCCCGGTTGACGACATCGTCATCGACCCGGAATATTTCGACTGTGCGGTGCCCGCCGGCCAGACATTTGTTCACCAGACGAAACCGGGGTATACGGCGTTTATCTATGTAATCGAGGGCACCGGCAAAACCGACGGGGAAACACTTGAAAGCGGAACGCTGGTTCTGTTCGACGAGGGCGACTATCTGTCCGTCAGTGCAGACGGTCGTTCCCTGAGGTTCTTGTTGTTGACCGGGAAACCGCTTGGCGAGCCGGTGGCCTGGCGAGGCCCGATTGTCATGAATACCACGGAAGAGCTGGAACTGGCCTTCCGTGAGTACCAGGCAGGGACATTTATCAAGCACGAGTAACGAACCTGATCGGTGAGGTTGGTGCGGGAGCGACCGACCCGATCTGCCATTGTGTATTGGCCGAGTTGTGACAAGCTGTGACGGATCTATGACAAAAGGGAACCTTGAAAAATTGTCATTTCGCCAGATCTCATCGTCGCGTGAACAAATAAGGGCAGTCGTTTCCAGTCGACTTTTTTCCGGAACCGAACCGGCGTCCGAAGGTTTGATCATAAGGAGTTTACAACGCCGTGCTCCAGCGGCGGATGAACACCGCCACCTCGGCCTTGTCGATCTCACTCCGGGCGACCGATAGTACCATCTCGGCAAGGTCGTCCTCCGGAGCGTCTAGGTCGTGACCGTTCAGGAGCAGAAAGACCAGTGCCGCCACCACGCCGACTCGTTTGTTGCCGTCGAGGAAGGGATGGTTTTTGACCAGGTGAAAGAGATAGGCGGTGGCCATCTCATACACATCGGTGTGCAGGAACTCTCCGCCGTAGGTCGCCATGGGGATGCCGAGTGCCGATGTAAGCAGCTCGATATCCCGGATGCCGGCCGTGCCGCCGTAACGTGAAGTCTGATCCCGATGGATTTCAAGAACCTCGGTGAGGCTCAGAAACTTCAACGCCTACTCCGCCAGCTTCTTGAGTGCTTTGGGGTAGCGGGCATTAATCTTGTCGAGGGCGGCGGAGAACGCTTTGCTGCGGCCACTATCCTTGATGGGTGAAAGAATCAGAACCTGCCCGTCGGTGGTGACATCAAAGGGTGTCTCGGCATCGGCCCCGAGCAGTTCCAGGATTGGCTTTTCGATCACCAGCGCCAGGCTGTTGCCGTGCCTGGTCAGGTTTTTGATCATGTCTATCTCCAAGGGTGTTTGTTGATGCATCGTAGATACAATGTTAAACCCTATCTGCGATTCGGTCAAGACGGTTATTCGTGATCCGGCAGGAAACGGCATCCCGATAAGAAAATCAGCTTTTATCGCCGCATCTGCAAGAGACAACCTCAAGCCAGACAACATCTGTCTATTTTCGTCTCTGTTTGAATTGCCGGTCCACCGGCTTTATAATTACCAACATGGACAGAGTAAATTTTCTCCATATCGGAACGTGCAGCTGGAAATACGACTCATGGCGGGGGATTGTCTATCCTGAGAGCGGTGCGGTCAACTACCTTCATGAATACGGTAAACACTACTCAACAGTCGAGGTAGATCAATGGTTTTGGTCGCTCTTTTCCGGTAACAAGGTCGTTTTACCCAAGCGTTCTGTAATCGCAGAATATGCGGCCTCGATTCCCGATGATTTCGTTTTCGGCATCAAGGTTCCCAACAGCATCACCCTGACCCATCACTACAGCAAGGGGAAGAAAGGCCCGCTCTTGCCCAACCCACATTTCTTGTCCATCAATCTGATGCAGCAGTTCTTGAAAGCGATCGAGCCGCTCGGAAAACACATCGGTCCGCTCATCTTCCAATTTGAATATCTCAACAAGACGAAGATGTCCGGCTTGGATGAGTTCCTTTCCGTGTTCGGTGAATTTGCCGATCACTTGCCGGGTGGTTTCATCTATTGTCTTGAGACGCGCAACAGGAACTATCTTCAGTCCCGATACTTTGAATTACTGGTAAAGCACGACGTATACCATGTGTTCTTGCATGGCTATTACATGCCACCGATCTTTGAAGTTTACGATCAGTTCAGAGAGAGCATCAACGATCTGACGATAATCAGATTACTTGGTTCCGACCGGCAGGAAATAGAGAAACAGACCGATGAGGACTGGAGCCGCATCGTCGCTCCCAAAGATGAGGAAATATCGCGGTTGGCATCGATGGTGGCCGATCTTCGAGTGCGCCAGGTCGAGACGTATCTCTATGTGAATAACCACTTTGAAGGGTCAGCACCTCGGACGATTGCCAGGATTGAAAAAGCTCTGAACGGCAGCTGACGTATCACCATCAGCTCTGCTATGCCTGTTCCCACCGCTTCCGTTGATAGTCGCCGACGGTCTCCCCATGGAGTGGCTGCCGTTGTTCCCCGTGAAGTTGATGGTGTTGCCTGTCGTTCGGCGGCTTCAAGGGCGGGGGCTTGAAGTGCCGGCGGCTAGCTGCGTCTCATCCTGCGCGGTTTGATCATCAGCTCCGGAAGAAGTTGTTCATCGAGCTCTTCCTTGGTCAGCAGCCCCTGTTCCAGCACGAGCTCGTAAACGCCCCGGTTGGTCGCCAGTGCTTCTTCGGCGAGGCGGGTGCAGCAGTCATACCCGAGAAGCGGATTGAGGGCGGTGACGATGCCGATGCTGTTTTTTACCAGGTCCCGACAGTGTTTTTCATTGGCGGTAATGCCGTCGATACACCGGTATTTCAGGGTCCGCATGCCGTTGACGAGCATTTCCAGTGATTCAAAAATACTCTGCACGATCACCGGTTCCATGACGTTGAGCTCGAGTTGTCCGGCTTCTGCTGCCAGCGTTACGGTAAGGTCGTTGCCGATCACTTTGAAAGCGATCTGGTTGACGACCTCGGGGATGACCGGATTGACTTTCCCGGGCATGATGGAAGACCCCGGTTGTCGCGGTGGCAGGTTGATCTCGTTGAGTCCGGTACGTGGGCCAGAAGAAAGCAGGCGCAGATCGTTACAGATCTTCGAGAGTTTCACCGCCAATCGTTTCAGCGCCGATGAATACATGACGAAAGCGCCGGTATCCTGTGTCGCCTCGACCATGTTTTTCGATTTTTTCAGGTCCAGGCCGGTAATTCGGCGCAGGTGATCTATCGCCTTGTCGGTGTAGTCGGGGTCGGAATTGATACCAGTGCCGATTGCCGTTGCCCCCATGTTCAGTTCCAGGAAGAGATCGACATTCTGACTCAGCCGTGCGACTTCCTCGTCGAGCGTTTCGGCGTACGCTTCGAACGATTGGCCGAGCGTCATCGGCACTGCGTCCTGCAACTGGGTCCGCCCCATTTTGATAATAGTTGCGAACTCTCTGCCTTTGTCGCGGAAGCTGGCGACCAGTTCCAGCAGTACGGCAATGACTGCGGCGTTGCTCCTGATCAACGCAATCTTGACGGCACTGGGGTACACATCGTTCGTCGATTGCGAAAGATTGACGTGGTTATTGGGATGACAGTGCTCATAACGGCCATGCGGGAAGCCCATGATTGCCAGAGCCCGGTTGGCGATCACCTCATTGGCGTTCATGTTGGTCGAAGTGCCCGCCCCACCCTGGATCATGTCTACCAGAAAATGGTTATGAAACTTTCCCTTGATGATCTCCTTACAGGCCTGGCAGATTGCCGCACTCACCGGTTCCGGCAGCAGGCCGAGCTCAGTGTTGGCCCTGGCTGCGCCAAGTTTGACCATCGCTAAAGAGACAATCAGCTCCGGGAAAAAGGAGAGGGTTATCCCGCTGATATTGAAATTCTCAAGGGCTCGCAACGTCTGAATGCCGTAGAGGTACTCTACGGGAACCTCGCGATGCCCGAGCAAATCGTGTTCGGTTCGAGTGCTCCCGGTTTCATATTGGGCGGCAACCGTTGTTGTCTTGCAATTATAGGTATGCCGCAAACGACGCGATACTACCCTGATTATGTTTGAAAATATCTTGGCCGTGGCGGAAGGGCTGATCTGAAAAAACGATGAGTCGACAGCGAGTACCGTCGTTTCGGTGGTGGCCCTGAAGTGGACCCCTGAGTCAAGACAGAAATCCACTGGGTTTAAGCTAGACATTCAACGTCACGTGCAGCGGGTCGGCGCTGCCCCGGTTTAGCTTCTGCCGATACTTCTGGTGCTGACTCCGCGATTGATGGAACCCCTGTGGAGCGTAGCGGAACAGGGGTTCCATCAATCGCGCGTGGGTATTTATTCACAATCACTGCTCCACCGCCCATCGCGGTCTTATATACGACATCAGGTGTCTTTTGCCCCAACGACTGATGAGGGCGTTCGCCGTTATAAAAGCTGAAATACTCGGCCAGGCCGACCGTCAAGTCGATCATCGTGGCATAGCCC
>NZ_FQXS01000044.1 GCF_900130015.1 Desulfofustis glycolicus DSM 9705 | reverse complement strand
GATTCGTGGCACGTCGGCAGTGATATAGCAATGGTGCTGGAAGAAGTTGAGATGCCGCCAGGTCATTTCCTTGAAGTCATGGGCCTTACACAGCTCTCCGCACTCAGGACAAGGGAAACTGCTTCCCCGTGGAGCGGACAGGGTGATCCGCAGTTCGTGGGGCGTGCACTCGGTGTTCAGAGATTGGCCGGTGATTTCCCAGGGTCTCTCTAATCCAAGTCCTAATGCTATGATATCGTTGCCATTCATACGTTTCTCCTCGCTATTTCGTGTGGATTTGATCTTATGATATCAAATCCACACGAAATGACGAGGAGCCATGATTACCTCTTGAGTGAAAAAAATCAAATTATCGGCACGCTCAGTGGGCATGTCGTTACCGCTTTGAGGCCCTACTCAAGCCCATTTAGAAGTCCAGAACAAATGTATAATCGGTTAATGACAAATCGTAATACAAAATAAGTTCGACAGCGCTTACGACGCAGCGACCCGGGCGGACGGTCCGTTTCGAGGAGCTGCGTCGGGGTGCGGGTTACGGAACGGTGGGGAACCTTCAGCCTGTATGGTGATAATTCCGGTTGATCTTTTTCAGGGGAGGCGTACATTATAAGAGACGTGAAAAATCATTCGGGGGACACAATGTCGGAGACCAACCTCACTGCCAGTCAGGAAGATTATCTCGAGGCCATCTATCAGATCTCGGCCGTGAAGATGGCCGCTCGGGCCAAGGACATTGCGACCTTCCTCAACGTCCGGGCGTCCTCGGTAACTGGGGCGCTGCGCAGTCTCGGAGCGCTCGGCCTGATAAACTATTCGCCCTACGACCTGATCACGTTGACCGATGAGGGACGGGTCGTCGCCGAGGACATCGTTCATCGCCACGAGGCGTTGAAGCGGTTCATGGTCGAAGTGCTCGGTGTCGATTCCGGTGAGGCGGACGAGGTGGCCTGCCGCATGGAACATTCGGTTCCCAAGGACATCGTCGAACGGTTTGTGAAATATGCGGAATATGTCGAGCAGTGCCCGAAGGGCGGCATCACCTGGGACCCCCGTTCCGGCTATTATTGCCGCGACAGCGGCCATAGCAGCTGCGATCGCTGCCGGGCCTCCGGCGCGGCCGCCGGCAAGCCGGCGAAAAAGCACAACTGACAACATCCCGCGGGGCCGGTGCTGTTGCCCCACTCCCGCGCCTATCCCTTCTCCGTCCTGAAATCGGGCACCCGGACTATCGGTGGAGCCTTGTCGCTCCAGGTCTTGTACAGCCCGGTGGCCAGCGCCAGCGCCACCACCAGCCCGTAGAACCAGGCCATCATCTGGATGCCCGACAGGCCGAGCGCACTGCCGCCGGTATAGATACCCGAGGCGACGACAAAGCCGAGCAGCGTCGGAAAGACGATGGAAAACAGCATCCACTTGTAGGAGCCGGTCTGCACCTTGATCATGATCGTCGTCGCCAGGCAGGGCGGGTAGAGGGCGAAGAAGACCATGATCGCCAGGGCGTGCAGCGGGGTGAAACCGCCGTCTTTGGTCTCGGCGCTCATCCGCTCCTCGAGGCTTTTATTCTCCTCGGCACCTTCCTGGTACAAAACACCGATGGTGGCCACGCTCGATTCCCGCGCCGCAAAGGACGAGAGGATGGCCACGTTGACCTTCCAGTTGAACCCGGCCCACTGGGTCAGCGGTTCCAATCCCTTGCCGATCATGCCGAGGAAGCTGCCGACAATCTGTTCTTCCTTGATCTGACGACGCAGTGTCTTGCGCTGCGAGTCGAGTTGGCGCAGGGCAGTGGATACGGTTTTGGCGTCCTGGTCGGCGGGTTTAAGGAAGGCGAACAGCTCCGGGGCGGCCGCCTGAAATTTGTCGTCGACGCCGGCGGCGCCGCTGCCGGCGTTGAGCTTGGCGGTGCGATAGTCGGTGTAGAGGTTGGCCAGTTCGAGCAGGGCTTTATCGTCGGCGAATCGCTCGCCGTGCGGAGTGTCGGCGATCTTGGCGCGGAAGGTGGCGGTGGCCTGGTCCATTTTATCGTGGAAAGCGCCGTGTCGTTCCTCGCTGAGCCCGGGAAACTGCAGCAGGGTGAAGACACAGACGGAAACGGCGACGACGATGGTGCCCACCTTTTTGATATACTGCCAGGTTCGTTCGATAGCCCGCTGGCCGACACCGAACAGGGTCGGCAGATGATATTTCGGCAGTTCCATGACGAACGGCACCGTTTCCATGGATTTCAGCACGGTGGACGTGAGCAGGCGGGCGACGAGCAGGGCGAAAAAGATGGTGATGGTCGACAGGAAGAGCATAGCCCAGGATTTGTACGGGGCGAAGAACACGTTGACCAGCAGGGTGTAGAACGGGATTTTGGCCAGGCAGTTCATATAGGGCACGGTGAGGATGGTCGCCATGCGCGACTGCTCGTCGGGGATGCTCTTGGTGGACATGACTCCGGGAACGGCGCAGCCGCCGGCGAACACGCCGCCAAGGATATAGGGCAGCGTCGATTGCCCGTGCAGCCCGAAGGCATGGAACAGCTTGTCGAGGATAAAGGCGATGCGCGCCATGTAGCCGGAATCCTCGAGGATGGCGATCAGCGAGAAGAGGATCAAAAAGATCGGGATGTAGTTGAGCAGGGCGTTGGCCGAGTCCACCATCCATAACCCCATGGCGCGGATATACGGGTCGTCGAGCATGCCGGCGGCCGGCAGCAGGTCGCTGGCCAGGGCCCGCAACGAAGCCAGTATCGGCCACCAGTATTGGGTCAGGTCATAGCCCTTGACGATGCTCAGGTGGTAGATGACGAACACGGTGGCAACGAGGATAACCGGGGCGGCAAAACGGTTGAGCACCACCTGGTCGACCAGTTCCGACAGCGACGCCCGGTCTTTTTTCGTCTCGGTGACGCAGAAGTCGACGATATCCGCAGCCAGCCGCGACCGGCAGCCGGCCATGTAGTCGGCGGTGCTCAAGCCGTGCTGCTCGAAAAACGAGTCGCGCAGCCGTTCCGCCTGCTGCAGTTCGGCGTTGCCGCCGCCCAGGTGCCAGGTCACCTGGCCGAGTACCTCCTCGTCGCCCTCGATGAGCTTGACCGCCAGCCAGCGGGCCGGGTAATGGGTGGCAAGGTTGGTCTGATCGATGGCCTGCCGCATCTCTTCCAGGGCCGGCTCGAGCAGTTCGTAGCCCGGTTGCAGGGTTTTTCCTTCCCGGCGCACCGCCGCCGCCCGGATGGCCTCGCGCAGATCCTGTTTGCCGTCGCGCCGCCGTCCGACCGTTGGTATCACGTCCACGCCGAGGCGATGCTGGAGGCGGTTGGTATCGATTTTCAGGCCGCTTCGGCCGGCCACGTCCATCATGTTTAGTACCAGCACCAGCGGGATTTCCAGTTCGAGCAGCTGCAGGGTAAAGCAGAGGCTGCGCTGCAGCGACGAGGCATCGACCACGTTGGCCAGTACGTTCGGCTTGTCGCCGAGCAGAAAGGTGCGGGTCACCCGTTCCTCGAGAGAAAAGGAGCTGAGGCTGTAGGTGCCGGGCAGGTCAACCACCTCCACCCGGGTGCCTCCATACCGGTAAGAGCCGTATTTCTTGTCGACGGTGACGCCGGGATAATTGGCGATGTGCTGGTTGGCCCCGGTCAGCATGTTGAAGATCGTCGACTTGCCGGCGTTCTGTTGACCGGCGAGGCCTACCAGCAGCGACATGGCGGCGGTGGCGGGTGTTGTGTTCATGGCTGATGCTCCGCATCTCGTGGTGTTTCCGCTTCATCAACTTCGATCTGCGCCGCCTCGCTGCCCCGCAGAACGACGCAGCAACTGCCGATCCGGCACTGAATCGGGTCGCCCAACGGCGCCCGGCGGATCACGTCGATCTCGGCCTGAGGCAAAAAACCGAGATCGAGCAGCCGTTGGCGAATCGATCTGGTCCCGTGGTGGCACCGGACCCGGGCCCGGCAGCCGCTCCGTACATCTTTCAGCATGCAGGGCTTTTGTCCCCCGCGGAATCGTTGACGTGCCATGGTGGCCTCCTTTTTTTAGGAACGACTAAAAACGGTTCTGTTTAGCGCGTTTTTCCGTTTCGGTCAACTGAAAAATTAATTGCTCCTAAAAAAGAGAAAAAATTGAAAATAAATAAGGCAATACTAAAAAACCTGTTGATTGAAAAGTGCGGCGACGGTACATTCGGCAAAATTTAGTCATTCCTAAACAGAACGTGGGAGGCTTTCTCTGACGATTGGTTCCGTTCCAACTGGAGCCTGATGACACCTGTGAGGGCACGGAATGCTCAAGCGATGCGATGATCCGGACTCGGGCCCCAGGAGATGAAGGAGACCCCGGAAAGCGGTGTCCAGGGGGACACGGGGTCCGACGGCCCCGTATCAGAGCGCCTCCGGCGACCATGACCGAAGAGAGATGACGAGTATGAGCGAACAACGACTGAGTGCCAGTCTCGAGGACTACCTCAAGGCCATCCTACTGAGCAGCCGCGAGCACGGCGCCGTGCGGCCGCGCGACATCGTCGAGCGGCTACGGGTCTCCGGTCCGTCGGTGACCGAGGCGCTGCAGAACCTGCGCAGCCGGGGGCTGGTCAACTACCTGCCGTACGAGGCGGTGTCGCTGACCGAGGCGGGGCAGCGCTACGCCGACGAGGTGTTGCACCGACACCGGCTGCTGCGTCGCTTTCTCCGCGAGGTGCTGCTCCTTGACGCGGCGGTTGCCGATGCCGGGGCCTGCCTGATGGAGCACGTGGTCTCGCCGGCGATCATCGAGCGGATGCTCGATTACGCCGCCTTCCTGGAGCAGTGCGGGGTCGATGAGGCGTCCGGCGGCTTTCGCCGATACCTTGAAGAGCACGGGCGAAACGACGATGACGGCGCCGACGGCCGCCCCTGAGCGGCGGCCGAAGAAGGGCCGGCGGTTTGCCGCATTGCTGCTGGCGGTGCTGCCGCTCCTGCCGGGCTCCTTGCAGGCCGGGCTGCCCGCCCACCATCGGGCGGTGGACTGGGTGGCGATGGACTGGGTGGCGGTAGAGCGGGTGGCCGGCTACGCCGAGCTGATCCGCTACTTCACCACCGTCCCCTATATCGCCGAGGGCTATCTGGTGCACCCTGATTTCATCCGCGCCCTGATCGTCGCCGAGTCGGCCGGCGACTCGCGCGCCCTGTCGCACCGGGGCGCCTACGGGCTCTGCCAGCTGACCTACCCGACAGCCCGGGCCACCGCCCGCGATCTACTCCGCTCCGGGCTCCGCCTCCGGCATCTGGACGCGGCCCGGCTGCGCGACCTGCAGCCGGAAGACCTCTACGACCCGGCGGTCAACATCGGCCTGGCCTGCTACCTGATCGCCCGCTACAACCGCCGCTTCGCCGGCCGGCTCGACCTGGTGGTCACCGCCTGGAACGCCGGCGAGCACTACCCCTCCCTGAAGTTCAACCGGCCGGCGGAGCTGGCCGAGACGCGCGGGCTGATCGTCGCGGTGAACCGGTATTTCCACTATTTCCTGGCAACCCGCGGTCCGGCGGCAGCGGGCCGGTCTCCGGCCGGGCCATGATGCCGATGAGACAGATGCAGCCGCCACCGGGCCGCGATGCCGGCACCCCGGTCGAAGCGGTCCCGGCCGACCCGCTCGCAGCGCTGTTCGACGGCGTCGGCGACGAGGCTGCGGCCCGAGTCCAGCGCGAGGGGCGGCGGCGCGACTGGCGGCGCTACGAGCACCTGTTTCTCGCCGGTGGCCCCGCCGACACGGTGCACATCGTGCTGCACGGCCGGCTGCGCGACTATTACGGGGACGGCGGCGGCAACGAGCACCTGCGCCGCATCGTCACCCCCGGCGACATCGTCCCCTTCTGCCTGCTCTGCCACCGCGAGCGCAGCCACGCGTCATCCTGCCGGGCCCTGTGCCGCAGCACCACCTTCGACCTGCCGCTGCCGCTGTTCCTGGAACTGGCCCACGGCCACTCCCGCTTCGCTGTCAACCTGGCGCTGGCGGCGGCGCGCCAGCTCGAGCACTCCTGCCGGGACGGCTGCCTGTGCCGCAAACGCCAGGCCCGCGCCCGGGTGGCCGGTTACCTGCTCAGCCGACTGGGCCGGCTGCCCGGGTGCGTCGGCGACGGCAGCACGGTGGACCTGCGGCCGCTGAGCGTCATGGCCGAGGAACTCGGCCTGGCCCGCGAGACCTTCTCCCGGCTGCTCATGGAACTTGAGCGGCAGAAGCTGGTGCGCAACGCCCGCGGCCTCGTCACCGTCCTCGACGAGGCCGGGCTGCTGGCCATCGCCACCGACGACGCCCCGCTCCCCTGAGCGCCCGCACTTTTTTCGCCTTTTTTTCACATCCCGTGACGCAGGTCACGACAGGGGCCGATGGAAGGGGGTAGAGTGGCCCCTAAATTAGATGACGCTAACAAGTTGCGTTGTCACTAATTATCTTCAACTTCCCGGCATGGCCGGACCGACGGCAACCACCATGGCACACGACGACACCGGCAACGCCACCCGCGACCAGGTGGTGGGCAAGCTCGAGCAGCTCTTCGACGAGGTGCTCGGCCATGACGGCTACGGCCGCATCGAGGTGGACATGAAGATCCTGCGCAAGGGCCAGAAGGAAGTGGTCCTGCGCTGCGGCAAAGAGTATCGCTACGTGCTCGATTTTGCCTGCCGGCGGCAGCGCCGCTGAAGCGCCGCCGGCACGGCGAGCGACATCCCGGTCGGGCGGGGCGCCCGAGGGGTCGACAACGGAAACCACAAGAATGTACGCAGGAACCGTGATCCGTGGGGGAAAGGGCGCCTGTATCGCCTGAGGAGGCAACCAATGAAAAAAGAGACACTGAAAGAGAAACTACAGAAGAAATTCAAGAGCGACGAAGGTTTCACCCTGCTCGAGATCCTCGTGGTGCTGGTCATCATGGGTTTTCTCATCGCCATGGTCGCCCCGCGGCTGGCCGGCATCTCCGGCTCCGCGGTGGATACCGTGTGCGACTCCAACCAGAGCCGGATGGTCACGATGATGTCGGCATGGTTTGAGCAGACCAACCGCTTCCCGTCGAAGATGACCAACCTGGTTGAGCAGGTTGATGGGGTAGTCGGCACGGACGCCACTTTCCAGATCCCGTCGGTATCCGACGACGATCCGGAAAACGGCCCGGAGACGCTGGCCTCCGAGTTCATGAGCCGCAACCATTTCCGCATCCATTATCTTGATGAAGATGAGGCGGCTGAACTGCGTAACATGGGTATCGTCAAGCTGTTGAATCTCAACGCCTATGATGCGTACAATGACGCCGGTGATGACTTCAAAGAAGATTACACCGATCTGATCAATAATAACGTCGCTCTGGCCGCAACCGTCACCAAGGCCCCGACCATGGATGAAGTCACCGTTCCGACCGATGGCGCAGGTTTTGCCGTGGCTATGGTGGGCATGGGGTATGATGACACAGCTTGGGATACGCATGACGATGAGCAGGATTGGGGCGAGCCCGATTGGTTCGGTCGCATCGTCCTCGGCTTCGGTCCCGAGAACACTTTGGTCACTTCCGGCCTGGTCGCCAACGCGGCCCATTGCCCGGGCGGTATCCAGAACAGCGATAACGTTACCTATAACGACTACAACCTGGTGCTGCCGCGCCTGGAAGCCACCGCGGCCCGCTTTGACACCAACGATGACGGCGTGATAGACGGGACCGACGCGTCCACCCTTGGTTTTGCCGCCGCTACCGACCTGGCTGCCCTGGCGGCTGTGGCTTATGATGAATACCCGGGTGACGGTTACGTGATAGGCGACAACGACAATGACCTGAAAGTACGCACCTTCGATATCGCCTCCGCCCAAGAGCGATGGCAGTACGCCACCCAGTGCCCGGAAGGCCATATGTTCCCGGCCGACGACGAGGAATTCTGGGGTATCGATATCAACGGTGACGGCAACATCAACTAATCTTAACCTTCGTGGTGTTTGAGAGGCGACCACTCCTTTCTCCTGAACAGGACACCACTGCCGGCGGGGCGGCTGTCGCCCCGCCGGCTTTTTGATTGGACACAGGACACGGCCATGGCGGCGACGAAAGAACGACACAAAGAGAGAGGGGGGCGAAGCGGGGGGTTCACGCTGCTCGAGACGGTGCTTGTCATCGGCCTGCTCGGCCTGCTCGCCGCCATGGCCGTGCCCTTTGTCGGCCGGCTCGACGATACCGAGCGGGCCCGCCGGACCCGCGAGACCATGGAGCAGATCCGCACGGCCCTGCTCGGCGACCCGATCGACCCGGAGCGGCTCGACGAGCACGGCTGCCCGGTGGTCTTCGGCTACGTGGGCGATCTCGGCGCTTGGCCGGACCTGTGGGAGACGCCCCCACAGTACCGGGAGACGGCGGCCGGCACCGAACGCTTCGACCCGGCCGACCCGAACAACCTCAACGTCTTTGTCTACCGGCCCGCCGGCTCCTTCGGGCCCAACGGCTGGAGCTGGCGTTACGCGGAAGACCTGCCGCCGTCTTCGAATTCCCCGTTCCGCCGCCTCACCCATGACGAGGCATATAACCAGGACCATATCGGCGGCCTGGAGACGGAGAACGAGGGCCAGCCGCGCGGCCTGTGGACCGACGATCCTTCCGAAGACTGCACGGAACCTGGACCGCCGGAACGAGAGGCCTGCCTGAATCCGCAGCTCTGGCGCGGCCCCTACCTGGCCCCGCCGCGGGACCGGTGGCCGGCCGACGCCGAACACTACGCCAAGACCGACGCCGACTATGCCGCCCTTGGCCCGGCCACGATCATCGGCATCGGCGAGGACTGGGAGGACGGCGACTACGACCCGGACGATGGCGACCCGGGCGAGTATGGCGACGAGAAGGAGCAGTTCCGGCTGCTGCAGACCGACGGCCGGCTGGCCGACGGCTGGGGCCGGGCCCTGCGCTTCTTTATCACCGCCGATCCCGACCGTCCCGGCGAGACCCTGTTCTGGGTGATCTCCGAGGGGCCGGACCGCAAAGGGACCTACCCGAAAAAGGGGGAGATCTCCGGCATCACCTGGACCATCGACCCGGACGACATCATGAGCGAGGCCTACGACGAAGATGATGCATGCAACCGGGACAATATCGTTATGAAAGTGTTCTCGCGCGACTGGCGGCCCCGGCTCGAAGAGCGCGAGGCGTGCCGCCGGGCCGTCACCGAGGCGACCCTGGAGCGGCTGCGCCGGGCCCTGGTGGGCAGCCAGACGCCCGCCGAGGGTGGCTTTAACGACGGCTTCACTGGCGCGTTGTGCCGGCTGCCCCGGCTGTTCCGCTGGGAACCGGGTGATCCGGCCACCTTGGACGACGACACCTGGGACGACCGTGATGCCGCCGACGGTGCCTATACCAAGGGTTCGGCCCGGGGGCTGTGGACCGATACGCCCAACGCGCTGGACAGCGGTGACGACCTGGCCGCACCGACCGCGGCCAGCCGCGGTATCGGCTGGCGCGGCCCGAACCTGCCGGCGCCGTTCGGCAACGGCGGGAACGAAGTGCTGCGCGACGGCTGGGGCCGGGAGCTGCTCTTCTTCCACGACGCGGCCGCCGCGGCGCTGCTGGTGCTGAGTCGCGGCGGCGACGGCCGGTTCAACTTCCTCGACAGCGATACCTTGCCGGCAGGCGCGCCGGATGAAACCAACGACTACCTCGAGCCGGCCTCGCCCACCGAAGCGGTGGATGTGTCGCTTTACAATCCGGCCGATACCGATTGCGAGAACGATCAAGGCGAGGGTTGCAATGCTGACAACGTGACGCTGCTGGTGACGGCGGACCACTCGCGGGGGGCGATCGCCACCCTGCACCTGCTGGTCTACAACGCCACAACAGGCCCGAACGGCACCAAGACCGCGTTTTATCGCGGGTGGGACTTCGGCGCCGATGCGCCGCTTGCCGACCCGCCGCTGAGCCCCAGCGCGGCCGATCTCACCGACGAGGACGGCGACGGTTTCCTGGACGACTGGTATCTGCCGTCCGCCTTCGTCTACGACGAGACTACCGATCCCCCGGCGGTATCCGGCACCCGACAGCTGGTGCTCTGGACCGACAGCGACGGCGACGGTATTCCCGATACGGACGAGGAGGGCATCATACTCCCCTTCGACCTGCGGGTGCAGGCGGATCTGGCCGGCGGGCTGCGCACGGTGCGCGTTGATGCCGCGCTCCATTTTTCCCCGCTGCCCTGAACGATGAGCGACACCCCATGAACCACAGACGCGGCGGCGGGCGCCGGATGCCATGAATCTTTTCCCAGACAGACAACAGAATCGCGCGACCCTGGCCGCGGTCGTACCGGTGCGCCGCATGCTGGCCCTGGAGCTGACCGGCCGGCTGCTCTGCGGCGCCGTGGTGGCGCGGCAGGGCCGCCGGCTGGCGGTGCGCACCTTCGTCTCGGTGGACCGCGGCCCGGGCCGTAAGGACCTGCCGGACCAGGCCCATATCGCCGAGCTGATGGACCGGCTCGACTACCCCGGCGGCCCGGTCGTGCTGGTAACGCCGCTGGCCCGCTCGGTGCAGATCTCGATGAACCGGCGCAAGGTCGAGAAACTGCGCCACTTCCAGCTCTGCGACGCCCTGCGCTGGGAGGTGGAGCCGTACACCGGCATCAGCGGCAGCCAGGCCCTGGTCGGCGCGGTGCGCGGCCTGCCGGCGGAGCAGCAGGACCTGATGCTGATCACCGAGGACGACGAGGAGATCGATGTCTCCATCTCGGTCATCGAGCGCAATGTCTACCGGGCCATGAAGCAGATCTGCCGGCGCTGCGGTCTGCGGCTGGCGCGGCTCTACCCGTCCGAGACGAGCTTCTACATGCCGCTCTTCCTGGAGGAGGAGCAACCGCCCCGGGCGGTGTTCGAGATCGGTGTCGACTACGCCCATTTCGCGCTGGTCCACGCCGGGCTGCCGAAACAGATCAGCACCGTGCCGCTCGGCCGCGATGTGTTGCTCGAGCTGCTCGCCGGCGACGACCCGGGCGAGGCCGACAGCTCGCTGCGCTTCATCCTCGACCAGGTGCCGGGGCCGCTGCCGCTGCTGCTCACCGGCATCGGTGCCACCCGCAAGGACCTGGTGGACTATCTGAACGGGTGCAGCCCTTACGGGGCCGAGGCCATCGAGCTGCACCGCCACGACAAGCTGGGCCGGGCCGAGCACGACGCGCTCAACGCCATGTACGCCGGGGCCGTGGGCGGCGCCGTGCGCGAGCTGGCCGGCCGGCGCTTTCGGCAGATCGGCATCAGCGACGCAGTGCCGCTGGATGTCCGACTGCGGCAGAGCGCCTATCTGGCGCCGCTGGTGGTCACCGCGCTGCTGGCCGCGGGCCTGCTCGGCCACTACGGCTACATGAAGACCAGCAAGGAGCGCTACCAGGCGCGCAACGCCGAACTACAGGCGCAGATCAAGAGCCGCCAGCAGGGCCACGACGAATACCAGGCGCTGAAAAACAAGATCGATGAGACGCAGGCCCGAATCGGCCTGCTGAACCGGCAGCTGGCCTTTCTCGACGGCGGTTCGGACAGCGTGCTGGAGCACGCGGAGCGGGTGCTCGGCGCGCTGTTCGCGGCACCGGCCGGCATGCTACTTGAGTCGGTCGGGCAGCAGGGCGACGATGTGTTGATCAGCGGCCGGGCAGCAACCGTCGATCAGATCGGCGCCTTTGCCGTGGCGCTGCAGCGCCACCCCTGGTGCCGGGTGGCCGAACTGGCGGAGGTGAAACACGGGGCGGACGGGCGCGTCTTTTTCGTTATTCGGATGGCCACCAACGGGGCCGGGGAAGACCAGTCATGAAGAAGCTGACCAAGCTGGAGAAATACGGGCTGATCGCCGCCATCCTGGTGGGCGGTTCCTTCTTCTACCTGAAAAAGGTCTACGACCCGGAGGCCGCTTCGCTACAGCGCGCCATCGGGACCTTGAACAAGACGGTGGCCACCTACAACCAGCTGAGCGAACCACCGCCGCTGGCGCCGCTGCGCCGGCAGGCCGAGACGCTGGCCGGGGAGTTGGCCGAGGCCACCGCCCGACTCCGTGAGGCGGGCGGGAGGACCGGCCAGGCGGCCGAAGTGACCGAGGTGCTGCACCTGATCAACCGGGTGGCCGGTGACCAGCGCATCGAGATCCTTCAGATCGTACCGGGAAAACAGATCGAGGAGGAGCTGTTCACCTGGGAGGTGTTCGGCCTGACGATGCGCTGCCGCTACCAGGATCTGGTAGCCCTGATGGGCAGCATGAAACGACTCAAGGAGCCGATCCAGGTGCGCAACCTGGAGATCGTCCGCGAACCCGCCGAGGGCGGCTTCGTGATCGTCACCATGAAACTGCTGGTGTGATGAGGAACACGAGATGTACCTGAAACTGATCGGATTGACACTACTGCTTACGGTCCTGGCCGCCCCGGCACCGTCCCGCGCCGAGCCGGCGCCTGATGGGCCGGAAACGGGGGCCGTCGCCCCCCTGGACAGCGGCTCGGCAACAGGTGAACCGGCAGCGGCGGTGGAGACTGCCGTTGCCCCGGACGAAGCGGCGGCTGCCGCGATGCCGGCCGCGACAGACCCTGGGGCCGGGCCGGTGCTGGAGCCGTTCCCGCTGGTGACGGTGAAGACGGCCGGGGAGGCCGACCGCAACCCGTTCGACGAGCCGCCACCGGCGGTGGTGCCGCGGGACTATGCGATGGTCAAAGAGAAGATTCAGCTGCGCGGCGTGGTCAGCGCCGGTGGCCGTTCGGTCGGCCTGTTCACAGTGGAGGGCGATACCGGCGGCAGGGATGAGGGAACGATACTGAAGAGATACGAACGAAACGATACCATCCTGGTCCTGTTCGACCGGAAGGAATTCCAGTTCACTGTCATGTCGCTGGACCACCGTTCGGCGGTGCTGCGCGGACTTGATGACAAGCTCTACAAGGTGTGGCTATGAAGGGAAGGGTATTCATTCCGGCCCTGCTGCTGGCCGCCGCACTGCTGCTTGGCGGCTGCGGGGGGAAGGATGCGGGCCGGCTGCTGCGCGAGGGGCACGCCTACCGGCCCGACTCGGAGCGGACGCAGGTGATAAGGCCAGCCGATGGCACCGATCTGCCCGAGGAAAAACCGATCGTCAAGGTCATCTCTGGCGACCAGGTGTCCGGCCCGGAGGAGGTGCGGGAGCGGTTCATCGGCCACGGCGACCCGTTCGATCTCGGCCTGCGCTCCGAGGTGGAGCAGCTCGCCCTCGACCAGGTGCCGTTGATCCAGGTGGCGGCGCTGCTCTCCGAGATCACCGGCTACAACATCGCCGTCACCCGGCTGGCCGCGGCCACGCCGGTCAGCCTCTACCTCCAGGACCTGCCGTTGCGCCAGGCGTTGGAAACGGTGTGCCGGCTGAACAATCTCTGGTATCGGGAGGACGAACGGCTGGTCACCATCATGACCGTCGAGGAGTACGGCCGGGAAATGGTCATCCGCCGCAACGAGAAGAGCCGGGCCTACTGGCTGCGCTACTCGAACGCCAATGATATGGCCAAGATCCTGCAGGCGGTGATGGGCTCGCAGATCGTCTTCAACGATATCGGTGAGGAGAAGATCTACGGCCACGTGGACGAAGAGAAAGAGGCGGGCCAGAAGATCACCGTCGAGGACGATAGGGAGGCTGCGGCCGGCGGGCGGACCGACCAGTTCGAGCAGCGGCAGGGCTTCAGCGTCGAGGAGGTGCGGCGGCTGCTCAACCTGCGCGAGTTGGGGACCACCGGCGAGGACGCAGTGGTCCTGAGCAAAACCATCGACAAGCAGGTGCCGGCGGTGATCACCGTCTTCAAGCGCAACAACGCCATCATCGCCCGTTCCCTGGACGAGTCGGTGCTCACCGACATCGGCCGGATCATAGAGCTGATGGACACCCCGACCTCCCAGGTGCTGCTCGAGGTCTCGATCCTGCAGCTCAACCTCGGCGACGGCTTCGAGAGCTTCTTCCAGGTGAACCTGCCCGGCTCCTACAAGAACGCTTATCCCGACCGGATTTACGACTCCAGCTACGGACCGACCACCTCCCCTCCGCCGTTGTCGCCGGATTCCGGCTACTACACCGAGGACCGGGACGGCAACGAGCTGTTCGTCAACCTGGACTACGCCGGCCGCACCGTCGCCTACGCCAGTAATGTGGTGGGTTCGACGCTCGGCTCCAGCTCCGGGCTGGCCAACACCACGCTCAACCTGCTCTTCGGTAAGGACAGTATCCAGGCGCGGCTGCAGCTCTACGAGGACGAGGACCGGGTCGAGGTGCTGTCCACCCCGTACCTGATGAGCGCCAACAACTCCCGGGTCGAGTTCTTCGTCGGCAACGAGGTGCCGCTGCGCGACGACGTGGAGAGCGAGACCCTGTTCAACCAGGAGGGGTTCATCACCACCACCACCTTCGAGGTGCAGATCAAGCGTGAGGAGCTGGGCACCGACATTGAGGTCTCCTCGTTTATCAACGAGGACGGCACGATCACCATGGACCTGGAGGCGGAGATGAGCTACCCGGTCTATAACATCACCTCCGTCGGCGTGGTCAACAGCGTTACCGGAGAGGTGGTCAGTTTTCCACTGGACGGGGTCGACCGCAGCAAGCTCAACTCGATCGTCACCACCGTCTCCGGCCAGCCCATCGCCATCGGCGGCATCATCCGAGAGGAGTTGCAGGAGTACGAGAAGAAGGTGCCGCTGCTCGGCGATATACCGGTGCTCGGCTTTCCGTTCCGGGAGATACTCGACAAGCGGGTCAAGACCGAGACGGTGATCCTGATCACCCCGCACATCATCAGCCACCCGGCGCTGGCCTGGCAGGTCGGGGCCGGCTTTCTCGAGCGGCGCAGCTCGCACCCGCGCCTGACCAGGGAGCAGGAGAACCTGCTCAATTACCCGACCGCCGACAGCACCAGGAAAGAACGTGATGAAGCAGACGAGCAACGAATCGACGGCGCTTCCCGCTAAGCCGGGAAGCATGGAGGAGCTGCTGCGGATGACCCGGGACCTCGGCGCCACCGACCTGCACCTCACCGGCAACATGGCGCCCGCCTTCCGGGTCAGGGGTCTCATCGAGCCGTACCGGTGCGACCCCTACACCCCAAAAGAGATCCAGCTGTTACTCGACGAGATCATGGCCCAGCGGCACAAGGAGCTGCTGCGCGAGCGCTTGTCCGTGGATCTCGGCCTGCACCGGCCCGGCGTCGGCCGGTTCCGCGTTGTCATCTATTACCAGCGCGGCTGCCTCTCCGCCGCGGTCCGGCTGCTGGCCGACGGCATGCCGTCGTTCACCGAGCTTGGGTTGCCGGAGAGCCTGGCGCGGCTGCCCCGTTTCCGCGACGGGCTGGTCCTGGTCACCGGCGCCACCGGCTCGGGCAAGTCGACGACGCTGGCCACCATCATCGACGAGATCAACCGCTCGGCCCGCTGCACCATCTTCACCATCGAGGATCCCATCGAGTACGTGCACGCCAACCGCAGCTGCATCGTCTTCCAGCGCGAGCTGCACACCGACGTGACCAGTTTCGCCGGGGCCATGAGTGACTCGCTGCGCCAGGACCCGGACGTCATCCTGGTCGGCGAGATGCGCGACCCGGAGACCATCCGTACGGCGATCACCGCCTCCGAGACCGGCCACCTGGTGTTCTCGACGCTGCACGCCCGGGACGCCACCTCGTCGGTAAACCGGATCATCGGCACCTTTCCGGCCGGGGAGCAGAACCAGATCCGCCAGCAGCTCTCCGCTTCGCTGCGCGCCGTGGTCTCCCAGCGGCTGCTGCCGAGCAGCAGCCGCAACGGCCGGGTGCCGGCGGTGGAGATCATGTTCGTCAACACCGGCATCGCCAACCTGATCCGCCACGGCAAGGACGAGATGATCTACTCCTCCATCGAGACCGGGCTGCGCGAGGGCATGCAGACCATGGAGCAGTCCCTGATCAGACTCGTCCAGGAGGGCCGGGTCTCGGCGGACACCGCGCTGAGCGCGGCCCGGCGGCCGGACCTGCTGCGTCAGCGACTCGGCTCCTGGGCCGGGGCGGTATAGGAAAAGGAGGCGGTTATGGCTAAACAGCGGTTCGGCGAATACCTGGTGACCAAGAAGATCCTGACCCGGGATGCGGTGTCGGCCCTGCTCGACGAGCAGCGGGTGGTGCGAGAGGAACTCGGCCAGCTGGCGGTGCGGCGTGGCTACCTGGAAGAGCCGGAGCTGGTGCAGCACCTGTCGACCTTCATGGGCATTCCGCTGTTCAACCCGGAGCCGCTCACCGTCGATCCGGCCGTGACCGGCAAGGTCCCCAAGAAGCTGGCCCTCAAGCTCGGCATTTTTCCCGCCGGCGTCGGCGGGAGCGGCGAGCTGGTCTGTGCCTGCGCCGCCCCGGTGCCGTCGGTGGCCTTGCAGTCGGTGGGCCGGCTGGTCAACCGGCCGGTGGTGCTCCAGCTGGTTTCCCGTGGCCGGCTGCGCAAGCTGCAGAGCGAGCAGTACAGCCGCCAGTTTGACACCTCCATCCGGCTCAGCGCCTTCGCCTCCGACCAGGAGGATCTGCACCAGATCACCGAGCTGCTGGAGAAGCTGCTGCTGCGGGCCATCAACATGGAGGCCTCGGACATCCACATCGAGCCGACCCGGGGCGACCTGGTGGTGCGGATGCGAATCGACGGGGTGATGATAATCTCCGAGAGCCTGCCGCTGCATCTCGCCGAAAAAGTGATCTCCCGGGTCAAGGTCCTCTCCCAGCTGGACATCGCCGAAAAGCGCATGCCCCAGGACGGCGCCTTCTTTTTCAAGCCGCAGCGGCTCGACGTGGACATCGAGGGCGTCAACATCCGCACCTCGACGCTGCCGGTGGTCTACGGCGAGAAGGCGGTGATGCGGATCCTGCCGGCCCACGATTCGGCCGCCTACCTTGACGAACTCGGCATGCAGCAGGACACGCTGGCCCAGTTCCGCAAGCTGGTGGCGATGCCCTACGGCATCGTGTTGGTCACCGGCCCCACCGGCAGCGGCAAGTCGACCACCCTGTACGCGGTGCTGCGGGCCATCCGTTCCGAGGCGGTGAACCTGACGACGCTGGAGGACCCGGTGGAGATGAAGATGGACGGGATCAACCAGACCCAGATCAATCCGGGACCGAAGATCTCTTTTGCCGGGGCACTGCGCTCCATCTTGCGCCAGGACCCGGACATCATCATGGTCGGCGAGATCCGCGACGGCGATACCGTCAAGGTGTCGCTGCAGGCCGCCATCACCGGCCACCTGGTGCTCTCGACGCTGCATACCAACGACGCCCCGTCGTCGTTCACCCGGCTGGTGGACATGGGCGCGGAGCCGTTTCTGGTGGCCAGCTCGCTACGCGGCGTGCTGGCCCAGCGGCTGGTGCGGCGGGTCTGTTCCCAGTGCGGCGAGGAACAGCAGATATCCGCCTCCGAGCTGCGCATGCTGCGGCTGCCGGAGGACCGGCCGTTTCCCGTCCGGCGGGGCCGGGGCTGCGAGGTCTGCGGCCACAAGGGCTACCGGGGGCGGACCGGGATTTTCGAGCTGCTGGTCATGGACGACCAGGTGGCCGCCATGGTGGCCTCCCGGGAAGCGGCCGAACGGGTGCGCCGCTACGCCGTGGAGCGTGGGGAGTTCAGGACGCTGCGCGAGGACGGCATCATGCAGATCAGGCAGGGCGTCACCACCCCGGAAGAGGTGGTGCGCGTCACCATGGGGTGAGCGTGAGCCGGGGATGAAGAGCAGAGCGATGATTGCCGGAGCGCGGGGAGAAACCGATGCCGGTCTATAATTGTACGGCCATCGACAACCAGGGCGCCATCAGCCGTACGACGGTGGTCGCCGAGAACGAGTCGGCCGCGGCCACCTCGGTCATGGCCAAGGGGCTGACGGTGCTGGCCGTCGCCGAGGTGGAGCAGGTCGGCGGCGTCACCGCCGCCGACCTGCTGCGCCGCATCGGCATCGTCCGTTTGCGTGAGGTGACGCTGTTTCTGCGGATGCTCGCCGCCCTGCTCGGCTCCGGCATCACCATCACCGAGGCGATGGCGGTCCTGCACGAGCAGACGCTGAACCGCCGCTTCAAGTACATCCTCGGCGAGGTGAAGCAGCAGATCGAGGGCGGTGTCGCCCTCAGCGACGCCCTCGGCCGCTTTCCCCGGATCTTCCCGGAGACAGCGGTGCAGATGATCCGGGCCGGCGAGCTGGGCGGCATCATCGAGGATGTGCTGCACACTCTGGTCGCCTATATGGAGAAGCGGGCGGCGCTGAAGAAGATGTTGATCCGCAGCTTCACCTACCCGAGCATCGTGCTGGTGGTGGCCATTGTCGTCGTCGCCTTCCTGGTGGTCTTCGTCATCCCGCGCTTTGCTCTGCTGCTCAGGGGTGCCAGCCTGCCGTGGAATACCCAGTTCCTGCTGGACCTGGCCGATTTTCTGACGAAAAACGCGGCGGCCATCCTGATCTCCCTGGCCGGGGCGATCGGCGGATTGGTGGTGCTCTTTGCGGTGCGGGAGACGCGCCACCACATCGACCGCTTCAAGATCCATATCCCGATCGTCGGGCCCATCGCCAAGCTCAGCGTCATCGTCCGCTTCACCCGGACGCTCGGCTCGCTGCTGGCTAGCGGCATCACGCTGGTGGAGGCGCTGGAATCGACGCGCAACACCCTGGCCAACCAGGCCGCCCGGAACGCCATCGACCGGGCCGTGGAGCGGGTCCTCGGCGGCGAGTCGCTGTCCGCCGTGCTCAAGGGCTCCGGTCTGTTCACCAGCCTGATGCTGTCCATGGTCCGCATCGGCGAACAGTCTGGCAAGATGGACAGCCAGGTGCTGCTGGTAGCTGACATCTACGAGCAGCAGCTGGAGGACCGGATCAACTGGATGAGCACGATGATCGAACCGGTGCTGATCATCACCCTGGCCGGCATCGTCGGCTTCGTCGCCTGGGCGCTGGTGGCGGGCATGCTCGCTATGTACACGCTGTGAAAAAAACACTGCACTGAAAGGAGAGAATGGACATGAGATGGTTGACCGTATTAGTGCTCGCCGCCCTGCTCGCCGGTTGCTCGACGGAGAGCGACGAGCAGGTGCTGGCCACATTCGAGGGGGGCGTGCTCACCGTGGCCGACGTGGACGCGCACCTGAAAAGCCTGAAACGCGACTCCCGTTTCCGAGAAAAGCAGGAGCTGCTCACCCCGGCGTTCGCCTTCGAACACGCGCTGAACATGGAGATGATCATCGCCCGCGGGCTGGAACTCGACCTGCACCGCGACCCGGTGATCAGAAACGAGCTGCACGACTCGATGAGCAGGCTGTTCATGGAGTTGCTGCAGGATCAGCTCATCGAGCAGATAGACCGCGACACGATCACCGAGGAGGAGATGCGCGCCTTCTACGAGGAGAACCTCGAGCAGTACCAGCAGCCGGCCCGCTATCACCTGCACGCCTTCAGCGTCGACCCGGAGCAGGCCGAGCAGGTGCTGGCGGCGGTGCTTGACGGCCGGCTGGAATTCGCCACGGCCGCCGGCAGGCACGCCCTGAAGGAGAAGGAGCGACGTAGCGGCGGCGATACCGGCAAGCGGACCCTGCGCCGCTTCCAGCCCTCCTGGCGGGAGATCGTCGCGACGCTGCCGGTGGGCGAGGCGAGCGGCCCGCATCTGATCGACGGCGAGACCTACCTGCTGCTGCTGGAGAGCCGGACCGAGCCGTACCAGAACGCCTTCGAGGAGCGGCGCGAGTATATCCGCAACGACGTACTCTACAGCCGCTACCAGCAGCAGTGGCAGGAGGTCTACGATGAGCTGCGGCACAACTACCGGGTGAAGATCGACCGGAAGCGGCTGGAGCGCTACATCACCGCCGAGCCGGGCGACAACGGCGTTGAGGCGCTGCTCGCTCGGGAGGAGGGACGGTCATGACCAGGCAGGCGGTTTTCATGCTCTTGCTGCTGTTCGGGTCGCTCGTCATAACGGGCACGGCCGCGGCCCACTCGACGGCCGGCCGGGTCAAGGTGGACCTGCAGGGCAAGACGCCGGGGGTCGACGATTTCGCTTATTTCATGGAATCGTACGTGCACCGCGAACTCTATCGCGGCCGCTTCAAGCAGTGGGAGAAGCGTTTCTACATCAAGGAGTTCACCGGCGTCCAGCACCTGGGGGACCGCGCCGTGGTGCGGTTTGTCACGCTGGATCACAAGCAGAACGAGGACTTCGCCGACGAGATGGGCTTTTCCCGGTCCGGCGACGGCCGCTGGTGGTATGTGCCCGAGGGCGGCGATAAGGTGGCCGTCTACACCTACGTGACCAGGTGGAGCTACCTCTACGACCAGTTCATCCTGCCCGTGTCGGCGGTCGGCACGATCCTCGCGCTGGGGCTGCTGGCCGGCCTGGTCTGGCGGCGGCGCCGGGCGGAGAGAGCCCCTGAAGGGGTCGGCGGGGCAGCGGCGTGAGCAACCTTACCGCGGCGGTACTGACGCTGGCCGGCGTTCTGCTGCTGTTCACCGACGCACCGGAGCGGGTTCGGCGGCTCTACGACGGGACGGTGCTGACCGGCCAGCAACTGGCCACCGCCGGCGATCTGCGTTCCCTGTCGACGATGCTCGACCACCACCTCCTGAGGACCGGCCGGTGCCCCCGGCCGGAGCGGTTCGAGCAGTGGCTGGCGGCGACTTTCAAGAGCGGCTCCGGGCGCGACCTGGCCCTCGATCATTGGGGCACGCCGTTTTCCTACCGGGCCGGCGCCGAACTGAAGAGCTATGAGCTGATCAGTGCCGGGCCGGACCTTCAATTCGGGACCGGCGACGACCTGTTGGTAGACGGGCCGTGACTGTGGGCGGGTTTGCCGGCCCCGGCCTGGCCTTGGTGCCCGGGTTGTTGATCGACCCGCCGCCCTGGCTGTGCTTCGCCCCGTTTCTCGCGTTTGGCCCGACGACGGTTCCGGCCGGGCCGGAACCGCTTTACTCTCTCTTAGGAGTACAACGATGAACGCTTTGACCGTAGTGAAGAAGATGAAAAAGATGGGGGGGCGCAGCTATGGCGCCAAGCGGTTTGTCATCTTCCTGATCAACCGGCGGCTGGCCAGAAACCGCGGCGCCGCCGCCCTGGGCTCGATCACCGACCTGCGGGTGGACCGCACCGACAGGTCGCTGCTGGTGCAATCGACCCGGGACGGTGCGGTGACCACCCTGAACATCAGCGGCTACCGTTTTTTCACCGAGCGGCAGCGCTCCTATCTCGGTTGGTCGGCGCTTGAAATCGACGGACCGATGCGGCACCACTATTGGCAGGCCCTGTTGGGTGTCCACCGGATCGAAGTGCCGAAAAGTTCAGTGAAATTTCTGGAGGCATTGCTATGAAGAAACGGATACGGCGCTCCACCTGGGTGGACCCCAAATACCAGCTGGCCCAGGCGGCGGTCGGCGTGGCCGGCAACCTGCTAGTGGCCGTATTGATGGCGGCCCTGATGTCGTGGTTTTACCTGCTGGTGTTCCGCGCTCCCCTCGGGGTTAGCCACAACCGGCTGGTGCCCCTGCTGGTGGCCGGAGCCGTCCTGTTCGTGATGGTCGGTTCGGCTTATGTCAGTTTTCGGCGCAGCCGGGCGCTGGCGGGCATGGTGCGCAAGATCGGAGTGGTCATGTCGGCGGCAGCCGAGGGGCGGTTTCCCGACCGGCCGCTGGTATTCCGGCGGGACGATTACGCCGCCGGCCTGACCGGACCGCTCAATCGCTGCCTGGTAGAAATGCGGCACCGGCAGCAGGATACCGAGCAGGCGGCGGCGCGGCTGCAGAAACTGGCCGATGCTGTGCGGGGGGAAGCGATCGTCGGCCCCGCCGTGGCTACGCTGCTGGAGGAGCAGATCGGCGAACTGTGCCGCCGGGAGGACCGGGATGAAGCGTAGCCGGTCGGCAACTCCGGTGCTTTTGGCGATGCTCTGTTGTTTTGCTCTGCTGCTGGACTGTTGCAGGAGCGAGCAGGCGTCGCTGCTGGTGGGCCGAGCTGCACCCGATTTTTCGACGACCTGGCTGGGCGGCGGCGAGATCCGTCTTGGAGACGTGTCCGGGCGGCCGGTGCTGCTCGAGCTCTGGGCCCCCTGGTGCCCGGCCTGTCTGAAGAACATCGAGCCTCTCAACGAGGTTCACAGGGCTTACGGCGATCGGCTCCAGGTGATCGCGCTGTCCGCCGAGCGGGGGCAAAAGACCCTGGAAACATTTGTCAACGAACGGCGCATCGCTTACCCGGTCGCCTTTTCCGACCGCAGGATCGTGCAGGACTACGGCGCTATGAGCATCCCGGTGACGGTGCTGGTCGACAAGACCGGCATCGTCCGCCATCACGGCTACGGGGTGGTCTCCTTCCACCGTCTGGAACGCCTGATTCGCGACCTGCTCTAGGGGGGCCCGCGGCCATTCTGCCGCAAGGGGCCGTTGCAATGAAAGACGGCCTTCCGCCATGCTTCGATTGATGGCCGAAAGCTGCCGGGAAGAACTATTTACCGGTTCACTATTCAATGAAAAAGGAGGAGAAACGTGGTGTCTATTCAGCCGAGATTGAGAAGCGTCAGTGTTCCTGGTCTGTTCCTGGTACTGGTCCTGTTCTGCATACCGTGTTGTGCGGAGGGTGATTATTCTGCGTTGGCACAGGACATACCGCCGATAACCGTTGTCAGGAACGGACAGGAACGGACCATCAGCCTGACGGATGTCTACGATTTTCACGGCAATGCCTGCCCGGGCGCGACCATGACGTTTCAGGCCGTGCGCTACGGTCTGCAGCTGCTGTTCGGGGCCGACACTCCGGATCTGGATGACCTGGTCATCTTTTCCCGCTCTCCCGGCGGCCCCATGGACATGATCGATCTGCTGATGAAGGGTGCCGACAAATCGGGCCGCACCTGGCCGCCGGCCGGTATCACCATGGCCGCGGAGAACTTTAGTTTCCAGTTTCTGCGCAAGTCCACGCTGCAGGCGGTGACGGTGCGGCTCAACGACGGTCTGTGGCCTGAAGACTGGTTTGAACTCAGGGACAAGCACAGGGCCGGGACAATTACCGATGCCGAGGAGGAGAAGCGGAAAAAGGACCGCGGCGACGTGATCGGCCAATTTCCCCGCAAGCCGTTCACGGAGCTGTTCGGCGAGCCCGAGGTCTACGCCTTCGTCGCCTGGGGCGGCCTTGAACAGGGTGAGATGCGCCGGCTGATCAGGCAGCAGCGGAAACAGGCCCGGGCAAAGAACTGATAGCTGCATCCAGTTTCTTCGCTGCCGGCTGAGACGTCGGAGAAGGGACGGCGGGCCGGGCGGATCGAACCGGCAGGAGAAATCCGGCACAAACGGGGTGATCTCCCCGCCGCGATAACGGTGCTGCGGTAGTATCGAACCGCGGCGGCAGGCTCTGGGGGTGAGAGGTTGCTGCACAACCACATGGAACATGGAGGAAGAGATGTCTGTACAACGATTGATGACGCTGGCAACAGGCAAGCGGGGTTTCACGCTGCTGGAGGTCCTGGTCGTTCTGGTGGTCATGGGGTTTCTAGTGACCATGGTCGCCCCTCGGTTGGCTGGAATTTCCCAGGACTCGATCCAGACCATCGGTGACACCGGCAAGAGTAGGGGCGAGCAATTGGTTTCTGCATTCTACAAGATGGAAGATCGTTACCCCGGCGGACTGGTCAACCTGGTGATGGCCGATGACACTGGCAGGTACCAGATCCCCTACGCGGACAACGAGAATCCTGAGGACGGGGCTGAGGTCATCCGCTTCAACCACAACAACAACCACAAGTTTGTCATCCACTATCTCAACGCGGCAGAGGCCCGGGAACTGATCGAACTGGGCGTTGGCTGGCTCTACAATCTCAACGATTACGGCGATATCCTCGATGATCCAGCAGTAACCGCCGGGGATACCGTGGGCCGGCTGGGGAGCGTCACTCATACCGGCAGGACCAGCAATTGGGCCAATGTGACGGTGGTCGACGAGGCTGACCAGCGGCCGAAGATGGAGAGGGTCGTCCCCGCCGCCGGCGTCGGCGTGGCCATGGCAGTGGTCGGTGCTTCGTCCCCGACTGCTACGGACTTCATCTATGTTGGCGCGGTCCGGCCCCCGTCCGCGCCTCGGGCGGACAGCTTTGGCCGGATTGTCTTCGGGCTGGGTTCCGAATCAGAGCTGGTGACCAGCGGCATGGCCGACAAGGCCGGTATCACTCCGATAGCCACCACCACCGACAACTTCACCTGGGACGGCTACTACCTGCTCTTGCCCCGCCTGGAGGCCACCTCCGAGCGGTTGAAGAATGCCGCTGCCTTCAATAACGTCGTCACCGGCGGACCGGCCCGGAATCTTCATGCCGGCTTCACCAACCCGGCCAATGCCAGTTACGGCAAGATCGTGGCCGTCGGCTACCCGGCAGGCACGTCGCTCCAGCCCGGCCAGATCGTCAACGGGGGAGGCGTATTGCAGCCAGCTGTGGCCGGGTACGCCCGGCGGGTGGTGGATCTGTTTGAACCTCATCCCTCCTGGGATTCCATTACCAATCCCACTGAAGGCGATCTGCGCTGGAGCCTGGTTTTCAACAAGGGTAGTCTGCCATAGCTAACAAAGGGCGCACCTCACAAACATCAAGGGAAAACGAACCCCGGCCGGAGTGGCAGTTGTCTTCGGCCGGGGGCCCGCCTTGCCGCACTTCCTTTTTCACCATCGCTCCTTTAGAAATGAACATCATAGACAATAGATAAAGGCTGGAAGAGCTTTTTGTGTTACAGTCAAACAAATTTCTTGTCGCCATAACAGCCCGGAACGAATTAATTTTTCGTTTTTCACAGCTTTCCCTATGGAACCGAGCCTGGGGTGTCAATCAGCATTCAATATTGACCCCTTTCAGCGTCCAAAAAAAAGACCCCCCTTTTGATAAAAAAAGTCACGTTCTCTTCTTGAGCCGGAAGGACTCGTTTCCTGTTTCTATGATATCGCAGTGATGGGTCAACCGATCCAGCAAGGCGGTGGTCATCTTGGCATCGCCGAAGATCTGGGACCATACGGCAAAGCTCAGATTGGTGGTCACGATCAGCGAGGTTCTTTCGTACAATGTGCTGGCCAGGTGGAACAACAAGCTGCCGCCAGCCTGGGAGAACGGCAGATATCCCAGTTCATCAAGCACGACGAAGTCGATATTGGCCAGGCGACTGGCCAGTGAACCAGCTCTGCCGGCCAGCTTTTCCTGTTCGAGTTTGTTGACCAGGTTGACCACGCTGTAGAAACGGCCTCGCTTGCCCAAGCGGATGCACTGCATGGCAAGGGCGGTCGCCAGGTGGGTTTTTCCGGTTCCCGTGCCACCGATGAAGATCAGGTTACGAGGTTCCTCGAGAAAGCTGCCGGTATAGAGATCCCGGATCAACTCTTCGTTGACCTGCGCGTCAGCAAAGCGGAAGGT
>NZ_FQXS01000097.1 GCF_900130015.1 Desulfofustis glycolicus DSM 9705 | reverse complement strand
CACTAGTGTCCGATTGTTAATCGAATAAATTCAGTTGCTTATTGGGGCACCTGGTCTCTTGATTGTAATCTCTTTCAGTAACTAATTGATAAAACGGTACTTTCTCGAAAACGTTGACGCTCAAAATCTGTAAAATTGTGTAGAGACTTTCTTGCAAGTCGAACTGCTTTTTCATGATAGCGACCAGCACGTATACTGAGACCGCAATCCAGATTTGTGATTTTACTGCGTTCTCCGATGTACCGAAAAAGCTCTTTATTCTGAGGTGTTGCTTGATCCATTTGAAAAACAGTTCGATTTGCCAGCGACTGCGATAGAGCTGCGCTATCGTCAACGCCGGTAAAGTGAAATTGTTGGTGAGAAAGACCAGCGACTTGCCTGTCTTCTCGTCGCGAAATTTCACCCGACGAAGTGCTCTCGGGTAGTCCTTTCTGGCATAGAATCCCGTAAGCACAATCGTTTGGTCGCAGATCAAGCCAGTGCTTCTGTCGACAGGGTGTGAGTAACGTCGTTTGTATTGGGTGTTTGATTTGGCACGAGTTACGAAATAGGCTGGTATTTGATTGAATTCGTTTAATCTTTCGAAGTCCAGGTAGCCCCGATCCATGATATAATATGCGCCTACCTCCAGGGGTAAAATATCGAGCGCGTTGATATCGTGAAATTTGCCGTCGGATATATGGATAAATGTTGGGATGTTTCCTTTGAGGTCGAGGAGGGTATGGAGTCTGATCGCCGCTTTTGTTTTGCGAAATGGTGCCCAGGGAAAAACAGAGAGACACAAGTCGATGGTGGTTGAATCCAGAGCATAGACCGTCTCGTCGAGATCGTCGCTGAACGAATCCTCTTTGTAGAGTTCGCGAGCAGTTGCGATAAGATGTTGGGCTAACTCCGCATAAATCCGCCAGTCGCGTTTTTCGTTGGCGTCGGCGAGCGTGGATTTGGAAACTCTGCCACGGATACCCATATGATAGAGTTTCTTTTGCTGAGAACGTAGACATGCCTCGATATCGCGAAGACTCTCTCGGTAGGTGATTTGGGCAAAGGCCATGCACAAGAATTGATCGAGACAGGAGAACCTTCTTACCCTGCGCTCTCCTTGGTATTTGGCTACACACCGACGAAAGGTTGGCAATGGCATGAACTCCATAACCTGCTTGAAAATCAATTGTCCGGCAAACATGTGCGCCCCCCTCCAGGGTTTTGCCGAAGAATTTCCCTAGAAAGGGATCAGATTTCAAGTCGATTATGGTCATTTTGCCGTGAATGCTATATTAATACAAGATGTTACACCGAGTCGTTTGGCTCTTAACCGGACACTACTG
>NZ_FQXS01000100.1 GCF_900130015.1 Desulfofustis glycolicus DSM 9705 | reverse complement strand
TTTCCCCTGGCAAAGGTATCAAACCCGTAGGTGACCGTACCACCCCAGGGGGTAGTGATCGTCCGAAGAATATAGGCGGAGCGAAGGTTGATGGCTTGTTGCTGGTAGGTGTAGCTCCACCTATCGCCTCCGGGCAGGCTGACCGAGGTCACGGCCTGGTCGTCGGCGGCGTAGCCGTAGGTGATCTGGCGACTCGGGCTGCCCCAGGTTATGGACTGCAGGTGTCGCCTGCCGCTGGTGGCGTAATGGAAGCTGATGGTCTTGCTGCTGCCGCCGGCCGTATAGGTCACGGTGTTAATTTTGTCGCTGTCGTAGCTGATGGTAATGGTGTTATTGTTCTTCCTGATCTCCGTGGCCAGATACCCCTGTAGACTCCCCTGGCCAAAGGTGATGGTGGTTCCATCGGTCAACTGCAGGACCGGCAAAGCGCCGATCGGCATGTACAGTTTCCAGAACTCCTTGGTATTGAAATAATTGCTGCCATAGGTTTCACGGACGGCGGTGCTTGTTGTTCCATCCTGTAGCTCTATGGTGACGAAATTGCCGTCCTGTTTCACTCGGCCGAAACTGATGTCCCAGCCATAGCCGAGCTTGCCGTCCACCATCGCCGTGTTAGTCACCCGGCTCGATTTGTAGGTGCGCATGATCCGCAGATCGAGGCCACCGTCACCGGGGAGATAGAGATCGGTATAGGTCAGATCGAGTTGCCCGGTATAGGGATCAATCTGTTCATCGGAGGTATCCGCGATCGCTTCGCGAAAGGTTAGCTGGCCGGGGTCCACCAGATTCTCGTCGGCTGCCCGCGCCTGCCCGGAGAAGAGTGACAAGAACGTACAGAGTGTTACCAGAAGTATGGAAAAGATCCGGCAAAGAGAAATCATCGTCAGGCTCCATCCTCGTTTGGTATCTGAAGGGCTGCTTATCGCGCCTTTGGCCCCAGCTTGCTCTATCTGGAGGTTTCTGTTTAACAGGACAATATGGCTTATAATTCTATGACAAGCGGCGAATCATGATAGGCCGC